>CAWBEH010000005.1:0-326866 GCA_963787725.1 uncultured Actinomycetota bacterium | reverse complement strand
CGCGCCCGGTCACCAACTCGGCGTAACTGCTGTCGCCGGAGAGTCCCGCGACGCACCGGGCGTCGATGCCGGCGAGATCCGCGCCGATGAAGACGTGGTCCGGCTCGGCGAGGACCACGTCCCGCTCCGCGAGCAGGGCTCTGGTGCGGCGGCCAGCGGCGAGGATGTTCGGTTCCACGGAAGCCCATCTGCCCGTCGCCGTGTCGGTGCGGTAGGTGGGATGGATCCTTTGATGCCGGGCATGCCGGGCCACGTCGCACAGGAACGTCGGCGGGGCGAGAAGTCATACAGGATGCTGGCCAGCCGTTTGACTTCGTCGTCATCGTGGCCCGACATGACAGCGGTCAGCCCAGCGCGGTCGACGGAGGGCCGGCCCTCTGACCCAACCGGCCACGACGACCCCGCGACCAGTTCGCGAAGGTGTTGGATCCCGACCAGCGATGTCCAGGGTCGGGCTGCCACCCGACCGTCCGACGTCGCCGGCGGGGAAGTCGAAGTCACGGATCAGTTGACGCCGCAGGGCTGAGTGACGCTGCTCCGACTCATTGACACGCAGGTGAACCAGGCGCAGGTCGGCCCGGAGCCCCTTATCCGACATGGTTGTCGCCAGCCGATCGGTCGCCGCACATCGCGAGGCGGCGGCGGGCTCCGACGAAAGGTCAATCGGGCCGGAGGGATTGGAGGGATGGGAGGGATCGCGCCGGTGCCGACTTGGAATGCAGTCCGACTGGGAAGGTCCCCTGACCTCGTCCCAAGTTATGGGAGGCAATCGATCCCTCCGATCCCTCCGATCCCTCCCACGCTGCTTCTGCTCGAGCCCCCGGGTTAGGGCTCGCCCCTCCGATCCCTCCGATCCCCTCCGATCCCCTCCGATCCCTCCTGGGTCCCCGACGCTCCCCTCTGGGGACGGCGGCGGACTGCCTTTGACGGCTAAAGCCAAAGCTCTCCGCTTGTCCACGCAGCCACCAGTTGACGCTGCTGTGCGCCCCACCGCTTGCCTGGAGTGCCCACGACGCGGCCGAACGGTAATCGCCGTACCAGCGATCCTTTACCCGCGCGTACGTCTTGCCCAGTTCCCTGGGGAACCCGCGCCCCGTGTAGTCGTCGATTCGGCGGCATCTTTTGATGAGGCCCGACTTCATCGACTCGACGACCTCGGCGATGGTGAACGATTCCTCCCCGAACCGGCACCACAAGTCGTCCAGGTGCTCCACCCAATAGCGGGTCTCGAAGTCCGACTCGGCGCGCCACACCTGGGTATTGGTGAGGAACCCGGCACGTCGGCGGTGTGCAGGATGCCTCCGATGGCCCGCCTCCCACGTCTCGAAGCTGCCGAAGCTCAGCGCCGGATGGCGGGGGCGGCTGTCCCGCGGCGAACCAGGCCCGACGAGCGTCAGACGCCGCCTGGACCAGTTGGTCCCGGTGGGCCAGGGTCCACTCCTGCAGTTCGGGTGCCGAAACGTCGAGACTTCGCCGCTCGGGGTTCGGATTGGTGGGGCGCAACGCGATCCGGTACACCCGGCGGGCCAGGTCGCCGTGAATCTGGACCTGGTTTCCCAGGGCAACCCAGGTGACTCTCTTGGGGTACCTCGCCATCCGGGACACCCCGAGGATCCGGTCGTTCCACGTCATTGCCGTCAACGCGCGGGCCAACGACCTGCCGCCGATCGTGTGCGCCTCGTCGAAGACGAACAGCTCGGCTCCGGTCCCGAATGCCGACGTGATGAGCTTGCCCTAGCTCGTCGTCGTCACTGGGGTAGGGCAGCGGGTCGGCGCTGTCGTCCGGTGATGAGCAGGCTGATGCACTCGGCCAATAGGTTCTTGCCCACGCCCGGCTGCAGCCCGTCCACGACCGCCAGCGGGACCAACGGCACCAGGCCGCGGATGAACGGCGTCACGATCAGGCCAAGCAGGTTGGCCCGGTCCGCCTCCCCGGCCAGCGGCATATCGCCGAGCCACTCGTCCAGGAGCAGACACGACGCGTCACCGATCTCTCCACTGGTTGGCTACTCCGGCACCCTCAGGTCCACCGAGTGCGCCTCCGGCAAGCAGAAAGGTCCGGCTCTCCTCGTCATAGCCCGGGTCTGGCAGATGGTCCCGTCCGCACGGACGAAGGGCACCCGACTGTTCGGTCCACCGGCGTGAACCGGTTCGCGTGCGCCGCGACCGCGCGATGATGGGTTGGTGTCCGGCCATGCGCGACGGACTCGCCTAGCACGGGTCGGTGGAAGAACGCGGTCTCCACGAGGACTGTCGCAGGGCGCCACTATCCAACGCTGAGGGTCCAGTCTTCCCGTCAGCTCGCTGATGACGACACCGTGGTTGAACAACCGCCACCGTCCCACCGGTCCACCAACGTGTCGATGGTGTCGTTGATGACCTCAGCCGGTCCCTTGTGACGTCGAGTGGCCGGCCGCGCCGTGACTCCTGCGTGGTCCGACCCTCGCCCGGCCGGTCGGGTCTTGGGCAGACCCTTGGCCTTGTCCGCCAGACCTTTGTAGGACCTTCGCCGCTTCTCCGGCGGCCGGGCCCCCAGGATGTCGTCCACACCAGCCCTTCCACCGGCCGGGAGCAGCACGAACCTGGCACGCCGGGCCCCTTCCAGTCGAGCGCCAGTCCCGAAGCGCGGTCGCGGCGTCCCACACGTCGGGCATTGGTGGCGACGTCGGCGTCGAAGAAGACGACGACCGGCTTGTCCTCGACCAGGCTCCCGATGTCCGGCAGCAGCTGGCCCTCCGCTCATCGCCGTTGCGGCACCCGGGATCCCGACCACCAACACGTCGGGTCTGGCGTGGGGGCCCGCAGCCAGGGTCTGCTTGGTTCCCTCAACGATCCACACCTTGATGCACGCGTTCAGGGTCACCGAGGACGTTGACCAGGTGACGTCGTCGCCCTGCAGGTACTTGCGTGGCCTACCGTGGGCCCGGCCACCGGCTCGTCAGGGCGCAGCTGATAGTGGACTTGCCCGTCCGGACTCCACCACTCGAACAGCAGCCCCGGAAACGCCTCTGCGGTCGCGTGGATCGAAGTTCATCGGGTAAGTCCTCCGGGACTCCCACAGAGCGAACGCCGTGTTTCAAGGCGAACCTCTCTCGGAATGCCTGAACGCTTCAGCTGTGCCCGGAGCTGCGGCCGCAGCGGGAGCCCGTCGCCGGGGAGGCTCAGTTCTCCGACGCCCTCGGCGGTCACGCTCCGCGTCGGACCCGGTGGTATCCTGGAGGCGGTTGTCTTGGCGGACGACTGGGGCGGCGCTCCAATGGGGCGCCGTTCGTCTGCGCTCATCGGCCGGCCCCCCAGCACAGGTGCCCGAGCCCGGTGATCGGAGCTCCTGCCGCTGTGTGCGTCCGACGGGACCTGGGCGGAGTGCCCATTGAGTGTCGGCCGGCCCGCGCGACCCGTCGGTCACCAAAGCCAGGAGGGCCGCCGCCTCGGTCAGTTCGCTCAGCGCCTGGCTGCGGGAGGTGGACGCCCGGCGCGCCTGAGCGGACTTCAGGGCGAGTCTGGGAAGTGGGCCCTGCGGGCGTTCGCCGCTCGGCGGGCTCGCTCCTCGGGCTGGAGGACGCCGTCAGGGTCGACGAGGCGTCGAACTTCGCCAGGAAGGCAGTCGCGCGCGGGCGCGGTGCGGGCGGTCCTGTCGGGGGTCTGGGCCCAGGACTCGTGGGCGGCGAGGCGGGCGACCAACTGTCGCTCGACGGGGGGGGGTGCGGGCATGACAAACCAGCGGTTTCTCCCAGGTGCGTCACTTCTGGGTCGCCACCGGCGCTCGCACGAGGGCCACCGATCGGGGCCTAGCGGAAGAATAGCGCTCCGACGTCGTGCAGCCCGACGACTGTGGGATCCGGCGTGTCGCGCGATTTCCGCCTTCGCTGGTCGTCGAGAAACGCGATGCCCAACCTCACCCGGTCAACCGTCCCGGCGCCGTGGTCGGGGCACTTGACCCACAGCGTCGCGCCTTCGTGGTGGCCTGGACCTCCGGGAAGAGCCTGACGACGGTAATCGGGATCGGCTGCCAGCGTGGATCTACCGGTGACGCGTCGAAGAGGCGGCCACGCTCCTGCTTGTCCTCGTTGCTCAGGACGGCTGTCGGCGGCGCCCACGGATCTGTGGGGTGATCTGGCGGGTCGAAGACGGCCCCGGCCAGCGCCGCGACGAAGAACGGTCCGAGGTCGGTGTTCCACAGCTCGGCGAGCATCGGGGAGCCGCTGCGGTGGTGCCGTTCATCACAGGCGACGAGCAGCAGTGGCCGGGTCGTCGACGCCGGGATCGGCTCCCACTCCCCGGTCTGGAGGTTGTACCGTCTGGCGCCCACGAGACGGTTGTAGGTGGAGTCGAGGGCGTACTGGTGCGGGTGGTCGTCGCCCAGCTGCGGCCAGAGGGCGGTAACCAGGCTCTCGTAGGCGCCCGCGGGGCGGCTCGGGGCGTCGGCGCCTCACAGGTCCCCCAGGTTGAGGGCGCGGGCCTCGCGGCGGCGCGGGCGGCGGCCTGCGCCTGGGTGTAGCGCATGAGCATGTCGGGGCGGGTCCAGCCGGCGACGGCCATCAGGCCGCCCTCGGAGCCGCCGGCGGCGAGCCAGCGGTGCGCCGCGGTGTGGCGCATCCGGTGCGGGTGGAAGCCGGCGATGCCGGCGGCGTCGGCGCGGTCCCCCAGCGTCTTGTGCAGGGCGTCGTAGGTGAACCCTTGCCCCGGTCCCCCAGCCACAGCGCCGGCGGGTCGCGCCGAGCCGGTGGTCGCGGCGCAGCCGCAGGTACCGGTCGAGGGCCCGGGCGGCGTGCGGCCCGAACGGGACGACCCGGCCCTTGCCGCCCTTGCCGCGGCGGATGACGGCGGTGCCGGCGGGCAGGTCGACGTCGGCCACCTCGAGCGCGACGACCTCGCCGGCGCGGGCGCCGGTCTCGAGCATGAACCGCACGATCGCCTCGTCGCGGCGGTGCCGCAGCGCCTCGGCGGGGTCGCGCCCGCGGGGCGGCACGCCTTGAGCAGGCGGCGGAGCTGGTCGTCGGTCAGCGGCTCGACGACCTTGGCGTCGAGCTTGGGTGCCCGAGCCCGAGGAACGGGTCGGCGGCGATCTCGCCCTCCTCGGCCAGCCAGGCGGCGAACCGGCGCACCGGCGAGCTGTCGGGAGCGGGCGGTGGCCGGCTGGCCGTCCCGCGTCGAGCGAGCGCGGCGACCCACGCGCGCAGGCTGGCCCGGTCCAGCGGTCCGGCGCTGCTCGCTGCGCACCAGTGCGAGGTAGAACCGCACCCCGTCGCCGTAGGTCTTCACGGTCTGCGGGGACTTGCGCTCGGCGCGCAGCGACGAGCTCCAGGAGGGCCAGCAGCGCGCGAGGTCGGCGGCGTCGAGGCCGGCGGTGGGCACCGCGCCCAGACTAGTCGATATCTGGACTAGGAGCGCTGTGCTGCCGAACTGTCGCCGTGTCAGACGCCGAAAAGGGCTCTGACCTGCGCAGATGCCGCTCGTCAGGCGCTGATCGCTCAGTCGAGGTAGTCGCGCAGGACCTGCGAGCGCGAGGGGTGGCGCAGCTTGCTCATCGTCTTGGACTCGATCTGGCGGATCCGCTCGCGGGTCACGCCGTAGACCTTGCCGATCTCGTCGAGGGTCTTGGGCTGCCCGTCGGTGAGGCCGAACCGCATCGACACCACGCCCGCCTCGCGCTCCGACAGCGTGTCGAGAACCGAGTGCAGCTGCTCCTGCAGGAGCGTGAAGCTCACCGCGTCGGCCGGGACGACCGCCTCGGAGTCCTCGATCAGGTCACCGAACTCGCTGTCGCCGTCCTCACCGAGCGGGGTGTGCAGGGAGATCGGCTCGCGGCCGTACTTCTGGACCTCGACGACCTTCTCGGGCGTCATGTCCAGCTCCTTGGCCAGCTCCTCCGGGGTCGGCTCGCGGCCGAGGTCCTGGAGCATCTGCCGCTGAACGCGGGCCAGCTTGTTGATGACCTCGACCATGTGGACCGGGATCCGGATGGTGCGGGCCTGGTCGGCCATCGCGCGGGTGATCGCCTGCCGGATCCACCACGTCGCATACGTGGAGAACTTGTAGCCCTTGGTGTAGTCGAACTTCTCGACCGCACGGATCAGGCCGAGGTTCCCCTCCTGGATGAGGTCGAGGAAGAGCATGCCGCGGCCGGTGTAGCGCTTGGCCAGCGAGACGACGAGCCGCAGGTTGGCCTCGAGCAGGTGGTTCTTGGCCTTCTTGCCGTCCTGGGCGATCCACCACAGCTCGCGCTTGAGCTTCATGTCGATCTTGTCGCCGGAGTTGAGCCGCTCCTCCGCGAACAGGCCGGCCTCGATCCGCTTGGCGAGCTCGACCTCCTGCTCGGCGTTCAGGAGCGCGACCTTGCCGATCTGCTTCAGGTAGTCCTTGACCGGGTCGGCCGTGGCGCCGGCGGTGACGACCTGCTGCGCCGGTGCGTCCTCCTCGTCGTCGTCACGGATGACGAAGCCGGCCTCCTCGGACTCCTCCTCGGCGGCCGCGGCGGGGCGTCGGGTGGTGCCCGTCCCGTCCTCGTCGTCGTCGGCGTCCTCGTCGTCGGCGTCCGCCTCGGCGACGACGACCTCCTCGACGACCTCCTCGACGGCAACCGGCTCGACGACGTCCTCGTCGGTGAGCTCGACCTCGAGGTCCTCGATCTCACCGTCCGCGATCACCTCGCCGTCGGCGCCGTCCGGCGTGGCCTTGCCCGCGGCCTTCTTGGCGGTGGCGGTCTTCGCGGTCGCCTTCTTGGCGGCGGGCGTCGTGCGCGCGGGGGCGGCCGCGTCCGCGGCGGTACCGGTGGCGCTCGACGTCGCCTTCGCCACCTTGGCGGCGGTCTTCTTCGTGGCGGTCCCGTTGCTCGCGGCCTTGGCCGGCGGGGCGGCCTTGGTCGCGGCGGTCTTGGTCGCCGCCGCCGTCTTGCTGGCGGCGGGCGAGCCGGACTTCGCGGCCGGGGCCGACTTGGCGGCCGCGGACTTGGCCGCCGGCTTGGCGGCGGGCTTGGTGGCGCGGGCGGTGGTCGTCGCCCGCGTGGGGGTGGCGGCGACGGCCCGCTTCGGCGGCGCGGCGGTCACCTGCACCTCGACTCCGGCGCTCTCGAGCGCCCGGAGGACGGCCTTCTGGCGGGCGGCCGTGAGGCCGGTGCTCTCGAAGGCGGCACGCACCTCGTCACCGGTGAGGGCGCGTACGGAGCCGGCCGACATCAGCTGCTGGAGAGCGGGGTCGGAGAACTCCGAGGGGAGTGCAGCGCTCGCGCGCTTGGAGGGTGTGGAGCCCGTGGACACAGATACCGACTACCTTTCACAACGGTGGACATGCGAGATCGACGCCCATCGAGGTCGCTCGTGAGTCAATGCCCGGAACGGGGGAGAACATTCCTCGGGACGCTGGGCGGGGCGGGAGAGGCGGTCCGTGGCTGTCCTTCTCCGGGTCTTGCGCGTCCGTGCTCTTACCATTATAAAACGCCAACGGGGTCCGGGACGCCATTCGGGCGCCGCGCGGCCGTTCGGGACTCTCAGTCGTCCTCGCTGGTGGCCTTGACCGCGAGAACCGGGCAGGTCGCGTCCAGCAGGATGCGCTGGGCGTTGGACCCGAGGATGAGCTTGCCGACGGGGGTACGCCGCCGCAGACCGATGACGATGAGCTCCGCATGGCTGCTCTCCGCCGCCTCGATGAGGTCTTCGGCGGGTTCCTTGCCGCGGACCAGATGGCGGATCTCGACGTTCACGCCGGTCTCGGCCAGGCGCCCGCGCACGCCCTCGAGCGCAGCTTCGAACCGGAGCGTGTCGTCGGGGTCGAAGTTCTTGCCGCTGTCGCTGTTGATGACGATCAGCCCGGCCTTGCGCAGCTCCGACTCCGCTGCGGCTCGCCGCAGGGCGGCGCGGCCCTCACGGGTCGGGATGTAGCCCACGACGATGGACACTCGGCGAACCTCCTCGATGTGCGACGGTGCATCTCGGGTCCCCTCGTCGTGAACCTACCCGAAAGGGGGCCGGAGCACCCGCTCCGTCAGCGGAGGGCGTCGCGGATGTGCGAGCCGACCTGGTCGATCTCGATGAGGAACCCGTCGTGTCCGTATGCGGACGAGATGGTGTGCTGCGTCGCTCCGGGTACGCCCGCGGTGATCTCGTCGCTGAGCCGGACGGGATAGAGCCGGTCGGAGTCGACGGCGACGACGGTTGTTGTCGCCGTCACGGTGCTCAATGCGGCCGCGACGCCGCCGCGGTCGCGCCCGACGTCGTGGGAGTTCATGGCCTCGGTGAGCACGAGGTAGGAGTTCGCGTCGAACCGCCGGGACAGCTTCCCGGCGTGGTGGTCCAGGTAGGACTCCACGGCGTAGCGGCCACCGTCGCCTAAGGGCTCCTCGCGCCCCTGCGGCTCGCGACCGAAGCGCTGGTCCAGCTCGGTGCCGCTGCGGTAGGTCACGTGCGCGATCCGTCGGGCGATCCCCATGCCCACCTCGGGTCCGGCGAGCCGGTCCTCGGCGTCGTAGTAGTCGCCGCCGCGGAACGACGGGTCGGAGCGGATCGCGAGCAGCTGAGGCTGCGCCCACGCGATCTGGTCGGCCGTCGCATACGCCGTGCTGGCGAGGACCAGCGCACGGTCGACGCGCCCGGGATGCGTGACCGCCCACTCGAGGACCCGCATCCCGCCCATCGAACCGCCGAGGACCGCGCCCCAGCGGGCGATCCCCAGCTCGGCGGCCAGCCGAGCCTCCACGACCACCTGGTCGCGGACCGTCACGAACGGGAACCGGCTCCCCCAGCGCCGGCCGTCCGGGGCGAGCGACGAGGGACCGGTCGTGCCCTGGCAGCCGCCGAGGACGTTCGAGGCGACGACGAACCACCGGTCGGTGTCGAGCGGGCGTCCCGGGCCGATCAGCCCGTCCCACCATCCTGGCGACGGGTGAGCCCTGTCGGCCTCGCCGACGACGTGGCTGTCCCCGGTGAGGGCGTGCTCCACGAGGACCGCGTTGTCGCCCCGCTCGTTGAGCCGGCCCCACGTCTCGTAGGCCACCTGAACCTGCGGCAGCACCGCGCCGCGCTCGAGCGGGACGTCGCCCACCTGGACGAGCTGGCGGTGGCCGACCGGGTCGCCCTCGCGCCAGGCGCCGGACACGAGACCAGAGATCACCGCACCTCCGGGCGTGTCGGACGCCGCCGACGGGCTGGTCCCTCCGGTGCGCGTCGTCGGCCGCCGCGAGGCGGTCGACGAGGTACTTCGGGTTCGATCCACGATGGTCATCCGGCCTGCTCCTGGAATGCGCGCTTGCCCGAGCCGGGCGGCCGGGCCGGGTCATCACCCGGGGCACCCCACCGCAGCAAAGGAGGGTTGCCGTCCAGCAAGCCGGGGCTACGCGCTGGAGCTCATGACCTGCGCCAACTATACGGGCCGCCAGCCGCCCCTTTCGGGTCATGGTCCATGGGATGGACGTCACGCGCTGACCCTCGGGCGGGCGGCGACGTCGACCATCCGGGCGAGCAGGGTGGCCAGCCGGTAGTCCGGATCGACCTCCAGCGCCCGGTCCAAAGCGGTCCGCGCGAGGGCGCCGTCACCGAGCCACCAGACGACGTGGGCCAGCAACGTCAACGGCCCGGGCGACAGCTCCGGCGGCGCGGCCCGGCAGACCATGGCCAGTCGTTCGACGAGTCCGTCGCCGGCGGCGAACTCGTCGGCCCCCTCCGCCGACTCCTCGCCCCGGGCCATTTCCTCGCTCCGCTCCGCCTCGACACCCGTCTCGTCCCCGCAGGCCTCATTCACTGCCACTCGCGCACCACTCGCGGCGTCCGGCTCGGTGCCGGTCCACCCGACCAGCGAGCCGCGAGGCGGCAGCTCCGCCTCAGCCACCCGGCGCAGGGCCGCCGGGAACACGTCGAGGTCCAGCGTTCCCGGACACATCCACGCGATGAGGAGGTCGCGCGTCGGCACGTCGAGCAGGGACACGACGGCCCACGCCCACGCCTCGTCCCCGGGCGGTGGCGGTCCTGCGACCGCATCCGGTCCGGCGGGCGTCGGGTCGAGGATCCGAGCCCATTGCCGGAAGGTCAGCTGCCGTCGACGGGCCAGCGACGTCCGCGAGCGCTGAGCGGTCCTCAGGGCGTGGATGAAGGCCGCGCAGCGGGTGTCCTGCTCCGGGCCCGGCCGGGGCAGCAGCCGGTCGGCGAGGTCGGCTCGGGAACCGGCCGGCCGGCGCCCTCGGAGGACGTAGTCCGCGACCGCAGGGACCTCGTCGTCGGTCTGCAGCGGTTCGCCGTCGGCGGGGCAGCAGCCGCCGTCGCAGTCGAGGCTCCACCACCGCCCGTCGCGGACGAGGAGCCGGTCCAGGACGCGGATCCCGGCGGACTCGATGGCGTCGCGCATGGCCGAGCTCGCCGGGTCGGCCTGGCCCTCCTCGGACTCGAAGCCGATGATGACGACGGCGTCAGGTCGCTCGCGCCGGACGACCGGGAGAAGCTCGACGGCCACCAGCTCGGGGTCGATGTCGTCGGGCGGCAGGTCGATGCGGCCGACGACCCCGATCCGGTTACGCCGCAGACAGACGACGACGAGGGAGTCGGTCGGCCGGTAGCCCAGGTGGTAGGGCAGGACGGTGATGATGTCGGCAGGGCCGCGCAGTCGGATCGTGGTCGTCATGCCGATGATCGTCGGCGGGGCGACGCAGCCCCGACCAGACCGAGCTCCCCGCCTGTGGACGACGTGGCGAACCGTGCAGAGCTTGTTGACGACGAGCGCCGGGCCGGGCCCTCAGGCCCGGCGCGGAGTCAGCGCACGACCTGGGACTGAACCGTCCGGTACCACTCGTCCTGCGGCATGTCCTGCGGTCCGGCGGTCCGGGCGTCCGCGGTCGCATACCCCTGGGCCCGTGCCCCACTGCGCTCCCAGGTGATGAACTCCTCGGTGTCGTTCACGAGCGCGGCGATCAGCCAGGTGACGACGATCGCGTCGTCGGTGAGCCCGAAGACGGTGAACAGGGCCTCAGGCATGAAGTCCAAGGGGGACACGATGTAGACGACGGCCGCGGCGAGCAACGCCATGTGGCTGAAGGTCGTGCCGCGGTACTCGCCACGCGTGACCGCCGAAAGCATGCGCGGCACGGCAGCGACGCGCTCGACCAGGCCGGCCGAGCCCGGCCGGACGGCCGTCCGGACCGACTGCGCGATCATCGTGACCAGACCCATGCGGCTCGTGTGTCGTGCCATTTGGCCGTCCTCCCCTGTTCTGCCCGAGGTTCTTCCCAGGCTCTGCAGACGCATACCCATGCGGCGTTCGTCCGAACCCGCCTTGGGCAGGCTCCCGCGTACGGGTCAACGACGGAGGCCGAACCAGGATTCCGGGCGCCCTCCATCTGACCCCGGTCGTTACGAGGGTGTGACCTGCCCCCGCGGCGCAGCCGTGCCGGCGACAGCGGCCGCCCGCATCGGGAACTCGCCCTTGGCGTGGTCGGCGATCCGCTTGAGCATGTAGGTGTCGAAGGCCGCGCTGACGC
Organism: uncultured Actinomycetota bacterium; assembly: GCA_963787725.1. Taxonomy (GTDB): domain Bacteria; phylum Actinomycetota; class Actinomycetes; order Actinomycetales; family Dermatophilaceae; genus Lapillicoccus. The sequence continues at coordinate 315,408 of CAWBEH010000005.1, read as the reverse complement.
CGCCCCCGACGAAGGGCAGCCCGCGCCCGAGCCGGCCGAACGTCGACCGGCCGACCGTCCCGATGAGCCGGAACGCGATCGCCTTGTTGACCATCATCAGCGCCGGGCCGGGCAGCTGCTGAGCGGCCATGTCGATGATCTTGCCGGTCGGCGAGACGATGCCCGCCTTGCGGATGATGTCCTCGGCGTCGGCCCCGACCAGCGCCAGGAGGACGGCGGTGCGGATGTGTTGCTGCGAGAGGTCGTACCCCCGCAGCGCCGCGATCGCCGCCGTCATCCGCGTTGCAACGAAGTAGAACTCGGCGACGTTCACCGGCAGCGCGATCGGCATGGTGACGAAACCACCGAACCCCGTGACGAACCCGCCGGTGCCCGCCATCGCCAGGTGGACCCGGATGACGTGGTCGACGGCCTCCTCGACACTTCCGCTCTTCAACCGCGCCTGGTCGGCGACGTGCTGAGCCGATGGGAGCGGACCCCGGCCCTCGATGCCGACGTCGAGGATCGGCTGGAGCACCTTGTAGACGACCGCTGAGGCACCGCGTGGCTCGGCGTTCGCCTGCTCGAGCGCAGTGCCGGGCACCTTCTTGTCGTCGTCGTCTCCGAACCCGAAGATCCCCACGTGGTCCACCTCTCGTCGTCCAGTCGGCCCGCAGGCTGGGCCGGCCAATCCTCGCGGGACCATCCAGGACCCGCAACACGGCAACGTCACCGTACGACGGCGCGTTCCCCCGCGCCGTTCCACCCGACCAGGGGGTACGCAGCGCCGCGCCACCGCGAGGTCGTCACCGGTGTCGGGTTGGATGAGGGTCGTGCTCCCCCTGGTGGTCGTCGGCGGGCGCGCCGCCGTCGGACCGCGCGAGCCGGGCGGGCCGGCCGCCGTCGGCGACCTGGCGGACGTGGTCCGGCACGCCGCGGACCTCGAGGAGCGGGAGCATCCGCGCTGGCTGGTCGCCTCCGCAGCGGATGCCCTCCGGCCGCTCGTGAGCGCCGGCGTACGCGTCCAGCGCAGCTGGGACGTCGCCGAGGTCCACCGGCTCCTGCACGGCGGCTGGCGGGCCGATCTCGCGCGCGTCTGGGCCGCCGCGCACGGGCTGGACCCGGCCGGCGCCCCCAAGCCCGCCGGCGACGACCTCTTCGACCTCATCGACGCCGGCCCGGCCGGTGCGGGGGTAGCGGCCGACCCGGACGCCGCCGTCCGACCCGACGGCTACCTTCGACCGGACGTCCTCGACCCGTCGTGGGCCGTCTCGGAGCCGAGGCTGCGCTCGGTTGCCGCGGCCTTGACCGAGCTCGCAGCCCGCCAGGAGCAGGAGCTCCGCGAGCTCGGCCCACGGGCCCTCGCCGCCGCATACTCCGAGTCCGCCGCTGCGGTGCTCTGCCTCGAACTGGAGCGGGACGGCCTGCCGGTCGACCGCCGGGCGGCCGAAGAGCTCATCGCCGCCTCGGCCGGCCCACGCCCGGGCGACGAGAAGGAGGCCGGGCGGATCCGCCGCGAGCGGGACGCCCGGGTCCTCGCCCACGCCCCGGGTCGCGAGGGGACGGACCTGCGCAACCCCGCCCAGGTGAAGGACCTTCTCGCCGCGGCCGGCGTCTCGGTGCCGAACACCCGCAAGTTCGTGCTGGAGCCGTTCCGCCAGGCGAACCCGCTGGTGGACGCCCTCCTCGAGTGGCGCAAGGACGAGCGGATCGCGACGACGTACGGGTACCGCTGGCTCGACGAGCATGTCGGCCCGGATGGACGGCTCCGCGGCGGCTGGACCGCCTGCGACGGCGCCGCCGGCCGGATGACCGCCCAGAACGGGCTGCACAACCTGCCGGCCCCGCTGCGGCCGGCGGTCGTCGCCGAGCCGGGGCAGGTGTTCGTCCGCGCCGACCTCGGCCAGATCGAGCCCCGGGTGCTGGCCGTCGTCTCGGGCGACCGGGCGTTCGCCGAGGCCACCCGCGCGGACGACCTCTACGCGCCGGTGGCCGCGAAGCTCGGCATCGAGCGCAAGGTCGCCAAAGTGGCCGTCCTCGCCGCGATGTACGGGCAGCGCTCCGGCGCGGCCGGGAGGGCCCTCGGGGACCTCGAACGGGCCTATCCCGTCGCCATGGGGCTGCTCGACGAGGCGTATGCGTCCGGCGTGGCCCGCCGACCGTTGCGCACCTTCGGAGGCCGGCGGATCAACCTGGACGCGGCGTGGGCGGGAAGCGACGACGGTGGTCGCGGCCGGTTCGCCCGGAACGCGGTGATCCAGGGCTCGGCGGCCGAGCTGTTCAAGGCGTGGGCGGCGACGGTCCGGCACATGACGGCGCCGATGGGAGCTCAGATCGTGCTCTGCCTCCACGACGAGCTGCTGCTGCAGGCGCCGGAGGACCGCGCCGCCGAGGTGGCTGACGCGGTGAGCCGCTGCCTCGTCGACAGCTCCCGCCGGTGGGCGGGAACCGAGGACGTCCGGTTCGTCGCCGACACCAGCGTCATCCGCCGCTGGTCCGACGCCAAATAGGGGGGCTCAGGCGGAGCCGAAGCCCCCGCTGTTGTCGTCCTTGCCCTTGTTGCCCTTGTCGTCCTCGACGACGTCCTTGAGGAACGCCTCGAACTCGGCGCCGATCTCGTCAGCCGACGGCAGCTCGGACACGCCGGTAGCCAGCAGGCTGGGCCGCTCGCGACCCTCCATGAAGGTGTCGTACTGGCGCTCCAGCGCCTCCACGACGGCCTTGACCTCGTCGGACCCCTCGACCTCGCGAGCGATCTCGGCGCGGTTCAGGCCCGCGGCGGCGGCGAGGTCGGTCATCGACAGGCTGAGGCCGGTTACCCCGCTCACCGCGCCGAGGCCGGCGAGCGCAGCGTCCGCGAACTCGGCCTGCGCGAGGTAGTGCGGCACGTGCACGGCGAAGCCGAGCGCGTCGTGGCCGGACTCCCCCAGTCGCAGCTCCAGCAGGGCCGACCAGCTGGCCGGCACCTGCACGGTGCCGAACACCGGGTCGTGCTGGGTGATCAGCCGGGGGTCGGTGGCGTGCGCGGTGATGCCGAGCGGCCGTGTGTGCGGGACCGCCATGGGGATCCCGTGGACGCTGACCGTGAGGTCGACACCGAGGGCCTTGTTGAGCTGCATGACGGCCTCGACCATGCGCTCCCACTGGTAGTCCGGCTCGGCGCCGGCGAGCAGCAGGAACGGGTGGCCGTCACGGTCGGTGAGTCGGTAGAGCAGCAGCGACGGGTCCTCGTAGGAGGTGAACCGGTCACGCTCGAACGTCATCATCGGCCGGCGGCCGCGGTAGTCGAGCAGCTGGTCGAGGTCGAACGAGGCGACGACGGTGTGGTCGTGGGCGGCCAGGAGGTGCTCCGTGAGCAGCCGCTGGGTGCGGCCCGCGTCGATGAAGCCGCCCATCGAGACGAGCATGACCGAGGCCCGTGCGGACGCCTGGTCCGTGTCGGTCTCGAACCGGTAGAGCTCTGATGGGTCTTGCACGATGGCCTTCCTGGTACTCCTCGGAGGCGAGGCCTCCATTGAACGATTGTCGCAGGGGCTTTCACCCGTGTCCGGGACAACGCCCGCGGCGGCGTGGTGATTCCGCCGATCCTCGACGACCGTTCGGTCACCCCCGGTCGATCGCCTCGATCGCGCGCAGCACCCGCTTCACCGACACGGGGTATGCGGTCCCGAGGCTCTGCGCGAACAGCGAGACCCGCAGCTCCTCGAGCATCCAGCCGATGGCGACCACGTCGTCGGAGGCCCGGCGCGCCGGGCGCAGGGACTCCAGGAGGCTCGCGTAGGCGTCCTCCGCGAGCAGCACGTCCTCGGTGGCCCGCGCGTCCCGCGCCAGGTCGGCCGGTGCGCGGTCGAGCCGGTGCAGCACGGCGCGCAGGTACCGGTCGAGGTCGCGCAGCCTCTGGAAACCCGCGTCCGCGACGAACCCCGGCCGGACCAGCTCGCGCAGCTGTGCGCGCACGTCGGCGACGAGCCCGGTCAGGGTCGGCGCCGTCATGGCATCGAGCCGGCGGGCCGCCTCGAGATCCTTGGCGAGGACCGGCCCGACGAGGCCGACGACCTGGACCACCCGGGCCGCGAGGTGGGTCCGCACCGCATCCAGGGCCTCGGCGAAGGCGGCGGCCGTCCGGACCTCCCCCGGCAGCCGTTCCTCGGCGATCGCGTCGACGGCGCAGGCGAGACAGTCGTCGAGGAGCGCGGGGACCGACCCGTGCGGGTTGTGGGCGAGCGCGAGCTTCTGGGCGTTGCTGAGGCGGGCCAGCACCTGCTTCCACGGCGGGGCGACGTTGAGCAGCAGCAGCCGGCGGACCCCGAGCCGGTGCTCGGCGACCGCCTCGGCCCGGGTGGGCAGCACGCGCAGCGACACGGAGTCTCCGTCGTCGACGAGGGCGGGGTACCCCTGGACCAGGCGACCCGCCGCCGACGTCGTGGCAACCTCCACAGGGATCTCACCGAGCTCCCACGTGCGCAGACCGGACCGCTCCAGCGACGACCCGGCGCGGGACACCTGCCGGCGCAGCTCGGGCTGGGCGGCCTCGCGGAGTGCGTCGAGGTCGGGGCCACGAGTGATGACCCGGCCCCGAGCGTCCTCGACGGAGAAGTGGATCCGCAGGTGCGACGGCACCCGTGCGACGTCCCAGTCCTGGGTGCCGACGGCGACGCCTCGCGTCTCACGGACCACGCGCCCGAGGACGTCGGTGAGCAGCCCGTCGCCAGGCCCGAGGCCCCGCTCGCGCAGCTCCCTGACCAACGCACCCGCGTGCTCCGGCGCGGGCACCAGCAGTCGGCGGATCCCCTTGGGCAGGCTGCGGATCAGCGCGGTGACGAGGTCCTCGCGTAGGCCGGGCACCTGCCAGTCGAACCCCGCCGCGGTCACCCGGTTCAGGACCTCGACCGGGACGTGCACGGTGACGCCGTCCTCGGGGCTCCCCGGCTCGAAGCGGTACGTCACGGCGAGGTCGAGGTCCCCCTGCCTCCAGATCGTCGGGTACGCGTCGGTGTCGACCTGGTCGGCCCGGTCCGACAGCAGCAGGTCCTCGGTGAACGTCAGCAGCGCCGGGTCCTGGCGACCGGCCCTCTTCCACCACGAGTCGAAGTGCCGCGCCGACACCACCTCGGCCGGAATCCGCTTGTCGTAGAACGCATACAGCGCCTCGTCGCCGACGATGAGGTCGCGGCGACGGGTGCGCGCCTCTAGCTCGGAGAGCCGCTCGACCAGGGCGGTGTTGTCGTGGAAGAACCGGTGCCGGGTGGTCCAGTCGCCCTCGACGAGCGCCCGCTGGATGAAGAGGTGCCGTGACTCGGCCGCGTCGACCCGCGCATACCCGACGGTCCGTGCGAGGACGATCGGCACTCCGTAGAGCGTGACGCGCTCGGTCGCGACGGCACTCCCCTGCTTCGCGGACCACCGCGGCTCCGAGTACGACCGCTTGACGAGGTGCTCACCCGCCTCCTCGGCCCAGAGCGGGTCGATGCGCGCGACGTCGCGCGCCCAGAGCCGGGTCGTCTCGACCAGCTCGCCGGCCATGACGAACTGTGGCTGCTTGCGAAACAGACTGGAGCCCGGCGAGATCCCGAACCGGGCACCCCGCGCGCCGAGGTACTCGCGCCTGACCTCCCCCGCTCCGCGGGGGGACCCCCAGTCACGGGACCCGACGTGCGAGAGGAGGCCGGCGAGGAGCGCGCGGTGCACGCTGTCCAGGTCGGGGTTGCCCTGGCGCGCGCTGCGCGAGGTGTCCAGCCCCGCCTGTTTGGCGGCCTGCCGCAGCTGCTGGCGCAGGTCCTGCCACTCGCGGATGCGCAGGTAGTGCAGGAACTCCGACTTGCACATCCGGCGAAAAGCGCTGCCGGACAAGGCTTTCTGCTGCTCCTGCAGGTAGGTCCAGAGGTTGAGGTACGCGGCGAAGTCGGAGTGCTCGTCGGCGAAGCGCTTGTGCGCTGCGTTGGCCAGCTCCTGCCGCTCCAACGGGCGCTCCCGCGGGTCCTGGATGCTCATCGCCGCCACGACGACGAGGACCTCGCGCAGGCAGCCGAGCCGGTCCGCCTCGAGAAGCATCCGCCCGAGCCGGGGGTCGACCGGCAGCTGCGCGAGCCGTTTCCCGTATGCGGTCAGCCGCCGCCGGTCTTCTCGCCCCTCCCCCACTCCGTGGGGGGACCCCCCCGTGTCGGGACTGGTCTCGACCGCCCGAAGCTCCTCCAGCAGCCGAACGCCGTCGGTGATCTGCCGGGAGTCCGGCGGGTCGAGGAACGGGAACCGCGCGACGTCGCCCAGCCGAAGACTGGTCATCTGGAGGATGACCGACGCGAGGTTGGTTCGCAGGATCTCGGGGTCGGTGAACTCCGGCCGCGCGAGGTAGTCCTCCTCCGCGTACAGGCGGATGCAGATGCCGTCGGCGAGCCGTCCGCAGCGGCCCGAGCGCTGGTTCGCGCTGGCCTGGCTGACCGGCTCGATCGGGAGCCGCTGGACCTTGGTGCGCTGGCTGTAGCGGGAGATGCGCGCGGTGCCGGTGTCGACGACGTACCGGATGCCAGGGACGGTGAGAGACGTCTCGGCGACGTTGGTGGACAACACGATCCGGCGACCCTGGTGCCGCGCGAAGACGCGGTGCTGCTCGGCGGCGGAGAGTCGGCCGAAGAGCGGGAGTACCTCGGTGGCGGGCAGGTTCAGCGCGGTCAGCGCTTCCGCGGCGTCCCGTATCTCTCGTTCCCCGGAGAGGAACACGAGGATGTCCTGGCTGCCGCCGTCGCCCCGTGACTCGGTCCAGAGCTCCTCGACCGCCTCGACGATCCCGGTGACCTGGTCGACCGGCTCCGCGCCCTCCTCCTCACGCTCCAGCGGGCGGTACCGGACCTCGACGGGGTACGTGCGGCCGGACACCTCGACGACCGGCACGGGACGTCCCGGCGCCGCGAAGTGGTCGGCGAAGCGCTGCGGGTCGATGGTCGCGGAGGTGATGACGACCTTGAGGTCGGGGCGGCGAGGCAGCAGGCGTTTGAGGTATCCCAGGAGGAAGTCGACGTTGAGGCTCCGCTCGTGGGCCTCGTCGATGATGATCGTGTCGTAGCGCCGCAGGTCGCGGTCCCGCTGCAGCTCGGCGAGCAGGATGCCGTCCGTCATGACCTTGACCAGCGTGTCGCGCGACGAGTGGTCGGCGAACCGCACCTGGTAGCCGACCGCGCCGCCCAGCTCGACGCCGAGCTCCTCGGCGACACGCTCGGCGACCGCCCGGGCCGCGATCCGACGGGGTTGCGTATGCCCGATGCTCCCCTCGATACCGCGGCCCAGCTCGAGACAGATCTTGGGCAGCTGGGTCGTCTTGCCCGACCCGGTCTCCCCCGCCACCACGATGACCTGGTGGTCACGGATCGCCGCGGCGATGTCGTCGCGGCGCTCGCTGACCGGCAGTTCCTCGGGGTAGGTGATCTCGGGGACCAGCGCGCGGCGCCGCGCGAGCTGCTCCTCGGACACGGGCGTACGCCGTTCGCCGGCGGACCCACCTGGGGTCCGGCGAGGCGGGCGGCGGGGACGCCGGCCGGTGCGTCCGGAGGTGCCACCGCGGCGGACCGCGGGCTCCTCGGACATGGGTTCCACCCTAAGCGGGGGCCGTGCGCCGAAACTCGCGGATATTTGTTCGCCGGAGCTGTCGATCCGCGAAGGTGGGCGGCGTAGATGTGGTGTCAGCGCACCACTCGGTGCATCGCACGTCATCAGGAGAGCAGCCCCATGAAGTACGTCCTCATGTACAGCAGCCGCCCCGACCTCGACGCCGCCGTTCCGGAGGAGCGCCGCGCGGAGGTCTACGGCCAGATCTTCCAGTGGTTCGAGACCCACGCCTCGGTCTTCGTCGACGCCGGCGCCGAGCTCCAGGGCCCCGAGACCGCGACGACGGTCCGCAGCGGGGAGAACGGCTCCCCCGTCGTGGTCGACGGCCCCTTCTCCGAGTCCAAGGAGGCGATCGGCGGGTTCAGCGTCATCGACGTCGAGAACCTCGACGCCGCCCTCGAGCTGGCCCGGTCATGGCCGTCGCTCGGGTTCCCCGGGATCGCCGTCGAGGTGCGTCCCATCGTCGAGCACCGGATGGACTGACCGCCGGCCTCGACGGAGCCTCCGATGACCGCCACCGGCCCGGATCCGGACGGGAGCCTCGCGGACACGGTCCTCGTGGATGCCGTCCGGCGGGAGGCCGGCCCGGTCGTCGCCGCCCTGCACCGCCTCACCGGCGACTTCGACGTCGCCGAGGAGGCGGTGCAGGACGCCCTCGTCTCCGCTGTGGCCGCATGGCGTCGCGACGGGCCGCCGCCCAACCCGGGTGCCTGGCTCACCCTCGCCGCCCGTCGCAAGGCGGTCGACCGGCTCCGTCGGGAGGCCGCTCGCGGTCGGCTCGCCGCCGCCGTCGTCGCGGCCCGGGTGGAGGAGGCCGGCCCTCCGGAACCGGCCACCTCGTGGTCCGACACGGACGAGCGCGTCGCGATGCTCTTCGGCTGCTGCCACCCGGCGTTGGCCGTCGAGGTTCGCCTCGCCCTCACCCTCCGGTCGGTGGCCGGCCTCACCACCGAGCAGGTGGCCCGCGCCTTCCTCGTCCCCGAGGCCACGCTGGCCCAGCGGATCGTCCGGGCGAAGCGCAAGATCGTCGCGACGGGAATCCGCATGGAGGTACCCGAGACCCGCATCTCGGAGCGCCTCGACGACGTCCTCACCGTCGTCTACCTGACGTACAACGCGGGGTTCGTCGACGCCGCCTCGCGCGGGCTGGCCGAGGACGCCGTCTGGCTCGCCGAGGTCCTGACCAGCGGTCTGCCGAGCGAGCCCGAGGCGTGGGGACTGTTGGCCCTGCTCACCCTCCAGCAGTCGAGGGCCGCGGCACGGTTCGGCCCCGAGGGGGAGCTGGTCCTCCTCGCCGACCAGGACCGGGGCCGATGGGACCATCCCGCCATCGCCCGTGCCGAGCGGTACCTCGAGCGCGCCGCGGTGTGGCGGCGACCCGGCCGGTTCCAGCTCCAGGCGGCGATCGCCGCGTGCCACGCGAGCGCTCCCGCGTACGCCGAGACCGACTGGCTGCAGATCCTCACGCTCTACGACCTGCTGCTGCGCCACGACCGGTCGCCGATCGTCCGGCTCAACCGGGCCGTCGCCCTGGCCGAATGTGCCGGACCCGCTGCCGCCCTCGAGGAGGTCGAGGCGCTGGCCGGCGCGCTCGACGCCTACCACCTCTGGCACGCCACCCGGGCCGACCTGCTGCGCCGGGTGGGCCGGCTCGACGCCGCGACCGAGGCGAATCGGCGGGCGCTCGACCTCGCCGCCCTCCCGGCAGAGCAGGCACTCCTACGGGAGCGGTTGGCGACCTAGGAAAGCTCCGCCGTCGCGCGCCGGGTGGCCCCGTCCATGTGCCGGTGCCCCACGGTCTCGTACCCGACGACCGGGACCAGCAGCGACGCGGCGACGACGAGCAGGCATACCGGCATACCCACCCCGACGGCGGCCAGGAGCACGGCGACGGCGAGCACGGCGAGGGTCCCGAGGACCAGCCAGACGTGGAACGCGTCGACCTCCCCGACCAGCAGCGAGTACACCGCGATGACGGCGACGAGGTAGAGGCCCACCGGGACGGCGACGGACAGCACCGCCCCGAGCGCGCTGATCTTGGTGTCGTCCTCCAGCCGGTAGGCGGCGACGTGCAGCCCGGCGCCGGTCGCGATGATCGCGCCGAAGACGAACATCTGCCCGTAGCCCCAGACGAACCCGCGTTCGCGGTGGGCGTGCAGCAGGTTCCCCGACGGGACCGTGAAGTAGGTCCACCACATCCCGAAGGTCAGCGCGATCCCCGCCGCGCCGACGCCGAGGACGTCGGCGGTGATGCCTCCCGACGCCTCCTCCGCGGAGGAGAGCGCAGCCAGCGTCCCGACGATGCCCTCGCCGAGGGCGATGATCGCGAAGAGGGCGTAGCGCTCGGCGATGTGGTGGGCGTGCCACGGGGTCCCGGCCCCGTCTGCGAGGTGCTCCGCGCGCCACGGCCCGTAGAACTCGATGAGGTTCAGGACGACGATGGCGACGAGGGTGGGCAGCAACGCCAGGTTGAGGATGGCCAGGACCACCCAGCCGACCTGCGCGGCGGTCACCCACTTCGCGTAGGCGAGGCAGCAGGCCCGGCGCTCCGGGGACTGGCGTGCGGCGCGCAGCCACTGGCTGACCATGGCCAGCCGCATGATGACGTACCCGATGACGAGCACGCCGTTGTCGACGTGGCCGCCCTCCTCGATGGAGTGGAAGAGGTTCGGCAGCCCGAGCGCGGCGATGCAGACGCCGACCATCTGGACCATCGTCACGACCCGGAACACCCAGTCGTCGGTGTCGAAGGCGGAGGCGAACCAGGAGAAGTTGATCCAGGCCCAGATGATCGCGAAGACCCCGATGGCGAACGCGATGAGGCCCGTCCAGGTGTGACCCTCGAACACGCTGTGCGCGAACAGGTTCGCGGCCTGGCCGACCGCCACCACGAAGGTCAGGTCGAACAGCAGCTCCAGCGGCGTCGACGCGCGCCCGTGCTCGTCGGGGTCGCGTCCGCTCATCCGGCGCATCCGGTGGGCGAGGGTGCCGGCCTCACTCATGCCGACATCCTGCCAGCCGCCCACCGGGCGCCGGCGAGACGTGGGGGTCGGTCAGGAGGTCGCGGCCGTGGAGTACGTCGACTGCTCGACGCTGCCGAAGTACGGGCCGTACATCACGTTCTTCTCGCCGCGGTAGCCGAACGAGTTCAGCGAGTTCAACTTTCCGCCGGTGATCCAGCCGCCGCCGGAAGAGCCGCCGGTCATGCTGCACGGCAGCCGGTGGTCGGTCGAGCCGCCGAAGGTGTCAGTGCCGGCCTTCCCGGAGCAGCGCCACAACAGCTGGCCGTCGTACGGCCGGGCCGCGGGATACCCGTACGCGTCGAAGGTGAGGTTGTAGCCGAGGTTGAAGGCGATCGGGTAGGCGCCGCCGACCGCGGAAGTGAGGGTCTGACCGCCGTTGGTGTTCATCACGGCGAAGCCCACGTCGTGGTTGAAGTCGCCGCTGGTCCGCCACTGGTTGGTGGTCAGCAGACTCTTGGCGGTCCACGTGCCGTACGGGCGGGACCCGTTCTCGTACTTCGGGACGAAAGCGAAGTTGGTGACATACGCGCCAGGGCCTTCGTTCACGCAGTGCCCGGCGGTCGTGACGACTGACTGGTTGGTGCTCTGGGTAACGGTGCCGGAGCAGACGTAGTTCGTGCCCTTCTCGGTGAAGAAGACCTTCCCGAACAGCGGCGCCGCCGGGACCTGGACGGCGGTGGCGCCGCTGGTGCCGCCCGGCTTCGCTCGCGGGTCGACCTTCTTCTCGCGAGGCACGGCGTGCTTCATCCGGTCCTCGGTCCAGTAGTCCACGATCCGCTGCTGCTCGGCGGCGGTGGTCGCTGCTGGGTGCGTGGCTGCCCCGTTCCCGGGGTCGGCCGGCGCCGCGGAGGCAGTGGGGGCGAGGGTGACGGCGGCGAGGAACGCACCGGCACCGATGGCGGAAGAAAGGACGGCTCGGATGGGTCGCATCCGGGAAACCTAGACCGGTCCGAAACCCCGGCAGGTCAAGGCCGAGCCAGATCTTGGTCAGGTTCGTGCCACGTTCGGTGGGCCGGATCGTGGTGACTTCTCCGCCTCAGCGTGTGGAGAAGTCACCACAATCGTCGCGACCTGCTCGACGGTGGTCAGTCGAGCTTGGCGGCGGTGAAGCCCTGCTCGAGGTCGGCGATGATGTCGTCGATGTGCTCGATGCCGACGGCGAGCCGGACCAGGCCCGGCGTCACACCGGCCAGCAGTCGGTCGTCGTCGCCGCCCTGCGAGTGGGTGGTGGACGCCGGGTGGATGGCCAACGAGCGCACGTCGCCGATGTTGGCCACATGGCTGTGCAGCGTGAGGCCCTCGACGAACTTCTTGCCCGCCGGCAGCCCGCCCTTGATCTCGAACGCCAGCACCGCACCGGCACCGCGCGGCGTGTACTTCTGGGCCAGCTCGTAGTTCGGGTCGCCCTCGAGCGAGGCCCACACGACCTTCTCGACCTGTGGGTGCGACGACAGGTACGCCGCGACCTTGTGGGTGTTCTCGATGTGCCGCTCGATGCGCAGCGACAGCGTCTCGATGCCCTGGGCGATGAGGAACGCGTTGAACGGGGAGATCGCCGCGCCGATGTCGCGCAGCAGCTGGACTCGAGCCTTGAGGATGAACGCGAGGTTGGCCCCGAGGATCCCGTTCACGCCGAGGTCCCGGGCGAACACCAGCCCGTGGTAGCTCTCCTCAGGTGTGTTGAAGTTCGGGAACTTCTCCGGGTCCTTGCCGAAGTCGAACGTGCCTCCGTCGACGATGACGCCGGCGATCGTCGTCCCGTGACCGCCGAGGTACTTCGTGGCCGAGTGCAGCACGATGTCGGCACCGTGCTCCAGCGGACGCAGCAGGAACGGCGTGGCAATGGTGTTGTCGACGATCAGCGGCACGCCGGCCTCGTGGGCGATGGCCGCCACGCCCTCGATGTCGAGGATCTCCGACTTCGGGTTGGCGATGGTCTCGCCGAAGAACAGCTTGGTGTTCGGCTGGACCGCGGCACGCCACGAGTCGAGGGACGTGGGGTCCTCGACGAACGTCGTCGAGATGCCGAACTTCGGCAGCGTGTGCTTCAGCAGGTTGAAGGTGCCGCCGTACAGCGACGGGCTGGCCACGATGTGGTCGCCCGCCTCCGCGACGTTGAGGAAGGCCAGCGTCTCCGAGGCCTGGCCGCTGGACACCAGCAGCGCGCCCACGCCGCCTTCCAGCGAGGCGATCCGCTGCTCCACGGCGTCCTGCGTCGGGTTCATGATCCGCGTGTAGATGTTCCCGAACTCCTTGAGCGCGAACAGGTTCGCCGCGTGGTCGGTGTCCTTGAACACGTACGAGGTGGTCTGGTAGATCGGCAGCGCCCGCGCGCCGGTCTGGCTGTCGGGCACCTGCCCGACGTGGATCTGACGGGTCTCGAAGGACCAGTTCGGGGTGTCACTCATGAGGGGCTCCTTGGTGCTCGTCGACAACGACGCGCGAGCGGTGGTGCTGCGCGCTTGCCGTCACCCCCATCGAGACGGGGTATGCCGGCCGGGTCCTCACCCGGGGCACCCCACCGCGGAGGAGGGTTGCCGGTCAGCGAGCCGGGGCTTGACGCTGACACTCATGACCTGGCCGCCAGGCTACCTGCCGTCGCTCGGACACCGGAACGCATGTCTCTTCATCCGGACCCGCGACGACGTTCGGGTCATTAGCCTGAACGAGTGGCCGCGACCGCGTCCAGGTCGGCCGGCGGAGGGGCACACCGTCCGTCGCTGCTCGTCGGCCGGAAGAGCCTGCGCGCCACGCTGACGGCTGCGGTGGAGGCACTCGCCGACGGGCGGGGAGCCCTCGTGCTCCTCACGGGCGAGGCGGGCATCGGCAAGACCCGGCTGTTGAACGAGGCCGAACGCGACGCCGCGAACCGGGGTGTTCGGGTGGTGCGGGCGGCTGGATGGGACGACCCGGGCGTGCCCTCGTTCTGGGTGTGGACCCAGGTGGTTCGCGCGCTGGCCGACGGCCGCGAGCCGGACGCACTGCGGGTCGCGTGGAAGGGGCACGCGGACAGAGCGCTGTCACTCCTTCCGGAAGTACCCGAGGGAAGCCGGTCGGCCGAGATCGACGACGGCGCACCGGCGACGCGGTTTCCGCTCTTCGACGCGGTCGCGTCCGTGGTGGCGTCGGCCGCTCGGGAGGACCCGCTGCTCCTCGTCATCGACGACCTGCACTGGGCCGACCAGGGTTCGTTGCGGCTGCTGCGGTTCCTCGGTACGACGACGACGTCCGCGCCGCTCCTCGTTCTCGGCGCGTACCGGGAGCACGAGAGCACCTCCACGGACCTGGACGGGCTGCGCGACCGTGCACTCGTCCTGCCGGTCCCACCGCTCAGCGTCGCCGAGGTGCAGCGGCTCCTCGCCAGCCAGCACCGGCTGCACGCAACGCGAGCCGACGCCCAGCGCGTTTGCGACCGAACCGGCGGGAACCCGTTGTTCGTCGGCGAGATCGGCCGGTTGGCCGCGGCCCGCGGGCTCGACGTCGTCGGTGACGCCCTTCCCGCGAGCGCGGTGGGGACGATCGCCCGACGAGTGGCCCGGCTGAGCCAGCCGGCCGCCGACGTGCTGGGGACGGCGGCCGTCGCAGGGCCGGCGATCGACGTCGGCCTGCTGACCCGGGTGCTGCCGCTGACCGCCTCGGACATCCACGCGCTGCTCGACGAAGCCGTCGACGCGGGACTCGTGGTCGTCACCGACGACCAGGGCCTCGCGTTCTCGCACGCCCTCGTCCGCGATGCGCTCGAGGCGGGCCTGACCGACTCCTTGCGAAGACAGGTCCATCTCGATATCGCCCGTGCCCTGGTCGCGAGCCCCGAACCGGTTCCCTCTGCGGAGGTCGCGCACCACTTCAGCGCCGCGGGACGCCTCGCTCCTCCTGGGGCCGCCGCGCGGCACTGGATGGCCGCCGCAGAGCTCGCTTCCCGGACCCAGGCGTACGAGGTGGCCGCCGCCGCGTTCGGGCAGGCGTTGACCGGCATGGCCGGTGACGAGGAGGACCGGCCCCGCATACTGCGGCGTCGCGGCGACTGCCTGCTGTTGAGCGGCGACCTCGCGGCCGCCCGAGTCGCGTTCGGCGAGGCGTGCGACCTCGCTCGTGCCACTGGGCGTCCCGAGGACTTCGCCAGCGCCGCACGTCGGCTTCGCCGCGGGCCTCTCGGGGTTCGAGGTCCGGCTGTTCGACCACGCCCAGATCGACCTGCTGGAGGAGGCGCTCGCCGTCCTGCCCAGGGAGGACGGCGAACAGCGCGCCTACGTTCTGGCCCGGCTGTCCGTCGCGCTGTCCTTCCTCGGATCCGACGAGCGTCGGGTCGGCTTGGCCGCTGAGTCGGTGGCCATGGCTCGTCGGCTCGGCTCGCCACCCGCTCTCGCCCACGGCCTGGCGGCCCACTGCGACGCCATCGCGGGACCGACCTACGCCGAACGGCGCACCGAAGAGTCGGGCGAGATCGTCGACATCGCGTCCGCGATGGGGGACCCGGCCCTCGAGCTGCTGGGGCGGCGGTTGCGAATCGTCGCCCTGGCGGAACAGGGCCGCCTCCAGGAGGTGCACGACGACGTCCGGGCGTACGCCGCCTTGGCCGTCCGGCTGCGTCAGCCGTTCTACGGCTGGTACGTCCCGCTGTGGCGAGGGTTCGCCGCACATCTCGTCGGCGACCTCGAGGAGCTGCGCCGGCGGTCCGAGGAGGTCATGGCGCTGGCCGGTCCAGCGGACAGCCACAACGCGCAGATCCTCGGTGAGGTCCAGCGCATCTGGTACCACCTGGAGTCCGGCAGCCGCTCCGACGCGATGGGCGCCCTGTTGCAACAGGTCGCCGAGATCCCGGAGCTGCACCCGGCCGGCGACAGCATGCTCGCGCTCTTCCCGGGACAGCCTGACGACCTGAGACGCCGGGCCGCCGCGCAGGTCGGGCGGCTCATCGGAGATCTCACTCGTCGATGCCGAGTGGGTGTCCAACGTGTGCTTCGCCGCCTGGTCCGTCATCGAGCTGCGCGCACCGGGCGAGCCGCCGCAGGTGGTGTACGACCTGCTCCTGCCGCACGCACACCGGTTCGCCGTGGACGGGATCGCCGCGGGCTACCACGGCTCCGTCGAGCGCTTTCTCGGGTCCCTCGCCTGGCTGGCCGGGGGCTCCCGAGCCGAGTCGGCAGACGCGCACTTCGAGCGGGCCCTCGCCGCGAACGAACGGGCCGGTGCGCTGCTGGCCGCGGCGCACACGCGCCTGGCACACGCGGCCGTACTCGTCGAGCGGAATGGGCCGGGAGATGTCGCGCGGGCCGAGCGCCTCCTCGCCGAGGCCGGCACCGCCTACCGGCGGATGCACCTGCCGCACCGGGTCGAGGACGTGGATCGGCTGGCTCGGGTGGCCACCGGCGGGCGGTCGGCGCCGCGACCAGATCGCCCGGAGGTCGACCAGGAGGCGGTGTTCCGGCGGTCGGGCGAGGTCTGGGACGTCGCCTACCGCGGACGTCGTGTCTCGGTCCGGGACAGCAAGGGCATGCGTGACCTCGCCGTCCTGCTCGCTCGGCAGGGGACCGAGGTGCACGCCCTCGACCTCGTCAGCGACGCGGGCTCGGTCCGCCACGAGGGCCATCTCGGAGACATCCTCGACCAGACCGCACGCTCCGCGTACCGCCGCCGGATCGCCCAGCTCGACGACGCCATCGCCGAAGCCGAGGCTCTCGGCCAGTACGAGGCGGCGGACCGGGCGCGCAGCGAACGGGAGGCGATCGTCGCCGAGCTGGCCAGCGCGTACGGGCTCGGTGGCCGGCCGCGGCGCACCGGCGACCCGGCGGAACGCGCCCGGACCAGCGTGACGTGGCGGATCCGGGACGCCATCGGCCGGATCGAGCGCGAGCACGCCGAGCTGGGGCGCCACCTGCGCGCGTCGGTCCGCACCGGGACGTTCTGCCGGTATGCGCCGGAGGACGACCCCGGTTGGGTGCTGTGAGGTTGGAGGACCGGGGCGCCTCACATCGTGCGGTCCCACCTCACGCCTGAAGGTCGTCAGCACTCCACTCACCGAGGAGCACCGTCATGACCTTCGTCCAGCTCGTCATGTTCCACGCCGACGACGTCGCCCCGCTCGTGGCCGCCGAGGAGGCCTGGCTCGCCGCCACCGCCGGCCGGCGGACCCTCCAGCGCGCCGTCCTCTACCGCGACCTCCACGACCCCGGCCGGTACGTCGCCTACAACGCCTTCGCCGACCGCGATGCCGCTGCCGTCAACTCCGCGCTGCCGGAGACCGACGCGCTCGCCGGGAGGCTGGCCGCGACGTTCGGGCAACCCACGTTCACCGACCTCGAGAGCATCGGCGAGCCGTGGGACGCCTCGACCGAGCTCGCGGACCGGTTCCGCGCGTTCATGGAGACCAGCGGCGCGGTCAACGTCGACATCCTGGCCGAGGACGTGGAGGGGACCGCCTGGTTCCCGCACCGCGTCGGCCGGTTCCCAGGCGCCGCCGCCCTCGTCGCCGCGCTGCGCGAGGAAGCCCCCTCGCGGTCGTTCGACCGGTACGACCGCCAGCCGACGCGCGACGGGTTCCTCGTGCACTACGCCTACCGGACCCAGGCGACCGGTGACCAGCCCAGCTACCTCAGCGTCGGGCTCATCGCCGCCACCGTCGGCGGCGGGGTCGTCACCGAGGTGACGATCACCTGCGCCGGATCGTGGGACGCGCAGCGCGAGGCCGAGATCCTCGACCGGACTGCGGCGGTCGTCTCGTGACCGCCCTCCTCGACGTCGCGGCCGACCCGATGATGGAGCAGGCCGGCGGGATGGCCGAGCGCCTCTTCGGCGCTGTCATCGGGACGATGGAGCTGTTCACGGTTCATCTCGGGTGGCGGTTCGGGTTCTACGAGCAGCTGCGCTCACCGCACACCTACGACGAGGTCGCGGCGGCCACGGGGATCCTCCCGCGCTACGTGCGCGAGTGGTGCGAGCAGCAGGCGACCGCCGGCTTCCTCGAGGTCGACGACGCGGCCGCCGCCCCGGAGGACCGCCGGTTCGTCCTACCCGAGGGCCATGCGGCCGCGCTGCTCGACGAGGACCACCCGGCCTACGTCGGCTCGCTCGCCGTCCTGGCGGGCGGCATCGGCGACTCCTTCGGCGCCATGGTCGACGCCTACCGTCGCGGCACCGGCCTGTCGTTCGGCGGGTTCGGCGACGAGATCCGGATCGGCCAGGGCCAGCTGAACCGGGGCGGGTTCCTCGGACCGCTCACCCAGGAGTGGGTGCCCGCGATGCCCGGGATCGCCGAGCTCCTCGCCCGCCCGGAGGCGGTCGCCCTCGACGTGGGGTGTGGCGTGGGCTGGTCGACGATCGCCCTCGCCCGGGCGTACCCCGACCTCACGGTGGTGGGCGTCGACAGCGACGAGGCCTCGATCATGGATGCGCGTCACCACGCGTCCGGGTCGGACGTGGCCGGGCGGGTCCGGTTCGAGGTGGGCGCGGCCGACTCGCCCGCCACGCCCGGTTCGGCCGACGTGGTGTTCTTCTTCGAGGCGCTGCACGACATGGCCCATCCGGTCGCGGCGCTCGCAAGCGCGCGAGCGTCGTTGCGACCCGGGGGCCGCGTCGTCGTCCTCGACGAGAACGTCCTCGACGCGTTCACGCCGAACGGACCCGAGATGGAGCGCATGCTCTTCGCGTCCAGCGTCCTGCACTGCCTCCCGGTCGGCCTCTCCGAACCGGGTTCCTCCGGCACCGGCGCGATGATGCGGCCAGACGTGCTGCGGGGCTACGCGATCGGCCGCAGGGTTCGCGGCCGTCGACGAGGTGCCGGCGGCTCCCGACGCCTTCCGGTGCTGGGTGCTCACGCCCTGATCGTCCGAGGTTCAACGACGGCTCCGCCTCCGACGCCGGAGGCGGGGCCGACCCGGCAGGATGGGCGCATGACCCAACACGCCGACGACTACCAGGCCCTGCGCTCCCGCTACTCGTCCATCCCGTACCGGCGGTGCGGCGCCAGCGGGCTGCAGCTCCCCGCGGTGTCGCTGGGGCTCTGGCACAACTTCGGCGACGACGTGCCGATCGACAACCAGCGCGCGACCCTGCGGCGGGCGTTCGACCTCGGGGTCACGCACTTCGACCTGGCCAACAACTACGGGCCGCCCTACGGCTCGGCCGAGCGCAACTTCGGGACGATCTTCGCCCAGGACTTCCGGCGCTACCGGGACGAGATGATCATCTCGTCCAAGGCGGGCTACGACATGTGGCCGGGTCCGTACGGCCAGGGCGGCGGCTCGCGCAAGTACGTGCTCGCCTCGCTCGACCAGTCCCTTACCCGGCTCGGCCTCGACTACGTCGACATCTTCTACTCGCACCGGTTCGACGAGACCACGCCGCTCGAGGAGACCATGGGCGCGCTCGACTCGGCGGTCCGGCAGGGCAAGGCCCTCTACGTCGGCATCTCGTCGTACTCGGGGCAGCGGACCCAGGAGGCGGTCGACATCCTCCGCCAGATGGGCACGCCGCTGCTGATCCACCAGCCCTCCTACTCGATGCTCAACCGCTGGGTCGAGGAGGACCTGCTCGACGTACTGGGTGCCAACGGCGTGGGCTGCATCGCCTTCTCGCCCCTCGCCCAGGGGATGCTGACCGACAAGTACCTCAAGGGCATACCCGCCGGTTCCCGTGCCGCCCAAGGGAAGTCGCTGGACCCGTCACTCCTGTCCGAGACGGCGATGAAGCACATCCGCTCGCTCAACCGGCTGGCCAAGGCTCGCGGCCAGTCGCTCGCACAGATGGCGCTCGCCTGGGTGCTGCGCGACGACCGGGTGACGTCGGTCCTCATCGGCGCCTCGAGTGTCGGGCAGCTCGAGGACAGCCTCGCCTGCACCCGGAACCTCGAGTTCTCGTCCGAGGAGCTGACCAAGATCGACCGGTATGCGGTCGACGCCGGCATCAACCTCTGGCAGCGGTCCTCCAGCCTCTAGGCAGTCGTCGGCGGCGGGCTGCTCCTTGGTCAGGTGGAGCAGCCAGTCGTCACCGGTGTGGATGAGGGCATACCGCCGAGCACTCGCGCGGCCGTGCAGGACGAACACGATGCGGCGGTCGTCGCGCGACTCCTCCTCCCACCAGCCGGTGTCGGCGATGAACTTGGACTCGTCCGTGTAGTCGACGTGGTCGAGGCCGTGGTCGGGCACCGCGATGGCCAGCCGGTTCTGCCGCGCGGTCGTGGGCAGCCCCCGCGGCACCGCCCACGACCGCAGCACGCCGTTCTCCTCCAACCGCAGGTCGAAGTGCGGTCGCGGTCTGCGGTGGTCGTGCAGGACGAAGACCGGACGAGGGGCCACGCGGTCAGCTCGGCGGGGTGTACCGGCCGTCGACCGCCGTCCACCCGCCGTCGACGAGGATCTGCGCGCCGGTGACGTACGACGAGGCGTCGGACGCGAGGAACACGATGGCGCCGGCCATCTCGTCGGGGGTGGCCCAGCGCTGGAACGCGTTCTTCTCGGCGTATGCGCGCTCCCACTCCGGGTCGGCCTGGATCGGCCCGGTCAGTGGTGTGCGCACCACGCCCGGGGCGACGGTGTTCGCCCGAACGCCCTGCGGGCCGAGCTCGGCCGCCACGGTGCGGAGCATCTGGAGAAGCCCGGCCTTGGTCGACGCATACATGCTCTGACCGGGCTCGACCGTCAGGGACCGGATCGAGCTGAGGCCGATGATGCTGCCACGGCCCCGCTCGGCCATGCCCGGGGCGAATGCCCGCACACAGGTGAACGCCGCGCGCAGGTTGAGCCCGATGACGAGGTCGAACTCCTCGCTCGTGTAGTCGAGCACGCGCTTGCGCACGTTCCGCCCGGCGCTGAAGACGAGCACGTCGACGACGCCGAGGTCGGCAGCGGCACGCATCACGGCGGGCTCGTCCAGGACGTCCAGCTCGTATGCGGACAGCTCGCCCCCGTCCGACGCCGAACCGAGGTCGACCGTCTCCTGCGCCGCGGCCAGGTTCTTGTCGGCCACGACGACCTTGGCCCCGTTGGCGGCCAGCGCCAACGCGCCCTCACGGCCGATCCCGCTGCCCCCGCCCACGACGACGGCGGTCCGCCCGTCGAGGCGGAACAGCCGGCTGTAGTCGGGCCGGGGCGTACCGGGAGCGGTTTCGGACATGGGTGTCTCCTGTCGTCGGTGGATGGTCAGGCGTCGTTGACGTGGGCGAGCTCGGCCTCGGCCAGCTCGGCGGTCGTCTCTCCGGCGAGGGCGCGCTCCATGGTGGGCACGGCCGCGAGCAGCCGCTGGGTGTAGGGGTGCTGGGGTGCGGTCCACACCTGCTCGACCGGGCCGGTCTCGACGATCTCACCGGCGCTCATCACGGCGACGCGGTCGCACAGGTGCCGGACGACCGACAGGTCGTGCGACACGAAGACCAGGGTCAGCTCCAGCTCGTCGACCAGGTCGCTGATGAGGTTGAGCACCTGCGCGCGGACCGAGACGTCGAGCGCACTGACCGGCTCGTCGGCCAGGAGGATCCCCGGCGACGGGGCGAGGGCGCGGGCGATGGAGATGCGTTGCCGCTGACCGCCGGAGAACTGGTGGGGGTACCGATGAACCGCCGTCTCGGGCAGACCGACCTCGCGGATGAGCTGTGCGACCCGGTCCTGTGGAGCCCGGCTCCGTTGCGCGACAAGCGGTTCCGCGACGATGTCGCGAACGCGCATCCGGGGGTCCAGCGAGCTCATCGGGTCCTGGAACACCACCTGCAGCCGGTCGCGCAGGAACCGCAGCCGTCGCTCAGGCAGCGGGGCGATGTCCGTGCCTTCGACGACGACCCGTCCGGAGGTCGGCCGGTCCAGCCCGGCGAGCAACCGCAGCAATGTCGACTTCCCGCAGCCCGACTCGCCCACGATCCCGAACCGCTCCCCCGCGCGAACCTCGAAGCTCACCCCCGCGAGCGCGTGGACCACCTGACCCGGGCGGGTCAGCGACGTCCGCGGCCGCTGGTAGTCGCGGACCAGGTCCTCCACGACGAGCACCGGCTGACCGACACGGACGGGACGGTCCTGCGGATCAGCCTCTCCTACCGAAGAGTCCGACGGCTCGGAGTCCGACCCCGGCGTCGGCCAGTCATCGGCCGGGTGGAAGCACGCATACCCGCTCGACGCTTCCGGACCGACCCACGGTGGCCGCACCGCGCACTCCTCGGTGGCGAAGTCACACCGGTTCCGGAACACGCACCCGTCCGGGAACTCCCCCGCGGCGGGGACCGAGCCCGGGATGGTTCGCAGCTGTCGCCCGGCTCGCCGGGTGAGGTCGGACGCTCGCGAGCAGGCCCTCGGTGTACCGGTGGCGCGGCCGCCGGAACACCTCCTCCACCGGACCCGCCTCGACGATCCGGCCCCCGTACATGACGAGTACCCGCTCGCACGCCGTCGCCACCACGGACAGGTCGTGGGTGATCAGCAGGAGGGCGGCGTCGCGCGCCTCCACCCCGCGGACGATGAGGTCCAGCACCAGCGCCTGGACCGTCACGTCGAGCGCCGTCGTCGGCTCGTCGCAGACCAGGAGCGCGGGGTCGTTGGCCAGGGCGATGGCGAGGACGACGCGCTGTCGCTGTCCTCCGGACAGCTGGTGCGGGTATGCCCGTGCCGTGTCCGCGGGGTCGGGCAGCCGCACCTGCTCGAGCAGGTCGATGCTCCGCTGCCGCGCCGCGGTGCGGTCGGACACGGTGTGATGGATCAGGAGCGCCTCGGCGACCTGGTCGCCGACCCGCATCGTCGGGTTGAGCGCGGTCATCGGCTCCTGGAACACCATGGCGACGTCTCGACCGCGCACGCGGGACAGCGCCTGGTCGTTCGCCCCGATGATCTCGAGGTCGGGGGCCGGCAGCCGCACCGAGCCGCCGGCGACGAGGTCCTCGGGCAGCAGGCCGAGCAGTGACAGGCCGGTCAGCGACTTGCCGGAACCGGACTCGCCGATCAGCCCCACCCGCTCGCCGCGGCCGATCGAGAAGGTGACGTCGGAGACGAGATCCACGTCCCCCACGCGCACGCCCAGGCCCCGGACGTCGATGACGGCGTCGTCAGGGGCGGTGACCGGGACGGCGCTCATCGCCGGTCGTCCAGCCGCGGGTCGAGGTAGTCGCGCAGACCGTCCCCGAGCAGGTTGAACCCCAGCACGGCGATGGCGATCGCGATGCCGGGGATGATGCACAGCCGGGGGGCGACGAACAGCAGTTCCTGCGACTCCTGCAGCATCCGACCCCACGACGGTGTCGGCGGCGGCGTGCCGAGCCCGAGGAACGACAGCGCTGCCTCGGCCAGCACGGCGATGGCGAAGGCCACGGAGGCCTGGACGATGATCAGGGGCCCGACGTTCGGCAGCACGTGCTTCAGGCCGATGGCGAACGGTCGCCGCCCGGCGGCCCGGGCGGCCAGCACGTACTCCGACCGCATCACCTGGAGCGAGCCGGACCGCACCAGCCGCACGAAGCTCGGCACCGTGGCGATCCCGATCGCCACCATGGCGACCAGGGTGGAGCCGCCGTAGATCGCGCTGAACATGATGGCCAGCAGCAGGGCGGGGAACGCCAGCAGCAGGTCGTTGCCCCGCATCAGCGCCTCGCCCGTCCACCGCGAGGCCATCGCCGCGACGATTCCCAGCGGCACGCCGATGATCGCCGACACGCCCACCGCCACGACCCCGACGAACAGGGTCGTTCGCGCGCCCATGAGGATCTGCGAGAACACGTCGCGCCCGAACTTGTCGGTCCCGAGCCAGTGCCGCGACGAGAACCCCTGCAGCCGGTCCGCCGCGTTCACGAAGGTGGGGTCCCACGGGGTCCACACGTACGACACGAGGGCCATCAGCACGACCATTGCCACGAGGACCCCGCCCACGACGAGGCTCGCGCCGAGCGGGCGGCGACGCATACCCCGCTTCGCACCAGCGGCCGGGACGGGTTCCGGCTGTGGCCCGCTCGCGGGTCCGATCTCCGGGACGGCACTCATCGCTGGCCCACTCGCAGGCGGGGGTCGATGGCGACGTAGAGCAGCTCGACGACGACGTTGACGACGAGGACGGCCACGACGATGACCATGACGACGTCCTGGACCATCTTGAGGTCCCGCTGCCCGACCGCGTCGAGCAGCAGACTGCCGAGCCCGGGCACGACGAACACCCGCTCGACGACGACCGCGCCCACGAGCAGGGTGGCCAGCTGGAGGGCCAGCACGGTGACCACGGGGATCGCCGCGTTGCGCAGCCCGTGCCGCCGCATCGCCGCCATGGGCGAGAGCCCTTTGGCGCGGGCGGTTCGCAGGTAGTCCTCCTGCTGGACGTCGAGGACGGCGCTGCGGACGTACCGGGTCAGCACCGCGCCCTGGACGAGACCCAGGGCGAGCGCGGGGAGGATCAGCTGCTTGACGAACATCACCGGGTCGACGACCGGTGGCGTCCAACCGTTCGCCGGAAGCCACCCCAGCTGGACGGCGAAGACGGTGATGAGCAGGATGCCGGCGAGGAAGGCCGGCACGGCGACGCCGACCTGGGAGAACGCCGAGATGACCGTCCCCGACGGCTTGCGGTGGCGCACCGCAGCCAGGACGCCGAGCGGGATGGCGATCAGCGTCGCGATGACCGTGGCCGTGACGACCAGCCAGAGGGTCACCTGCAGCCGGTCCGCGACCTGCGGCCCGATGGGCGCGCCGCTCACGTACGAGTTGCCGAGCCGGAAGGTCAGCAGCCCGCCGAGCCAGTCGAGGTACTGCACGACCAGCGGCCGGTCCAGCCCGAACTGCTCCCGCAGCTGCGCCACCGCCTCGTCGCTGGCGTTGACCCCCAAGGCAACTCGGGCGGGGTCACCAGGCAGCACGGCCATGAACGCGAACACCAGCACCGAGCTGACCAGCAGGCTGACGGCGAGGATCCCGAGCCGTTGCAGGACTCGGAGGATCACGTCGCCGACCCTACGCGTCCGCCTCCCGGTCGCGACCGGACGCCGGACCTCACGCCTTCGCGAGGGCCGACAGGTCGAACGACTCGGTGATCGCGTTCTTCGGCAGCCCGGTCACGCTCGTGTCCGCCACGATGAGGTTGGGCAGGAGGAACAGGAAGTCGGCGGCCGCGTCCTGCGACAGCACCTGGGCCGCCTTCTTCATGTTGGTGACCTGCTCGTCGGTGGTGCCGGCATCGGCGGCCGCGATGTCGGCCTGCAGCTGGGGGTTGTTGTACTGCGTGTAGTACTGCGGGTTGCCGAACACCGCCGGCAGGTCGCGGGGCTCGACGTGGGCGACGATCGACATGTCGTAGTCGTGGTCCCTGAACACTGTCTGCAGCCACGCCGCCGGGAACTCGAGCTGGTCGAGGTTGACGGTGATGCCGACCTGCTCGAGCTGGCTCTTGACCACCTGGCCGCAGGCGATCGCATACGGCAGCGAGGGGATCCGCAACCGCAGAGTCGGCGTCGCGTTGCCCGACTCGGCGAGGAGGGCCTTGGCCTTGGCCTGGTCGTAAGGGAAGTCGCCGGTCCGGTCCTCGTACCAGGGGTCGGTCGGCGGGACCATGCTGCCGATCAGCGTGCCCTTGCCGGCCCAACAGGTGTCCATCAGCGCCTTGTGGTCGATCGCCGTCCGGACCGCCTGGCGGAGCTTGAGGTTGTTCAGCGGCGCCTTGGCGTTGTTGAACGACAGCACGACCTCGCCGTTGGTGGTCCCCTCGATGACCTGGTACTTGCTGTTGCCCTGGAACTGGGCCAGCGACTCCGGCGCCTGGACCGTCCCGATGACGTTGATCGTTCCAGTGAGCAGCGCGTTGTTCAGCGCCGTGGGGTCCTTGAAGTACTTGAGGACGACGGTCGAGTATGCGGGCTGCTTGCCCCAGTAGTCCGGGTTCGCCTTGAGGGTGATCGAGTCGCCGCGGTTCCACGTGTCGAACAGGTACGGGCCGGTGCCCACTGGCTTGGTGGCGAGCGCGTCGACGCCCTTCGGGTCCATCATCGCGCCGATCCGCGTGGTCATCCGGAACAGCCAGTCGTTGCTGGGCTGCGCGAGGGTCACCTGAAGCTGGTTCGGGGTCACGGCCTTGGCGTCGGCGACGACGTTCATGGCTGCCTTGAGCGAAATGGTCCAGTCGGTCTTGACCCGGTTGATCGAGAAGACGGCGTCGTCGGCGGTGAACGGATCCCCGTTGCTGAACTTGGCGTTCGGCGTCAGGTCGAAGGTGTAGGTCTTCTTGTCGTCCGAGACCTTCCACGCGGTGGCCAGGCTGGGGACGATCTTGCCGTCCTGGTCCTGCTTGACCAGCGTCTCGTACACGTTCGTCAGCAGCACCTGAGGGATCGCCGCGCCGTCGACCTTGGTGAAGTCGAGACTGGCCGGCTCGGCGACCAGTCCGATGGTGACGGACCCGGCGGACCCTCCCGAGCCCCCGGTCGTCCCACCGGTCGCACCCGGGTTCGTGGACGAGCCGGCGGTACAGGCCGTGAGGGCCAGAGCGGCCAGAGCGGCTCCCGTGGCGATCCGGCCAGTGCGAGTGAACATCACGTCTCCGTCTCCGTCCGACTTGTCGTCGCGCGGACCCCTCGTCGGGCCCGGACAGCAGAGACCAGCATGTCGCATCAGGCTGGCCGGTTGCGCGTGCGGTGCCCCACCTCGACCCGATCGTGACCGAGCGGCTCCCGTGATTATGGTGACCGGTGGGCCGGTTGGCGGTCCGTCAGGTGCGAAGGAGGCTCGGTGCGCGACGCGTGGGAGATCGCCCGGCTCAGCGCGGCCGAGCTCGCCGCCGCATACGCCGACGGCAGTCTTTCTCCCACCGAGGCGGTCGACGCCGCGCTGGTGGTCGTCGACGACGCCGAACCGGAGATCAACGCCCTCTGGGACCGTGCCCACGAGCCGGCCCGGGTCGCCGCGCGGGAGAGCACCGAGCGCTGGCGCCGCGGCGAGCCCCATGGCCCCCTCGACGGGGTGCCGGCCACGGTGAAGGAGAACCTGGCCCGCGCCGGCGTCCCGATGCCGGCCGGCAACGCGGGCGTGGTCCCGATCCGGCCCGAGCGGAGCTCTCCGGTCGTCGAGCGGCTCACCGAGGCCGGTGCGGTGATCCTCGGCTCCACGGTCATGCCCGACTGGGGAATGCTCTCGTCCGGCGTCTCGAGCCTGCACGGCATCACCCGCAGTCCCTGGGACCCGGCCCTCACGACGGGCGGGTCGTCGTCCGGTGCGGGAGCGGCCGCCGCGGCCGGCTACGCCCCCCTCAACGTCGGCACCGACATCGGCGGCTCGATCCGGCTGCCCGGCACCTGGCTGGGTCTGGCGGCGTTCAAGCCCAGCTCCGGTCGCGTGCCGCTCGACACCCCCTACCTCGGGCGGGCGGCCGGTCCGATGACCCGCACGGTCGAGGACGCGGCGCTGATG
The DNA here is from genome assembly GCA_963787725.1 of uncultured Actinomycetota bacterium. GTDB lineage: Bacteria > Actinomycetota > Actinomycetes > Actinomycetales > Dermatophilaceae > Lapillicoccus. The sequence continues at coordinate 288,458 of CAWBEH010000005.1, read as the reverse complement.
ATGTCGGTGATCAGCCGCCCCGACAGCCGGGACTGGACGGCGCTGCCGCCCTCGGACCTGCCGTGGGGCGAGGTCAGCCCGTCGGCGCCGGCCGTGCGAGGGCTGCGGGTCGGGCTGATGCTCGACGCCGGCTGCGGTATGCCCGTCGACCCCGAGGTGGCTCGCCTCGTCGCCGATGCGGCAACGATCTTCGAGGCCGCCGGGGCTGTCGTCGAGCCCCTCGCGCCGTTCCTCACCGACGAGCTCCTCCACGACCTCGACACCTTCTGGCGGGTGCGGTCCTGGAACGACTTCCTCAGGCTGACGCCCGAGGGCCAGGCGCGGGTGCTCCCGTTCATCCGGCGTTGGGTCGAGGCGGCGGCGGACGTCTCCGGCGCCCGTGTCCTCGCCTGCTACCAGAGCATCATGGACATCCAGCGGAGGTCAGTGGCCGCCACCCTGCCCTTCGACGTCGTGCTCTCCCCCGTTGCCCCGGTCGCCGCGTTCCCGGCCGAGTGGCCGATGCCGTTCGGCGACGAGGACCGGGGCATGGTCCACATCGGGTTCACCGCCCCGGCCAACATGTCGGGCCAGCCCTCGATCTCCGTCAACGCCGGGTTCACCCAGGACGGGCGAACCGTCGGGCTCGCGGTCACGGGTCGACGGTTCGACGACATCGGGGTGCTCCGGGCCGCGGCGTGGTGGGAGGCCGCCCGACCCGCCACGGCGAACCCGGACTGGCCGATCCGGCCGCGATCGGATGCGGCTCGGCTCAGGCCGACCGCCGATGCGGCGTCCGACTCGGCAGCGGCCGGATGACCTCCGGCGTCACCAGCCACACGCCCAGAAGGGCCAGACCGGACTCCTGACAGCTCCGGTATGCGGTGTCCCGCCACCCCAGGTCGGCCGGAGTCACCAACGGCGGTCCCGGCCGAGCCAGCGCGACGAGCAGGCCCAGACCGAACGCCCCCGGCTCACCGAGGTGGCCGAAGGCCGCGCACAGCGCGTCGAAGCCTCGTCGTCGCTCGGCCGCACCCATCCGTAGCTCGGGGGTCTGAACGACCACCGGCTGGAGCAACCGGCCTTCCCGTCCACACAAGAGGATTCCGAGGGCGCCGACCGCTCGGTCGCGGTCTCCGACGAACAGGTCCAGCAGGTCCGCGGTGATCGCCGCGTCGGTCACCGGACGCCGTGGCCAGTCGGGAGGAAGGTCCTCGAAGCTCATACCCACCAGCCTGGCGGTACCACCGCGCATACCCCGCCGGTTGTCCACAGGACCCCGACAGCGGGCGGTGGTTGGATGACGCCATGAGCCTCGAGAGCGACTACGTCCCGAGCCCCGAGGGCTGGGTCCGCACCGACGTGGAGCGGATCGAGGCCGCCGGCGACACGGGTGTGGTCCACCGGCAGGGCCGTCCGGTGGTCCTCGTGACGATGCGGGGAGCCAAGTCGGGGGCCCTGCGCAAGGTTCCGCTCATGCGGGTCGAGCACGAGGGCGAGCTGGTGATCGTGGCCAGCCAGGGCGGCGCGCCCGAGCATCCGAAGTGGTACTGGAACCTCCGCGCCAACCCCGACGTCGAGGTGCAGGACGGCGCCGAGACGTTCCCGGCCCGGGCGCGCGAGCTCGACGGCAAGGAGCGGTTCGACTGGTGGGTGCGGGCTGTCGAGGCGTATCCCCCCTATGCGGAGTACCAGGTCCGCACCCAGCGGCTCATCCCGCTGTTCCTGCTGGAGCGTCGTTGACGCCGTAGGTCATCAGGGTGACCCCGTTGCGGAACGGGACGACCCGGAGCGGCCGCAGCCGCGACGACTCCCACCCGTCCGGGAAGAGCCGCCGCCCGCGACCCTGGACCGCGGGGTAGACGAACAGCCGGAACTCGTCGACGAGCCCAGCGGTGATGAGCGTGTGGGCGAGGGTGATGCTGCCGGTCAGGACGATGTCCTTGCCGTCCCTCTCCTTCAGCTCGCGGACCCGGTCGACGGGGTCACCGGTGAGCACGGTGGTGTGCTGCCACTCGGGGTCGGTGAGGGTGGAGCTGACGACGTACTTCGGCACGCCGTTGAGGTAGTCGCTGATCCCGGTGGCATCGCCCTGGAGGTCACGCCAGTAGCCGCGCAGGTCGGTGAACGTCTGCCGCCCGCAGAGGAAGGCGTCAGCCTCGGCGTCCTGGCGGTGGGTCTCCTCCAGCAAGTCGTCCGCCTCGCCCTGGGCCTGCGGGTCGAACCAGTCGCCGAGCATCTCGATGGCGCCGTCGAGAGTGATGTTCTGGGTGATCGCGAGAGTGCGCATAGGGGGTTCGACCAGGCGGGCGTCGAGAACTCATCGGTCAGCCGGCAGTCGCGCTGAGTGCCTTCGCCGCCTTCGCGACCGCCGCCGCGGAGAGCGCGTCACGCTGCTCCGCCGTGGCCTTGAGGAACGTGAGCGAGAGGAGGGTGTCGCCGACCTGGGCGGTGACGATGTGCGCGTCGTACCCCGCCAGCCCACCACCCTGCGCGGTCAGCCGCACGCCGCAGCTCCGCAACCCGATCCGCGAGTGGATCGGCGGCCAGATCGGGACCGACCTCTACGGCTGGGCGAGCCCAGGAGCGCCCCTGCCGGGCCGCCGAGTGGGCCTGGCGCGACACGGCGGTCAGCCACCGCGCAACGGCCTCTACGGCGCCATGTTCGTCGCGGCCATGGCGTCGGCGGCGATCCGGGGCGGGGGCATCGGTACGGTTCTCGATGTGGGCAACAGCGTGGTTCCGCCCGAGAGCCGGTTGGCCCGGGCCGTCGCGCCCGGCCGCGAGCTCGGCCGTCGGGGCGCCGAGCCCACCGACGCGTGTGCCGCGCTGGAGGCGGAGTTCGCCGGGATGCACTGGTGCACAGCCTCAACAACAACATCTCCCTCATCGCCTACGCGCCCGAGGCCGGCGGCGGCGAGTTCGACCGCTCGAACTGCCTCACGGTGATGGGCGGCTGGGACACCGACTCCAACGGCGCGAGGGTGGGGGCCGTCACCGGAGCGCTGGCCGGTGCCGACGGCATCGCCCCCCGATGGACGGACCCCCTGCGCGGCCGGCTGGTGAGGTCCATCCCCGACGCGACAGGACCGGCCCTGAAGGTCGGCTCCACCATGCAGGTCGCCTTCGCCGTCGAACCGCGGCTGGCGGTATGCGAGTCCAGCGCTCCGGCCTCGCCGCGGAGCGCGCCATGACCGGGCGGGTCGTCGTGGTCGGCTCGGTGAACATGGACGTCGCCGTCCGGACCGCTCGTCTGCCCAAACCTGGAGAGACGTTGCTGGCCGAGTCGATCCAGCGCAGCGGCGGCGGCAAGGGCGCAAACCAGGCCGTGGGCGCAGCCCGGGCCGGCGGCGCCGAGACGGCGATGGTCGGTGCCGTCGGCGCGGACGCCGACGGCAACGCCCTGCTGGCCGACCTGAGTCGCAACGGGATCGACGTCACGGGGATCCGGCGGCTCGACGAGCACCCGACCGGCGTCGCGCTGATCACGATCGACGCCGCCGCGGAGAACACCATCATCGTGGCGGCCGGCGCCAACGCCGCGGTGGCCCTCAGCGACGCCGACCGCACCGCCCTCGGCGCCGCGGATGTCGTGCTCGCGCAACTCGAGGTCCCGCAGCGGCTGGTGGCCGACGCAGCGGCGGCTCGACGCCACGGCGCGCTTTTCCTCCTCAACGCCGCACCGGCCGCACCGCTCAGCCCCGAGCTGACCGAGCAGGTCGACGTCCTCGTCGTCAACGAGCATGAGGCGGTCAACCTCGCCCAGCTCGCCGACCTTGAGGCCGCCCTTCGGCGCCTGCTGGACGTCGTTCCCGCCGTGCTGGTGACGCTGGGCGCCGACGGTGCTCGGCTGCTGCGTCGCGACGGGACGGACCTCCGAGTGGCGGCTCCGCGCGTCACAGCGACCGACACCGTCGCCGCGGGCGACACGTTCTGCGGGGTCTACGCGGCTGGGCTTGCCGCCGGCCTCGACGAACGAACCAGTCTCGAACGGGCCTGTGCTGCGGCCTCTCTCGCAGTCCAGCGCGCCGGCGCCCAGGCCTCCGTCCCGACGGTGACGGAGGTCGACGTCCAGGCCCGGACCGTCTATGGCGGCGCACATGGATGACGACTTCGACCCCTTTGTGCCGCCGCCCCTCGACCAGGCCCCGTGCGGTCCCGCAGGACACTGGCGCCGATCTCTTGGTCCTCGACGGGCGGCAAGATTCTCGCGCCCGACGACCCGCCCATGGGAGGTCCGGCGCGACCGGCTCGCTCGCTGGCGAACCGAGGCCCGGGAGCGCCTAACTGTCGACGATGCCCTCTACGAACTCGGCCTCTTCTACGGGGTAATGCTGTGGCACGCCTACCCCCGTCATCGGGAGCGACGACCCGGAACCAGTGGGACTTCTACCGTGACGTGCACCGTCTGGCCGGGCCCGTTGACGACCTGCACGCCTTGGGCGTGAAGGTGTTCGTTCGTGGACCACGACCCGTGGGATACCGGCACCCGACGCTCCCGCGATAGCGCGACCGACGCGTCGTGGCCCTCGCCGGCTGAGCCCACCCTTCGGTCGACTCAGGCAGCGTCCCGTGTCTCCACGACGACCGTCGGCAGCGCGACCACGGGTTCCTCTGCGGAGCCGCCGGGTCCGAGGAGCAGGTACCCCTGCGCGGCGAGGATGACCACGGCGGCGACCCATTTGCCCGGCGCCAGATGGACGCCGAAGTAGAACCGGTCGATGAGCAGCAGCCCCACCTGGAGCACGACGATCCAGCCCATCGTCACGAGGGCGAGCTCGGCGTACTGGAGCGCCGACGCATACACCCAGAACAGCAGGAGGAACGCCGCGGCGCCGAGCAGCAGCGGGATGACGTGCGAGGTCGCCGCCCACTGCTTCGCCGCGAGCGCGCCTGCGACGTCCAGTGCCGCGAGGGCCAGCATGGCGATCGCTCCGACCAGCCAGGTCGGCCACGACTCCGGGGCTTTCAGGAGCGGGAGGAACTCCAACGTCGACATGGGGTGTCCTTGCGGGGTGGGGGTCTCTCCGGTGAAGAGCCCCCGACCCGCCGGGTGATACCCGGGTCAGGGCTGCGCGACGTCCGCCTGCCGCGCGATCGTCGCCGCCGCGCGCCTCACCGCGCCGCTCGGCACCTGCGGCACGATCTCCTCGAGGAACGCGTACCGGCGTCGGAGCGAGCAGGCATACGACGAGTCGTCGTCGGCATCGCGGATCCCTCGCCACCAGTCGACGATGTCGCCCCAGCCGGGGGCCGCGAGCGAACCGCCGAACTGCTGGACCGCCAGCGACGAGCACAGGGCCGAGAACGACAGCCGGTCATGGAGTGACCAGCCGGCGAGTGTCCCGAGGACGAGGCTCGCACCGAACACGTCGCCGGCACCGGTGGCGTCGAGCGCCGGAACCCGCAGCGCCGGAACGGAGACCTCCTCCCCCGTGGTGCCGTCGATCGCCAGGGCGCCGAGGCTGCCGTTGGTCACGACAGCCAGCGGCACCCGGTCGGCGAGCGAGTACAGCGCGTCCTGCGGGGTCTCGGTGCGTGTGTAGGCCATCGCCTCCTCCGCGTTGGGCAGGAACCCGTGGCAGTGCGTCAGCAGGTCGAGCGTCTCGGACCGCCAGGCGCCGGTGGCGTCCCAGCCGATGTCGGCGAAGACGAGGGCCCCGTCCTTCTTGGCCGTCTGGATCCAGGCGCCCTCTTCCTCGTCCCGGACCACCTCACCCAGGTCGACGAGGACCGCCCGGGTCGGTGGCGGCGGACCCATGAGCTCGGAGGTGCCGACCGGTGCTGCGTGTCCGTGCGTGACCATGCTGCGGTCGCGCCCGACCGACATCGACACCGTGACCGGCGAGTGCCAGTCGTCGAACCGGCGCGAGAGGCTGAGGTCGACGTGCTCCTGTTTCTCCAGGGTGCGCCAGCAGAAGTCGCCGTAGTCGTCGTCGCCGAACGCCGCGACCAGCGCGGTCCGCAGGCCGAGCCGGCTGGCGGCGACGGCGAGATTGGCGATCCCGCCGGGGCACGAGCCCATCCCCTCGGCCCAGACCTCGGTTCCCGCCCGCGGGACCTCGGGCAGTCCGGTGAAGATGATGTCGAGGAAGACCGTCCCGGCCAGGAGCACGTCGAAGGACGGACCGCCCTCCTTTCGGTGGGCGGCCAGGGGGTCGTATGCCGTGCCCACGCCTGTCGTCCGCCTCTCGCCGTCGTCATCCCGCTCGACCGCCGGCACGTCCAACCGTCCCACGTGGGGCTGACACGTGCCACGACTTTCCTGAGAACGACGGGCCGCTACTCGGTGATCCCGGTCTCGGTCGCGGCCATTAACCCCCCAGAGGGAACCCGAGGAAGTACTGGCGGAAGCGGAACGTGGCGATGGCCTGGCCACGCAGCGTGGTGATCCAGCCCAGAGGTCAGCGCCGGCGCGTCAGCCGTTGACGCGCTCGAGCTCGGTGTCGACGGCGGCCTTGATCGTTTCGATCTCGCCCTTGGCGTCGGCGCCGTCCTTGACGATGCGGGTGAGACCGTCGGAGAAGGCCGTCGCACACTTCGGCGTCCACAGCAGCGGCGACTGGGCGCGACCGTTCTCGTTGACCAGCTTGACCGCATCCGAGGCGGGCGGGCTCTTCAGCTTGTCGGCCTGCGCCGCGACGCTCTGTCGCGCCGGGATGTGGAACCCGAACGACTGCGCGAAGTCCAGCTGCCTCCCGGTCTGGTCGACCCAGAGCCACTTCACGAACCCCTTCGCGGCGTCGACGTTGTGGGTCCGGGCACTGACGCAGGAGGCGTATGCGTGTACCGGCACCGAGGGCTTGCCCTGGGCGTCCAGCGCCGGCCACGCCATCACTCCGTAGTCGCCGGGGAACGCCTTCTCGATCGCCGGGAGCGTCCACAACCCCGTCCACTGCATCGCAACGAGCCCCTGAGTGAACGCCGACGGATCGGACCAGTCGGCGGGTGCGCCGAGCAGCAGCGCGTCGCTGGTGAACAGTGTCCGCAGCCGCCTGAACGCCGCCGCGCCACGGTTGGCGTCGAAGCCCATCTCGGTCTGGTCCTCGTTGAGGTAGTCCTGGCCGGCCGCCCAGAGCATGGGGCCGCCGAGCACACCGACGCCGCCGTCGTTGCCGGCGAAGAAGCCCTTCACCTTGTCAGTGGTCAGCGTCTGGGCGGCTGCGATGAGCTCGTCGACCGTGGTCGGCGCGTTCACCCCGGCAGCCTGCAGCAGGCTCTTGCGGTAGACCAGCAGCTGCATGTCGGTGACCTGCGGGACGGCGTAGAGCTTGCCCTTGTAGGTCATCCGCTGCACGAGGCTGCGGGTGAAGTCCGACGCCGCGTTGCCGAGGATGCCGCTCATGTCGACGACCTGGCCGCCCTGGATCATGTCGATCGAGGGGCCGTTGCCGAACTCGAAGATGTCCGGGCCGCCGTCGGACAGCAGCGCACTGGCCACCTTCTGGTCGTAGTCGCCGGGGTTCCACTGGACGGAGACCATCGCGCCTGGGTAGGCCTTCGCATACCCCTCGACCGCCTGTTGGGTCCCCTCCTCGCCGTACTGGTGGTACCACTGCGAGAGGCGCAGCGACCCCCCCGACGTCGACGAGGTCTCGCCGCGGTCCGTGTCACCGCAGGCGGCCAGGACTCCGGCACCCAGGGCGCCGCCGGCCAGTCCGAGGAACGACCGCCGACCGCAGCGGGTCGTCGAAGGGGCGTCTGCCACGGGCTGCCTCCCGAGAACCGCGCGCCACGGCGCGCTCCGCTGCTGCCGACCCTTGCACCATATGACTCACCGGGCGCTCTGGCCACAGCAGGATCACCGCCGAGACTGGTAGCGCAACCAGAGCAGGCCGAGAATCGGCAGGATCAGCGGGAAGTAGCCGTAGCCGGCGCCGAAGTGCGACCAGACCGTCCTGTCGGGGAACTCCGACGGCACGAGGTAGGACACCAGGCCCACGGTCAGGACGCCGACCAGCTCGATGGTGATGGCGACGCGAGCGATGCGGACGGACGTCCGGTCACCTCTCGCGAGCGCCACGGTGGCGACGAGGTAGATCACCGCAGCCAGCGCGGAGAGCAGGTACGCGACCGGCGCCTTCTGGAAGTCAGCGATGATCTGGTAGGTCGCGCGTCCGGTGGCCGCGAGCGCGAATAGTCCGTAGAGGGCGACGAGGATGATCCCCAGTCCCCTTCTCGTGCCGCCCTTCTCGGGGGCACGCGTGCTGTCGGGCGTGTGTTCAGCCACCGGCGTTCCAGATCTGGACGAGGCGGCCGACGAGGACGCCGACGACGACCGCGGACCCCAGGACGACGAACATCGACGACCGCGTCTTCTCCTTGAGGGCGAGGAACACCGCGACCGGAGCGATGAACGGGACCGTGAGGAGGTAGGCGAAGAACACCGCCTTCTCGAAGTCGGTGGTCCGGCCGAAGCCCTGTGCGACACCGACGAACACCTGCGCGAGAAGGGCGATCTCGAGGACGCCGAGCAGGTACAGCAGGCGGTCGTCCACGTTGCGGCGGGTCAGCGCATACACGAGGGCGAGGATGCCGAGAGCGGCCGCCGCCACGAGGACGACCACCGTCAGCCAGGAGACCACGTGGTCAGGTTAGACGGGCGGTGTTCCGCTCCTGATGCCGAGGTGCTGGTCGAGGTTGCTGGCGAAGCGAGACCCGGTCACCGTCATCGACGTCCGGATCACCGACTCGACGGCGGGGGCGGCGAGGCGCGCGAGGGGCAGCTCCACCGTCAGGGTGACCGAGATGGCCAGGTGGGTTCCGGCCGCATGATCGCTGAGCTGGTACCAGCCCTCGGCGCTGGCCCACTCGTGGGCACCGGCCGGGGGCTCGTGGGTGTACTCGATCCGCTCGTTCGGGACGAACGACATCCGCTCGGTGAAGCTCGGGTCGACGACGATGCCGAGGACGTTGATCCGCGACAGATCCCACCGCCACAGGTCGCCGTCGGCCTCGATGTGCCGCAGCAGCGGGGTGAGCTTGGGCAGCACCGTCGGGTCGGTGATGGCGGCCCAGATGTCCTGGCGCGGAGCGGCGACCACCGCCTCCGACACCGTGGTCGCGGAGAAGCGGTGCACGCCGGTCAGTGTCACACGACGCCTACGGTGGTGCCCGTCGAGACGGCGCGCCACGATGGGGCATGGCCTCCTACACCGTCAACAAGGCCGCGGTCGCCTTCGTGCGCGAGCTCATCGACAAGAAGCGGTATGTCCTCGACAGCGACTGGGGCGAGGTGCAGCCCAGTGCCGACGACCAGAACGCGTACCTGGACAAGCACTCGTGGGACGAGTACGCGGCGTGGCACCTCGGGCTCACCGAGGGCGCGAACGACGAGACGAAGGCGCGGTATGCGTTCGTCGTGGGCGACTTCTCACGGGTCCACCGGGTCGGCCTGATCGCGTGCGTCTACCGGGCGTCGGAGTGGCGTCACAAGGAGGTCGAGCTGGCCGCGCACAACCTCCTGCAGCACCTGGACAAGGTCAGCGGCTGAGCTGGTGCCCCCTCGCCGGGGCTGTGGATAAGTCGATCGAGGGGTCGCGCGGTTCTGTTCTGATCGAGGGGTGAGCGACCGCTTCCTCGTCGTCCTCGACAGCCTGGTGCGGGCTGCGTCCGACATCCGGTGCGCCTCCGATGCCGTGCGGGACGGGCTGGTCGGGGCCCTTGACGACGAGGTCGCGGTCGGTCACGACGTGCTGCAGGGAGTGCTGGGCGAGTTCGGTGAGCGGTGGCAGCTCGGCCTGGACGCTCTGCTGGGCGGGCAGCGCGACATCGCGGACCGGCTGGACGCGTGTGTGGCGGCGTACGCGTCGACCGACCGGGCAGCGGCGGCGGCCTACGTCGCGGCGATGACCAGTCCGCCGTGAGCGCCCTCTCCGACCTGGCGCACGGCCTTCCCGCCGAAGGTCTGGTGCCTGGGGATGCGGATGGCCTGGCGGCACTGGGCGATGCCTTGGCGGGCTACGCCGACCTGCTGGCTGACGCGGCTCACGCACTCGGACGGGTCGAGGTCTCGTGGGACGGCTCTGCTGCCGCTCGCTTCCGTGACGAGCTCGGGCTCCAGCCCGGACGGTTCAGCGCGGCCGCCAGTTGTTTCGAGGTGGCCTCGACGGCGCTCGGTCGGTATGCGGCGACTCTGGCCTCGGCCCAGCTCGCGGCGGCCCGGGCTAGGGACATGTACGCGGAGGGGGTGCGCGCCGCGATTGCCGCCGGTGGTGGACCTCTCGGCGTCGACGCCGGTCCTCTCGATGCGCTCCTGTCGCCGGCGGGGCGCGAGCAGCGACTCGCTGCGGTCGAGCTCCTCGAACGGGTCCGCGCCGACGTCGACCGCGCCGGCAACGAGACGGCCGAGTACCTGCGCACCGCCCTGGCATCCACGCCCGAGCCGGTGTCGGCGTGGCAGCACGCCTGGAACTTTCTGCTCGCTCCGCCCTGGGACCTCAACCAGGAGCGGCGCGACTGGGCGGCGGGTGCAGCGGTCGGGATCCTCGACACACTCGTGCTGGCGTCCAACCCGCTGCCGATCGCACTGTGGGTCGGCGCCTCGACCAAACCGCAGGTCAACGCCTTCGAATGGCGCCTCGGCGTGGATCCCCGCAGCGGCTTCCACACCGCCGGCGCGGTCGTGGTGCCCGGCGTCCTCACTGGCGCTGTGGGGTCGGTGCCCACCCGGGTCGGCATCACGATCAGCGAGCTGGACGCCAAGGCGCCGGAGAGCATCAACCTGTTCCGGGGAATGCGGGCCGGATCCGACGGTCTCCCGCGTTTGGGCTCCACGGCCACGTGACCTGGGAGTGCGTCTCGTCGGACGACATCCCTGTGACAGCCGACGGGTCCGTGCTGCCGAGCACAGGAGGCATGTCGGTCAACGACAGCATCGAAGCGATTCCACCATTCAGACGTCCGCCTGCATTCGGCGGCACGGACAAGCACGTCTCCGTCTTCTCAATCGACGCAAAGGCGCTTGGCGACGACCTGCAAGGTTGTTCCAGGATCGAATCGGGCACATACACGGTCCAACCACGACACCCGATGCCCCTGGAGACCTACTTAGCCATTGCTTCAGGACATCTCGAGCGCAATGGAAGGCCGTTGACCCATCGTGAACGCCCAGATAGCGCGTCGGGACGCCATGTTGTTCGCTGTCGAAGAGGGCTCCGGCTTCGAGGACCTTCGCGGTGTCGTCAAGGCGTATGTCGACCAAGGTTTGTCGATCCTCGTGATCATGGAGGACCTGGAGCAGATTCGCGGTCTCCTGTCGGAGACGCAGGAGGACGACGTTCTCAGACGTGATGGACCTGGTCGTGGGCTACTGCCGGCCAGAGGTGCGCATCGGCCCGTACGCCTGGGGCGATCCCCGCAACGAGTACCGATACCGCCTCGATAACGGTGACAGACTTGAGTTCACCGACGACGAGGGAGCGGGATGATCGAGAACGGGGCTCGCGAGCGCGTTGACGAGATCCTGACGGACGTCGACCAACGGCTCAGCGACGAGGATCGACAAGCGATGTCGATCGACCGCCTTCACGACGAGCACGGCTTACCCACCGGACCTGTCACTGAGTAGCCGCTGCCCCAGCCCGTTGGCTCATGCGGGACGAGTGCGAGCGGGAGTGTGGCCTCTAACGGTCGGAAACCCGACCGAACTCAGCCCGAACCAGCGACCGCGGTGGCGCGGGCGGCGGCCCTCGGCTCCTCCGGCTCCTGGCGCATCCCCGGCTGTAGGCGGTAGACGATCTCGATCGCGACAGCGCCCACGGCGCCGACCGCCAATGACTGCCACACCATGGCCGCGGGCGCGGAGAACTGGAAGAACTGCTGCGCCAACGGAATCGTGAACGCGCCCACCGCGATGGCGATGCAGACGGCGACCAGCGCCACCTTCCACGGCCGGAACGGCCGCGCGAGCACGATGAGGATCCAGAACGCCGCCACCAGCAACGAGATCGTGGCCGCCGTCGACGGCTCCCAGCAGATCTGCGCCTGCGCCTGCGGAACCGTCCCCAATGACGCACCGGCGCACTGAGCGGCCGTCGGCGTCTGGAAGACCTGGTGGGCCAGCAGGTACGACGCGATGACGACCACGCCGCATACCGCGCCGGCCGGAACCGCGAACCACAGGACCCGTCGAAGGAACCCCGGGTGGTACCGCCGCTTGTTCGGACCGAGCGCGAGGAAGAACGCCGGGATGCCGATCGTCACCGCCGACACCAGCGTCAGGTGCCGCGGGAGGAACGGGAACGGGAGCGCGAACGCCGCCGCCGTGACGATGGCGATGAGGCTCATGACGTTCTTCGCGACGAAGAGGTTGGCGACCCGCTCGACGTTGTTGATGACCCGCCGGCCCTCGGCGAGCACGGACGGCAGGTGCGAGAACTTGCCGTCGAGCAGCACCAGCTGCGCGATCGCCTTCGTGGCCTGGGCGCCGTTGTTCATCGCAACACCGATGTCGGCGTCCTTGATCGCCAGCGCATCGTTGACGCCGTCGCCAGTCATCGCGACGACGTGTCCGTCGGCCTGCAGCGCGTGGACGAGAGCCCGCTTCTGTTCTGGACTCACCCGGCCGAAGACCGTCGTCTCCCTGACGATCGCGCGCAGCTCCTCGACGTCCGTGCCGATGGTCCGCGCGTCGCACAGCCGGCTGTCGGGGATGTCGAGGCCGACGCGGCGGGCGATCGCGCCCACCGTCTGCGGGTTGTCGCCGGAGATGATCTTGACGTCGACCCCCTGCGACGCGAAGTAGTCCAGGGTGTCCTTGGCATCGGGCCGCACCTGTTCCGTCAAGGACACCAGCGCGAGGGACCGTATGCCCGGGGGCAGGACCTGCCCGTCGAGCGCGGCCTCGCTGTGGCCGAGGAGCACGACCCGCAGCCCGGTCCTCGCCTTCTCGATGACCTGTTCGCGTAGGGGGTCCTCCGCGGGCAGCAGGACGTCGGGTGCACCGAGGACGTAGGAGCCACGGTCCGCGAACGACGCCGCGCTCCACTTGCGGGCCGAGTTGAAGGCGATCGTCTGCGTCCGCTCCCAACCCTGCGGAGCCGTGAGCGCCGCGGCCAAGGCCTTCAACGTCCCGTTCGCGTTGGGGTCGTCGGCCAACGCGCCCAGCGCCGTTTCCAGGTCCGCGACCGCGAACGGTCGCTCCCCCACCGGCTCGCAGCAGTCGTAGGCGATGTCGCCGACAGTCAGCGTCCCGGTCTTGTCGAGGCAGACGACGTCGACGCGAGCCAGCCCCTCGACGGCCGGTAGCTCCTGCACCAGGACCTGCTGTCGCGCCAGGGAGACAGCGGCCAGGAGAAACGCCACGGATGTCAGCAGGACCAGCCCCTCGGGGACCAGCCCCACCAGACCGCCGGTCGACCGGACGATGACCGTCCGCCAGTCGTCCGCGCCGTACACCTGGATCTGGGACCAGATCTGCAGCGGCAGCGCGATGACGATGACCCAGGTGATGTACTTCAGCAGCGTGTTGACCGACGCCTGGATCTCGGAGTGCGTCTTGGTGAACGTCTTGGCTTGCGCCGCAATGGTGTTCACGTAGGAATCGGCGCCGACCGCGGCGGCGACGAAGCGACCACGCCCGGCCACCACGGTCGTTCCGGACCGCACGTCGTCGTCGACCTGTTTGGGCATCGGGTCGGACTCGCCCGTGAGGTTCGACTCGTCGACCTCCAGTCCGCTGACCGAGTGAAGATGCCCGTCGGCCGGGACCTGGTCGCCGGCGTGCAGCTCGACGAGCTCCCCGAAGACGACGTCCGTCGTGGCGATCTCGCCCAGCTGGCCATCACGAACCACGCGCGTGGTGGGTTGGTTCAGGAGAGCCAGCTGGTCGAGCTTTCGTTTGGCGAGGTACTCCTGAACGATCCCGATGCCCGAGTTGACGATGAGGATCACGCCGAACAGCCCGTCGGCGAACGACCCGGTACTGAGCACGAGCACGAACAGCACGCCGAGGATCGCGTTGAACCGCGTGAAGACGTTGGTCTTGATGATCGTCCACAGCGGTCGAGAGGTCGCCTGTTCGGTGGTGTTCACCTGGCCACGCGAGGTTCGCTCCGCGACCTCCGCCGAGGTCAGCCCGGTCTCGGGGTCGGTCGCCGGGGCGACAGCGATGGCGGTCGGCCCGGTGGCTGGCGCATCGGTCACGGCCCCACTGTTCCAGACACCACGCATACCGGGTATGCGTTCACGAGAGCGAGCCGACGACCCCCGCCTTGCTCAGGAGGTCGGTCATCTCGAACGTCCCGTCGCTCCCGTACGTCGGCGTCCAGGTGGGGTCCTGGGTGAGGTAGGACTGGCTGTCCCCCTCGATGAGGCCGATGATCACCTCGCCGACGATCCGCCCGCCCACCGGGCCGAGATGCTCGCCGCCGGCCTTCACCTGTGCTTCGCGCAGGACGTAGAACCACAACGGGGTCCGCTCGTCCAGGTGGTGCGGCGCGAGGTCGGCGAGGTCGCTCGTCGCCAGCACCGGCAGCTTCATCGCCTTGGCGACCGACTGGCCCGACGGCACCTTCATCGTGAGGTTGCGGAGGAGGTTGCGGATGGCCAGCGAGTCGGGGGTGCCGGTCGACTGGCCCATGAGGTGGAACAGGATGCTCGACAGGGTCGTGTCGATCATCTTGTTCGGACGGACCCTTCCGTCACCGAAGTCGAAGAAGGTCTGCCAGTCGATGAAGCGGCGTGGCGCCCGGCAGCCGCCGCGGAGGTCGTCCGGGTCGGCCGGGTTCGGGTCGCTGGGCTTGAAGACCAGGGCGAAGAACTGCTGCGTCGGGTCGGCGACGCTCGTCCCGAAGTTGGCGCGGTAGCTGGGCCGGATCTGCGAGTGCCCGAACCGGTATGCGGCGACGGAGAACTCGACCGGAATGTAGGGGTCGTTGCGCCAGTCGTAGAACTTGCGACCCTTCGTGAGGATCTTCTGGGTCATCGAGTCGCCGATGGTCTTCGGCAGGAACTCATGGATCACCATCCACTGGTAGTGCCAGCGGACGATCCGCTGTGCCTCGGCGAAGATCTCCTCGAGCGTGTATGCGGCGCCGAGGTCGGCCTTCACATCGGCGACGACGGCGTTGTGGAGCTTCAGGAAGGCCAGCTGGATCTGGCTGACCATGAGGTTCTCGTCGTTGCGAGGGTCGGCGATCAGGGCGACGTTCTGGCTGTTGCGGGGCAGGTCGTACCGCGCGGTGCCGTCGCAGGTCTTGGCGGCCGAGCCCGGGATCTCCTCGACGAGCATCGTCGTCCGGCCACCGTCGACGCTCTGGTCGTAGAGATGTGGGCTCACCCCGGGACCGCCGCCGTAGACGCTGTCGAGGTCGAGCGCGGGGATCCGGAAGTTGCGGATCGACTCCGGGTCCTGCCGGCGGGCGAGGCTCGAGGTCGGGTCGAACGTCATGTCGTGGTCGAGGAACTGACCGAGGAACGTGAAACCCGCCGTCATCGTCGGGTTGTTCGGGTTGTGGGCGCTCTTGGCGGGGTCGGTGATCAGCGTGATCGCGTCGTCGAGGTCGTCCTGGGCGTCCATGACTCCCCCCGTCTGGCCGATCTCGACCAGTGCCTGGCGGATCGTCGGGGTGTCCGCCGCGAACGGCGGGAGGGTCGGGAACATCCGACCGAAGCGTCCCTGCTCGTAGAACGTGGACCGGGGGGTGGTGACACCGTTGTCAGCATTTCCGTGGCTCATGCTGGCCTGGAGCGTCACCGAGCATCTGCTGATACCCCCTGACAAGCAGGGCCGTCAGCGGACCGCCATCTCCCCCAGCGCGGACCCGCCGTCACCGGGAACCGTGAAGTTCACGATGTCCAGCCGGCATTGAAGGCAGGCCGGTGGCGACCTACTGGTTTTGAGCCGGGCCACGAACTACCGAAAGATCGCCCAGGACGAGATCCGCGCCCCTGGGTAGCGCGGCGATCCTTCGGCCAGACTGGGCGCTGTGGACGAGTTGCTCATCGCTCACAACCCGGATCCCGACTCCACGCTGCCCTTCTTGTTACGGGTGCCGCTCGGCGTCGGGTTGGTGTTCCGCACCTCCGGTACCTGGCCGCGCACCAAGGCGCTGTTCTGCTTTCCGGTCCACGTGCGTGAATGGCCGGCGGAGCCAGAGATGGTCGAGCGCGCGCCCGTCCGCTCCTGTGTGCGTCGCGGCGCCGCGATCGACCTGGTGCTGGCGCGACCGCGGGAGAACCGCTCGCAGATCGTCTTCACCAAGGCCCGCGGTCGAGACGTGGTCTTCTGGCAGTCGGCGCGCACCCGAAAGCAGGCCCGACCCAAGGTCTCCCTCCCGACGGCGCGAGCCGCGGGCTTACCGGCCGTCAGCATCGTTGTCGACTCGCATGAGCGGTATGCGTACCGGTTCTCCGACCAGCAGGTCCAGACGCGAGTCGCTCCGCTCCCCTGCGGTGACTATGGCCTCGAGGTCGGTGGCGCTCTCATGGCGTCGGTCGAGCGCAAGTCGCTCCCCGACTTCGTGTCGAGCGTTACCGACGGGCGGCTCCGATTCGCGTTGGGTGAGCTGGCCGCGCTTCCTCGCGCGGCGGTCGTCGTCGAGGAGCGGTACTCGCAGCTCTTCAAGGTCGACTGGGTGCGACCGGCCGTGGTTCTCGACGGGTTGGCCGAACTGCAGGTGCGCTATCCGAACGTGCCCATCGTGTTCTGCGAGACGCGGTCGCTCGCCGAGGAGTGGACCTACCGCTACTTGGCGGCGGCGCGGGTCTGGGCCGAGACCGAGAGCGCGGCCGTCGATCTGATCGAGGGGGCGACCCACGACACGCCTTCCCTGGAGGGACCACGTCTGCCTCCGCCAAGGGTGGGTGGAAGCGATTCACCAGTCTCCGTGGCCGAAGTGAGGGCGTGGGCGCTCGCGGAGGATATGCCAGTGTCAGACCGAGGTCGTCTCCGGCCGGAGATCTGGACCGCGTGGCAGCAGGCGCATCCGGATCGGCAGTGACTGTTGTCGCACGACGCAAGGACTCCCGAGGCGGTGTCTCGGGAGTCCTCGTGGGTGGCTACGTCAGCTGCAGCCGCTGGTGCTGCCGCAGCCCTCGCAGACGTAGCACGAGCCGGCCGGACGCATCTTCGTCCCGCAGGTCATGCACATCGGCGCGTCGGCCGCCTTGCCCTGGAACTTCTCCAGCAGCTCGGCCGACGAGTGGATCCCCGTGACCTCGCGGGCTGACGCGGCTCCGGCGCCGGACTTCACGTCCTCGACCGAGATCGTGGCGGCCGCTGCGGCTGGCGACGCGGGCTCGGCGGGATGCGTCACCCTGGCCTCGACCGGCGCCTCGACCGGCTTGGGCTTGTTGATCGGAGCCGACTGGGCGTAGGTCTCCAGCTCGTCCTCGACGTCCTCGTCCGACTCGGACTCCGACGGCGCATACGAGCCGGTCTCAAGCTGCCGGGACCGCTCGTCGGCCGTGTGGATGCCGATGTAGGAACGGGTCTCGAAGTCGAGGTAGTCCAGCGCCAGCCGTCGGAAGACGTAGTCCATGATCGACTGCGCCATCCGCACGTCCGGGTCGTCGGTGAGGCCGGCCGGCTCGAACCGCAGGTTGGTGAACTTCTCGACGAACGTCTCGAGCGGGACGCCGTACTGCAGTCCGATCGAGACGGCGATCGAGAAGGCGTCCATCACGCCGGCCAGCGTCGAGCCCTGCTTGCCGAACTTGAGGAACAGCTCGCCGAGACCGTCGTCGGGGTAGGAGCCGGCGGTGAGGTAGCCCTCGGCCCCGCCCACCGAGAACGACGTCGTCTGGGACGGCCGCCGCTTCGGGAGGCGCTTGCGGACCGGGCGGTACTCGACGACCTTCTGGATCACCGGCTCGGCGGCTGCCGCCGCCTTGTCGGCCGCGGCGTCCTTGGCCGTCGACCCGCCGTCGGAGAGCGGCTGGCCGACCTTGCAGTTGTCGCGGTAGACCGCGAGCGCCTTGAGACCGAGCTTCCAGCCCTGCAGGTAGACGTCGGCGATCTCCTCGACCGTCGCCGTCTCCGGCAGGTTGACCGTCTTGCTGATCGCGCCGGAGAGGAACGGCTGCGTGGCCGCCATCATCCGCACGTGTCCCATCGGCGGGATCGCCCGGGCTCCCATCGCGGTGTCGAAGACCTCGTAGTGCTCGGGCTTGAGGCCTGGCGCGTCGATGACGTGGCCCTTGTCGGCGATGTACTCGACGATCGCCTCGCTCGTCTCGGTGGTGTAGCCGAGCTTCTTGAGTGCCCGCGGGATCGTCAGGTTGACGATCTGCATCGAGCCGCCGCCGACGAGCTTCTTGAACTTGACCAGCGAGAAGTCGGGCTCGATGCCCGTCGTGTCGCAGTCCATCATGAAGCCGATCGTCCCGGTGGGCGCGAGGACCGACGCCTGCGCGTTGCGGTAGCCGTTCTTCTCGCCGATCGCGACGACGTCGGCCCACGCCTTGGTGGCGAGCTGGTGGATCGACCGGTCCATGGCGTCGAGTGTGCGGATCTCGTCGTTCGCCGACTGGTGCTTGCGCATCACGCGCTTGTGGGCATCGGCGTTGCGGGCATACCCGTTGTAGGGCCCGACGATTCCGGCGAGCTCGGCGGAGCGCTTGTAGGACGCACCGGTGAGCAGCGAGGTGATCGCCGCGGCGAGCGCGCGCCCGCCCTCCGAGTCGTACCCGTGGCCGGTGGCCATGAGCAGCGCGCCGAGGTTGGCATATCCGATGCCGAGCTGGCGGTAGTCGCGCGTCGTCTGGCCGATCGCCTCGGTCGGGAAGTCGGCGAAGCAGATGGAGATGTCCATCGCCGTGATGACCAGCTCGACGACCTTCTCGAAGGTCACCGCGTCGAACGTGTCGTCGTCGCGGAGGAACTTCAGGAGGTTGAGCGACGCGAGGTTGCAGGAGCTGTTGTCGAGCGACATGTACTCCGAGCACGGGTTGCTGGCGGTGATCCGGCCGGTCTCCGGGTTGGTGTGCCAGTCGTTGATCGTGTCGTCGTACTGGATGCCCGGGTCGGCGCACTCCCACGCGGCCTTGGCGATCTTCTCCCACAGCTCGCGGGCGTCGACCGTGTCGATGACCGAGTTGTCGAGGCGCGAGCGCAGGCCGAACTCGGTGCCGTTCTCGACCGCCCGCATGAACTCGTCGTTGACCCGGACCGAGTTGTTGGCGTTCTGGTACTGCACCGAGACGATGTCCTTGCCGCCGAGGTCCATGTCGAACCCGGCGTCGCGCAGCGCGCGGATCTTGTCCTCCTCGCGCGCCTTGGTCTGGATGAACTCCTCGATGTCGGGGTGGTCGACGTCGAGAACGACCATCTTCGCTGCGCGGCGGGTGGCGCCACCGGACTTGATCGTCCCGGCCGACGCGTCGGCGCCGCGCATGAACGAGACCGGGCCGCTGGCGGTGCCGCCCGAGCTCAGCAGCTCCTTGGACGAGCGGATGCGGGAGAGGTTGAGGCCGGCGCCGGAGCCGCCCTGGAAGATCTTCCCCTCCTCCTTGTACCAGTTGAGGATCGAGTCCATCGAGTCCTCGACGGCCAGGATGAAGCAGGCGGAGACCTGCTGCGGCGAGGCCGTTCCGACGTTGAACCACACCGGGGAGTTGAACGAGAACACCTGGTGGAGCAGGGCGTGCGTCAGCTCGTGCTCGAAGATCGTGGCGTCCTCGTCGCTGGCGAAGTAGCCGTGCTCCTTGCCGGCGCGGGCATACGTGAGTACGACGCGGTCGATGAGCTGCTTCAGCCCGGTCTCGCGCTTCTCGGTGCCGAGGGCGCCGCGGAAGTACTTGGTCGTGACGATGGTGGAGGCGTTGACGGACCAGAAGTCGGGGAACTCGACACCGCGCTGCTCGAAGATCGTCTCGCCGGTCTTCCAGTTCTGCTGGACGACGTCGCGGTTCTCCCAGGTGACCTCGTCATAGGGGTGCACGCCTGGGGTCGTGTAGATCCGCTCGATCGTCACGCCCTTGCCCTTGCCGTGCTTGCGGGCGCCCGCGCGGTTGGCGGTCTCGGTCATGGTGGTGGCTCCCCTTCCCCGGTCTCCCCGGGCCTCATGGTTCATTTCTATCGCTGAGGTCTGACATCCGAACGCGACGATGCGCTGGTGCCAGTGGTGCGGGTGTTACTTGGTATGCGTGGAGGGCGCCGGCTCCTCGCCGGTTGCCTCGCGCTCGGCGCGCAGCAGGGTGATGGCGGCCTCGAAGTCCTCGAGGGAGTCGAAGGCCTGGTAGACGGAGGCGAAGCGGAGGTAGGCCACCTCGTCGAGCTCCCGGAGGGGCTCGAGCACCGCGAGGCCGACCTCGTGCGCCTCGACCTCAGCGCTCCCCTGCGCCCGGATGCTCTCCTCGACGCGCTGCGCGAGGACCGCGAGGTCGTCCTCGGTGACCGGGCGGCCCTGGCAGGCCTTGCGGACGCCGACGAGAACCTTCTGGCGGCTGAACGGCTCGGTGACGCCGGACCGCTTGACGATGCTCAGGCTGGCGGACTCGACCGTGGTGAAACGGCGCCCGCACTCAGGGCATTGGCGGCGGCGGCGGATGGCGGTGCCGTCGTCGGTGGTCCGTGAGTCGATGACCCTGGAGTCGTTGTGGCGGCAGAAGGGGCAGTGCATGGTGCTGGACTCCCTCCTGGGGACAGTTCGGGGGACATCATGTGAACAATCTGTGGAGAAGTGCTCTTCCCCTGGGGACTAGATGTGGACGACTTACATCCGTGTAACTACTACATCTAGGGGTAGAGGTAACGCCTCTGGAGGGTGGGCTGTCAAGAGGCACGCCTCGTCGGCGTGTCGTAGGGCCTGGCGCGCTCGCGCGTGGGTGTTGGTGAGCTGCGCCGCTGTGGTTCGTGGGGTCGCAGTGTGGCGGGCGTGGCCAACCGTGGCGGCTGTTCGTCGGCCCTCTCGGGGGAGCGAGCTCGGGGTTCGAGCGCCGGATTTGCGCCCCGAATACCGACGTCCGCGGAGATCGTGGACGATCGTCCACCCCAGGAGGTCTACAAGTCCCCACGATCTTCGGCCTTGGCGCGCGACGTCCGTCGAGGAGAGCCGGCTACCGGCGCCGCGGGCACGCTTGCCCATGCGAAATCGGCTGTGGATGACAGCTTGCCGACGTCATCGACTCAGGCATACTGGCCAGCGTTTGTTGCGGGAAGACCGCGGAAGCTTCCTCGAGGGGATGTCAGAGTGCGCCGACTGACGAAGGACTACGCCGCCGCCGTGGTTCTCGGTGCCGTCACGCTGCTCGGCGCCTGCACGACCCCGCCGGCGACGACGGACCCACCCAGCACAACATCTCCCACCAGCGCGTCCAGCAGCTCGACTCCTGCCACGACGCCGTCGTCCAGCACGCCGGCTCCCAGACGACGGCGGGTTCGGGGCAGTCGGCAATTCCGCGAAGCCGCCAGAGCCAACACGCCACAAGGCGCCGAAGCCTTCACTCGCTACTTCTTAGACGGCTGAATAAAGCGCTGGCGTACACACAATGATCCGCGACGTCTCCAGACGCTGGTCGCCTGCAAGTTGCAAGAGCGTGCAGCATCATGATGATCGATCATTCGACGAGATGAAAGGCAAACAGTTGCAGCACTTTGTGGGTGATTTCGTAACTCCGACCGACCGTGGCCATTCAGCCGTTCCGAAGGATTCACTGCTCAAAGTTCTTCGTCAGCGACGATACCGCGAGTCGAGCATTGTGTACGTGCAGGCGACTCCGTGGTTAAGACGGTCTCCAGCCGAGAAAGGGTAATCTCGCTGGTTCAACGTCAACTTCAACGATGGCTGGCGTGTGCTGCAGAGATCCAGGGCAGTCGGAATGAGCAGACCGGTTGCCTCGCGGTCGCTGCATCGTCGCTGTCTTGGCGCTAGCGGATTGCTGGCACCAGCGCTCGGGCAGCTTGCGCAGCGGACTCGCCAGACTGTGACCTCGCAGCGGCCTCAGGCCCGTGCGTCGACGTGGAACTGCGTCACGGTCTCGGACATCGACCAACATCACGCGAGACCATGATCGATCTGCCCAAGGGTCCAGGAGACGACGGGAAGGGCGTCTGGATGCCCGCTGCCGACTGGTCCGCGCTACGAATATGCCTCCACCTCCGCGTGCACAATGTCGCCGCCCGGTTCGGCCGAGGCAGACGCGATGTGCACCATGGCGCTCACCACGTGCTCAGACCCCACTCGCGGATCGGGTCCACTCACGCGGATCTGGCGGCGAACTGTCCAAGAGGGTCAGCCGCCGAGCGATTGGGTCACCGTTGGAGTGACGTGTTACCCGGATGTGGTTGCAGCTGCACGTCCGAGCGTGACGCTGGCGATGATTCGCGATGCCTTCAACCGGACGCCCTGGGCCAAGCCGGAGATCTCGACGCAACCGGCCGGGAATGTCACGCTCGTCGGCCTCGACACCTTCTACAAGGTGAACTGGAGCGCCGAGGGGTACCAGCCGGGCGAGGTGGACGCCATCGATCCGGCCAGGATGAACGGGTACCGGGTCGACGTCCGCGTCAAGCTGGTCAGCTTCATGTGGCAGTTCGGCGACGGGCAGACGTTCGGACCCACCACATCCGAAGGTGGCGTCTACCCCTCGGGCAACATCACGCACCAGTACCTGAAGGCCGGCTCCTACCCGGCCAGCGTCACGACGACCTTCGGCGGCGAGTTCCGGATCGACGGCGGCGAGTGGGCTCCGATCCCGGACACCGTCTCCGTGCCTGGCCCCGCCACGACCGTGACGGTCAGGACCGCGCAGGCCGAGCTCGTGAACCGCTGACGCCGCGACACTTTCGACCTACCTTCGCTCATTGCATCTTCGCTTACGTTCCCTTACGATCGGCCATCGACGGCTAGGTGCAGCGAAGGAGGCAGGGTGGCGTCGCTGAGCGAGTTCGACCGCGAACAGGCCATCCTCGTCGACCTCGACGAGCACGGCCGCGTCGAGGTCGGTGAGCTGAGCAGCCGGTTCGGCGTCTCCACCGTCACCATCCGCAAGGACCTCGAGAACCTCGAGCGCCGCTCGATGCTGCGCCGGATCCGCGGCGGCGCCCTGGTCGCCCAGCGCTCCGACGAGGGTGCCTTCGAGTTCCGGCAGCGGGTCGCCGCCAAGGCCAAGCGGGCCATCGCCCGACGCGCCGCGCAGCTCGTCCGTCCCGGCGACGTCATCGCCATGGACTCCTCGACCACCTGCTTCTACCTGGCGAACGAGCTGGTCGACATCGCGCCGCTGACCGTCGTCACCAACGGCCTGCGCACCTCTGCCCTGCTGCTCAAGGAGTCCCGCGCGACCGTGATCATGCCCGGCGGCGTCCTGCGACGGGCCAGCGAGTCGATGGTCGGCTTCTTCGGCGACGTCCTCGAGGGTCGCGGCCAGGTAGACAAGGGGTTCTTCGGCGTGGTCGGTCTCAGCCTCCAACGCGGCCTGCTCGACCTCACCCCCGAGGAGGCCCGCGCCAAGGAGGCGATGGCCGCCGTCTGCCGCCAGGTCTACGGGATCTTCGACTCCTCCAAGGTCGAACGCTTCGGTACCCACCCGTTCCTGCCGGTGGAGAGGATCACCGCGCTGATCTCCGACACCGGCGTACCACCCGCATACCGACAGGAGTGGGCCGACGCCGGCGTGACCTGGGACCTCGTCGACCCCGACCAGACCCGGACGGAGGGCCGCCGCGCATGACCACCGGAACCGCGAAGGCCACCGTTGCCGCGGTCGACCTCGGCGCCGAGAGCGGCCGCGTCGCGCGGGTCGGCTTCGACGGCGAGCGCCTCACCCTCGACGTCGTCCACCGCTTCACGCACACCCCCCGTGAGGTCGACGGGGTCCTCCGTTGGAACCTCGCCACCCTCGAAGGTGGCATCCGCGACGGCCTCGGCACCCTCGCGAACGGTGACACCGAGATCGCCAGCGTCGGCGTCGACGGCTGGGGCGTGGACTACGGGCTGATCGACGCGACCGGCAGCCTCGTCGACGAGCCGACCTGCTACCGCGACGGTCGCCAGGTCGTCGCCTTCGACCAGGCCCTCGACACGATCGGCGCCCACCGCCTCTATCAGGCCACCGGCGTCCAGATCATCCCGATCAACACCGTGTTCGCCCTCGCCTCCGACGCCCGCATCCTCCCCGACCGGCTCGAGAAGGCGTCCAGCCTGCTGATGCTCCCTGACGTCTTCCACCACCTGCTCTCCGGCAGCCGCGTCACCGAGTACTCCGCGGTCTCCACCACCGGCTGCTACGACATGGCCGGCAACGCCTGGGCCACCGGGCTGCTCGACGAGCTCGGCGTCCCGACCCACATGCTCCCCGAGGTCGTCCAACCCGGCACCGATGTCGGCCCGCTCCTGCCACAGCTCGCGTCCGGAAGGCTCACGACGACCCGCGTCGTCATGCCGCCCGGCCACGACACCGCGAGCGCCGTCGTCGGTACCCCCCTCGCGCACCCCGACGGCCTGTACATCTCCTCCGGCACCTGGTCACTGGTGGGCATCGAGGTCCCGGATCCGGTCATCAGCGACGACACCCAGGAGCGGAACATCACCAACGAGGGCGGGTATGCGGGCACGATCCGCTTGCTGCGCAACGTTGCCGGGCTCTGGCTCCTCCAGGCGTGCCGCCGGGTCTGGGCCGCGGAGGGCCGGACCTACACCTACCCGGAACTGGTCGCCATGGCAGACGAGGCCTCCGGGCTGGACAGCATCGTCAACCCCGACGCCACCGAGTTCCTCGACGGCCGCGACGCGCCGAGCCGTATCCAGGCGTACTGCGCGGCCACCGGAACGGCGGTGCCGGCCACGCCGGGCGAGATCGTCCGGTGCGCCCTCGACTCACTGGCTCTCAGCTACCGCGCCGTCGTCGACGACCTCGCGGAGGTGACCGGCCACGCAATCCCGAGCGTCAACATCGTCGGCGGCGGCTCGAACAACACCCTGCTCTCCCAGCTCACCGCCGACGCGACCGGCCTGCCCGTCCACTGCGGCCCCGTCGAGGCCACTGCGCTCGGCAACGCCGCCACCCAGCTCGTCGCGCTCGGCGAGCTGGCCGATCTCGCTGACATCCGCCGGGTCATCGCCGGCACCACCGACATCACGTCGTATGCGCCGTCCCCGCGCTCCGACCGGTGGCACGACGCCTACGCCCACTTCACCCGCCTGCTGGCCCGCGACCGCGAGCGGCACGACCTCGCCGCTCCCGTCACGAGGGACTCATGACCCACACCACCTGGGAACCCGACCTCGTCTCTTCCACGCTCGTCGCCCTGACCACCCTGCTCGGCGAGCCCGCCCGCGACCTCGTGGTCCTCGCCGAGGGCAACACCTCCGAGCTCCTCGACGACAAACGCCTGGTGGTCAAAGCCTCCGGCGCCGGGCTCGCCGTCGCCACGGCCGAGGACTTCGTCGTCGTCGACCTCGACGAGGTCATGGCGGTCGTCGACGACCCCGTCACCACCCAGGACGACCTCAGCGCCGCCCTGGTCGCTCCAGGCACGCACCGGCCGGACGGCGCCGGCCCGCGGCGCGGCTCGATCGAGACGGTCGTGCACGCGGCCGTCCACACCGTTGCCCGCGACGCCGGCATCGTCGACACGGCGCGTTTCATCGGGCATACCCACCCCACCGACGTCGTCGGCCTGCTGGCCAGCGTCCGCGCGCAGGAGGCCTGGACCCGCATCGTCTACTCCGACGAGGCCGTCGTCATCGGACGCCCGCTCTTCGTCCCGTACGCGACGCCCGGCCTCGCGCTCGGCCGCATCTACGCGGTCGCGCTGCGCGACTACGTCGAGTCGCACGGCGCGCTCCCCCAGCTGGTCCTGCTCGCGAACCACGGCATCGTCGCCATCGCCCCAACCGCCGCCGGCGTGGAAGCGGTCTCGACGATGGCGGTCAAGGGGGCCCGCGTCCGCACCACCGCCTACGCGGTCGGCGGCGTGGCCCCGCTCTCCGACCAGGACGTCGAGAAGTTCTTCGCCCGCGACGACATCGCCGAGCGGCGCGCCAACCTGGCCCGGGGCCGATGATGCCTCTCCCCACGAGGATCGAGGCGGTGTTCTGCGACGTCGGCGGCCCGATCTACTCCGACGACAACTTCGCCAACGCGGCCCGCCGCGGCCTCGACGAGATCCGGGCCGAGCAAGGTGGCCCGCCCGTCGATCGGGCCGACTTCGACCGCATCTACGACCGGGGCCGGGCGGCACAGTCCGGCAGTCTTCGCCGGGCGCTGGCGACCGAGCTGCTCGGCGACGAGTCCTACCGCGACGAGCTGCACCGCCGGCTGGCCCCGTACTGGATACATCCCGAGGGCACCGTCTATCCGGATGCGCTCGAGATGTTCCGCCGCCTTCACGGCCACGTCCGGCTCGCGATCGTCGCCAACCAGGAGTCGGCCACCGTCGACGCGCTGACCCGCGACGGGTTCGCGCCGTACGTCGACGTCTGGGGCATCTCCGCGGTCGTCGGCCACGAGAAGCCGAGCCGCGAGTTCTTCGAGTGGGCGCTGCGCGAGTGCGGGACCACCCCCGAGCACACCGTCCACATCGGGAACCGCCTCGACACCGACGTCCGCCCCGCGAAGGCGCTGGGGATCGGCACCATCTGGGTGCTCCGCGGCGAGGCGCCACCGGAGCCGACCCCTGAGCAGCTGGCCGAGGCCGACCTGGCCGTTCCCGACCTCACCACGGTGGCCGACGTCATCCTCCAACGCGCGGCGTCATGACGTCACTCACGCTCGGCATCGACCTCGCCACCGCCTCCGCCCGCTGCGTCGCCCTCGACACGGACACGGGAAGCGTTGTCGCACGGGCGGATTCGGCGCTGTCCAGTCCCCAGCGTCGGTCAGGCGGAGTGTCGCGCCAAGCCGCCACGTACGAGCCAGTCGCCCTCGAGCTCGTCCGGCAGGTATGCGAGCAGCTCGGTCCCGACGCCGCTCGTGTGGCCGCAGTGTCGGTAGCCGGCACCTCCGGGACCGTCGTCCCGGTCGACCGGGACGGGGCGGCGGTCGGTGCCGCTCGCCTCTACGACGACTCGTCCGGCAGCGACGCCCTGGCCGCATCCGGGGTCGCGGGCGCCTCGTCCCTCGGGCGGATGGTGATGGTCCACCGGGACCATCCGGAAGCGCGGTGGGCCTCGACCGCGGATGTCGTCAACGCCGCGCTGGCCGGGCGTGCGGTGGCCGCCGACACCTCGCACTGGCTCAAGGCCGGGATCGATCTCGTCGCTCGGCGCTGGCCGGTCGACGCCATGACGGCGCTCGGTCTCGACCGGGCGGACACGGGGCAGCTGCCCGACCTCGTCCTCCCCGGCACCCGCATCGCCACCATCGACCCGGACGTCGCCCGTAGCGTGGGGCTCGCGGACGGCGTCACCATCGTCGCCGGGATGACCGACGGCTGCACCGCACAGCTGGCTGCGGGCGCGGTCCACGACGGCGACACCATGGGCGTGCTGGGAACCACCTTGGTGCTCAAAGCGGTCAGTGAGACACCGGTCGAGTCCGCCGACGGGTCCGTCTACTCCCACCTCGCGCCCGACGGTCGCTACTGGGCCGGTGGTGCGTCCAACTCCGGCGCCGGGGTGCTGGCGACCGAGTTCGCCGGCGCCGACCTCTCCGTCCTCGACCAGCAGGTGGCAGAGTCCGTTGCCGGCTACGTGCGTTATCCGCTCTCCGTTGCCGGAGAACGGTTCCCGGTCGCCGACCGGAACCTCCCGTCGCTGACCGACGGCGAGCCACGAAGCCGGCTCGACGCATACCGAGCCCTCCTCGAGGGCGTCGCCTTCGTCGAACGCCTCGGTCTCGAACGGCTCCAGCAGCTCGGCGTCAGCCCGCGCCGCCACGTCATCGCCGGCGGCGCGACGGCCAGCCAGGTCTGGAACCGGATCCGCGCCACCGTCCTCGCACCCCTCGTTCCCGTCAGCGTCGCCCGGTCCGCGAGCAGCAGCCTCGGGGCTGCCATCCTCGCCGCCTACGCGCTCACCGACGCCCCTCTGACCGAGACCGTCGACCGTCTCGTCCCCAAACCCGAACCAGTCGAAACCGTTGTTGCACAACGAGACTCGCTCGACGACGCATACCGGCGCTTCGTCGACCTTGTGGAAGGATCGCTCCGCCATGCCTGACGCCACCCCGGTCTCGAATGAGGTCCGCGCACTGCTGGACCGCAGCAACCGACTCGGGTCGGACCCCGCCGTGACGAACTACGGCGGCGGCAACACCTCGGCCAAGGTGACCGTCACCAGCCCGGCCAGCGGCGAGCCCGTGGAGCTGCTCTACGTCAAGGGCTCCGGCGGGGACCTCGGCACCCTCACCGCCGAGGGTCTCGCGGTGCTCGAGCGCGACCGGCTGGTGGGCCTGGACCGGGTCTACCGCGGCGTCGAGCACGAGGACGAGATGGTCGGGCTGTTCGCCTACTGCGGCCACGGGTCCGGCGGCGCCGCCCCGTCGATCGACACCCCGATGCACGCGCTGGTCGAGCACGCGCACGTCGACCACCTGCATCCCGACAGCGTCATCGCCCTGGCCTGCGCCGCCGACGGCGAGAAGCTGGTCGAGGAGATCTGGGACGGCGCGGTTGCGTGGGTGCCGTGGAAGCGGCCGGGCTGGGAGCTGGGGCGGACGATGCGCGAGCTCTCCGGTCAGGAGGGCGTCATCGGCGCCGTCCTCGGTGGTCACGGGCTGACCGCCTGGGGGGCGACGAGCCAGGAGGTCGAGGAGCGGAGCCTGCGGATCATCCGCGAGGCGGCCGCATACCTGGAAGAGAAGTCCGTGAGCGAGCCGTTCGGACCGGTCGACTCGGCCCGCGCCGCCCTGCCCCAGGACGCGCGCCGCCAACGGGCCGCCGCCCTCTTCCCGCACCTGCGCGGAGTCGCGTCGCGCGACAGCCGCCAGATCGGCCACTACACCGACTCGGATGCGGTGCTCGACTTCCTCTCGCGCGCCAAGACCCACGAGCTCGTCCAGCTCGGGACCAGCTGCCCCGACCACTTCCTGCGGACCAAGGTGCGGCCGCTCCTCCTCGACACCGCGCCGGAGGCCCCGCTCGAGGAGGTCGTCGCGCGGCTGCGCACCCTGGAGGAGGAGTACCGCGAGGAGTACCGCGCCTACTACGACCGGCACGGCACGCCGGACTCTCCTGCGATGCGCGGCGCCGCGCCCGCCATCGTTCTGGTGCCGGGAATCGGGATGTTCTCGTTCGGCGCGGACAAGCAGACGGCGCGGGTCGCCGGCGAGTTCTACGTCAACGCCATCAACGTCATGCGCGGCGCTGAGGGCGTCTCGACCTACGCGCCGGTCGACGAGGCCGAAAAGTTCGCGGTGGAGTACTGGATCCTCGAGGAGCTGAAGCTGCAGCGGCGACCGAAGCCCAAGCCGCTCGCCGGCCGGATCGCCGTCGTCACCGGTGCCGCCTCCGGCATCGGGCTCGCGACCGCCCGGACGCTCGCCGCCGAGGGGGCCAACGTCGTCGTCGCCGACCTCGACGAGGCGAAGGTCGGCGAGGTCGCCACGGAGCTCGGTGGTCCGGACCGGGCGGCCGGCGTCGTCGCCGACGTCACCGACGAGACCGCGGTGGCCGAGGCCGTGAACGCCGCCGTGCTCGCCTTCGGCGGCGTCGACCTGCTCGTCAACAACGCGGGGATCACCAGAGCCGGCTCGCTCGGCGACACGACGTTCGAGGACTGGGACCTGCAGTACCGGATCATGCCGCGCGGCTCGTTCGCGTTCGCCAAGGCGGCCGAGCCGGTCCTGCGCGCCCAAGAGATGGGCGGCGACATCGTCAACATCTGCTCGAAGAACGCGGTGTTCGCCGGCCCGAACAACATCGCGTACTCGTCAGCCAAGGCCGCGCAGGCGCACATGGTCCGGCTGCTGGCGGCCGAGCTCGGCGACATCGGCGTGCGGGTCAACGGGATCAACCCGGACGGGATCGTCAAAGGCTCCGGGATCTTCGCGGGCGGGTGGGGCGCGTCGCGGGCCAAGACCTACGGTGTGGCGGAGGAGGACCTGGGCAAGTACTACGCGCAGCGGACCGTGCTCAAGGAGGAGGTACTGCCGGAGCACGTGGCGTCGGCGGTGGTCGCCCTGACCAACGGCTCGCTGCCGGTGACGACGGGCCTCGTGGTACCCGTGGACTCGGGAGTGCCTGCCGCCTTCCTCCGCTAGATCCAGCCGACACCGAACCAAGGAGCGCTCAATGACGACGAACCTCATCGGGATCCACGCGCTGTGCTGGGTCGGCGGCTGGTCGCCCGAGGAGGCGCGGCGAGCGATCTCGTCCTCCAAGGAGGCGGGGTACGACCTCATCCAGCTCGCAGCACTCGAACCCGAGACGTTCGACGCCGACATGACCGCGAAGCTGCTGCAGGAGCACGACATCGCCGGCGACGTCTCCCTCGGGCTCTCCGAGGAGACCGACATCTCCAGCGAGGACCCCGACTGCGTCGCCCGCGGTCGCCAGCTCCTCGACACGGCCGTGAAGCTCACTCGCGACATCGGCGGTGCCTACCTCGGCGGCGTCCTGTTCTCGAAGCTCGGCAAGTATGCGGCGCCGGTCACCGAGCGCGGCCGGGCCAACTCGGTCGAGTCGATCGCGTGGGTCGCGGACCGCGCGGCGGAGGCCGGCGTGACGCTCGGCCTGGAGTTCTGCAACCGCTATGAGACCAACGTCCTCAACACCACCGAGCAGACCCTCGCGTTCATCGAGGACGTGGACCGGCCCAACGTCATGGCCCACCTCGACGTCTACCACATGAACATCGAGGAGGTGTCGTTCGCCGACGCCGTCCACGCCGCCGCTGCTGCCGGGCGGTTCGGGTACGTCCACCTCGGCGAGTCGCACCGCGGTGCGCTGGGCACCGGGTCGGTGCCGTTCGCGGAGTTCTTCGCCGCGCTGCACGAGGTCGACTACCAGGGCGTGCTGACCTTCGAGTCGTTCTCGTCGGAGGTCGTCCACCCCACGCTGTCGTCGAACCTCGCGATCTGGCGCAACACATGGACCGACTCGATGCAGCTGGCCAAGGACGCGCGCGCATTCATACGCGAGAACTACGGCTGCTGAACGACAATGCCGTGATGGGGGCTCACGGGGGGACAGCGGTTCGATGGACACTGGCGGCGGTCGCCACGGTGGGGCTGGCGGCCAGCCTGTCCGCGTGCGACGCGCTGAAGGACGCGGCCCGCTCCAGCATCACGGCGTCGCCCACGCCGACCGGGTCGACCACGTCGAGCCGCCCCAGCCCCTCGACCACGACGTCGACCCGACCGCCGGCGGTCATGCCCAACGGGGCGAAGCAGAAGACCAAGGACGGCGCCAGGGCGTTCACGATCTTCTTCTGGTCGCAGTTCAACCGGTCGAACACCGAGCCGAACCCGACGCTGCTGCGGCCGTTGTATGCCGACTCGTGCGCCCCGTGTGTCGCGTACACCGCCGGGGCTCAGGCGCTCCAGGACCGAGGCCAGCGGTACGACGGACCGCCGTTCAGAATCACCAAGGTCACCACGGACACGGTGAAGGGCGACACGGCGACCGTCATCACGGAGGCAGACCAGCAGGCCGTGCCCGTCGTCGACGAGCAGGGCAACACCGCGGCGACGGCGACGCAGCGTGACCTGCGGTTCCTCGTCACCGTGGCGTGGAACGGCAGCGGGTGGCTGGTCGGGAACATCGAGATCATCACGTAGCGAACGTGTTGTTCTGCTGTCAGCAGTTAGACGCCTGACGTACAGTGCATGACATGGCCTCGCCCCTGTCCTCCCTCGGCTCCATCTCCACCCAGACCCGCCGTGAGCTGATCCTCGACCGGCTGCGCACCGCGATCAGCTCCGGCGAGCTGGCGCCGGGCACCCACCTCGCCGAGATCGAGCTGAGCGAGGGCCTCGGGGTCAGCCGTGGGACCCTGCGCGAGGCGCTCCGCCACCTCCAGCAGGACGGGCTGCTCACCTCCGACTCCCGCGGCCGGCTGTCGGTCCGGGTGGTCAGCGAGAAGGAGGTCCAGGAGATCTTCGACGTCCGGTGCGCGCTCGAGGGGATGGCCTTCGAGGAGATCTGCGCGATCACCGACCGGACCGCGATCGTGCGAGAGCTGCGGGAGTATCTCGATGCGCTGCGCGACACGGAGGGCGACTTCGTGGCGCAGCTCAACGCCGGCTCTCGAGGGGATGGCCTTCGAGGAGATCTGCGCGATCACCGACCGGACCGCGATCGTGCGAGAGCTGCGGGAGTATCTCGATGCGCTGCGCGACACGGAGGGCGACTTCGTGGCGCAGCTCAACGCCGACCTCGCCCTCCACGAGCGGATGTGCGCCTTGAGCGGGAACGGCACCCTCACGCACACCTGGCTGGGCGTGAGCGGCCTGGCCCGAGCCGCGGTGACCGCCGCCGGCCCGGAGACTGCCCTGCACAACATGTCGTACGAGCGACACCTGCCGATCGTCACGCTGCTCGACGCCGGGGATGTCGACGGTGGCCGCGAGTTCCTGCGCGGCCACATGCGGGACGCCTCGGACCGCATCCTCGCGCGAATGCGGGAGCGCGCCAGCGCCTGAGTGGTCGCGGCGGCGGTGTGACCCAGGTCACCAAAATGGCCGACGACCGGAGCCGACAACGGTCGCGGAGGCCGTCCGGGCATACCTGCAGTCCATGTTCGACCTCGGCAAGGCGTCGGCCGGCGACAAGACCCTGCTCGACGCGGTGATCCCGTTCACCGACTCCCTCGAACGCGACACGACCGCCGGCCGCGACCTGGCGTCGGCGTGGGAGACGGCCGTCGGGGCAGCGGTGACCGGAGCCGAGGCGACGGCGTCGCTGTCGCCGAAGGTCGGGCGGGCCCGACCGCTGGCCGCGCGATCCGTCGGCACACCGGATCCGGGCGCCGTGTCGTTCGGGATCTGCGTGCGCGCCATCTCCGGCGTGCTCGCCACGACGAGCTGTGCGGACGGTGAGTGACGTGGGTTGGCGGATCGTCGTCGGGAGCGACTCGGCAGGGTATGCGTACAAGGAGGCACTGCGGGCCGATCTCGAGGCCGACCCGCGGGTCGACTCGGTGGTCGACGTGGGCGTGGGGTCCGGCGAGGACACCGACTACCCGCACGTCGGGGTGGCCGCCGGGCAGCTGGTCGCCGCCGGTGAGGCCGACCGGGCACTGCTCGTCTGCGGCACCGGGATCGGCGTCGCGATGGCGGCGGGGACGGTTCCCGGCGTGCGCGCGTCGGTGGCGCACGACGCGTACTCGGTGGAGCGCCTCGTCAAGTCCAACAACGCCCAGGTGCTCACGCTGGGCCAGCGCGTGATCGGCCTCGAGCTGGCCCGGTCGCTGGTGTCCGGGTGGCTGGACCATCGGTTCGACGAGTCGTCGGCGTCCGCGTCGAAGGTCGCGGCGTTGGCCGACTACCAGCTGGCCGGCGGCCGACCCACTCGCACGGTCGGCGCTCCGGCGACGACGGCCGCGACGTTCCACTGACTCGTGGTGCCGGGGACCAGATAGCCGCTGTGTCCTTGGGACCGTTGGCCGGCCGCGCCATCGGGGAGAGCGGCGCCGTCGGCGCTGAGTCGATCGACACCGCTCAGCTCGCTGGGGTCTCGCCCGAACCAGCCGAGGTCGGCCACCGGGTCGTCGTCGGCTTCGAGGACGTGGACCTGGCTGGGCGGGACGCGAAGGTCGGCACTGTCCTCGGCGCCGAGACCGGGTGAGCCGAGGACCACGACGTCGTCGACGCCGGTGTCGCCGCGCGCGACCGCGAGCCCGGCGGTCGTCGACCCGTACGAATGGCCGACCAGGGTGAGGTGCCGGTCCGGGGAGAGCCCGTGAAGGAAGGACGCCAGTGGTGCCGCGCCGGCTTCGGCGCTCGCGCGCAGGACCACCGAGTGACCGGAGCGCAACGTGTCGGCGGTCTGCGGGACGTCGTAGGCCAGCCAGCTGACGACCGCGACCTCACGGCTGTCGTTCACGAGGCTGGCTGCCCGGCGAGACTGGGCCGCGAGGTCGGCCGAGACGCGGTCGGAGCCGACGAGGTCGCGCTCGACGGTCGTCGTGAACCCGGGCACCACGACGGCGACGTGGCCGGCTCGGTCGACGTCGCCGACCGCCACGGCGACCCGGGCGCTCCGACCGGACACGTCGAAGGCCAGCAGCTGGCGCGTCTCGCCGTCGCGCTGGTCGAGCACCTGACGAGTGGCGCGCACCGCCGCCAGCTTCGCGACGGCCTGTTGGTAGGCGACGCGCCGGGTCCCGCCACCGAACGTCCCGATGGTCATCGCGCCGGCGAGGCCGCCGGCTCCGCCGATGAGGTCTCGCCAGGTTCGAGCCGGCGGCTGGAGGTCGGCGACCTGCCGGGTCAGGTCGGCCTCGGCACGGTCGAGGAGGATCCGGTTGGCGCGGTCGCGCGCCCAGCCCGGAAGCCCGTCGGCGGGTCCGACCACCTCGGGCCGCTGCGCGACGACGGCGTCCTGTTCACCGGGCGAGAGAGTGCCCCACCACCTGACGACGTCACCGGCGGGAGCCGGCGCGGTGGGAGTCGCGGCGGTGACGGAGAGGAGCGCGGAGTTGGCGGCGCCAGGAGGCCGGCCGCGCCACACTCGCGAACCCCCGAACCGATGCCGGGGTGGACAGGAGCAGCCCGGCGACCCGATCGAAGGCGGCGGCCAGGTCGGCGTCGATATCGTGCGCCATCGTGGCGGCGGAGGCATCGCGTCCGGCGAGGTCGGACGGGTCGCCGAGACCCATGACCGCGGTCAGCTCGGCGAGCCGGACGGTGGCGTCGAGCAGGGCCAGCCGTTCGACGGCCCGGGCGAGGGCCGGCTCGAGCACGGCGACCGCCTCGGCGAGCGCGTCGACCCGCGCGACCAGTTCGGCGTGACGGGATGCGGCGGCCTCGGCGGCGGCGCCGGACCAGGTCTCGGCGGTGACCGCTCGCGCCGCCAGAACGGCGCGAGCCTCGGCGAGCGCGGCGCGGGCGACGGCCACCTGGGTCTGCCCCGTCGTCAACGGACCAGGCGTCCAGGCGATCGTCGGGATGACGGTCATGCCGCGCCCTCGGCTCGCGGCCCGGCGGCCGAGACGACGCCCTGCTCGGTGTCGCCGTACCAGAGCCCAGAGGTCCGACGGGCCTCCGCGTCCTCAACCAGGTCGCGAACGATGCCCTGCGCCACCGCGTCCAGCAGGTCACCGACGGTCGCGGCCGGGCCGGAGCTGCGACTCCCGGGCATCGCGGCCGCCACGGAACGACCCAGACCGTCAACGCGGATCACCGCAACCGCGGTGGCGGCTCGGTCGACCGCCACCGCACCGCCCGCCAGCGCTGACTCGTCCACCCCGAACTGCATCGCCACCTCCCAGAGCGAGAGTAGGAAGGCGGAGCGCAGGGCGAACCGGGTTGTCCACAGGCATGGAGCGCGGCCGCGCCGTCCACGCCGGCGCTCTGCCGGGATCGCCACTCGGCAAGGGGGAAAGCTCCGGCGTGCCCCACCAGACCGCACCGCTCACCCTGGAGTCGGATGCCCGGTCGTATCCCTGGTCGTATGCCTCGATCGGCGGTGGACGCGACCAATCGCGGCAGACGACCGGGTTGACGACTGCCCTCCGGAGGCGACGCCCCGCGGTCAGGACGACGGGGCGCGGCGCGACGGGGAACCGGCACCGAACGCCCGAACGCCGCCCACCGGAGGGGGTGGGCGGCGTCCGCCTCTCTGCGAGGTCGGCGGCCAG
This sequence comes from uncultured Actinomycetota bacterium, assembly GCA_963787725.1. GTDB lineage: Bacteria > Actinomycetota > Actinomycetes > Actinomycetales > Dermatophilaceae > Lapillicoccus. The sequence continues at coordinate 252,852 of CAWBEH010000005.1, read as the reverse complement.
GGGGTCGAGGCCTGGCGCCGTTCTGTCCGCCGGACGGCTGCGGGGCGAGACAGGCTCGCCGGCGCGTCAGCCGATGGCGGGAATCTGGAGGACCTGGCCCACGTGGACGTCACTGGAGCTGAGGCCGTTCGCCAGCTGGATCTGGGCGACGCCCTCGCGGACCGGGAGGTCGGGCAGCTCGCGAGCGGCGATCGACGACAGGGTCTGTCCGGCCTCGACGGTCACGGTGTGCTGCGGGGCGGCGGCCCCTGCGGTGACCGCGGTGACCCCGGTCCACGCGAGTGCGGCAGCGATCAGGACCACGCCTACGGTGCGCGCCAGGCGCCCGCGTCGGCTGATCCGCACCGGCCGGCCCACCACATCGGGGCCCGTCGGGACGAGCTGCAACCGGGGACGCGACGGTGCCGGTGCCCGCTCCGGAAGGGCGAGGGGGTCGAGGGCGAGCGCTGCGCTCATGGGGGCCTCCACGGGGCTGACGGTCCAGTCCGGACGGGTCGGGGTCGAACCTGTGTACGAACCGCTGGTGAGGCCATTAGTAGCACGGATGTTCGACGAACGGAAGACACGCCTCGAACAGGTGTTTGGTACTGACGTTCGAGAGCCGTACTCTGTGGCCATGTGAGAAGTGCACCACCCGGCGCCGACAGGCCTCCTGACCTGCACCGATGTGCACCACCACACAACGAGTACCACCACACAACGAGCACATGACGAGCACAGGACGAGCACACACGCACACCCGATCGCTGACACCGATCACCCGGGCAGGTCCGACGAAGGAGTGGAGACGATGGCCGAGGTCCGCGAGATGCCCGAACGGGAGCCGGAGGGCGGGCTGGGAGCCGGCCTGACGGTCCGGCAGCGACGGGTGCTCGAGGTGATCCGCAACTCCGTGGACCGCCGCGGCTACCCCCCGAGCCTGCGCGAGATCGGCGAGTGGGTGGGCCTCACCAGCCCCAGCAGCGTCGCCCACCAGCTGGCCGCGCTCGAGCGCAAGGGCTACATCCGGCGCGACCCCAACCGCCCCCGGGCGATGGAGATCGTCTCCCCGGACGCCGACCCGCAGGCGCGGGGGTACCGCTCGGGCGACAGCCGGGCGAGCGAGATCCTCGAGGGCGTCTACGACGAGACCGGCTCCGGAGACGCCCGTCCGGAGCCCTCCTACGTCCCGCTCGTCGGCCGGATCGCCGCCGGCGGGCCGATCCTCGCCGAGGAGGTCGTCGAAGACGTCTTCCCGCTTCCCCGTCAGCTGGTCGGCGAGGGGTCGCTGTTCCTCCTCAAGGTGGTCGGCGACTCGATGGTCGACGCGGCGATCTGCGACGGCGACTGGGTGGTCGTCCGGCAGCAGCCGACCGCCGACAACGGCGACATCGTCGCGGCCATGCTCGACAACGAGGCGACCGTCAAGACGTTCAAGCGCAAGGACGGGCACGTGTGGCTGATGCCCCATAACCCCGACTACTCGCCGATCGACGGCGACCACGCGACGATCCTCGGGAAGGTGACGGCGGTCCTGCGCCGGGTGTGACCGTCAGTCCGGGAGGGCCCAGGCGTCCTCCCGGATGATCGGCACCGTGCTGCCGTCGGCGTGGAGCCCGTCGACGTCGACGCCCGGCCCGCCGATCACCACGTCGGTGTGCACCGCGGAGGTGTTGAGTCCGGCGGCCGCCCGCTCCTCGTCGGTCATCCCCAGGCCGCCCTCGAGGCAGTTCGGGAACCCTTGGCCCCACGCGACGTGGCACCCGGTGTTCTCGTCGTAGAGCGTGTCGTGGAAGACGACCCCCGCCGCTCGGACGCGGGACGAGCCTTCGACGAGCGACACCTCGCCGAGGCTCCGTGCCCCCTCGTCCACCTCGAGCTCGGCCCGCACCGCATCGAGCCCCCGGCTCGCCGTGACGTCGACGACCCGACCACCGGCGAGAGTCACCACGAGATCCTCGACGACGGCCCGCGCCCGGGGCATGACCAGCGGACGGGTGAGGCGCATGACACCGTCGGCGCGGCGCCGGTCGGGGCTGGTGAAGACCTCCTCGGTGGGCAGGTTCGGGATGAACGGGACGCCCGCCGTGGTCTCCGTCGCGCCGCCGACCCAACGGTGCCGCGGGTCCAGGCCGACGGTCAGGTCCGTCCCGTTGCCGTGGTACCGGACCGCGTCGAAGCCCTTGGCGGTCAGCGCTCGGGCCCGGCCTTGGAGGAGGGTGGAGTGGTCCCACCACGTCTGACACAGGTCGTCGTCGTCGAGCCGCAGCGCGGTCCCGACCGCCGACCAGAGGCGTTCGACGTCCGGCGTCCCGAACACCTGGCGGGCCCACCCCGGGTTCGGCGCGGCCACGATGGTCCACGCGACCCCGCCTCCGAGGAGGTGCCGACGCAGCTCGGCGGCGAAGGCCGTGTCGACGAGGGATATGCGTCTGGGGTCCAGACCGTCGAAGAGGTCGGGTTCCGGGCTGCCGGTGAGGCGGATGTAGGCGCCGCCGTCGGCCGCGAGGTCGGCGAGCTGCTGATACTGCCAGGGCTGGTCCGTGCTGAGCACCTCGTCCGGCGCGTGGGCGATGGTGGCTCGACGGACGTGGTCGTCCTCGTAGCCGACGACGACGCGCGAGGCTCCGGCGCGGTACGCCTGCTCAGTCACGGCACGCGCGAGCTCGGCGTGCTCGACGACGCAGCTCACGTGCACCGTCTGGCCGGGTTGGAGGTTGACTCCGACCCGGACGACGAGCTCGGCGTAGCGGTCGAGCCGGCTGGTGGGTTCGGCGTCCACGGTCACCCGCCGCAGATTACGCCGCGACGTCGACCGGTCAGGCGAGGTTCAGGTCGGCGCAGAGCCGCTCGAGCGTGGCGCCGAGCGGGGTGTGCAGTCGCAGCGTCGCCTCGGGGTCGCCGCGGCTGGCGCTGGCGGTCACGATGGCGACGGGGACGCCGTTGCGGGCGGCGCGCCGGACGAAGCGGTACCCGCTCATGACGGCCAGCGAGGAGCCGAGCACGAGCACGGACGTCGCGTCGTCGACCAGGCGGAAGCAGCGCTCGACCTTCGGCTTCGGCACCGACTCGCCGAAGAACACGACGTCCGGCTTGAGGGTGTCCGCCCCGCACACCAGGCACCTCGGCAGGTGGAAGCGACGGGCGACAGTGTCATCCAGCACGATGTCGCCGTCGGGACGGATCTGGCTGGTCACCCGGGACCCGTCCGGAGCGACCCCGAGGACCAGGTCGACGAACCCGGGGTTGGCCTCGGCGAGGCGGTCGTGCAGGGTGGCTCGGCCGGTCAGGTCGCCGCAGGTCAGGCAGACGACCTGGTCGAGGTTCCCGTGCAGCTCGACGACGTCGATCGCCCCCGCGGCCTGGTGGAGCCCGTCGACGTTCTGGGTGACGACCACCGGGGCCAACCCCGCCCGTTGGAACGCGGCGACCGCGCGGTGGCCACGGTTGGGCTCGGCTCGGGTGAACCGCTGCCAGCCGATGTAGCTGCGGGCCCAGTACCGCTGCCTCGCGTCGCTGGACGCGACGAACTCGCCGTACTGCATCGGCGTCACCCGACGGGTGCCGTCCGGCCCGCGGTAGTCCGGGATGCCCGACTCCGTGGACAGGCCGGCTCCGGTGAGGACCATGACGCCACCACCGGTGACCAGGCGGGCGAGCTCGGCCTGGTCACGTTCCGTTGAGACGGGTCCCGTCGCTGCCGTGGGCACCGACGGGACGGACATGCGACCAGTATGCGTGGCCGCCGGCCGGTCCTCGCGCGGTGCGTCCAGGCGTTGGGTAAAGGACGATTTCGATAACCAGACGTTATAGACTGGTGCCATGATCGACGCCGCAGGCCTCCGAGTCATGAAGGCCATCGCCGAGGAGGGCAGCTTCACCGGAGCCGCCGTGGCTCTGGGCTACTCCCAGCCCGCCGTCTCCCAGATGGTCCGCCGCCTGGAGCAGCGCACCGGGACCGTCCTCGTCGAGCGGATCGGGCGCAACGTCCGGCTCACCGAGGCCGGCGAGGTGCTGGCCCGGCACGCCGTGGGTGTCCTCAGCGCGCTCGACGCAGCCGAGGAGGAGGTGGCCGCCATCGCCGGGCTGCGGGCCGGCCGTGTCCGGCTCATGGCCTTCCCGTCGTCCTCGGCGTCGCTCGTCCCTCGCGCGCTCGCCCTGGTCAAGGGGCGCTTTCCCGACATCTCCGTCACCTTCAGTGAGGGCGAGCCCCCGGAGTCCCTCGCCGCCCTGCGGGCCGGCGAGTGCGACATCGCCGTGGCGTTCGCGTACGAGGGCACCGACATCGGCCGCGGCGAGGATCTCGACGACTTCGTGACCCTCAAGCTGCTGGACGACGAGGTCCGGCTGGCGGTGCCGCTGGGCCACCCGCTCGCCGGCCGCGGGGAGGTCGACCTCGTCGACTTCACCGACGAGAACTGGATCGCCGGCTGTCCTCGATGTCGTGGCCACCTGCTCTCGCTGACGCGGCAGGCCGGTTTCGCCCCGACCGTCTCCTTCGAGACCGAGGACTACATCGCCGTCCTAGGGCTGGTCAGCGCCGGGCTCGGGGTCGCCCTGGTGCCGGACCTCATCCTGGCCGCAGCGCATACGACCGATGTCGCGACCCTCTCCCTCACGCCGGCGTCGCGTCGCCAGATCCATGCGGTGACGACGGACGACCTCCAGCGGGTACCCGCGGTCAAGGCCACGCTGGAGGCGCTCGCCGAAAGCGCCCGCAGCCAGTCCTTCGTTCCGGCCTGACCCGAACCGAACCCCACGGCTGGACGGGTCAGCGCAGGGTCGCCACCTCGACCGAGCCGTCGTCGCCCTTCCGGACCGCGATGTCGCCGGACTGGTCGGTTCGGTAGACGCGGTACCCGTCCTCACGGAGGGCGGTCAGCGTCGAGGTCGCGGGATGCCCGTAGTCGTTGTCGGCGCCGACGCTGATCACCGCCACCGGCGCCCGGATGGACGCCAGCAGCCGGTCGTCGCGGTTGGCCGACCCGTGGTGCGCCACCTTGACCACGTCGACCGACGGCGGCGCCCGCGCGTCGTGCTGCAGCGCCAGCAGCACCTGGTGCGCGGCCTCGCGCTCGACGTCGCCCAGGAGAAGCAGGTTCAGCCCGGCCACCCGCACGGTCAGGACGACCGACGCGTTGTTGGGGACCGAGCCGTCGTGGATGACGCGGGCCGGCCACCACACGTGGGCGGCGAGGCCCGGCCACGCGAGGTCGTCGCCGGCGTAGAGCTCACCGACGGGAACGCCCGCCGATGCCGCCCACTCCGAGACCTCCTGCCACTGGAACGGCGGGTCGCGAACCGGCGTCGCCAGGATCTGACGAACGGTGCGGCCGTGGAGGACCCCCAGAAGACCGTCGACGTGGTCGGCGTGGAAGTGGGTGAGGACGACCGCGTCGACGACGCGGACCCGGAGTCGCGTCAGGCAGGCGTCGATGCCAGCCGGCTCAGGCCCGGCGTCGACGACCACCGCCCGGCCGGGACCGGTGGAGAGCACCAGCCCGTCTCCCTGCCCGACGTCACAGGCGACGAACCCCCAGCTGTCGAGCGGCCACGTCACCACCTGCGTCGGGACTGCGGCACCGATGCCGAGCACGGCGACACCCACGGGGAGAACCGGACGCCGGCGGGCATGGTGGCCGAGCCACGGACCCGCGACGACCAGCAGCACCGCCGCTGCCGCCAACAGCCCGGCGCCGAGACCCGTCCCCGGCCAGGGGACCGTCGCCAGGGGTGCGTCCGCGGCGGTCCGGGCGATCCTCGCTATGGCGAGGGTCGGCAGGGCGGCCAGCCACGCGACCCAGCCGGCCGCCGTCGTCGACACCACGGAGAGCAGCGCCGTGGCCACGCCGAGGATCGTGGCCGGCGCGACGAAGGGAGCGGCGAGCAGGTTCGCGACCACCCCGACGACCGACACGGAGCTCTGCAGCAGCACGATCACGGGTGCGCACATCAGCTGGGCGGCGACCGGGACGGCTAAGGCCGGCCCCCAGCCGCGGATGCGCCGCGGCAGGCACCGCCCGATCGCCGAGCCCCACGGCCCGGCGAAGAGCAGCAGCCCCAACGTCGCGAGGGTCGACAGTGCGAATCCGGCTGATCGCGACAGCCACGGATCCCAACCGAGAAGGACCAGAACCGCGACCGAGAGCGCCGGTATGCCGGCACGCCGCCTCGACGTGCTCAGGCCGAGCAGGCCGACGGCGCCCATCGCGGCGGCCCGAACCACGCTCGGCTCCGGCCGGACGAGGACGACGAACCCGAGGAGGAGCACGGCGGCCAGTGGCGGTCTCCAGCGCCGTCGCACCCCCAGGAGGCCGGCCAACCCCAGGGCTGCGGCGAGGACGATCGCGACGTTGGAGCCGCTGACCGCCGACAGGTGGGTCATCCCCGTCATGAGCATGGCCTCGTCGAGGTCCGCCGGGGTGCGGGAGGTGTCGCCGATGACGAGTCCCGGAAGGAGACCGCGCGCGTCGGCGGGGAGCCCGTCCGTGGCGGCCGCGAACCGCGTGCGCACCAGGTCGGCGGTTCGCGCGACCAGGTCGGGCTCGTCGAGAACGGTGGGCGAGCCTCGGGGCGTGAGCACGGCAACCACGTCGTCGGCTCGATCCTCGGCGGGGGCCAGCCGCCCCACGGCCTGCACCCGCGACTGCCAGCTCAGGCCGAGCCAGGTCCGGTCGGCGAAGACCAGTACCGGGGACGCGACAGTCGTCGCGACGCCTCGACCCTCGATGCGGTCGACGTCGAGCCGCAGGACTACCCCGGCGGCGTTCGACGGACGTCCGGGCGGTGCGTCGACCGCTCTGGGGTCGGTGGAAACTCGGCCGAGAGCGAGCACCGTCGCCCGCTGCTCGGCGAGGTCATGGACCGGGCCGGCGTCCCGGACGGTCGATGCCGCCGCCAGCGCGGTCAGGGCCAACGAGGTGGCGAGGGCGGCCAGGGTCACGACCCCCCACCAGCGCGACCGGCGCCCTGATCGGTGCTCCGCCGTAGCGGCTCCCGGTGCACGAATGCCTGCGCGCGTCGTGCGTCTCCACACCACGGCCAGAGCCCCGGCCGCTACCAGGGCCGCGACGGCGGCCACGACGACCTGGGTCGGCTCCGACCCGAGCAGCAGCGCCACCGCGGTCCAGGCGCTGAGGGCCGGAACCAGCAGGCGTACGTCGGCCCGTCGCGTCGACGACCCGGGGTCCGGCTTCGACCACACCGAGCCCTGCCCCGGCGCACGACCGCCCAGCCGCGCGACCGGGAGATGCGACCGCCACCGGTCGAGCCGCTGATAACGCATCAGACCCGCACCTTGGGGCGGATCTGCTCGAGCAGCTTGTCGCCGATCCCGCTGACCTCACCGAGCTCGTCGACCGAGGAGAAGCGGCCGTGCTGGGCGCGCCAGTCGAGGATCCGTTGGGCCAGCACGGGACCGACACCGGGCAGCGTGTCGAGGGCGGCGAGCGTGGCGGTGTTGAGGTCCACCAGGGCTGAGGCCGTCCCGACGCCTCCCGACGTACCGCCGGCGCCCGACCCGCTTCCACCTGCTCCAGATCCCGACCCACCCAACGACCCCACGAGGACCGGCGGCGTCTCGCCCGGCCGCGGGACGAACACCTGCTCGCCGTCCGCCACCAGGCGAGCCAGGTTGAGCCGCTGCACGTCCGCGCCGGGAAGGGGACCGCCGGCGGCCGTGAGAACGTCGACGACCCGGGACCCGTCCGGCACGGTGACGACGCCTGGGCGGACCACCTGTCCGACGACGTCGATGACGACGAGCCGCCCGGGCGAGCCGCGAGCCGACGCGCCCGAGGTCAGCGACGCGTCCGTCACCGTCACGCCAGACGCCGTCCCGCCAACGCTCCCGGCCGAGGTGAACGCCGACGGGACCGAGCTGCGTCCGACCAACCCCTCCCCCACGGGAACCAGCTGGGGCGCCGCCGCCTCCTGCGCCCGGGCCACACGGACCGCGAAGAACACGACCGCTACGACGAGCACCATGACGAACGCCACGACGGCGCGGACCGACACCGCCACCCGGGCGCCCCGCAACGCCACCGGCATGGTGAGCACGCGGGGAGGGGGCCGATGCCGGCCGCCCTCCCACCCAGATCGGTCTGCCTCATCAACCGGAGCAGCGAGCCCGTCCTCCGACTCTCCACCCGCTTCGGCCGGCCGTTCGTCGAACCACCCGCTCTCCGCGGCCGGCGGCTCCTCCGACGGCACCCACCCACGCCGCCCCGTCGGCTCGGGCCGCGGACGCGCCGACGCCAACAGGGAGCGGAGGCGGTCGGGGTCGACCTCGGGGGGCGGGCGGCGACGCATACGGGCGACGGTAGGAACCGCACTGTCGCCAGGCGAGGCCGATCAACGGGCCTGTGGACCGCGTGACGAACCGCTCAGAGGCTGTGGATCAACCGCCGCGTCAGCGCGGCCGCGGTGAGGCCACCGCCGCCAGCGTCCCCGGCCCCACGTGAGCCCCCACGACCGCGCCCAGCTCGGCCACCACTACGTGGCCGGCCTGCGGAACCCGCTCCCGCAACGTTGCCGCCAGCGACTCCGCCCGCGCGGCCGAGTCCAGGTGCTGCACCGCGATGTCCACCTGGCCCCCGTCCGCCGTCATCTCGGTGGCCGCGGCCGTTGTCAGCTCGGCGAGCCGGGCCAGCGCTCGGCTCGCCGTCCGTACCCTCTCGAGGGGCCGGATGGCGCCGTCCAGCAGCGTGAGGATCGGCTTGATGGCCAACGCGGAGCCGAGCATCGCCGAGGCCGCCCCGATCCGGCCACCTCGCCGCAGGTACTCGAGGGTGTCCACGTAGAACGCCACCTTCGCGCCGGTGGCCCGGACCCGCGCGACCTCGGCCACCTCCTTGGCCGACAGCCCTTCTGCCGCCGCCTCCGCGGCGCTCAGCACCCCGAACCCCATCGCCATGCCCAGCGACCGGGAGTCGACGACCTCGACAGGGATCGGCGCCTGCTCCGCGGCCAGCCGGGCCGACTGGCAGGTCCCGGACATCTCCGACGAGATGTGCACCGATACGACCGCGGAGGCACCGGACGCCGCCGCGGCCTCGTAGGCCTCGAGGAACTCCTGCGGCGACGGCCGTGACGTGCTCAACGGCGTGAACGACCGCAGCGCCTCCGAGAGCGACTCGATCGTGACGTCGACGCCCTCGCGGTGCTGCCGACCGCCCATGACGACATGGAGCGGCACGACGGTGATCGGCACCGAACCGGCGCGCACGAGCTCCGCCGGCAGGTAGGCCGTCGAGTCCGTCACGATGGCGACGCTCACCTCACGAACGCTAGCGCCTTACGCCGCCGGACAGCGTCCGGTGGGACGTCAGGCCGGCACCACGTTCACGAGCCTGGGCGCGCGGACGATGACGGTGCGCACCCCGTCGGGCGTCGCCGCCACCACCTTGTCCCTGGCGAGAACCAGCGACCGCAGCTCGTCCTCGTCGATGGTCGCCGCGACCTCGACCCGGTCGCGCACCTTGCCCTTGATCTGGATCACGCAGGTGACCGTCTCCTCGACCAGGAGCGACGGCTCGGCCTGCGGGAACGGCACGAACGTCACACCGCCCTCGTGACCGAGCCGTAACCACAGCTCTTCCGCGATGTGCGGCGCGACCGGCGCGACCATCACGACCAGGGCCTCGACGACGGCGCGGGGCGCGGCGTCCAGCTTGGTCAGCACGTTGTTCAGCTCGATCAGCTTGGCGATCGCGGTGTTGAACCGCAGGTGCTCGAAGTCCTCACGGACCCCAGCGATGGTCCGGTGCATGGCCGTCAGCGTCGCGGCGTCCGGCGCCTCGTCCGTGACGATCACCGCGCCCGTGGTCTCGTCGATCACGTTGCGCCACAACCGTTGCAGGAAGCGCTGGCTCCCGACGACCGCGCGCGTCTCCCACGGCCGACCCAGCTCCAACGGCCCCATCGACATCTCGTAGACCCGGAACGTGTCCGCGCCGTAGGCGTCGTACATGTCGTCCGGGCTGACGACGTTCTTCAGGGACTTGCCGATCTTCCCGTACTCCCGGTTGACCGGCTGGCCCCGCCAGGTGAACGTCGGCTCGGCGCCGTGACCGCCGACGACCTCCTCGACCTCCTCCGCCGGGACGTACTGGCCGCGCGCATCGGTGTACGCGTACGCCTGGATCATCCCCTGCGAGAAGTACTTCCGGAACGGCTCCTCGCTCGAGACCAGCCCCAGGTCGAACAGCACCTTGTGCCAGAACCGCGCGTAGAGCAGGTGCAGCACGGCATGCTCCACACCGCCGATGTAGAGGTCCACACCGCCGGGGTCGGTCACGCCGGCCGGAGCGCCCTCGACCGTATGCGGGTGCCTGGCCATCCAGTACCGCTCGTTCTCGGGGTCGCAGAACGTCTCGTGGTTGGCCGGGTCGAGGTATCGCAAGTAGTACCAGCACGATCCGGCCCAGTTGGGCATCGTGTTGGTCTCGCGACGATAGGTGCGCAGCCCGCGACCGTCACCCAGGTCGAGCTCGGCCTCGACCCACTCCGGGACCCGCGACAGGGGCGGCTCGGGTGAGCTCTCCGAGTCCTCGGGGTCGAACGTCTTGGGCGAGTAGTCGGGCACTTCCGGCAGGGCCAGCGGCAGCATCGAATCCGGGAGGGCGTGGGCCGTACCGCTCTCGTCGTAGACGATCGGGAACGGCTCGCCCCAGTACCGCTGGCGGCTGAACAGCCAGTCGCGCAGCCGGTAGTTCACGGTCCCGTGGCCGGTGCCTCGGGACTCCAGGTACTCGATGATCCGCGCCTTGGCGTCGGCGACGCCGAGCCCGTCGAGCGAGACCCCGTCGTTGGCGGAGTTGATCGCCGGGCCCTCACCGACGTACGCCTCGTCCTCCGGATGCCCCGCAGCGGGCTGCACGGTCCGGATGATCGGCAGGTCGTAGGCCAGCGCATAGGCCCAGTCCCGCTCGTCCTGGCCGGGTACGGCCATGATCGCGCCGGTGCCGTACCCCATCAGGACGTAGTCGGCGACGAACACCGGAATGAGCTGTCCCGTCAGGGGATTCGTCGCGTAGGCACCGGTGAAGACGCCGGTCTTGGACCGGTCGTCCATCTGCCGCTCGACCTCGCTCTTCCGGGAGGTGGCCTGCCGGTATGCCTCGACTGCCGACCGGGGGTCGGCCGCGTCGCCCGTCCATCCGGGCTTGGTCCCCTCCGGCCAGCCATCCGGGACGATCTCGTCGAGCAGCGGGTGCTCGGGCGCCACCACCATGAACGTCGCGCCGAACACGGTGTCGGGGCGGGTCGTGAAGACCTCGATCCCCGACGTCTCACCGGACGCCGTGGCGACGGGGAAGGTGATCCGCGCGCCGCTGGACCGGCCGATCCAGTTGCGCTGCATGATCTTGACCTTCTCGGGCCAGTCGACGCGGTCCAGGTCGTCGGCCAGGCGGTCCGCGTACGCGGTGATGCGCATCATCCACTGGCGCAGGCTGCGCCGGAACACCGGGAAGTTGCCGCGCTCGGAGCGCCCCTCGTTGGTGACCTCCTCGTTGGACAGGACGGTGCCCAGGCCGGGGCTCCAGTTGACCGGCGCCTCCGAGGTGTACGCCAGCCGCTCCTCCGCGAGCACCGCCTCCTGCTCGGCCTCGCTCAGGTCGGCCCAGGGTCGGCCACCGAGCTCACCCGGCAGCGGACGATGACCCGACGCATACGCCTCGACCAGGGTCTCGATCGGCCGAGCCGCGCCCCGCGACCCGTCCGGCCGCACGGCGTCCGGGTCGTACCAGGAGTTGTAGATCTGCAGGAAGATCCACTGCGTCCACTTGAAGTAGTCCTCGTCGATGGTCGCGTAGCTGCGCCGCTCGTCGAACCCCAGGCCCAACCGCCGCAGCTGGCGGCGCATGACGACCATGTTGTCCTCGGTCGTCTTGCGTGGGTGCTGACCGGTCTGCACGGCGTACTGCTCGGCCGGCAGACCGAACGCGTCGTAGCCCAGGCAGTGCAGGACGTTCATCCCGAGCATCCGGTGGTAGCGGGCATACACGTCCGTGCCGATGTAGCCCAAGGGGTGGCCGACGTGGAGTCCCGCGCCGCTCGGGTACGGGAACATGTCGAGGACGACGAGCTTCTTGCCGCGACCGGCGACCTTCTCGGGCTCGGCCCAGGGACCCGCCGGGTTGGGGGCCTGGAAGGTGCCCGCCTCCTCCCATCGGTCCTGCCACGCGAGCTCGATGTCGCGCGCCATCGCCGCGGTGTAGCGGAACGGGGTCTCGTCGCGGGTCGGGGAGTCGGTCATCGTTCGTCCTTCGTGGGGTGCACGTGGTCGGTCACCAGGCCGGACATGGAAAAGCCCCTCGCACAGGAGGGGCGCCGCGCTGGTCGGGTGTGCTCAGCGCGGCGGGAGAAGGAGGAGCTGGTGGGCCATGGGCACAGGTTATCGCAGCGGCGTGCTCAGGAGGCGACGAGGTCGGGCCGGAGGATGCCGAGCACGAGGCACGCCAGCGCCAGGTGGTACGTGACCATGACGACCACCGCGTGACCGGGGATCTCACGCCAGAACCGGCCGGCGGCGAGCACCGCGTCACTGACGAGGAACAACGACGCCCCCACGCCGACGAGGACGTACCCAGACCACCACGCGACCGCGACGAACGTGCCGAGGACGAACGCGTAGATCGTCGGCGGGATCCCCTCGGCCATGTCGCGCTTCGCCAGCGGCCAGAGCACGAACGCCACGACGACGGCCACCACGACCACCACGGCCGCCACCCCGACCCAGACGGGATCACGTCGGGTCATCGTCATCACCGCACCGATGAACGACAGGTGGGCGAACAGGAACGCGAGCAGCCCGAGGCCGAAGGCCCGGTCCGACGTCGAGAGCAGCAGCACGTCGCCGAGCAGACACAATGCCAGCGCGACGAGCAGGCACATGCCCGGCACCGACTGGTCGGCGTGCAGCAGCCATGCGAACGCGCCGAGCAGGACGACGTATGCGGGTTTGGCCACCTGCTCGACCGTGCGGCGCCGGGTCGCCACGGCGACCCAGTCGACCACGGCCGCCGCGGCGGCGGCCGCGAGCAGCACCCACGCATACATGTTCACCGGACTGAACTGTGACAGACGGGTACACGCCGGTCCGCCGCGGCGCGCCTATCCTCGTGGAATGGAGGTCAGCCACCACACCGTGACGGACGCCGACACCGCCGAGCGTCTCGGGAGTGGCGACATGCCGGTCCTCGCCACGCCGCGGCTCATCAACTGGATCGAGCGCGCGGCCTTCGGCACGGCGGCGGAGGGCCTCGAACCGGGTCAGACGACCGTCGGCACGATGGTCAAGGTGGAGCACATCAAGGCGGCGCCGGTCGGCACGACCGTGCACGTCAAGAGCTCCCGCCCGGTGAGCGACGGGCGCCGGCTGATCTTCCACGTACGCGTCCTCGACGACTCCGGCGAGGAGGTGGCCGTGGGCGAGGTCCAGCGCGCCGTGGTCGACCGCGAGCGGTTCATGCGTCGGTTCGGCTGCGAGCCGGACGGGTCGGCACTCCCCAGCGCCGAGGACGCCCCGGCCTCCTGACCGGGACGTCCTCGGGTATGCGTCGGGGCTACTGGGGTAGCTAGCGGCTGGTGCCCTGCGCCACCGAGCCCTGCAGCTGGCGCTGGAAGATGATGTAGACGATCAGCACCGGGAGCACCGTGATGACGACGGCGGCGAACAGCGCGCCGTAGTCGACCGAGTACCCCGCCTGCGACGCGAACGACGCCATGCCTTGGGACAGCACGTACTTCGCCGGGTCGGTGTTGAGGGCGACCGGCAGCAGGAACTGGTTCCAGAGGCCGAGGAAGTTGAAGATCGCTACCGACGCCATGCCGGGACGAGCCATCGGCAGCATCACCTGGAAGAACGTCCGCCACTCCCCCGCCCCGTCCATCTGCGCCGCCTCGTAGATCTCGTCCGGGAGCGCTTTGAAGAACGCGAAGAGGAAGAACACCGTGAACGGCAGCGCGAACGCGACGTAGACGGTGATGAGCCCCTGCAGCGTGTTGAGCAGGCCCATGCTGCGAAGGATGAAGAACAGCGGGACGATCGCGAGGAAGACCGGGAACGTCAGGCCCGCAAGCATCAGGTAGTAGATGGCCCGGTTCCCGAAGAACTGGAACCGCGCGAGGACGTAGGAGCACATCGCCCCGAGCACCATGACGAGGACGAGCGAGCAGCCCACCACGACCACGGTGTTGAAGAACGAGGTGCCGATTCCCGCGGTGTCCCAGGCCGACACGTAGTTGCCGAAGTTGAACGACGACGGCAGCGTGAACGGCGACCCGAGGATCTCGTTCGTCGTCTTGAACGACGACACGAGCGCCCAGAGGAGTGGGAGGAGGACGACGATCGACCACAGGACGAGGACGACGTGCGAGATCGCCGTGGCGCGGCGGTCAGCGGGGTTGGCCTTGCGCGGCGGCAGGGTCCCGGGGTCCTGTACGCCGGTCTGGCTGACCGTGGTGGCGTCGGCGGTCATAGTCGGCCTCCCGTGTCACGGCCCGCGGTGAGGCGGCTGACGAGGAACACGACCGCGGCGAAGAGCAGCGTGACGATGGCGAGGACGACGCCCATCGCCGTCGCATACCCGAACTGGCCCTTGCCGAAGGCGGTGTTGAACAGCTCCTGCGGCATGACCAGCGTGCTGTTGTTGGGGCCGCCGAAGGGGTTCAGCGCCTGCATCCACACGAACGCGTCGAGGGCCGCGATGCCGAGGTAGATCCACGCAGTCTGGACGTTGTCGCGGATGAGCGGCAGCGTCACCGACCAGATGGTGCGGATGCGGCCGGCACCGTCGAGGCGGGCGGCCTCATAGATCTCGGCCGGCACCCCCTTGATGGCGGCGACGAACAGCACGGTGTAGAAGCCGACGAAGGCCCACACCATCACGAACATCGACGCGGGCATGGCCGTCGCGACCTCGCCCAACCAGGCGAAGGACTGGAACTTCTCGAGGCCCAGCCCGGTGAGGATCCCGTTGAGCAGCCCCGCTTGCGGGTCGTAGACCTGCGCCCAGATGATGCCGATGACGATGGCCGGCACGGTGTACGGGAAGAACGAGACGGTCCGGTAGAAGCCGGAGCCGCGCAGTCCGCGCACGCCGCCACTCGCGCCCCCGGCGACGGTGACCAGGCTGGCGAACAGCAGCGCGATGACGATCGTCGCCAACGGGACGACGATGGCGAGCAGCACGCTGTTGATCACGGACCTGCGGAAGATGTCGTCCTGCGCGAGCTTCACGTAGTTGTCGAAGCCGATGAAGTTGAAGTTCGGCGAGAAGCCGGACCAGTCCGTCATCCCGTAGTACAGCGCCTGGACGAACGGGGAGATGACGAACACCAGGAACAGCACCAGCGGCACGCCGAGGAAGACGACCATGAAGCTGATGCGGTCGAACGTCAGTCGACCGCGCGGGCCCCGGGCCCTGGGCTTACGCCCAGCGCCCGGAGCCACAGCGGGGACGGGTGCGGTCACGAGGTGACTTTCTCCTTCTGGATCGACGAGTCAGCGGCGACCTTGTCGGTGATGCCCTGCAGGCCGCTGGTCAGCCCGGCGACGTCGGTCTGCCCGGACAGGAACGCGTTCCACACGACCAGCATGTCCTTGTTCATGCCGTAGCGGGTGACGAACTTGTAGTCGAAGACGTTCTTGCCCGCGGCGTCGAGCATCTTGGACTGCGACTGCAGCGCCGTGGAACCGAAGCCGTCCGCCGGGACGAGGCCCTTGACGATGGTCGGGGCGAGCTTGGTCTTCGAGAAGTTCGTCGCCGCGTCCTTGGAGAGCATGGTGCGCAGGATCTCCTTGGCACCGGCGACGTTCTTGCCCGCGGTCGGCACGATGAACGGCTCACCGGCCGCGCTGCGGAGCGTCTCGTACGGCATCTTCGGGCTGCTGCTGACGACCATCTCCGGGATGCCGGTCATCTTGAAGCCGTCCTTGGTGGCCTTCTTCATCTCGTTCTCGATCCACGAGCCCGAGGGGTAGAGCAGCGCCTGCTGGTCGTTGCTCCACTGGGCCTGGGCCGCCGTGAACTGGGTGCCCGCCCCACCGGGGACGAAGTAGCCGTTCTTGACGCACTCGCCCATCGCGGCGAAGACCGCCTGGATGGCCGGCTGCGACCAGCACTTCGGGTCGAGGTTCTCCAGGGCGATGCGCACCTCGGGGCCGCCCTCCTTGATGGCGGAGTCCATCGCGAGGGTCTGGTAGTAGGTCGCCGCCTCCTTGCCCCACACGAACAGGAACTTGTTCTTCGCCTTGGCCTTGGCGCCGAGGTCCTTGGCCTCGTCCCACGTCTTCGGCGCGGTCCAGCTGTTCTCGTCGAACAGGCTCTGTGAGTACCAGACGCCGTAGAGGGTGAGGACGTAGTTGAGGGCGAGGAACTTCCCGTTGTAGGTGCCGGGGCCCTTGACGCCGTCGTACAGGGTGGACTCGATCTTGGTGCCCTCGAGGTTGTTGGCCGCGAGGACGTCGTCCAGCGTCGAGAGCTGGTCGATGATCGTGTTGAACCCGATCGAGCCGGCGCCGGAGTTGTCGATGAGGTCGGGCGGGTTGCCGCCGACGAAGCGGGGCTGCAGCTGCTGCGCGATCTGCGTGGACGGGGTGACGTTGGGCGTGACCGTCGGGTGGTTCTTCTTGACGATGTCCGCCGCGAAGGTCACGTAGTCGTAGCCGTAGCCGCCGTTGAAGATCACCGCGTCGATGGTCGAGCTGTCGGCGAGGCCGAAGGGGTTGTTGGCCGAGCCGGCTGCGGTGGTCGCCGCGGCACCGGTCCCCGTGCCGGTGCCCGAGGAGGCACAGGACGCCAGCGCCCCGCCGAGCGGGACCAGGGCCGCCGCGGCGAGTGAGCCGCGCATGAAGGTCCGACGGTCGAACGTCGAACGAGGGGTGCTGCCTGTCTCGTTGGGGGTCATCGTCAGGTACTGCCTTTCAGGGTGGTGATCGGTGCGAGGGACGGTATGCGTGGTGCCGGGGTCTCCGGCGGGGTTTCCTGGGGTGTGGGGCTAATCAGTGGCTGGATCGTGATGTCAGCCGGTGCGGCGGATACGGTCGCCGTACCGGTCCTCGAGGGCGTGGTTGTGCTCGTCGCCGCCGGGAATGTTGGCGGACAGGTAGATCGGCGGGGTCTCGCCGAGAGCGGCCATCCGCTGCGCGGCGCCGATGGTGATCAGCTGGGCGATGTAGGCGGCGGTCAGGGAGGAGACGGCGCCGACCCCGATGCCGCCGGCGACGTCGATGGTCGTGTCGCCGTAGGGAGCCCGGTTGTCGATGACGACGTCCGCGACCTCGCTGAGCCGCTGACCGCTGGGATGCTTCGGCGTCACGGCGTTGGTGTGTTCGAGGCTGGTCACGGCGATGACCGGGTGGCCGTCGGCCTTGGCCCGGAGCGCCACGCCGACGATCGACCCGTTGACGCCGGAGTTCGAGGCGATGAGGAACACGTCAGCGGGGTCGTGCCGCGACAGGGCGAACAGCTCGTCGACGACGGTCTCGTCGCGTTCCAGCGCGGAGCCGGTGAGCACCGAGGCGTCGCGCGACCCGTGCAGGACGACATCACGCAGCGCCATCATCTGGGTCGGGATGAACCCGCCCGCCCGGCCGGCGATCTCCATGGCGAAGGCCTGCGAGTGACCGGTACCGAACGCCTGGAGGACCCCGCCGCGCCGGATGGAGTCGACGACGAGGTCGATGGCCGCGTCCAGGCCTCCGCGAGCGGCGTCCTCGGCGACCGCCTGCAGGCGCGAGGACACCTGCTCGTGGAAGGTCGCGAAGGCCTCCTCGCGCGTGGCGACGGCGACGGTGCTCGTGGTCATCGGCCTGCTTCCTCGGGAGTGGGGACGGTGGTGGTGCGGCGGGCGCGGAGCGCTCGGCGGTCACGGCTGGGCGCGCGCCGGTGCGGGGCGACGGCGGCGGCCGAGGCGGCCAGTGTCGTGGCGGTGCGCGCGAAGTTCCGCTGCGCCACGATCAGGTAGAGCAGGTCGAGCGCGAACAGCTGGGCGTGCTTGGCCGACAGGTCGTCGGGCTGCAGGTACTCGTCCGGAGCCACGGTGACCACGTGGACGTCGGCCAGCGCGGCGAGCGGCGAGTCGGCGTTGCTCGTGATGGCGAGGGTGAAGGCACCCGAGGACTTGGCCTGGGCCAGCATCTCGATGGTCTCGACCGTGCGGCCGGTGTTGGAGATGGCGATGGCGACCGACTCCTCGTCGAGGAGGGCCGCGCTGGTGAGCCCGTCGTGGACCTCGCCCCAGTGGTGGGCGTTGATCCCGATCCGGTAGAGCCGAAGCTGCATCTCCCGCGCCATGACGGCGCTGCCACCGATGCCGTAGATGTCGACGTGGGCGCAGGTGGCGACGGCGTCGGCGATCCGGACCACCTCGCCGATGTCGATCGAGTCCGCGGTGGCCTGGAGCGCGGCCTGGTGTGACTGGGAGAGCGTGCGCAGCACCTGCTCGGGGGTGTCGTCGGGGTCGAAGGCCCGGCCGATGTCGACCCGCCAGGTCTCGTCCGCACGCAACCGCCCGGCGTCGGCGGCGACCCCGACACGGAAGGGGAGGTACCCCGCATACCCGATGAGCCGGCAGAACCGGGTGACCGTCGCGGCGGAGGTGCCGGCGCGGGCGGCGAGCTCGGTGATCGACAGCTCCAGCGGGGCGAGCGGCTCCTCGAGGAGGAGCGTCGCCAGCTTGGTCATGGCCTCCGACATCTGCGGCACGTTGGCCTGGATCCGGGTGCGCACGCCCAGGGGCGGGGCTGCTGTCGTCGTCACGTTGCCTGAAAATCCATCTCAGCTCTGGGGTGGTTTGCTGAAAAGTATTCTCACCACTTTCGAGCGCCGTGGGGTTGCAGGTCGGTAACGATGCGGTCGCGGTCCCCGATTTCTGGCAGAGAACTCCCAGGGCTTTCGCAGCCGACGATCCGGGCGGGTCGACGTCGCACCGACCTACGCTCACCGGCTGGGGAGAGGCGCGCCGCGCCCTTCCGCACGTCTCGGGGGATGTGCCGAACGCCGAAAGGAACTGCTTTGTCCAGATCTCCATCCCTGACGCGGCGCGTGCGCCGACGGGCGACCACCGTCGCCGTCGGTGGTGCCGCCGTCCTGGCCTTGAGCGCGACCGCGCTCGTGGCCGCCTCCACGGAGTCCTCCGCCGCGACCAACCGACCCACCGGCGCAGTGACCTACGCAGCGGCGCGCGCCGACGAGTCCGCCTTCCAGGCCGCCGGCGCCAGCGCGGACCCCGTGTCCTGCACTCGCCCGGCTCCCGACGGTCGGGTGTCCACGACGATCCACTGCTATACGCCGAACGACATCCGCGCGTTCTACGGCCTCGACGCCCTGAGCCCGGACACGACGCAGGGCGAGGGACAGACCATCGTCCTCGTGGACTCCTACGGCACGCCGACCGGTGCCGAGGACCTGGCGTTCTTCGCGAAGACGTTCAACGGGCCCACTCCGGACTACGAGGCGGCCTATCCGTTGGGCAAGCCGGACTACAAGAACCCGCCCGGCCAGGGCAACGGCACCTCCGGACCGACCGCAGCCGACGGCTGGGCCGGTGAGGCCACGCTCGACATCGAGTGGGCCTACGCCATTGCGCCCAAGGCGCACATCGTCCTGCTGGCGACGCCCCCGGCGGAGACCCAGGGCGTCCAGGGCCTCCCGAACCTCATGAAGGCCATCGACTGGGGCATCGACCGGTACCCGTCGGGCACGGTCTTCTCGATGTCGTTCGGCACCAACGAGGCGGCCTTCGCGTCGCCGGCGGCGGCCAAGAACGCCTTCGCCCGGTTCGACCAGACGTTCATCCGTGGCCAGGCCAAGGGTGACACCTTCTTCTCGAGCGCCGGAGACGACGGCAGCACGGGTGTGACCAGGGCCCACAAGCAGACCGCCACGGCGCCCGACCCGGAGGTCAGCTACCCGAACGTCTCCCCCTACGTCACGTCGGTCGGCGGCACCCAGGTGCAGTCCGGCTGGACCTGGAACCCGACGCAGGACAAGCCGTTCAACGACGACGGCAGCCGTAACCCGCTCTACTGGGCGTGGACCCAGGGCGGCAGCTCCGAGGCGGTCTGGAACGAGAGCTGGGCGTCCATCGCCACCGGCGGCGGCCTGTCCACGGTCTACTCCCGGCCGGCATACCAGGACTCGGTCGCGGGCGTCGTCGGCCCCCACCGGGGCGTCCCGGACGTCGCGTGGAACGCGGCGGTCAACGGCGGCGTGCTCGTCTACTCGTCGTACTACCCGCGGATCAACGGCAGCCCGCTCTGGGGCGTCTACGGCGGGACCTCGGCCTCGTCGCCGCAGGTCGCGGCGCTGACCGCGATCGGCAACCAGTGGCGCCGCATCTACGGCCACAAGGCCCCGATCGGTGACCTCAACACAGCGATCTACAGCGGGTCGTTCGTCAAGAGCGCGGCGTTCAGCGACATCGTCCCGCGGACCTACGGGACGACGCCGAGCGGCGTCCTGAAGAACAACCGGATCTGGGACCTCGGGGCGGACGGGTACGTCACGCCCGACGCGGTTCCCGGCTACCCGACGACCGTGGGCTACGACCTCACCACCGGGTGGGGCAGCCCTCAGGGCTTCGGGTACGTCGACAACCTGCTGAACCAGCCGTAACGGCTGCACACGGCGCGAGGCGCGTGATCCCTTGGGGGTCACGCGCCTCGTGCGTCGGCGCCACGCATATGAGGTATGCGTGGGGTCACTCCCCGAACCGGCCGCGGGCCTCGCGGGGGATGAGCGGCTTCTCGCCGCGCGCCTTGAGCTGCTGGACCGCCCAGGTGTTGCCGTCGGGGTCGGTGAACCCGAAGAGGGTGCCGCCGTCCCGTTCGTCGAACACCTGGATCTCACTGCACTCGACACCGCGGGAGGTGAGCTCGTCGCGGGCCGCCGTCGCGTCCGCGACGCAGAGCTGCAGCCCGCGCATCGAGCCGGGCGCCATCTCGTTCTGCGAGGGCAGGTTGCCAATGACGATCGAGCACCCTGAGCCGCGCGGCGTCAGCTGGGCGACGTCCATGAACTCGTTCGTCGTGTGGTGGTCGAGGTCGAAGCCGACCTGGTCGCGGTAGAAGGCGATGGCCCGCTCGAGGTCGCTCACCGGGAGGATCACGACCTCGAGGGTCCAGTCCATCGCGCGGCTGGTGTCGCTCACGCGTCGCCCTCCGCGGCGTCGAGGATCTCGTCGAGCTTGGCGTAGCCGGCGTTCATGCCGGTCTCCATGCCGCTGCCGACCATCCCGTCGCGGGCTTCCATGGACGGGTAGACGGCGTGGCCGCGCAGGCGGGTCCGGCCGCCGTCGAGCCGCTCGAAGGTGAGCGACTCGATGCTGACGACGTCCGGGAAGCCCTCGAACTCGAAGGTCTGGATGGCGAACTCGTTCTCGCGGACGACGTGGTAGACGCCGTTGAACGCGTACTCGACGCCGCCCTCGCCCTTCTGGACGAAGCGGAACCGGCCGCCGGTCGTGAAGCTGAACTCGTCCAGCTCGAGGTCGTCGCTGCCGGCGCCGATCCACTGCCGGAAGAGGTCGGGGTCCTGGTGGGCCCGGAAGACCTTCTCGACGGGATGGTCGAACTCGCGCTCGAAGTCGATGAACGGCAGGCCCTCGGGGGCGGTGACGGTGAGTGGGTTGGTGGTGCGGCTGGTGCTCATGGTTGGTTCTCTCCTGATTCTCGTGGGTTCTCGTTGGTTCTCGTTGTCGGACTGGTGGTTCACGCGTCGGGTATGCGGTCGAGCAGGTCGTCGAGGGACCGGAACCGCCGCTCGTGGATGAGCCGGTAGTGGTCGATCCAGGCGGTGAGCTCCTCGAGCGCGGTCGGGTTCAGGTGGACGGGGCGACGCTGGGCGTCGCGGGTACGGGTCACGAGGTCGGCGTGCTCGAGCACCTG
Organism: uncultured Actinomycetota bacterium; assembly: GCA_963787725.1. Taxonomy (GTDB): domain Bacteria; phylum Actinomycetota; class Actinomycetes; order Actinomycetales; family Dermatophilaceae; genus Lapillicoccus. Next base: position 230,978 of record CAWBEH010000005.1, on the reverse strand, counting down.
GATGTGCTTGGACACGGCCTGCTTGGACATGTCGAACGGTTCCGCGAGGTCGTTGACGGTGACGGGCCCGGTGCTGAGGCGCGCCACGATGGCCCGCCGGACCGGGTCGCCGAGGGCGGTGAACGCTCGGTCCATCCGCTCCTCGTCCATCTCGTATCCAACCTTCTACTTGATCAACTAATAAGTTGATTAAAGACCATCGACAACGCGCTGTCAACCCCGATCGACACGGGATCGAGCCCGTCGATGCAACGGGCGAGCCGGACGGGTGCCGCCGCATCCTCGGCACGGACAACACGCTCGGCCAGGCGAGCGACGAGCTCGTCGCGCTGCTGGCGAGCTGACCTTGGCCGCTCAGGTCGAGACATGACGATGGCCAGACCGCCGGGCGGTCTGGCCCTCGAGTGTCGTGGAGCTGAGGGTGGGCCCACGAGGGTCCACGCAGAACTGCTGGCCACGCCGCGTAGCGGCTTGGCCAGCAGTTCGCCGTGGAGCTGAGGGGACTCGAACCCCTGACCCCCTCCATGCCATGGAGGTGCGCTACCAGCTGCGCCACAGCCCCGAAATGGGAACTGCGGAAGTCTAGCGGGACGGCGAGAGGCGCCCAAATCAGCACGGGTCGTGGTGTTTCGAGTCGGAAATCCGTGCGGTTCAGAGCACGAACCGGGGGGCGTGCGGGGTCAGGCGCCGACGTTCCAGGCGTCGATCCGCCACCGAGGAGGGACCGGCGCTCCCGACACCAGCGACGCCTCGGCCAGCACCGCCCAATGGCAGTTGTCGAGTCCCCACAGCACCTGCTGGGCCTGCATCTGGTCCAGCCCGACCAGCGACGCGACGCCCGCTCGAGCGGCGACGCCGTGGCAGACGACCACGGCCACACGGCCGGGCGACAGCGCCACGATGACGTCGTCGAGCCCCGCCCGGACCCGGGTCGCCAGGTCGGCCACCGTCTCCCCGGTGCGTCCACGGCGGACGTCCTCGCCACGGCCCATCGCCCTGAGCAGCTCGGGGTCGCGGCTCCGCACCTCGGCGGTCGTCACCCCCTGCCACTCCCCCACGTCGATCTCGCGCAGCCGCGGGTCGAGGCGAACCGGCATACCCGCCGCCTCACCGACCCTCTCGGCGGTGACCCGCGCCCGCGCCAGGTCGGACGCGACGACGAACTCCGGCTCGTAGGCGGCGACCATCGGCGCCGCCTTCTCGGCCTGGGCTAGCCCGACCGGCGAGAGCTCCGTGTCCTTGAGCCCCTGCCAGACGCCTGCTGCGTTGTCGAGCGTCTCGCCGTGGCGGACGACGACCAGCCGCCGCGTTCCCGCGTCGGTCATCGAGGCCGGTTCACGGCGCCGGGACGGTCGCGAGGTCGATCTCGGGGCAGTCCTTCCAGAGCCGCTCGAGCTGGTAGAACTCGCGCTCGTCGGCGTGCTGCACGTGGACGACGATGTCGCCGAAGTCGATGAGCACCCACCGTCCTTCGCGAGCGCCCTCGCGCCGGATCGGCTTGACGCCGACCTCGCGCAGCTTGTCCTCGATCTCGTCGACGATGGCGCCGACCTGGCGCTCGTTGGTGGCGGACGCGATGACGAAGACGTCGGTCAGCGCGAGCTGCTGGCTCACGTCGATGGCCATGACGTCCTGTGCGATCTTGTCCTCGGCCGCCAGCGCGGCCACGCGGGCCAGCTGCAGCGCTCGGGGTGTTGCAGTCACGAATCTCCTAGGCGTACAGGTGGTACTTGTTGATGTACTGGACGACCCCGTCGGGCACGAGGTACCAGACCGGCTGGCCCTCCTCGACCCGGGTGCGGCAGTCGGTCGAGCTGATCGCCATGGCGGGGACCTCCATGAGCGTGATCCGGTCGGTCGGCAGCCCCTTGTCGGACAGCTCGTGGCCCGGGCGGGTCACGCCGACGAAGAACGCCAGGTTCCACAGCTCGTCGACGTCCTTCCAGGTGAGGATCTGGGCGAGCGCGTCGGCGCCGGTGATGAAGAACAGCTCCGCGTCAGGGTTCGCGTCGTGGAGCTCACGGAGCGTGTCGATCGTGTACGTCGGACCGTCCCGTTCCACGTCGACGCGGCTCACCGTGAACCGGGGGTTCGACGCCGTGGCGATGACGGTCATGAGGTACCGGTGCTCCGCCGCGCTGACCTCGTTGTCGTCCTTCTGCCAGGGATGTCCGGTGGGGACGAACACGACCTCGTCCAGCCCGAACCGGGCCTGCACCTCGCTCGCGGCGACGAGGTGGCCGTGGTGGATGGGGTCGAACGTCCCACCCATCACGCCGAGCCGGCGGCTCAGCGCGTCACCTCAGGCCTTCGGACGTCACCCGTGGATCTCGGCGTCGTTGCTGCGCCCCTTGGAGGGGATCTTGGCGGCGGTGTTGCGGAAGGTCCACAGCACGCCCAGCCCGAGAAGGAACGCGACGAACGCGATCACGCCATAGGCGAGGGGCGGCATCGGCAGTGAGTTGTGCTGCTCCTCGGCGCTGACGAGTCCGGTGACGACGGCAGGCAGGGCGCTCGCGGGCATGCCCCCAGCGTAACGTGCCGGTCGCGCATACCCCGGGTATGCGTCGCCGCCCGTCTCCGGCCGGAGCTCAGGCCCGGTCGGCCCAGTCCGGCAGCGGCGCCAGCGGCAGCTCGGCGGCCTGGGCGCACCAGGCGTGCCCGACGCTCGCCCACGGCTCCTGGTCGCCGGCGATGGCGGTCACGAGGTCGTCGCAGGACCGCTGGGCCGCAATGACGACCTCCGGCGGGTACCCATACTGGACCTGGTGCTCTGCGAACTCTTCCTCGTCGTCCACGAGCAGGGTCCCGTCCCAGGCCTTGACGACGTCAAGGTCGAGGTCGATCGCCCGGACCGTCTCGCCGTCCCAGCGGGGCCGGTCCGTCACGTCGACGTAGATCGCGGTCGGGACACCGCGCCCGTTGAACGACGCGACGAAGTCGCCCTGCATCGGGACGAGGAAGGCGCACTCCGCGTCGGTCCTCGTGGTCCAGCCGGGGCGACGCATCGGCATCCCGGCGGGCGAACCCAACCAGTCGCCGAACTGGTCGGCGCCGAGGTACCGCAGGTCCATCTCCCAGTGCGGGCGCCCGCCCCACTTGCCGAACCGCACCGGCACGACGTCCCCCCGCTCCACCAGCCCAACGTATCCAACGCCTCCGGTAACACAATGAGCACGTTCATGGCCGCCGGACAACGTGCGCACAGCAGACCGCTCGTCGCCGCCGTAACCTTGAGGGCATGCATCCGGTCCTGTCCGTGGTCATCCCCATGTACAACGAGGAGGACGTCCTTCCCCTGCTCGTCGACCGGCTGCAACCTGTCCTCGAGGGCCTCGACGCGACGTACGAGGTGCTGGCCGTCGACGACGGCAGCACTGACCTGACCCCGGCGATCCTGCAGCGGATGCACCGCGACTGGCACCAGCTCCGGGTGGTCCGGCTGCGCGCCAACGCCGGCCATCAGGCGGCGATCTCCGCGGGGCTGCAGCGCGCCCGCGGCGACTTCATCGTCACCATCGACGCCGACCTGCAGGACCCGCCCGAGGTCATCGCGCAGATGCTGGCCAAGGCCCGCGGCGAAGGCGTCGACGTCGTCTACGGCGTCCGCAACGACCGGTCGACCGACTCGTGGTTCAAGCGCACCACCGCGAAGACGTTCTACACGACCATCCGGACGATCTCCGGCAGCGAGGCGATCAACGACGCCGGCGACTTCCGGCTGATGTCCCGCGCCACCGTGGACGCGATCAACGACCTCCCCGAGCACAACCGGGTGCTGCGGTTCATCGTGCCGGCTCTCGGGTTCCCCTCCGACGTCGTCGGGTACCGCCGCGACGAGCGGGCCGCCGGCGCGTCGAAGTACCCGTTCTTCAAGATGCTGAAGCTGTCGCTCGACGCCGTGACCGGCTTCTCGATGGCGCCGCTGCGGCTCGCGACGTTCCTCGGCCTCGGCGGTGGGGTGCTCGCCGTCCTCCTCGCCCTCTACGCCATCGTGGCCGGGGTCAGCGGGCATACCGTCGCCGGCTGGACGTCGACCGTGCTCATCGTGTCGTCGGTGGGCGCCGCGCAGCTGCTCTGCCTGGGGCTGCTCGGCGAGTACATCGGCCGGATGTACACCCAGATGCAGGGCCGCCCGACCTACTTCATCGCCTACGACTCCCTCACCGCGACCAAGGGCCGGCACGGCCCGACGGACACCCCGCTGCCGCCGGACGCCCGGCTCGTCGCGGGCACCCCGCCGCCGGTCGCCCGCACCCCGGACGGCTGGCACGAGCCCGAGGGGTCCGTCCCGACCGAGCCCGTGCCGACGGTCCCGGAGGTTGCCGGTGTGCCCGGGTCAGCCGCGCGGGTGCGCCGTGACGAGGAGGCTCACGCCGGGGAGCTGCTTGACCGGTAGGTAGCGCTCCGCCGTGATGATCGCGGTGAGCGCGCCGTTGACGACCGGGTGAAGGTCGTCGAGGTCGCTGCCCGACGACTTCTTGCGTCGCATCGCGACGACCGGCCGCAGCAGCACGTTCCACGACGTCATCGCGGCGATGTCGAACCCACCGCGGTGCAGCACCGACGACAGCGTCTCGCGCGTGTAGCGGCGCACGTGGTCGACGGCGACGTCGTGGTCGGACCACAGCTTCGGGTCGGCCGGGACCGCGACGAGGAACGTCCCGTCCGGCCGGAGCACCCGGTTGATCTCGGTGACGGCGAGGTCGTCCTCCTCGATGTGCTCGAGGATGTCGAACGCGACGACCAGGCTCAGCGAGGCGTCGGCGAGAGGCAGGTACCGCGCGTCGGCGCGCACCGTGGCCAGGCCGCGCTCATGGGCGACCTCCGCACCCTCCTCGCCGTACTCCATGGCGACCGGCGTCCAGCCGAGGTCACGCAGCACCCGGGTGTTGCCGCCACCGGCCGCGCCGATGTCGAGGGCCCGCCCGGGGGTGACCCCCTGGAGGGCCTTGCCCAGCAGGTGACGGCGCTCGCGGTACCACCAATGGGTGTCCTCGAGCGCGGCCAGCTTCCGGACCTCGGTGCCCTCCACGGTCGGTCATCATGCCAGCGCGGTCACCGGCACCACGAATCCGTGTCAGCCGCGGATCTGGCCGTCCCCCTCGACGACCCACTTGGTCGTCGTCAGCTCGGGCAGGGCCATCGGGCCGCGCGCGTGCAGCTTCTGGGTCGAGATCCCGATCTCGGCGCCGAACCCGAACTCGCCGCCGTCGGTGAACCGGCTCGACGCGTTGACCATGACGACCGCCGCGTCGACCTCCGAGGTGAACCGGCGGGCCGCCGCGCGGTCCTCGGTGACGATCACCTCGGTGTGCTGGGTGCCGAACGTGCGGATGTGGTCGAGGGCCGCGTCGAGGTCGGGGACGGTCCGGACGCTCATGTCGAGCGAGTACCACTCGGTGCGGAAGTCCTCGTCGGAGGCGAGCGCGTATGCGGCGCCGGCGGCGTCGGCATGACGCTCCAGCTCGGGACCCGCGTGGACGACGACGCCGGCCGCGCCGAGGCCGGCCAGCACCTTCGGCAGGAACGCGTCCGCGACGCTCTCGTGGACGAGGAGGGTCTCCGCCGCGTTGCACACGCTGGGCCGCTGGGCCTTGGCGTTGACGACGATGCTCTCGGCGACGTCGAGGTCGGCCGCCGCGTCGACGTAGACGTGGTTGATGCCGATCCCGGTCTCGATGACCGGCACGGTCGACTCGGTGACGACGGTCTGGATGAGGTTGGCGCCGCCCCGGGGGATGACGAGGTCGACGAGGCCGCGGGCGGTCATCAGCGCCCGCGCGGCGTCGTGTCCGCCACCGTCGAGCAGGCATACCGCGTTCTCGTCGATCCCTTGGGCCGCAAGGGCTTTGCGCATCACGGCGACCAGTGCGCGGTTGCTCGACGCCGCGGCCGACCCACCGCGGAGGATCACCGCGTTGCCGCTCTTGAGGCCGAGGGTGGCGGCGTCCACCGTGACGTTGGGTCGAGCCTCGTAGATCATCCCGACCACGCCCATCGGGACCCGCATCTGGCGGATCTGCAGGCCGTTGGCCAGCGTCGAACCGCGGACCACCTCACCCACGGGGTCGGGCAGCGCCGCGATGTCGCGCACCGCTTGGGCGATCGCGCCGATCCGACGGTCGTCGAGCGTGAGTCGGTCGAGGAGCCCGTCGGAGAGGCCGTTCTGGCGGCCGCGCTCGAGGTCCTCGGCGTTGGCCGTGACGATCTCGCCGGTGGCCGCGACGAGGGCGTCGGCGATCGTGTGGAGCGCCTCGTCCTTGGCCGTCCGCGGGAGCAGCGCGAGCTGTCGGGAGGCCCGGCGGGCCCCCTCGGCGAGTGCGTTCACCTGTTCGACCGCGGCAGGGTCGATCGTTCCGGCGGCCATGCCTCCAGAGTACGGCGTGTCTTGGCGGCGCCGCCGCGGGGTTTCGGCAGGCGAGGATCGAGGGGCTATCCGCTCGCGAGCTCGGAGGCGGCGCGGTCCCAGGTGAACTCGCGGGCCCGCTCCCACACCAGCCGGCTCCGTTCGGCGTAGACGGCAGCGTCCTCGGCCAAGGACGCGAGCGCGTCCGCCAGCGCCTCGACGTCCTCACGCGGCCGGGCGAGAACGGCATCGCCGCCGACCTCACGCATACCGGGGATGTCGGAGCAGACGACCGGCAGAGCCGAGGCCATGGCCTCGAGGGCCGCCGTCGGCAGGGACTCGACCTCGCTCGGGAAGCAGGCCGCCGAGGAGTCGCGGAACAGCTCGGCGACGCGATGACGGTCGACGTGCGGGACGAACTCGACCGGTGTGCCGAGGCCGGCGCACTGCTGGCGCAGCCAGGACTCGTAGGCCGAGAGGCCCCCGCGGCCGTACCAGGCGTCCCCGACCACCCGGACCCGGAACGGCCGCCCGGTCAGCCGGGCGGCGAGATCGGCCGCCTGGCAGACGAGGTGCGGCCCCTTCGCGGCGACGACGTTGCCGACGAAGGTCACCACGAACTCGCCGTCGGTCGCGCTCCGCGAGCCGGCGGCCCGGAACAGCTCGTCGACGCCGTTGTGAACCACGGCGAGCGGGACGTCGTGCCCGCCCCCGAGCCGATCCTCCGTCTCGGCACGCTGGTGCTCCGCGACGAACACGACGCGGTCGGCGTGACCCAGGAGTCGCCTCAGCTCGCCCCGGCCGTAGCTGCGAGAGAGCCGGTTGTGCACGTAGAGGCAGACGCGAGAACCCTGACGCCGCAGTCGTTCCCACTGCGGAAGGCTGGCTGCCGCGTAGTGACCCTCGTAGAGGAGGACGAGGTCCGGGTTCTCGCCGCTGACCACCTCGACCGCGGGGTCGTAGACGTGCCCGAAGTGCGGGCGCAGCCGTCCGAGCCGACCCCACGCGACGTCCCGTCGGAGGTCGGGCACCGCGAACCGGACGGCGCCGTACGGCACGGGCAGCGATCGCGCGTGCTCGGTTCGGAGCCCCGGCGCGAGAGCCACAGCGGCCGTCCCGCCGGCCCGTTCGTGCGCCTCGCTGAGCCGCTCGGCCACCCGGAGCAGGGTGCTCCCCTGGGTTCCCTGCGGCATCGGCACGTGCACGACGCCGGGCGGCGCGGCGACGCTCACGGTCCGAGCAGCACCATGTCGTCGCGGTGGATGACCTCGCGCTCGTACTGCGGCCCGAGCTCGCGGGCGAGGTCGTGGGTCGAGCGGCCGAGCATGCCGGGCAGCTCGTCCGACGAGTAGTTGACCAGGCCGCGGGCGACCGGATCGCCGTGCGGGCCACAGACATCGATGGGATCGCCCTCGTCGAACCGCCCCTCGACCCCGGTGATCCCCGCCGGCAGCAACGACTTCCGTCGGTCCACGACCGCCCGAACGGCACCAGCGTCCAGAAGGACGCGCCCGCGCGGTTCCGTCGCATGCGCGAGCCAGAGCAGCCGCGAGGCGCGCCGCGACCCGGTCGGGGTGAACAGGGTGCCGAAGTCCTCCCCGGCAAGGCCCTCGCGAACGCGGTCCGCCGAGGTGAGCAGGGTCGTCACACCGGCCGCGGTCGCGATGGCCGCGGCCTCGAGCTTCGTCGCCATCCCGCCCGTGCCGACGCTCGACGCCGACCCCTTCACCACGACCTCGGCGAGGTCCGCCGCACCGCCGACCTCGGGGATCCGGCGGCTGCCCGGGCGGTGTGGAGGTCCGTCGTACAGCGCGTCGACGTCGGACAGGAGGACGAGGGCGTCGGCGTGGATCAGATGAGCGACCAGCGCGGCGAGCCGGTCGTTGTCACCGAACCGGATCTCGTGCGTCGCCACCGTGTCGTTCTCGTTGATGACGGGGACGACGCCGAGGGCGAGGAGCCGTTCGAGTGTTCGGCGTGCGTTGGAGTAGTGGGTACGCCGGGTCACGTCGTCGGCGGTGAGCAGCACCTGGCCGACAGTGAGGTCGTGGGCGCCGAAGGCGTGCTGGTATGCGGCGACGAGGGCCCCCTGCCCGACGCTCGCCGCCGCCTGCTGGGTCGCGAGGTCGCGCGGGCGTCGCGCCAGTCCGAGCGGCCCGAGCCCGGCGGCGATGGCGCCGGACGAGACCAGGACGACAGAGCTGCCGGCGTGCCGCCGGGCGGCCAACACGTTGACCAGGGCCATGAGGCGCGCCGCGTCGAGACCACCGTCCGGCCCGGTCAGCGAGGAGGACCCCACCTTGACGACGAGCCGGTCGGCGGCGGCGATGGCGGCCCGCGTCGACACGAGCAGCGAGTCTATTGAGCCGACCGGCTCACCCGTCCGATGGTCCGGGCGGACGGGATCGTGCCCCGAGGGTCAGCTCCGGGTGGCGGTCAGGAGGAGGTACTCCCACTCCATCAGTCCTCGTCGCCGTCGTCGCGGGCCGTCGCCCAGTGGCCGGCCCGCCGCTCGGCCTCGAGGTCCGACTGGGTGGCCTGGCGCGCGACGTAGCGGTCGCGCGCGGCCTCCCGCTTCTCGTCGCGGCTCGCGCGGGTGGACTCGGCGAGCCGCAGGTCACTCCCGCGCTGGCCCAGCAGCTCGGCCCCGCTGACCAGCGTGGGCTCCCAGTCGAAGACGACCGCGTCGTCGGCCGCACCGATGAGCACCATGTCGCCGGACACCGCACCGGCCTTGACCAGCGCCTCCTCGACGCCGAGGCGGCCCAGCCGGTCGGCGAGGTATCCCACGGCCTCGTCGTTGGTGAAGTCGGTCTGCCGGACCCAGCGGGTCGGACGCTCCCCCACCACCCGGTATGCGGGTCCGTCCGGCGTCTGCTCGCGCCGCACCACGAACCCGGAGTCGTCGACTGCCCTGGGGCGCAGCACGATCCGCTGCGGCACGACATCGGCGAACTCGGCTCGAGCCGCCGTCACGAGGCGACCGAGTGCATAGGTGAGCTCGTTGAGCCCGGTGTGCGCGACGGCCGACACGATGTGGACCTCGTACCCTCGCTCCTCGAGGTCCGGCGTCACCATCTCCGCGAGCTCGCGGGCCTCGGGGACGTCGGCCTTGTTGAGGATGATCACGCGGGTGCGCTCCGCGAGCGGCCGGCCGCCGAGGTCGGCGTCGGGGACATAGGCGGCGAGCTCCTCCTCGATGACGTCGAGGTCGGTGAGCGGGTCGCGACCGGGTTCCAGGGTGGCGCAGTCGATGACGTGGGCCAGGACGGAGCAGCGCTCGACGTGCCGGAGGAACTCCAGGCCGAGGCCGCGGCCCAGGTGCGCCCCCGGGATCAGCCCGGGGACGTCGGCGATGGTGAAGCGCATGTCACCGGCCGTGACGACCCCGAGGTTCGGGACGAGGGTCGTGAACGGATAGTCGGCGATCTTCGGCCGGGCCGCGGAGAGCACGGAGACCAGCGACGACTTCCCCGCCGAGGGGAACCCGATGAGGGCGACGTCGGCCAGCGACTTCAGCTCGAGAACGACGTCCAGGGCGTCTCCGGGCTCGCCGAGCAAGGCGAACCCCGGCGCCTTCCGGCGCGGCGACGCCAGCGCCTTGTTGCCCAGCCCGCCCCGACCGCCGCGAGCCACGGCGTGCTCCTGGCCCTCGGCGACGAGGTCGACGAGGATGTGGCCGGCGACGTCCTTGACGACCGTGCCCGGGGGCACCGGGAGAACCAAGTCCGCACCATCGGCCCCGTTCCGCTCGTCGCCCGCGCCGGGCTTGCCGTTGCCGGCGCTCTGGTGCGGGCGATGGTGGTAGTCGAGCAGGGTCGTGGCCTGGGAGTCGACACGGAGGATCACCGAGCCGCCCTTGCCCCCGTTCCCGCCGTCGGGCCCCCCGAGCGGCTTGAACTTCTCGCGCTTGACCGAAGCGACACCGTGGCCGCCGTGACCCGCCGCGAGGTGGAGGACGACCCGGTCGACGAAGCTCGCCGCTGGCATACCGTTCCTCCCGTTCAGAGCCCTGCTGGTGAAACAGAAAGGGCGGACCGGGTGGTCCGCCCTCTCCTCGACAAGCCTGCGCCTCAGGCGTCGGCCGTCTGCTCGATGTTGACGACCTTGCGACCGCGCTTGTTGCCGAACTTCACCGCACCCGCGACGAGCGCGAAGAGGGTGTCGTCCTTGCCCCGGCCGACGCCCTCGCCGGGGTGGAAGTGGGTGCCGCGCTGGCGGACGATGATCTCGCCGGCGTTGACCTGCTGGCCACCGAACCGCTTGACGCCGAGGTACTGCGCGTTGGAGTCACGCCCGTTACGGGACGAGGACGCGCCCTTCTTGTGTGCCATCTCCAGCGCCTCTCAGACGTTCTGATCGTGACTGATCGTGGTGACCTTGACCTGCGTCAGGGGCTGACGGTGCCCCTGGCGCTTGCGGTACCCGGTCTTGTTCTTGAACTTCATGATGGTGATCTTCGGGCCCTTGGCCGGCTTGACGACCTCGGCGGTGACCTTGACCTTGGCCAGCTTGGCCGCGTCGCTGGTGACCGTGCCGCCGTCGACGACGAGCAGCGGTGTCAGGTCGATGCTGTCGCCCGGCGCACCCGCCACCTTGTCGATCAGCAGGACGTCGCCCACCGACACCTTCTCCTGGCGTCCGCCAGCGCGAACAATCGCGTACACAGGTCACTCGCTCTCAATGGTTCCTCGTAAGTCACGAAACGGCGCACACTCTTGAACCGTCACGTAGCTCCCGCGGTGTCGCGGAGCACAGATCGGTGGGCGCACCAACGCACGATCGTACCGGTTCGCCGGTTCCCCGCCCAAATCAGCCGTCGGTGTCGCCCCCCGGCGTGAAGGCCCGCGGCGGACCGGCCGGTGCGACCACTCGGCCGCGGCGCCGACGGGGTCGCGACGGAGGGCTGATCTCCGGTGTCTCCAGCGGATCCGCGTGCTCCGGCTCGGTGGTGAAGGACGGGGCCGGTTCGGCGACGGGCTCCTCGGCGACGGGCTCGTCGGCGACGGGCTCGTCGGCGACCGGCTCGTCGACGACCGGCTCGTCGACGACGGGCTCGTCGATTACCGGCTCGTCGGCGACCAGCTCCGCCTCTGGCTCGGCGCCGGGCTCGGCCGGCGGCCCAGCCGTGGCGATCTCCTCGAGGTCGAGCTCGAACACGATGTCGGTCGGAGCGTCCTGCCCCTCGACGCCGGGCTCGGAGCCGTTGTCAGCGGTGAGGTCATCCGCAGACCCGCTCGACTTCATGGCGGCGGCGTGCGCGGCGGCGGCGATCTGGGCGGGCGTCGGCCCACTGTGCCGCACCGGCGCGGCGGGCTCGGGCGCCCGGGTGCGGCCACGGCTGCGGCCGGTCGACCCACGCCCCGTGCTCGAACCGCCGTTGTCGTGGTGCTCCTGCCCGTTGCCGCCCTTGTCGACGGGGTCGCTGTGGACGATGATGCCGCGTCCGCCACAGGCCTCGCAGGTCTCCGAGAAGACCTCGATGAGGCCCGAACCGACCCGCTTACGGGTCATCTGCACGAGGCCGAGCGAGGTGACCTCGGCGACCTGGTGCTTGGTGCGGTCTCGGCCGAGGCACTCGAGGAGCCGGCGCACCACGAGGTCGCGGTTGGACTCCAGGACCATGTCGATGAAGTCGATGACGATGATCCCGCCCACGTCGCGCAGCCGGAGCTGGCGGACGATCTCCTCGGCCGCCTCGATGTTGTTCTTGGTGACCGTCTCCTCGAGGTTGCCCCCCGACCCGATGAACTTGCCGGTGTTGACGTCGACGACCGTCATGGCCTCGGTGCGGTCGATGACCAGCGACCCGCCGGACGGCAGCCACACCTTGCGGTCCATGGCCTTGGCGATCTGCTCGTCGACGCGGAAGTGGGTGAAGAGGTCGTCCTCACTGGTCCACCGGGTGAGCCGGTCGGCGAGGTCCGGAGCGACGCTCGAGACGTACTCGGACACCTCCTGCCACGCCTGGTCGCCGTCGACGACCAGCTGGGCGAAGTCCTCGTTGAAGATGTCGCGGATGACGCGGACGGTGAGGTCCGGCTCGCCGTGGAGCAGCAGCGGCGCACTGCCGCCCTTGTTCTTCTTCTTGCCACCGCCGCCGGTCGCCGCCTCCGCCTTGGCGGTGATGTCGGCCCAGGTCGCGGTCAGGCGCTCGACGTCGGCCTTCAGCTCCTCCTCCGAGGCGCCTTCGGCGGCGGTGCGCACGATGACGCCGGCCGTGTCCGGCACGACCTCCTTGAGGATCTTCTTCAGCCGCGAGCGCTCGGTGTCGGGCAGCTTGCGGCTGATCCCGGTCATGCCGCTGTTCGGGACGTAGACGAGGTACCGGCCGGGCAGCGAGATCTGCGACGTCAGTCGGGCGCCCTTGTGGCCGATGGGGTCCTTGGTCACCTGGACCAGGACGCTCTCTCCGGAGGTCAGGGCGTTCTCGATGCGTTTCGGCTGGTTCGCCTCCAGGCCGGCGGCGTCCCAGTTGACTTCGCCGGCGTAGAGGACCGCGTTGCGCCCCTTGCCGATGTCGACGAACGCCGCCTCCATCGAGGGGAGCACGTTCTGGACCCGGCCGAGGTAGATGTTCCCGGCCATGGAGACGCTGGTCTCCTTGGAGATGTAGTGCTCGACGAGGACCCCGTCCTCGAGCACCCCGATCTGGGTGCGGTCGCCCACGTGGCGCACCACCATGACCCGCTCGACGCTCTCGCGACGGGCCAGGAACTCGGCCTCGGTGATGATCGTCCGCCGCCGGCCGGCCTCGCGGCCTTCGCGACGGCGCTGCTTCTTGGCCTCCAGCCGGGTCGAGCCCTTGAGCGCGGTGACCTCGTCCCGTCGCGAGTCGCGGACCTTAGTGGTCACGCCGGGCTCGTCGGCCTCGGTGTCGCCGCCGCCGCTGCGGCGACGCCGGCGGGTCCGCCGGCGGCTCGTCGAGCCGCCCTCGGCGTCGTCGCCCGACTCGCTGTCGGCCGCGCCACCACCGTCGGCCTTCTCGCCCGTGTCGGACTTCCCGTCCTGTTCGACGGGTCGCTCGCGCCGGCCTCGTCGGCCTGATCGGGCGCGGGGGCGGCGGACGACCGGCTGCGGCGGCCCTTGCCGCCGCGACGGCGGCGACGGCGCGGGCTCTCCGCGGCCTCGGCGCCCTCGTCGGAGCTCTCGTCGGCCGGGGTCTTCTCCGTGGTCGTGTCAGCCTCCGGCGACGCCTCGGCCTCGGGGGCCGGGCTGCCGGGGGCCGGTGCGGCGGACGGTGCCGAGGCTCGTCGACGGCGCCGGCTGGGGGGCGTCGGGGCCTGGAACAACGGTCCGAATGCGGCCCCGCCCGGCTCCTCGGGAGCCTCGGGGATGTCGGCCGTGGCCGCGGTATCGGCGGACTCGGTCGGCTGACCGTCGATCTCGTCGTCCTCGTCGTCCTCGTCGGTCGTGACGGGACAGTCGGTGCCTCGAGCCGGTCGAAGCGCAGCGCATCCTCGTCCACGAGGCTTCCGGCGGTGGTGTCGGGCGACCCGCTCTCGGAGGTCGACGGCTCCTCGGCCGGGCGCGCGGACCGGCGACGACCCCGCTTGGCCGGGGCGGCCGGCTCGGTCGCGATCGGATCGCCAGCGATCGGGTCGTTCTCGAGCGCGGGTTCGAGGATGTCCGTCAGGGAGATCTCCCCTGCGGGCGCATCGGTAGGCGCGGGGGCCGCCTTCTTGGCGGCCGCCTTCTTCGTGGTGCGGGTCGCCTTCGCCGCCTTGACAGGGCCGGAAGCGCCCCCGGCGGTGGCCTTGGCCACCTTGGCCGTCTTGGCCGTGGCCGCCTTCGCGGTGGTCGCCTTGGCCGCCTTCGTGGTGCTGGCCGTCTTGGCGGCGGTCTTGCGGGTGCGGGTCCGAGGCGCCGGCGGAGCGTCGCTCTCGGCCGCCTCGGTCACGGCCAGGGTGTCGGGACCCTGCTCAAGCGCCTCGGCGCTGGCGTCGGGCTGGCCGGTGTCCTGCTGGTGGTCATCGTGCTGGTCGGTGGGTTCGTACTCGGATGCCATGTCGGCGTCCTCTCCGTCTCCACGGGAGGTGCCACACCGGCCCTTCCGGACCCACGTCTCTCGTGCGCGGTGTTGGTGTCGTCGTCACCAGGGATCTGGTGCGACGGAAGTCGTCGTACTACAGCCGGGTCGGCTCGCGCGTCTGGCGCGGCACCGTCTCAGCTGCCGCCGACGTTCTCGTCGGCAGCCAGTGGATCAGCCACCGCCGCGACTCCGTGAACGAGCGGACCCTGCGCCAGCCGCGTCACCAGAGGTGGCGCCGGCGGCACCAGACCCGCGACAGCACGCAGCGCGGTCAGAATGTCGTCGGGGCGTACGGCCGGTGTGGTGTGCCGTACGACCATGCGAATTATCGCACACCCCGCCTCTCCGGCCGGCACCGCGTGCGGCACGGCGTCCGTCACGGTCGCCGCCTCGACCACCCGCATGTCGAGCACGGCCACCCGCGTGTCGAAGGTCCGCGGCCCGGTCTTGAACGTGCGGCTGACCTCGGCGCGGTCGACGGCGAGGTACGCGTCGACCGCCACCTGCAGCTCGTCGGCGTCCACCCGGGGCACCGCGACCACCCAGTCGCTGGCCTGCAGCCGGTCCGCGAGCGAGCCCGGTCCCGCCTCGACCACCTGGAGCACGTCCAGCCCCGCCGGTAGCGCCTCGTCGAGGGCGACTCGGACCGCCTCCGGGTCGACGCGCTCGTTCACCGCCAGCTCGACGTACTCGGCCTCGCTGGCCGTCCCCGTCGGGGCGGCGTTCGCATACGAGATGCGCGGGTGCGGATGGAACCCGGCGCTGAAGGCCATGGGGACGTCGGCGCGGCGCAGCGCGCGCTCCAGGGCGCGCTGGAAGTCCCGCGTCGACGAGAACCGCAGCCGTCCCCGTTTGGCGTACCGGAGCCGGAGCCGCTGCACCACTGGTGCCGGCGGCGGGCCCTCGGGAACGCGGCGGCCGGGCATGCGCGGCAGGCTACGCGACCACACGCGTACCTCTCGGCGGGCGGTCGCCAGGCTCTGGAGTTTCGGTTTGACAGGCCCCCTACCGGACGGCAGCATGCGAGCGGTGGCCTTGCCCGGGGGTACGGAATCTGGCCCAGCGCCCGAAGGACGAGTGTGACCAGTCGCCATCCCCTCGCACGACGTCGTACCCGCCTTCACCTCCCGCGGAGCGCCCGGTGAACTACGAGACCGGCCTGCTGCTGGCGAACCGCTACCGGCTCGAGGACGTCATCGCCGTGGGTGGCATGGGACAGGTGTGGCGAGCGCGCGACGAGACGCTGGAACGGCCGGTCGCCGTCAAGGTGCTGCGGCCCGGCGCGGCGAACCGGCAGACCTTCCTCGAGCGGTTCCGAGCCGAGGCCCGCAACAGTGCAGCCCTGCAGCACCCCAACATCGTCACCGTCCACGACTTCGGCGAGGGAGAGGAGTCGGCGTACCTCGTCATGGAGCTCATCGACGGCGAGCCGCTGTCCGCCATCCTCGAGCGGCGCGGGCCGCTGCCCGTGGAGGAGGCCCGCGACGTGCTCTACCAGGCCGCGCTGGCCCTTGGCGCCGCTCACGATGCCGGGGTCATCCACCGTGACGTCAAGCCGGCGAACATCGTCGTCGATGCCGACGGGTACGCCCGGCTGACGGACTTCGGGATCTCCAAGGCCACCGCCGGATCCGACCTGACGCAGACCGGGGAGGTGCTGGGCACCGCGCACTACCTCTCGCCGGAGCAGCTGCAAGGGCAGCCCGCCGGCCCGGCCAGCGACATCTACTCGCTGGCCGTCGTCGGCTACGAGGTGCTGACGGGGACGCGTCCGTTCCAGGGTGAGTCCGTGGTCACGACGGCTCTCGCCCACGTCGTCCAGCCGGCGCCGGACCTTCCTGACGATGTCCCCGAGCCCCTTCGAACCACGGTCATGGCGGGACTGGCCAAGCTGCCCGAGGACCGGCCGGCTGACGCCGCCGCGTTCGCCGAGGCCCTCATGCTGCCCGCCGGTACGGTCCCGGACAACCTCGTCGCCGGGGCCAGGTCAGCGGTGAGCCCCGTCGTCGGCGGGATGGGCGTCGCCGGGCTGCTGCCCCTTCCCGACACCGGTCCGCAGGTGGCCACGGCAGCGTGGTCGGGTCCGCCTACACGCTGAGCGGGTCAGATCGCGGCGGCCTCGTCCGCCTCGTCGTCGCCGGACCGGACGTCGAGCCGGCCGAAGACGTCGGGCGGCTCCCGCCAGATGTCCGGCAGCGAGCCGTCCTGAGCCTGCCGAATGGCGCGCAGCACGCGATCCGGCGTCAGCGGCATGTCGAGGTGCCGGATCCCGAGGTGGCTCACGGCGTCGACCACCGCGTTCTGGACCGCGGGAGTAGACCCGACGGTGGCGGACTCGCCGATTCCCTTGGCGCCCAACGGGTTCATCGGCGTCGGCGTCTCGGTGTTGGAGACGGTGACGCTCGGGACCTCCGTCGCCGCCGGCATGTTGTAGTCGGCGAACGTGGCCGTGACCGGGTTGCCGTCGGCGTCGTACTCGAAGTGCTCCCAGAGGGCCTGCGACATGCCCTGGGCGATGCCGCCGTGCTGCTGGCCGCCGACGAGCAGCGGGTTGAGCACGCGGCCGCAGTCGTCGACGGCGATGTGCCGCAGCGGCGTGACCAGGCCGGTCTCGGTGTCGACCTCGACGACCGAGACGTGGGCGCCGAACGGGAACGTGGCGTCCGCCGGTTTGAAGTCGTGCTCCGCCTGCAGTGGCTCGTCGTCCTCGGTCGCACGGCTGGCCACCTCGGCCCACGACACCAGCTGGTCCGGTACCCCGGCGACGGAGAACCGGCCCTCAGTCAGCTCGATGTCGTCCACCGACGCCTCGAGCAGCGCACCCGCCACGCGACGCGCGTGTTCGACGACGACGTCGGCCGCGCCCGAGACGGCGCTTCCGCCGACCTGGAGCGACCGAGACCCGCCGGTGCCCGCGCCCCGGGGCACGAGCGCGGTATCCGACTGCTCGAACCGGATGTGCTCCAACGGGATTCCGAACCGGTCCGCGACGAGCATCGAGAACGCTGTCGCGTGACCCTGCCCGTGCGAGGACGTGCCGGCCCGGACCGTCACCATGCCGTCGTCGGCCACTCCCACGAAGCCGTACTCCCCAGACCCGCCGCCGGTGATCTCGGCGTACACCGCGACGCCGATCCCGAGCAGCCGCGCGTCGCCCCGAGCGAGTCGTTCCGCCTGCTCAATCCGCAGCGCGTCGTAGTCGGCGATCCGCAGCGCCTCCCGCAGCGGCAGGTCGTAGTCCCCCGAGTCATAGGTGAGCCCGGTCAGGGTGTGGAAGGGGAAGGCATCCGACCCGATGAAGTTGCGGCGCCGGATCTCGACCGGGTCGAGGCCCAGCTCGTCGGCGGCGACGTCGACGAGGCGCTCGATCATGGCGGCGGCCTCGGGCCGCCCGGCACCCCGGAACGCCCCGACCGGCGCGGTGTTGGTCAGCGCCGCGATGCCCGCGTAGTTGAGCTTCGGGATGTCGTAGACGCCGGTGGCCATGATGTACGTCGTCGAGTAGGCGAACGTGCCGCCGAAGCCCGCATACGCACCGCTGTCGCCGACGATCCGGCAGCGCAACCCGGTGAACCGGCCGTCCTCGGTGAGCCCGAGCTCGACGTACTCGACCTGACCGCGACCCTGCATCGAGAGCATCGCCTCCGACCGGGTTTCAGTCGTCTTCACTGGTCGGTTGAGGCGCCGGGCCACCGCGACCGCGACGGTGTGCTCGACGGGCAGCCCCGCCTTGCCGCCGAAGGCGCCGCCCACGAACGGCGCGATGACGCGCACCCGCTTCTTGTCGAGCCGGAAGTTCCGGGCGATGGCGGCGCGGGCTCCGTGCGGCATCTGGGTCGAGACGTAGGCGGTGACGTCGAACTCGTCGCCGTCCTGGCCCGGGATGACGAGGACCGCGTTGCCCTCAATCGGCGCGACGGCCAGCCGCGGGTTCTCGATCCGCACGCGCACGACCCGGTCCGCGCCGGCGAGCGCGTCCTCCGTGTCGTCGGGGTCACGCTCGCCGCCCACGACGTTGCCCCGAACCGCGTCGAACTGCAGCGGTGCGCCGGGCGCCAGCGCCTCCTCCATGTCGACGACCGCGGGCAGCGGGTCGTAGTCGACGTCGACCAGCTCGACCGCGTCGGCGGCCTGGGCGCGGGTCTCCGCGACGACCACCGCGACCGGCTCTCCGACGAACCGAACTCGGTCGGTGGCCAGCGGCGGCCGGGCGCACTCGGCGTTGACCTCGAAGAACAGGTACCCCGCCGGTAGGTCGAGGTCGGCGGCCGTGAACACGCCCACGACGCCCGGCGCCGCGCGGGCCGCCTCGACGTCGTTCACGTGAACTCGGGCGTGCGCGAAGGGACTTCGCACGAATGCCAGGTGCAGCGCGTTCGCGACGGTGATGTCGTCGACGTAGGCGCCCTTGCCCTGGACCAGGTCGGGGTCCTCGACGCGCGGGACCGCGTTGCCCATCAGTGAACCGGCCACGCTCGCGACTCTAGGACCCGATCCCCGGACCCGCCTGAGGGGGTATGCGAGGACGGGCGGCGCGCGCGGTCAGGGCTTCGAGCCCGGCTTCGCCGCCGCGGCCGCCCGCTCCGCCTTGCGGGCGGCGCTCGCCTTGCGGATCGCGTCGCGCCGCTCGTCGTCGTCGAGCTGGTTGGCCTCCTCGAGCGTGGGCGCCGCGCCGCCGAGCCGGGCTGGGAGGAACACCCGCTCGTCGCCGGTCAACGGCTCGTAGGACTCCTGCAGCGCGTGGAGCATGTCTTCCATCACCGCGTGGATCTTGGTCGTCGCCTCGTCGATGCTCTCGCCGGGCGCCACCGGCACCGGCTCGCCGACGGCGATGACGATCGGGACGTTGGTGCGGCCGAGGCGCTTGGGGTGGCCCTTGGTCCACACCCGCTGCGACCCCCACATGACGACCGGCAGCATCGGCACGCCGGCCTCCTGGGCCATCCGGGCGGCACCGTTCTTGAACGCCTTGAGCTCGAAGGAGCGCGAGATCGTCGCTTCGGGGAACACCCCGACGATCTCGCCCTGGCGCAGGAACCGGACCGCGTGACCGTAGGACGCGGCCCCGGCGGAGCGGTCCACCGGGATGTGCTTCATGGCCCGCATCAGGGGACCGCTGACCTTGTGGCGAAACACGCTGTCCTTGGCCATGAACCGGACGTAGCGGCGGGCCGGGCGCGCCGCATACCCCGCGTAGGTGAAGTCCATGTAGCCGGTGTGGTTGATCACCATCACTGCCCCGCCGTGCCGGGGCACGTGCTCACCTCCGGTGACGGTGAAGCGGATTCCTTGCGCTGCGAAGACGCCCCGCGCGACGGTGATGACGCCCGAGTAGACCGGCTCCATGAAGACAACCTACGGGACCGTAGCCATCCGGGCCACGCCCTGTGCGGTTCAGCTGCGACGGCCTCGCGAGCGCGGGTCCTCCCCGTCCGCGACCAGGGAGGCGAGAATGCGCTGCAGCTGCTCGCGATCGTGGGACGTGAGGGTGTCGAAGAGCGTGCCGGCCACCTGCTCCCGGGACTCCTGGATCGCGCGCACCTGAGCGTGCCCCTCCGCGGTGAGGTCGAGGGAGACGGCGCGGCGGTCGTGAGGGTCGGGGGTCCGCTCCAGCAGCCCCGCCTGGACCAGCCCGTCCACCACCTCGGTCACCGAGCGCGGCGAGATCCGCAGCCGTGCCGCGAGGTCCGTCGGTCGCAGGCCGGGGACGAGGGCGACGACGAGGAGCGCGCGTCCCTGGTGCGGCGACAGCCCCCAGGGCGCCAGCCCGTCACGCCAGGCCGCCCGGAGCCGGCCCGCGACGGCGGTGACGAGCTCCGCCAGCGTCGGCTCCGCGGGGGTCGGGGAATTCACCAGACGAGTCTAGCGTTGACAGGGATGCCTCATTATGAGGTAACCTCATAATATTGTTCCCTCACTGAAAGGAGTGGTGCGCATGGCTCGCACTCCAGAGTCCTCACCCTCCCGCATCGGTATGCCTGACGGCCTCGGCGGCGGTCCCGGCGGCGGCGGCGGTGGCCGCGGCCCGCGACGGGTCGACCCCGCCGACCGCGCCCAGCTGGCCGAGTCCCCGGTGAGCTGGCGTCGCGTCGGGTCGCTGTTCGCGCCCTTCCGCGCCCGGATCACCGTCGTGATCGCCCTCATCGTCTCGTCCTCGCTCGTCTCCCTCGCCTCACCGTTCCTCCTGCGGCTCGTCATCGACGACGCTCTCCCCCAGCAGGACGTCCGGCTGCTCCTTCTCGCGGTCGGCGGCATGCTCGCCGTCACCGTCGCGACCGCCGTGCTCGGCCTCGGCCAGACCCTCATCTCCACGCGGGTCGGCCAGGAGGTCATGCACCGGTTGCGCACCGACGTGTTCAGCCATCTCCAGCGCCAGTCGCTCTCCTTCTTCACGCGGACCCGCGGCGGCGAGGTCCAGTCCCGCCTCACCAACGACGTCGCGGGGATGCAGTCCGTGGTCACCTCGACCGCGACGTCCATCGCGTCCAACGTCACGACCGCGGTCGGTACGGCGATCGCCATGGTCGCCCTGAGCTGGCGGCTCAGCCTCCTCTCCCTCCTCGTCATCCCCCCGGCCATCTGGCTGACCCGCCGGGTCGCCCTGCTGCGGCGTGACGTCACCGCCAAGCAGCAGCGCCGGATGGCCGACATGCTGACGCAGGTCGACGAGGGCCTGTCGGTGAGCGGCGTCCAGCTCACCAAGACGCTCGGCGCGACCGAGACCACCTCCGCCCGCTTCTCCGCGACCTCACGCGAGCTGGTCGACCTCGAGGTCCAGTCCCAGCTCGCCGGCCGCTGGCGGATGGCGACGATGAGCGTGGTCTTCGCCGCCATCCCCGCCCTGATCTACCTCGCCGCCGGCTTCCCCGCGACGTCCGGTGGGATGACCATCGGGACCCTGGTCGCCTTCACCGCGCTCCAGTCCGGCATCTTCCGCCCGCTCATGGGCCTGCTCGACGTCGGCGTCTCCATCGTCAGCTCGATGGCCCTGTTCAGCCGGATCTTCGGCTACCTCGACCTCGAGATCGAGGTGAAGGCACCGGCATACCCGGTCGCCGTCGAGCCGGCGGCCGTGCGCGGCGAGGTCCGGATCGAGGGCGTGTCCTACCGCTACCCGGACGCCGACCGCCAGGCCCTCGCCGACGTCGACCTTGTGGTCCCGGCGGGCACGTCGCTCGCGCTGGTCGGCGAGACCGGCTCCGGCAAGACGACGCTGGCCAGCCTGGTCCCCCGGCTCCGCGACCCCTCGGTCGGGCGCGTGACCATCGACGGCGTCGACCTGCGCGACCTGTCCTTCGACGACCTGTCCCGCGTCGTCGGGGTCGTGTCTCAGGAGACCTACCTGCTGCACGCCTCGATCCGCGAGAACCTCCTCTACGCCCGGCCGGACGCGTCGGACGCCGAGCTCTGGCGTGCCCTCGAGGCGGCCCAGATCGCCGACCTCGTGGCGACGCTGCCGGACGGTCTCGACACCGTCGTGGGAGCCCGCGGGCTGCGGTTCTCCGGCGGCGAGAAGCAGCGGTTCGCCATTGCGCGGACGTTGCTGCGCGACCCTCGCGTGCTGGTCCTCGACGAGGCCACCAGCGCCCTCGACAACGAGACCGAGCGCGAGCTCCAGGCGGCGCTCGACGAGGTCTCCCGCGGCCGGACCACGATCACCATCGCCCACCGCCTCTCGACGATCGAGCAGGCCGACCAGATCGCCGTCCTCTCGCATGGACGGGTGGTCGAGCGCGGTACCCACGCGTCGCTCCTGGCCGAGGGCGGCCGGTACGCCCGGCTCGCCGGCGAGGCGACGCATACCCCCGGTCTGGTGTCCGTCAGCGCCTGACCCGACCCCCCTCCCCGGTGCCGAGAGGCCAACTTCGGTCCTTATTCCGCCGCGATAACGACCGAAGTTGGCCTCTCGGCGTCTGACCACGGTCACCCGAAGGGGTCAGAGTGCGCGTCAGAGTGCAGCGAGTGTCGTCAGGGCAGCACCAGGCGCACTCTGACGTGCACCGTGACCGTGCGGGGTGCGGGTAACGCGTTGGAGGACGCCCCTCCGGGTCTGGGAGAATCCCTGGCCATGACCACCTCCACACCCGCCCGTGCCGCGACGGCACCCCAGATCCCCGAGAGGCCGTCCGTGGACGGCCTGGAGGAGAAGTGGGCGCAGGTATGGAAGGAGCAGGGGACCTACACCTTCGACCGCGAGCGGGCGCTCGCCGGCAGCCGTGACCAGATCTGGGCCATCGACACTCCCCCGCCCACGGCCAGCGGGTCCCTCCACATCGGCCACATCTTCGGGTACACGGAGGCCGACTGCATCGCCCGCTACAAGCGGATGGCCGGCCTCGAGGTCTTCTACCCGATCGGCTGGGACGACAACGGCCTGCCGACCGAGCGTCGCGTGCAGAACTACTACGGCGTCCGCGGTGACGCCACGCTGCACTACGACGCCGACTTCGTGCCCCCCCACGAGGGCAGCGCGTCCGACAAGGCCGCCGACCAGGTGCGCATCAGCCGGCGCAACTTCAACGAGCTCTGCGAGATCCTCACCGTCAAGGACGAGGTGCTCTTCGAGGAGACGTTCCGCCGGCTCGGGCTCGCCTACGACTGGAACATCAGCTACCGCACGATCGACGACCGCTCGCGCGCCGTGAGCCAGGCGTTCTTCCTGCGCAACCTCGCCCGCGGCGAGGCCTACCAGGCCGAGGCGCCGGGGCTCTGGGACGTGACGTTCCAGACCGCCGTGGCGCAGGCCGAGCTCGAGGCCCGGGACTACCCCGGCGCCTACCACCGCGTCGCGTTCCACCGCCCGGACGGCGAACCGGTCTTCATCGAGACCACGCGTCCCGAGCTGCTGCCCGCCTGCGTGGCGCTCATCGCCCACCCCGACGACGAGCGGTATGCGTCGCTCTTCGGGACCACGGTCACCTCACCGGTGTTCGGGGTCGAGGTGCCGGTGGTGGCCCACCCGCTGGCCGAGATGGACAAGGGCGCCGGCATCGCCATGTGCTGCACGTTCGGCGACCTCACCGACGTGCAGTGGTGGCGCGAGCTGCGGCTGCCGACCCGTTCGGTCGTGACCCGGGACGGCCGGATCCAGTCCGAGACACCCGACTGGGTCACCAGCGAGGCCGGCCGCGAGACGTTCGGACAGATGGCCACGAAGACCATCTTCTCCGCCCGTACCGCGGTGGTGGACGCGCTGCGCGCCTCGGGTGACCTCGCCGGCGATCCCGTTCCCACGCAACGCAAGGCGAACTTCTACGAGAAGGGCGACCGTCCGCTCGAGATCGTCACGTCCCGGCAGTGGTACATCCGCAACGGCGGCCGCGACGAGGCGATCCGCGACCGGTTCATCGAGCGCGGGCGCGAGCTGGACTTCCACCCCGGCTTCATGCGGTCGCGCTACGAGAACTGGGTCGGCGGCCTCAACGGCGACTGGCTGATCAGCCGGCAGCGGTTCATGGGCGTGCCGATCCCCGTCTGGTACCCCGTGGACGACGCGGGCGAGGTCGACTTCGACCACCCGATCGTCCCGGCCGAGGACGCCCTGCCCGTCGACCCCGCGGCCGAGGCGCCGGCCGGCTACGACGAGGAGCAGCGCGACCAGCCGGGCGGGTTCCACGGCGACCCCGACGTCATGGACACCTGGGCCACGTCGTCGCTGACGCCGTACATCGCCGGCGGCTGGCAGAGCGACCCGGAGCTGTTCGCCGCCATCTTCCCGATGGACCAGCGGCCGCAGGGCCACGACATCATCCGGACCTGGCTGTTCTCCACGGTGGTGCGCGCGCACTACGAGTTCGACTCGCTGCCGTGGCGGCACGCGACGCTCAACGGCTGGATCCTCGACCCGGACCGCAAGAAGATGAGCAAGTCCAAGGGCAACGCGACGACGCCGCTGGACATGCTCCAGGAGCACGGCAGCGACGGGGTCCGCTACTGGGCCGCCTCCGCCCGGCTCGGCATCGACGCCGCGCTCGACACGGCGCAGATGAAGGTCGGCCGACGGCTGGCCATCAAGGTGCTCAACGCCAGCCGGTTCGCGCTGTCCTTCGGCGACGTCGGCGAGGCCCTCGACACGAAGAGCCTCTCGGCTCTCGTCACCGAGCCGCTCGACCGGTCCATGCTGGCCAGTCTCGGCGAGGTGGTGGACGTGGCGACGACGGCCAACGAGGCGCTCGACTACACCCGGGCCCTCGAGGTCACCGAGTCGTTCTTCTGGGCCTTCTGCGACGACTACCTCGAGCTGGTCAAGGACCGGGCCTACGGCTCGGCGTCGGACGACGAGGGCGACGAGGCGGACCCTGGGGCGGTGTCCGCGCGAGCGGCGCTGCGCCTCGCCCTCGACATCCAGCTGCGCCTGCTGGCACCCGTTCTCGTGTTCGCGACCGAGGAGGTCTGGTCGTGGTTCCACGACACGTCCGCCGGTTCGATCCATCAGGCACCCTGGCCGACGACGGCCGAGCTCGGCGACGCCCGCGGTGCCGACCCGGCGGTCCTCGCGGCGGTCGGTGAGGCGCTCACCGGCATCCGCAAGGCGAAGTCCGACGCCAAGGTCGGTATGCGCGCGGAGATCACCGGCATGACTCTCGCCGGACCGTCCGCCCAGCTCGACCGCGTCCGCACCGCGGAGGGTGACCTGCGCTCCGCGGGTCGCGTCCGCGACCTGACCTATGTGGTCGAGGAGCCGTCGTCGGCCCTGGGCGTCCGCGACGCCGACATCGTGCCGCCGGAGCCCCGCCAGCGAGGCTGAACCGAGACCCACCGCCGCCCTGACGCGTCCCCACCCAGGGGTAGCGTGCCAGGCATGGGTGGCGGCGGGACGCGGGAGATCCGCCTGCCCCGCCCGCCGGGCGGGGTGGCGCCGTGGCTGGTGGGAGCGGGGCTCGCCGGGCTCGCCCTCGTCACCGTCGTGACCGCCTCCGGGCCGGTCGACGTCCTCAGCGTGCCGCGGTCCGTGACCGGTAGCGCGACGCCCTCCCCTCCGCCGAGCGTCCCGCCGAGCTCGCCCACCGCGACGACCGCCACCACCGGCCCGTTCGGCGACCTCAGCCAGCTCCCGGACCTGCCCGCCGGTGTCGTCGCGGTCATCCAGCTCGTCGTCGCCGGAGCGTGCCTCTGGGTGATCTGGATGATCTTCCGGTACGCGTGGCGCAACGCCCCCCGGATGAGCAGCCGCACCGTGCCGCGGCGGGCCATCCACGCGCTCCCCGCCCTTCCCGACGAGCTCGTCGAGACGGCGGAGGCGCGACTCGCGCTGCTCCAGGTCGGCGCGCCGCGCAACGCGATCGTCGCCTGCTGGGTCGACCTCGAGGACTCCGCCTCCGCGGCCGGTCTGCCGCGGCATCCCGCGGAGACGTCGGCGGAGTACACGATCCGGGTGCTGCACACCTGGGACATCGCGCCCGCCGCCCTGGGCGGGCTCGCCGAGCTCTACCGCGAGGCGCGCTACTCCCGCCATCCCGTCACCGAGCAGCACCGCGACGAGGCCATCGCCCGCCTCACGACCATTCACGCGGACCTACAGCGCGTCTCCGACGAGGCCGCCGCCGCGGCCGCGTTGGCCGAGGCGGAGGCGGCGGCCCGGCGGGTGAGCGACCGATGAGGCTGGTGCCCGAGGGGCGGCACCTCGTGCTCCGGGTCGTCGTCCTGTATGCGGTGACGATGGTGTTCCTCGTCCTCCTCGGGGTGGGGCCGTCACCGGTCCTCGTCGCGGCCTTCTTCCTTGCTGCCGCAGTGGTGTTCGCGGTCTTCAGCGAGCGGTTCAGCGGCAGCTACAGCGAGCCCTGGATCGTCAGTCCGCCCTCGACGGCCGGACTCGGCCGGGGGTCGGACCACCGCACTTCGGCCCTCGCGCGGCGCCTCGAGGCCCGGGTCAACGAGCCCAGCCAACGCCGGAACCTCGCGGCCGAGCTGCAGAGGCAGCTCCGAGTCGTCCTCGCCGACCGGGTCCGGCGCGAGCGCGGGTGGGACATCCTCGCCCACCCCGATCTCGCCTACGACGCCCTGCCGTCCGATCTCGCGGACCTCATGAACCGTCCCCCCGACCTGCGTCTCGTCGACGCCCAGTACCTGTCCGCACTCCTCGACAGAATCGAGTCGCCGTGAGTATGCCTCTCTCGCAGGTCTCCGAGCAGGGCCATCGCATCCTCGACGAGGTCGAGCGCGCCGTGGTCGGGAAGCGGCAGCCGCTCACTCTCGTCCTCAGCGCCATCCTGGCCGGCGGACACGTCCTCATCGAGGACTTCCCGGGTCTCGGCAAGACGCTTGCGGCTCGGTCCTTCGCGGCCACCCTCGGACTCGAGTTCACCCGCGCGCAGTTCACGCCGGACCTCCTCCCGGCGGACCTCACCGGGGCGTTCGTCTACGACCAGCGCGAGCAGGAGTTCGTGTTCCGGCGCGGTCCTCTGTTCACCGGCCTGCTGCTGGCCGACGAGATCAACCGCACGCCGCCCAAGACCCAGTCGGCGCTGCTCGAGGCGATGCAGGAGCGCCAGGTCACCGTCGAGGGTCAGACCTTCCCCCTCGCCCGCCCCTTCCACGTGCTCGCCACCGCGAATCCCGTTGAGTACGAAGGGACCTACCCCCTTCCCGAAGCTCAGCTGGACCGGTTCCTGATGCGCGTCTCGTTCGGGTACCCCACCGAGTCGCAGGAGCTGGACGTCCTGCGCAACCGGGTCGCCCGGCAGCGCGAGGAGATCTCGCTCGACCGGGTCACCGACGCCGCTGGTCTGCTCGCGATGCAGGACGCCGTCGAGACCGTCACGGTGGACGACACCGTCGCCGCATACTGCGTGGCGCTCGCGACGGCGAGCCGCGAGCACCAGCACAGCCTGCTCGGCGCCTCCCCTCGCGGGTCCCTGGCGCTGATGCTGGTCGGCCGGGCACATGCCGTCCTTCGCGGCCGCGACTACCTGACGCCGGAGGACGTCAAGGCGGTCGCCATGCCGGTCCTCGCGCACCGCATCACCGTGCGCCCGGAGCTCTGGATGAGCAACGTCACGGGACGATCCGTCGTCGACAGCATCCTGGCCACGGTTCCGACGCCGTCGCCGCGTGAGGCTCGACCGTCGTGAGCCAGACAGGATTCACGAGGCCCACCGTCCTGCCGGGCTGGCGGCCTACGGCGGCGCACTTCCGCTCCACCCTGCTCGGCGTGGTCGGCGCCGTCGCCGCCATCGCGATGAACCGCCCCGACCTGCTGGTCCTCGTGACGCCCTGGCTGGTCATCACGATGTGGGCCTGGCTGCGTCGGCCGCAGGAGAACGTGACCATCGCGAGCGCCTTGGGGAACCACACGCTGAGAGAGGGCGAGGCGACGCTGCTCCGGGCCTCGGTGACCATGCCCGACGGGGTGGACGACGTCGTCGTCGCGGTGTCGCCCGCGGTGTTCATGGAGCAGGACCCACCGCTGGGCGTCCGCGTCCTCGGCACCACCGACGGGCATCCCGCCGCGGACGACCCGTCGACCCGCCGGGCCGGCGCATCCGTGGTCCTTCGCTCGACGCGCTGGGGCGCGCGTCCCGTCGGTCCGGTCCGGTGCGGCGCCTGGTCGACGTGGGGCGCATACCGCAGCGGCCCGGTCGACTCGGAGATACAACGCCTCGTCACGCTGCCCCTGCCGGCCGTCTTCACCCCCACGGTGGCGATGCCGCACCCCGAGGGGCTCGTCGGCGCATACCGTTCCGCGCGGCCCGGCAGCGGCAGCGAGTTCGACCGGCTGCGGCCGTTCCAGGTCGGCGACCGGCTGCGCCGGATCCACTGGCCGGTGTCGTTGCGGACGGGGACACTGCACGTCACGTCGACCTACGGCGACGAGGACTCGCAGGTCGTCCTCGTCGTCGACGCGACCAGCGACCTCGGTCCGCGCGAGGGCCTCGACGGCCGGCCGACCAGCCTCGACCTCACCGTCCGCGCGGCCGGCGCGATGGCCGAGCACCATCTCGGCGTCGGGGACCGGGTCGGCCTTCGCGTCGTCGGGGCGGCCCGGGTCCCCCGGGTGCCGGTCGGCAGCGGACGCGCCCACCTGCGGCGGGTCCTCGGCACGCTTGCCATCATCGAACCAGCCAGCGACCGCGACGACGACGGCGAGTATGCGATCGCGGGCATCGGCGCCGGAGCGGTCGTCATCGTCCTGTCGCCGCTCGTCGACCCCGCCATGGTCGACGTGGTTGCCCGGCTGGGTTCTCGAGGACTGACCACGGTCGTCGTCGACACCATGCCGGAACACCTCTGGCGGGGCGAGAACGACCCGTACACCGCGTTGGCCTGGCGGCTGCGACGGCTGAGCCGGTCCGTCGACGTGAGCCGGCTGACGTCCGCCGGCATCCCGGTCGTCCCCTGGCAGGGTCCGCAGAGCCTGGACAACGTGCTGCGCGAGCTGGCCCGTCGCGCCCGTGTTCCCCGGATGGCCCGGCGATGAGCTCGGTGGCCCCGGCCTCCCGGGTACGTCTGGTTCGACTCGGGCTCTCCGAGGAGTACGGGACGGCTCAGCTGTGGCTCTGCGCGGTCGTCATCCTGGCTCCGGTCGCGTTCGTGGCTGCGATGATCCTGGCCGGAAGCGACTTCACGTGGTGGTTCCTCGTCCTCACGCCGTTCGCGGCGCTCGGTGCCGCCCGGCCGGAGTCGACCGGTCATCTGGTCCTCTGGGTCATGCTGCTCGTGGTGTGGGTCGCCGCGGTGCCGGGACCGTTCACCTGGTGGTCGGTACCCGCGGCGCTGGCGATCGCGACGTCGCATACCGCTCTCGTCCTCCTCGGCGGACGGCCGACCTCGGGAGACCTGGCCGCGGACACCTGGGTGCGGGTACGCCGTCGGCTGCGGACCGTGGGGGCGGTCACCGTCGGCGTGGCGGTGCTCGCGCAGCTGGTCCGTTCGATCCGGGTTCCGGGTCAGGTGGCCCTCGCCGTCGCCGCCCTCCTCGCGGTATCACTCTGGCTCTGGTGGGGTACCCGGCCCGTGGGCTCGCACGACGAACCCGAGCCGTAGCCGGTCAGGACGGGGTCGCCTCGATGACCGCGATCCCGGCCGGCGAGCGAGTCGGGATCACGCGCTGGACGTCGAAGCCGGACTCCTGAAGCAGGGCGTCGAACTCGGCCCGGGTACGTTCGCGCGAGCCGAACAGCAGCATCATGTGGAGGTCCATCCGGACCGCGGCGGGAGCGTCGACCGCCCGGTCGGGCAACACCGCCTCGACCACGATCAGCCGGCCGTGGTCGGGGACGGCTCGGCGGCAGGCGGCCAGGATGCGCCGGCCATCGACGTCCGGCCAGTCGTGAAGCACTCGCGACAA
Source organism: uncultured Actinomycetota bacterium (assembly GCA_963787725.1). Lineage (GTDB taxonomy): Bacteria > Actinomycetota > Actinomycetes > Actinomycetales > Dermatophilaceae > Lapillicoccus. Next base: position 201,311 of record CAWBEH010000005.1, on the reverse strand, counting down.
CAGGTAGCCGTCGCCGCCAGCGGGCAGGTCGCCGAAGAAGTCGCCGGGGACGCACGTGGCCCGATCGGCCACGCCGGCCTCGTACAGGCGGGCCCGAGCCGTGGGCAACACCGCGTCACGGTCCACCAGGATCCCGCGCAGGGTCGGCGTGCGCCGCAGGATCTCAGCCAGCAGGGTCCCTTGGCCGCCTCCGACGTCGACGATGCTCTGCAGCCCGCTGAAGTCGTAGGCCGTGGTGACATCGGCCGACTCCTGCTCGGCCCGGCCGGACATCGAGCCGCTGAACGCTGCTTGCGCCTCGGGATGATGGTCCAGGTAGTCGAAGAACGGTTCTCGATAGGTGCGCTCGAAGGCAACGCCCTCGCCGAGGATGGCGTCGAGAAGACCGGCCGCGGAATGGTAGTAGAGGTCGCCACGCACGATCGCGGCACCGGCCATCGTGCCGAGGGCATCGCCCACCTCGGTCAGCCCGAAGCGCCCGTCGTCGTCCTCGACCAGCACACCCTCCGCCGCCAGCCCGCGCATCACCCGGGCCAGAGACTGTGGGTGGGCGCCGACACGCTGCGCGACCTCCGCCGCCGTCTGCGGTCCCTCCCTGAGAACGTCCCGGAGTCCGAGCTTGGCCGCGACGTACACCAGCTGGGTCGTCAGGAAGCCGTCCGTGAGCCGCGCCAGCTGCCACGCCGGCGAGGAGGATTCGTTCACCGTCGACCTCCCTGACCCTGGTCAGCCCTCGGTGCCGGCCAGCTGGTTGCCGCGCCACGTCGCGAGCGTCGGCCATCGCTTCTCGGTGACGACCAACGCGAGAAGGACCACCGCCAACATGCCACACGCGACGATCCCCGGTAGAAGCAGCGAGACGTAGAGAAGGATCAGGAGGGCCACGACGGCAGCCACGCGAGCTGCCCTGACCAGCCTCGACATGGCCCAGCGCAGGTAGACCATCGCCACGAGCATGAGGATCGTGCCGCCATACAGGAGGTTGATGTGGGTGAAGGTCATCGTCGCGCCGGGCTGGCTCACCATGTTCTCGAACCCGACCGCGATGGTGACGATCCCGCCGACGATGCCGAAATGCCCGTAGGCCAGATGTCGTGACATGACCACGTGTTCGGGTGCGCCCGCCAACGCCTTGGTGATGGCGGCGTTGGCATGGTCGAAGTACGTCCACCACAGGAGGCAGACGACGACGAAGCACACCCCGACCGCTGCCAGCTCGTCGGGCTGGATCGGCGTGGCCTGCCGCGCGAACGGAAGGCTGAGGTCGACGATCGACTCGCCCAGGGCGATGAGGACGAACAGTCCGTACCGCTCCATGAGGTGACTGTGGTCGTAGTGGATCAGCTCGTGCTGCCGACCGAAGAACGCCACGATGCCCATGTCGATGAGCGCGGCGAGGAACCAGACGATCTCCCGAGAGTTGTCCGACAGCAGGGCGCCGAACACGATCATCGGCCCGATCAGGAAGACGCTGAGACCCAGCGAGCTGGTCACCTTGTACTGCGACGCGTACCGTCCCCAGATCAGGATTCGCGCCGCCCAGAACGCGAGGGCGAACTGCATCCCGCCGCTGTCGTAGACCCGAGGGATCGCGATGGCCATCGCGAGCCCGCACAGCCCGACGGCGAACAACGTGATGCGGTCCCAGGTCGAGTCGTTACCGAGCCGGTTGCTCTGCAGGGAGATCAGGACCCAGGTGCGATAGACGAGGGCCAGGATGATGAACGCCCGGCCCAGCCCCCACCACTGGTGGTGCTCACCCAGAAGGGTGGCCACCTGGGTGACGGCGAGCACAACGACGAGGTCGAAGAACCCCTCTGCCCAGGTGACGCGCTTGCCCTCGGCGATCTCCGTCACGGGAACAGGGTAGAAGCCGCCGCCCGTTGGTCACGCTTCTCGGCAGATTCCGTTCGGCGTCGGTGCGCCCTGGGCAGTGGACACGGCACGATGGTCCCGTGACCGGGACACCGGAGGCATCGTCGGCGACGGGGTATCGACCAGGCACCACGGAGTACCGGCGCGTCATGGTCGCCCTGTTCGTGGCGGGGCTGGCCACCTTCGCCGTGCTGTACAGCCCGCAGGGCCTCCTGCCCGAGCTCTCGGCCCAGTTCGACGTCTCGGCGACGAGCGCCACCTTGAGCCTGTCGCTGACGACAATCGGGTTGGGCATCGCCCTGCTCGTCGCCGGGCCGCTGTCCGACGTGGTCGGCCGGACGCGGCTCATCTACGTGTCCCTCTGGGCGTCCGCCGTCGTCGCCGTCGCGTGCGCCCTGGCGCCGGGATGGACCGCGCTGTTGGCGTTGCGGTTTCTTCAGGGCGTCGTCCTGGCCGGTCTGCCGGCGGTGGCGACGGCATACCTGCGTGAGGAGCTGCACCCGTCGACCCACGCCCGCGCCGCCGGCCTGTACATCGGGGGGACGGCGCTCGGCGGCATGGCCGGCCGGTTGCTTGCCGGCTTCGGGACCGACATCGGGGGCTGGCGGTGGGGCATGGGTGCCATCGCCGCGCTGGCGCTCGCCTCGGCGGTCGTCGTGCAGCTGTTCCTGCCGGCATCGAAGCGGTTCGTCCCGTCTCCCAACGATATCCACCAGCTGATCCACATGGGTCGCGAGGCCCTCTCCGACCGGGCCCTCGTCCTGCTCTACGTCATCGGCGGCTGCGCGATGGGCGGATTCGTCGCCGTGTTCAACATCGTGGGCTTCCGGCTCACCGGCGAACCCTTCGACCTGGGGTTGGCCGCGGCCAGCCTGGTGTACCTCGTGTACCCCGTCGGCACCGTGAGCTCGATCCTGTTCGGCCGGCTGGCCGACCGCTTCGGGCGGCGAGAGGTCACGCCGTTCGCATGCCTCATCGCGATCGCCGGGGTGCTGCTCACGCTGGTCCCGGACCTCGCGGTCCTGATCGTCGGGATGGCGCTGTTGACCGCGGGTTTCTTCGCCGTCCACGGCGTCGCCAGCGGCTGGGTTCCGGTGCGGGCCCACGCCGAGGGCGTGTCGAGTGGCCAGGCCGCGTCCCTTTACCTGTTCACGATGTACCTCGGCTCGTCGGTGTTCGGCAGCCTCGCCGGATGGGCGTGGCATGCCGGCGGGTGGCTCGGCGTCGTTTCTCTATCGGTGGCGCTCTTCGTGGTCACGGCGGGATTGACGCTGTGGCTGCGCGGCATACCCAAGCTCGTCACCACCACGGACTGAGCGGATGTCCGGCCCCGAACCGGATCTGGGCCCGTCAGCTCGGGGCCGCCGCACCGAAGAAGTAGTCGGCGGTGAGGCCCCCGTCCATGAGGATGTCGCTGCCGGTGATGAAGGCGCCGTCCCGTCCGAGGAGGAGCGCCCCGACGGTGGCGACCTCGTCCGGGGTTCCCGCGCGACCGACAGGACATCCGTGGATCAGGGCGCGGAACTCATCTCCGTTGGGGCCGTTCATCTCGTCACGCGCCGTGGGGCTGATGATGATGCCAGGACTGATCGCGTTGATCCGCGCGCCGCGCTGTGCCCACCGGACCGCCTCCGCACGTACGCGCAAAGCGTTGGCACGCTTGGACAGCTGGTAGGCGTGCAGCGAGTCGGACACGTGCTCCGGTTGCAGCATCGGCAGGTAGAGCAGGTCCTCGGCCGGGGTGACCGCGAGCTGCCGTTCCTGATCTGCGGTCAACGCCGGCAGGATGTGCCCGGACTGCGAGGCGACCACCACCCCGGATCCTCCGGCCGCGATGACGTCGCCGAACTCCTCAAGCACCATGGCCGTCCCGTACAGGTCGACGCGCAGGATCGTCTCCGGGGAGGCCTGTGAGGGCGAGACCCCCGCGGCGTGGACCAGCCGCGTCACCGCACCCAGGCCGGCCGCGGTCCGCGCCAACGAGATCACGGACTCGCGGTTCGAGACGTCCACCGTGGCCGTGCTGGTCTCGAACCCCGCATCGCGGAACGCCTGACCGGCCGCTTCGGCGCTGTCCTCGCGCCGACTGGCCAGGAGGACATGGCGGCCGGCCCCGACCCGTCGCGCGATCGCCTGACCCATCGACCCGGCCCCGATCACGACAACGACCTCGGTCATCACAGACGTCCCTTTCCCGGCAACCCGCCTCGGCATGAACGGTGCTCGTCCGACCGTGCCGCCCAACGATCCCATGCCGAGAGACGGGGTCCCTCGTGTCGCGGTGCGGCGGGTCAGCCGTTCGCGGCGACACCGATCCGGTGGCCCTGGGCGTCGGCGAAGACCCCGAAGCTCGTGCCGGGCACGTTCTGGACCGGCTGGACGATGGTGCCGCCCAGGCCCTCGGCCTTCGCCAGCGTCTCCGCCACGTCCTGGACGGCGACGAAGAAGAGCACCTCGTCGTCGGCGCTCTGCCGGGGGCTGATCGCCACGTAGGTACCGCCCTCGGCGCCGGTGTCGATGAAGGTGTATCCGGGGAAGGCGCCTTCGGAGGCGACCTTCCAGCCGAACAGGTCAGCGAAGAACTGACGGGTTGCGTCGGGGTCGGCCGAGCGGATCTCGGCGTGGACGACGGGATGGGTCATGGCAACTCTCCTCGAGTGGGTACCCGGCCGGAGGCCGGGGTGTGGGTGACGGGCCGGTATGCGCCGTCACCTGTACAACGCACCCCACGGGCCCAGATCGACACCGGGTCGCGCCGCATACGGTGTGTTCCGTGGACATTCGCGCTGTCAGGCCCGAGGACTGGACGCAGATCTGGCCGTTCTTCCGGGAGATCGTCGCGGCCGGCGAGACCTACGCATACCCGAGCGACCTCAGCCCAGAGCAGGCACAGGCGTTGTGGACGCCGGGTGATGACGGCCGTGTGGTCGTCGCCGTGGACGGGGAGTCGGTCCTCGGGGCGGCGCTGATGCAGGCCAACCGACCCGGCCGCGGATCCCACGTCGCCACCGCGAGCTTCATGGTCTCGCCGGCCGCGCGCGGCCGCGGGGTGGGGCGGCAGCTGGGCGAGTATGCGCTGCAGTGGGCGAAGGACGAAGGCTTCCGCGCGATGCAGTTCAACGCGGTCGTCGACACGAACACCACCGCGATCCGGCTCTGGGAGGAGCTCGGGTTCGAGACCGTCGGCATCGTTCCCGAGGCGTTCGACTCCACCGAACATGGGCTGGTCGCGCTGCGAGTCATGTACCGCCGTCTCTGACGGTGGCGTGCCGAAGGCCGGTCAGCCGAGCCGCTTCAGCGTGTCCTCTGGATCGTCCACGGTGACCACCAGCCGGTCGAAGGGCTGCCCGACGAGGTCGAGCACCACGGCCGGCCGGCGACCATGACACGCCGCGAAGGTGACCGAACCTGACGCCCGCCAGGTACCCACCATCACCACCCCCGGAAGCGCGGTCCCCGGAGATCGGGTGCCGTGGATCTCCGCCAACCCGTCCGGCACCTGCCGGACGCCGACGACGGCGGACCGGGGCACGGTGACATTGCCGTGGAAGGCCTCAACCCGCTCGCCGACCGAGAGAACCAGAGTCACGAACTCGGCGTCGACCTTCAGCTCAGCCATACCGGCATGGTCCTCGCGACCACCGCCACCCACAACGTGTCGAGCCCCCGACTCGGCCTCGGAGGACCCCCGCATAGGTTGGGCGCATGGACTATCGCTTCCTCGGCAACAGCGGACTGAAGATCTCGGAGATCACCTACGGCAACTGGCTGACCCACGGGTCCCAGATCGAGAACGACCAGGCCAAGGCCTGCGTACGCGCGGCTCTCGACGCCGGAATCTCGACGTTCGACACCGCCGACGTCTACGCCAACACCCAGGCCGAGTCGGTGCTCGGCGAAGCTCTTTCCGGTGAGCGACGTGACTCCCTGGAGGTCTTCACCAAGGTCTACTGGCCGGTCGGGCCCAAGGGCAAGAACGATGTGGGCCTGTCGCGCAAGCACATCCTGCGGTCGATCGACGGCTCGCTGCAGCGGCTCCAGACCGACTACGTCGACCTCTACCAGGCTCACCGGTACGACTCGGAGACACCGCTGGAGGAGACCATGCAGGCCTTCGCCGACGTGGTCCGGGCCGGGAAGGCGCTCTATATCGGGGTCTCCGAGTGGACCGCGGCTCAGATCCGCGAGGGGCACGAGCTCGCTCAGGACCTGGGCATCCAGCTGGTCAGCAACCAGCCCCAGTACTCGATGCTGTGGCGCGTCATCGAGACCGAGGTCGTGCCGACCTGCGAGGAGCTGGGCATCTCGCAGATCGTCTTCTCGCCCGTCGCCCAGGGGGTGCTGACCGGCAAGTACCAGCCCGGTAGCCAGCCCCCCGAGGGCAGCCGGGCCCGCGACGAGAAGGGCGGCGCCGACATGGTCAAGCGCTACCTGCGCGACGACGTCCTCGAGGCCGTGCAGCGGCTGAAGCCGGTCGCCGACGACGCGGGCCTGAGCCTGGCGCAGCTGGCCGTCGCGTGGGTACTGCAGAACGACAACGTCGCGTCCGCGATCATCGGTGCGTCTCGACCCGAGCAGGTCGCGGAGAACGTCAAGGCCGTCGGAGTACGCCTGGACGCGGACGCGCTGCAGGCCATCGACTCCGCGCTCGGCGGCATCCCCGAGACCGACCCGTCGCAGACGAAGTCGCCGGAGGAGCGGCCCGCCTGAGTGATCGATCCGGCGCGCCCGTTGCCTGACCCAGACCGTGCTCGCGCTGCGGAACCCAACCGCACGATGCCCTTCTCCAACACCCTCAGGAACATCCTCATCGAAGGCGGTGAGCCGTTGCCGGCGGCGCATCTGTTCCGCCCCGAGCACGGGATGCGCGAACGCCTGGGGATGCCCACCCCGTCGACGACGAAGAGCTGGAGGAGGCGCGGGCAGCGGTCGCCACGCAGATGCCGGTCGAGGAGTGGGAGCACCAACGTCAGCTGGGTCGGCGGGAGTCACTCGAGGACCTGCTGGTCCGGCTCGACGTGGGCTGACCGAGTGGCCCGCGTCCTCATCACGGGAATGTCCGGCGCAGGGAAGAGCACCCTGCTGGCGAACCTCACGGCCCTCGGCTACCCGACCGTCGACACCGACGACGACGACTGGCATCGGCCCAACGGCTTCTGGGACGAGCCCCGGATGGACGCCCTGCTCGCCCGACACGCGACCGTTGCGGTCTCGGGCACCGCCGATAACCAGGGCCGCTTCTACGACCGGTTCGAGCACGTGGTCTACCTGCTGGCCCCGGTCGAGGTCCTGCTCGCCCGAACGGCAGCTCGCAGCAACAACCCCTACGGCCGGTCCCCCGAGGACCGGGCCGAGATCGCTCGCTACGTCGCCGAGGTCGAGCCCCTCATCCGCCGCGGCGCCAGGGTCGAGCTCGACGCTCGCCGGCCGGTCACCGAGCTGGCCCGCGACGTGACCCGGCTGCTCGGGCCGCCGTGACCCCGGGACTACTTGCGGGTGGGCGGCGCGTCGTTCGGAGCGAGCTGCGCGGCGATCCTTTCGAAGACCACGTTCGAGGGGTTCGACGCGAGGTTGGGGTTGTTGCTGTCCTGGAAGTAGGCCTGTGCATACGTGTTGACCACCGCGATGGCGATCTTCTTCGAGGGCAGGTACGCCTCGACCGCGGCGTAACCGGTGAGGACCGGGTTCTGCTTGATCCAGTTGCCGGATCGCACGACGCCGATGCCGAAGTTGTACGCCTCGGTCTGGGTGAAGCACTCGGGTGCGCAGTAGTCCTCTGCGTGGCCGAAGCCCAGGAGGTTGGCGTCCGTCATCGCGTGGTAGCTGGTGTTCGACAGGAGCTTGCCGCTGCCGATCCCGATCGCGGTGGTGATCAGGTCGTCGACCGTCGAGACCTGGTTCGCGCCCATCGGCGAGCCCCACTGCGTGTTCCAGAAGCTCTCCTCCTCGTAGAACGGCGTCGTGTCCGGGACGTCGAAGTACCCGCGCCGTTCGGCGCTGAACGAGTGGAGGAACGGTGACGGCATGGCGCTCGTCTCGCTCTCGATGGTGTTCCTCAGCTTGAGCGGCTTGAGCACGCGGTCCTGCAGGAGCGTCGCGAGCGGCTTCTTGCCGATCCGCGACAGGACTTCGCCGAGGATCATGAAGTTGGAGTGCGAGTAGCTCCAGTTCGCCCCCGGGGCGAACAGGTGATCCTTGTCGAGCACGTACGTGAGCCGCTCTTGGTAGGTCCAGCTGTGGAAGGGGTCGGCGTAGTACGCCTTGATCCACTCCGGGTCCTGTTCGAAGTCCGGGTAGCCCGCGGTCTGGTTCGCCAGCATCAGCAAGGTGACCTTGTCGGCGGGCGTCGGCAGCTCGGGCATCCAGCGGTCGATCGTGTCGTTGAGAGTGACCGTGCCGTCGTCGACGAACTGCATCAGCAGGTTCCCGATGTAGGCGAAGGCCACGGCGCCGTTGCGGAAGTACATGTCGGTGGTGGCCGGGACGCCGGGCAGCGTGTCGCCGTAGGCCTCCGTGAGGATGTTCTTCCCGTCGACGTTGACGCTGACGATCGCGGCCTTCATGTGCTGCTCGGTCATCGTCTGGCGCACGATCTCGCGGATCGCCTGAGCCTGCGCCGGGTCCTTGTCCTTCCCCGACCCGCCCTTCGCTCCCGTGTTCACCGCGGTCCCGCAGGCCGCGGTGACCGCGACCACGAGACCGAGGACCAGCGCGGCGCGCAGGTTTCGGCGATTCGATGACATTCGTCTCCTCAACGGGGGGATGGCAAGGTCGATCGAGACCTGCTCCAGAACAACTCCCCCGGCCGCGACGGTGATCGCCGACGCGACTCCTTCGCCGACGCCATGAGGGGCGCGGATGCGTGTGGTTGACACGTACTCGCATAGGTTCGCAGGAGAATCTCGCGCGCGAAGCGGAACCCGAAAATGCGTCACGGCCCGACGCCGACCGTCGCTCTACCCTGACGTCGTGGACGAGCGCCTGGCCCAGGTGCCGGTAGTGGCGCAGCTCGCTTCGGCCGTGAACGACCTGGTGGTCGGTCTCTACGTCGGCGGTTCGGTCGCCACGGGCGACTACCGATCCGGAGTCAGCGACGTCGACGTCGTTGCGCTCGTGGAGCGGACGCCGAGCCCGGCCGTGCGCCGGGCCATCGTCGCGGCTCACCGCGATCTGATCGACGAGTCGCCCGAGGCCCTTGCTGTGCACTGTGTCTACGTGCCACGGGACGACGCCCGTGACCCGTTGCGGAAGCACTGGACCTGGGCCTTCGAGGAGCTGTTCCGCCGCCCGCTCAGTGGGATCGCCCGGGCCGAGCTGCTCGCCGATCCGGTGGTCGTCTCGGGACCGTCACCGTCGACCTGGCTCCTTCCGATGACGGTCGAAGACCTGCGGACCGCGGCGTCCCTCGAGCTGTCGGGGTACTGGACCACCGCTCTGCGCAAGACCGCCATCTGGCGGCAGGACACCTACGTGGACCACGGCACCACCACGGTGGCTCGGGCCGACGCGACGATCCGCGAGGGCCGTCTCATCACCAAGACCGAAGCCATCGCGCGACTGACCGAGCTGGGGCTGCCTCCGGAGATCGTCGACGACATCGCCGCCCGGCGCCGGGGTGAGCGGCCGCCGGCGCTCACCACGGCTGAGACGATGCAACGCGCCCGCACCGTCCGTCGCTTCATGGGTCACCACATCGAGCGTCTGCTCTCCTAGGCGCTGAACAGCCGCCGTCGTGTTGGACGCGCTTCGCGGCCATACGGACGGCTGCGCCGCTTTCCCTTGACCTCGTTCAGCCTACGGAGGAGGGTCGGAGCGAGAGTGCAGGGACGTCTCGACGTCAAGGTGGGAGAGGAGAAGCGGTTGAACGCGGTCGGCAGGCCCTCGCGGATCGTGCAGTGGACTCTGCAGGTTGAGCAGGCCGCGGCGCTCGAGCAGCCGGTGCACGCCATCGAGCCCACGATTCAGACTCTCTTCGGAACCGGGACCCGTTCATCGGTGCTGCGCGGCGAGTGGCTCGGCCATTCCGTACATCCCATGCTGACCGACATCGTGCTCGGCACGTGGACGTCCGCCACGCTGCTCGATCTTCTGGGTGGACGCGAGTCCGCCGCCTCGGCCCAGAGACTGGTCGGTGTCGGACTCCTCGCCGCCGCCCCGACGTTCTGGACCGGATGGGCGGAGTGGTCCGCGGCCGGAGAGCGCGACAAGCGGGTCGGCCTGGTCCACGCCGTGACCAACGGCGTCGCCCTCAGCGTCTACGCAGCGTCCTGGTATGCCCGTCGGCGCGGCCGGCACAGCGCCGGCGCGGGGCTGGCCCTCGCCGGAGTCGCCGTCTCGAGTGTCGGCGCATACCTGGGCGGACACCTGGTGGGGGCACGCAAGGTGGCCAGTCACGATCCCGCATACGACGGAGCTCCGAGCGCCTGAGCAGACCGAGGCACCGTCCACATGCTCGTACCTTTGCCGGATGCAGGTGCTCATCGTCGACGGTGCCAACGTTGTGGGCAGCCGTCCCGACGGCTGGTGGCGTGACCGCGCGGGTGCCGCCCAGCGACTGCACGACCAGCTGTCGGCCGCCGACCTGCCCGAGGACGAGATCGTGCTGGTCCTTGAGGGGCAGGCACGGCGCGGCCCCCACGCCGATCGGGAGGCGCGCCTGCGTACGGTTCACGCCGAAGGGTCCGGAGACGACGCGATCGTCGACGAGGTGAGGAGGCAGGTCGCTGTCGGGGACGGGCGTGGCGTCGTCGTGGTGACCGCCGACCGACAGCTGCGCGACCGCGTGGAGGAGGCCGGCGCCGACGGCCGAAGCCCGACGTGGCTGCTCGACCGGTTGTGACCGCGGGCGGGGGATGGTGCTCGCACGCCTCGTGACTGATTCGACGCCCGCGTGCGGCGTACGCTCTGGCCAACTGAGACTGGACGGGATCTTATGGCGAGACTTTCCATGCACGAACGGCTCCCGTTCGACGAGGAGACAACGCCGCCCCGGGTCTCGACCGGCGACCTACCCGACCCCGCTGACGTGCAACGCGTCGTCACTGAGGCCTTCCAGCGCTACCGACCGAACGCCGAGGGAGTCGTCGCCGACTACATCCCGGCCTTGGCGGCAGCCTCCCCGGACCTGTTCGGCATCTCCGTGGTCGGCGCCCGGGGCCGGTCTTTCGAGATCGGCGACGTCGACACCGCCTTCTCGATCCAGAGCGTTTCCAAGCCGTTCGTCTTCGCCCTGGTGTGCGAGCACGAGGGCTACGAGTCCGCCCGGCACCACCTGGGCGTGAACAGCACTGGCTTTCCGTTCAACTCGCTGATGGCCGTCGAGCTGAACGACGACCGAACGATGAACCCGCTCGTCAACGCGGGTGCGATCGCGACGACCAGCCTGGTACCAGGCACCACGGCCGAGGAGAAGTTCGAGCGGATCCGTGACGGGCTCTCGCGATTCGCCGGCCGTGAGCTGATCATGAGCGAGGACGTGTATGCGTCCGAGGCCAGCTCGAACATGCGCAACCACGGGATCGCGCACCTGTTGAACAGCTACGGCCGGCTCTACTTCGACCCGGACGCAGCCACCGACGTCTACACGCGGCAATGCTCCCTGGAGGTCACCGTTCACGACCTCGCGGCGATGGGGGCCACACTCGCGAACGGCGGAGTCAACCCCGAGACCGGTGAACGCGTCATCGCGGCGGGCGTGTGCCGTCGGGTCCTCGCGGTCATGGCCACCGCCGGTCTGTACGAGCTGTCAGGAGACTGGCTGTACGAGATCGGGGTTCCGGGAAAGAGCGGCGTGAGTGGAGGCATCGTCACGGTGGCACCCGGCAAAGGCGGTCTGGCCACCTTCTCGCCGCCCCTGGACCCCGCCGGCAACAGCGTCCGTGGTCAGCTGGTCACCAAGTACCTGGCCGAGCGCATCGGACTCAACCTCTTCGCCTCCGAAGCTCGCCCACACTCATGACCGAAGGGACGCTCGGTGATCCCGGCACGAGTGGCGCCCAGGCCTGACCCCTGCGGTATCCCCCCAGGTATCCCCCCGACCGGGTGATCAGGCCGTCAACCGCACTGAGGACACTGGCTGCATGCAGGGGTTCGACGTCGTCGTTCGCGTCGTGCGACTTGCGTTGGAGTCGAGCGGAGAAGGTGTCGAGACCTTGGAGCGCGGCGTGGCCCAGGCCGCCTCGGCGTACGGAGTCGACGTCGATCTCGTGCTCCTGCCCGAACAGGTCATTCGCACCGACCGGGTCTCCGGCGAGGTCGCCCGGGTAGCCGTGGTGCGGTCGGCGCCAGGGATCTTCCGTCTGGACCGAGTGGCCGCACTGAAACGGGCGCTCAACCGAATGGGACCGTCCCTCGACGCGGCCGACGCCTGCCGCACGCTCGACGAGATCGGGGCGATGCCGCCCCGATGGCCGGTCTGGGCCCGCGTGGCGGGAGTCGCGCTGTTCGCCGCGGGCTTCGCGCCCAGTGTGGTGGCGACCTGGAACGAGGTTGCCGCGTCGGCCCTTCTGGGGCTGGTGATGGGCGTTCTGGTCGTCGCGACCGCCGGCCGAGCACTGGAGGGACTGCTGCCGTTCTTCGGCGCCTTCGTTCTCACGGTCCTCGCGCTGACGGTGTTGCAGGATCTGTCGTACCAGGCGGGAGTGACTCTCGTGGCGTTGCCGGCGCTCTTCATCGTGGTCCCGGGCGACACCTTGTCCGCGGCGGCGGGCGAGCTCCTGTCCGGTCGGCTCACGACGGGAGCAATTCGGCTGATCGTCGGCTTCTTCATCCTCGGCCTCATCGTGATCGGGGTCGTCGCGGCGGCGGGCGTGACCGGCCACACCGACGCGCTGGCCGAGTCCCTGCCGCCTCCCGAGCTGCCGTACGCGGTGGTGCTGGCTGGATGGGCGGTCTTCTGCCTGGGCCTGGCGCTCGCGTTCAACGCCGAACCCTCGGAGCTCGTCTGGCTCGTGCCGAGCGTTCTGGCCACATTCCTGCTCCAGCAGGGAGCGACCAGGATCGCCGGAGCCGTCGTCGGAACGCTCGTGGCCGGTGTGGCGCTGGGCGCCCACGCCAACGTGATCGGCGTCTCTCGCGGTCGTCCGCCTCGCCTCATCCTGGTGCTCGGAGGCTTCTTCGTGCTGACGGTGGGTGGCGTCGGTGTGCGCGGGGCGACCGCCCTGTTCGGCGGCGACATCGTGAGCGGGCTGCAGGACCTGGCGGACTTCGCACTGCAGGTCCCGACCGTGGCGATCGCGATCGCGGTCGGCGTCTTCACCAGCGACCTGGTCCGGAACCGGCGTGCCGGCGCGCGGTTCGCCTAGAAACCTCCCTGCCGAGCCGACTGCGCGCGCACGCTGCATTCAGGTCGCCGACAGCGCCGGGTCGCGAAGTACGGACAACAAGCCCCAGAACGCCATCGCGTTGGCCGCCAGGATCAGCCCGATGACGAGCGAGATGCTCTGGTCGTAGGCCATCCCGAGAATGGCGCCGGCCAGAAGAAGTCCGACACCCCGCACGAGGGCGAGCCAGCCGAAGGCCGTTGCCCGAGTCCCGGGGGGTACCAGCCGAGTCACCACAGCCTTGATCGTGGAGTCGAGGATGCCGTTGACCACGCCCCAGATCGCGACCCCGGCCCAGACCAGCACCGCATTGGCGGTGAAGGCGATGGCAGCACAGGAGGCGGCCGCGGGGACCAGGAGCAGGACTCTCGGACCGCGCCGGTCATAGGCCCGACCGGTCACGAGACCACTGACGCCGTCCACGAGCATGGCCAACGCGAACAACACGGGGACCTGCGCTTCCGTCAGCAAGCCCTGTGTCTGTGCGTGGTATGCCAGCAGTGGGAACGAGGCGACGCCACACGACAGAACTCCGACCGCGGCAACGTATCGCCAGAGCACGCGAGGCAAGGCCTGACGAGCGCGCCGGACGCTTCCGGAGGCAGTCGCTCCTGCACCCGCGGGCACTGCCGAATCCATCGGCTCGTACGAGATCGGGTCCGGGACCCGCCATCGCAACCAGAACAGCAGCGCCAGGACGACGATCCCAGGCACGGCGAGCACCGCGAACGCGGTCCGATAGTCGCCGCTGCGCCAGGAGAGCACGGCCGCCAGGATCAGCGGCCCCGCGACGGCCCCCGCCTGGTCCATGGCCTGGTGGACTCCGAAGGCGGACCCGCTTCCGGTCCGGGTGGAGGCGTGCGACAGCAGGGTGTCCTTGGCCGGCGAGCGAACCGCCTTTCCCAGTCTCTCGGTCGCGTACAGCAGCAGCGCCGGAGCCACGGCGGTGGTGACCCCGATCAGCGGCACGCTCAGCACGGTCAGCGCATACCCGACGATCGTCCAGGTCCAGTAGTGCCGGCTGCGGCTGACCAGGTGCCCGGAGACGACGCGCAACCCGTAGCCGATGAACTCCCCCACCCCGGCGGCCACGCCGACAACGACCGCGGACGCGCCCAGTGTCGCGAGAAAGGGACCGATGATGCTGCGGGCGCCCTCGTAGACCATGTCCGCGAAGAGGCTGACCAGCCCGAACAGCACGACGAAGCGCCAGGGCGCGAGCATCGGCCGCACCGCCCGGGGCTCGGTCGGGCCGGCGGGAACCGTCACTCGTCAATCCAAGCACCGGCTCGGTGTCAGCAAAATCACTGCACATCAAGGAGATTCGCTCAGGAACACACTGCTGGACCCGACGTCGCCGCAACGCGCGCGGCTCCCGCCCTCGCTGAACCCGGAGCTAGCCGGCGACGACCGAAGCCAGCTTGTCGAACGCGCTCCGCCAGCCCCGCTCGGCGTGGACGCCGAACCCGTTCGGGTAGGGACCGTCACTCAAGGTCATCCGCGTGCGCACGCCCGCACCGGACGTCTCGTCCTCCAGCTCGATCCGCACAAAAGTCGGCTCGGGCATTCCCGCCTCCGGCATGGGGTCCGAGCGCAGCACGAGCAGACCGGGCGGGTCGAGCTCGACGATCTCGAATCCGAGCGGGGACGCGGCGCCGTCCGGCATCACCATGGTCAGCTCGTAGCGACCGCCGATCCGCAGGTCGATCCGCACGCTCTCGCGCGGCGTCGTCAGCGGAGCGGGGCTGAACCACATCGCGACGTCGTCGGGGTCGGTCCAGGCCCGGAACACCCGCTCCCGAGAGGCGTCGAAGACGCGGGTGATGCGGACCTCGGCGTCGTCCTCGGTCGTGGTCGTGTCAGTCATCGTTCTCTCCTGTCCGGCGCAGGTGCGCCTCGAGCCGGTCCATCCGGGCGTCCCAGGTGCGACGGCGGGCGAGCAGCCAGTCGACCGCCTCGTCCAGCGGATCGACCTGCAGGCGGCTCGGCCGCCACTGGGCCTCTCGCGTGCGCACGACCAGACCCGCCCGCTCGAGCACCTTGAGGTGCTGCGAGATCGCCGGCAGGGACACCGCGAACGGCTCCGCCAGCTCGCTCACCGTCGCCTCCCCCGCCGCCAGCCGGGCCAGCATGGCCCGTCGCGTGGGGTCGGCCAGCGCCGCGAAGGTCAGCGTGAGCGGATCCTGTACGTCGATGGGCACGCCACTCCTCAGGCCAGTATTTAAGTACTTCATTAAATACTTAGATATGCGCCAGCGCAAGTGCTCGCGCCCACTCGGTTCTCGACTTCGGCTCGTACGTGTGTTCGAATAGCGGCATGCGGTGGCAGGGCCAGTCGATCGGCGCGCGGCTGCCCGGCGCCCTCCCGGGGCTCGACGCCAACGACGGCCTCGTCCGGACGGTCCGAACGCCGGAGTTCGCCGGGATCACCTTCCACGAGGTCCTCGCCAAGTCCGCGCTGAACCGGATCCCGGCGGCGGCTCAGCTGCCGTTCGAGTGGACCGTCAACCCCTACCGCGGCTGCACGCACGCGTGCGTCTACTGCTTCGCCCGCAACACGCATACCTATCTCGACCTCGATGCCGGTTCGGACTTCGACAGCCAGATCGTCGTCAAGACCAACGTTGCCGACGTGCTGCGGCGCGAGCTGCACCGGCCGAGCTGGGCCCACGACGCGGTCGCCCTGGGCACCAACACCGACCCATACCAACGCGCCGAGGGCCGCTACCGGCTGATGCCCGGGATCATTGCGGCCCTCGCGGGGTCGGGCACGCCGTTCTCGATCCTCACCAAGGGGACGACCGCGAAGCGCGACCTCCCGCTGCTGACGGCGGCCGCGCGCGACGTGCACGTCGGCTTCGGCGTCTCGATCGCCATCGGGGACGAAGGGCTCCACCAGCGGCTCGAACCGGGAACGTCCTCCCCCAGAGCTCGGCTGGACCTCGTCCGCGCGGTCACCGACGCCGGCCTCCCGTGCCACGTCATGGTCGCCCCGGTCATCCCGCACCTCAGCGACGACGACGAAGCCGTCGACGCGCTCCTCTCGCGCATCGCCGCGGCAGGCGCGACGTCGGCCACCGTGATGGCGCTGCACCTGCGCCCCGGTACCCGCGAGTGGTGGTTCGCCTGGCTCGAGCGCGAGTATCCCGAGCTGCTGCCCGCATACCAAAGCCTGTACGCGCGGGGGGCCTTCGCGACGCCGGCCTACCGCGACGAGCTGGCCCGGCGGGTGCGGCCGCTGCTGGAGCGGCACGGACTCGGCGGGCGCGCGCGAGCCCAGCACCGACAGGTCGGGACCGTGACCACGAAGCCCGCGGACACGGTCCCGACGTTGTTCTAGTCACCCCACGAAGTTCTCCGCTTCGCTCCGATACTTCGCAGGGACCCCGCCCAGGCGGGTCAGCCGAAGTGCGGTCCGGCGACCTCTTCGCGGGACGCGAGCTCCTCGTGCTTGACGTTCAGGCCGAAGAAGATGACCAGCGAACCGACGAGGATCATCGCCGCGCCGACGAGGAAGCCCCGGGTGGAGCCGTCGGTCTGAGCGACGAGCTGCGCGTGGGCCATGGCGGCCTGGGCCTGGTCGGAGGTGATCGCCCCGGACTGCGCCTGCCCCTGGATCGGGCCGGCAAGCGCGGTCATCCGGTCGGCAAAGGCGTGCGTGAACACGGTGGTGAGGGCCGCGAGGCCGATGGCCCCACCGATCTGCTGCGCGGTGTTGAGGGCCGCCGAACTGGCGCCGGAGTCCTCGGCCCGCACGCCGGCGACCGCGGTCAGCGTGAGCGGCACGAAGGTCAGCCCGAGCCCGAAGGCGAGCACGACGATCCACGGCAGCAGGTGACCGGCATACGTGCTGTCGACGGTGAGCTGGCTGAAGCCGAACATGCCGACGGACGCGATGAGCGCACCCGGACCGGCGATCCAGCGCGGGTCGATCCTGCTGGCCAGCGTCGAGGCGATACCGGCGCCGGCGACCATGGCCGCGGAGAACGGCAGGAACGCGAACCCGGCCTGCAGCGGGCCGTATCCGAGCACCTGCTGGATGTAGAGGCCGAGGAAGTAGAACATCGCGAACATCCCCGCGCCGACCAGCAGCATGACGAACAGGCTGATGCCGCGGGTGCGGTCGGCGACGATGCGGATCGGCAGGAGCGCGTGCGGGTTGCGGCGCTCGTAGAGCACGAAGAAGACCAGGAGGACGACGCCCAGCGCGAGCGAGGTGAGGGTCAGCGAGGACCCCCAGCCGCCGGCCGGGTCGGCCGCGTGGGTCAGACCGTAGACGATGCCGACGAGACCGGCGGTACCGGTGATCGCGCCGACGAGGTCGAAGCTGCCTTCCGAGCGCTCGCTCTCGACCAGCACGCGGGGAGCGAGGCTCGCGACGAGCAGGCCGATGGGCACGTTGATGAAGAACGTCCAGCGCCAGTCGTACTCGGTCAGCGCGCCGCCGAGGATGAGGCCGACGGCCGCACCGACACCGGACATCGCCGCGTACACGCCCATGGCGCGGTTGCGTTCCTTGCCGGCGGGGAAGGTCGTGGTGATGAGGGCGAGGGCGGCCGGTGAGGCGATCGCGGCGCCGGCGCCCTGGGCCACCCGGGAGGCGATGAGCATCGCCTCGTTGACCGCCAGGCCACCGAGGAGGGACGCCCCGGCGAACAGCAGCACGCCGATGACGAACATGCGGCGGCGCCCCAGGAGGTCGCCGAGACGGCCGCCCAGCAGCAGCAGGCTGCCGAGGGCCAGCGCGTACGCGTTGACGACCCAGGACAGGCTCGCGTTGCTGAAGCCGAGGTCGGTCTGGATGTGCGGCAGCGCGATGTTGACGATGGTGCCGTCCAGCACGATCATCAGCTGCGCGCTGCCGATGACGGCGAGCGCGAGGCCGAGGCCGCGTGGGCGGCGGCGGGTCTCGGGTTCGGGGAGGACGTCCTCGACCGGGACGTCGGAGATCACGGACATGGTGAAGCCTTTCGTGGACAGGGGCGGATAGACCGTCTCCGTCGACGGCAGGGGGTATGCGGTGGGGTATGCGTGCAGCCGGCGCGTCAGCGCAAGGTGGCCTGACACGCGGGGAGGACGACGTCGTCGACGATCGCCGTGATGTCGGCGACGCCGCAGTCACGGCCGAAGACGACCGCCTGGTGCACGGCCATCGCCGGCAGGATCGAGGCCAGCCGCTCGAGGTCGGCGTCAGGGCCGATCTCGCCGCGCTGCTGCGCGCGGCGGAAGGTGCCGACCGACTGCTCGCTCATCGGACCGAGGAACCGGGACTCGAACTCCCGGAACAGCTCCTCGTCGCGGTGCAGCGCCGGCATGACGGCGGCGAGCAGGGCGGGCAGGCCCTCGGTGAGGCCACGGTCCTGGCAGCCGCCGAAGAGCAGGTCGCCCCGCAGCGACCCCGAGTCGGGGCGCTCGAGGACCGACGGACAGATCGTCTCGACGACGGACTCGACGACGAGGGCGGCCTTGGTGGGCCACTTGCGGTAGAGCGTGGCCTTGCTGGCCCGGACCTCCGCCGCGACCGCGTCGAACGTGAGCCGGTCGTAGCCGTGCTCGACGAGCAGCCGGATGACCGCCTCATGGATCTCGGTGGCCCGCTCCCCTTCGACCCGGGGACGGGTGGCGGTGGCGGTGGGGCTCACGGGCGGTCCTTGCTGAGGCGGTGGGGCTGGATGAAACGAAACTGTTTCGTTCCATCTGGACAGTACGCCGTCGTTTCATCGCGGTCAAGTCCAGCGCTGTCGGGCCGCTCTGACAGCATCGAGAGATGAGCAACGACACCGACGCTGTCGTCCTCACGGACGGGCGCCGCTACCCGCACGGGGTCCCGTCATGGGTCGACGTGACCCAGACCGACCTCGGCGCCGCCCGGGAGTTCTACGGCGGCCTGTTCGGCTGGGAGCTGACCGACGCGATGCCGCCGGACGGCCCCGGCTCCTATCTCGTCGCCACCCTGGACGCGCACGACGCGGCGGCCGTCGCGCCGGCGGACGGCTCCGGTGCCACGACGTGGCGGACCTACATCGCGTGCGACAACGCCGACGACACGGTGTCGGCCGTGCGGGAGGCGGGCGGCACCGTGCTGGTTGCGCCCGAGGACGCCGGCCCTGGAGGCCGCACGGCGACCTGCGCCGACCCGCAGGGCGCGGTGTTCCACCTCTGGCAGGCCCGACGCCGGCTCGGCGCCCAGATCGCCAACTCGCCCGGTGCCTGGAACTTCAGCATCCTCCACACCGCCGACCCGGCCGCGGTGTTGCCGTTCTACGCATCGGTGTTCGGCTGGGCGGTCGACCCGGAGCTCGGGGCCGGGATGATCCGGTTGCCGGGCTACGGCGACCACCTCGCGGCGACCGTCGACCCGCACATCCATGAGCGTCAGGAGTTCGCACCGCCGGGGTTCGCCGACGTCGTCGCGGGAATCTCTTCGGACGTGGACCCGGGTCAGGCCGGCTGGCAGGTCACCTTCACCGTCGCCGACCGCGACGCGTCGGTGGCCGCCGCGGCGCGGTTGGGCGCCACGGTGCTCTCCACCGCCGACACCGAATGGACCCGGGACGCAGTCATTCGCGACCCGCAGGGCGCCACGCTCACGGTGAGCCAGTTCGCGCCGCCGGAGTGGTGACCCGGGGAGTCGAACCCGGCCTCACGCATACATCATTCACGCCCGAACGGGCGTGCGGTCAGGCGCTCTCCTTGCGCTGCTGACGCTTGGCCCGTACCGGCACGTCACGCCGCACGATGGTCGGCAGGACGTTGTCGAGGACGACCTCACGGGTGACCACCACGCGGGCGATGTCGTCCTCGCTGGGCACGTCGAACATC
This sequence comes from uncultured Actinomycetota bacterium, assembly GCA_963787725.1. Taxonomy (GTDB): domain Bacteria; phylum Actinomycetota; class Actinomycetes; order Actinomycetales; family Dermatophilaceae; genus Lapillicoccus. The sequence continues at coordinate 181,293 of CAWBEH010000005.1, read as the reverse complement.
ACCGGGAGGAGGACCTCCTCCATGATGGCGCGGAGGCCGCGAGCGCCGATCCCGCGCAGCAGCGCCTGGTCGGCCACCGCCTCGATGGCGTCGTCGGTGAACTCGAGCTCGACGCCGTCGATGTCGAACATCTTCTTGTACTGCTTGACGAGGGCGTTGCGCGGCTGGGTGAGGATCTGCACCAGCGCGTCGCGGTCGAGCGGGCTCACCGTCGTGATGACGGGGAGGCGCCCGATGAACTCGGGGATGAGCCCGAACTTCATCAGGTCCTCGGGCATCACCTCGTGGATCGAGTCGGACAGATCCTTGGGCGAGTGCAGCTCGCTGCCGAAGCCGAGGCCCTTCTTGCCGTTGCGCGACTCGATGAGCTTCTCCAGACCGGCGAAGGCGCCGCCCACGATGAACAGGACGTTCGTCGTGTCGATCTGGATGAACTCCTGGTGCGGGTGCTTGCGCCCACCTTGAGGGGGTACCGACGCGGTGGTGCCCTCGAGGATCTTCAGGAGCGCCTGCTGGACGCCCTCACCGGAGACGTCGCGGGTGATCGACGGGTTCTCGCTCTTCCGGGCGATCTTGTCGACCTCGTCGATGTAGATGATTCCGGTCTCGGCCTTCTTGACGTCGTAGTCGGCGGCCTGGATCAGCTTGAGCAGGATGTTCTCGACGTCCTCGCCGACGTACCCGGCCTCGGTGAGGGCCGTCGCGTCCGCGATGGCGAAGGGGACGTTGAGCATCTTGGCCAGCGTCTGCGCGAGGTAGGTCTTGCCGCATCCGGTGGGGCCGATGAGCAGGATGTTGGACTTGGAGATGTCGACGTGGTCGGAGTCCTTCTTGACCGGCCCCGACTCCCCCGCCTGGATGCGCTTGTAGTGGTTGTAGACCGCGACGGCGAGCGCCTTCTTGGCGGTGTCCTGGCCGACGACGTAGTTCTCGAGGAACTCGAAGATCTCGCGCGGCTTGGGCAGCTCGTCGAGACCCAGCTCGGAGGACTCGGCGAGCTCCTCCTCGATGATCTCGTTGCAGAGGTCGACACACTCGTCGCAGATGTAGACGCCCGGGCCGGCGATGAGCTTCTTGACCTGCTTCTGCGACTTGCCGCAGAAGGAGCATTTCAGGAGGTCGCCACCGTCACCGATGCGTGCCACGTGGTTCCTCCTGCGTTTGGGTCCTGCGGTGGGTCTGCGGTTCGGTCCTGCTGGGGGCGCGGTTCGCCCGACGCTACCGGTCTGATCGCCGGTCCGCTCCTATTACACGCGTAGACCGGGGCGCGTCGCACTCCCCATTCGCCGGTTCCGCTCTCGGCGGACACCTCCTCGGGAGGAGTGGTTGCACAGGCGTACCGAATGAGCGCAGCGTCCGGGGTCCGGGCGCTGCGCTCATGGAGTGCGGTCGAGCGGCGTGGCTCAGGTCTCCAGGGAGCCCTTGCGGGAGAGCAGGACCTCGTCGATGAGGCCGTACTCCTTGGCGTCCGCGGCGGACATGATCTTGTCGCGCTCGATGTCCTCGTTGACCTGCTCGGGGGTCCGGCCGGTGTGGCCGGCCAGCGTCTCCTCGAGCCAGGTGCGCATCCGCAGCACCTCGTTCGCCTGGATCTCGATGTCGGACGCCTGGCCGTAGTCACCGCCGCCCAGCGCCGGCTGGTGGATGAGGATCCGGGCGTTCGGCAGGGCGAACCGCTTGCCCTTGGCCCCGGCCGCCGTGAGGACCGCGGCGGCGGACGCCGCCTGGCCGACGACGAACGTCTGGATGTCCGGCCGGATGTACTGCATCGTGTCGTAGATCGCCGTCATGGCGGTGAAGGAGCCGCCCGGGCTGTTGATGTACATGAGGATGTCGCGGTCGGGATCCTGCGACTCCAGCACGATGAGCTGGGCGATGATGTCGTCCGCCGACGCGTCGTCGACCTGGACGCCGAGGAAGATGATGCGGTCCTCGAACATCTTCGTGTAGGGGTCGAGCCGCTTCATCCCGTAGGACGTCCGCTCCTCGAACTGGGGCAGGATGTACCGGCTCGACGGGGCAGGCACGGGGGCGCCGCCTCGCACGAGGGGGCTGCCGTAGGGGTTCATGGTCATGTCTGCTCTCTCCGTCACTTCTCGGTCGTCGCGTCACCGGTGAGGGGTGCGTCTCCCGGGGAGACGGCACTCTCGGCGTCGGCGGCCCGGCTGAACACCTGGTCGACGAAGCCGTACTCCTTGGCCTCCTCCGCCGTGAACCAGCGGTCCCGGTCGGAGTCGCGCTCGATCTGCTCCAGCGCCTGCCCGGTGTGCTCGGCGATCAGCTCGGCCATCTGCTTCTTGATGTGGAGCATCTGCTCGGCCTGGATCTTGATGTCGCTGGCCGTACCGCCGATGCCGCCCGAGGGCTGGTGCATCATCACGCGGGCGTGGGGAGTCGCATACCGCTTCCCGGGGGTCCCGGCGCTGAGGAGGAACTGGCCCATCGAGGCCGCCATCCCCATCGCCACGGTCGCGACGTCGTTCGGCACCCACTGCATGGTGTCGAAGATCGCCATGCCCGCGGTCACCGAGCCACCGGGGCTGTTGATGTACAGCCAGATGTCCTTGGTGGGGTCCTCGGCCGCGAGGAGGAGCATCTGCGCGCAGATCGCGTTCGCGTTGTCGTCGCGCACCTCGGAGCCGAGGAAGATGATCCGCTCCTTGAGCAGACGGTTGTAGATGTGGTCGTCCAGGCCGCCGGTCATGCCCTCGCCGGCGGCGACGATGTCGGTACTGCGGGCCACGGTGGCCTCCATGGGTCTGGTCTCGAGTCGGGGTCTGTCGTGCTTCGCAAAGACCCTAACGTCGGCACCCCACGCGGGAATCCCGCTCAGGACGGTGTTCGCCGTGAGCGCATCTCGATGTCCCGAGCCCTCAGCGAGGGCTGGCCGAGACCTGCCAGCCGGACACCGGCGCGACCCAGCCTCGGGCGGCGGGGTTCGTGACCGGCGGGTATGCCTCGAACGAGCCGGTCACGTCGATGGTCACGCCGGTCTCGGGGCCGCCGGCGCGAGCCTGCAGCCCCAGGCCCCGCGAGGCGGACACCTCAGGCTGGACCGACACCGACGTCGCACCTGCGGCCACGTCGACGTCCGTCGACGGAGTGACGTCCGAGCTGTGCACGCTGAGCCCGGCGGACCCGGCCGCAGGCGCCGCGGTCGCGACTCCCACCAGGCCGAAGGTGCTGTCGCCGACGACGCTCGGGCTCGGGGTCACCGTCGCGCGCCGGCCCGGCTGCAGCGCCGTGGTGCCCAGCCCCGTCGACGTGTCGACGACCCGGGTCTGCGGGAGCGGGCGGAACCGGAGGTTCGGCCCGAGCGCTCCGTCGTCGTAGAAGCCCACGAGGTCGAGCGCGACACCGGTGGTGCCGCCGGACGTGTTGGTGACGGCCACGTCGAGCCGCCCGTCGGTGCCGGTACTGGCGGGCACGACGGCGAGGTTCGAGGCCGCCGCGCCGGCGACGAACGCGACCGACGACATCCGGTTCACCACCGCGTCCGCCGCTCCGACCGTCAGCCCGCCGGCGGCCTGGGCGGCCTTGGCGGTGGCGCGGACCAGCAACGCCGTCGTATGCGGCGTCGCGGCGGACCCGAGGTCGACCGCGACGACCTGCCGGGCGCCCGCGGCCAGCGGCTGGGTCAGGTCGGTGTCGAAGACGCGGGTGACGTCGACCGGCTGGTACCCGCCGGAGAGGCCCTGGCTGCCGATGACGGTGTCGTCCGCGGCGTAGAAGCCCACCAGGTCGACCGCCACCGTCGCCGAGGCGGTCGTGACGACGTCGATGGCGCCGGTGGCTGCGAGCGGCAGGGTGAGCAGGACCGAACGCGTCGTTCCCGCCGGCGTGACGAGCAGTGGCGCTGCCGGAGCGGCGCCCGCCGGCCCGAAGGACAGGGCGGCGTCGGCGGCGCCCGCCACGGCGGCGACGTTCACGACCACGGCCGAGATGCCCGAGCTGGGCAGCCCGGCGCTACCACCCGCCACCACCGTCGTCCGCGTCCCGGGCTCGACGGCCGACCCGGCCTCGGGCGTCCCGAGCAGCCGGGCCACCTCGGTGGGGTAGAAGGTGCCTGCGGCCGGGACGGCGCGAGGGAGCGCCGAACCGCCGGGCTGGGGGTCGGCCGGCTTGTTCGGCGTCGCGACGGCAGCGGACATCCCCAAGCCCGTCGCGGCGACCATCGCCGCGACGATGGCCGTGGCGCGGTGCCGTGGGTGCATCGTCCGCCTGCTTCGTACCGTGGAGCAGAGTCGGCTCGACGGGGGTTCGAGCCGGAAAAGACCAGTCTAGGGCGGATTCGGCCGATGCCGCGACGAGTCCACAAGCGGCGACGAGTCCACAAGCCGCTTCGGCGCTCAGGCCTTGGCGGTCGCGTCCTCGTCGGCCGTCGTCTCGGTCTCGACGAGCTCGGTGTCCGCGAGCTCCGCGTCCGCGAGATCGGCGTCCGCCACCCCGCCCTCGCTCGGGGCAACCGCCTGGTCGAGGTCGATGACCGTGCCGTCCGTATCGACGACCGAGGCCTGCTCCAAGACGTAGGCGAGCGCCTTGCGGCGGGCCACCTCGGCCACCATCGCGGGCACCTGGCCCTGCTGGTCGATGGACTGGGCGAACTGGTTCGGGTCCATGCCGTACTGCTGCGCCGACATGACGATGTACTCGACGAGCTCGGGCTGCTCGACCCGGATCTCCTCCTTCTCGACGATCGCGTCGAGGAGGAGCTGGGCGCGCAGCGCCTTACGGGTCGACTCGTCGACCTCGGCACGGTGCTCGTCGTCCTCGAGGCGGCCCTCGCCCTCGAGGTGGGAGTGGACCTCGGCCTCGACGATGCCCTCGGGGATCGGCACCTCGACGGTCTCCAGCAGCTGCTCGAGGACCTTGTCGCGGGCCTGGACGCCCTGCTCGAAGCGCTTCGACTGCTCGGCCTGCTTCACGACGTCGGCGCGCAGCTCGTCGAGGGTGTCGAACTCGGAGGCCAGCTGGGCGAAGTCGTCGTCGAGCTCGGGCAGCTCGCGCTCCTTGACCGACTGGACGGTGACGACGCAGTCGGCCGACTGGCCCTCACGGTCACCGCCGGCGAGAGGAGCGGAGAACTCCTTGGTCTCGCCCGCGGTCATGCCGACGAGGGCCTCGTCGATGCCCTCCAGCATGTTGTTGGTGCCGACCTCGTAGGAGACGCCGTTGACCGAGTCGACCTCCTCGCCGTCGATGGTCGCGGACAGGTCGATCGAGACGAAGTCGCCGTCCTGGGCCGGCCGGTCGACGCCCTTGAGCGTGCCGAACCGCTGGCGCAGCGTGGTGAGCCGCTCGTCGACCTCCGCCTCGTCCGCCTGCACGGGGTCGACCTCGACCCGCAGGCCCGTGTAGTCGGGCAGCTCGAGCTCCGGGCGGACGTCCACCTCGGCCGTGAACTTCAGGTCCTGGCCCTCCTCGGCGGGCACCTCGGTGACGTCGACCTCCGGCTGACCGAGCGGCCGCACGTTGTTCTCGTCGACGGCCTGGCCGTAGAAGTGGGGCAGGGCCTCGTTGACCGCCTCCTGGAGCACGGCACCACGGCCCACACGCTGGTCGATGATCCGCGTCGGCACCTTGCCCTTGCGGAACCCGGGCACCTGGATCTGCTGGCCGATGGTCTTGTATGCCGCGTCGAGGCTGGGCTTCAGCTCGTCGTACGACACCTCGACGGTCATCTTGACCCGGGTGGGGTTGACGGTCTCGAGGGCACTCTTCACTACGGGTCTCCGGGCATGTCGGCGGGCGATGTGCGCTGATCGGTCGCTGGGTGCTGTGGCGTGGGGCTCTGCGCATACGCGGGGCCAACCCGCTTCACGCGGCGTTGGCGCCGGCGACCAAGGGTCCATGCTAGCCGCCTCGCGCCCTGCGGCTTAATCGCCTGGCTACGGTGGGGGCGTGAGCACGCCAGCGAAGAGGCCGCAGATGAGCCCGGCGATGAAGACCCTGCGCTTCCTCGTGGGTGCGGTGATCGGCGCCCTGTTCCTCATGGCGGTCGCGCTGATGTTCGTCCTCGGGCTGGGCCCCCCGCCGCTGTTGTCGGTGGCCCTCCTGCTCGCGCTCGGGGCGGGGGCGTACTTCCTCATCGAGACCGTGGGCTACCGCGTCAAGGCGGTCGACCCGAACCAGAGCGACGACGCCGCGCGCGAGGAGGGGATGAAGCAGTTCCAGTCGGCGCTGATGCGGCGCCTCGCGCTCTCCGAGTCGGTCGCGATCATCGGGATCCTGCTGGCCTTCGTCGCCAAGACGGTGATCATCTACGACGTCGGTGCCTCGATCTCGATCCTGCTGTTGATGATCCACGTCTGGCCGTCGGAACGATCGGTCGACCGGGTCGTCACGAGTCTCGAGCGGAGCGGCGCGCGGACCGGGCTGCGGGAGATGCTCGGCTTCGGCGGTCCCCAGGACGGCACCACCGACGGGCCGGTCACCCGGCTCGGCTGAGCGTGGGCGCCACGACCTGGTCGTGTGGGAGAGCTGTCAGCAGCGGATCGTGAGGGCGGTGAGAATCACCCCTCAGAGGGGTGACGATCCACCGCTGTGCGGGTACGGACCGGGTTTCCGGCGACCAAAGGCTGTTCGGTCGGGGTAACAGGATTTGAACCTGCGGCCTTCCGCTCCCAAAGCGGACGCGCTACCAAGCTGCGCCATACCCCGCGGCACCTCGCGCACGTGTCCGACGATTCGGCACCGCACGAGAGCGGGCATTAGGCTAACGCCCCGAACCCGCCGGTCGAGCACGCAGCACGCCTCGCGGGACGCCGCGCGGGCGTAGCTCAATGGTAGAGCCCCAGTCTTCCAAACTGGCTACGCGAGTTCGATTCTCGTCGCCCGCTCCACGCACTCCGCCGACACTCAGTCGAGACAGAACTCGTTGCCCTCGACGTCCTGCATCACCAGGCACGACTCGTTGACGCCGTCGGCGACCAGGAGACGCACCCGGGTCGCGCCGAGCGGGAGCAGTCGTGCGCACTCGGCCTCGAGAGCGGCCAGCCGCTCCGCACCCTCCATCCCGGTGCCGACCCGCACATCGAGATGCACCCGGTTCTTGACGACCTTGCCCTCGGGAACGCGCTGGAAGAACAGGCGCGGGCCGACGCCCGAGGGATCGACGCAGGCGAACGCCGAACCCTGCTGATCCGGCGGCAGTGCGTGGTCGAAGTCGTCCCAGCTGGCGAACCCCTCCGGGGGAGGCGGCACGACGTACCCCAGCACCTCGCACCAGAACCGAGCCACCCGCTCGGGTTCGGCGCAGTCGAAGGTGACTTGGAACTGCTTCACGGAGGCCATCGGTCCACCGTAGAGGCGCGGCCCAGCCGAACGCTCGCGGGTTTGGGACCACGCGGATCCAGGGACCTCTCAGCCGCCGGTCCTACCGTCGACGGCGCTCCGTCCCATCCCGCCGCCGAACAGGGGGTGGCCGCCGATGTCGTCGACCCTCATCGTCCCGCTCGTTCTCTTCGGGATGCTGCTCCTCACGGTCTGGTGGGTCTACGAGGACGCGACGAGCCACGCCCGGGCCGGGGAACCGGTCGTCCTCCGGTCCCCGTCGTTCCGGCTGGAGACCCCGTCGGCGTGGGCGGCGGTATGCCTCGTGCTCTGGGTGTTCTTCTTCCCGCTCTACCTGAGAGCCCGTCAGCGCACGATCTAGCGTCGGTCGAGCCGGAGCTCGATGACCGTCCGGCCGGCGGCCAGGCCCTTGCGCTCGAAGCCGTCCACCGGTCGCCACGACGGCCGCGGCACCTCTCGCACCACGAAGGCGCCGTGGGCCGCCACCTCGACGTGGACGTGCTCCGCGTAGGTGGGCTGGTCGGTCGCCACCAGCACATGCCCGTGCGCGGTGAGCCTGGACGCCAGCAGGTCCAGCGTCGACGCCTGCACGAACCGGCGCTTCGTGTGCCCCCGCTTGGGCCACGGGTCGGGAAAGAACAGATGCACCGCGGCCAGCCCGGCCGGCGCCACGCGGTCGCCCAACAGCTCCACCGCGTCGCCGATCTCGACCCGCAGGTTCGGCACGTCGGCCGTCTCCGCCGCGGCGAGCAGTCGGGCCACGCCCGGCACGTGGACGTCGACGGCGAGCACGTCATGGTCGGGGTGCGCCGCCGCATACGCGATGGCCGCGGCCCCGTGCCCACACCCGATGTCGAGGACGACCGGAGCCTCGCGCCCGAACGCCTCACGGGGAACGAACGGTCCCGGGGGCAGCCCTCGCGAGGGCAGGTACCGATCCAGGCGCTCCTCGGTCAGTGCGGACCGGCGGCCCTGCCGTCCCGCATACGTGCGGACCCGGCCGACGAGGGGTGCCGGTTCGGCGCTGGGCCCGAGCGGCGTCATGTGCCTACAGTGGCGGAGTCGAACCCCTCGGGGTCACCCAGCCAATGAAGGAGTCGGGTATGAGCATGTTCGACAACATCAAGGACAAGGCCCAGGGACTGGTCGACGAGCACGGCGACAAGGCCGGCGACGGCCTCGACAAGGCGGGCGACTTCGTCGACGAGAAGACCGGCGGTCAGCGCTCCGAGCACATCGACGGCGGTGTCGAGCACGCCAAGAACGCGCTGGACGGCCTCGACGGCCAGGACGACGACATCCCCTGAGACCCGGCCGGAACGACGCTCAGTCGCGCCAGATCATCACGACGGCACGGTCGTCGGTCTCACCGGCGCGCGCCGAGGCGCACAGTCGCTTCGCGCCCCCGGCGAACCCGCCGCGCACCAGGCGCTCCGCCGCGCCCAGCATCCGGTCCACCCCGACCGTCAGGTCGCGGAACCGGGACTCGACCACGCCGTCGGTGTAGAGCACCAGCGCGTCGCCCCGGCCCAGCCGCCGGTACGAGCGGACGTACGTCGCGTCGTCGATGACGCCGAGCAGCGGGCCGGCGGCCTCGCCCAGCACCTCCCAGCGTCCGGACCCGTTGTTGAACTGGACGGCCGGCGGGTGCCCGGCGCTGCCGATCGTGTAGTCGCCGGTGGCGAGGTCGATCGAGACGTGCACGGCGGTCGCGAAGCCCTCGTCCCAGTTCTGGCGCAGCAGGTAGTTGTTCGCGGCCGTGAGGAACCGGTTCGGCTCCTGCTCGCCGAGCAGACCGCCCAGCGCGCCGGACAGCAGCAGGGACCGGGTCCCGGCCTGGACCCCCTTGCCCGACACATCGACGAGGACGACCTCGAACCAGCGACCGTCCGCCGACCGCGTCGCCACGACGAAGTCGCCGGAGAACGACTGTCCGTATGCGGACTCGACCGCGGTCTCGGCGTGCCAGCCGCCGGGGAGGTCAGGGAGCTCGCCGAAGGCGCGGAGCCGGTCGCGGAGGTCCACGAACATCGACTCGCCGCGACTGCCCTGGACGCCCAGCCTCGCCCGCGATCGCGACGTCGCCGACATGATGACGATGACGATGGCCAACGCGACCAAGGCGATGACCTGGGGCAGCTGGTCGGCCTGGGTCGAGGTGCGTGACGTCGCCGCCCTGACCGTCAGCGCGACCAGCTCGGCGAGAAAGGTTCCACCCACGATGAGGAAAGCCACCGGGGTGAGATAGAGACCTCCGACGACGACGAACGGCGCGTAGACCGAGAACGGCAGCCGCGGCCAGCCCCACCCGATCCAGAACAGCGCGAGTCCTATGCCGACCAGCAACCCGGACTGGGCGAGGACCGCCGACCGTGACGACCGCGCCACCTCGGGCTGGAGGGCAGCCGGAAGCCACCGCGGCGCACGCCGTCGCGGGACGCTGCTGGACCACGTCATGATCCCGCCAATCTAGGTGGCCGCCAAGCGGGGCGTGGGCATCTTCGCCCAAACGGGTGACCCTCGCATCCGCTGACCGGCCGACCGGGAACGGCGGCCGCGGTCAGGCCGAGGCGGGCTCCGGCGGCAGGGTTCCGTCCGCCTCGTAGGCCGACACCATGTCGAGCCGGCGCACGTGCCGCGCCACCCCCGAGAACTCGGTGGCCAGGAAGACGTCGACGATCTCCTTGGCCTCCTCGGTGGCCGTGAACCGGCCGCCGATCGAGACCACCTGCGCGTCGTTGTGCTCGCGAGCCAGCTGGGCCAGCTCGGTTGTCCAGCAGAGCGCCGCGCGGATGCCCTTGACCTTGTTGGCCGCCATCTGCTCGCCGTTGCCCGAGCCGCCGAGGACGATCCCGAGCGAACCCGGGTCCTCGGCGACGCCCTTCGCTGCGCGGATCACGGCGACGGGGTAGTCGTCCTCGGAGTCGAAGACGTGCGGCCCGTGGTTCGTCACGTCGTGCCCCGCCTGCTGGAGGTGGGAGACGAGCGCCAGCTGGAGCTCGTATGCGGCGTGGTCGCCACCGATGTGTACGCGCATGTGCTCGTCCTTTCTGGGAGTCGGCAGGTCAGTCGAAGATCGGCCCCTGGGTGCGGGTCCGCTTGATCTCGTAGAAACCGGGTGTGCCCGCGACGAGGAGGCAACCGTCCCACAACCGGCCCGCCGCCTCACCCTTCGGCGCGGGGGTGACCACGGGACCGAAGAACGCCATGTCGCCGAAGGAGATGACCGGGGTTCCGACGTCGGTGCCCACGAGGTCGATCCCCTCCCGGTGGCTACGGCGCAGGGCCCGGTCGTACTTCTTCTGCCCGGCGGCCTTGGCGAGCTCCTCGGGGAGGCCGACCTCCTCGAGGGCCTCGGCCACGATCGCCTCGCGGTCCCGCATCTTCCGCACGTGGATCCGCGTCCCCATCGCGTCGTACAGGGGTTTGACCACCTTGTCGCCGTACTGCTCCTGCGCGGCGATGATGACGCGGACGGGGCCCCAGGAGTCGTCCATGAGCCGGCGGTAGCCCTCGTCGAGGTCGCGCTTCTCGTTGAGCACGGACAGGCTCATCACCCGCCAGGTGACCTCGATGTCGCGGACCTGCTCGACCTCCATGAGCCAGCGCGACGTCATCCATGCCCACGGACAGGCGGGGTCGAACCACATCCGTACGGCGCCCTTGGTCGTCGCCGTGCCCGTTCCCCGTGACTTCGCCGTGCTCGTTCGTGTCGCTGTCGCCGTCATGCTCGGCATCTTGTCACCGTGGCCTGAAGGCTCCAGCAGCGTCCTCCCGCCCGCTGCGCCGTGAGAGCATGAACGGCGGCCCGGCGCGTCCCCGCATACCGGGCACTGCCTCGCCCCCGACCCCGCAGGAGCTCCTTCGTGTCCTCGTCGACACCCGGCCAGAACCTCACCCGCGAGGAGGCGGCGACCCGCGCCGACCTGCTCACGGTCCACTCGTACGACGTCGTCCTCGACCTCGCCACGGGTCCGACGACCTTCGCGACGAGGAGCACCGTGCGGTTCGACGCCACGCCGGGGGCCGAGACGTTCGTCGACTTCGTGGGCGAGTCTGTCGAGTCGGTCACCCTCAACGGCACCGCCCTCGACCCGGCGGCCAGCTGGACGGACTCACGGATAGCGCTGCCCGGTCTCGCTGCCGAGAACGAGCTGGTCGTCGAGGCCACGGCGCTCTACACGAACACGGGCGAGGGGATGCACCGGTTCGTCGACCCGGTCGACGGCGAGGTCTACCTCTACTCGCAGTTCGAGGTCGCCGACTCGCGTCGTGTCTTCGCGGTGTTCGAGCAGCCCGACCTCAAGGCCACCTTCGCGTTCACCGTCACGGCACCCGCCCACTGGACGGTCCGCTCCGTCTCCCCCACCCCGGAGCCGACGCCAGCCGGCGACCGGGACGGCACCGCTCTCGCGACGTGGGCGTTCGCGCCGACCCCGGTGCTCTCCTCCTACGTCACCGCGCTCGTGTCCGGCCCTTACGTCGGCGTCACCGACACGGTCCAGAGCCGCCGAGGGCCGGTCGAGCTGGGGGTGTACGCGCGTCGCTCGCTCTTCGAGTACGTCGACTCCGACAACATCATCGACCTCACCAAGAGGGGCTTCGAGTTCTTCGAGCGCGAGTTCGACTCGGCCTACCCGTTCGAGAAGTACGACCAGATCTTCACGCCGGAGTACAACGCCGGCGCCATGGAGAACGCCGGCTGCGTGACCATCACCGAGATCTACGTCTTCCGTGGCAAGGTGCCGGAGCCACTGGTCGAGCGCCGGGGGCTGACCATCCTCCACGAGCTCGCGCACATGTGGTTCGGCGACCTCGTGACGATGCAGTGGTGGGACGACCTCTGGCTGAACGAGTCGTTCGCCGAGTGGGCGTCCACCCTGTGCCAGGCGGAGGCGACCCACTGGACCGGAGCGTGGACGACGTTCCAGAGCCACGAGAAGACGTGGGCGTACCAGCAGGACCAGCTGCCGTCGACGCACCCGGTCTACGCCGACATCCGCGACCTCGACGACGTCCTCATCAACTTCGACGGGATCACCTACGCCAAGGGCGGCGCGATCCTCAAGCAGCTGGTCGCCTACGTCGGCATCGAGCCGTTCGTCGCGGGTCTGCGCACCTACTTCGCGAAGCACGCCTGGGGGAACACCCGGTTCGCCGACCTGCTGTCCGAGCTCGAGGCCTCGTCCGGACGAGACCTCGGCCCGTGGTCGGAGCTGTGGCTGAAGACCGCGGGCGTGAACACGCTCAAGCTCGACGTGACCACCGACACCCACGGCGTCATCACGTCGGCGGCGGTGCTGCAGACCGCGGCCGGCGCCTACCCCACCCTGCGCCCGCACCGGATCGCCATCGGCCGCTACGCGCTCGAGGACGGCAGGCTGGTCCGCGTGGGCCGGCACGAGCTCGACGTCGACGGCCCGCGCACCGAGGTCCCGGAGCTGGTCGGACTCACCCAGCCGGACGTGCTGCTGCCGAACGACGACGACTTCACCTACGCGAAGCTGCGCTTCGACGACCGCTCGTATGCGACGTTGCTGGCCCACACTTCCGACTTCGCCGAGAGCCTCCCCCGGTCGCTGGTCATCGGCGCGTTCTGGGAGATGGTCCGCGAGGGCGAGATGCCGGCCCGTGACTTCGTCGACCTGCTGCTCGCCTCCCTGGCGACCGAGCCGCACTCGACGGTCATCCGCACGATCCTCCAGACGACCAAGCAGATCCCGTCGCAGCTGCTGACGTCGGCCACGCTGTACTGCGCGCCGGAGCATCGCGAGGAGACCCAGGCCAAGGTGGCCGAGGCCCTACGGACCATGGCCGAGGAGGCCGAGCCCGGCAGCGACCGCCAGCTCCAGATGGTCGGGGCGTTCGGACGGGCGGCCCGCAGCGCCGACGACATCGGCCGGCTCCGAGGAGCCTTCGACGGCACGCAGCCCTACCCCGGCCTCGAGCTCGACCAGGAGCTGCGGTGGGCGCTGCTGTCGGCCCTGGCCGCTCTGGGCGACGCCACCGACGACGAGATCGCCGCTGAGCTGGCGCGCGACGACACCAGCTCCGGCCGCGAGAAGGCCTTCCACGCACGGGCGGCTCGTCCGACCGCGGCGGCCAAGGCGGAGGCCTGGCGGCTGGCGGTCGAGGATGACGGCCAGCCGAACGCCGTCATCGAGGCGCTGTCGTCGGGCTGGAACCGGGCGCTCGACCAGTCCCTCCTGGCCGACTACGTCCCGCGGTACTTCGACGCGCTGCTCCCGGTGTGGAACACGCGGTCGGCTGCGATCCGCGAGCGGATCATCGGCAAGGAGTACCCGCTGGCGTTCTACCCCCTCGGGCTCGCAGGCCCGGAGCTGGTCGAGACCACGGAGTCGTGGCTCGCCGCCAACGAGGACGCGCCGCAGGCGCTCCGCCGGCTGGTGCTCGAGAAGCTTGACGCCGCCCGGACGGCCGTGGTCGCCCAGCAGTGCGACGCGAAGCGTGGTTGACCGACTGAACGCGCTGGCGAAGCACCTCGTGCCCACCGCCCTGCCCGAGCCGTGGCAGACGTTGGTCGGGGTGCCGCTGCGCGTCGCCGTGATCATCCTGGGCGCCGCACTGGCGCGGTTCGTCGTGCATCGTCTCGTGGACCGCTACGTCCGCAAGGCCAACCAGCGGCACGAGAACCGCTTCAGCCTGCTCGGCCCGGTCGGCGGGGTGCTGGCCAACGCGACCGGGTACGGCAACGAGCGACACGAGAAGCGCGTCGCGACGGCGGCGACGATCGTCAAGAGCACGGTGAGCGTCATCATCATCGGCACCGCGCTGCTGATGATCCTCGACCTGTTCGGGATTCCCCTCGGCCCGCTTCTCGCGTCCGCGGGGGTCGCCGGCCTGGCCATCGGCTTCGGTGCGCAGAGCCTCGTCAAGGACACCCTCTCGGGGCTGTTCATGATCGTCGAGGACCAGTACGGCGTGGGCGACGTCATCGACACCGGCACCGTGGTGGGGACGGTCGAGGAGGTCACCCTGCGGATCACGCGGCTCCGGGACGGCGACGGCGTGGTCTGGTACATCCGCAACGGCGAGATCCTCCGGCTGGGCAACCGCAGCCAGGGCTGGTCGGTGGCGGTCGTCGACGTGCAGCTGGCCTACACCGACGACATCGTCCGGGTGACCGGGATCATGACCGCCGCGGTCGAGGACCTGGCCGAGCACGAGGACTGGTCGGACGTGCTCATGGAGAAGCCTCACGTCACCGGCATCGAGGCCATGACCCAAGGTCTGGTGACGCTCCGCGTCACCGCCCAGGTTCGGGCCAACGAGCGCGACGGCGTCCAGCGCGAGATCCGCAGCCGGCTCAAGGCGGCCTTCGACGCCAACGGTGTCCAGATGCCGGTGCCCTTCACCGGCCCGGGAGCCTGACGCATACCCCGAGCTCCCGCCGAACGACGGTCCGGGTTCAGCCGGCCTGCGGCTCCTCGAAGGAGTTGACCATCGAGTGGGCGGCGCGGACGAGGTAGTCGCGCAGCAGCAGGTCGTGCGCCTCGTCGAGGACTCCCTCGTCGCGGAGCCGGTCGACCGCGGCGAGCATGTGCGTGAGCCAGCGGTCGCGCTGGGCCGGAGTCACCGCATACGGGGCATGCCGCATCCGCAGCCGCGGGTGCCCGCGCTGTTCGGAGTAGGTGGTCGGTCCGCCCCAGTACTGCTCGAGGAACCCGAGCAGCCGCTCCTGGGCCGGACCGAGGTCCTGCTCCGGGTAGAGCGCCCGCAGCTCGGGGTCGCTCGCGACGCCCTCGTAGAAGTGGTGCACCAGCGCGGCGAACGTCGGGTGTCCCCCGACCTCGTCGTAGAAGCTCACCGCGTCATCCTCGCAGGCGTCCGACCGGTGCCCGAACCGGCACCACGACGCACCGCGACGCGACCGATCCTCCGCGACGTGAGACGGACCGGAACGAATTTGCGTCGGGTTCGGGCCTGGCCTCAGGCTTGACGGTGTGACGCATTCGTCCCTCCTCGACCTCGCTCCTGACCACTCCTCGCTCCGCGACGACGCCACCGACTGGTGGCGCAGTGCGGTGACCTACCAGGTCTACCCCCGTTCGTGGGCCGACTCCGACGGCAACGGCATCGGGGACCTGCCCGGCATCACCGCCCGGCTCCCCTACCTGCGCGATCTCGGTGTCGACGCCGTGTGGATCTCGCCGTTCTACCGCTCCCCCATGGCCGACGCGGGGTACGACGTCGCCGACTACGAGGACATCGACCCCGTCTTCGGCCGCCTCTCGGACGCCGACGCGCTCCTCGCACGAGCCAACCAGCTGGGACTCAAGGTGATGGTCGACCTCGTGCCGAACCACACCTCGGACGAGCACGCCTGGTTCAGGGCCGCACTGGCCGCAGCGCCAGGGTCACCGGAACGGGCTCGCTACATCTTCCGCGACGGCAAGGGCGAGAACGGCGAGGAGCCGCCGAACAACTGGCCGTCGGTCTTCGGCGGCATCGGGTGGAGCCGGGTGGTCGAGGCCGACGGGCAGCCCGGTCAGTGGTACCTCCACCTCTTCGACCGCAAGCAGCCCGACCTCAACTGGGCGAGCCCGCAGGTGCGTGCAGAGTTCCTCGACATCCTCCGGTTCTGGCTGGACCGCGGCGTGGCCGGGTTCCGCGTCGACGTGGCGCACGGTCTGGTCAAGGACCCGGCGCTTCCCGACTGGGACGGTGCGCTGCGGCTGCTCGACTCCGTCGACGAGGTCGTGGATCCGGACGCGCCGCGACACCCGTTCTGGGACCAGGACGGCGTGCACGAGATCTACGAGGACTGGCGCCGGGTCCTCGAGGAGTACGAGGAGCCGACCCGGATCCTCTGCGGGGAGGCGTGGGTCGAGCCGATCGAGCGGCTGATGCGCTACGTCCGGCCCACAGAGATGCACCAGTCGTTCAACTTCCAGTTCCTCGACGCCCCCTGGGACGCGGAGCAGCTCGTCGCGACGATCTCCGGTTCCCTCGCGGCGGCCGCCTCCGTCGGCGCTCCGCAGACCTGGGTGCTGTCGAACCACGACGTGGTCCGGCACGCGTCCCGCCTCGGGCTGCCGCAGGACCAGCCACGCCCCAACGGGATCCGCGCCGAGGACCCGCAGCCCGACGCCGAGCTCGGTCTGCGACGGGCCCGCGCGGCGACGACGCTGATGCTCGGGCTGCCCGGCGCCGCCTACCTCTACCAGGGCGAGGAGCTCGGGCTGCCCGACGCCACCGACCTGCCGGACGAGGTTCGCCAGGACCCGGCGTTCCTGCGCACCGACGGCGAGCACACCGGGCGCGACGGGTGCCGGATCCCCTTCCCGTGGAGCCACATCGGCCCCACGCTCGGCTTCGGACCGACCGCCGAGAGCTGGCTGCCGCAGCCGGCGGTCTACCGCGACCTCGCCGTCGACCAGCAGGAGGGCGTGCCCGGTTCCACGCTGGAGCTGTACCGACGCCTGCTCGGCCTGCGCCGGGGGTACGCGCTGGGTTCCGGTTCGCTGCAGTGGCTCGAGGCGTACGCCGACGTTCCGGACGTGGTCGCCTACCGGTCCAAGGGCAGCGACCGGACCGACGTGTCGGTGCTGGTGAACCTCGGACCGGCGCCGCTGGCGCTGCCGGCCGGAGCGCGGGTGCTGGTCGCGTCCGACGAGCTCGCCACCGACGGCGCGGTCCCCACCGACACGGCGGTGTGGTTCACGGTCTGAGATCCCGGCAGGCTGTGGACAACCCGAGGTGCGGTCCCAGCGCGATCCCTAGCGTCGGGACATGCCTCGGTATGCGGTGCACCCGGACGACCTCGAGATCGCCGGTGCGCTGACGACGCACGACCGGTCGGCGCTCGCGGCGGCCCACCGGCTCGTGGCGGCGGCGTGCCGGGACGCGGTCGGAGCCATCGGACCCGGCGGCGGTCCTCTCGTCACCGCCGTCGAGGGCTACGGCCAGGTCGAGTCGGCGGTTGCCGACGCCCTGGCCGAGGCCGTCGAAGTCCTGGCCGGAGGGCTGGCCGCGGCGGCCGAGGGGTATGCGCGGGCCGACTCGGTCGGGGCGGCGGGTTTCGGAGTCGGTCCGTGAGGCCGGACTCGGCGGTGGCGGCGCTGCCGATGCCGCTCGGCGAGCCGGGTGGGCTGTGGTCGGCGGCCGGGGCGCTCCGGGCGGCCGCGGAGGCCGTCACCCGCGCACCGCTCGCGGCCTCCGGCGGTCAGGTCGGGCCGCTCGACGGGTGGACCGGCGAGGCGGCCGCCGCGGCCCGCGAGGAGCTGACCGTCGTCGCGAGGCGTGAGGTCGCGATGGCTGACCGCCTGGTGCGGGCCGCAGCGGTTGTCGGCGCCTACGGCGACGAGCTCGACGCCGCGCAGCGGACCGTGGCGACGCTGCAGCGGTCATGGGACGCGGCCGTGCCGACGGACCCCCTCGCCGCGTGGCCCGACGCTGCGCTCGCCGGGATCGCGGGACTGCACGCCGTAGTGAGCGCTGACCTCCAGCTCGCCGCGGACGTCGCGGCCCACCGACTCCGCGGGCTGGTCGGTGACGTGGTTGCTGCGGACGTCCCGGGCCGGCACCGGACGCCCGTGTGGGGTTGGGCGGACCCGGCCCCGTCGGACGCCGCCGTCCGCGAAGCGACGCTGGCCGACCTCCCGGTCGTCTCGGGCGTGGTCGCACGCTGTGAGGCCGACGAGTTCGCCGAGCAGGTCGTGGGCGAACTGATGGCCATCGCCTCGGGCGACAGCGACATCTCGGAGCGGGTGGCTGTCCGGCTCGGTGCTCGCAGCAGGGATCCGGTCGTCGCTCAGGCCCTGTGGGAGCGCCTAGACCCGGACACCGCGGGCCGGCTCGTCGACGTCCTCACCGGGTTCGGTGGCGAGGCGGCCACAGCGCTGCTCGCCGTGCTCGGAGCAGCGCTCGCGACGGCCGTGAACCGGGACTACGCGGGCGCGGCCGACCCCGTCACCCGGTCGTGCGTTGACGCGTGGCGCGAGCGGTGGCTCGCCCGGTGGGCGGCGAACGTCGGCGGGAGCCGGCGGCTCCCCGAAGGGCGCGCGGTCGCGGCCACCTGGGTGCAGGGGGTGCTGATGACCGGGGCGTGGCGGTCGGGGCTCAGCCCCGGGTCCCGCTACGCCGTCACCGTGGGTGTGGCGGTGGTTGCCGCCGACCGGGCGATGCAGTCGTCTTCGGTGTGGCCGGCGGCCGGTGGGCTGAGCGGACCACGGAGTGCCGAGCGTGACCCGGTGCTCGCGGTCGCTCGCGCGCTCGAGCACGACGCCGAAGCGGCGCGGGCCTGGTTGCTCGCACCCCTTCCGGATGGTGACCGGCGACTGGTCGTGGAGCACCTGGTCCAGGGCCGGTACCGCTCGATGGACCCGGCTGCCGCCGCGGTGTCGATGGCGGCGACGGCGCACCTCGTGACGATGGCGGGGGGCAACCCCGCTCGCCGCGACGCCGTCGTGCTGGACGCCGCCTTCCTCGGCGCCGCCGGATCCGAGGGGCGCGCGACGACTGAACCGGACGCGTACCGAGTCGCGTTGGCGCCGGCCGTGGCCGACATCGGGACGGTGCTGGCGCGACACCCGGACGCCGTGACCGCGGCACTGGACGACAGCGCCGCACTCGGCGTGGACGCGGGCCTCGTCGCCGACGCCGATCGGCTGACCCGTCCGGGTCGCACGCCGGGGACCTGGGAGGCCGTGCTGCCCGGCCGGCCGGCCGCGGCGGCGTTGGCCGGCCTTCTCGCGTTCGACCCCGGGTCGCCCGGCAGCGTCGGAGGCAGCAGCGGTGAGCCGGGTGACCCTCGTGACCCCGGGTCGGCGCCGGCCCTCGGCCGGGTCCTCGAGTCCCTCGGCGCGAGGCTCGAGAGCGACCTCGTCGACGCGGTGGCGGCCGACCGCGCGGGTGACGCCCACGCGCTCGACGCAGCGGCGCACCGGCTCGGTGAGGTCGTCGGCTTCACCCTGACCAGCGCGGGCGAAGGCCTCGCACGTCGCGACGCGGACGCCGACGAGCGAAACCGCGTCCTCGCGGGACTGGCCCAGGCGGTGGCGGGCAAGGTCGTCCTGCCCGGGGTCGCCCGGGTCGCCACCCCGCTGGTCCGGATGGCCGCCGACCGGGTCTCGGCCACCACGCTCCCCTCGGACACCGAAGCCGCCCAGCGCCGGGCCACGACCCAGGCGACCGACGAGGCCATGGCGACGACGGCAGTCGAGGTCCGCGCCCTGGTCAGCCGCGCCCGGCCGTGGACCGCCGACCAGGCGCCGGCGGCGTGGGCCGTCCCGCGCGGAACCGTGCGGTTCTGGGACGACGACGGGGCGCCGCTGCCCGAGTCGGTGATGACGACCGAGCAGCGCCGGGCCTTCACCGCCTGGCGACGCGACGCCGGGCTGAGCGTCTACGACACCGCGCCGCAGGTGGTGCGGGACGGGATCGAGGCCGGCGTGCGTGGGGCCGTCCGGGCCACGACCTGACCGCCAGCGGACGGCTAGAGACGCTGCCGGGCCACCAGCTCCGAGAACGGCCCCGGCGTGTTCGCGAGGACGTCGAAGGGTCCGTCCTGCACCACGCGCCCTCCGGCGATGACCACCACGCGATCCGCGGCGGCGATCGTGGACAGCCGGTGCGCGATGACGATCCTCGTGATCGGCATCCCGCTGACCGTCCGGGAGACCACGGACTGGGTGAGGTTGTCCAAGGCACTGGTCGCCTCGTCCATGAACATCAGCTTCGGGTCCGACGCCAGCGCCCGGGCGATCTGGAGGCGCTGCCGCTGACCACCGGAGAGGATGCTGACCCCGTCGCCGATCTCGGTGTTCATCCCGTCGGGGAACCGTTCGATGTCCTGGTCCAGCGCGGCGTTCCGGGCCGCGGTCCAGACCTCGTCGGGCGTCAGGTCCGACGAGCCGGCGATGTTCTGGTAGATCGTCCCCGGCAGCAGGTCCGTCTTCTGCAGGACGACACCCAGCTGCTCGCGGACGGCGTCGATGTCGAGAGCCGCCAGATCCTGCCCGTCGTAGCGGATGGAGCCGGCATCCGGGACGTCGAAGCCGAGCAGCAGCCGCAGCAGTGACGACTTGCCCGACCCCGAGGGTCCGACGACGGCGACGAACTCACCGGGTTCGACGGTCAGCGACAGGTCGTCGAACAGGTCCTTCTGGCTGTCGGGGTAGCGGAACCGCACGTTCCGCACCTCGATCCGGCCGCTCAGCGGGCCGGGATGCTGCTTCGGTTCGTCCGACTCGGTCGCGGTGTCGAGGATCGGCCGGCACTGTCCGAGGGTCGGGCCAGCCTCCAGGATCGTGGCGAACGACCCGAAGAGCTGGAAGAACGCGAACAGCAGCTGCCCGTAGGCGACGTAGAAGCCCATGAACTCGGCCGGCGGGACCGACTCGCGCCCGATGAAGTAGACGGCGACGAACACCACCAGCAGCGCGCAGGTGCGGAACGAGGCCTGGAACACCACCCGCGCGTTGTCGATGCGGAAGGTCGTGAGCGCCCGCACGTTCTGCTGGGCGTAGTGCTGCGCCCAGCGGGCGAACACGCGCCGATCGGCGCCCGAGGTGCGGATCTTCACGATGCCGGTGAAGTACTGCAGCACCTCACCGGAGATCTCCCGGCTGCCGTCCAGCATGGCGATCCAGTACTTCGACCCCGCGCGCCGGCTCAGGAACAGCCCGAGGCCGCCGACCGCGCAGAGCAGCAGTCCGACAAGCGCGAGCGGCGGGCTGATGAGGATCATCGCGACGAGGTTGAAGAGACCGAACAGGCCGCCGATGAGCGAGAGCACCACGACGTCGGTGACCTGCTCGTTGACCGAGTTGACCACCAGGCTGCGCTCGGCGAGGTCACCCACCTGGTACCGGCGGAAGAAGCTCGCGGGCAGCCGGAGCATCCGGTCCCACAGCGCCATCTGCAGCGCGTTGCCCAGCCGCACCCTGGTTCGCAGCAACGCGATCCCGCGGCCGATCTCGAACAGCGCCGCGGCGAAGGCGACGCCGACCAGCCCGGCCACCAGCGCGAGCAGTCGATCGTGGTCGCCTTCCGGGACGATCTGCCCGAAGATGAGCTGGGTCGCCAGCGGCGGGACCAGCGCCAGCAGGCCGAGGAAGGTGGCGAACGCCAGGGTTCTGACGGCGTCCCGGCGCGCCCCGCGCAGCGAGAACGCGAACAGCGACCGGAAGCTGATCCCGCGTCCGGGAAGGGGCCGGACCATGGCGACGGCGACCGGCCGGAGCAGCTGCGCCTCGGTCTCCGTCACAGGCGTCGACCGGCCACTCGCCGGGTCCATCAGCTCGTAGCCGCGTCGGCGGCGTCGGGGCAACAACGCCACGTGACCGCCATCGACCAGCTCGCCGACGAGCGGTTCACCCTCCCGGCGCCACCAGTCGGCCGAGAGGCCCACCCTGCGGAACCGGACCTTGGACGCGCGGGCGATCGCGGTGAGCGGGTCGGTGCGCGCCAGGTGCTCGGGCGCGGGCGGCTGGATCCTGATGCCCACCCGGTCGCCGACGATGCGGCAGGCGTCGAGCAGCTCGTCCTGCTGGCCGACCAGCCGCGAGGACAGGAACCGGCGCCAGTCGAACACGCTGGCCAACGCGTCGACGGCGTTCTCGGTGGCCGACGCCACCTGAGCCTCCGCGGCGTCGATCCGGGCCGCCTCCAGGGTCCGTCGGCGTCGGCCGTCGTCGACCTCTGCGGCGGCAGCCCGCCGGGAGTGTGCCCGCAACATCGCCACGGGATCGGCGGCGTCGAGCAGATGGGCGACCGGTGGATGCCCGGGCGTCGTCGCGTCCAGCCAACGCTCGAGGCGCTCCCGCATCGCCGACTCGGGCCGCCGGGCGTCGGCGACGACATCCGCGAGGTCGACCGACCGGATGGCCGCTTCCGCGAGCCCCACGACGAACCAACGGCGCCCGACGTCGCGCGCGTCCACTCCGAACAGCAGATCGCCCTCGGTTCCCTCGAGCACGAGATGCCGTGCCCCCGGCGCGGTCTCCGTGGAGTCGGCATCCGGGCGGCCGAGTG
Source organism: uncultured Actinomycetota bacterium (assembly GCA_963787725.1). Taxonomy (GTDB): domain Bacteria; phylum Actinomycetota; class Actinomycetes; order Actinomycetales; family Dermatophilaceae; genus Lapillicoccus. Next base: position 159,003 of record CAWBEH010000005.1, on the reverse strand, counting down.
CGTCCGTGGCGAACACCAGCACCCGTCCCGCGGAGACGATCCACGCCAGCTCCGGGTCGTCCAGTGACGCGGAGACGTTGCCACTGACCCGGACGTCGGCGACGGGCTGCGCGAGGTCGCTCATTGCGGCATGTCCCCGACCAGGCGGGCGTAGGCGCCAGATGCCCCGAGCAGGGCCTCGTGCGTACCTCGTTCCACCACCCGGCCGTGGTCGAGCACGACGATCTCGTCGCAGTCGCGGATCGTCGACAGCCGGTGCGCGACGATCAGACAGGTACAGCCACGCCGCCGCAGGCCGGCGTCGACCAGACCCTCGGTCACCGAGTCCAGGGCGCTGGTGGCCTCGTCCAGGACGAGGAGCCGGGGATTGCCGGCGAGCGCCCGGGCGATCTCGATCCGCTGCCGCTGACCGCCGGAGAGGTTCCGGCCGCCCTCGAGGATGCGGGCCGAGTAGCCGCCGGGGAAGGCGGTCACCTCGTCGTGGATGCAGGCGTCCTGGGCGGCGCGGACCACATCGGACTCGGGAACCGTCGGGTCCCACAGGGTCAGGTTCTCCGCCACCGTGGCGTCGAAGAGGTACACCTCCTGCTGCACGAAGGCGACGGAGTGCGCCAGCACCGCGGGTGGGTGTTCGTGCCGGGGTCGGCCGTCGAAGAGGATCTGGCCGGCCCAGGGTTCGAGCTGCCCGGTCACCAGCCGTGCGACCGTCGACTTCCCGCTGCCGCTGCCACCGACGAGAGCCACCCGGGTGCCGGGTTCGAGGCGCAGGTCCAGATCCTCGATGAGCGGCGGTCCGCCCGGCTGGTAGCCGAAGGTGAGACCCCGGACCTCCAGCGCTCCGGCGAGCTTCGCCGCGCCGGCGACGGGCAGCGTGCTCTCGCTTGCGGCGATGCTCGTGTCGATCGGCAGGCGGTCGGTCTCGTCGAGCTTGCGGCCCTCGCTGACCACCCTGCGCAGCAGGGCCGAGGAGTTGAGCACCGTCGAGTTCGCGGCCAGGAAGGGCATCAGCAGGGACTGGAAGCCGACCAGGTCGCCGAGGGTGATGCTGCCGGCGATGACCTGAGCGCCGCCGACCCCGATCACGGCCGTCGTCATGAGCAGGACGGACAGGTTGGGGATGGAGTTGACCGTGGCGTTGACCACGCCCATCCGTTGATCCAGGACGAGAGTGCGGCTGTAGCTGGAGGCCCACCGGCCGAACAGGGACTCCTCGGCCCCGTTGGCCTTGAGCGACTCGATGGAGGAGATGCCACCGGTCGCGGTGCCGAACATGCCGGCCTGCGCCGTGGTGAGGTCACGGGCGATCGGGGCCAGCCGCCTCGACACCAGCTGGACGGCGAGCACGGACAGGGCCGTCAGCCCCAGGACGATCAGCATCAGCCAGCCGCTGAACCGGGCCAGGAAGACCCCGGTGATCAGCGCGATGACGACGCTCATGAACGTCGTCGTCAGCCGCCGGCCTAGAGCGGTCGCATTCTTGTCGTTGAGGTTCATGAGGAACCCCAGGTCGCCGGCCGGGCGGGCGACGAAGTGGGGAATGGGCAGCCGCAGCAGATGCCACAGGTAGTCGGCGGACATCGTGATCGACATCTTGCGGCTGCACCGCGTCATCGCGGCCTGCTGCAACGCGCTCAGCCCGACCTGCAGGACGGCCGCCAGGACGAACGCGATGAGCACGGCGTCCAGCCACTGGATGGAGCCGCCGATGAGGTACTTGTTGACGAAGGTCTTGGCCAGGCCGGCGACCACGACGCTGGGAAGAGCGAGCAGTACGCCGGCCAGCACGGCCAGCACGAGGCCGGACCGAGCCGGTCTCAGCCGGCGCCCGATGACGGCGGCGCCTCCGGTGGCCCTCTCGGCGCGACGGAACTCGCGGCCGGCGGTGAACGTGACGACGGTGATGCCGGCGGTCGACGTCAGGGTGTCGGTCGGTGGACCCGGCTTCCCCCCGACGGCGACGGCCAGCGGCACGCCGTCGACGATCGCGACGCTCGGGCCGGCGAGGGTGGCCAGCTGGTCCGGGGTGCAGTCGGTGACCGACGGGGTCAGACCGTAGGCCGCGGCGACCGCTGTGATCGCGACGACGGGCGGGTCGGCGGCGAACCCGGCGGCCTGCCGGGAGAGCTCGGACAACGAGTCGTCGCGTCCGAAGGCGTTGAGGACCGGCTGAAGGGCCCGTCCGGCGAGGACCGCTGGTTCCGGCAGCCAGTCGAGGGGCTCCTCTCCCTCAGCGGCCGCGGTCCCGGTCCCGGCGTCGGCCCCTGCGGTCATTGACGGCCCAGGATCTGCTGGACCGGGCTGCCCTCGTCAATGACCACCGAACCGTCGACGAGCGTGCCGCTGGTGATCGGGAACTCCGGGCCGTTGCTGGCGGACCAGACGAAACCGCTGGGGTTGTCGGCTCTTTCGAGCTGCACCGTGACCTCGAGACCCGGACCGCGATCGAGCAGGACCTCGATCAGCGGGCTGTTGGTGCCCAGGGTGACCGCGAGCTGTTCGGCGCTGACCGTCAGGCCGGAGACCTCGGTGACCTTGCCCCGGATCGCTCCGTACTGCGACGACGGGGTCGTGCTCGGCGCGATGAACGCGGTCATTCCGGGGCGGACCTGCTTGCCGTCAGACGCGCCGACGAACATCGCCACCTGAAGGTCGGAGCCGGCGGGTTCGATCGTCGCGACCGGGGAGCCCGCGTCGACGTAGCTGCCGAGCTTGACCAGCAACGCGAGGATGGTGCCGTCGATCGCGCTGGTCACCTCCTTCACGCTGCCGTCCGCCAGCGCGAGGTGTAGGACGGTCTCCCCGGCGGTGAGCTCGTCACCGTTGCGGGCTTTGATGCCGCGGACGATCCCGGGGTTGGGCGACGAGAGGTCGTAGAGCCCCTCGCTCGGCAGCATCACCCCGATCCCCGTCACCTGGTCGGCCGCCCGGCCGAGGATCCCCCACACCAGCCCGACGACGATCAGGACCACGAAGCCCGCCAGGGCCAGCCACATTCGTGGCGACGTCACCTGCAGGCGTTGCTCGACCTGCTCCGCGGGCGTCGTGGCTCGGCTCGGCACGGGTGGGGCATCCTCGATGATCGAGCCCTCCGCCGCCGGCTGTTCGGCCGATGGATGGCTCGACACTGGTACGGCCATGCTGCCTCCCAGGCGCGGTGGTGTCGGCAGTTTAGAGCGCCGAGCTCCACCCGCGTGGCGGCTCGCCTACGCGCCGCGAGCGCGTTCCGCCTGCACCGCGTCCGGGACGACGCCCTGCCAGTCCACCGGCGTCCAGGCCTCCGAGGCGACCCACTCGCTCCCGCACGCGGAGCAGGCGAAGAGCAGGTCGTCGCCGAGCCGCTCGCCCGGCGAGGACCACGCGCATCGCGCCTGACACGGCGAGATGACGAGCTCCCGCACCTCGTCCATGCCCGGATTCTCCCATCGGGCCGATCGGGACCGGTCCCCCGAACGGATGTGAACCCCGACCCGTACGGCCGACGGCCGGTTCCTACACTCGGAGGCGATGAGCACCACGGGGGATGCCGAGCGGGTGGGTGCCGGCCCAGCGCCGGGAGTGTTCGCACCCGCATACCGGCTCATCTCCGTGGCCGTCATCGCGATGGTGACCATCGTCGCGTTCGAGTTCATGGCCATCTCTACGGCCATGCCGGCCGCCGCGGAGGAGCTGGGAGCCGTCCGCAGCTACGGGCTCGCGTTCTCGGTGATGCTCACCGGCCAGCTGCTGGGCATCGTCCTGGCCGGCGTGTGGTCCGACCGGTCCGGACCGATGCCGGGTCTCGTGGCGGGACAGCTGCTCTTCGCGGGAGGCGCGGCGATCTGCGGGCTCGCGGGCTCGTTTCCCGTCTTCCTCGTCGGCCGGGCGGTCACCGGCTTCGGCGCCGGTCTCGTCGTCGTGGTCCTCTACGTCGTCATCGGCCGCGTCTATCCCACAGCGCAGCGCCCGACGGTGTTCGCGTGGGTGTCGGCCGCGTGGGTGTTGCCCTCCCTGATCGGGGCCCCGCTGTCCGGCTGGCTGACCACCGCCTTCACGTGGCGGCTGGTGTTCTGGGTGGTCGTCCCACCGGCGCTGCTGACCCTGGGCATGATCGTCAGCCAACGCCGGGCGATCTCGCGCACCGGGGACACCGAGAGCGACGCGACCGAACGCGCCTCGCACCGGCGGACCGCCGGTGCGGGCGTCCTGGTGGCCCTCGCGGCGGGTCTGCTCCAGCTCGGCACCTACGACCAGGTCCGGCTGTTCTCCTGGGAGACCGGAGCGGCGGTCCTGGGGATCGTCGGGCTGCTCGTCGTCACGCCACGGGTGCTCCCGCGTGGCACGCTGCGGATGGCGGTCGGCCTGCCGTCGGTGATCCTCAGCCGGTTCTTCCTCAACGCGGCCTTCAACGGGACGATCACCTTCGTCCCGCTGATGCTCACCCAGGAGCGCGGCTCGACCGTGTCGCTCGCCGGGATCCTCCTGGCTGTCGGGTCGCTGGGGTGGTCGGCGGGGTCATGGATCCAGGGGCGGCCGACCTTCACCGGTCGGCGCTGGGTGCTGGTGTCGGCGGGAGGTGCCCTGGTCGCGGCCGGGGCCCTGGTCATGGTCCTGCTGACGGCCCTGGAACTGTCCGTCTGGTTCTTCGCACCCGCCATGGTCTTCGCCGGCCTCGGGATGGGGCTCGGCTCGACCAGCCTGTCGGTGATCCTGCTCGACCTCGTCCCGGTCTCGGAGCACAGTTCGGCCTCCGCGTCGCTCCAGCTGTCCGACGTCCTCGGCAGCGTCATCGGCATCGCGGTCGCCAGCGCCCTCTTCGCGACGCTCCACACCCCGGGCGGCGACCGGCACACCTACATCGCGATCTGGACGGTCCTCGCCGCCGTGGCCGCACTCGTCGTCCTCAGCGGTCGCCGCTGCCGCGCGCCGTCAGCGAACGAGCACGTGACCGCGCGGTGAGCTGAGCCGCGTCCACCGGCCGTGCGCGACGACGTCGCAGCGCAGGGTCGGGTCGGCCGGGTCCACGAACCCGAGCACGTAGGCGGCGAACGCCGCACCCGCGGGAACCGGCGGCATCGTGTCGGTGAGCCGACCCCAGACCCGCTGCCGCAGATCGGTCACCGCGTGACCGCCCGAACCGCCGGGCGCTCCCTGGGCCACCTCGGCGATCCCCGCCCGCGCCGCCTCGACCAGCGCCGTGGCGTCGACGGACCCGACCGGCTCCCAGCCGGCGCGCGGCGGCGTCATCGCGGCCCACGCGGTCTGCACCGTGACCGGTGGCAGCTCGAGTCCCGCGGTGGTGTCATGCGCGAGGCGGTCGGAGACCGCGGCCAACGACACGGTCGCGTCGACCCTGGCCGGTCGGCCCAACCGCATCGTCCGCAGCCCGACGACGGCCCCGTCGCCCATCAGCCCCCGACCGGGCAGGACGCCGACGTAGGCGGCGAGGACGGTGCCCTCGGCCTGGAGCCGCACCGCCCCGTCCTCGTCGAGCTGCCGCGCCCGGGTGACGAAGGTGCGCAGGTCGGCATACCCCTGCGCGTCGTCGAGGACGAGGCGGCCCTCGGGGGTCACCGCCCCCGCCACCGGAAGGGAACCGGCGCGCCGCGCAGCCCCTCGAGGATCGCCTTCTCGTCCGGGCGCATCCGGCGCGGCCGTGACTGGGCGAAGTCGTACACCACGAGGCTCGTCTCGGCCCGCGCGTAGTGGCCGGCGCCGACGTCCTCGGGGTCGCGCACGTCGTACCCGATGTCGAACCCGGCGCCGCCCATCTTCGTGACCCACATCTCGACGGCTATCGGCTCGTGGCGGAAGGTGAGCGGCGCGATGTACTCGATCTCGTGCCGCGCGACGAGGACCCCCTCGTCGAGCAGTGAGCGGTCCTGGCCGAACCACTCCTTGAACCCGGTCACGCGCGCGTCCTCCAGCAGTCGGAGGAACTGGACGTTGTTGACGTGGCCGTAGGCGTCCATGTCGGACCATCGCAGAGGCACACTGACGCAGTACGGGCTGGTCGACACGGCGCTCATTCTGGCAGCCGGGGCGCGGCCACGATCCCGTCAGTCTGGTCTGACACACTCGACGGCCGTGGAGGTGCGGGTTCTCGGCGAGCTCGAGGTGGTCGGCCCGGGGGGCGTCGCGATCGACGTCGCCGGCTCCCGGCTGCGGCGCCTCGTCACGCGGCTGGCCGTGGACGCCGGTCACGTCGTCACGAGCGCCGAGCTCGTCGACGCCGTCTGGGGCGAGGACCCGCCCGCCGACCCGGTCGGTGCTCTCCAGACATTGGTCTCCCGGCTGCGCCGCGCCCTGGGCAACCCGGCCGTGGTCCAGCAGTCGCACCAGGGCTACCGCCTCACCGTCGCGAGCGACGCCGTCGACGCCCAGCGGTTCCGCCGGCTGGCCCGCGAAGGCCGGGACCAGCTCGCCGCGGGTGACGCATCGGCGGCCCGGACCACGCTGGCCGAGGCCCTGGCGATGTGGCGCGGGCCCGCCCTCGCCGACGCCGAGGACGGCGACTACGCCGTCGCCCTCGCCGCTCGCCTCGACGAGGAGCGCTTGGAGGCCCTGGCCGCCCGGGTAGACGCCGACCTGGCCCTGGGCCGTGCGGCCGACGTCGTCGCCGAGCTCGAGGACCTGAGCCGGGCGAACCCGTTGCGCGAACAGCTCACCGGTCAGCTCATGCGCGCCCTGGCCGCCACCGGTCGTGCCGCGGAGGCGTTGGCCGCCTACGAGCGGCTGCGGGCCACCCTCGCCGACACCCTCGGCACCGACCCCTCCCCGGCGCTACGCGAGCTCCACGTCGCGCTGCTCCGCGAGGACGTGCCGGGCGTCCAGACCCCCGTCGGCCGACGTCCCGGCCTGCGCGCCGGGCTGACCAGCTTCCTCGGGCGCGAGGCCGAGACGGAGCGTGTCATCGGGGTGCTCACCGGCAGCCGGCTGGCGACGGTGGTCGGCCCCGGTGGTGCCGGCAAGACCCGCCTGGCCACCGAGGTCGGCCGGGCGTGGCAGGCCGCCCACGGCGGCGGCGCCTCGCTCGTCGAGCTGGCGCCGGTTCGCGACGAGAGCGGTGTCCTGCCCGCGTTCCTGGCCGCCCTCGACCTGCGCGAGGCCATCGTTCTCGAACGCACCCGCGAGGCGCGCCGCGCCACCGACGACTTCTCGCTCCTGGTCGCGACGCTCAGCGCGTCGGGCGAGGACCCGGGCGTGGGTGAGCAGGGAGCCGCCGCCGGTGGTCGGCTCGACGTGCCGGCCGGGGCCGGCGGACCGGGACGGTCCGGTATGCGTGGGTGCGGTGGTGGTGGTCATGCCGCTTCCCCTTCCTGGGTGTCGGTAGTGCCGTGGCCGGTGAGGGTCATGAAGACCTCGTCGAGGCTCGGCAGGTGCAGGGAGAGCTCGTTGACGCCGATGCCCTCGGCGGCCAGTCGGCCGACGACATGCGCGAACACGTCTTCCCCCGCAAGCGGGAGGTGCCCCCTGTCGGTGACGGGCACGGTGAGCTCGGAACGACCGGTGACGGCGGCGGGGTGGCCGGTGACGTCCACCAGCAGGCGCTCGACGTCGCTCAGCCGGTCGTGGTCGCTCGGCGTCACGACGATGCGCTGGCCGCCGATGACCCGCTTGAGGCCGTCCGGGGTGTCGTGGGCGATGACACGCCCGTGGTCGATGACGGTGATCTCGTCGGCGAGCGCGTCGGCCTCGTCGAGGTACTGCGTGGTCAGCAGGACGGTGGACCCGTCGTCGACGAGGTTGCGCACGACGTCCCACATGTCCTCGCGCTTGGCGGGGTCGAGACCCGTGGTCGGCTCGTCGAGGAAGATCACCGCGGGACGGCCGACGAGGCTGGCCGCGAGGTCGAGCCGCCGACGCATACCGCCGCTGTAGGTCTTGGCCATCCGGCTCGCGGCGTCCGCGAGGTCGAACCACTCGAGCAGCTCCGCGGCGCGGGCCTTGGCGTCGCGCGAGGAGAGGCCCAACAGCTGGCCGATGAGCAGAAGGTTCTGGGTGCCGGTGAGGTCCTCGTCGACCGAGGCGTACTGCCCGGTGAGGCCGATGGTGCGGCGGACCTGGTGCGGCTGGGTGGCGACGTCGTACCCGCCGACCAGGGCGGTGCCCGAGTCGGCCTGGAGCAGCGTCGCGAGGATGCGGACGGCGGTCGTCTTACCGGCGCCGTTCGGGCCGAGGACACCGAGGACGGTGCCGGCGGGAACGGCGAGGTCGACCCCGTCGAGGGCCTGGGTGGAGCCGAAGCGCTTCCGGAGCCCCTCGGCCTGGATCATGAGGTCTGGTGAAGTCATGACCCGATCGTGCGGGGGGCCGCTGGCATCTCGCGCACACGCGGCTGGCACGGGCTGGCACGGGCTGGCACCGCCTTTCATCCGCTGAACGGCCCGTCGCGGTGGTGTCCCGGACGTGTGAGAGTTGGCCCGTGCTGGCCCTGGCGGTGTTGTTGCTCATCCCCCTGGCGTGGGGGTTGGTGGCCGGCCGACTGGCCCGATGGAGCATCACGGCGCCCATCGCCATGGTGGCGGCCGGTGTCGCCCTGACCGCGGGGGCCGACCCGCTGTACCGCCTCGAGCTCGATACGTCCGCCATCGAGCACTTCGTCGAGGTCGTCCTGGCCGTGGTCCTGTTCGTGGACGCGACCGAGGTGGAGGGCGGTTTCTTCGGCAAGGAGCCGAAGATCACCGCCCGGCTGCTGCTGATCGCGCTCCCCTTGTCCCTTGTCCTCGCCGTGGCGTTCGGAGCGCTGACCTTCCCCCACGCGAACTTCTGGATCCTCGCAGTCATCGCGACGGTGGTGATGCCGACCGACCTGGCACCGGTGGTCGCTCTGGTCCGGGACCGCCGGATCCCCTCCCGTCTGCGCGACCTGCTCAACGTCGAGAGTGGCTTCAACGACGGCCTCATCGCGCCGCTGTTCCTCTTCGCCGTCGCCGCGGCACACAGCACCCTGGACGAGTCCACGCCGGACCTGGAAGCGCTCATCGAGGCGGCGCCGGCGTTCCTCATCGCGATCGGGGTGGGCGTCGCGGTCGGCTTCGGCGGCGGGTGGCTGATCACCCGGGCCCACGCGGCCGGGTGGACGGAGCCTCCAGCCCTGCGGATCGCGGTCCTCATCCTGCCGTTGCTTTCCTACCTGCTGGCGGTGGGGCTCAAGGGCAACGGGTTCGTGGCGGCGTTCGTGGCCGGGCTGCTGTTCCGGCGAGCGGCGAAGCTGCTGCCGCATGACGCCGTCAACCTTGTCGAGGACACCGGCGTCCTGCTGGGCCTGCTCGTCTGGTTCCTCTTCGGGCAGCTGATCAACCAGACGCTCGACGACGGGACCGACTGGGCGATCGTGCTCTTCGCCGTCCTCGCCGTGGTGGTCGCCCGGACGCTGCCCGTGGTGCTCTCGCTGGCTCGTACCAGCATCGACCGGCCCGACCGCTGGTTCCTGGGCTGGGTGAGCCCCCGAGGACTGGCGTCCATCGCCTTCGGGCTCCTGGCGTACATCGAGCTGGACCCGCCGGAGAACGAGCTCGTCGGCGAGGTCATGGTCGTGACCGTGCTGGTGAGCGTCCTCGTCCACGGGGCGAGCGTGCTCCCGCTGGCGACGTGGTACGGCCGACGGCGGGGCATCTCGGCACCGGAGCGGCCCGAGACCCACCGGTCGGCGCCTCCGACGGGCCCTCCGAAGAGCGAGTCAGTCGAAGGGCCCTGACGGCGCCTCGCCCATCGGCTGGTCCTCGTGGCGGTGCGTCTCGGCCAAGGCCCGGAGGCGGTCGACGTCGATCGCGTCGCGCCGCGCCACGGCGACCCGCAGCGCCGTCGTCGCCCGGACCGTGGAGGTCCGCAGCCCCTCCTCGAGGATCGCGCGCTCCCCCACCACCGCACCGGGCCCGACCTCGGCGACGGCCCGCCCGTCGACCTCGACCACGGCCACCCCGTCGAGGACCAGGTACAGCTCGTCACCGGGGTCGCCCTGGCGCGTCAGGAGCGATCCCTTCGGCAGCCGTCGGATCTCCGGCTTCGCCCCACCGCGCATGATGTCCGTGGACAGCTGGCGCTCGACCTGCGACTCCACCTCGGTGACCAGGGCCTCGCGGTCGCGTTCGCTCCACGGCGTCCGCTCCCCGAACGAGTGCCGCATCCAGGTGGACTCGTCGGTGAGGGCTGACTTCCACGCGACCTCGCCGTCCGTCCCGTAGACCCAGTGCCGCGGGAAGGCGCTGGCTCCGACCAGCTTCGAGTCCGACGAGCCGTCGGCGTGCATGGTCAGCGCCAGGGTCGTCCAGACCAGCGGCGCCTGCCAGCGAACGAACGGGGCGTGCGGCACCGGCCGTGGCAGGGGGATGGCCGTGCGTCCGCCCACGGTCTGCCGGAACACCACGGAGCCCCCGCCGGAGCCGTCGCCGGCGACCTCGGACGACCGGATCACCGGCAGGCCCACGGCCGCGAACGTCACGCCGCCACGGGCCAGCCGGACCGTGGTATCCCCCATCAGCAGCCCGGACCGGTCGCCGAACCCGTGTCCGACGATCCGGCCGTCGTCGATGTCGACCCAGCCCTGCAGGACATTGGCGAACCGGAACCGCCCCGCATCGTGCAGGGCGTCGACGTCGGCCACGCCGGTCAGCCGTTCCGGCATCGGCTGGTCCCAGTGCGACAACCCGAGGTCGAAGCCCAGCTTGAGCGGTCCCCACACGGAGTCGGACGGGATCCACGACAGTGTCGTCGTCGTGGCACTCACACGCATACGCGAAACCCCCTGGAACAGGTGACAACTGGGGCCCATGACACCACGAACCGGCCGCCCGTGCCCCCCAAACGGCCACGGTCGGGCCGGTTCGGCGCAGACCTGGCCCCTCCGCGTCTTACCGTATGCGGCATGTCCCCGACCGGTCCCACGACGCCGCTCGCCGGTGCCGGAGGCCCGGGCGACCTCGCCGCCCTCGAACGCGCCATCGCCGCTCTCGAGGCGCAGCGCGCGGTCCTCGGGGACGACGTGGTCGAGACCGCGCTCGCGCCGCTGCGCGAGCGGCAGGGCCAGCTCGTCTCGGGCCAGCGTGGGGAGCAGCGCAAGCTGGTCAGCGTGCTGTTCGCCGACCTGGTCGACTTCACCGTCCTGTCCCGGCAGCTGGACCCCGAGGACACCCGCTCGGTCGTCGACGCGTGCTTCGCCCGCTGGCAGGCGGCGATCGAGGCGCACGGCGGGGTCGTCGAGAAGTTCATCGGCGACGCCGTCATGGCCGTCTTCGGCCTGCATCGCTCGTACGAGGACGACGCCGAACGGGCGGCCCGCGCCGGGCTGACCATGATCCAGGCGACGGCCGAGCTGAGCGCCGAGGTGGAGGCTCGCTTCGGCGTCACAGCGCGGATGCGGGTCGGCATCGACACCGGCGAGGTCGTCGTCAGCACCCTCGGTGAGCGGGCCGGACACGAGTTCGTCGCCGTCGGGCCGACCGTGAACCGCGCCAGCCGCCTGCAGTCCGCGGCGCCGGAGGGGCGGGTGCTGGTCTCGACGGAGACCTACCGCCAGGTGCGGCGGGCGTTCAACGTCCATCTGGTTCCGGCGCTCGAGCTCAAGGGCCTCGACGCGCCGGTCGACGCCTACCTCATCGTCTCGGAGCGACCGCGCGGGTTCCGGCTCGACCCGCTCGGCGTCGTCGAGGGCATCGAGGCGAGCACGGTGGGCCGGGCCGGCGAGATCCGGTTCCTCCAAGACCGGTTCCTCGACGTCGTCGACGAGGGTCGCTACCTCGTCGTCGACGTCGTCGGTGACGCCGGTATCGGCAAGAGCCGGCTGCTGCGCGACTTCGACCTCTGGCTCGCGGGCCAGCCGCAGGTGGTCTGGTGGTTCCGCGGCCGTGCGTCCAGCGTCGAGCAGAACCGCGCGAACTCGCTCACCCGCGACGTCATCGCCACCCGGATGGAGATCGCCGAGAGCGACCCTCCCGGGGTGGTCCGCGAGAAGCTCGAGGCCGGGTTCGCCATGGCGTACGGCGAGGGCGAGGAGGCCGTCCGCGCTGCCCATGTCGTCGGGACGTGGCTGGGCTTCGACCTCGGGACCGACGAGGCCGCCCGCGCGGGCGTCCCGACGGAGCCGCAGAGTGTCCGTGACCAGGCGACCGTGGCCCTGGGCCGGTACTTCGCCCTGCTGGCGAGGTCCCAGCCGGTCGTCATCCTCCTCGAGGACCTGCACTGGGCCGACTCCACGTCGATGCGCCTCCTCGACGACGCCGACCGGATGTGGCGTGACGTTCCCGTCATGGTCGTCGCGACCACCCGTGCCTCCCTCCTGGAGGAACGGCCGCGCTGGGGCTCGGGTCTGGACCACCACGTCCGGCTCACCCTCGGAGCGCTGTCACGACGGGAGAGCCGCACGCTGGTCCTCGAGCTGCTCCAGAAGGTCGACGACCCACCGGCGGACCTCGTCGACCTCGTCGTCGACTCGGCCGAGGGCAACCCGTTCTACGTCGAGGAGCTGGTGACCTGGCTCATCGACTCGGGGGTCGTGGTGCCCGACTCGCCGCGGTGGCGGATCGTCGACGAGCTCGTCGGCCGGCTGGTCGTCCCCCCGTCGCTCAAGGGCCTGCTCCAGGCCCGCCTCGACGCGTTGACCTCGTCGGAACGCGCTGCGCTGCAACGAGCCTCGGTCGTCGGCCGGATCTTCTGGGACGACGCGGTCACCCACCTGGCCGCGGACGGCGACGCCAACACACCGGACACTGCGCCGTTCGACCACCTGCTCGGCGCGACCTCGTCTTCGAGCGGGAGCTCTCCGCGTTCGACTCGGCCCGCGAGTTCCTCTTCAAGCACGCCCTGCTGCGCGACGTCGCCTATGACAGCGTCCTGCGTGCGCGTCGGCGTGAGTACCACCGGCGGGCCGCCCGCTGGCTCTCCGACGTCACCGCTCGCACGGGTCGGGTCGAGGAGTATGCGGCGATCGTCGCCGAGCACTTCGACCTGGCCCACGAGCCCTGAGGCCGCGGCCTGGTACCTGCGGGCCGGCCGCAGGGCCACCCGGGTGTTCGCCCTCGACGAGGCGACCCACCTGCTGGAGCGGGCCGAGCAGCTGGTCTCGGCCGACGACACCCGACTGCTGTTCGACGTTGTCGCCGCGCGCGAGGACGTCCTCGAACGACAGGGCGACCGCACCGCCCAATCCCTGGCGCTGCGAAGGATGGCCGAGCTCTGCGCCGTCCTCGACGACCCCGCCTGCACCGTCACGACCCTGCTCGGCGAGAGCCGCCGAGCCTTCGAGGCCAGCGAGTACGACGACGCCGTCGGCCTCGCCACCCGGGCGACCGACGTCGCCCGCGAGTCCGGCCTCGACGACCGGGTGGCCGAGGGGTACCTGTGGGCAGGCAAGGCGCTGACCTGGCACGGCCGCGGCGGCGAGGCCCGGGAGCGCCTCGACACTGCGCTCTCGATCGCGCGGACCGAGGAGCGGACGACGATCGTGGCGGAGTCGCTGCGCTACCTCGCCATGCTGGCCAGCAACGAGGGCCGGTTCACCGACGCGCTGGAGCTCGGGGCGCAGGCGCGCGAGGAGTTCGCCAAGGACGGGGACCTCGAGGCCGAGAACACCGCGCTGGCGCAGCACGCGGTGACCCTGTTCAACCTCGGCCGCCTCGACGAGTCACGCGACCTGTTCGAGAAGGCACTCCCGGTGTTCATGGCGTCCGGGCACCTCTACCGTCAGGCCGTGGTCCTCGGCAACCTCGCCTCGAGCTCATTCCTCATGGGCGACCTCTCCGCCGCGGAGCGCTGGTGCCGCCAGGCGATCGAGCGGACCGACACGCTCGCCGACGTCGAGGCGGGAGCGACCGACCGCACCATCCTCGGCCTCATCGAGCTGTGGACCGACCGGTGGCCGACGGCTCGGGCGAACTTCGAGTCCGCCTGGCGGACCGGCCTGGAAGTCGGCGCGACCATCGTCGCCCTGGACGCCGCAACCTGGCTCGGCATCGGGCTGGTGGAGTACGGCGAGCCCCCGGAGGACGTCGTCGTCCACGCCCGGTCCGTCTCCACCGACGCCGACGTCGACACGGTCGGTCCCCAGAACGCCGGGCAGGCGCTGTTGGCGCTCGCGTACGCCCTGCTGGCGACCGGTGATGCCGCTCGACTGGACGAGGCCGACGAGGCCGCGAGCCGGGCGGGCGAGGTGCTCGGCGGGAGCGGGGTCGAGACGGCTGTCCCCCAGTGCGACGTCCTCCGACTGGCCATCGGCCGGGCCCGAGGTCTCGACCCGCTGATGGCCGCCGACGACGCCGCGGCGATCGTCGCCCGGCTCGACCGACAGGCCGTCGACGTCTCCATGCGCCCGCCGTCCGTGCTGGGCGAGCTCTGGGACGCCCTGGCCGGCGGTGGTCCGGACCACGCGCAGGCGGGTCAGCAGGTGCGAGCCCTCGCCCGGGCCTACGTGGACCGGCGGGTCGCCGGGGCGGAGGAACCGGAGACGGAGGCCGGCTTCCTCGCCGTGCCGTCGGTCGCCCGACTGGTCCAGCGGCTCGACGCGTCCTGACGTGGACCTCCACCTGGGTCTCTCCGGCGGCGGAGACCTCACCGCGCGCCTCTACCGCGAGCTGCGCGAGGCGGTCCGCGACGGACGCCTCCGTCCGGGCGACCGGCTTCCACCGACCCGCGATCTGGCCACCGAGCTCGAGCTGTCGCGGGGGACGGTGACCACGGCCTACGAGCGGCTCGTCGCCGAGGGCTTCCTCGTCGCTCGCGTCGGGGCGGGCACCTACGTCGCCGACGACGTGCCGCAGGTCGGGACGCGCGGTCGTCGGCGCACGGGAGCGGTCCGACCTCGCCGGAGCTGGACCGAAACCCCCTCGCCCGTGTCGGCCGGCGGGGCCGTGCCCTACGACTTCAGCGTCGGCGTGCCCGACCCCGCGCTGTTCCCGTTCGACACCTGGCGGCGCCTGGTGTCGTCGGAGCTGCGGGCCGGTGCGAACGCCCCTGGCCGGTATGCCGATCCCGCTGGTCTCCTCGGTCTGCGCGAGGCCGTGAGCCGGTACGTCGGTGTGTCCCGGAGCGTGCTGTGCGACCCCGAGGACGTCGTGGTCACCAACGGGACGCAGCACGCGCTCGACCTCGTCTGCCGGGTGGTCCTCGAGCCCGGAGACGCCGTCGTCGTCGAGGACCCCGGATATCCGCCGGCCGCAGCGCTGTTCGCCGCATCCGGGATGCGGGTGGTCCCCGTCCCGGTGGACGAGCAGGGGCTCGTCGTCGAGGCTCTCCCGGCCCGTGCCCGGCTCGTCTACGTGACCCCCTCACACCAGTTCCCAAGCGGCGCCGCGATGTCGCTGCGGCGACGCGTCGCGCTGGTCGAGTGGGCCCAGGAGCACGACGCGCTGGTCGTCGAGGACGACTACGACAGCGAGTTCCGTTTCTCGTCAAGGCCGTTGGAGCCGTTGGTCAACCTCGACCCCAGCGGTCGGGTGTGCTACGTCGGGTCGTTCTCCAAGACGATGCTGCCCGCGATCCGGCTCGGGTTCGTCGTGGCGCCGCCGTCACTGCGGCTGGCCCTGCGGGCCGCCCGCCAGCTGTCCGACGGGTTCAGCCCGGTGCCGACCCAGTCGGCACTGGCCCGGTTCATCGACGACGGGATGCTCGC
The DNA here is from genome assembly GCA_963787725.1 of uncultured Actinomycetota bacterium. Lineage (GTDB taxonomy): Bacteria > Actinomycetota > Actinomycetes > Actinomycetales > Dermatophilaceae > Lapillicoccus. The sequence continues at coordinate 143,423 of CAWBEH010000005.1, read as the reverse complement.
CCGCCACGTCCGCAAGGCGGCCAACGTCTATGCGGCGCGGCACGCCGCTGTGCTCGCCGCGCTCGCCATGGTCCCCGGCGTCCACGTCGTCCCCTCCTCGGCCGGTCTGCACCTGTGCGCCCGGCTGCCCGGGGCCGGACCCGGCGAGGGGCGGCGCGTGGTCACCGCTGCCCGCCGGCTCGGGGTCGCCGTCGAGTCCCTGGACGGCTACTACCTCGGGAGGCAAGGTTCGACGTCGGCCGCCGCGGCGTCGAGGGAGGGCGTGGTGGTGGGGTACGGCGCCGTGGCCGACGACCGGCTGGACGAGGGGCTTCGTCGGCTCGTACGCGTCTTGCGTCGCGAGACGGCCGTCTCGTAGACGACCGCGGCGGCGGCGACCGCCAGGGTCCAGAGGGCGTGGCTCCCGTTGACGAGGAGCAGGGCCACGACGCTCACGAAGGACACGACCGCCCCGCGCCAGGCCCATGTCCCGCGCGGCAGCAGCCGGATCGCCGCGGCGGTACCGACGACGTAGACGACGGTGAACGCTCCGGTCGCGAGGAGCACCGAGGCCGTCAGGTCCAGCTGGAACACCGCCGTCGCGACGAGCGACAGCAGCGACATGACGGTCGTGACGGCCAGCGCCCGGCGCGGCACCTGTCCCGCCAAGCCGCCCTGCGCGAACCACGCCGGCAGCGAGCCGTCCCGGCCGAGGGCCGCGCCCAGCTTGGCGCCACCCGCGAAGTAGGCGTTCATCGCACCGACGGTCAGCAGGACCGCGACGACGGTGGTGATGACGCGGCCCGGCGCGCCGAAGGCGACGCCGAGGAGCTCCGCCAACGGAGCCTGGCTGGCCCCGACCTGCGGACCGAGCACGAGAATGCTCGTCGCGACGACACCGAGGTAGAGGACGCCGACGACGACGACCGCGACGACCGCCGCCCGCGGGACGTCGCGGGCCGGGTTGCGGTAGTCCGCGGTCAGCGACGTGACCGCCTCCCAGCCCGCGAACCCCCAGACCACGACGGCCGCGGCCGGGGCGATGGCGCCCCACCCGTTCGGGGCGAACGGGGTGAGGTGGCCGAGATCGGCGTGCGGAAGGGCCGCGAGGGTGGCGACCGTCAGCAGCACGGCCAGGAGGATGGCCATTCCCAGCTGGACCCGGCCCGAGATGCGCAGCCCGAACCAGTTGAGCACCGCCACCCCGGCGATGATGACACCCGCCGCCCACATCGTCGTCGTTCGCGACCCACCGACGAGGTCGGCCACGTAACCACCGGCGAAGGCCGCGGCGGGTGGGGCACCCACGGCCACGACGACGTAGAACAGCCAGCCGACGGCGGTCGCCGCCGGCCTCCCGAAGGCGCGGCGGGCATACGTCGACACCCCGCCGGCGTCGGGGAACCGCGCCCCGAGGGCCGCGAACGTCAACGCCAGCGGCGCGGACAGGACGACCAGGGCGAGCCAGGCGAGGATCGACGCCGGCCCGGCGATGCCGGCGGCCATCGCGGGCAGCGAGATGACGCCGGTGCCGAGGACCGCGCCGATGGTGAGGGCGGCGCCCTGAGCGACGGACATCCCGGAGGTCTGGTGCTGAGGCATACCCCGACCGTAGGTTCGATTGGCTTCGTGGCTTGAACCAATAGTCGTCGACCTGACTGGACCAATCGAGGTCGTCGGTCGCGGCGCATACGGTGGGGCGCATGCCCGCCCCCTCCCCCGTCGTCGCCGCCGAGGCGACCGAGGCCCTGCAGCGCCTCGTCGGCCGCGACGCCGCCTTCCGCGAGGGGCAGCTCGAGGCGATCGAGGCGCTGGTCGCCCAGCGACGGCGAGTCCTCGTCGTCCAGCGCACCGGGTGGGGCAAGTCCGCGGTCTACATCGTGGCCACAGCGCTGCTGCGCGCCGCGGGCGCCGGACCCACGGTGATCGTGTCTCCGCTGCTGGCCCTGATGCGCGACCAGGTGGCCGCGGCCGAGCGCGCGGGGATCCGGGCGGTGACGATGAACTCGGCCAACCCCGAGGACTGGGCGGACGTCGCCAAGGCGCTGGCCACCGACGACGTGGACCTGCTGCTCGTCAGCCCGGAGCGGCTCAACAACCCGCGCTTCCGTGAGGAGCAGCTCCCCGGGCTGGCGCGGCGGTGCGGCCTCCTCGTCGTCGACGAGGCGCACTGCGTCAGCGACTGGGGCCACGATTTCCGGCCTGACTACCGGCGCATCCGCGACCTGCTGACCACGCTGCCCTCCGACACGCCGGTGCTCGCGACCACGGCGACGGCCAACGCGCGAGTGGTCACCGACGTCGCCGAGCAGCTGGGGGCCGGAGGCCACGACGTGCTCACCCTGCGCGGTGGGCTGGCCCGCGAGTCGTTGCGGCTCGGCGTCCTGCCACTCGGCGCGCCCGAGCAGCGGCTGGCCTGGCTGGTGGCCCACCTCGGCGATCTGACCGGCAGCGGGATCGTCTACACGCTGACCGTCGCCGGGGCCGAGGACGTCGCCGCGGCGCTGCGGCGAGCCGGACACGACGTCGCCGCCTACACCGGACGCACCGACCCGGCCGACCGGCTTCGGCTCGAAGGAGCGTTGCGGGACAACGGGATCAAGGCCCTGGTCGCGACGAGCGCCCTGGGCATGGGGTTCGACAAGCCCGACCTCGGGTTCGTCATCCACCTCGGCGCACCGTCGTCCCCCGTCGCCTACTACCAGCAGGTGGGCCGCGCCGGACGGGCCACAGAGCGGGCTGACGTGCTGCTGCTCCCGGGTCCCGAGGACCGCGATATCTGGCGCTACTTCGCCTCGGCCTCGATGCCGCGTCAGGAGCAGGCCGACGCCGTGCTGACCGCGCTGGCGGAGTCCGGACGGCCGTTGTCGACGCCCGCGCTCGAGGCAGCGGTCGACATCCGGCGCACCCGCCTCGAGCTGCTGCTCAAGGTCCTCGACGTCGACGGCGCGGTCGCCAAGGTCACCGGTGGCTGGATGTCGACCGGGGTGCCGTGGGAGTACGACCGTGAGCGGTATGCGCGCGTCGCCGCCGCTCGCGACCGTGAGCAGGGGCTGATGCTGGACTACGAGAGCGGCGAAGGCTGTCGGATGGAGTTCCTCCAGCGGGCGCTCGACGACGACACCGCGGCACCCTGTGGGCGGTGCGACCGCTGCGCGGGGACGTGGTTCGCGTCGACGCTGCCAGCGGCCGCCGTCAACACCGCACGCGAACAGCTCGCCCGGGTGGGCGCCGAGATCGAGCCGCGGGGCCAGTGGCCGACGGCGATGTCGCGCCTGGGAGTCCCGGTCTCGGGACGGATCGCCGCCGACGCGGCGATGTCGTCGGGACGCGCGGTCGCACGACTCACCGACCTCGGCTGGGGTCAGCGGCTGCGCGTCGTGCTGGCGCAGGACGCACCGGCGTCCGAGGACCTCCTCCGCGCCTGCGTCGATGTTCTCCGTGACTGGGGCTGGGACGAGCGGCCGGTCGGCGTCGTCGCGATGCCGTCGCGCGGGCGGCCCGAGCTGGTCGCCTCGGTGGCCCAGGGCATCGCGTCGATCGGACGGCTGCCGTTCCTCGGAACCCTCGACCTCGTGGACGGAGGCCCGACCGGCGAGCCGGGCGGCAACAGCGCCTTCCGGCTGGCCGGCGTCTGGGACCGGTTCGCGGTCGGCGCTCGGTTGGCCACGGCCCTTCGCGAGGCCGACGGTCCGGTCCTTCTCGTCGACGACCTCGTCGACTCGCGCTGGACGCTCACCGTGGCGGCGCACGCCCTCCGGCAGGCCGGAGCCGACGCCGTGCTGCCGTTCGCGCTGGCCAGCCAGTCCTGACGGTCAGAACGCCACAGGCTGCCAGTCGAGACCCTCGTCCCACTTGTCGTCGGCGTCCAGCCATCGCCAGAGTCGGGTCACCGTCTCGTCCGCCGAGGACACCACACAGGACCAGTGGCGGTCCGGGCCTCCAGCCCGGTGCTCCAGGACGAGCGAGCCGTCACCCTCGCGCAGCGTCTGGGCGTAGACCTCCGGCGCCTTCTCGAGCACCAGCCAGGGGTCGTCTCCCGACAGTCCCGCGACGAGGCTTTCCAGCCGCGGCCGGGTGAGAGCCCCGAGAACCGTGCCGTCGCCGGATCGGACCGAGACCGGCAGGCCGGGTTCCGGCTGGTAGACCGCTTCAGCGTTGAGGTCGACGAGGACCAGGCCGTTGCGGGCCGCGAGCCGGAGCAGGGTCGTGAGGTTTCCTCCGACGTCCTCGTAGGTCGTCGGGACGGGCACACCATTGGTCGTCGGCTCCAACGGCCACACCGAGACCCAGCCGTGTTCATCAGAATCCGGGTCGAGCTGCTCGAGCTCACCGAGGAAACCGGTCAGCCGCTCATCGACATCGGTGGCCGGCTCCGCGCCGAACGTGTCGCTGCCTACACGCAGTGCGGTCGCGTCATCGGACCCGGCGACCTCGGGGAGCAGCGCGACGAAGTCGTAGCTCACGAGCCGGCCTGGTCCTGGAGGTACTGGTGAATCAGCCGGATCGCCATGGCCCCTGCACCGACCGACGTGGCAACGCGTTTCGTCGACCCGTGCTGGACGTCGCCGACCGCGAACACACCGGGGAGGCTGGTCTCCAGGAACGTGGGGGGCCGCTCGAGGGGCCAGGTCGTCGAGGGGACGTCCGCCCCGGTCAGGACGTACCCCGCCGCGTCGCGGGCGACTACGCCGTCGAGCCAGTCGGTGCGAGGCTCGGCCCCGATCATGACGAAGAGCGCATCCGCGGCGAACGTCTCGGTCGATCCCGTCACGTTGTCACGGAGGACGAGGCTCTCCAGACGACCTCGGCCGGCGGCGTCGACGACTTCGGTGTTGCGCCGCAACGAGATCCGCGGAGACGCGTCGATCTCCCGAATGAGGTAGTCCGACATGGTCTCCGCCAAGGACGGCCCACGGACCGCGATGGTTACGCCGCTGGCCCGCTTGGCCAGGTGGATCGCCGCCTGACCGGCCGAGTTCCCGCCGCCGACCACCACGACCTGGCGCCCGGTCATGGCGTCGGCCTCCGACACCGCGGCACCGTAGAACACCCCGACGCCGAAGAACGCCTCCAGTGACGGGACCTCGAGCCGACGCCAGTCGACGCCGGTCGCGAGGACGACCGCACGGGCCCGGAGCCGGCCGCGGCGGGTCGTGACCAGCCGGTGTCGCCCGTCTGCCGCGAGCCCGACGGCTTGGTCGGCGAGGACCATCTCGGTGCCGAACAGCCAGGCCTGCTCGACGGCCCGGTTGGTCAGCTCGGTGCCGGCCAGGCCGCGCGGGAAACCCAGGTAGTTGCGGATCATCGAGCTGGTCCCCGCCTGGCCGCCCGGGACGCCCGGGGTCACCATGACGGTCCGCAGTCCCTCGGACGTGGCATACACCGCCGCGGACATCCCGCTCGGCCCGGCGCCGAGGACCGCGACGTCACACTCGCCCTCGGGTGGCGCGCTGACGAAGCCCAGCTGCTCGACGATCTCGACATCGCTCGGGTCGGTGAGCACGGAGCTCGGATGCATGAGGAGCAGCGGGAGGTCGGGCTGCGATCCGCCGTGCTGGGCCAGGACCGCGGCTCCCTCATCCGACTCAAAGTCGAGGAACTCGTACGGGATGGCCGCCCGGCTGAAGATGTCGCGGAGCTCGTACGCCCGCCGCGACTCCGGCTCGCCGACGATGGTCGCGGCGACCTGTTCGGCGGGCCGGCTCCGCTCCCAGTCGGCGAGGGACTCGGTCACCGGGAGGTAGAGCCACGGCTCCGGCAAGGCCCACGGCACGAAGACGTATGAGTCGACCTGGCCGAGCACCATCGCCTCTCGGATCGGGTGACCGCGCCACCGGCCACGGTCGACCAGGAGCAGCCGGCGAGCCTGCGGGTGCTGCCGACGCACCCCGGTCAGCAGCTCCACTCCGCCGATGCCGGCGGCCGGCAGCTCGGTCGCGGCCAGGACCAGCGCGACGTCCCGGCCCGCTTCGGCCAGCGTCGCCAGCTGGGCCGTCGCCCAGCCCGACTCACCGCCGAGAACCTCGTAGTCCGGCGCGAACCGGCGCTGGAGAGCCGTCTGCAGCTCCTCGCATACCGACGCGTCGTCGACGGCGACAAGGATGACCGGGTCCGGCATGGCTTCACCCTAATGACGGAGGACCCGCTCAACTGGGGCCCGCCGGAGGGCTGGCACCTGACACGGTGTCAGGTCCTACGGTGAACGAACCATGCTGGGAATCGGAGAGTTCGCCCGCCGCGGCCGGATCAGTGTGCGCATGCTGCGGCACTACGACGCGATGGGGCTGCTCGCCCCGGCCCACGTCGACGAGTGGACCGGACGCCGCGGCTACGAGGTGTCGCAGCTCGCTCGACTGAACCGGCTCGTGGTCCTCAAGGAGCTGGGGTTCTCGCTGCAGCAGGTCAAGACGATCCTCGACGAGGTCGACCCCGTTGAGCTGCACGGCATGCTGCGGCTGCGGCGGATGGAGCTCGAGGCGCAGATCGACGCCGACGTTGCGCGGTTGGCCGAGGTCGAGGCGCGGCTTCGCGCGGTCGACGACGCGACCGGCTCCCAGGATCTCGACGTCACGGTCAGGACGGTGGAGCCGCTGCGTGTCGCCGTCCGCTCCGGTGTCGCGACGAGCTACGACCCGGCGAGCATCACACCGGTCGTCCAGCCGCTGTTCGACGAGATCATCGAGGCGTTGGGCACCGCCCATCTGCGTCCCGTGGCGCCGGCGTTGGTCCGGTACGAACGGGGTTCCCGCGACCGGGTCTGCGTCGACGTCTGCTTCCCGGTGAACGCCGACCTCGGCCCGCGCGAGGGGTTCGCCGTCGTCGACCTGCCCCGCATCGACCACGCGGCGATCGCCCTGCACCACGGTCCGCCGGAGGGGGTGATGGCGACGATCCAGGCGTTGGCTTCGTGGATCGACCGCTCGCCCCACCGGTCGTCGGGCGGAAACCGCGAGGTCTACCTCGACTGCGCCGGCGCTCGTGACACCTGGGTCCTGGAGATCCAGGAACCCCTTCTCCCGGGGCCTTCCGCGCCCCGGAGATGACCGACAACCACACCGACAACCTCCAGGAGGTCCCATGCCCCACGTCGACTCCTACCCCGCCGGAGTCCCCTGCTGGGTCGAGACGCTGCAACCCGACCTGGCCGCGGCGACGCGCTTCTACGCGGGCGTCTTCGGATGGAGCATGGTCGCCGACGACGACGTCAGCCCGACGTACGCCGTCGCGACCCTGCGGGGGCGGGAGGTGGCCGGGATCGCGAGTGCCACCGCGCTGGGCGTGGACGACGCGGCCGCCTGGCACACGCAGATCCGCGTCGACGATCTCGACGAAGCCGTGTCGCGGGCGGTCGAGGCGGGTGCGACGGACGTCGTCGGTCCGGTCGACGCCAGCCCGGCCGGCCGGTTGGCGGTCCTCACCGATCCGGGCGAGGCGCGAATCGGCCTCTGGGAGGCGGCCGCCCGTGAGGGAGCCGAGATCGTGAACGAGCCGAACGCCTGGGCGATGAGCGTCGTCCAGACCCCGGACCGCGATCGTTCCCGCACGTTCTACCGGGACGTGTTCGGCTGGCAGTCCGACCCGATGGGACCCGCCGACCTGTTCCGGCTACCCGGGTACGTGGGCGGCACGGAGCACCAGCCGGTACCTCGAGACACCGTCGCGGTGGGCTTTCCCGCCGCCGACGCCGCCGCCGTGGGCTGGCACGTCGACTTCTGGAACGACGACGTGACCGGCCTCGCGGATCGGGTGCGGGACCTCGGTGGCAGCATCGTCTCGGGCCCGGCCGCGGAGAACGGCTTCCTGCGAGTGGTGGTCCGCGACCCGGCCGGAGCGGTCTTCTCCGTCAGCCAGCTGCTGCTGACCTGACGGGCTCTTCGCCGCGGTGGCGGTCGGCGTGACGTATGCGTCGATACGGGTGCTGCCCGGCAGCCGTCTGCACCGGGTGATCTCGGCCGGCCAGGAGACCACGGCCCAGCTGACCGTCCGGCTCGTCGTCCTGCTGCTCATCACGCTCTCGCTGCTCGCGGCGGCCTTCCAGTTCGACGTGGTGCTCGGGGCGTTCGCGGCGGGGTTCATCCTGCGCCGGCTGATCCCGCAGGGACACCGGTCCCTGGAGCACAAGCTGGACGGGCTCGCCTTCGGTCTCCTCATCCCGGTGTTCTTCGTGACGTCCGGCATGGCGATCGACCCGGCCGCCGTCGCGTCGAACCCCGTCGTGCTGGTCGCCTTCGTCCTCGCGATCGTCGTCGTCCGCGGAGGCCCGATCCTCGTCGCGACGATGACGCAGCGACGGCGTGACGGCGACGGGCGGGAGTTCTCGCGACGCGACAGCGTTCGGATGGCCCTGTACGGCTCCACCGGGCTGCCGATCATCGTCGCCGTGACGTCGGTCGCCGTGTCGAACGGCCACATGAGCCAGGCGAACGCCTCGCTGCTCGTGGCCGGCGGCGCCCTCACGGTGCTGCTCCTGCCGATGGCCGCGACCCTGCTCGACCGGCCTCGGCCGACGGAGCAGCCGGCCGAGGAGGCGAGCAGCCCACAGCGGTCCTGAATGAGCGTCGTGACGTCGTCGACCTTGCCGAGGCTCAGCGACGGATGAGGTCCGTGATCATCGTCGCGTCCTTCGGGTTGGCGTCGTCGTTCCACCCGAGGTGGATGGCGCGAGACTGTCCCCCGCCATCCGCGAAGGACACCTTCTGCAGTCCGCGCGGGATCTGGGATCCCCAGTAGCTCGGGCCGCCGAGCAGGTAGAGCGTGTCCGACTGAATCGGCGACACACTCCGCCGGTCGGTGTAGAGAGCCATGTCCCGGTCGTCGTCGGACGAGGTGATCAGCAGGTACTTCATGGTCCCGCCCTTCGGACCCAGCGCGTTGGTGAGCTCCTTCGTGTGGCCGATCATGATGAAGACGGCGTCGGGCGCCATGATGATCGTGCTGCCGTCAGCCGAGACGATGCCCAGCTTCTCGGCGTGTTTCACGGCGCCGTCGAGGGACACGAGCTTCTCCCCACGCGCCAGCGGGCGAGCACCGTCCCAGCCGGAGTTCTTCGGGGCGGGATCGCGGGTGAACAGCAGGGCTGGAAAGGACATGGCGTCTCCTTCGGTCGGTGCGCGGCTACCTCATAGCTCAATGCTCGACCCGACAACGAACGCCGTCAACCGTCACCACCGCAGCCAAACAGGGTTAACCGGCCACGCCGGCCCGGGTCGCGGCCGGGCCGACGTGGCCGGAGACAGGGGGGCGCCGAGTGGCGCCGGTTCACGAAGCCAGTGCGTCCGGCGGCCGCGTCACCGACGACGGCGCGTGCTTCTTCGTGACGACCTTGCGGACGACCGGCCGGACCCGCAGCTCCGACGAGAGCACGCTGACCACCTGGTCCGCATACGCACTGACGGCGACCTGGAGCTCGTCGGCCGACCCCCCGGAGCGCGCGAGCCGACGGAGGGCGGCATCGACCTGGTCCAGCTGCCGACGGCCCGCCCCGGTGATGCGGGCGTTGCCGTCGAACGCGAGGACGAACTGGTAGGCGAAGGCGTCGGCCTCGCATCCGGCGCAGCCCGTGTTGTCGGCGTAGGCGAGGTTGCCGGCCTCCAGCGAGGAGGGCGCCTTGTCGGCGACGACGACCTGGAACGAGATCGCCGTGGCGTGGCAGCCGTCGCACGAGGTGGTCGCGACCGCGAGGTTGCCGGCGACGACGGCGTCCTTCGAGGTCAGGTGCAGGGCCAGGCCACCCTTGCCGCGCTCGGCGCCGGCTCGGGTCAGCTGGACCACCGACCGGTCGTCGAACGTCGCCGTGCCTCCCTTCGCCTCCGCGGGAAGCTGCTGCGCGACGACGACCGCCGCGACGGCAACGAGCGAGGACGCGATCCGGACCAGTCCGCGCCCGGTCATGACGGCTCTCCCACCCGGGCGTGACCGGCGGCCGCGAAGCCCTCGGCCACGGCGGCGGCGAGCTCGAGGTAGGCCGCGCGCGTCTCCGGGCGCAGCTCCCCGAGCGCCGAATGGGCGCCCGCCTCGAGTACCGGGTCCCAGGGGATCCGGTGCACGGAGGCGCACCGGGCCTGGAAGTGCTCCTCGAGCCGGTCCAGCTCGAGGGGGCCGGAGCCGCGTACCGAGTTGACCACCGCGACCGCCCGCGAGACCAGCTCGCCGTGGCCGTGCTGGTCCAGCCAGTCGAGGGTCATCGCCGCGACTCGGCCGCCGTCGAGCGCCGGCGGCATGACGACGACGAGCTGGTCGGCCTCCGTGAGGATGCCCTGGATCGCGTCGTCGAGGATGCCGGTGCCGGTGTCGACGAGGACGAGGTTGTAGTGCCGGTCGAGGGTGTCGACGAGATGCCGGTAGTCCTGCGACCCCAGCGCGAGGCTGATTCGCGGGTCGTCGTCGGAGGCGACGACCTCGAGCCGGCTGACCGGGTCCTGCGAGGTGAACGCGCGGATCTGCGAGTACCGCTCGACCCACGCGCGTTCGGCGAGCAGGTCGGTCGCGGAGTACTGCGTCTCGCGCGGCAGCCGCATGCCGAGGCTGCCGGCGTCCGGGTTGGCGTCGAGCGCGACGACGCGGTCGCCGCGGTGCGTCGCGAAGGTGTGGCCGAGCATGAGAGTGGTCGTCGTCTTGCCGGCGCCGCCCTTGCGCGACAGCACGACGATGCGACGGGACCCGTCGATGCGGGTGCGCACCCGCCCCAGCAGCTCGTCCTCCCGCCGCTCGCGGCGGCTCGGACCGGGGTTGACGTGACCACCGCTGACGGCGAAGACGCTGCGACGCCAACCTGAGCGGGCGGTACGCGGCTGGGCTCGGAGCAACGTGCGCTCGGTGAGCTCGGCGGCAGTACGCGTGGGGCCGGCCACCGGGGTCGGCGCGGGGTCGGTGGACGGTACTGAGGTGACGGCCGACGCAAACAGCCCGGGCGGGCTGGCCACCGCGGTGGGCGGGTGAGCGACGGGATCCGATCCGGACATCGTGATCTCCTGGTGGTGGGTGCCCACGGGCTGTGGGCGGGAACGGCGGTTCCGCAGCGGTCGGACCGCGGCGGAGACGAGGCGGCGCAGGATGCCGGCGACAAGCCAGGTGAGACCCAGCAGCGGCAGCGGCAGAAGGATGAGAGAGATGGCGGCCAACGTGATACCGGCGGCGTCGCGCGCGTCGATCGAGGCCTGCAGCAGTTCCCACTGGCGGCTCATCGCGTCGACCACCTGCATGGTGATCGAGGGCGCGTTCCAGATCATGAACGCGATGATCCCCACCATGACGGGACCCGTGACGACGACCCAGAGAGCGACGACGACGCGCGCCGAGCGACGAAGCTCGGCGACCTTGGGGTGGGTCTTCTGGCCGGGGATCGCGCTGCGCAGGATCGGGCCGATCCGGCCGAACAGGTCGGGGACCCCGACGAGATCGGCGACCACGAAGTAGCCGTCCAGGCGGCCCAGCGGCAGCAGCTGCTGCAGCGCCTCGACGTGGACGAACACGATGGCGAGGAGCACCGCCGGCGAACGGGTCTGGGCGTAAAGGGCGGTCAGCCCGGCGATCGTGAGCGCGTTGAAGTAGACGCCGCCGAGGTCGGTGCGGACCCGGCCGGCACGGCCCAGGCGGTACGTCTGGGTGACGTCGGTGAAGAAGGCGGGGTAGACGACGTAGATGGCGGCGCCGATCTTGCCCGGCGCGGCTCCGCCGTAATGGCAGGCGGCGGCGTGGCCGAGCTCGTGGACCACCGTGGCGGCCAGCAGGATGCCGAGCACGGAGAGCAGCAGAGGAGGATCGACGAGGATCGAGTCGACGGCTCCGGTGAGGCTGGCCTGGCGGAACAACCAGACGTCGGCGACGACGAGGCCGAGCAGGCCGAGGACGACGACGGGGCCGTAGAAGAACGGGGCGAGCAGCCTTGCGAGCAAGCGGACCGCCGGCGCGGGGATCAGGGTGCCACGGAACCGCAGTGCCAGCAACGGGTTCGCGCGCGGCAGGACACGGCTCGGGCGCGTCGGCGCTGGTGGAGGTGAGACGGGTGAGACGGCGGCAACAGTCGCCGGTGCAGCCGGGTTCGGTGGCTCCACCGGCAGCGCGGCGGGCGCGGCCGGCAGCCCGAACGACGACGGGTCTCCGTCCGGCGCGTCCGCGACGAGGCCCATCGGCTGCAGCTTCGCGGTCACGAGGAACTGCACACCCTCGGCGTCGAGCGTGCGTCCGTACTCCTCGCTGACCCGCGCCGCGACCTGCTCGAGCGGACTGCGCCCGTCGATGTGCGACGCCACGACGAACAGCAGCCGCGACACGTGCAGCACCTGCTGGTCGGCGCGCACGATGAGGTAGTGCGGTTCGGTGAACCCGGATCCCTGGTACTCGCCGAGCAGTGTGACGCCAGGAGCGAGCGCGGGCGCCTCGAGGGTGGGGTTGGTCATCGGCGTCGAGTCCTTCGTCGGTGGCGTCGGGGGCGGGAGAACGTCGGTATGCGGGTGTGGAGGCGGGCAACCCCCGTCTGGATACGCCGAGGGATGTGTGGATGTGGCCCGCGTGGGGACACGCGAGCGGAGGCCGAGCCTTCTCCCGATCGGCTCGGCCTCCGCCGTGGTGCGTGCGCTCAGTGCGCGAAGGGTCAGCTCTGCTGGACCCACACGAGCTGGTTGGCCGACGCGTACGCGGCGGAACCGAACGACGCCGCGTTGACCGCGATGGCGAGGTTGACTGCCGTGACGTTCGCGATGTTGATGAACGCGAGGGTCTCGCGCGAAGGCAGGAGCTCGACCGTGGTGGCCTCGAGCTCGGTGACGGAGATGGTGCCCATGTTTCCCTCCTTCCGAGGTGTTCAGATGGGCGGACGAATGGTCGTCGACTGACCTGGGTGAGACGTGCCCCTTACGGGCGCGTCGTCAGGACTGCGAGACCACAACGGCCTGGTTCGCCGACGCGGCGGCAAGGCTGAACAGCGTGTAGCTGTTCTGCGCGAGCGCGAGGTTGGTGGCGGAGACGTTGGCGTAGTTGATGAAGGCGAGCGTCTCGCGCGACGGCAGGAGCTCGACCTCCTCGCGAGCAAGCTCCTCACGGGTGACGAAGGTCATGATGTTCACCTCCTTCCGGACCTGGTGGATCGGTTGTTGACGAGTCCAATGGAACCGGGGGGCCGTCACGGGACCGTGGACCGCGACGCGACCGCGACGCTTCCGCACCGCTCCCTCACCGTCACCGCGGCGCGGACGGCAGTGTGGCTCCATCGGTGCGCGGACGTCAGGCGTGAGTCAGCAGATCGTCACGGCGACGTGTCCGCCTCGTCACCGCGACGTGGGCCCGGCGTCACGCAGGAGTGACCGGACCGTCACGACGTGCAGGAAACGTGCGGGAAACGCACAACGGGGCCGCGTATCTCCACCCGAGGTTCAGCCCTCCTGCACCACGTGTCCAACCGTGTCGACCACACTCCTCGAGCCGGTGCCGAACGTGCCGCCATCGCAGGCCGACCTACCGGGACGGCACTAACCGACCGAACCGACGACGAAACCTGACCAACGAGAGACGACTGGGCCACCCACCGGACGGCGCGGAGACCGGTGAGGGCCCTCAGGGAGCGGTGCGAGGACGCATCGCTCGGGGACCCTGTCGAGGACTGATATGCCTGCTGTAGACCGTGCCGCGAACCACCACCACTACTGGTCCATCCGCCTGCTCGGCGGCTTCGGCCTCTCCGGCCCCACCGGGCGGATCGAGGTGCCCCCTGCCGGGCAGCGCCTCGTCGCCTACCTGGCCATCCAGGGACACTCGGTGCGCCGTTCGACCGTCGCCGCCGCGATCTGGCCGGACGTCGACGAGGCGAGAGCCCGGGCCAACCTGCGCTCGACCGTCTGCCGGCTGGGCGCTCTGGCCCCGGTCGTCGACGCGACCGCCGCCTCGTTGTCCATCGCGCCCGACGTCCTCGTCGACGTCGACGACCTCCAGCTCCAGGTGCTGGCGGCGCGCTCCGGCGAGATGCGGCCGATCGGCCCGCGACCGGGGTTCGACCTCGAGCTGCTGCCCGGCTGGGAGGAGGAGTGGGTCGAGCTCGAACGGGAGCGGGTCCGGCAGCTGGAGCTCCACCTGCTCGACGACGTCGTGAGCGCGAGCGTGCAGGACGGCCGTCACGGCGACGGTGTCGACGCGGCCCTCCGGGCCATTCGGCTCGACCCCTGGCGCGAGTCGTCGCACGCCGGGCTGTTGCGCGCCCTGCTGGCCGGCGGCAACCGGGCGGCGGCCCTCACGCACTTCCGCCGGTTCTCCTCGCAGATGCGCGAGGAGCTGGGGCTGTCGCCGTCGCGCGACGTCCTCGAGGTGGTCAACGAGATCCTGCCCGCGCGTCCGGCCCGCCGGGCCTGACCGAACCCGGCCGCCGCTAGAGTCCGGCGGGTGGACTCGCCGGAGGGAACCGCATCGCTGGACCCGCTCGACGAGCTGCTGTCGGTCCTCGACCTGACCCATCTCGGCGAGGCACACGTCCGGGTCGAGGGCGTCGAGGGCGACGAGGAGAGCGACCTCGGCGAGTCGGTGGCCGACGTCTTCGTGGGCGAGAGCCAGAAGATGCCGCACGGGAGGGTCTTCGGCGGCCAGGTCCTCGCCCAGGCGGTCATGGCGGCCGGGCGCACCGTCCATGGCGTCGGCCACGACTCCGGTCGGCCGATCCATTCCCTGCACGGTTACTTCGTCCGGCCAGGCGACGACAGCCATCCCATCCGGTTCGCGGTGGACGAGATCCGCGACGGCCGCTCCTTCTCGACGCGGCGCGTCCAGGCCATCCAGTACGGCCAGCCGATCCTCTCGATGATCGCCTCGTTCCAGGAGCCGGCCGGCGGGCTCGACCACCAGGAGTCCATGCCGGCCGCCCCGGACCCCGAGGTCCTGCCCGCGGAGGACGTCGTCGACCTGGACGGGCTGGTCCCGCGCGGGTACCTTCGGGCCCGGCCGGTCGACCTGCGCCACGTCGAGGGCCCGATCAACGTGACCCCCGGCCGCCAGCTCGCCGCCCGTCAGAGCGTGTGGCTGCGCACCATCGGCCCGTTGCCGGACGACCCGCTCCTGCACGCGGCGGTGCTCGCGTATGCGTCGGACTACGCCCTGCTCGAACCGGTGATCCGCCGGCACGGCCTCGCGTGGTCCGACCCGCGACTCCGGCCGGCCAGCCTCGACCACGCGATGTGGTTCCACCGGCGGGCCCGGGCGGACGAATGGATCCTCTACACACAGTCCTCGCCCAGCGCCCAGGGTGGTCGTGGCCTGGCCTTCGGCCGGATGTTCGCCGCGGACGGACGGCTGGTCGCCTCGGCCGCGCAGGAGGGCATGATCCGGATCAAGGAGTGACCCGAGGGCTTCCGCACCCGTCACCCCGCTGGCCGAAACCGGCCGACTTCGCCGGCCTACCGGCGTACCCTCGCGCCAACAGGCGACAGCACACCGGACGGGGGGTGACCGTCGATGCGGACCGCGATCATCGGCGCCGGCCCGGCTGGTCTCGTGCTCGGGGCGGCCCTCGCCCGCCGCGGTGCCGAGGTCACACTCGTCGACCGCGACCCTGGGCCTCCATCCGTGGGTGTCTGGCCGCGCAAGGGCGTCATGCAGTTCCACCATGCCCACGGGATCCGGTCGCAGGTGGTCGACACCCTGCGCCGGGAGCTGCCCGAGGCGTACGAGCTGCTCCTCGGAGTCGGCGCCGAACCCATCGAGATCCCGTTGCCCGGCGGGTCGTCCGCGGTGGCGGGACTGCGGTGCCAGCGCAGCACCTACGAGCAGGGCGTTCGCGCCGCCGCTCTCACCTTTCCCGGCCTCACGCTCCGCACCGGGCACGTCGACCGGGTCACCGAGACCGCCGGCTCCGGGGGTCGCCACGCCACCGGGCTGGTCGTCGACGGTGAGCCCGTCGAGGCCGACCTCGTCGTCGACGCCTCCGGTCGCTCCGGACGGGTGAACCGCGACCGGCGGGCGCCGGCGTCGGCCGGTGGCATCTGCGGGATCGCCTACGTCGACCGCATCTACCAGCTGGCGCCCGGGGCCGAGCCCGGCCCGCTGGTGAACCCCATGGCCTGGCAGGCGAACTGCGACGGCTACCAGTGCCTGGTCTTCCTGCACGAACGCGGCATCTTCTCCGCGCTGGTCATCCGCTCGACCGACGACCGCGACCTCGTCGGCCTGCGTCACAACGCCGCCTTCGATGCCGCGGTCGCCGCCATCCCCGGCCTCGCCGCGTGGACCGACCCCGAGCGTTCCCAGCCGCTCACCGACGTCCTGCCCGGCGGGACGCTGAAGAACGCCTACCGCGGGCAGCGCGGCCTCGACGGAGAGCTCGCCCTCCCGGGCTTGGTGTTCGTCGGCGACTCGGTCTGCACGACGACGCCCAACTTCGGCCGCGGCCTCGCGACGACGATGCTCCAGGTCGACGAGGTCCTCCGGCTCGCCGACACGACGCTCGACGTCGCGGGCGCGGTCACGACCCAGGAGCTGACCGACCTCGGCGAGGCGTTCGACGCGTGGACCGAGGCCAACATGCGGCCGTGGGTCGAGGACCACGCCGTCATGGACGAGTCGCTGCGCCAGCGGTGGGCCGGCGAGGACGTCGACCTGTCCGCTCCCCGGCTTGCTTCCGACCTCGTGATGGAGGCAGCTCACGTCGACGAGCGGATCGCGCCGGTCATCGGGCCGTATGTCGCCATGCAGGCGCTCCCGTCCGTTCTGGATCCGGTCGAGCCGCTGGCCCGCGCCGTCTACGCCACCGGTTGGCGACCCCGGCTGTCGGACGGGCCCAGCCGCCGCGAGCTCGTCGAGATCGTCGACCGCGCGGTGGCCTGACCCCCGGGGTCACTCGCATACCGCCCTCGTAGACTCGCCGCGGCACACCCGCCTCACGCATACCGTGGCTCGTCCGGTATGCGTTCCCACGCCCGCCGCAGGAGCTCTCCGTGCCCGCACCCACCACGCCCAGGACTGCCGTCGTCACCGGAGCCGCCCGCGGCATCGGCGCCGCGACCGCGAAGCGCCTCGCTGCGGACGGGCACCGGGTGGCCGTCCTCGACCTGGACGCCGCGAGCTGCGCCGACACCGTGGCGGCGATCACCGACGCCGGCGGCCAGGCCATCGGGGTCGGGGTGGACGTCGCCGACGCCGACCAGGTCGCGGCCGCCGTCGCGCAGGTCGCGGAGGCGCTGGGCGCCCCGACCATCCTCGTCAACAACGCCGGGATCACCCGCGACAACCTCATCTTCAAGATGACCGAGCAGGACTGGGACGCGGTCATCGGGGTCCACCTGCGCGGCTCGTTCCTCATGACCCGCGCGGTCCAGGGCCACATGACGCAGGAGCGGTTCGGGCGGATCGTCAACCTCTCCTCGACCTCGGCCCAGGGCAACCGCGGGCAGGTCAACTACTCGGCGGCGAAGGCCGGCCTACAGGGCTTCACCAAGACCCTCGCCATCGAGCTGGGCCGGTTCGGGGTCACGGCCAACGCCGTCGCGCCCGGGTTCATCCAGACCGACATGACCCGCGCCACGGCCGAGCGCCTCGGGGTGTCGTTCGAGGACTTCATCGCGCACAGCGCCAAGGAGATCCCCGTCCAGCGGGTCGGCCAGCCGGACGACATCGCTGCGACGATCTCCTTCCTCACCAGCGACGAGGCCGGCTTCGTCAGCGGCCAGGTGATCTACGTCGCCGGGGGCCCCATGGACTGACCGGTCGGACTCGGGTCGTCCCTTCGGCCCCCTTTGCCCCAACTCGGTTTCGTCGGGCAACTCCGGGCAGGCACACTTCCCGCGACACGCCGACGCCATCGCAGGGGATTCCGCTGACCGCTCATTCGTACTCAGGGCCGCCTACCGGCGAGGTGGACCCGCACGTTCCGCTGACGCACGTCATGCTGGCGCGCGACGAGACTCCGCGACTGCTGTCGCGAGCGCTGTTCCGGTTCTGGATGACGTCGCGGAGCTACCTCGTCCAGGTCGGCATCCTCCTCGCCGTCACCCTGGGTGCCGCCCTCGTGATGCGGTCCGTGGTCAGCGTCGCCATCGTCGTGGCCGTCGTCGTCCTCACCCCAGCGCTCCTGTACGTCCGGTGTCAGCGCTCGGCGCGGGCGTACGCACCGCCCGGGTTCACGCTGGGCCTCGGTCTCGGTGCCACGCACCTCGCCGTGCGCCACGCCGTCGCGACCACGGTGACCCCGTACGCCAGCTGGCAGTCGGTCGAGCGGCAGGGGGACGCCGTCATCCTGTGCACCCGGCGGGGAGGGGTGCTCCCCCTGCCCGCCGAGCTCGTCCTCCCCGCGCTGGCGCAGCTGCAGGCACTCGTCGGGTCCGGGGCGGACGGCCCGACACCCGCCCCGCAGACCGGCGACGCGCCCCTGCCGCATTCCTACGCGTGCACCCGGTCGACACGTCGCCGGCTCGCGTGGGCCGCGACGATCCGGCAGCATCTGCTCACCCCGGGCATGCTCGCGCTGGGCGCACTCGACCTGCTCCTCCTCGTCTCGCCGCTGGTCCTGCGGGGGATGCCGTGGTTCTGGGCGATCACCCCGGCGGTCCTGACCCTCGTCCTCGTCGCGACGGGGTGGTGGAGCGCCTGGCGGCGTCTCGCGGCGTCCGCAAGCCCCGGGATGGTCATCCGAGCCGGCCTGCGCGACGACGCGCTGGTCATCGAGGATCCGACCGGCCGAGCCACCATCTCCTACCGGGGGGTGGACCGAATCCACGTCATGCGGAACGCCGTCATGGTCCGGTCACAGCTGCGCAGCTTCATCATCTTCCCGCGCGCCGTCCTCCCCGATGTCGAGCTCCGTCGCGCGCAGGGCGCGGTGGAGTGGTTCAGGAGCCGCCGATGAGCTCGTCCCGGAACGACACCGCCAACCGTCGCTCGCCCGAGGTCTGGGTATGCCGTGCGCCGCGCTCACCGTTGCGGGCCGGGCGGCATCCCGGACCCGGGCGGCCGTGCCGCCGCAAGCACCTCTGCGGCGGCGGCTCCACCTGCTGACGACTCGGCGGTCGCCGTTCGGCCGGCGGCCTAGAGCCCGAGGTCGCGGCCGATGAGCTCCTTCATGATCTCGTTGGAACCGGCCCAGATCTTCGTGACGCGCGCGTCGCGCCAGGCGCGGGCCACGCGGTACTCGTTCATGTACCCGTAGCCGCCGTAGAGCTGGACGCACTCGTCGAGCACGTCGTTCTGGACCTGTGCGCTCCACCACTTGGCCTTCGCCGCGTCGACGGCGGTCAGCTCGCCCCTGGTGTGGGCGATGATGCAGTCGTCGACGTAGGCCTGGGTGACCTCGACCTTGGTGACGAGCTCCGCCAGCTTGAACTTGTTGTGCTGGAACGTCCCGATCGGCTGGCCGAAGGCCTTGCGCTCCTTGGCGTAGTCGATGGTCTCGCGGAGGATCTGAGCGGCGTTCGCCGTGTTGGAGACCGCCCCGCCGATCCGCTCCTGGGGCAGCCGCTGCATCATCGCGACGAAGCCCATGCCCTCGTCGCCGAGTCGGTTGGCGTCGGACACGCGGACGTTCTCGAAGAACAGCTCGGCGGTGTCGGACTCGTCCTGACCCACCTTGTCGAGCTTGCGGCCCCGGCTGAAGCCCGGCGTCCCGTCCTCGATGACGAACAGGGTGATGCCCTTGGCGCCCTTGGCGGGGTCGGTGCGGGTGGCGACGATCACGAGGTCGGCGGAGTAGCCGTTGGTGATGAACGTCTTGCTGCCGTTGACGATCCAGTCGCCCGAGCCGTCGTCGGCGCGTACGGCCGTCGTCTTGAGGGCGGCGAGGTCGGACCCGCCGGACGGCTCGGTCATGGCGATCGCGCTGATCAGCTCGCCGGAGGCCATGCCGGGCAGCCAGCGCTGCTTCTGCTCGTCGGTGCCGAGGTCGACGATGTAGGGCGGGTTGACGTCGGAGTGGATCCCGAAGCACGACGACACGGCGGCGCTGAACGACGCGACCTCCTCGGCCGCGACCGCGTTGAACCGGTAGTCGTCCGAACCCGCCCCGCCGTACTCCTCCGGGATGCCGAACCCGAACAGGCCCTGCTTACCGGCCTCCTGCCAGATGTCGCGCGCGATGGACTTGTCGCGGACCATCTCCTCGGCGCGGGGCTTCAGGGTCCGCTCGACGAACTCGCGCACCGTGGCCCGGAACGCCTCGTGGTCCTCGTCGTAGATGTGGCGCGGCACGTCGGCTCCTTCGGGTAACGGTGTTGGCGGTGCTGCTGGCGCTGCTACCGACGCTGGTGCTACCAGCGAGTAACTAAGCGCTTGCTTAGTGTCGCGAACGTCCGGCATGCTGTCAACGTGACGACCAGCGCCCTGACCGGGCCGGCCGCCTCCTCCACCGTCGAGCGGCTGCTCGACGCGGCGGCCGGGGCGTTCGCCGACCGGGGCTTCCACGCCACGACGACGCGTGACATCGCGTCGCGAGCCGGGCTCTCGCCCGCCGGCGTCTACGTGCACTTCGACTCCAAGGAGTCGCTCCTCTATGCCCTCAGCCGCCGGGGACACGAGGCGGCGCTGAGCCTTGTCCGCAGCGCGGCGACCGGTCCGGGCACGCCGACGGAGCGGGTGGCCAGGGTCATGTCGGGGTTCGCCACGTGGCACGCCGAGCACTACGAGGTGGCCCGCGTGGTGCAGTACGAGTTCCCTCATCTCCTCCCCGAGCACCGCGACGACGTCCTCACCCTGCGCAAGACCATCGACCAGGCGGTCCGCGAGCTGCTGGCCGAGGGCCAGGCGGTGGGCGAGTTCGAGGTCGCCGACATCCACGACACCACGCTCGCCCTGATGTCGCTCTGCATCGATGTCGCGCGGTGGTACAGCCCCGGCGTGCGCCGCACCCCGGCCGTCATCGGTCGCACGTATGCGTCCCTGGGGCTGCGGCTGCTCGGCGCCCGGGCCTGACCAGGTCCGCTGACGCGGTGGTGGCGTGCGTCTCGACCGGGCCGCGCTGGCCCGGACACTCGGTGCTCGTCGTGGCGGTTCCGCCCCTGGACGAGCTGGTTCGGCGGCGGACCCGGCACTACGACGCCGCATACCTCTCGGCCGACCCGACGTTCGCGCACGCCCACGTCACGCTGCTCGGCCCCTTCGTCGACGCGGCGGAGCTCACTCCTTCCACCGCGGCCGAGGTGGCCCGGGTGCTGCGCCGGCACGACCGGTTCACGGCCCGGTTCGAGGAGGTGGCGCAGTTCCCGGACGGGATGATCCACCTGCTGCCGCGCGACGACGGGCCGTTCCGACGGCTGACCGCCGACCTGGCAGCGGCGTTCCCCGCGTTCCCGCCCTACGGCGGCCGGCACACCGATCCGCGGCCGCACGTCACGCTGGACCGGGCCGGCCCCGATGTCGATGTCGCGAGCGTGCGCGGCTGGCTGGCCGATCTGGTGCCCGTGGACGTCGACGTCCTCGAGGCGCAGCTCTCCTGGTACGAGGAGGACGGGTGCCGCACCCTGACCAGGTGGCCGTTGGGCTAGGAGTCGGTCAGTCCGGCTGGTCCAGTCCGACGGCCACGGCGGCCAGCCGCTGGTCGGGGTTCCACCGGAACTCCAGGCGGGTTCCGCCCTCCTCCTGGACGTAGGCGCCGAGCCGGACGGCGCCGCGGTGCATGGCCATGCCCAGACGCCCGAAGTCACCGGTCCCGGTCCCCTGGCACAGCACGACGGTGTTGTCGGCGAAGGCCACGCGAACGGTACGGCCGCCGGGCGAGCGGCGGATGGCCCGGACGGGAACGCCGCGCTGCACCAGCTGGTGCAGGCGGGCGTAGAGGAGGGTCTCGGCGTCGTGAGCGTGCTCGGCCCAGACCCGCTCGAGGGCCTCGTGCACCGAACCGTCCAACGGCACCCCCGGCTCCACCGTGCTGCCGGGCGGCGACGAGAACGGCGGGACGGTCCTGGACGGCCGAGCCGGTGGCCGGGGCTGGTGGTCCTGCGGCGACGGCCCGTCAGCCGACGCGTTCGGCGCGCCCGGTGGCTCGTTCGGCGGCGGCGCGTCGGGCGCGCGGCGGCGCCACCGGATCGCCGCCACGACGGCGACGACCAGCGTGAGCAGGATCCACCGCCCGTCCACCCGACTAGTGTGCGGCACGGCGCCGACATCGTCATTGTCGTTAAGCAATCCGTGACCATCGCCACGGTCCGGACCCGTTTCCTGGCTCGGGTCGGGCGACGGCGGGCCGGACCGGCCGGCGCGACGTCAGTCGCGGGTCAGCTTGCGGTAGGTCACCCGGTGCGGTCGGGCCGCCTCGATCCCCAGGCGCTCCACCTTGTTCGCCTCGTAGGCCTCGTAGTTTCCCTCGAACCAGTACCAGCTCGACGGGTTCTCCTCGGTGCCCTCGTAGGCGAGGATGTGCGTCGCGACGCGGTCGAGGAACCAGCGGTCGTGGCTGATGACCACCGCGCAGCCCGGGAACTCCAGGAGCGCGTTCTCGAGGGAGCCGAGCGTCTCGACGTCGAGGTCGTTGGTCGGCTCGTCGAGGAGCAGCAGGTTGCCGCCCTGCTTGAGGGTCAGCGCGAGGTTGAGCCGGTTGCGCTCTCCCCCGGACAGCACCCCGGTCGGCTTCTGCTGGTCCGGACCCTTGAACCCGAACTGGGAGACGTACGCCCGAGACGGGATCTCGACGTTGCCGACCTTGAGGAAGTCCAGACCGTCCGAAACGGTCTCCCAGAGGTTCTTCTTCGGGTCGAGGCCGGCGCGAGCCTGGTCGACGTAGGAGATCTTGACCGTCTCCCCGACCTTCACGGCGCCGTCGTCCACCTCCTCGAGGCCGACGATCGTCTTGAACAGCGTGGTCTTGCCCACGCCGTTGGGTCCGATCACCCCGACGATCCCGTTGCGGGGCAACGAGAACGACAGGTTGTCGATGAGGACACGGTCGCCGAAGCCCTTCTTGAGGTCCTTGACCTCGATGACCGTCGAACCCAGACGCGGGCCCGGCGGGATCTGGATCTCCTCGAAGTCGAGCTTGCGGGTGCGGTCAGCCTCGGCCGCCATCTCCTCGTAGCGCTGGAGGCGTGCGCGCGACTTGGTCTGCCGCCCCTTGGCGCTGGACCTGACCCATTCGAGCTCGTCCTTGAGGCGTTTGGCCAGCTTGGCGTCCTTCTTGCCCTGGACCTGGAGGCGGGCGGACTTCTTCTCCAGGTAGGTCGAGTAGTTGCCCTCGTAGGGGTAGAGCCGGCCGCGGTCGACCTCGGCGATCCACTGGGCCACGTTGTCGAGGAAGTACCGGTCGTGGGTCACCGCGAGGACCGCGCCGGCATACCCCGCCAGGTGCTGCTCCAGCCACTGCACCGACTCAGCGTCGAGGTGGTTGGTCGGCTCGTCGAGCAGGAGCAGGTCCGGCTTCTGGAGCAGCAGCTTGCACAGCGCGACGCGACGGCGCTCGCCCCCCGAGAGCACCGTGACATCGGCATCCGGCGGCGGGCAGCGCAGAGCGTCCATGGCCTGCTCCAGCTGGGCGTCGAGGTCCCACGCGTCGGCGTGGTCGATCTCCTCCTGGAGGGTGCCCATCTCCGCCAGCAGGGCGTCGTAGTCGGCGTCCGGCTCGGCCATCTCCTCGGAGATCTGGTTGTAGCGGTCGAGCTTGGCCTTGATCTCGCCCGCGCCCTCCTCGACATTGCCGAGCACCGTCTTCTCCTCGTTGAGCGGAGGCTCCTGGAGGAGGATCCCGACCGACGCTCCCGGCGCGATCCGCGCCTCGCCGTTCGACGGCTGGTCCATCCCGGCCATGATCTTGAGGATGGTCGACTTGCCCGCACCGTTGGGCCCGACCACGCCGATCTTCGCTCCGGGGAAGAACGACATCGTGACGTCGTCGAGGATGACCTTCTCGCCGACCGCCTTGCGAGCCTTGGTCATGGTGTAGATGAACTCGGGCATTGGGCCAGGCTATCCACGCGGAGACAGCCACTCCCAATCGGTGGCGACGCACCCAACCGCCCCTCACCGCTCGTGTGCCGATCCCCCTCGCCGCGCCGAACGGCTCAGCCGCCGCTGACGACGACGTACTCGTCGGTGTCGGCGTCCTCGATGCGTCGACCGAATCCGCCCCGTACCACGACCCCCGGCCCGCCCGCATCCGGCCCCTGTATACCCGTGGTCGCCCCGGAGCCTTCCGGGTCGGATCCGTCGTCCAGGCCGTCGCTGCCGTCACCGTCACCGTCGCCGTCACCGTCATCGTCCCCGTGGAACGTGTCCTGGATCGCCGGGTCGGCGAGCCGGTCGTTGGCGTCGAGCTGGATGCGCGGTGGCCGGGTGAACTCGACCTGGCCGCGGGTGAGGTCGTGACCGATGGTGAAGGCGTCGATCTCGGCGCTCGTGCGCGGCTCGCCCTTCTCGGTCTCCCACTGGTTGACCCGCAGCCGTCCGTACACGACCACCGGATGGCCCTTCTTGACGCTGGTCATGACGTTGGCCGCGAGCGCGTTGAACGCCACGACGTTGAGAAAGTTGGTGCTGCCGTCGACGAAGGCCCGCTTCTCGGCATCCCACCGTCGTGTGGTCGACGCGATGCGCAGGCTGGCGAACGGTCGGCCCACCTTGGTCGGTCGGCTGATCGGGTCGCTGACGACGTTGCCCACGACGGTCACGAAGCTCTCGTTCATTGCTGTTCCTCCACCCAGTTGCCAGTCGGCGTCGGCGCCCCTCGGCACCGCCCGGACCGAGCATGCGACGCACGCCCCAGGCAGGCCAGAGCGACCCGTGGCCCTGTGGACGACGTGACGAACCGGGCGAGGGCTGTGGACAGCCCCGTTGTCGGCTCAGGCGCGGCGGGCCGCTTCCAGTCGCTCCCGCGTCTCGCGATGCCGGGCGAGGACCGAGCGGACCGGCTCGACCAGCTGCTCCGTCGCGACGTCGCCGATCGCACTGCGCAGCCGCTTTCCCACGACCGCCCGACGATGTCGCGCTCCCACCCGGCCGAGAACCCGGGCCACCCACGCGCCCAGCAACCCGAGCAGGACACCAGCCAGGAGTAGCAGCGTGGGCAGGGGGAACGGTCCCACCTTCGGGGTGTCGATCGGCGGCAGCTGCAGCCAGCCGACGACCCCGAGCACGACCAGCCAGGCCAGCCCCACGACCGCGAACAGCCCGAGCACCCACTGCAGCCAGCCCATCAGCTGCCACCACTTCGGCGGGTTGGCCCGCAGCGGTGTGGTGACGACGATGCGGTCCAGCCGCTCGTAGAGGCGGTCGTCAGTGGGCGCGGCTGCGTCCGTCACGGCCTCCGCCCACAGCACCGGCAGGCCTTCGGCCGCGCGCTCGGTAAGGGAAAGCGCGGCCAGCTTGACCGCGGAGCGCGCCGAGGCCGACGGCGCCGGGATCGACGACCGGCCGACGATCTCGCGCACGTCGAGGGGGTCGACCTGCTCGAGCACCTGGGACGGGACCCGGTCCAGCCGGAGCCGTCGCAGCGGGTCGGGGCGCAGCTTCCGGCCCCAGCGAGTGAAGATCCATCCCGTGCGGCCGAGCGCCTCGCGGCGGTAGTCCTCGTCGACCGCGTTCAGCACCACCGGCACCCCGGAGGCCCGCGACAGCGCGTCGATGAGCCGGTCGTCGGCGGCGGTGTCGAGCGACGCCTCACTTTCGGCGACCCCTCGGCGAAGCCGGCCGGCGACCGCCGTGAGGTCAGCCGACAACCGCTGCCGAGCCGCCTCGTGGCCGGCGACCGCGTTGGCCAGCCGTTGCCGAAGCGTCGAGATGCCCCGGCCTGTGGCCACGGACGTCGTGAGGACCTGGACGCCCTCGACGCCGTCCGCCTTGAGCAGCCGGACGAGGTCCTCGCGACACGCCTCCACGGCGCTCTCCGACAGCAGCCGGTCGACCTGGTTGAGGACCACGAGCATCACGGCGGAGTGTCCGGCTAGCTGACGGACGTACTCGTCGTGGAGCAGCGCGTCCGCATACTTCTGCGGGTCGGTGACCCACACGAACACGTCGCAGAGCGCGAGCACGCGCTCGGCCTCGGCGCGGTGGGCGGTCTCGCGCGAGTCGAAGTCCGGCAGGTCGAGCAGGACCAGCCCCTCCAGGGAGCCGACCGGCTCACCGTCGGACACCTCGGACCCCAGCACGGCCGTGGCTGTGTCCGGTGCAGCGGCCTCACCCTCCGGCCCGGCCGACCCATCGACCGAGTCCTCGACCGAGACTTCGACCGTCTCCTCGACCGTCTCGTCCGGCGATACTCCGTGCCGTCGGGGCACGCCCAGCCAGTCGAGCAGCTCGCCCGCCGAGTGGGCGCCCCACACGGCGGCCGCCGGGATTGATGTGGTCGGGCGTCGGGCGCCGATCTCGGCCAGCTCCCGGCCGGCGAGCGCGTTGAAGAGCGATGACTTCCCGCTGCCGGTGGCCCCAGCCAGGGCGATCACGGTGTGGTCGCCGGCCAGGGCGCTGCGCTCGCCGACCTTCGCGATGATCTGGCGGGCGGACGCGACCGTGGCGGCGTCCAGCTGGTCGCCACCCGCGGCCAGGGCGTCCCCGAGCGCCTCGGCCTGCGTGCGCACGACATCCTCGCTGGGCACTGTGACCTTCGCCCGGCCCATCAACAGCGGGCTCACCTGGCCGCCCGCACCGCCGCAGCGGCGGCTCCCAGAGTCCGGGCCTGGTCCGGGCGCAGCTCCACCGCGTCGAGGACGGCCGTGAACCGCTCACGTTCGAGCGCGAGGGCGGCCTCGACGCGGTCCAGCAGAGCCTCCTTGGCCTTCGCGGCCATGGAACGCACGGCCTGGTCACCGAAGATCGCCTCGAGCAGCTTCTGCCCGAGGACGGCGGTCCCGCCGGCGATGCCGACCTCGGCGCCGGTGATCCCTCCGGTGTAGGCGAACGTCACGAGCATGAGGACGGTTCCCACGGCGTTGACACCGTAGGCGGTGATCTTCGCGGTGGTACGCCGGTCCTTGCCCTCGCCACGGACCAGCTCGAGGACGTCACCCTGCCAGTCGTGCACGAGCGAGGACACCGAGCGGTCGAAATTCTCGGAGATCCGGGTGAGGCCCGGATGCGCCTGGAGCAGCGTCGCACCGCCGGCCAGGCCGCGCCAGGACCGGGACGTCGTCGTCGCCGCGCCTTGGCCCTCGGCACGGATCAGCTCGGCCACTCCGCTGTGGAGCGCCTCGTCGAGGTGCGCGGACGGGGCGGGTTCCCCCTTGAACCCCGCGACGATCCGGTCGCGGACGCGAGAGACGGTTGACTCGACCTGGCGGAAGAACTCCCCCGTGCCGACGAACTCCTGCCACCGCGCGAGCACCTCGCCGCGCAGCAGCGACCCGTCGCTCATCCCCGTCTCGACCCCGCTGGTCGCCTCGGCGTATGCGGCCCTGGCCGCCTTCTCGAGCGCCACGCGTGCCGCGACCTGCGCCGCGGAGGCGTCGACGAGGGCCTGGATGCGCGGGTCCAGCGAGTCGAGGGCGCCGGTCAGCGTCTGGCGGACGACCAAGGCCCGCGCCCGCGCGTCCTTGGCCAGGGCGGACAGCCACGAGTGCAGGCGCGCGACCTCGTCGGGCGGCAGCGTGCCGTCGTCGGCGAGGTCGGACTCGGCGACGGTGAAGATCGGTGCCGCGCCGAGGCCCTGCTCCTTGAGCATCGAGGCGAGGTGCTCGCGGATCACCGGGATCGAGCCCCGAGGCACCCGGTTGAGGACCACCGCGACCGAGGTCCCGCGCTCCGACGCCTGGCGAAGCAGCTCCCAGGGCACCGCATCCGCATACCGGGCCGCCGTCGTGACGAAGAGCCAGAGGTCGGCCGCCCCGAGGAGCTGACGAGCGAGCTCGCGGTTGCCGAGGACGACGGAGTCGATGTCCGGGGCGTCGAGCAGCGCGAGGCCCGGCGGCAGGGTCGACGACGCGACCAGCTGCATGGTCGCCTGACCCTCGACGGCGTTGCCGCCGGTGGCGCGGGCGAGGTCCGGGAGGATCCGGGCCGGGGTGAACCAGCGCTCGTCGTCGGGATGGTGGACCAGGACCGGGGAGCGCGTCGTCGGACGAAGCACGCCGGGAGCGCTCACGATCGACTCGACGAGAGAGTTGACCAGGGTGGACTTGCCCGACCCGGTGGAGCCACCCACGACGGCCAGCAACGGCGCGTCGAGCGAGGCGAGCCGCGGCAGGATGTAGTCGTCGAGCTGGCGCAGCAGCTCGGCGCGGCCGCCCTCGGCGGCGTGGACGCCGGGCAGGTCGAACGGCAGCCTCGTCGTCCCGACCTCGTCGCGAAGCGACGTCACGGCCGGCAGGAGGTCCTGCGTCTCCGGCGCGGCGGTCACGGTCACGCCCGAATCCTCTCCCGGGACATGCCCGCATCCAAATGCGCGCCCAGGCGCGTCACCACACGTCATCACGCGCGAACACACGCGTCTTTCGCATACCGGCCAGGTGAGTGCCCCCCGACACTCGCTGTCCCCCGCCCCTTACTTCGTTCGGCTTCGTGCCCCCGTCGCCGCTCTCACTCCGTTCGAGACGCCTGTTTACTTCTGCCGGCGGCACAACCCTCACTTCGTTCGGCTTCGTGCCCCCGTCGCCGCTCTCACTCCGTTCGAGACGCCTGTTTACTTCTGCCGGCGGCACAACCCTCACTTCGTTCGGCTTCGTGCCCCCGGCAGGACTCGAACCTGCAACCTGCGGATTAGAAGGCCGCTGCACTATCCGTTGTGCTACGAGGGCCGTGGGCATGAACCGGGCGGCCAGAACCCGGGCCGCCGCCAAGTCTAGGTGGCGCCACCGGTCCGAACCGCCCGGCGGAGTAGGCCGAACGGTCAGTATGCGAAGTGCCCGACGAACGCTCGCCGGTGCGCCACGATCCCCTCCAGCAGCGCGCGCTCGTGGGCCGCGGCATCACGCTCGGCGCTGCCCCGGACCATCCGGGCGCGCAGCAACGCCAGGTCGCTGGCCGCGTCCTGGAACGCGCGCATGGACGCGACCGCGGACTTGCCGCCCTGCTGGCTGGCCCACACCCTTGCCTGCCGCCGGGCCGGCAGCGACGACAGCATCGCCACCTCCTGATGGCTCAACCACCCGGCGTCGGCGTACTGGCTGAGGTACGTGCGGATAAGCCGGCCCTCCCGGAAGCGGAGCCCGACGACGAGGGCCACGAAGCAGACGAACAGCGGCACCTGGAACAGCACGTACGCGCCGATGAGGTGACCGGTGGCCGCGGACAGGTTCCAGATGCCGTGCAGCAGAGCGGCGAGGAGGAACCCACCGAGCGCCACGAGTACCCGGCTCCAGGCGCTGCGCATCACCGCCACCGCGAGCCCGAGCCCGATCCCTGTGAACGCTGTGAACAGCGGGTGCGCGAACGGTCCCATGATGCAGCGGAGGATGAACAGCTCGGTGAGTCCCTGCTGGCCGTACTCCACGAACTCGCGGCCGAGGTACAGGATGTTCTCGCTGAAGGCGAACCCGGCGCCGACCAGACCCGCATACACGATGCCGTCGACGACCCCGTCGAACTCGCGCCGCCGCAACAGCACGATCAACAGGACTCCGAACCCCTTGAGGCCCTCCTCGACGAGCGGTGCTCCGAAGACCGCCGTGACGACGTCGGGGTCCTCCGCCCCGGCCATCCGCATCGCGATCTGGATGCCGGTGTTGAGGAACAGGGCGCCGGCCGGCGCGCAGATCGCGCCCCAGGCGAACGCGAGGACCAACAGCCACGCCGGCTCGACCTCGTAGCGGTCGAGCCAGAGGTATGTCGGCACCACGACGAGCAGCGGCAGCGCTGCGAACAACGCTGCGAGCAGGGTGACCTGCACGCCCAGCCCGGTCTCGAACTCGACCGCCAGGACCGCGGCGCTGAGCAGGAAGCCCGTGATGACCAGACCGGTGATGACGATGGTTCGCAGTCGCGGCCGGGATGTCGGGTTCCGTGACGGCGGAAGGTTCTGGAACACCGGCCCGACCGGCGCCCCGCCGGCGCCGGAGGCGGTTGGCGCGCCGTGGGACATGCACGGCAGGTTATTGCAGTCACCGCCCGTACGCGCCTGGGGATTGCCGGGCATCGCCGTCGGTCCTCGCCTTAGGGTGAGCCACGTGACCAGCCCGGCGAGTCCCGCGACCCCGTCGAGCCGCGCGACCAACGACCGGATCGTCTGGATCGACTGCGAGATGACGGGGCTGTCCTTGACCGACGACGCCCTCATCGAGGTGGCCGCTCTCGTGACCGACTTCGAGCTCAACCAGCTCGGCGACGGCGTCGACGTCGTCATCAGACCTCCGGCCGCCGCCATGGAGCAGATGGACCCGTTCGTGCACGACATGCACACCAAGTCCGGGCTGCTCGCGGTGCTGGAGTCCGGCACGACCATGGAGCTCGCCCAGGAACAGGTGCTGGCCTACATCCGCGAATGGGTGCCCGAGGCCCGCAAGGCGCCGCTCGGAGGCAACACCGTCGCGACCGACCGCGGGTTCCTCAGCCGCGACATGCCGGAGCTGGAGGCGTGGCTGCACTACCGGATCATCGACGTCAGCTCGATCAAGGAGCTGTCCCGCCGGTGGTACCCCCGCGTCTACTTCAACGCCCCGGCCAAGTCGGGCGGCCATCGGGCGCTCGCCGACATCCGCGAGTCGATCGCCGAGCTGCGCTACTACCGTGAGGCGGTGTTCGTCGCGCCGCCCGGTCCGGACAGCATGACCGCCCGCACGTTGGCCTCGCGGCACGTCATCTCCCCCGACACCGGGGCATCCGCCTGACGACGACAGTGGCCTGCACGCCGAGCGTGCAGGCCACATCGGGGTGAGTGACGGGACTTGAACCCGCGGCCCCCTGGACCACAACCAGGTGCTCTACCAGCTGAGCTACACCCACCGTGCGCGACGCCTCGGCGCAGCGGCGCACCATGCTACCCGAGCCGCGGCGGTGCCTCGGACCAGCCGCGGGATGGGCGACAATGCACGGCATGTATGCGGGCAGGGAGCGGCGCAACCGCATGGTCGCCCTGGTCCTCACCCTGGTCCTGGTGGCCGGGGTGATCCTGGCGCTGGTCGCCACCGTCGTCCAGGCGGCTCCCGCGCGCGCCGCGGCGGCGCCGACGTCTGCAGCCCCCGGGCTCGCGGCCGTCCTGCCGGTCCACCCGACCCTCGTCTCCGTCGTGCCCGCTGACGGTGCCGAGCTGACGAGCGGCCCGACCCAGATCCAGCTGACCTTCAGCGAGCCGGTCGCCGCTGCGTTCACACAGCTGCGGCTGCTGCGCGACGGGGCCCCGGTCGAGACCGGGAAGCCCCAGGTCGACGGCGGCGTGGTCACCGCGCCAGTCACCGGCGAGCACGGCCCCGGCGCATACCGGCTCGCCTGGCAGGTCACCGGCAGCGACGGACATCGGCTGACCGGGGAGTCGGCGTTCACAGTGGCCGTCGGTGCCGCCGGGTCGACGCCGCAGGTCACACCGACCTACAAGACGCCGCAGACGCAGCCGACGACGATCGGGCACCCGGACCACCTGCCGGGCCTCATCGTCGCCGGCATCCTGCTTCTCGGCGGGGTCGCGCTCCTCATCTACGAACACCGCCGCCGCGCGCAGCTGAACGAGCCAGGCCCGGGTCACCAGCCGGACCCTCAGGACCGGCAACGAATTTCATGAGGGCCTCGCTCCTGGTGTAACCTCGACCCTCGCTGCGCCGCTAGCTCAATGGCAGAGCAAGTGACTCTTAATCACTGGGTTCGGGGTTCGAATCCCTGGCGGCGCACCACGTTCCGAAGGCCCCGGCATCCGTGCCGGGGCCTTCGTTCGTCAGGGCTCCGCATCCGGGCCGACGGGCCCGCTCAGCAGTGCTGCCCGTTGTCCCCCACCGGCGCTCGAACTAGGGTCGGTCCGTGGCGACGCGGCCGGAACCGACGGCCCCTACGGCCGAGCGGGCGGTCGCCAGCTGGAGCCTGCTGCCCGCCATCCTCCTGGCCGCGTCCGGCCTGCTGCTGTTCGGGTTCCACTGGCGCCCGGGCGGGTACGTCGTCCTGGCCGCAGCGCTCGTGCTCGGGGCCGTGATCGACCGGCCGCTGGCCAAGGACCTGCTGCTCATCGCGTTCGGGCTGGTGACCATCAGCCTGGTGCCGATCAACACCGAGATCTCGTGGGACCACATGCTGCTCATGGGGACGGCCCTGACGGTCGCCGTGGTGGTGCCCTACCTCGT
Source organism: uncultured Actinomycetota bacterium (assembly GCA_963787725.1). Taxonomy (GTDB): domain Bacteria; phylum Actinomycetota; class Actinomycetes; order Actinomycetales; family Dermatophilaceae; genus Lapillicoccus. The sequence goes on along the minus strand of CAWBEH010000005.1, from coordinate 111,363 downwards.
CTCGCGGTTCGGGTACCGCGACCATGCCGTGCGGTTCCCGATCCGGGCCGGGCACCGGTGGACGACGCTCGAGCGGTGGTATCTCGTCGCCGTCCTCGTGCTCGGCTGGATCATCCTGCCGGTCTACATGATCCCCACCGGGGTCTACCTGAACTGGCCGGCCGCGTCTGACGCGAGCAGCATCCTCCGGCTCTTCGTGGGCACCAACGCGCTGGGCATCTGGGACGAGCTCTTCTTCATCTGCACGTGCTTCGCGCTGCTGCGTCGCCATCTCGTCGACTGGCAGGCCAACCTCGTCCAGGCCGTCCTGTTCACGTCATTCCTCTGGGAACTCGGTTTCCACGCGTGGGGTCCGCTGCTGATCTACCCGTTCGCGCTGGTCCAGGGATGGATCTTCAAGCTGACCAAGTCGCTCACCTACATCGTGTGCGTCCACCTGCTGTTCGACTTCGTGCTGTTCCTGGTCCTCGTACACGCCCACAACCGCGACTGGCTGACGTTCTTCCTCTACTGACTCCGACATCTGACCCCGGCGAGCGCGGGGCAGAGCGCGAGGCCGGGCCCCACCACAGTGGCCCGACCTCGCGCGGTCAGCTGGTTACCTCCTCGGCAAGGGTCAGCCCTTCTTGCCCTTCGCCCCGGTGTTGGTCACCCGGAACGTGTAAGGCGCGTCGAGGACGTCGAGGTCGCCCGTCGGCAGGTTCGAGATCACCGCGGTGAACGAGTCCTGCGTGGAGCACTTCGTGAACGACTGCGACACCGTCGGACCGGAGAACCGGTAGACGTAGTAGCCGTCGCTCTGGACGAAGGTCTCGCCGGCGATGGTGGTACCCGGCGTGAGGTCGCACTTCGACAGCAGCTGGACGGACCAGTCGTTGTTCTGCGTGCCGTCACTGAGGAACCAGCCGGACTCCGACGCCACCGTGGCCGGCGCACCGGCGACCTGGACGTCGTCGACGAACCAACCGGTGTCGAGGTACGCCGCGTCGGTCGAGTAGCGGAACCGGACGTCGGTCGTCCCCGCCGGCAGGGTGCCCTGCAGGTGGATGTACGTCGGGTCGTCGACGAAGTACGTGCCGCCCGACGTTCCCGTGAGGCCGTTGCCCTCGGTGTTGTTGTCGTGCGGGTTGGTGTCCGTCGTGACCGTGGCCCCGGCGTCGTTGGTCAGCGGCACGGTCTGCCACTGGCCGCCCACGAGCGCCTCGACGAAGCCGTAGTCCCAGCCGTCCTCGATGAAGTACCACGACCAGAAGTCGAGGACCTGTCCGCCCGAGACCGGGCTGCTGACCCCGAGGATGTGGTCGGACTGGCTGGCGTACCCCGCATACCAGTGGTTCGGCTCGCTGTGCGGGGCGACCCGTGAGGTGGCCGGCCCGCTGAAGTCCAGCGTGAACGTCGGACCGGGGTTGCGGAACGTCTCGTAGGACGTGCCGAACGGCAGCGCCGACTGGGCCGGCACCTTGGGCGAGTGGGCGAAGCGGCCCTCCGGGGTGGCCCCGTTGTACTGGCCGCGCTTCTTCCAGAACTCGTCGTTGGCGATGTCGATGGTCCAGCTGGTGAAGTCCGGGTCACCGAAGTCGATGTTCCGCAGGTCGAGGATGCTGCCGGTGTCGGTGTCCGCGTAGACCGCGAGCGCCCAGTCCCGGAACAGCGCCTTGGCCGAGCGCAGATTCGCGCCGGTCTGGGCGTTGAACTGGTCGATCGCCGCCTGGACGCCGACCATGCCGTCGGCCTGGTTCTGGAAGATCAGCTTGATGAGCAGGTCTCCGGCCTGGTTGTCGTACTGGAAGTCCGGGTCGTAGGTGCCGAGGCCAGCGGCGGAGCCGTTATGGTCACCGGCACCGTTTCCGCCGGCCTGCTCCCAGAGGTAGAGGAAGTAGGTGAATGCCGCGCCGTAGTTTGCGAGGCCCCCGGCCCAGCGGGTCAACGACGTCTCGCGGTGAAGCACCTGGTGGTTGGTCAGGTGCGACCCGCCGATGTCGTAGCCGTTGAGGAAGACCGCGAAGTCGGCCAGACCTTCGTCGACCCAGGACAGCTCGCCGGCGTCGCTGTAGTTGTGGAGCAGGTGCTCCAGCTCGTGGGCGATGACGCCCTCGTACAGCTCGGACTGGCCGTCCGGGTTGGCCGACTGGTCGCCGATCCGGTTCACCCAGTCGTACGCGTCGACGGCGATGACGTTCATGCCCGCATCGTCGATGTAGCCCGGTGCGAACTGGCCGGCGGTGTAGCTGGTCTCCGCGCAGTCGTACATCTGGTCGTCGTGGATGTCGTACACGATCATGACCAAGGCGTCGCTGTCGGAGTCAGCGGGGTCGGCCAGGCCCACCGGACCGTAGTGCTCCTCGTCCACGGCCAGGATGTGGTTGGTCAGCTCGTTGCCGAGGTAGTCGATCTGCGCCTGGGTGAGCACGTAGTCGCTCGTTGAGTTCTCGGCGCACGGGGTGAAGTCGTCCGCGGGGTTCCAGTCCTCCTGCGGGTCCAGGCTCCGCACGCCGGTCGGCACGGAGCCGAGCGTGTATGCGGCGGGCACGTAGATGTAGACCGGGGTGCCGCTGGGAGCGGTCCCGGCATACACCCGCTTGAACTCCTCTTCGTATGAGCCGCCGGCGGCGCTGTCGTTGAGGTCGAGGGTGATGGTGGCGTCACCGGGATCGCCGGATGACGCCGCGCTGGCACCGGTCGCGACCAGCCCGCTCATGGCGGTGGCGGTGGCGACGGCGGCGAGCGCGCCCAGAATCGGTTTGAGGGTTCGACGCATCGAAAGGGAAGCCTCCTGAAGAGGTGGCCCGCCCCGATTCGGCCCACGACATTGCCCAATGGTGAAAAGTGGCCGATTGGCCGGGAACACTGAAACAAACCTGGCAGCGTCCTTGGAGTTCAGTGACAATCACGATTCGATAACGTCGCGCTCCGACAGCGTCAGGTACCCGACAGCCGGCTCCGCAGCCACCCCGCGACATGGGCGCGCGCCGCACGACCTTCCGGGGTCGGGTGGAGCGGGTAGTCGTGGATCATCCGCGGCGCCTCGACCAGCTCGAGGTCGCCGCCGGCCGTGGTCACCGCCTCAGCGAGGCGACGCGCGTCCGCGTTGAGGATGTCGTCGGTCCCGCTGAGCACGAGCATCGGCGGCAGACCGCGCAGGTTGCCGTGGATCGGGCTCACCCAGGGATGGTCGACGCGGAGCGGGCCCCGGTATGCGTCCGCGGCCGCGCGCAGCCCCGGCGCCTGGAGCCACGGATCGAGCGGTGCCCGGGCGGCCAGGCCGGGGTCGTCGCACGCGACGTCGACCCACGGAGAGACGAGGACCAGTCCCGACAGCGCGCGCTGGTCGGACGTCGCGAGCTCCTGGGCGACGGCCAGGGCCATCCCCGCACCGGCCGAGTCGCCGCCCAGGAACACCGGGCGCCCCGGCCGACGCAGCACGTCGCGAGCCAAGCCGACCACGGCCGGCACGACCGAGTCGGCGGTTCCGACCGGCGCCAGCGGGTAGATCGGGACGAGCACCGTCACCTCGGCGGTCCGGACCAGCCGTTCGACGAACCGCCAGTGCCAGTCCCGCATCTCGCGGAAGTAGGCACCGCCGTGGAGGAAGAGCAGGTCCCCGGCGGAGCGGCCGCCTCGCGGACCGACCTCGTAGAGCGGCCAGCCGTCGGGGCTGACACCGGCGACGACGTCCGTGCGCCAACCCAGCGAAGCGGGCGGTTCGTAGGTCGGCGGACCCGCCCGCAGCGCGGTCATGGCCGCCCGGGTGGCCGGGCCGGTCGCGTACTGCCCGTAGGCGCGGCGGATGCTCGGCGCATACCGCACCAGCCGGCTGGCCAGACTCACAGATAGAGGCCCGTCGCGCCGTCGTCCTCGACCCGCCGCGCGGCGATGGCGTGGATGTCACGCTCGCGCAGGAGCACGTAGTCCTTCGACTGCAGGTCGACCTCGTGGCGGTCGTCCGCGTCGAAGAGGACGCGGTCGCCGATCTCGACCTGCCGCACCGACGGACCGGTGGCGACGACCTCGGCCCACGAGAGTCGCTTGCCGACGGCGGCGGTCGCGGGGATGAGGATGCCGCCGCCCGACTTGCGCTCCCCCTCGTGCTCCATCGAGACGAGGACCCGGTCGTGCAGCATCCGAATGGGCAGACCCTCACCCGCCCGGGCCCGCTTGGCGGACACCGCGGCGGGCTAGCCGCGACTGCGGCGCAGCAGTCCGGCGCCGACGAACACGACCGAGACCGCGCCAAGGACCGCGGCGACCAGCTCCGTGCGCAGCTGCCCGTCCGGGGTATGCGTCGCCTCGGCGACCCTGATTCTCACGGACTCGACCTCCCGACGGATGATCTCCTTGGGGCTAAGCCGCGTGACGAGCTCGTCGATGGTGGTGCTGAGGTGGGCCCGGCGCTCGGCCAGCTCGGCCTCGAGTGCGGCGACCTCGGGTGACGGAGGGGCAGGGACCGCGGGGGTCGAGCTGCTCATCGCCTGGCTCCTTGCTCGCCGTCAGTGGGTTGGCTTGTTCGGGGCAACCCTACAGACCGAGGTCCTTGCGCAGCTTGGCCACGTGACCGGTGGCCTTGACGTTGTACCGCGCGTCGGAGACCTTCCCCTCCTCGTCGACGACGAACGTCGAGCGGATGACGCCCTGGACGGTCTTGCCGTAGAGCTTCTTCTCGCCGTAGGCGCCGTAGGCCTCGTGCACGTGCCGGTCGGGGTCCGAGAGCAGCGTGATGGTGAGACCGTCGCGCTCGCGGAACTTGGCCAGCTTCTCGGGCTTGTCGGGGCTGATCCCGAGCACCTCGACGCCGCGCGCGTGGAGCGCGTCGATCGAGTCGGAGAAGTCGCACGCCTCGGTGGTGCAGCCGGGGGTCATCGCGGCCGGGTAGAAGTAGACGATGACCCGCTGGCCCTTGAGGTCCGAGAGCGTCACGTCCTCGCCCTTGTCGTTCGTCAGGGTGAAGTCGGGGGCGGGGTCCCCCGCCTTGAGAGTGGTCGTCACGGATCCCAACCTAGCCGCGGCCGCGGCGCGGCGGCAGACCCGGGTATGCGTCCAGCCGCCGCCACCGCCCGTCGCGTCCGCGACACCAGAGCAACTGCGCGGGAATTGCGCCCAGGCGCGAACACCACGACCACATCAGCGCAATTGCGTCGACGTGGCGGCCGATCCTGGCCGAACCACCACCACATCAGCGCAATTGCGTCGACGTGGCGGCCGATCCTGGCCGAACCACCACCACATCAGCGCAATTGCGTCGACGTGGCGGACGAGGTGGATCCCCGTTCGGATAACCGGTTTCGGTGCGGAAGGCGGGACTCGAACCCGCACGCCGAGGCACAGGAACCTAAATCCTGCGTGTCTACCAGTTCCACCACTCCCGCAAGGTGGCCCAGTCTACGAAAGCAGGGGGCCTAGGAGACCTCGACCTGGACCGCGTGCCATCCCGTCGCGCCGTCCGGGGCGGGCGGCGCCTGCCGCTCCGTCTGGGTGGCGCCCGTGGCGTCGGTCGCCCGGACCCGGAGCTGGTGCGTTCCCGGCGTCGCCGCCCACGGGAGGAACCACTGCCGCCAGGCGTCGACGGTCGGCTCGGCGGCCAGTGTGGCCTGCTGCCACGGTCCGTCGTCGACCTGGACCTCGACCTTGATGATCCCCCGGTGCTGCGCCCACGCGACGCCGGCGATGGCGACCGTCCCGGCGCTGATCCCACGACCGGCCCGGGGGACGTCGATGCGCGAGTGCGTCTTGATCGGCCCCTTCGCGGACCAGCCTCTCGGGGTCCAGTACCCCTCGTCCTGGTCGAACCTGGTGACCTTCAGCTCCGTGACCCACTTCGTCGCCGACACGTAGCCGTAGAGGCCGGGCACGACCAGCCGCGCCGGGAAGCCGTGCTCGAAGGGCAGGGCCTGACCGTTCATCCCGACGGCGATGAGCGCGTTGCGGTCGTCCGTGAGTGCCTCGATCGGCGTCCCCGCGGTGAAGCCATCACTGCTGCGCGACAGGACCATGTCGGCGCCGGGCTTCGGCCGCGCCATGGCCAGGAGCTTCCGGACCGGCCATCCGGTCCACAGCGCGTTGCCGACCAGGTCTCCCCCCACCTCGTTGGACACGCAGGTGAGTGTGACGAGGTGCTGTTCCAACGGCTGCTTCAGCAGGGTGGCCCAGTCGAGGGTCACCTCCTGCTCGACCTCGCCCCAGACCCGCAGTGACCACGACCCGGTGTCGAGCTGGGGGACCACCAGCGCCGTGTCGATCCGGTAGAAGTCGTCGTTCGCCACGATGAACGGCGTGACGCCGGGCACGCTCACCGAGGCACCGTCCACCGACGGCGTCACGGTCGGGGTCGGGATGACTGCCTCGGCCCGTGACTCACGGGCCGACCCTCGGCCGCCGTCGACCCGCAGCCCGACGAACGCCGCGAGTGCCGCGCCGCCCCCGGTGAGCACCCGGCGCCGCGTGAGCGGGTTCCAGGCCGAGGTATGCGGGTCGTCGCCCGGCTGGGGCTGAAGCCGGGCGAGGGCGCCCATCCCGACGGCGGTGCCGAGCAGGATGGCCAGGACGTCAGGCCCGGCGGCGTTCGGACGGGAGATGACCGCGGCCATCCCCAGCACCCCGACCACCCCCAGAAGCACCATGGCCAGGAGCCGCCGACGACGGGACAGCACCCCGATCCCGGCGAACACCGCGAGGAGGACGACACCCATCCCCACGAAAAGGGCGAGCTTGTCGTTGGTCCCGAACGTCGCCACCGCGAAGTCCTTGAGCCACGGCGGCGTCCGGTCGACGAAGGCACCACCCACGGCCGGGATCGGCGAGGGCGTCCCGCCGGCGAGGCCCAGCCACCCCAGAACCCCGGCCAGCAGGGTGGCCACCCCGATCGCCAGGGCGCCGGCCAGCACGCCGTCGGCCGCGGCCCAGAACGTCGGCCGGGACGGAGGCTGCTCCGCGGCCCCCTGCGAGGGCGGAGCAGCCGTCGTCGAGCCACCGCCCAACGGCGACGGGACCTTCGTGGTCGCGTCGCGCTGGGCCGGGCGGGGGCTCACGTCGGTCATTCGGTCAGCCGCTTCCTGAGGATCGGGGCGAGCTCACGGAACGCGCGCCCGCGATGCGAGATCGCGTTCTTCTCCTCGTCGGTGTACTCCGCGAGGGTCCGCACGTCACCGTCCTGTGCACGAACTTCGAAGATCGGGTCGTAGCCAAAACCGTTGCTACCACGCGGTTCTCGCGTTAACGACCCGTAGACCCGACCCTCTGTGGAGTCCACGGTTCCGTCCGGCAGGGCGAGGACCGCCGCGCAGACGAACGCCGCCGACCGGTGCTCCGGCCCCACGTCGGCGACCTGCTCGAGCAGTAGGCGCACGTTGGCTCGGTCGCGGTCGGCGCGGGCGAGGTCGGGGCCACCCGTCGTCCCGGACCACCGCGCGCTGAACACACCCGGGGAACCGCCGAGGACGTCGACGGCGAGTCCCGAGTCGTCGGCGACCGCGGGCATACCCGTCGCTGCTGCCAGCGCGACCGCCTTGAGGCGCGCGTTCCCCTCGAAGGTGACCTCGGTCTCGGGGACGTCGGGACCGTCGACCTCCGCCGCGCTGACGATCTGCAGGTCGAGCTCGTCGACGAGGTCGGCGAGGATCTGGCGCAGTTCGTGCACCTTGTGCTCGTTGCGGGTCGCCAGAACGAGACGGCGCGCAGTCATGTACGAGTCCTCGCGGGCGCGTCGAGGGCGGCCTGCTGCGTCGCGGTCAGGTCGGCGCACCCCTTCGTGGCCAGGTCGAGCAGCCGGCCGAGCAGCTCGCGGTCGAAGGGCTCGGCCTCGGCGGTGCCCTGCACCTCGACGAACCGGCCGTCTCCGGTCATCACGACGTTCATGTCGGTGTCGGCGGTCGAGTCCTCGGGGTAGTCGAGGTCGAGCACCGGCTCGCCCGCGACGACGCCGACGCTGATGGCCGCGACGGACCCTGTCAACGGCCGGGCGCTCGCCGCCAGCAACCCGCGCTTCCGCGCGTCCTCGACCGCGTCGACAAGCGCGACATAGGCGCCGGTGATGGCGGCCGTTCGAGTCCCGCCGTCCGCCTGGAGCACGTCGCAGTCGAGGACGATCGTGTTCTCCCCCAACGCTTTCGTGTCAACGACCGCCCGCAGGGACCGGCCGACGAGCCGCGAGATCTCGTGGGTGCGCCCCCCGATGCGGCCCTTGACGGACTCCCGGTCGGAGCGGGTGTTCGTCGACCGCGGCAGCATCGCGTACTCGGCCGTGACCCATCCGGTGCCCTGCCCCTTGAGCCAGCGTGGCACGCCCTCGGTGAACGACGCGGCGCACAGAACGCGGGTCCGGCCGAACTCCACCAGGACGCTGCCCTCAGCGTGGTCGAGCCAGTTCCGGGTGATCCGGATCTCGCGCGTCTGGTCGGCTGAACGGCCGTCGTGCCGGGTCGTCGGAGCGGGCATCACGGTGGTGGGATCGGTCATGGCCGCAAGGCTAACCACGCCCTCAGGCTACGTCGGTGACCCGTCGTCGACCCCGGCCTGAACCTGACGAACTCCTTACAGGACGTACACGGCGCCGGGCTCCGCGAGCTCGACCTCGCCGTCCCAGTACGCCGCCGCCTGGGCGCGGCACTGCTCGCGGTCGTTCCACGCCGGGATGTGCGTGAGCATCAGCCGGCCCACGCCACCGGCGCGGGTCGCGACTCGCGCGCACTGGCCCCCGTTCATGTGGATCCCGGGGATCGTGTCGCGCCCTTCGACGAAGGCGGCGTCGGCGAGGACGAGGGCCGCGTCGTGCATCAGCGGAAGCAGGGTGGCGCACTCGTCGGTGTCGCCGGTGTAGGCCAGCGCCACCCCGTCGGCCTCCACCCGCAGGCCGTACGCCTCGATCGGGTGGTTGACCGCATACGGCGTGATCGTGAAGGGGCCGACCACGACCGGCTGCCCCTCGACGTGGTCTCGGTAGTCGAACTCCGTGTCCATGGCGTGGACGTCGTCGAGACCGTACGCCTCGCTCATCCGCTTTCCGGTCCCGGTCGGGCCGTAGACGACGAGCGGAGCGCACTGGCCCTCGGGGTGGTACCGCTGGACGACGTAGAGCCCGCAGAGGTCGATGCAGTGGTCCGGGTGCAGATGGCTGAGGAAGATGGCGTCGAGGTGGCGCGGGTCGATGTGCCGCTGCAGGGTCCCCAGCGCGCCGGCGCCGATGTCGAGCGCGACGTTCCAGGTCCGGCCCTCGTGCTCCGCCTGGACCAGGTAGCAGGAGGCCGGCGATCGCGGTCCGGCGAACGAGCCGGAGCATCCGACGATGGTGACCCTCACCCGCTCCTCCTCACTGACCGCTCATTGGCTGACCGCCACGGGTACGGCGGCGAGGTTGCCGAAGACCGTCTCGACCTCGGGTCCGAGGAACCGGCGGGCCAGGCCGCGGAACTCGGCCGGGTCGCCGGTCGTGCTGAACGCCAGGGTCGGTGGTGGCAGGTCGTCGGGTCGCAGCAGCTCGCCGTCCGCAAGGACCCGGTAGACGTCCTTGGCGGTCTCCTCCGCCGACGACACCAGGGTGACCCCGTCCCCCATGACGTACGAGATGACGCCGGTCAGCAGCGGGTAGTGGGTGCAGCCGAGCACCACCGTGTCGACGCCCTGTTCGGCGACCGGATCGAGGTACTCGCGCGCCACGTCGAGCAGCTCCTTGCCGCCGGTGACCCCGGCCTCGACGAACTCGACGAAGCGGGGGCAGGGCTGGCTGAACACGTCGATGTGCGGCGCGGCCGCGAAGGCGTCGACGTAGGCCTGCGACTGGTGGGTGCCGGCGGTGGAGATGACGCCCACTCGGCTGTTCCGCGTCGCCGCGGCGGCGCGCCGGACGGCCGGACGGATCACCTCGATGACCGGGAGGTCGTAGCGCTCCCGGGCGTCGTGGAGCACCGCGGCGCTCGCGGTGTTGCAGGCGATCACGAGGACCTTCACCCCGTGGTCGACCAGGCGGTCGAGGCACTCCAGCGCGTAGCGGCGGGTCTCGGCGATCGGCCGTGGTCCGTACGGCGCGCGGGCGGTGTCCCCGAAGTAGACGACGGACTCGTGGGGCAGCTGGTCGAGCACCGACCGGGCGACGGTGAGACCGCCGAACCCCGAGTCGAAGATGCCGATCGGCGCGTCCGTCACCCCAGCAGGATAGGTATGCGCGTGTCGGCGAGCCGAATCAGCGCGCCGTCTCCTTGGTCACAGCGCGCTCGACCGCCGGCACCACTTCCTCCAGGAACGCCTCGTGGAACCGCACGTCGTCCTCGTCACCGTCGTGCGGGCCGTGGAACCGCACCGCGTACTCCGCGACCTCCCACAGCCACCACTCGAGGTCGAACAGCTCGACCATGTCGTCGTCGATGTCGGCGGTGCCGCCGTGTGCGACGTAGGCCGACAGCGGTTCGGCGCCGTCCGCGCCGCGGAGCACGGTGCGCAGGTCGCGCTCCCGGGGTGCGACCCGCAGCGACTCCCAGTCGACGAGCACCGGTCCGCCGAGCTGCCACAGCACGTTCGCCGTGTGCGGCTCGCCGTGGGTGGGTACCCAGTGGTCCCGGTTGGCGAGCGCATGCGCTGCGAGCTCGTCGAACCGGCGGTAGAGCCGGCCGAGCTCCCGACCGTTGTCGCGCAGCGCGGCGCGGACCGACTCGCCGAAGGGGCCCGCCGTCCACGGTCGGTCCAGCTTCTCCAGCAGGGCGCCCATCTCCGAGCGCATCGGTGGTCCCGGGACCCACGGCCGGGTCCGCACCGGCGCCGGCTCGGCGTGCAGCGCCCCCAGCGCGCCGGCGATGAGCGCACGTTGGTTGTCGTCCGCAAACTCACCCGGGCCCGCCTCGCCCTCGAGGTACGGGGTGACGGTGAGCAGGTATGCGTGGTGGACGACGCCCACCGCGGTCGGCTCGCTCCGCGGGGCGACGGTCGGCACGACGACGTGGTTCCCCCGACCCGCGAGCTCGCGGGCCGCCGCATACGTGTCGAGGAGCTCCTCGAGCCGACCCGGTGCGCCGACATCGTCGGCGGTGACGAACCACCGCGGTTGGTGCTTGCCGCTGACCACCCAGTGATGCGCGCCCGCCCCGTGCGGCAGGTACGCCGACGAGACCAGGCCGGCGTCCCATTCCTCCCGCACGACGTCGAGGACGGTGGCGGGGGTGAGGTCGTCCGGTTCGACCAGCATCGGCTCAGGCGAACAGTCCGCGGCCGAGCATGGCGGTGGTGAGCGACTCCTGCATCCAGGTGAGGAAGTCGTAGAACGACGCGGCGTAGACGGTCGGGTCGTCGGGGTCCAGCGCGGCGACCCGGTCGTCGAGGGCGAGGGCGTCCTCATCGGTACGCAGGCCGAGCCGCTCGCCCAGCACCAGGCGGGTGTCGGTCAGGGCGACGATCACGGCCTGGGCCTGCTCGCGGGTCAGCTCCAGGCGATCTCCCGAGGCGCCGCGCAGCGCGTCGATCGCCGCGGCGAGGTTCGCCGCCTTGCGGTCGCGCAGGTCGTGCTCGGTCAACCGGCGGAACTCCGAGGCGACGCGCTCGTCCCCGCGGTGCGCCGTCGGGAGCAGCCGCTCGAGCGCCGGGTCGCGGTTGTCGAGGTCGGACGGCAGCTCCCCGACCTGGTCGTCGGCGGCCACGGACACGCCGAGGCCGGCCACGAGGTCGTCGAACGCGTCGCCGGTGTCGACGCGCGGTTCACCGGCGTCGACCGGAGCGACGATCTCGCGGGTCTGTTCCATGAGGCCCGCGACGACGCCACGCTCCATCTCGTCGAACTTGGCGACGTAGCGGTCGCCCTTGCGCCGGAACGCGCGGGCCACCGTCAGGCGTCTTTCTCGAAGGTCGCCCACAGCCCGAAGCCGTGCATCGCCTCGGTGTCGCGCTCCATCTCCTCGCGGCTGCCGTGGGCGACGACGGCCTTGCCCTTCGTGTGGACGTCGAGCATGAGCTTCTCCGCCCTGGTCCGGGGGTAGCCGAAGTAGGTCTCGAAGACGTAGGTGACGTAGGACATGAGGTTCACCGGGTCGTTCCACACGAGCGTGATCCACGGGACGTCCGGCTCGAGCTCTTCCACGGTCTCGGTGCTGCGCTCCTTGACGGGAGCGAGAGACGCCGAGATCACCACTGCCCAACCATAGGCTGTCGGCCGTGGCCAGGACGTCTCCCAGCACTGCGCTCCTCACCGACCACTACGAGCTGACCATGCTCGAGGCGGCGCTGCGCAGCGGAGCCGCCGAACGGCGGTGCGTCTTCGAGGTGTTCGCCCGCCGGCTTCCCGAGGGACGGCGCTACGGGGTCGTCGCGGGCACCGGCCGGTTCCTCGACGCGCTGGAGCGGTTCCGGTTCGGCGAGACCGAGGTCGAGGAGCTGCGCCGCCGCAATGTCGTCGACGAGGCGACCTGCGACTGGCTCACCGGGTACCGGTTCTCCGGGGACGTGAGCGGGTATGCGGAGGGCGAGGTCTACTTCCCGGGCTCACCGGTCCTCGTGGTCGAGTCGTCCTTCGCCGAGGGCGTCGTCCTCGAGACGCTGGCCCTCTCGATCCTCAACCACGACACGGCGATCGCGTCCGCGGCGTCGCGGATGACCGCCGCGGCCGGCGACCGGCCGTGCGTCGAGATGGGGTCGCGGCGCACGCACGAGGAGGCCGCCGTCGCGGCCGCGCGCGCCGCATACATCGCCGGGTTCTCGACGACGAGCAACCTCGAGGCCGGCCGCCGCTACGGGGTCCCCACCGTCGGGACCGCCGCCCACGCGTTCACCCTCGTGCACGACTCGGAGCGCGAGGCGTTCGAGGCGCAGGTGGCGAGCCTGGGTGCCGGGACCACTCTGCTCGTCGACACGTACGACGTCCCCGAGGGGGTTCGCACCGCCGTCGCGGTGGCCGGCACGTCGCTCGGCGCGGTCCGCCTCGACTCCGGCGACCTGCTCGTGCAGGCCCGACAGGTGCGGGACCAGCTCGACGAGCTCGGCGCGACCTCGACGCGAATCCTCGTGACCTCCGACCTCGACGAGTACGCGATCGCGGCTCTGGCCGCGGCGCCGGTCGACGCGTACGGGGTGGGTACCCAGCTCGTGACCGGGTCCGGCGCCCCGACGGCGAGCATGGTCTACAAGCTGGTCTCGCGGTCCGACGACGACGGGGTCATGCGACCGGTCGAGAAGCGGAGCGCCTCCAAGTCGTCCGTCGGCGGCCGCAAGTGGGCGCTGCGCCGGCTGGACCCGGAGGGGGTGGCCGAGGCCGAGGTCGTCGGCATCGAGGAGCGGCCCACCGACGACGGTGACGACCGCCCGCTGATGGTCGACCTCGTGCGCGACGGGGAGACCCTCGGCGCGCCCGACCTGGCCGCCGCCCGCGAGCGGCACCACCTCTCGCGGGCGGAGCTGCCGGCGAGCGCCCTCCGGCTGCAGCGCGGCGACGTGGCGCTGCCCACGATCTTCGAGGATCGTCCGCCCCGCTGATTCCGTTGAGCTACGGGGCTTTTCGGACGTATCCCCACGAAACTACCCATATGCGGCTGGTCACGTTTGGTCATTTCGGGCTAGTCACTACGGACCATTGACTCGGACATTTGCCAGCGATTCAGTGGAAAACGGTCGGGGGATCAAGGGTTAGCCGGCACCACGGAAAGCCATAAGACATGCTCTCAGGGGAAGCTCGTCGCCGTTCCTACTCGTACGCGACCTGGCACCGGACCGGCCGCGTCACCAGATGGGTGACCGCCGCGGTGGGTGCGGTCCTTCTGGTCCTCGCGGGCCCGCTGGCCGCCCCGGTGTCGGCCGACCCGGTCAGTCCACTGGTCGTGTCGAACACGGCCAGTCCCAGCCCGGTGACGTCCGGGACCGAGATCACCTACACGATCGTCGCCACCAACAGCGGTGGCGCGAAGGTGTCGAACCTGGTGATGTCGGACCAGCTGAACGGCGTCGGCACGATCCAGAGCCCGCCCGCGACCCCCCAGTACGTCATCACCTCGACCAAGGGGACCTGCACCCAGAGCGGTCAGCTCGTCACGTGCAACGGAGGGTCGCTGAACGGCGGCGAGTCGTGGACCGTCACGATCCGCGGCGTCGTCACGGCACCTGGTGGGACGACCCTCAACAACGTCGCGTCGTTCACTGGGACCAAGTCAGCCCAGAACTTCACGACGACCGGCACCGCGCAGACGCAGGTCCTGCCGGGCGGTGGCGGGGGCGGCAAGCCTGACCTCACCCTCAACAAGACCGGGCCGTCGTCCGTCGTCGCCGGCGCGAACTTCGACTACATCCTCACCGTCAACAACCTCAGCACCGTCCAGGCGACCGGTGTCACGGTGCAGGACACGCTACCCGCCGGCGTCGTCGTCAACTCCATCGACAAGACCAGCCTGTTCACGTGTACCTGGGCCGGTGCGCCGACCGTCGTCAGCTGCACCGGTGGGGAGGTCAACCAGGCGCAGAACGCGTCGATCACCCTGCACGTCAAGGCTCCCGCCACCGGACCGCTGACCAACACCGCGGTCGTCGACCCCGACAACACCATCGCCGAGTCGAACGAGCTCAACAACACCTCGGCCACCGTCAACACGACGGTCACGCCCGCGTCCAGCCCGCCTCCGATCACCATCGTCAAGACCGACGACCCGTCGGTCATCGCGGGCGCAGGCCCGGACCCGGTGAGCCCGGCCCAGACGCTGACGTACAAGGTCCGCGTGACCAACACCAGCACCACCCGCGCCGACGACGTCGTCGTCGTCGACGGGACCCAGGGCCTGGACGCGGCGAGCGTCGTCGCCACGCAAGCGATCGTCAACGGGTCCGTGGGTACCGGCAACGGGTGCGTCGTCAACGCGCCCACCGTCCGGTGCACGATCAGGTCGCTCAACGCGGGCGGCACGCTGACCATCACCATCGCCGGCAAGGTCGTCGCGCCGGCCGGTACGGTCCTCATCAACACCGCGACGGCGACCGCGAACGTCAAGAACACCGGGGTGACAGCAGCCGCCACCGAGCGGACGACGGTGAAGCCCGGAGTCGACCTGACCATCACCAAGGCCGCGTCGCCCGACCCGGTCTGCGCGTCGTCGTTCCCCGCTCCCCCGGGTGACGTCTGCGTAGGCGGCCTCACGTACACGTTCGTCGTCGGCAACTCCGGGGTCCAGGCTGCGCCGAACGTGCTCGTCCGCGACGTGCTCCCCCCGGGACCATCTACGACAGCTACAGCAACGCGGCCGGCAGCGACTTCGCGTGTGTGCTGAAGCCTGGCAACGTCCTCGAGTGCGCTAACCCGAACATCGGGCCCGAGAGCACCGAGTCCTACTCGATCATCCTCGTGGCGCCCCCGACCACCGGTCCGCTGAGCAACACGGCGACGGTCGACCCGGGCAACGCGATCTTCGAGGCCGACGAGACCAACAACACCGCGACGGTGACCAGCCAGGTCTCGACCGGCATCGACCTGACCGTCTTCAAGCTCGACGAGCAGTCGACCGTCGTCAACCCGCCGGGCAACCTGATCCCGAACTACCCGCAAGCGACGGCCGGCTTCGACCCGATCGCGACCAGCGGCACACAGACCTACACGATCTACGTCGACAATCTCGGCACTCAGGACGCGTCCGACGTCCGTGTCGTCGACACCCTCCCGGCCGGGACGAAGTTCCTGTCCGCCAGCGGCGACGCGGGATTCACGTGCAGCCACGACGGTGCGGCCACCGGCGGCAACGTCACCTGTGTCGGCGGCAGTCTGCGCGGCACGCAGGCGGAGTTCTACGGGGGCGGCGCGCTCGGCAACCAGTTTGCGACGATCACCATCACCCTGTTCGCGACCCCGAACGTCCAGCCGGCGATGCACAACGAGGTGCGCGTCGACCCGCTGAACGCGATCCCCGAGGTCAACGAGAACAACAACATCGCCACGGCCGACACGACGGTCAAGACGACCGGCGGCGGCGGCCAGAACGCGTTCAACCAGCTGACCATCACGAAGACGGCGACGCCGCAGGTCTCGACCAGCAGCCCCATCACCTACGTCATCACGATCGGCAACACCGGAACCGACCCCGCGGTCAACGTCACGTTCCAAGACGTCCTGCCGGCCGGAACCACCTTCATCTCCGCGCTGGACGACGCCGCAGGCCCGAACAAGTTCACCTGCTCGGCCGCGGGCAGCGTGGTGACCTGTTCCGGCGCGACCCTCAGCGGGACCGTGACCACGATCGGCGGCGCTCCGGCGACGCGGACGGTGACGATCATCGCATTCTCGCCGACCCAGCCCGGCACCATCACCAACACGGCCACCGTCGACCCGGACAAGGTCATCCCCGAGGGCGACGAGGGCGACAACACCGCGACGGCCGCCACCAAGGTGGTCGTCGGGGCCGGGTACATCGACCTCCAGGTGAGCAAGTGCGACGGCGCTCCGTGCCCGTCGATCGGCAACCCGGTGGCGATCGGCCACAACGTCACCTACGTCATCACCGCGAAGAACGCCGGGACCGATCCCGCCTTCCAGGTGGTCCTTCGCGACCAGCTGCCGGAGGGTGTCACGTTCCAGTCCGCGCAGGACACCACCGGCGGAGACGGCGCATTCAGCTGCACGTATGCGTCGGGCCAGGTGACCTGCACCGGCGGAACCCTCGATGGGTCGGCGGACCTCATCCCCTCCGTCCCGACGGAGCGCACCATCGCGGTGACCGTCAGGGTGCTCGGCCCCAAAGACCGGCCCCTGCTCAACCAGGTGGTCATCGACCCGAACAACGCCATCGCCGAGTCCAACGAGGCGAACAACAGCGCGGCCGACACGAGCACCGTCGTCTCGCCGTTCAACGTCAAGGTGACGAAGACCGGCCCGTCGGCGGCGCAGCAGAACGACCTCGCCGACTACACGATCAAGGCCGAGAACACCGGCGCCGACCCGATGACCGACCTCGTCGTCGTCGACCCGCTGCCCCTCGGCCTGATCCCGCTGGGCGTCGAGGCGGACGGCAACTGGCAGTGCACGGTCGAGGAGAACCCGGTCAACAACGTTCGTTGTGTCGGCGACCTGGCGTCGGGTGACACCGTGACGATCAAGGTCCACACCTTCGTGACCCAGGACGGCGGGACGCTCGACAACGAGGCGTGCGCCGACCCGGACAACGTCTTCGACGAGACGAACGAGGGCGACAACTGCAGCACCCAGACGACGGACACCACGAAGCGTCCAGACATCTCGGTACAGAAGTCGGCCGACTCGAGCACCGTCGGACGGGGCGAGACGGTGGCCTACACGGTCAGCGTGTCGAACGTCGGCAACGGCGACTCCGATCCGTTCTCGGTCATCGACGTGCTGCCCAGCGTCCTGAGCATCGTCGGGACGCCGACCGCCACGAACGGGGTCACCTGCACCCATGACGGCTCGGCCATCGGCGGCACGGTGACCTGCTCGTTCGCAGCCGGGCTCTCGGTGGGAGCCAGCTCCAGCATCACCATCCAGGCGAAGGTGACCAACAGCGCGACCGCCGCGTTCACCAACACTGCGGCGGCCAACGGCGGGGCTGGGGTGACGGCGAGCTGCACGGGCTGTGGTTCCGAGCTCATCGTCGACAACAACACCTCGAGCGTCACGACCTCGGTCGAAGGCTCCGCGATCGACCTATCGGTCGGCGACATCACCGACAATCCCGACCCGGTTCCCAGCGGCAACGAGGTGACGTACACGACGACGATCACCAACGGCGGCAGCCAGGACGCACTCGCGGCCGACGGCCACCAGGTCGTCATCCGGGCTGACCTGCCGACCACGGGAGTGACGCTGGGTGGGTTCGCCGCATCGCAGGGCTTCACCTGCGTGGCCTCGAACTCCGACGCGGTGGTCACCTGCACCGGTGACCTTCTGGCCGGGGCGTCGACGACGCTGACGATCCCGCTGACCGTCGGGCCCGCTGCGCCGCCCAAGCTCACGGTCAAGGTGACCGCCGACCCGGTCGACGCGATCCTCGAGACCAACGAGGCGAACAACACCCAGACCGAGGACACCTCGGTGACCCTCACGGCCTGCGTGACGTGCATCGACCTCGTCGCGGGGCAGGTCATTGCGACGGACAACCCGACGGTGGACGACACCGACGTCACGTACCAGTTCACCGTGACGAACGTGGGTGACCTCCCGACCGAGTCGGACCCCGACCCGAACGATGTCGTCATCGCCGTCAACCTCGACGGGATCTTCAACGAGCTCGCGCTGGTCTCCTTCTCGGCCACGGGCGGATTCACCTGCGCGGCCAACCCCGCCTTCCCGGGCGACCCGACCGCACCCGAGCTCCTGTGTTCGGGGCCGGCTGCCGGACTCGCACCCGGAGGTGGAACCGAGATCACCGTGGTCGGCCACGCCGACACGACGCCCGCCGACTCGTTCGTCGGGTTCACCGTGACCGTCGACCCGGCCAACCAGATCGCCGAGTTCAACGAGGCGAACAATGCCAGCAGCCTCATCGTCGACACGGTCGCACCGTGACCGTGTCGACGCGGCGCGGTCGGCGCGGTCGGACGGTCGTCGCGGTGATGGCGGTCATGGCCATGGCGACGCTGGGGGTCGCCGTGTCCATGCCGACCGCGACGGCCGCGGCGGGCTGCCGGATCTATGTCGCCAGCGGCGACGACATCCCGAACGGCAACAAGCTGGACGACAACGCTTCCCGGTTCCCGGAGCAGCTGCTGGCCGACCACCTCGTCTCCCCTGGCTGGTGCCTCTACAACCAGGGAAAGAACGGGACCACCTCGTCGAGCTACATCTCCGGCGGGGGGATGGCGAGCGCATACAACTCCCGTCCGGACCTGCACACCATCACCCTGGGCGAGCAGAACTCGACCGTCGTCAACCTCATCACGTCCTGCTTCGACAAGGTGAAGGACCACGACTTCGCCGGTGGGGCCGCCTGCGCGTCGGCCGTCCTGGGCAACTCGTCCCTCTGGACGAACATGACGAACAACTACACGACCCTGCTGCAGACCGAGCGGATCATGGCCTCGCAGCGCCCCGGGCTGGTCGTCGCCGTGACGAACTACCCGAACCCGTTCCCGCGGGCGGAGGACGTCATCGACGAGATCACACTCCTCTGCGTACCGCTCATCGACACCATCCCGACGTGCACCGCCCGATGGGCCCAGCTACCTGCGGCCCTGCTCGCGATCGACCAGGCGTTCCAGAAGCTCAACACCACCATCAAGAACGCCATGGCGCCGTTCCAGCAGGGACCCAACGGGTCGCGCTACGTCTACGTGGACCTCTACCCCACGTTCGAGGACCACTGCATGACGATGAAGGTGCAGATCAAGACCAAGGTCGAGCACCCCGAGGAGAGCGGGGCGGTGCACCAGCACGACTCCCCCGAGGTCAACTTCGGCTGCTCGACGACGTGGTTCGTCGAGGGCTCGGACGGAACGGCGAAGCCGAACTACCTGCTGCCCGCCGCGCTCGGCGTCCTCATCGAGTGGAGCCAGACCACCAAGGGGATGGGCGTGTACCCGAACAAGGACGGCCACCAGTGCATCGCCGACGCGATCTGGGACGCCGACACCATCGACCCGGGCACGACGCCGCTGAAGTGGAAGCTCGGCTACGGCGAGGCCGCCACAACCGACGTCTGTTCCAGCTGACCGTCACCCGGACCCAGGAGAACCCATGCGCAGAACCGCCTTCGGACCGGTGGCCGCCGTCGCCGCCGGGCTGCTCCTCGTCGGCACCGCCGGCTCCGCCCAGGCGGGTACGGCCAGCGGCACGACCACGCTCGTGGGAGCGGCCGTCTCGGGTCAGCCACTCACCGTGACGGTCAGCCTCAAGGGGGCCTACCCGATCGTCCCCTACGATTTCCTGCTCGAGAACCGGTGTTGGTTCGGCGGACGGTATGCGGGTCCGGTCTCCTCGACGGAGACGTACCCCCTCCTCGGGCCGTGGTTCGACACCGGTTCCGGCGCGGCGACGAGCTCGCAGGTCGTCGATCTCACACCGGTGCCCAGCGGCGCCGTCTGCAAGGTGGCGATCACCCGCGGGTCGACGCCGGTGAAGGGGTCGACGACCGCCTACAGCGTCGGGTAGGCGGGCCGTCGACGGCGAAATCCCAGCGCCGGGGCCTAGGTTCGGCCCCATGCATACCCTTGCCGCTGCAGGCGACTCGATCTGGTCGGACATGTTCGCGTTCCAGATCCCGGCGACCGAGAAGATCGTCCGCACGATCCTCGTGTACGCCGCGGTCGCGCTGCTGATCCGGTTGTTCGGCCGACGGATCCTCGCCCAGCTGAACCTCTCCGACCTGGTCGTCGTCCTGCTGCTGTCCAACGTCGTCCAGAACGCCATCA
Organism: uncultured Actinomycetota bacterium; assembly: GCA_963787725.1. GTDB lineage: Bacteria > Actinomycetota > Actinomycetes > Actinomycetales > Dermatophilaceae > Lapillicoccus. Next base: position 91,071 of record CAWBEH010000005.1, on the reverse strand, counting down.
TCGGCGACGACAACTCGCTGTCGGGCGGGCTGCTCGGAGCACTGACGCTGGTCGTCGTCGACTACCTCTTCGACCGGGTCGCGTTCATGATCAAGGGATCCGAGCGGTTCTTCGACGGCAAGCCCATCACTGTCGTCGAGGACGGTCGGGTCGACTCGACGAAGCTGCGCCGGCTCGGCATCCGGGACGGCGAGCTACGCACGGTCCTGCACCGGCTGGGCGCCGACCACCCCGCGGAGGTCGAGTATGCGACGTTGCGCCCTGGGGGTGCCTTCGACGTGGCCCTGAAGCGTCCGGAACAGAACGCCAACGCCGGCGAGCTCGAGGCGGCGGTCCGCCGCATCGAGCAGCGAATCGACGACCGGTTCGCTTCGCTGGAGGCCCGCATCCGCGACGTCAGCCGGTGATGGTCACCGGCTGACCGTTGGCGACGAGCTTCCAGTCCTCGGTGGAGAAGACCGACGCGTCGATGACCTTGTTGGTCGTCACCCAGTCGATGAGCATCTGCCGGATCTCGACCTGCGCGTTGTAGACGACCGGAGCCGTCGTCACGCCCGGGAAGCCGCCGCCACCGGACTGCCGGTAGTTGTTGATGGCGATGATGAAGGCTTGGTCCGCCGTGACGGGAGCACCCGCATACTGCAGGTTGACGATGCGGCTGCCGGCGGGCTGGGCGATGTCGATGTCGTACGTCAGCGGCGCGTCGAGGCCACCCATGATGTCGTAGTTGTAGTCCGGCGTGCCGTTCGGCGCCGTGGGCGTGACGGCGTTGGTGACCGCGTCAGCCGGGAACGGGCCGGCGCCGCTGACCTGCTTGAAGTACCGGGCCGAGTACTCGAGGTAGGCGAGCACCTGGGCGCCGGTGAACCGGATGCCGAGCAGCGTGTTGTCGTAGATGTAGAGCCCGGCGACGTCGCGGACCGTCACGTCGCCGGCCGGGATGGCGGCCGCCTTGTTGAAGGGCGCGGCGATCGACAGGACCGGGGTGTTCGCGTCGGCCGTGCCGGCCAGGACCTTCTTCACCGCGTCGGCCTGGACGTAGTTGATGAAGTCCATGGCCGCCGTGTCCTCGTAGCGCGACGTCGCCGCCGACATCGCCTGCTTGGAGGTCCCGATGACGCTGTTGACGTAGGCGAGCACCTTGGTGTGCGCCGCCCTCACCAGGCCGGCGATCTCGGCGTCCTCGTCGACGGTGTTGGCGTTGTACAGCGTGCCGGCCACCCGCTGGTCGTCGACCGTCCAGCGGTTCTTGACCTTGGTGAGCGGGAGGTCGAGGCGCGCGACGCGCATACCCCAGTAGAGCGGCTCGACGAGCAGGACCTTGCGGCCGGTCTGCTCGTTGGTGACGGTACCGGTCAGCTCGACGTGGGCGTGACCGACGAGGATGGCGTCGATGTCCGGAACCTGCTGGGCCAGAAGGGTGCTCGCGTTCTCCGGGTAGGGCAGGGCGTCGCCGTAGGACGACGATGTCTTGGCACCCGAGTGGGAGGAGACGACGACGACGTCGGCACCGGCCGCCTTGAGTCGCGGGACGAAGATCTTGGCCTGCTCGACGATGCCGGGGAACTTGGCCTTGCCCTCGACGTTGGCCTTGTCCCAGATCGCCACGCCGGGCGTGACCAGGCCGAGGATCCCGACCCGGATCGGCGACGTGCCGTGCAGCTGGACCGTCTTGATGACGTACGGGGGGAAGATCGGGGCGCCGCTGTTCCAGTCGACCGTGTTGGCGCTGAGGAGCGGGTGGTCGCACTGCGACTGGAAGACGCGCAGGAGGTCCAGGCCGTAGTTGAACTCGTGGTTGCCGAGGGCGGCGGCGTCGTACCCGATCGAGTTCATGGCGGTGGCCATCGGGTGCACCGAGCCCTGGGTGATCGGCTCGATCTTCGCGTAGTAGTACGCGAGCGGCGTGCCCTGGATCGTGTCGCCGGCGTCGAGGGTCAGCGTGTTGCGGGCGCCGAGCTCGTCGCGCAGCATCCGGATGAGGCTGGCCGCCTTCGCGACGCCGATGTCGTTGTGCGCCGTGTCGTCGTAGGTGGCGTTCTTGAAGTAGTCCCAGTTGTAGACGTTGCCGTGCAGGTCCGTCGTACCCAGCACCGTGAGGACGTGGTCGGGCTTGCCGCTGCCCGCCGCGCGAGCGGGCTGCGCCGTGGCGACCCCGGCGGCCGCGCCGACGCCGCCGACGGTGGCCATCGCCAGGAGCTGGCGGCGGGTGGACTGGGCGTCGGTGAGCCGGCTGAGCGGGCTGGGCGTCATGTCACTCCAGAGGGTGTCGGGGTGGGTTCGGGCGCGCGACATCGGTTGACGTCCGCACCATCCGCCCCGCACATTTCCGCCTTTTCCACGCCGATGCAAGTTGTCGTGTACCTGTCGTCAGCGTCCGGGAAAGTAGCGCTTCCACTCGTCCTGAAAAGTGACGGTCGGTCGAGCGCCGCGGTCGACCCGAGCCTGATCGATGCGCTGGAGGGTCCGAAGAGGCGTCTCGAACAGTCCCTTGCTGATGACCTGCACGACGCGCCAGGTCTCCCGGTCGAGCTCTTCACGACGCTCGATGTCGGCCGCCCAGATCTCGTCGTCGTCCCGATGCTGTCGGCCCTCGTACTCGATCGCGAGCAGGAGCTCTCGGTAGGCCAGCTCGAACCGGCGCAGCCACGCGCCGGTCTCCGGGTCACGGACGATGTGGTTCACCGTGGGCTCCGGGAGACCGGCGAGGACGACGAGCATGCGAAGTCGGCTCTCCGGCGGGGAGTCGACACCGGCGCGAACATGCGTCGATGCCCGGCGGGCCGCCCGCCCGTGCCGTCCGCTCCAGGCGTTCGTCGCGGCAAGCAGACGTTCGGGTGTCGTCACCTTCCGCTGGACGAGCCGGTCGCCGAGGGTGACCAGCTGGACGAGGTCGAGCCGGCCGGCGAGGTCGATGAACGTCTGTTCGGGAGTGGTGAGTCGCAGGCCGAGGCGACGGGCGATGGGCCGATTCCCGATGAGCCGGTGGGTGCGAACGCCGGCTCGGACGAACGTCTCTCGTGGAGGCACCGTGAGGTGGATCCACGTGGACTCCGGAACAACGCCGCCCCAGAGCACCGCGGCCGTCTCGTGGCTGATGACTGCCGTCTCGGGCGCCCCGAGCACCGCGGCCCTCACCCTGGTGGCGAGCGTGCGCGGCGCAGTTCGGGCGATGTACGTGTCGTGGAACGGGTGCGCGTACTCAGCGCTGCGCAGCTGCCACGGTGTCAGTCCGGCCGCGATCCCCTCGCCGCGTGTGAACGGCCTGCTCGGGTCGAAGGCATCGAGCTGGGGCATACGCCGATCGTGACGCGAGACGACCCGAGGGCCCGACCGGAATCCACAGGGGCAGCGGCTTCCGCCCGTCCCGTCCCATCGCGCGCCAGGACGCGCCGCGCCGCGCCGCGCAACTTCAGCGCAATTGTGCTCGTCTGGCGGCCCAAAGGCGCGAATCACCGCCACATCAGCACAATTGGCGCGAAGTGGCGGGAGCTTCGCCTCACGGCGACACCACATCAGCCCAATTGTGCTGATGTGGTGGTCAGCCGTGGGTGGGGGGCTCGGTGGGTCGCGCCGCGTTGCCGCGGGAGCTGCGGAGCCAGCTGAGGGCGTACCGGCCGTCGTCGACGGCGCGGCCGCCTTCACCGAGCTCCAGCGGCCGGAACGTGTCGACCATGACCGCGAGCTCGTCGAAGTAGTGGACGCCGATCGAGCCCTCGGTCGCACCCGGCTGCGGGCCGTGCGGGTGTCCGCCCGGGTGGACCGAGATCGAGCCCTTGCCGATCCCGGACCCCTTGCGCGCCTCGTAGTCCCCGTCGACGTAGAACATGATCTCGTCGCTGTCGACGTTCGAGTGGTAGTACGGCACCGGGATCGACAGCGGGTGGTAGTCGACCTTCCGCGGCACGAAGTTGCAGATCACGAAGTTCCAGCCCTCGAACACCTGGTGCACCGGTGGCGGCTGGTGGACGCGTCCCGTGATCGGCTCGAAGTCGGCGACGTTGAACACGTACGGGTACAGGCACCCGTCCCAGCCCACGACGTCGAGCGGGTGGAACGGCAGGGTATGCACGGTGCCCACGACGCCCCCCGGTCCCGACCCGCGGTGCTTGATGAACACCTCGGTCTCGTCCCCGGCGCGAGCGCCCACGTCCTCCGCCAGCAGCGGCCCGGCCGGGAGCCGCAGGTCCCGCTCGCAGTACGGCGAGTGCTCGAGGAGCTGGCCGTACTTCGACAGGTACCGCTTCGGCGGCGCGATGTGCGAGTTGGCCTCGATCGCATACGTCCGCAGCGGGTCGCGCGGCGAGCGTCGCGGAAGCCATCGGTGCGTCGTTGCCCGAGGGATCACCACGTAGTCGCCCGGTCCCACGTCGAACACCCCGAACACCGTCTCGACCCGGGCCCGACCCCGCTCCACGAACACGCACTCGTCGCCGATCCCGTTGCGGTACCAGGGACTCGCGAGCGCCGATACCGCATACGAGATCCGCACGTCGCCGTTCCCGAGGACCAGACGCCGTCCGGTGACGGGGTCGGTCCGTCGCACGGCGGCCGCGTCGAAGAGGTCGTGCAGGCGCAGGTGCCGCGGGACCAGCGGGTGGTTCGGCGTCGTCGACAGGTCCCCGATGGACCACTCACGGGCGTCGGCGATGGTCGACGGGATGTTGCGGTGGTAGAGCAGTGACGAGTCGGAGGAGAAGCCCTCCTCACCCATCAGCTCCTCGTAGTACAGCTTGCCCTGCTTGCCCCGCGACGCCGGCCGCCGATGCTGGGTGTGCCGCTTGGGCGGGACGCTGCCCATCCGCTGGTAGTGCGCCATCGTCACTCCTCGTCCGCTACAGGACTGTTCGATAATCGGACGCTTCTGTAGCGATATCGTAGCCGCTATGACGAGCTGGCTCGACCTCGACGCCGCCGATCCGTTCGGCCTCCAGACGCTCCCCTACGGCGTCTTCTCGACACCGGACCGGCTCGAGCCACGCATCGGCGTCCGCATCGGCGCCCACGTCCTCGACGCCGCCGTCGCGGCGGAGCAGGCCGGGATGGAGTCCGGCGAGACGTGGGCGTGCTCGAGCCTCAACCGGTTCCTCGCACTCGGGCCTCAGGCCTGGGCCGCCGCCCGCGAGTGGCTGACCCGGGTGCTCAGCGATGAGGCCTACCGCGACGCCGTCGAGCCCCACCTGTATCCGCTCGACACGGTCACCATGCACCTGCCCTTCGAGGTCGCCGACTACGTCGACTTCTACGCCGCCGAGCACCATGCCGCGAACGTCGGCCAGATCTTCCGGCCCGACAGCCCCGACCTGCCCGCCGCGTGGAAGCACCTGCCCATCGCGTACCACGGGCGCGCCGGCACCGTCGTCGCGAGCGGGACCGACGTCGTCCGGCCGAGCGGGCAGCACCGTGCCCCGGGCGCGTCCCTGCCGTCGTTCGGGCCGAGCGCCCGCCTCGACATCGAGGCCGAGGTCGGTTTCGTCGTCGGAGGGGCAACGGACCTCGGTATGCCCGTACCGCTCGCCGAGGCCGGAGACCACCTCTTCGGGGTGGTCCTGCTCAACGACTGGAGCGCCCGAGACATCCAGGCGTGGGAGTACGTGCCGCTCGGCCCGTTCCTCGGCAAGTCGTTCGCGACGAGCATCTCCGCGTGGGTGACGCCGATGGCCGCGCTGGCCGACGCCCGGGTCGACCTGCCCGGACAGGAGCCCGAGCCGTTGCCGTACCTGCGCGGGGCCGACGCGCGCGGGATCGACCTCCATCTCGAGGTGTCGGTGAACGGCACCGTGGTCTCGCGCCCCGAGTTCCGCCACATGTACTGGTCCCCCGAACAGATGCTGGCCCACCTCACCGTCAACGGCGCCTCGCTGCGCAACGGCGACCTCTTCGCGTCGGGCACCGTGAGCGGTGCGGAGGCACACACGCGCGGGAGCCTCCTCGAGCTGACGTGGAACGGTCGGGACCGCCTCGACCTCGACGACGGGACCGCGCGCGGTTTCCTCGAGGACGGTGACGTGGTGACGATGACCGCCTGGGCGCCGGGGCCAAGAGGCTCGCGCATCGGGATCGCCGAGGTGACCGGTCGTGTCCTTCCGGCGCGTCAACCCGCGTCGGGTGGAGGTTACGGAGAGCGATAGGGCGCTCGGATATACCTCCACCCGCAGAAGAGGGGGCGTCAGGCCAGGGCGTTCCCGACCTCGCGCGCGGCAATCACGACGGCCGGACCGACCCGGTCCTCGTCCAGCTCGCTCAGGGCGACGACCCCGACCGACCCCTCGACCTCGCCCGCCGGCAACGGGGCGGCTACGCCGTATGCGCCCGGCTGCAGCTCGCTGCGACTGGTCACCCAGCCCAGCTCCCCGGCCCGCCCGCGGACGATGGCCCGCCCCGCCGCGCCGCGGTCGAGGACGTGTCGCGTGCCCGGCCGATAGGCGACGTGGACGTCGGTCCAGGTCGGCTCCACCACGACGACGGCCAGGGCCGCGTCCCCGTCGACGAGGGTCAGGTGCGCGGTCGCGCCGACCTCGTCGGCGAGCCGCCGGAGCACTGGGGTCGCCGCGGCCCGCACCAGCGGTGCGACGGCTGCGGCAAGGCGCGTCACCGCATACCCGAGCCGGACCCGCCCGTCCGGCAGCCGGGCGACGTACCCGTGGGACTCGAGCGTGCCCAGCAGCCGGTATGCGGCGCTGCGGCTCATCCCGAGGGCGGCGGCGAGCGCCGTCACGGTCATGCCCGCGGCGTTCTCGGGGCGGGCGAGGAGGTCGAGCAGGCGCAGCCCCCGGTCGAGGGTCAGCGAGAACGAGCCGGCGGAGTCGGTACCAGCGCTGCGGTCAGCGCTCACGACGCCGGACGACGACGTTGGTCGCGGCGACCTTGTCGTGCAGCGCCTGCCGCTTGTCGTCCCACAGCGGCCAGAGCAGGTTGAGCAGCTTGATGATCACCGACGCGGCACCGATGCCGGGCACCAGGCTGAGCAGGCTGGTGCCGATGTAGATCAGCTGCCGCTTCAGGGCGACGACGAGGGTGGGGTTGCCCGGCCGCTCGCGGAGCCGGACCGCGATACCGAGTGCCATCTTCCCCGGGGTCGCGCCCTTCCAGGTCAGGAACGCGACCTGGTAGATGATCGTGATCGCGAAGCTGATCAGCGAGATCGGCAGCACGTAGCTGCTGATCTCGTCCGAGAGCGTCGTCTGGTCGAACGTCGGCGAGCCGCCCGCCTCGGCCTCGTTGAGAACCTGGCTGAACCAGTTCGTGTACCAGGTGATGAACTGCGACAGCCAGTACCAGCTCGCCACGATGGTGATCAGCAGCTGGATGAGGAAGTCGATGATCCAGGCCCCGACGCGCTGCCCGTAGGTCGCCAGCGGCACGCCGTCCGGGGTGGTCTTGACCCCGAGAGCCGTTGCGTAGGCGGGCGGCATGGTGGAGTAGCCGCCCTGGGGCGCCGGCGGGTATCCGGGGGGTCCGTACTGCGGGGCCGGCGGGTACTGGCCGTACTGCGGCGGGCCGCCGTACTGCTGGCCGCCGTACTGCGGCGGGCCTCCATACTGCTGGCCACCGTCCTGCTGGTTGCCGTCCTGAGGCTGGCCGCCGCCGTAGGGAAGCTGCTGCGTCGGCGCCTGTGGGACCTGCTGGGTCGGGACCTGCTGGCTGGGAGCCTGCGGCGAGGACGGTGGCTGCTGCGCCAGCCCGATCGTGGACTGCGCCGCGGAGGGCGATGCCCGTGGCGTGGTGTGGTTGGTCCACACGACCCCGTCGAAGTACCGCAGGTTCTTGGGGTTCTCCGGGTCGTCGTACCACCCGGCGCGTTGGCTCATGCCGTCGAGTTTCCCATACCCACCTTGGCCGACCGACCAGTCTGATTACGGTCAGAGGTTGCCGCGCCGCTCCTGCTCGCGCTCGATCGCCTCGAACAGCGCCTTGAAGTTGCCCTTCCCGAAGCCGAGCGAGCCGTGCCGCTCGATCAGCTCGAAGAACACCGTCGGGCGGTCGCCGAGGGGCTTGGTGAAGATCTGGAGCAGGTAGCCGTCCTCGTCCCGGTCGACGAGGATGCCGCGGCGCTGCAGCTCCTCGATCGGGACGCGCACCTGGCCGATGCGGGCACGCAGCTGCGGGTCCTCGTAGTAGGAGTCGGGGGTGCTGAGGAACTCGACCCCGTTCTCCCGCAGCGCATCCACGGTGGCCAGGATGTCGTTGGTCGCGACCGCGAGGTGCTGGGCGCCGGGGCCGCGGTAGAACTCGAGGTACTCGTCGATCTGGCTCTTCCGCTTGCCGACGGCCGGCTCGTTCAGCGGGAACTTCACGCGGTGGTTCCCGTTGGCGACGACCTTGGACATCAGCGCCGAGTAGTCCGTGGCGATGTCCTCGCCGACGAACTCGGCCATGTTCACGAAGCCCATGACCCGGTTGTAGAACGCCACCCACTCGTCCATCTGGCCGAGCTCGACGTTGCCGACGATGTGGTCGAGAGCCTGGAACAGCCGCTCCGGCTGGCCCTCGCGGCGGGTCACGGTCGACGACGCCGGTTCGAACCCCGGCTTGTAGGGGCCGTCGTACCGGTGGCCGTCGACGACCCGCTGGACGAGGGTATGCCGGGTGTCGCCGTAGGTGGCGATGGCGGCGACGCGGATCGTCCCGTGCTCGTCGGTCTCGTCGTGGGGTTCCTCGAGGACGGTGGCGCCGGCGCGCCGCGCCTGCGCGATGCAGCGGTCCACGTCGGGCACCTCGAGCGCGATGTCGACGACGCCGTCGCCGTGGCGGCGGTGGTGGTCGGCGTGGAGGCTGTCCGGGTTCACCGCGCCGCAGATGACGAACCGGATCGAGCCCGACTCCAGCACGTAGGACTTGTGGTCGCGGTACCCGGTCTCCGGACCGCGGTAGGCGACGAGACGCATCCCCCAGGCGGCCTGGTAGTAGTGCGCGGTCTGGGTCGCGTTGCCGACGACGAAGACGATGGCGTCCCAGCCGGTGACCGGGAAGACGTCCTTGGCTTCGTCGTACTCGACGAGCCCGACCAGCTGCTTCAGCTGCTCGACGTCGAAACCGGCGTCGCGCTCCTGCTGGGTCAGCTCCTCGTGCTCGCCGGCACCGACTGGGGACACCATCGTCGTCGTCATGCCGGAAGCATCCGCCTGCTCGGATGGCTGGTCAACCGAGCAATGACACGCTGGTCAGGGTGCGCAGATTGTTGCCATTGTGGCCAAGTTTGCTGGACACTCTGTCCATGCCGCAGCCAACCCTGGACGAGCTCGACGCGCGCCTCATCCGCCTCCTCACCGACGACCCGAACGTCGGGGTGCTCGGCGCCTCCCGGCGGCTGGCCGTCGCCCGCGGCACGGTCCAGGCCCGGCTCGACCGGCTGATGGCTCGAGGGGTGATCCGCTCGTTCGCACCCACCCTGGACCCCGGAGCCCTGGGCTACCCGGTCACCGCCTTCTGCACGCTCGAGATCCGGCAGGGCCGGGGCCACCACCCGGTGATCGAGCACCTCGGACGCATCCCGGAGGTGTTGGAGGCGCATACGATCACCGGCTCGGGCGACCTCCTCATCCGGGTCGTCGCGCGTGACAACGCCGACCTGCAGCGGGTCATCGACCTCGTCGTGGACGACTCCCACGTCATCCGCGCGTCCACGGCCATCTCCCTGGCGACGTGGATCGACTACCGCACGCTGCCGCTGGTGACGGCCGCCGCCGGCTGACCCTGGTTGGGCGAGCAACAAATTCTAGTTATCATAGAACTATGCTCATCCGTGTCGATCCGGCGTCGCCGCTGCCGATCTTCGCGCAGATCGCCGCCGGAGTCCGCCGCGAGCTCGCGGAGGGCCGGCTTGCGAGCGGGGACCGGCTGCCGTCCGCCAAGGAGGTGGCCCGCTCCCTCGACGTCAACCTGCACACGGTGCTGCGCGCCTACCAGCAGCTGCGGGACGAGGGCCTGCTCGACCTGCGGCGAGGACGCGGCGCGGTGGTCACCGGCACCCAGCCGACCGCGCTCGTCGAGGTCGGCGAGGCCGTCCGCGCGTTGGTGCGGGCCGCGTCCTCGGCCGGCCTGAGCCACCAGGAGACCGTCTCGCTCGTCACGAAGGAGTGGTCATCATGACGACCCGGCCGTCGACCCCCACCCGGCGCGGACAGGAACCGGGAGGCGCCCGGTACCTGGCGACCGTCCTCGGTCTGCCCGCTGTCGTGCTCGTCACCGGGCTCGGCCTGGTGGCCTGGTCCTGGTCGCTGCTCCCGGCGATGGTGGCCAGCCACTGGGGACCCGACGGCGTTGATGGGACACAGGATCGGCTCAGCTTCACCGTCACCGCCGCGGTGATCCTCGTCGTCCTCAGCCTCCTGCTCGCCGGAGTGGGCTGGCTGTTGCCGGCCGACGGGCGCCGCCTCATGGCGGTGGTCGTCGGCGCGACGAGCGGGTTCGTCGGCGTGGTGCTCTTCGGGGCGATGCTGGGGCAGCGTGGGGTCGCCGACCCGACCCAGGCGACGCTGTCGCCGTGGCTCTTCGTCGCGAGCGTCGTGACCGGAACCCTGCTCGGCGCGGTGGCCTGGGCGCTCAACCCGGTCCTCCCCCGGCCCGACCTGACGGACACGGCGATGCCGAGCGATGCACCCCGCGTACCGGCCGGGGCCGGCGAGCGCCTGGTGTGGTTCGGCTGGACCGCGTCCGGTCGCTGGGTCGTCTGGGTCTGCCTGGGTCTCGTCGCGCTCGGATGGGTCGTCGCGGTCATCGCCTCGCCATGGGCGACGCTCGGGCCGGTGCTGGGGATCGTGCTGGTCCTGCTGTCGGCCCGGGCCCGGGTGGTGGTCGACGCCGACGGGCTTCGGGTGACCTCCGCCGGCGTCCTCCCGTGGCTCCGCGTGCGGCTCGACACGGTGGCGTACGCGGAACGGTCCGAGCTGCAGGCCTTCCGCGAGTTCGGTGGGCTGGGCCTGCGTTTCCGACCCGGCGCGCGGGCGTTCGTCACGCGGTCCGGCGAGGCGCTGCGCGTCGCGCAGCGCGACGGAACCCGGACCTACGTGTCGATGGACGACGCGGAGGAGGCTGCCGCCGTGCTCAACACGCTGGTCCGGCGCGGTGTCGACGCCTGAACCGGCCGGGCGGCGTCGTCAGCCGTTGTCGTCGTCGTGCCCCTCGGACCGGCGGAGCCCCTCGTAGATCTCCTTGCACACCGGGCATACCGGGAACTTGTTCGGATCGCGGCCGGGCACCCAGACCTTGCCGCACAGGGCGACGACGGGGTCTCCGCTGAGCGCGCTCTCGAGGATCTTCTCCTTGCGCACGTAGTGCGCGAAGCGCTCGTGGTCGCCGGGTTCGGCGAGCTGCTCCTGCGTCTCCTCGCGCTCGAGGACCGAGGTGGCGGTACGAGGTTGACCGGGTTCGGGCTGGGGCTCGAACGGGTCGGGCGGCATCTCCTGCGCGGCTCGCGTCGTCACCCGAAGAGTGTATGCGGGCCGCCTCACCGAGCGACGGGTCCGGCGCCGAAGACGCGACGCCACCAGTTCCTGGCCTTCGTCGGCCCGCTCGACGGGGCCGTGTGCCCGGGCGCCGCTTCGGGCTCGACCACGGGTGGCGCGCTGGTGGCGCGGAGCTCGCTCCACTGCTGAACGACCTCGTCGACGTCGACGGTGCGGGCGAGGAGGGGCGGCAGGTTGCCCACGGCCGGACGCAGCCGGTCGACCTTCACGCGGTGGTTGAAGTCCTCGAGGATCTCGCGCACGTCGGCCTCGGTCCGGACGTCCGCGAGCGAGCCGGGAAAGGACGCCGCCTCCTTGCGCAGGGCGAGCGGACTGGGCAGCGCGCCGGACACGTCGAGCTTCTCGCGCTCGATGTAGCGGCGAACCCACCACTCGGAGTCGTTCGGGTCGCCCAGGTCGCCGAGGGGCTTGCCCGCTCCCGGCAGGTTGTCGAACTCGCCGCGCTCCTGCGCCTCCCGGATCTGCCGGTCGACCCAGGTCTCCTGCGGGGGCTGGCGCCACCCGGACTGGCCTGGCTGCTGGCTCATCGATCCATGATGCCGCGGTCAGTTCATCGTGGGGTCGTCCGGGAAGCTGGCGACGAACTTGAGGCTGTCGTTCTGGCGCAGGAGCACGTCGGACCACAGTCGCTCGGGCGCCACGGAGAACGCGTCGCGTGGCTCGCTCGTCACGACGTACCAGTCGCCGCGCCGGATCTCGTTCTCCAGCTGTCCACCGGACCAGCCCGCATAACCGGCGAAGATCCGCATCCCGGCCACCTCGGGCGCGACGAGGTTCGGCGGGGCGTCGAGGTCGACGAGACCCAGCCCATCGAACAGGTGCTTGATGCCGAGGGGCTCGCGCTCGTCGCCGGGGACGGTCACCAGGGCGATGGCGGAGTTCAGCTCGACCGGCCCGCCCTGGAACATCGTCGCCGGCGACGATGCCACCGACTTCCAGCCGGGCAGCACCGCGTCGATGTCCGCATCCAGCGGCCGGTTGAGGATGACCCCCTGGGCGCCGTCCTCGTCGTGGTGGAGCAACAGCACGACGGACCGGCGGAACGTCTCCTCCTCGATCTGCGGAGCGGCGACGAGGAGACGGCCCGCGAGGAAGGTCCGCGCGTCGTCGGCCACGGCGCCAGTCTGGCATCCGTGGCCGACCGAGTCCCGCAGGTTTGCGGGGAGCCGGACCCGGCTACGCGCGGGGGCGGCGTCCGCGCGGACCGCCGCGGTGGTCCGACCCACCACGCGGGCCACGCGGGCCGCCCGGGCCGCGCCGCGGGCGCTTCTCCGCCTCGAGGAGCCGTCGGTACACGTCGTCGGCGACCGGCACTCCGGTCGGAGTCCGGCCGCCGGTGTCGGCGATCACGGCGTCGCCCGGGACGGCCTTGACCGGCACGGCATCGACGCCGGCGTCGCGGAGCTGACGTTCCACGGTGCGGCGCTGGTGCGGGAGGGCGAGCGTGACGACGGTCCCGGTCTCGCCGGCGCGGGCCGTGCGACCGGCGCGGTGGAGGTAGTCCTTGTGGTCCGCCGGCGGGTCGACCTGGAGCACGACCGACACGTCGTCGACGTGGATGCCCCGAGCGGCGACGTCGGTCGCCACGAGGACCGGGAGGGTGCCCTCTCGGAAGGCGCCGAGGACGCGGTTCCGGACGCCCTGGCTCAGGCCGCCGTGCAGTGCGGCCGCGAGGACGCCCTGCTCGCGCAGCTGCTGGGCGACGCGGTCGGCGCCCAGCTTGGTCCGGACGAAGACGAGGGTGCGGCCGGGGCGGTTCGCGACCTCGGCGGTGATGACCTTCTTGTGGTTCGGCTCGATGAGGAGCACGTGGTGGCGCATCGTCGTGACCGAGGCGACGGCCTCGTCGGTCGAGTGCGTCACGGCGTCGGTGAGGTAGCGCTCCACGAGACCGTCGACGCCGCGGTCGAGGGTCGCGGAGAAGAGCAGCCGCTGGCCGCCCTCCGGGATCAGGTCGAGGATCGCCGTGATCTCCGGCAGGAACCCCATCTCGGCCATGTGGTCGGCCTCGTCGAGGATGGCGATCTGGATGTCGCCGAGCTCGACCGCGCCGCGCTCCAGCAGGTCGTTGAGGCGTCCCGGCGTGGCGATGAGCAGGTCGACGCCGCGGTTCAGGGCGGCGATCTGGGTCGTGTAGCTGAGGCCGCCGGCGACCAGCTTGTGACGCAGGCCCATGACGTGGACGAACGGCTCCAGCGCGTCGGACACCTGCATGGCCAGCTCACGGGTCGGCACGAGCACCAGGGCGCGGGGCCGACGCGGAGCGGAGGTCGGCGCGTCGGCGGCGAGGCGGGTGACGGTGGGCAGGCCGAAGGCCAGCGTCTTGCCGGACCCCGTGCGGCCGCGGCCGAGCACGTCGCGGCCGGTGAGGCCGTCGGGGATCGCGGCGGCCTGGATCGGGAACGGCTCGGTGATGCCGTCGCGGGCCAGCCGCTCGACCAGCCGCTCCGGCAGACCGAGCGCGGCGAACGCGTTGTCGGACGCGACCTCGACCGGGCCGGTGCTCACCGGGCGTCGGGTGGACTTGGTCCACGAGTCGGCGGCGAGCCGCTCGGCCTCGGGGTCGATGCCGGCCGGCATCCGCCCGGGCACGTGGCCGCGGGACGGGTGCGGCTGGTATGCGGCGCGCTCGCGGTGGGCGGGCCGGCGACGCTCGCTGTCGGGGCCGGCGCCGTCGTGCCGGGCCGGGCGGTCATGGCGTGAGTAGTCCCGGTCACGGCCGGGGGCGTCCGGCCGGCCGGCGTAACCGCGGGGCCGGTCGGTGCGGTCGGTGCGCGCGGAGTACTCGGCGCGGTCGGGACGGCTGGAGTACTCGCGGCGAGCCGGACGATCGGAGGAGTCGCGACGCTCGGGGCGGCCGCCGCGGTCGGTGCGCTCGTACCGGTCGGTGCGCTCGGGGCGAGCCGGCCTCTCGTACCGGTCGGCGCGCTCCGGGCGCTCGTACGGGTCGGCACGGTCGGATCGAACCGGGCGGTCGGATCGAACCGGACGGTCGGATCGAACCGGGCGGTCGGATCGAACCGGACGGTCGGATCGAACCGGACGGTCGGGCCGACCGGGACGGTCCGCACGAACGGGACGGCTCGGGCGGTCGGGTCGACCGGGACGCTCGGCGCGGGCGGAACGGTCGGTCCGCGACGCCGGCGAGCCCTTGCGGGCGGCCGCCTTCTGGGCGGTGGTCCAGCGGGCCTTCTTGGGCGCGCCGGAGGAGGGAGTGCGTGATGTGGGCACGGGTGGTTCAGCTCTTTCGATGTGGGGGCTCAGGGGTGACTCGGGCAGACACGCCTCGAGCCGCCTGGCGAGAGCGACCGTGCAAGACGTACCTCAGGCGCTCAATGGCACCCGGCGGACCGCGGTCCGGGCACGTGCCCGGTCGGTCAGGGACCGGCTTCGTCTCGGCGCCACCCACGCGGTGCGGGTGCGGGGCGCGGCCGTGCGCCCAGGAAGCCTGGTTCGGACCGCATTCTATCAGGCGTCGCCGAAAGCCTCGATCAGCCCGAGGTGGTTCTCGCTACGGCGAGCCCGTCGTCGTCTCCGGGCGGCGTCGTCGTGGTCGTCGGTGGTGCTGTCGTCGACGTCGTGGACGGTGGTGCCGTCGTCGTGGACGGCGGTGCCGTGGCGGTGGTCGACGGTGGCGGGTTCGTCGTGGTCGTCGACGAGGTCGGCGGCTTCGGCGGCGCGGTCGTCGTCGCGGGCGGAGGTGCGGCCGTCGACGTCGTGGGGGCGGGGCCGGCGGAGCAGCGGCCGGCGGAGCCGTCGTGGTCGTCCGCGCCGGCGTGGACGGACTGAACCCGTCGAGTCCGGCGCCGGTGTGACGTTGTCGCGGTACGCGGCCGCCCACTTCAGCACGGTCGCGACGTAGGAGGCCGAGTGGTTGTACCGGAGCACGGCCCGCCCCATGGTCGCCGGGTTCGACAGGTCGCCGGCCGAACACAGCAGGTACCCCGCCGCCACCGTCGCGTCGAAGACGTTGTGGGGGTCGCTGACGCCGTCGCTGTTGCCGTCCTTGCCCCAGTACACCCATGACCCCGGCAGGAACTGCATCGGCCCGACGGCCCGATCCCACACGGCGTCGCCGTCCCACTTGCCGCCGTCACTGTCCCGGATGACGGCCGTCCCCGGCATCGACCCGTCGAGCACGGGACCCATGATCCGGCCCCGGGTGTTCCCCTTCTCGTCGACGCGGCCGCCGTAGACGTGCCCGGTCTCGATCCGCCCGACGCCGGCGAGAAGCCACCAACTGAGGTGACAGGACGGCTGCGCGGCGGCAAGGACGGCCTCCGCCCTCCGGTATGCGGCGAGGACGGTCACCGGGATGCCGGTGGCGTCCGTCGGTCGCGCCCGCCGGACCCGGACAACGCCACCACGGCCTCCGCCTCGACGGCCGCGGTGTCGACCGGGCGCGCGTCGACGGCTCCGCTCGACCTCGGCAGTCCCGGACGGGCCGATCGCCGGCGGAGCGGTCACGAAGGTGCGCCTGGGCGCACGCTCGTCGACGACGGCCGACGGGTCGACCTCGGTGCCGGGGGGAAGCAGCATCGCCGCGGCCGCCTGGGGCACCGAGGTCGCCGGCCGAGCCGCATACGGGACCGCGTCGGCGGCCGGGAGGACGAGCGCGCCCAGGCAGCCGACGAGAAGGACCGGCAGGATCACCGCCCGCGCCGTCCGGGTGGACGACGTTCCGTCGGGGAGTCGGGACGCCTGGTCCGCCCGCTCGCCGGCCGAGGGGACCGGCACGCTCGGCACAGCCGAGTCCGGCGTCCGGATGACTCGTAACCGCCGCACCGCTGCCCCTGCTCGAACCTCGCCGGCGGGAGGCCTGCTTCCTCCCCTGGCACACCGTGATCGGAACCTCGAGCTCCGACCCCCACTAAGGTACGTCGGTCTCCCGGAGTTCGCGCGGGTTCCACCTGATCGGGCCGGTAGCGTGACCCGCATGTCGAAGCAGCGCCGCGTCGTCCAGGTCACGGGGAGCGGCAAGGCGAGCGCGACGCCGGACGTCGTCCGTCTCGCTCTCGGAGTGACGTGCGAGGGGGACGACGTGTCGTCCGCCCTCCGGGAGGTCGGCGCGCGGGTGCAGGCCATCGGCGCGGCCGCTCGCGAGCAGGACGTGCGCGGCAGCGACATCAGCTCGACGGGAGCCGGTGTCCACCCCCGGTACGACCGCGACGGGCAGCGCGTCGTCGGGTACCAGGCCTTCCACCGGCTCGGCATCCTCGTACGCGACGTCGACCGGGTGGGCGCCGTCGTCGACGCCGTCGCGGCGGTTGCCGGAAACAGCCTGTCGGTCGACTCCATCCAGCTGGACCTCAGCGACGTCTCCGTCCTGCAGGAGGAGTCGAGGTCCGCGGCGTTCCTCGACGCCCGCGCCAAGGCCGGCCAGTATGCGGCGCTGTCCGACGCGCGGCTCGGCGCGGTGATGTCGGTCGTCGAGGGAGCGGTCGCCGGAGGCGTCCCACGGCCGATGATGCGGATGGCGATGGCGGCCGCCGACTCCGCGATGCCGGTGGAAGCCGGCGAGCAGACCATCACGGCCACGGTGACCGTCACCTGGGCGCTCGACGGGTCGACGGCCGCCGACCGCGAAACGGAATAGTCACCCGATCTGGATCGTTGGAGGACACATGGCCACGACCGAGCTGACCGCACAGAACTTCGAGCAGACCGTGCTCGACAACGACACTGTCTTCGTCGACTTCTGGGCCGACTGGTGCGGCCCGTGCCAGCGCTTCGCGCCGGTCTACGAGGACGTCTCCACCCAGCACGACGGCATCGTCTTCGCGAAGGTGGACACGGAGGCCGAGCAGGCGCTCGCCGCCGCGGTGAACATCACCTCGATCCCGACGCTGATGGCGTTCCGCGACGGCATCCTCGTGTTCCGCCAGCCCGGCGCGCTCCCCAAGGAGGCCTTCCAGTCCCTGGTCCAGCAGGTCGGGGCGCTGGACATGGACGCCGTCCGGGCCGAGCTGGCCGACAAGAAGGCCGAGACCAGCTCGCAGCAGGCGAGCTGACCCGCATACCGCAACCGCCAGACCAGAAGGGCCCGACCGCAACGGTTCGGGCCCTTCTGCTGTGCCGGCGAGGCCGGCGAACAGCGTGACGTGGTACCGCATGGTGGAGGTGGCGGGAATTGAACCCGCGTCCGATGACGAATGACCAGGACTTCTCCGGGCGCAGTGCGCTGTGGAGTTTCTCGGCCCCGGAGCTCGCACGCACACGTTCTCCGACAGGCCCAGCCGAGTGAGAGTCCCACGCAGCCCCTCGGCATGACTGCGCAGCAAGTTCCCTAGCTGACGCCAGACACTGAGTCGAGAACTAGCTCAGGCTGACGGACCTATGCGCTCGCTCAGGCGGCGAGGGCGAGGTCGGTGCTCTTGGACTTGGCACCTATTGGTTTGCACGGAGCGTTAACGAGATAACCGCGCATCCTCGGCCCGCTTCTCCTGGTGAGACGACCACCGTCGAAACCGATCACCCCCGTGTGGGGGCACCAACGTCACGCTGTTCAGTTGTTGCTGGGATGTCCAACACCTCAGTATGCCGGTCAACGCCCACCCCACCAACCAGATTCCCGGGTGGGGGAGGCAGGATGCGGGTATGCCACCCGCCGCGCGCCTGACGCCCGCCCCCGGTCAGGAGTCGGTCTGGGACTACCCCCGGCCGCCTCGCGTCGAGCCGAGCGGCGAGGAGGTTGTCGTCGTCCTCGGCGGCGAGGTCGTCGCGCGCACGCGGTCGGCGCTGCGGGTCCTCGAGACCAGCCACCCGCCGGCCTACTACCTTCCGTACGCGTCGTTCGCGGAAGGCTCGTTGGTGCCCGTGGGTGGGACGACGTACTGCGAGTTCAAGGGGACGGCGTCGTACTTCGACGTGGTCGCCGGAGGTCGGCGCGCGGCCCGCGCCGGCTGGACCTACCGCCAGCCGTCCCCCGGCTACGAGGCGATCCTCGACCACGTGGCCGTCATGCCCGGCCAGATGGACCGGTGCACCCTGGACGACGAGCTCGTCGTGCCGCAGGCGGGCGGCTTCTATGGCGGCTGGATCACCGCTCGCGTCGTCGGCCCGTTCAAGGGCGGCCCTGGAACGACGGGCTGGTAGGCGGGATGAGCGCATACGCGCCGATGGCGCAGTGGCGGCTGGTCCGGCGGCCGGTCGGGGAGCCGACCGTCGAGGACGTCGAGCTGGTCGAGGTGTCCCTGCCGCCGCTCGACGAGGGCGAGCTGCTCGTCCGCAACACCTTCCTGTCGGTGGACCCGTACATGCGCGGTCGGATGAACGACGTGCCGTCGTACGTGCCGCCGTTCCCGCTGGGCGGACCGATGGACGGCGGGGGCGTCGGGGTCGTCGAGTCGGTCAGCGGTGACGTGACCGACCGTTCGGGCCGAGCCGTGCGGCGTGGCGACACCGTGCTCCACGACGCGGGTTGGCGGACCCACGCCCTGTTGCCGGGCCGGGCCGTCCGTGTCGTCGACACCAAGGCGGCGCCGCCCCAGTCGTACCTGGGAATCCTCGGTATGCCTGGGCTCACCGCCTACGCGGGGCTGCTGCGTGTCGGTGAGTTCCGTTCCGGGGACAGGGTTTTCGTGTCCGCGGCGGCGGGGGCGGTGGGATCGCTGGCCGGACAGCTGGCCCGGCTCAAGGGCGCGTCACTTGTCGTCGGGAGCGCGGGCGGTCCGGAGAAGGTGCGCTGGCTGCTCGACGACGCGGGGTTCGACCGGGCGATCGACTACAAGGCCGGGCCGCTGCGGGCGGCGTTGAGGAACGAGGCGCCGGAGGGGATCGACGTCTACTTCGACAACGTCGGCGGCGACCACCTGGAGGCGGCGATCTCGAGCCTGCGCCAAGGCGGCCGGGTGGCGATGTGCGGCGCGGTCTCGACGTACAACAACACCGAGCCCGCCGCGGCGCCGCGCAACCTGTCGCTGGCGATCGGGAAGCGGCTCACACTGCGCGGGTTCATCGTCATCGACCACCGCGACCTGCGGCCCCAGTTCGAGGAGGAGGTCGGCGCCCTGGTGCGGGACGGCCGGATCGTCTGGCGCGAGACGGTCGTCGAGGGGATCGAGCGCACCTTCGACGCCTTCCAGTCGGTGCTGTCGGGCGGCAACACCGGCAAGATGCTGGTCCGCCTGTAGCCCGCGTAGGCCGGGTCCGACTCAGACCGGGTCGGAGGCCGGCGCCACCACGGGGCGGCGAGCGGCATACCGGCCGGCCACCACGCTGACGACCACGACACCGAACGCGAGCACCGCGGCCCCTGCGCTGAGCCAGCCGAACCCGAGCGTCCCGACGACGATCCCGGCGAGCGCGCCGCCGGCGGCCGCCGTGAACCCGGTGATCATGTCGGCCGACCCCTGGACCCGCGGACGGTGGCGGACCGGCGTCGCGGCGACGAGCAGCGTCGACGAGCCCACCGTCCCGAACGACCAGCCCAGGCCGAGGAGGAAGAGCCCGAGTCCGAGCCCCGGACTCGCGCCCGGCGCGGACAGGCCGCTCAGGACCAGCGACGAGAGGAGGACCAGCCCACCGATCCCCACGACCAAGGGGCTGCCGATGCGGTCGGTGAGCATCCCGACCAGCGGCGAGAACGCGAACATGCCGAGAACGTGTCCGCTGATCACCAGCCCGATGACCTCGAGGCTGGCCCCGCCGTGGTCCATGTGGATCGGCGTCATCACCATGACCGAGACCATCACGGCGTGGCTGAGGGCCATGCCGACCACCGCGGCGAGGACCAGGGGCGTGTGCCGGATGACCGCCCACGGCCGGTCGTGCCCACCGTCGGCCGGCTCGTCCTGGTCGTGCACCCCGACCGAGCGGGCCAGCAGCAGCGGGTCGGGCCGCAGTCGGGTGACCATGACCGCGGCGGCGGCCAACAGCGCTACGACGGTGAACACGAACGGACCGGTGATCTCCGGGATGTGCAGCCAGCCCGCGACCACCGCGCCCGGGCCGCTGAGGTTCGGCCCGAGCACCGACCCGATCGTCGTGGCCCACACGACCGTGCTGAGGTCGCGCCCCCGGTGCGCGGGGAGCGCCAGGTCCGTCGCCGCATACCGGCTCTGGAGGTTCGTGGCAGTGACGGCGCCGAGGAGCAGCATCCCCACGAGGAGCAACGGGAACGACCGGACCACCCCGGAGACGAGGCACAGAACGCCGCCGAGGGCACCGCCCAGGTAGCCGAGGGTCAGACCGGGGCGCCGGCCGTGGCGGGACATGTAGGCGGCCAGGACCGACGCGACCACGGCCGCGCCGAGGGTCTGCGCGGTCTGCGCCAGCCCGGACAGCCCGTCGGAACCGGTGACATCCCTGGCCAGCAAGGCCCCGACCGCGATCGCCGCGCCGAGGCCGAGGCCGCCGATGGCCTGCGTGGCGAAGAGGGTTCGGACGGTGTGCCGCTGGACGGCGACGACGTCGGGGGTGGTGGTCATCAACCCCGAGTCTAGGGACGAGCGGGTATGCGGCTCAGCCGGTGTTGCGAAGTCCCGCGGCGATCCCGTTGATGGTCAACAACAACGCGCGCTGCAGGTCGCTGTCCGGCTCCTGGCCGTCGGGGACGTCACGGACCCGCGCCAGGAGACTGGACTGGAGCGCGTGCAGCGGGGCGAGGTAGGAGTCGCGCAGCTCGAGCGTGCGGCGCAGCACCGGCGCGGTCTCCAGCAGGCTCGACTGCCCCGTCACGGCGAGGATCTCGTCGACGGTTCGCTGGTGCTCCTCGCGGATCCGGTCGAAAAGACCGGCGGAGTCGTCCTGGACGAGCGTCCGGACGTAGCGGGCGGCGATGTCGAGATCGGTCTTGGCCAGGGTCATCTGGACGTTGGAGAGGAACGTCCGGAAGAACGGCCAGGTCCGGTACATCTCGGCGAGGGCCTCTCCCCGACCGTCCTCGCGGGCCGCGGCCAGGCCGCTGCCGACGCCGTACCAGCCGGGCAGGATGAACCGCGACTGCGTCCAGCCGAAGACCCACGGGATGGCGCGCAGGTCGTCCAGCCCACCGTGGCCGCCGGGACGCTTCGCGGGCCGGGAGCCGATGTTGAGCTTGCCCAGCTCGTTGACCGGGGTCGCGGCGACGAAGAACGGCACCAGGGCCGGGTCGCGGACGAGCGCACGGTAGGCCGTCTGTCCGGCCTCCGCGACGAGGTCCATCGCGTCGTCCCACTCCGAGAGCACCTCGCGCTCCAGCAGCGGCGTGCGGTGCAGGATCGACGCCTCGACCACCGCGGCCAGCGCGCTCTCGAGGTTGAGCAGGCCGAGCTTCGGCAGGGTGTACTTGTCGGACAGCACCTCGCCCTGTTCGGTGATCTTGATCGGCCCGTCGAGGCTCCCGTCCGGCTGGGACAGGATCGCCTCCGCGGTCGGACCCCCGCCCCGGCCCACCGAGCCGCCCCGGCCGTGGAACAGCCGCAGGACGACGCCGTGCTCGCGGGCGATGTCGCGCAACGCGCGCTGGGCCCGGTGGATCTGCCACTGGGACGCCGCGATGCCGGCGTCCTTGGACGAGTCCGAGTAGCCGAGCATGATCTCCTGCACGTCGCCCCGGGCCGCCACGACCCGGCGGTACGACGGGTCGCTCAGCAGGGCCCCGAGCAGCGGACCCGCCGCTTCGAGCTCGGCGACGGTCTCGAAGAGCGGGGCGAACCCGATCCGCGCCACGGCCGCCGCGTCGGGACCGCCGGGGTCGACGAGACCGGCCTCCCGGGCGAGCACGACGACGGCGTAGAGGTCGTCGACGTCGTGGGTCATCGAGACGATGTAGGTCTCGACGGCGTCGCGGCCGTAGGTGTCCAGAGCCACCCGGATCGCGTCGAACACGTCGAGGACCGCCGTCGCCTCGGTGGCCAGGTCGTCGCGGACGGCGCCGACGAGCGGGCGGCGGCCGGCCATCTCTCGGGAGAGGTAGGCGGTGCGGGCGGCACGGTCGAGATCGGCGTAGGGCTGCCCCAGCTCGCCGACCCGGTCGACGAGGACCGCGAGCGCCGCGTGGTGGCGCTCGCTGTGCTCGCGGACGTCGAGGGTGGCCAGGCCGAGACCGATCGCCCGCGTCGTGCGGATCAGCCGCAGGATGGCGCCGTCGGCGCTGAGCCGGTCACCATTGGCCAGCATCGAGTCGCGGATCAGGTTCAGGTCGGCGAGGAGCTCGTCGAGGTGGCGGTAGTCGCGGCCCGGCTCGTGCGGGGTCCCGGAGGCCAGCCGGTCGCGGGTGCGCTGAAGCCTTACCCGGACGAACGAGAGCTTGAGCCGGTACGGCTCCTCCGCGTTGAGCCGCCGGACCGCCGCGTACGTGATCGGCAGGGCCTCGGCGTCGGCGTCGAGGCTGGCCAGCAGCTCGTCGGTGACGGTGACGACGCGGGTGGAGGCGGACGCCTCGGTGAGCAGCTCCTCGACCTGGTCGACGAGCACCCGAAGGCCGGCGAGGTGCTGCAGGCTCAGCACGTCGAGGGTGACCTCGGGCGTGACGTTGGGGTTGCCGTCGCGGTCACCGCCGGCCCAGGTGCCGAACCGCAGCGGTCGGGCGTCGAGAGGCAGCGTGATGTCGATGGTCGCCAGCTGCCGGTCGAGCTCCTCGAGCAGGTCCGGCACGACCGAGGTGGCCAGCGAGCGCAGGTAGTAGGTCGCGGTCCGGGCCTCGTCGGTGGGCTGCGGCCGCACGATCCGCAGCTCGTCGGTCTGCCAGAGCAGGTCTACCAGCTCGGCCAGGCGCCGGTCTCGCTGGGCACCGACCGCTGCGGCGAGGTTCGGACGACGCGGGTCCTCCGACGCGTCCACGACGTCGGCGATCTTGCGGAGCAGGGTCAGCACGGTTCGCCGGGTGGCCTCGGTGGGATGGGCGGTGAAGACCGGCCGGTACTCGACCCGGGCCAGCACCGCTTCCACGAGCTCACGGTCGACCGATCCGTCCTCGAGCGCCTCGCCGATCCGGCGGACGGTGCCCTCCAGCGGACCCTCCTCGCCGGTGGTGAGCTCCTGGTAGCGGTGCAGCTGCTCGGTGACGTTGACGAGCTGGAAGTACGCGGTGAACGCGCGGGCCAGCACCACCGCCGTGGCGTCGTCGACGCCGGCCAGCAGGCTGTGCAGCGCTTCGTCCCCCGGTTCGCGGGCCTTGGCCCGGACCTCCTCGACCAGGGCGAGAAGCTCGGGTCCCTCGTGCCGGGTCAGCGCCTCACCGAGCAGCTGTCCGAGCTGCCGGACCGACGCGCGGAGGGCCGCGTGCTGGGAGTCGGACGCCACTCCCCCGCCGAACCGGGACACGTCCAGCGTGCGGAGGTCGGCCTCACCGTTCCGCTGCGTCGCCACACCGGGTTCGGTGGTCTCGCGAGCCGTCATGTCCGCAAGTCTGACCCGCCCGTGTTACGGGCGTGTGGCGTGGTCGCGTGGTGGACGCGCCGCGATGCCCGCGGGCGCGTCACTCAGCGGCTCGTCACCCGTTCTTCACGAGCGCGTCGATGTACGCGGTCAGCGTCGTCGCGCCGCGGGTCGGCGACTCGGGCAGCTCGAGGTCACCCTCGACCGTGACGGCGGTCATGCCCGCATACGACGCCGCCGCCTCGGCGGAGAACCCCATCTCCCGGAAGGCGGGGACCCAGCCGTCTCGCGGGGTGACGGTGACCTCGACGGGGCGGCCGAGCGCCGAACCGAAGGCCGCCGCGACGTCCGCCGGCGTGTAGCGCTCGGGTCCCTCGACGAAGTGGACCCCTGTGGCCGGCGCCGGGCGGGTCAGCAGGTCGGCGGCGGCGGCGCCGACGTCGGCCGGGTCGACCATCGGGACGCGCAGGTCGGCGTCGAGCATCGTCGGGAGCACGCCGTCGTCCCGGGCGGGCGGCAGCAGGCCGTCCCAGTTGCTGAGGAGGTATGCGGCGCGCACGACCGCGACCGGGGTCTTCAGGTCGGCCAGGCCCTCCTCGAAGCGGTGCAGCGTTCCGAGGTCGCCGATGCGCTCGCCCGGCTCGGCACCATAGGTCGACAGGGCGACGACGCGCTCCAGCCGAGCGCCACGGATGGCCGCCACGATCGCGTCGCCGGTCGCCCTCTCCTCGGCGTCGGTGTCGCCGTCGGTCGGGTCGGCGGGCGGGTTCAGCGCGAACAGCGTCCCGCCTTCTGGGAGCACCGCGCGGAGCGCCTCGGCGTCGTGCACGTCGACCACGACGGCAGTGGCCCCGTCGGCCTCCCACGGCCGGACCTTTTCCTGGCTGCGCGTGACGACGGTGACCGGTTCGCCGCGGTCGAGTAGGGACCGCGCGACCGCCGAACCGATATGACCCGTGGCTCCGAGGACGACGTGCATGCGCGCGACCCTGTCATCCACGGCCGACACGCCAATCCGGAGCTGCCGGCGGGCTACCAGGAGCCGGAGCTCGAACCCCCCACGCCGGCACCGCTGCTGAACCCGCCGCCGCTGAACCCCGACCCGCCCGACGAGCCGGAGCTGGCCGTCGCGGCGAACGTCCCGCCCGCCGACGAGGCGAAGCTGCCGGCGCCGTCGGCGATGCTGGTGAAGTCGGGGAACATGGCGCCGCTGTAGAGGTACCAGGCCGGCATGACCAGCGGGTTCCCCGACGCCGCGGCGGCCTCGGCGACCTTCTGGAAGGTTCCGGCCCACCGGTCGGCGACGCCGAACACGATCGCGTACGGGAGGTAGCGGCTGAAGATCGCCGAGGCCTCCTCGAACCGGATCTGGCTGGCCTCGGCGGTCTCGAGGTACTTGCGGAAGCCGAGCGACTGGGCATACACCGCCGAACCGGCGGCGGTCTTGGCCGCCATCCGCTTGCCGAGGATCCGGAAGATGAGCCCCGCGACGATCAGGCCGAGGCCGAGCACGACGCCGGAGGGGATCCCGATCCCGAACCTCCCGGTCTTGTCGATCGCGTTGGTGATGACGCCGAGGTAGAAGCAGCTGACGACGCCGGCGCCGATGAGGAGGAAGCCCAGAGCCTGCCATCCCGCCCGTTGCGTCTGCGGGGACCGGCGGAACCAGCCCCGCTCGACCACCTCGGTGTACATCTGGCGGATGGCAAGGTTCAGCGTCGTGTGGAACTTGTACTTCAGCTCGGACAGCTTGATGTCGGGGCCGGTCGCGAAGATGCCGTCCAGGATGGTCGCCTCGTAGGGACGCAACGTCTGGTTCGGCGGAGGGGGGAGCTGGACGAGGCGCCAGTCGGTGCGGGAGAAGACCGCGCCGCTCTGGGTCTCCTCGATCCGCAGGAACCCGCGGACCGCGAGGTCCATCAGCGTCGCCGAGACGTCGATGGTGTCGGCCGACTCGTCGATGATGGTGCCGACCATCCCGGGCTGCACGCCAGGGGGCGGGTTGAACTGGACCGCGATCTCGGGCTTGCCACCGCGTAGCGTCGGCTGCGGTGGCGGCGGAACCGTCCCGGGGGCGACCGCGTCGGACGCACCCGGCGAGAGACCTGTGGAGCCAGGGCTGGACCCGGCGCCAGCCGGGGACAGGCCAGTGGAGCCAGGGCTGGACCCGGCGCCAGCCGGGGACAGGCCAGTGGAGCCAGGGCTGGACCCGGCGCCAGCCGGGGACAGGCCAGGAGTTACGCCCGCGTACCACTCGTCCCGGCCGCGGGTCGCGACAAGGACGCCCATGATCCCGGCGGCGACGAGAGGCACGCCGATCCCCCCGGCGAGGGCCAGCGATGTGAGCACCTTGGCCTGGCCCTCGTCGTAGGCCGAGCCGGCCGCGCGAATGTCGGGCTTGAGCTCACCGAACCCGGCCCGGGGCAGGGAGGCGGCGATGGTGAGGTCCTCGTTGCCCTGCAGGTTGTCCACCGTGAACAGGGCGGTCTGACCCGGTTCGGCGCGAGCACATGGGGTCCCTGGGCTGGGCCCGCGGGCGCAGTTGACGGCGGTCACCCCGCCCGGCCCGGTGACGGTGACCTTGACGGTGTCCTTCGGGACCGAGTCGCCGAGGAAGACGTTGTAGAAGAACTCCGCGTGGTCGGGGAACGAGTTCATGACGTTGGCCAGGTGGTACTTCAGGACGTACGTCTCGGACCCGCTGACCGTCACGTCGGGGTTGCCGACCCGGATCTGGGTCTCCCCGTCGGACTGGTCGGTGATCTTCGTGTCGGTCGGTGCCCCCGTGGGGCTGGTGACACTCTCGAGGTCGAGGGCGTAGTACCGGTACTCGTCCTCGGACTCCTTGCCGTTCGCGTCGGTCACCGCCTGTTGGGTCACGATGTTGCGCAGGATGCCGTGCTTGACCCCGGCGCTCGTCCCGAAGACGTAGTCGATCGTCTCGGTGACGGTGGCGCCACCCTCCGCGTCGAGGACGTACTCGGCGGTGAAGGACGACATCCGGTCGAACGACCCGGGCGCCGCGACCGGGAGGCCGGGCTGTGACGCATACGCCGTGGCCGGCAGCCCCAGCAGGCCGAACGTTGCGACGGCCCCCGCGAGGAGGAGGGCAAGGACCGCGGGTATGCGCCCTCTCACCGGTTCTCCCGGTGACCCATCGCGCGCTCGGCCTCCCGCCGGTCCTGGCGCTCCCGCAGCGCGTGTCGCTTGTCGTACTCGCGCTTGCCGGTGGCCAGCGCGATCTCCACCTTGGCGCGGCCGTCCTTGAAGTAGAGCTGGAGCGGCACGATGGTGCGACCGCGCTCCCGGGTCTTGGTCGCGATCTTCTCCAGCTCGTCGCGGTGCAGCAACAGCTTGCGACGGCGGCGTGGGGCGTGGTTGGTCCAGGTGCCGTTGAGGTACTCCGGGATGTGCACGCCCTCGAGCCACAGCTCGTTCCCGGAGAACTGGGCGAACCCGTCGACCAACGACGCGCGACCCATCCGCAGCGCTTTGACTTCGGTGCCGGTGAGCGCCAGCCCCGCCTCGAAGACGTCCTCGATGTGGTAGTCGTGCCGCGCCTTGCGGTTGCTCGCGATCACCGATCGACCGCGTTCCTTGGCCACCGCTCCACCCTCCCCGCTCGTGCACGACCCGGCTCGGCCGGACGCGCAAGGTCAACTCGTGCGCGAGGCCACGCTACCGGCCCGGGCGGCGCGCCCTCTGCGCAATTGACGTCGGCGCGCGTCGCGGGGTTCCCGGATACGCGGTCAGAGCCACTTCATCGGGTTCACGAACTGCCCGTTCTCGAGGGTCTCGAAGTGCAGGTGGCACCCGGTGGAGTAGCCGGTCGTCCCGGAGTAGGCGATGAGCTGGCCCCGCTTGACCTTGCCGCTCTTGACGACGAACGAGCTCAGGTGGTTGTACGTCGACGCGAGGCTGACGCCGCTCACGATGCCGTGGTCGATGACGATGCGGTTGCCGTTGCCGCCACCCCAGCCGGCGCTGATGACGGTGCCGTCGGCGGCCGCCATGACCGGGGTGCCGCACGGGACGCCGAAGTCGGTACCGGAGTGCAGCTTCCACACGTGCAGGATCGGGTGGAACCGCAGGCCGAACTGCGACGTGATCGGGCCGTTTGCGGCGTGGCTCAGGAAGCCGGCGCCGCCGGTGACCGGCGTGTAGGCGCGTCCGGCCGCTCGGGCCGCCGCGGCGCGGGCCGCCTCGGCCGCCGCGGCGGCGCGCGCCTGGGCCGCGAGGGTCGCCTGGAGGCGGGCCTGCTCGGCCTCGGCGTCGGCGAGGCGCTGCAGCTCGGCGGCCTTCTTCGACTCGACGTCCGCGGCGTAGGTGGCCTGCTGGGCCAGCAGGGTGTCGAGGTTGGCCTTGGCCGTGGCCGCCGCCGTGCGGGCGGCCTGGGCCTGCGCCAGCGACTCCTCCGCCTCGCGCTTGAGCTGGGTGACCTCCGCCTCGACCGCCTTGAGGTACGACTCCTGGGCCGACGCCTCGGCGCGGGCGTTCTGGAGCTCCTTGAGCGCGTTGTCGGTGAGCGAGGTGACCTGGTCGGCCAGGACGACACGCGTCGCGAAGTCGTCGGCGCTGGTGGCGCCGAGCGCGACGGACATCTGCGAACCGCCCCCGCCGCCCTGGAAGAGGTCGGCCGCGAAGTTGTCGAGCACCGACTGGGTCTGGTCGAGCTTGGCCGCGTTGGCGGCCTGGGCCTCCAGCGCGCGCTGCTCGTTGGCCTGCGCGACGGCGAGCTGCGCGGCGACCTCGTCGTTGTGCTGGTTCGCGGTGCGCTCGGCCTCCTCGGCCTGGGCCAGCGCGGCCTGGGCCGCCGGAAGCTGCGACTGGGTGGCCTGCAGCGCGAGATAGGCGTTCGCGAGGTCCGCCGACGTCTCCTCGAGAGCGCCCTTGATGTCCTCGATCCGCTGGTCGACCGCGCGCTTCTCGTCCCCGGTGTCCGCCGCCGATGACACGGCGCCGGTGACGCCGAGGGCGAGCGCGCAGAGCGCAGCCACTGCGGTCCCGACCGCCCGGCGCCTATAGCTGGTCGGGGTCCCCGCGAAGTATCGGAGCGAGGCGGAGAGCTTCGTGGGGTGACTAAACACGCAGGTACCTCCGCAGGGTGAAGCCGGAGGTGAGCACCGCGAGCCCGACGACGCCGCCGATGACCCACGGCGCGATGGCGACGACGTCGGGCACCCCGATGAACGCCGTGTCGATGAGGGCGGTGCTGAGGTACCCGGAGATGCCGTAGCGCACCGTCGCATACAGCAGGCCCATGGCCAGCCCGGCGCCGACGACGGCCGCGACCACCGTCTCCATGATGAACGGCATCTGGATCGTGTAGTTCGAGGCGCCGACCAGCCGCATGATCCCGGTCTCGCGGCGGCGGCTGAACGCGGTCTGCCGGATGGTCGTGGCCATGAGCAGCGTGGCGCAGAGCACCATGAGGACGGCGAGGGCGATGGCCGACCAGGACACGACGTTCATGAACGTGAAGAACTTGTCGAGCAGCTGCTTCTGGTCCTGGACCTTCCCGACGCCGGGCGCGCCCTGGAACGAGCTGGCGATGACGTCGAACTTGCTCGCGTCGGTGAGCGAGACCCGGTACGAGTCGGCGAAGGCGCGCTCGGTCGCCTGCTCACCGAGCGGGCTGTTGCGGAACTGGTCCTTGAACCGCTGGTACGCCTCGCCCTGGGTCTCGTAGAAGACCTCCTTGACGGGCGGCTTCATCTGCTCCAGCTGGGCCTTGAGGGCGTCACGCTGGGCGGGCGTCGTCGCGGCGCCCGCGCAGTTGGGGTACAGCGACTTGTCGACGCACAGGAAGATCGACACCTGGACCCGGTCGTACCAGTAGTCCTTCATCGTGTCGACCTGGCGCTGGGCGAGCAGGCCGAGGCCGAGCAGGTACATCGAGATCATCGTCACGAGGACGACGGAGACCACCATCGACACGTTGCGGCGCAGGCCGTTGCCGATCTCGCCGAGGAGGAAGCCGAGACGCATACCGCTACCGGCCCCGTCGCATCTTCAGCCGGGACGTCCGGGGCTCCTTGGTGGCGCCGACCGCCACGAGCTCGTCGGAGTCCGGCCCGTCCGGCTCGGAGTCGGAGTCGGAGTCGGAGTCGGAGTCAGTCTTATGGCCGGCCTCCGTTATGGCGACGGCGTCGAGGGCGTCGAGCGAGGGCCGGGTGTCCCAGCCGGGCATGACGATCTCGCCGGTGTTGTACTCGCCGCCCATGTCGTCGCGGACGACGCGGCCCTCCTTCAGCTCGATGACGCGCTTCCGGTAGGCGTTGACGATGTGGAGGTCGTGGGTGGCCATCACGATCGTCGTGCCCGACCGGTTGATCCGGTCGAGCAGGCCGACGATCTCCAGGCTGATGCCCGGGTCGAGGTTTCCGGTGGGCTCGTCGGCGAGGAGGATCGCGGGCTTGTTGACGATGGCGCGGGCGATCGCGACGCGCTGCTGCTCGCCGCCGGAGAGCTCGTGCGGGAGCCGCTTCTCCTTGCCCTCGAGCCCGACGATCCGCAGCGTCTCGGGGACGGTCTGGCGGATCACCGAGCGGGACTTGCCGATCACCTGCAGCGCGAACGCGACGTTCTGGAAGACGGTCTTGTTGGGCAGCAGCCGGAAGTCCTGGAACACCGTGCCGATCTCGCGACGCAGCTGCGGCACCTTGCGGTCGGGCAGCCGCGAGAGCTCACGGCCGGCGACGAACACCGAGCCGGAGGTGGCGTTCTCTTCCTTGAGCGCCAGGCGCAGGAGCGTGGACTTGCCCGAACCGGACTGGCCGACGATGAAGACGAACTCGCCGCGCTCGACCTCGAGAGAGACGCCGTCGACGGCGGGCCGCGTGGTCCGCGGGTACTTCTTCGTCACGGTGTCGAACAGGATCATTGAGCGGGTGCCTTCGGCTCTCGGTGGGAACCCACATGGGCCCCTCGGGGGCTGTCGCGGCTGCGATCGTCCTTGGGAGCGTAAACCGGACACCCGTGGAACGGGTGGTACTGGTGTGACTCGGGCGTGGCGGCCATGTCCCCCGCTGTGTCGGGTCCTGGATGGAACCGGCAGTGACACGGTAAGTCGGCGCAGCACTGGACGGAAGATGTTTCCGCCGATGTGGCCCTAACGGGCTAGATCGAGGCCGCGAAGGGCCAGCGACGTCAGCGGCCCGAGAGCAGGCTCGACGACCCGGTCGGAGCGTCCGAACGGGACTCGGAGTCGGGGTCGGCGTCGAGCATCTCCGCCGTGGGGGCGCCGCGGCGGCCGAGCGGACCACCGGCGGTGGCGCCGTCCTGGACGAACGCCCACCAGCTCTTGACGGTGGCCCAGCGGCCGAGGGTCGCGACCCGGATCGGGTCCTTCTCGCGGTCGAGGTCGCGGTCGTGGCCGAGGGCGATCCAGGCGAGGGCCAGCGCGGCCGTGACGCCGAGCGCCAGGGCGCCGTTGCGGAACGCCGAGTCGACCGTGCTGTAGACCACCAGACCGGCGGTCACCCAGACCATGATCCGGCTGGGCCAGAACCGGGTGCCCTCGGTGACGCCGAGGAACAGGCCGGCCCAGATGAGGTACCAGGGGTGCACGACCGGACCGGTCAGCACGATGATCGTGACCACCCACGCGAGCGCGCGCAGCGGCGCGACGGGGCCGAGGCGCCAGGCGATGCGGGCGCAGACGAGGATGCCGAGGACCTGGCCGATCCGCTGCACGACGGTCACCGTGGTGTCCAGGGCGTTGGGCACCTGGAGCCAGGTCAGCACGTGCTCGAGGCCCATCCCCACGACAGTGACCGGAGACAGGACCGATCGCACGACGCCGGGCACGCCCAGCGCCCCGAGCCACCCCAGCCCGAGACCGCAGACGACCGTGATGACGAGGAAGGCGGCCACACAGGCGCCACCGATCCGGACCAGCTCCCGGAACACCTCAGGCACCGTCGGGACCCGGCCGTGACGACGACGTGCCTCCAGGGCCGCGACGATGAGGATCGCCACGAGGCCGGGGGCCTTGATGGCCCCCGCGACCGCGATCGCGATCGCGGCCAGCCAGGGACGCTTCTCGACGGCGAGGTAGATGCCGAGCACCATCAGGCCGAGCATCAGCGCGTCGTTGTGGGCGCCGCCGACCAGGTGCATGACGACGAGCGGGTTGAGCACGACGAACCAGGTCGTCATGCCGATGTCGTAGCCGAACCGGCTCGCGATCTTCGGCAGCAGGAAAGCGATGAGGGCGACGCCGAGGAGCGCCGGCAGGCGCATGGCCACGGCCGCCGCATACGGGTTGCTCGGCCCCGCGATGTCGACGATGAGGTGCTGGATCTGCAGCTGCAGCGGCCCGTAGGGCGCCGGCGTGTAGAGCCACATCGGGTCGACGTTCTGGGAGTACTGCTCCGCGATCGCAGCCGGCCCGTAGCGGTAGGGGTCGATGCCGACGTGGACGAGACGGCCCTGCCCGGCGTAGCTGTAGGCGTCGCGGCTGAACAGCGGCGGGGCCAGCAGCAGGGGCAGCGACCACAGCCACAGCACGTGACGGGTCGGTCCAAGCCGCCCGGCCCGGGGGCGCAGACGCAGCCACGAGTCGAGCATGAGCAGCACGCCGCCCATGAGGACGGCGGTCGCGAGGATCCGTCCCGGCACGGTCTGGAGCCAGCCGAGGACCGGCACCGACGTGAAGGGGTTGACGTCGGGAAGGAAGGCGGGCGTCAGGCTGCCGAGGAGGATGAGCAGGCCGGCAAGGGTCCCGCGCCGGACGGCGGGGATGCGCCACGCGTCGGTCACGCCGGCCATCTCGCGGGCGACGCCGAGGACCACGGGGTTGGCAGCGGGCCGTGCGACCCCCTGGTCCACCGTCATGCTGTCCTCGCCTCTATGTCCCGCTCGTGAATGGTCCCGCGCGTGCTTCTGGGTGATGCCGTGTCGACGACGGCGCCGACTCGGCCCGCCACCCCTGTGGCCGAGTCGTACCGCGGTACGACGAAAAGGCCGCCGACGGCCTCGTCGGTAGCGCGTAAGACTGGTCATGCCTGCTGGTGCGCCACCCCGGATCCACCGGCTCTGTTGCAGAGGGTAGGGGCTGTCGGCGACACACCACGGGAGCGGAACGCCATCCGGACGCAGATCGAGATTACATCGATATGTTTGCCGACGCCTGTCTGACCCGAGGCTGGTGTGGCGGATGTGACCTGTGGGGCCCGTGGTGTGACGGACGTGTAACGAGTCGGACTCAGCGGGGTGTGAGAAGGGCCACGGGCATGGAGCGACCGGCCTTGGTCTCGTAGTCGGCGAAACCGGGGTTCTCGGTGACCACCTGCGCGAAGGCGTCGTCGCGCTCCTCACCCTCGAGGACGCGTACCCCGACGTCGCGGCGCTCGTCACGGACCTCGACAACGGCGCTGTCGGTGGCGCGCAGGTTGCGGAACCACTGCGGCTCCTGTGGCAACCCACCCGCGGACCCGACGACGAGCCAGCCGCCGTCGCGCTCGAAGTAGGCCGCTGGAGAGCTGAAGGGCTGCCCGCTCTTGCGGCCCTTGACGGTGAGGATGAGGACCGGAGTGCCGCCGCGCGCCTTCCCGCCCAGCCTTCCCCCGCTCCGGCGGTAGAGCCAGACGCCGACCGTGTTGCCGAACCGGAAGAGGCGCTTCTGCAGACCCGTCACGACGGGTTCTCCTTCTCGCCGGTCCGACGCCAGCGCACCCCGGCCTCGATGAACCCGTCGATGTCGCCGTCGAAGACCGCCGAGGTGTTGCCGACCTCGTGCTCGGTGCGCAGGTCCTTGACCATCTGGTACGGGTGGAGCACGTAGGACCGCATCTGGTCGCCCCAGCTGGCCTTGATGTCGCCGGCCATCTCCTTCTTGGCGGCGTCCTCCTCGGCCTGGCGAACCAGCAGCAGCCGCGACTGGAGCACCCGGAGGGCGGCGGCGCGGTTCTGGATCTGCGACTTCTCGTTCTGCATCGAGACGACGATGCCGGTCGGGATGTGGGTCATCCGGACCGCGGAGTCCGTCGTGTTGACCGACTGCCCGCCGGGGCCGCTGGACCGGAACACGTCGACCTTGATCTCGTTGTCGGGGATCTCGATGCTGTCGGTGCTCTCGATGAGCGGGATGACCTCGACGGCGGCGAAGCTGGTCTGCCGACGCCCCTGGTTGTCGAACGGGCTGATCCGGACCAGCCGGTGCGTCCCGGCCTCGACGTTGAGGTGCCCGAACGCATACGGCGCCTTGACCTCGAAGGTGGCCGACTTCAGGCCCGCCTCCTCGGCGTAGCTCGTGTCGAGGACCGTCGTCGGGTATGCGTGCCGCTCCGCCCAGCGCAGGTACATCCGCATGAGCATCTCGGCGAAGTCGGCCGCGTCGACACCACCCGCGCCGGACCGGATGGTGACGACCGCCTCACGCTCGTCGTACTCGCCGGACAGGAGGGTGCGGACCTCGAGCTCGCCGACGTCCCTCTTGAGGGCCACCAGCTCGCGCTCGGCCTCGGCCATGGTCTCGGCGTCGCCGCCGTCCTCGGTCCCCATCTCGACGAGGGTCTCGAGGTCCTCGACACGCTGGTCCATCCCGACGACCCGCTCGAGCTCGGTGTTGGCCCGTGACAGTGCCGAGGTGACCTGCTGGGCCTTCTCCTGGTCGTCCCAGAGGTCCGGGACCGAGGCCTGCTTCTCGAGGTCGCTGATCTGGCTGCGGAGGGCGTCGAGGTTCGTGACCTCGCGCACGGAGTCCATCGTCGCGCGCAGGGTCTTGATCTCCTCGGAGAAGTCCACAGCCACGAGGGTCCAGCCTAGTTCGTCGCCGGTCCTGTGGATGACGCCCGCCGGCCCGCTCCGAAGCGGACAGGCTCGTGAGATGTGGACGCCGCCCTACCGGCTGCTGGCCGCTCGGATCGCGGGCCAGTTCGCGCCGGTGACGAGGACCCAGGCGTTGGGGGCCGGCGTCACCCGCAAGGCGGTGGCCTGCCACCTCGAGGCGGAACGGTGGGTCGTGGTGCACCCAGGCGTCCACCTGACGACGCCCGGCCGGTCCGACTGGTCGGTGCGGTCCATGGCGGCGCTCCTCTGGGCGGGGCACGGTGCCGTCCTGTGCGGGGGCAGCGCAGGGTATGCGTGGGGTCTCGTGCGCGCCGAGCCCGACGCGGTCCACGTGGCCGTGCCATACCCCCGGGTGGTGTCCAGCCGTCCCGGCGTCGCGATCAGGCGCAGCAGGACGAGCGCGG
This sequence comes from uncultured Actinomycetota bacterium, assembly GCA_963787725.1. Classification (GTDB taxonomy): domain Bacteria; phylum Actinomycetota; class Actinomycetes; order Actinomycetales; family Dermatophilaceae; genus Lapillicoccus. The sequence continues at coordinate 56,105 of CAWBEH010000005.1, read as the reverse complement.
CGCGCGTGGACCCTCAGGCGTGGCCGCACCGGATCGCCATCACGCACACGGTGTTCGACCTGGCCGACGGCCGCTCGACCACGCGGTCATGCTGGCCGCCCGCGCCCTGGACCTGAGGCTGTGCACCGCCGACCAGCTCGTCACGGCCCTGGCCTCCCGGAGGCGACAGACCGACCGACGCGTGCTGCTGGAGATGCTCAGCGACGTCGCCGACGGCTCCAACAGTGCTGCAGAGCTCCGGTACCTCCGTGACGTCGAACGCGCACACGGGTTGCCCACGAGTCGCCGGCAGGCGCCGACCGGCGACGGCCGACGTCGCGACGTGGAGTACGAGGAGTTCGGCCTGGTCGTCGAGATCGACGGGCGGCTCGGACATCAGGCGTGGGCCGAGCGGCAGCGTGACGGCCGACGCGATCGCGGCGCAGCCGTCACAGGTCGGCTGACCATCCGCGCGTTCTGGCCCGACCTGGTGCCGACACCGTGCGATCTGGCGGCCGACGTCGCCGTGATTCTCAGGACCCGCGGCAGGAGAGGTCAGCCATCCTCGTGTCGGCCCACGTGCTCGTTGCGTGAAGGATCGGTCCCCCTCTGGGGGGCCTGATCCTTCACAGACGCAGGGACCAGTGCTGGCCGACGAGGTCGTGGCCGAACGAGTGGTGCTCCTCGGACTTGACCAGCCCGAACCCGACCGCTTGGTAGATCCGCCGCGCGGAGGACAGCACGTCGTTGGTCCAGAGCGTCATCTCCAGATAGCCGGCGTCCCGCGCGAAGTCGACGCACGTCCGCACCAGGGCCGCGCCCACCCCACGCCCTCGGGCGGCCGGCGACACGAGGAGGATCCGCAGCCTCGCGGTCGTCTCGTCCCCCGCAACGCAGAACACGCAACCGGCCCGCACGCCGTCGACCTCGGCCACCCAGGCGGCCTCCCGGGCGGGGTCGTGAGCGGCGCCGAAGTCGGCCACGATCCGCGCGACCAGCGCCTCGAACGTCGTGTCCCACCCGAACTCGTCCGCGTACTGCGTCCCGTGGGCCATCACCACCCAGCCCAGGTCACCGGGTCGGTCCGCCCGGCGGATCGTCACGCCCGGTGGTGAAACGATCGTTTCAGTCACGCGTGCCAGAATGCCTCATGCCCATCACGGCCGCAACGTCCGCGCCCGAGGAGAACCCGTCCCGCCGCCGGACCGAGCTGCTCGACGCCGCATACCGGTATGCGACGGAGCAGGGCCTCGCCGACCTCTCCCTTCGACCGCTGGCCCAGGCGATCGGCTCGAGCCCGAGGGTCCTGCTCTTCCTCTTCGGCAGCAAGGACGGCCTGATCCGGGCGATCCTGGCTCGGGCCCGCGCGGACGAGCTGGCCATGCTCGACCGGTTCCGCGGGGAAGACACCGCGGACCTCGAGACCACCGCCCGCCGGCTGTGGACCTGGCTGTCGGACCCCCGGCATCGTGGCGTCCTGGCCCTGTGGGTCGAGGCCTACGCGCGCTCGCTGGTCGACCCGCAGGGACCCTGGGACGGCTTCGCCGAGCGGACCGTGGCCGACTGGCTCGACCTCCTGGCGGAGTCGCAGCCGCCCCAGACCCGTCCCAGTGCCGCGGCGGTCGCGCAACGGACCGCAGCCCTCGCGATCCTGCGCGGCGCCACGCTCGACGCGCTGGCGACCGGCGACGTCATCCGGACGACGCGCGCAGTCGAACGGCAGCTCGCGACGCTGGGCGCGCCCGCCCGTTAGCGACGGGCCTTCGCCGGCCCCAGCGAGCCGGGCACGCGCGCCAGGACCGGCCGGAAGGCCACGGCGTGTCCGACCGGCGCGATGCGGGCGGCGAGGTCCGGAATGCGGGCACTCGCGCCGATGAGCAGCCGACCCTTCCGTCGCTCCACGGCGCGCAGGACCAGCTCGGCCGCGCGTTCCGGCGGGATCCGCAGCATCCGGTCGAACGCGTCGCGACCGGCCTGGACGTCGGCTTCCTGCACGCCGGAGGCCGCCCGCGCGTTGCGCGCGATCGCCGTGCGGATCCCGCCCGGATGCACCGTTGTCACGCCGATCCCGTGCGGCCGCAGCTCCGACCGCAGCGCCTCGCTGAAGCCGCGCAGCCCGAACTTGCTCGTGCTGTACGCCGTCTGTCCCGGCGGCGCGATGATCCCGAAGATGCTCGACACGTTGACCACGTGGGCGTTCGGCGCCGCCAACAGCGCCGGGAGCAGGTGGTGGGTGAGCCGGATCGGCGCGCGGAGGTTGATGTCGACAACCCACTCGAACTCCGCGAGCGACGTCTGCTCGAACAGTCCCGCCAGGGCGACGCCGGCGTTGTTGACGAGCAGGTCCACCCGCGGATGCGTCGCGCGGACGCCCTCGGCGACCAGGTCGAGCTCCGGCGCGTCGGCAAGGTCGACGATGATCGTCCCGACCTCGACCCCCGGGTTGAGGAACCGCACCTCGGACGCCACGGCCCGCAGCCGCTCCGCGTCGCGGTCGAGGAGCACGAGCGTCGTCCCGCGTCTCGCCAGCGCGTGGGCGATCTGCTCACCGATGCCGCTCGCGGCACCGGTCACGACCGCGGTCCGGTTCTTGAAGACGAACCGCGGCAGCCCGCTCACGACGCCCGCCCGACCGTATGCGGCGACCGCCGGCTCGAGTCACGACGACGGCGGGCGACGAACGTCATGTCCTGCTCGACTCGAGCGCGCCGCACGGCGCGGCGGTCGACGAACCAGTTCTGCGGGATCGTCCACCCGTCCTGGTCCCCCTGCTTGGGGAACCCGTCCTGGCCCCGCAGCACGTACCCCGAGGTGAGCTCCTGCACCGGACGCGGACGCATACCGGCCGGGGCGACCGGCGTGGCGGACTCCGCATCGTGCTCGTCGAGGTAGTTCAGCACGCGGCACACGAAGGCGTGGGTCACCTCGGCCCGCAGCGTCCACGAGGCGTTGACGTACCCGAGGCAGACGGCGAGGTTCGGCACACCGCTCAGCATCGCGCCCCGGTAGACGTACGTCTCGCCGAGATCCACCGCGTGGCCGTCCACGACCAGGTCGACGCCGCCGAGCGCCAGCAGGTTCAGCCCGGTGGCGGTCACGACGACGTCCGCCTCGACGACGCGACCCGAACCCAGTTCCAGCCCCTGCGGAACGAACCGGGCGATCCGGTCCGTGACGAGCTCGGCGCGCCCGTCGGCGACGGTGTGGAGGAAGTCGTTGCCCGGGGCGACGCAGAGGCGCTGCGCCCACGGACGGTAACGCGGCGTGAAGTGCTCGGCGACCGCCGTCTCGCCGACGACCCGACGCATACGCCGACGCAGGTATGCGGCCGCCACCCGAGGGGCGCGCCGGGAGATCTCGTACATGCCGATGCTCACCGCAGCGTTCTGGGTGCGCATCGCCGAGTCGACCACCCGGTCCGGCAGCCAGCGGCGCAGGCGGGCCGCCGTGTGGTCCTGCTGGCTCACGCCCGCCACCCAGCTCGGCGAGCGCTGCACCATGGTGACCTCCGCGCCGGCGTCGGCGAGCGCCGGGACGAGGGTCACCGCCGTCGCGCCGCTGCCGATCACCGCCACCCGCCGCCCGCGGACGTCGAGGTCGTCGGGCCAGAACTGCGGGTGGACGACCTGGCCTCGGTAGTCCTCCACGCCGACGAGGTGCGGCGTGTACCCGGCCGCGTAGTCGTAGTAGCCGGTACAGCTGTAGAGGAAGGCGCAGGTCCACGTCTCCCGGCGTCCACCGGCGCGCACATCGAGCGTCCACCGTGCCTCGGCGGACGACCACTCGGCCCGAACCACCTTGCGCCCGAACCGGGTCCGGGTGTCGATCCCGTATGCGGTGGCGGTCTCCCGCAAATAGTCGCGGATCGAGGCGCCGTTGGCGCGGGACTCGGTGCCGCGCCAGGGCTGGTACGGGAGGCTCAGCGTGTGCATGTCCGAGTCGGACCGCACGCCGGGGAAGCGAAAGAGGTCCCACGTCCCGCCGATCGCGTCGCGGGCCTCGAGGATCGCGAACGACGTGCCGGGTCGCTCGTGCTGGAGGTGCCAGGCCGCCCCGATGCCGGCGAGCCCAGCGCCGATGACGAGGACGTCGACGTCCTGCGCGGTCATCGACGCGGTCGTGGGCTCAGAGGGAGGAAAGGATCGCCGGGGTGGCGCGGTCGACGATGTCGGCCTCCTCGGGGTGCCGCTTGACGTACGCCGACACGTAGGGACAGACGGCTACAGCCCGACGGCCCGACGCGCGCACGTCGGCGAGCGCTGCCTTGACGAGCACGCCGGCGAAGCCTCGCCCCTCGTAGTTGGAGTCGATCTCGGTGTGGATGAACACCCGTCGCTGGCCGCCGCCCTCGCCGCCGGGACGGTCGACGTAGGCCGCGAAACCGGCCAGCCGTCCGGCGACGGTGATCTCGTACCGGTGTTCGGCGGGACGGTCCTTGACGACGGTGTCGACGAGGGCATGGGCGCCTCCGGCCGCCGTGGCCTGGGCTGTGTTCTGGTCGGTCACCGGAAGACCGTACTCGACGCTTCCTGGGATTCACCTGTGGACCATGATCGTGGGGCGCTGTCCGATGCTGGCCCTATCGTCGGGGCATGTTCGGGTCGCAGGCGCTGGACACCGCCATCGGGCTGGTGCTCCTGCTGTTCATTCTCGCGACCGCTGCCTCGAGCATCCTCGAGCTGGTCAACCGGCTCAGGCGCAGCCGGGCGAGGAACCTCGAGAAGGCCCTCGGGTCGCTCCTCGGCGGTTCCGGCAACGGCGGCGCCGACGCAACCGCGGCGCTCTCGGCGCTCAAGCGGACGTCGGTGTATGCGGCGGCGACCGCCTCGTCTGGCGGGAAGCCACCCGCATACCTCTCGGCGAAGTCCTTCGCGGACGCCATCCTCGAGCTGGCCTCCGACGTGGGCTCGACGCCCGACGCGGTGCTGCCCGCTCAGCTGCGTGAACGGCTGCACGCCCTGCTCCAGGAGTCGAGCAACGACGCGCTGGAGCTGCGGTCCGGGCTGGAGCGGTGGTTCGACGAGGCGATGGGCCGGCTGTCCGACGCCTACAAACGGATGGCGACGCTGTGGCTGGGCGTGATCGGGTTCGCCCTGGCGGTGGTCGTCAACGCGGCGACGCCGGACGTCGTCGCACGGCTGTGGACCGCGCCGGTGACCCGCGAGGCGGTCGTGTCGGCGGCGCAGAACGTCGACCAGGGCGGCAACGCCTCGCTCCTGCGCGACGTCGCCGGCATTACCAACACGCTGACGGAGGTGTCGATCCCGGTCGGGTGGGCGGGGGTAGCGCCCGACGGTTTCGGCTGGTGGTCCGGGCATGTGCTCGGCTGGGCCCTGACCGCGGTGCTGGTCATGGTCGGGGCGCCGTTCTGGTTCGAGCTGCTCGAGCGGCTCGTCAGCTTCAGGTCGGGCGGGTCCGGCGGGCAGCCGGCGCGGGCCGACCAGGACCCCGCCGCCGCGACGCCGCGGGTGCTGGCCCGCGACCAGAACCCGGCGTTCATCGCGTCGGTGCTCCGGGCGGTCAGTCCGGGTGGACAGGGTGGACAGGGTGGTCCTGGTGGTCCTGGTGGGCAGCCGGGGGCGCCGGGGGAGGTCGAGGTGTCCGTCCCCGAGAGCGAGCTGTTGCGAAACATCAAGAGGGCGGTCGCGGCGGGGCGCCGGTGACCCCCGGTGACACCGTCGTCCTCGGCGTCGTCGCGATGAGGTCAGCCTGACGGCGTAACGGTCACGGTCCACTGCCCGGAGTTGTTGTCGACGCCTGCGTCGTTGGGACCGAGGAACAACTCGCCCGTGCCCTGACACTGGTAGGTCGCGGAGGCACCGACCACGGTGAACGGCGGCTTGGCGTCGAGGCTGGCGAGGAGGGCGCCGTGGTTCGCGTCGGGCAGTCCGGGCAGATTGAACTGTCGTAGCTCCGCGTTGGTGTCGCCGTCGGGCCCGACGCCGTTTGCCGGGTTGTGGAAGACGGTCCCCGTGGCGTTCAGTCTCGATGGTCCTGCCGGGCTGGCAGGCGACGCCGGCTTCGGTCCATGACGTGTTGCCCGGCGACCGTCACCTGCTTCGACACGACCGGTGGCGCCTCGCTCGTGGACGTCTCGGCGCCGGTCGTCTCGCTGGTCGTGGTCGGCGGCGTCGCCCTGCCGGTATTGTCGGCCCGGTTCTGGGCGAACCACCAGCCCAGGTAGCCGAGCAGCCCGAGCACGAGCACGACGGCCACGATCCGGCCGACGAACCGGTTCGGGGGTGGAGCTGGTGGCGTGGGGATCCGCACGGTGTCGGGAGGCGTGGGCGCCGCTCCCGAAGCCGCCGCGCCGGCCGCTGCCGTCGCCGCGCCGGCCGCTGCCGTAGCCGCGACGCCGGACGCCGTGGTCACGGCCGGTTCCGCGGTCGGCGTCATGGACGGCGGGGTCTCGGTGATCGGCTCAGCGACCACGGGGGTTGCGGCGACCGCCTCCGCGCCCGTTGTAGAGGGGGCGGGCGTTGGCGCCCGCATCGCTGCGAGCACCTCCGCCGAGTCGGCCTCCAGGTTCCCGGTCGGCTCCGTGGCGACTGCTGGGCCGTCGGTCTCGATGCCGGGTTCGGTGACCGGTGGCGGCTCTGGGGTCGACACCGCACCCGCGGGCGCCTCGGCTGCGGCGGCGGTGACGCTGGCACCCGCCACGGCCGCACCGGCGACGGCGACGAACGGGACCACTGCCCCCGCGCCTGCGTCCTCGTCAGCAACATCGGTCTCGACGACGGCCGAGGCGACCTGCGGCACGATGTTGTCGAACACCTTGCCGTCGGGGTCGCGGAGGAAGAGCACCGGCGTGGCCCACTCCGACGCATACCCCGCGAGCAGTGCCTTGCGTCCACTGCCGACCGACTGGTCGACGGGGAGACCATCGGCGACCGAGCCGTAGAACTCGCCGGTGAACTCGGCGGCAGCGCCGTCGCTGATGGGGAACTGCATGGCGACGACCGCGACGCAGTCCTGCTGGACCAGACCCTGGGCCATGTCGCTGAACGGGTCGGTGCTGTTGACGCGGGCCGACTGGCAGGCGTTGAGGAAGACCAGGCGGAGCGGGTCGTGGTCGCGCAGGTACGGGCCGATCATGCTGGAAGGACACTGGCGCACGACGGCCGTACCGGTCGGTGAAGTAGATGACGCCGTCCTCGCTCCGGACGTCGTACTCGCCGTGTCCGATGAAGTGGAGGACGTGGACGTCGTGGGTGCGCAGCCACGCCGAGAGGGCCTGGAGCGTCGGCTGTTCGAGTCGGTCGAGGTGCACCGTGCCCTCGGCCGCCCGCCCGGCCACGGCGCTCTGGACGCGACGCCACTCGGCCTCGACGTCGAGCTCAGGGAGGTCGGTCGGTGACGAGACGACGACGAGGACGCGCAGCGCCCCGTCGATGTCGAGCGCGTGTGGCGTCAGCGGCACCTCGAGATAGCGGACGACGGGGGTCCGCTCGGACTGGGCGATATAGCTGTTCTGGCGGCGGTCGTAGAGGAGCTCCCAGGGCAGCACCGCGATCGACGGCGACTCGGTCAGCCGGAGCCGCAGCCTCAGGCCCCGCCGGGCGGCGCGGACCGTGTCGATGCTGCGGGCCCACGTGAGCCGGATGTCGCTGCTGAAGACGGCGTCGAAGAGACCGCTGCCCAGCTCCTGGGCGGCCTGGGACTGCGGGTCGGCGGCGATGCGCCGGGTGCCGGAGCGGCCGGGGTCGAGCTTGAGCATGAGGTTCTCGAGCTGGGTCGGCTCGAAGGGGATCCGGAAGGTTCCGGTCGGGCTCTCACCGGTCGGCGCCTCGATGACGCGCGCGCGGTACTGACCGTCGTCCTCCGTCTCGATAAGGAGGTCGAAGTTGTCGTACTCCCAGGCAGCCATGGCCACCTCCCGCGTGGTTCCTACCGACAAGAGTGCCGTACGGGAATGCTTAATACGCCCGTCGACGCGACGGCGCGGAAGGTTTCTGAGGCCCGGTCCTGTTGTCCTGGTGCCTCACGCGCTGAGCAAGCTCCAGCAACGGCGGGATCACTTGTGGTGGGCGGTCGAGCTCCTCGAGCACGCGGTCGAACTCCTCGCTGCTCAGCGCGAGTCGGCGCTCGGCGTCCATCACCTGCCGCGCGCGGTCAAGCGCGGACTCCACCATGAAGGCGCTCAACGACTTGTGCTCCACGCGGGCCGCAGCCCGTAGCAACTGGTCGGTCTCTGGCTCGACGCGCAGGTTGATGCGCTCAGACCGCCGTACCTCGTGACTGGTTTCGCTCATGAGACCCCTCCCTCTCCGAGGGTACGTACGTTGTACGCACGAAGTCGACGACCCTCGACGAGACCGAGCGTGGCCCTCACGTCCTGCATCGGGAGATAAAGACTCAAAGGCTGACTGTCGAAACGTACGAAGCCATAACGGAGGTAAAACGGCGCCGCCCGGTCGTCCAACGCATGTACCACCACAACGCGCGCACCGATTCGCTCAGCCACGGATGCCGTGAGGGACAGCGCGTCCAGCAACAGCCAGCTGCCCATGCCGAGTCCCTGTGCCGACCGGTCCACGGCGAGTCTCGCCAACAGGATCGCCGGGACCGGGTGCCCTCCAAGCACGACTCGTGGCGGCGCGACGTCGCGCTCGACCTGGAACGCACAGACGCTGTAGTACGCGATGACCCGGGGACCGTCGCAGACGACATAGGTTCTGGCCCCGTCCCGTCGCGTGGCCTGTCCGGCGAACCGGCGGATCCACTCGTCGAGTGTGGGCTCACCGCAGAGGAACTGAGTTCGGTCGTGCGCCGAGAGGTCCAACGGTTCGATTCGAGGCCGCGATGTCACTGGAGCGGCGCTCGCGCGCGTGACTCGACGGTGATGGTCACCGACTTCCCGAGGGCCGCGAGCAGACCGCCGGTCATCGGCAGCTCGGCGACGCCGTGGAGAACGACCACGGCGGTGCGGCCGTCGGTCGTCCCGGTACCTCCTGCGACCTCCCAGGAACTGATGCCGTACGGCATAGGCCGCGCGGCGAGGTTGTCCTCGACCGCCCGCTCCACTGTGCCGTTGCTGACGACGACCGCGTCACCGATCCCTCCGCTGTACGCCGCCGCCTCGTCCAAGGCGTTCGCGGCCTCCAGCGCGGCCGAGTCGGACGCGTCGAAGAGCCGGGCCCGGGCGATCTGCGCTGCGGTCACGTCGACGCCTCCCATGACGAGCAGGAGAACGACACCGAGCAGGCCGATGATGAGGATCGAGACCTGACCGTCGTCGCGGCTGGACGTCCGATGACTGGGCGGCCGGAGCCCGACCCACTGTAGAACCGCGGCGACGCGACGCATGCGGTGCCTCACCGCCCGCGGAACCGGTCGACCGTGGCGACGTGGGTCGCGGACACCGGCAGGGCGGCGGGAATCGCGCCGCTCAGCATGTCGGGGACCAGAGGCAGTCGCACCGTCACTGTCGCCACCGCCTCGACGCGACCTTCCGGACGCAGGCACGGCGAGCCGTCACAGCGAAGCTGGACGCCGCCGTCGGCGCCGAAGTCGAAGTCCTCGAACGAGATTCGCGCGGCGGCCTGGGCTCGCGCATACGCGTCCTCCTCGGTGATCGCGGTGGTGAACGCGCGACCGGCCTCCCGCGACGCGGTCGACACGGCAAAGGCCGCCGCCTGCACCCGGGAGAGGGTGACGATGAAGTAGACGACCGGAACGAGGAGCAGCAGCCCCACCACGAGGAACTCGACGATGGCCCGGCCGTCGTCGCGTCGCGCCAGCCGAAGCCGGTAGCGAAGCGCGATCACTGCCCCTCCTGGAAGGCGCGACCGGTCACGGTCATCACGCCTGTCGGCCCCACCAGCCCGACCACCGGGACAGGCGCCGACACCGTGACCTCGACCACCTGAACCCCCGCGGATGTGGTCCGCCGTGACGCGGTCACCCCTTGCGCATACCCACCGTTCAGGTCGCGGGTGATGAGGTCTCTCGTCCGCGCGGCTCCTTCGTCGACGGACGCGCCGACCCGCGCCCCCAGTCGCGCGCCCTCGGACGCGTCGGCGACCAGCGCGTTGCGGACGTAGAGCACCAGGGCCAGCTGGAAGACCGCCATCCCGAGCAGCACGACGAGCCCGCCGACCATGGCGAACTCGGCGATGGCCGACCCGCGGTCCCGCCGTGCGGCACCCGGACGCGCACGCCCGTCGAGTGCACGGGCGAGTCCGCGTCGAGGTGCGTCAGTGTGACGCACCCGCGGTCACTTCCCGGTGACCTTGCCCAGGGCGTCCTGGAACATCTGCGTCAGTGTCGGTCCGGCGAGGATCCAGATCGCCGAGACGAGCCCGGCGGTCATCACCGTGATGAGCACCCAGCCGGGCACGTCGCCGCGATCTCGCCGGTCGGAACGCCTGTGCAGCCGATCGACGGCGGCGTGCGCGTTCGCGTGCAGGAGCGCGGCGAGGCGGGCGGTGGTTCTGGTCACGGGTACTCCCTCGGTTTCCTTGACCTGGTTCGAAAGGTGCGGCATGGCCTGGTTCAGACGGCGAGCCGCAGGAACGCGACGCCGGGATAGATGGCGAACAGAACAGTCACGGGCAGGACGAGGAAGACCACCGGGACCATCATCGCGATCTCCTTCCGGCCGCCCTCCTCCATGACGGCTCGGCGCCCGGACTCGCGAACGTCCTGGGCCTGAGCCCGGAGGACTTCGGCGAGAGGGGTTCCGCGCTCGACGGCGACGACGATGCCGTCGACGAACCGCGAAAGGCTGGTCAGACCCGTCCGGTCCGCGAGGCCCTGCAGCGCCGTCGGTAGGTTGGCACCCGCCCGAGCCTCCGCGAGGCAGGCGCCGAGCTCGGCCGACAGCTCGCCTCGGGACAGGCGGCAGACCCGGTCGAGCGCTCCGGTGGCCCCTTCCCCTGCGCTGACCGCGAGCGCCAGCAGCTCGGCGATCGTCGGGAACTCGGCCAGCATCCGGCGTTCGCGCTGGTTCGCCGCCCGGGTCAGCCAGAGGTCGCGCGACACGATCCCGGCGCCGGCGAAGCAGACCACCAACAGCACGACCGGCAGCGCCGAGGCGCCGCGGAAGACCATGGCGAGAGCGCCCAGAACGACCCCGACGAGCGCCCCGATGCCGCCCCAGACGACCTGCTCGGCCCGAAACCGTTCGACGTCGGGCGTCAGCCCGGCCCGCTGCAACCGGCGGCGGACGGAGGCCGCGCCGCCGAGCATCCGCTCGACGGCCCGAGCCAGGTCGGTCAGGATCGGACGCAGGATCCGGGCGACGCCGGCGACCGACACGGAGTCGGGGCGCATGAGGAGCCGCGACGGGCGTGGCGTGTCGCGCAGGTATGGCTCGAGGCGCTCGTTCAACCCCGGCCGACGAGACACCGGCAGCCCGACGACGACGAGCGCCAGGCCGAGCCCGATCATCGCGCCCACCATCGCGCCGGCCCAGCTCCAGCCTGTTCCAAGCGTCGTCAACAGGCTCATCGGAGAACTCGCTCTTCCTGTGGCAGCCGGCCGATCCGGACCATGAGCCGGTATGCGATGACGGTCACCGCTGCGCCGATCAGCAGGACGAGCACACCAGCGGGCGTGCTGTAGGCCTGCAGTGAGTCGCGCTGGAACGACAGCATCGCCAAGACGATCCACGGTGCGGCGCTGGCCAGACGAGCCGCATTGACGGTCCAGCCCTGCCGGGTCTCGAGCTCGGCTCGCGTGCGGGCATCTTCGCGGAGGAAGGTCGACAGCGTCCGCAGCAGCCGCCCAAGGTCGGACCCCCCGACCTCGCGCGCGATTCGCAGCGACTCGACCAGCCGGTCGCCGACCGGGTCGGCCAGCCGTTCCTTGAGTCGGTCGAGGCAGTCGTGGAAGCGACCCGTCGTACGGTAGTCCTCCCCGAAGGCGGCGAACGCCGGCCGCAGCTCCTCGGGTCCGCGAATCGCCAGCTGGCTCAATGCTTCCGGGAGCGCGAGTCCGGCGCGTACTGCCGACGCGATGTTGTCCACCGCGTCGGGCCACAGGTCGCGCAGGTGGGCCTGGCGAGAACGAGCCCGCATCCGCACGAGCGCGACCGGCGCATAGGCCGCCATCACCCCGAAGCAGAGCGCGACCGGCACCACGCGGGTGCTCGCCTGCATGAGGGCGAAGACGAGCAGCCCGGCGACGCAGCACGCGGTGATGAGGTTGCCGGGACTGACGCTCGTGTAGCCGGCCTGGGTGATGTCGTCCTGGAGACGGGCCAGCAAGCCTGGACGTTGCGGCTCGGACCGGCGCTCGTCGCGTGGCCAGAACGACCACCAGATGCAGAACAGCCCGATCCCTAGCAGAAGTCCGACGGCGACGGCGCGCATCAGATCTCCTGCGCCAGCAGGCTGCTCAGGTCGTAGCCGGCGCGCTCGAACCGGTCGGCGTGGGGCGGGAAGCCGTCGGCGCGGGTCAGCCGATCTCCGCGGCTTACGAAGAGGTCGGCGATCTCGACGACATCGCCCTCGACCCGTCCGGGAACGCCGACGATCTCATGTACCCGGCGGACGCCGTCGCGGTCGATGGCTTGGTGGACCACGATGTCGACCGACGACGCGACCGTCGGGACGACGAACCGCGAACCGACGTTCTCGCCGGCCAACAGCGGCAGGGTGCACATCTTGACGATCGCCTCTCGGGCGGAGTTGGCGTGGAGGGTGCACATCCCGGGAACGCCGCTGTTGAGGGCGATCAACAGGTCGAGCGACTCCGCCTGACGGACCTCGCCGACGATGATCCGAGACGGCCGCATCCGCAGCGCCTCCTTGACCAGACGGCGCAGCGGCACCTCACCGGTGCCTTCGAGGCTCGGCTGGCGGCACTGCATACTCGCGACGTCGCGCAGCGGGATCTTGAGCTCGAAGACCTCCTCGCAGGTGACCACCCGCTCCCGCGAGGGGATCGATGCGGCGAGGCAGTTCAGCAGGGTGGTCTTGCCGGCCTGCGTGCCCCCGGCCACGAGGATGTTGAGGCCGGCGACCACGGACGCCTCGAGGAACCGCGCCGCCTGGGCGGTCAGGGTGCCGAGACGCACGAGATCGTCGAGGTGGTCCGCCCGGACCACGAACTTGCGGATGTTGACGTGCCAGTGGTCGCGGGTGATGTCAGGGATGACGACATGCAGGCGCGACCCGTCGCTGAGGGTCGCGTCGACGAACGGCGAGGACAGGTCGACGCGGCGACCCGAGGTCCGGAGCATCCGCTCGACGAGGTCACGAACCTCGTCCGGAGTGAGGATCGTCGTGGTGAGCTCGGCGACCCCGCGTCGAGCCACGAACACCTTGGACGGTTCGTTGATCCATACTTCCTCGACGGTGGGGTCGTCGAAGTACGGCTGCAACGGCCCGAACCCGGCGACGGTGTCGAGGACCTGCTTGGCGGCCTCCTGGCGGTCGACCAGGACGGGCAGCCCGCCGTGCAGGGATCGCTCGTCGTAGTCGGAGATGACGTCGTGGACGAGCCGCCCGACCTCGACCGGGTGTCGGGCCGGGTCGAGACCGGTCCGTCGAATGAGCTCGCGGACCTCGCTCTCGACGACGCGCACGGCATCCGTCACAGGTACGACCCCTCCCCCGGCAACGTCGGGTCGTCGCCGTACCGCCAATCACTGCCGGTGATCCTAAGGGCACCTCAGCGGGCTCAGGGTCATGCAAGCCAAGGATTCTCAGGGTCTGTGGATAACCCTCGGCCTGTGTCGGCGCGAAGCGCTGTGATCGGTCCAGGGAGGACCTCATGCGCATCCAGCTGACGATCCGGGACACATCTGGCGGACCCCGGGACCGCGAGGTCGTCGTGGACTGCCCGCCACGGACCCCGTCCGCCGAGCTACGGCGCGCACTGCGCGCGACAAGCCTGTTCGTGGACGACCGCCATGTTCCGGACAGTTCGGTCGTGGGCTCCCCGCCGCTCCTGGAGGGTGCCGTGGTCCGGGTCGACGCCGGGGCCGACCGGCGCCCGGCGACCTCGCCGTGGGAGCTCTGGGTCCTGGCCGGTCCAGACGTCGGGCTCCGCATCCCGTTGCCGACGGGAGGCTCGATCGTCGGACGGTCCGACGACGCGCTAGTGCGGTTGACCGACCTCGGTGTCTCCCGGAACCACGCACGGATCGACGTGACACCGTCGTCGGGACCGAGCGTGACAGACCTCCAGGGGAAGAACGGAACGCGGGTATGCGGCGTCCGGCTCGACCGCTCCGCGCACTCTCTCGCGGTCGGCGACGTCGTGGACGTCGGACGCACCCGACTCCAGCTCCGTCGCACGCCTCGCGACGTCGCGCCGGCCCGGCCGGATGGCGAAGGACACCTCGTCGTCCAGCCCGGCGGGCCGTCCGCGCGCGTGGAGCCGGAGGAGGTCCGGTTCCCGGACACTCCCTCTCCGGTCGCGCGCACCCGCTTTCCGTTGATGGCGCTGGCTGTTCCATTGCTGATGGCCGGAGTCCTCGCTGCAGTGATGCGCTCGCCGACAATGCTGCTGTTCGGACTGACCGGGCCGGTGCTCTCCTTCGCGAGCTGGCTGGGCGAGCGGCGAAGACGTCGCTCGCACCCGATCGCCACAGCCGACCACGCTGCCGCCCTCGACGACGCGCAGCAGGAGCTCGAGAGGGCCGTGTCCCGGGATCGCACCGAACTGGAACGGTCGCACCCGCCGATCGCGGGGGTTCTGGCGACGGTCGAGGCGCGGACCCGCGCGCTGTGGCGCGACGGTGGGTGTTCGGTCAGTGTCGGGATCGGCACTCCGCGTTCGACGGTGCGGCTCGTCGGCGACACCGCGCCCTCGCCGCCTCGGCACGACGCGGCACCCGTGGCTCTCGACCTGGCCGAGGTCGGCGTTCTCGGTGTGCACGGAGGCCGTGAGCAGGTCCGGCGCTCGACCGCGGCGCTGCTCTGCCGACTGGCGGTGGGTGTTCCGCCCAGCCGGTTGGAGGTGCACGTCGTGGCGCCTCGGTCGGCGATGGCGGACTGGGAGTTCGTCCGTCGGTTCCCCCACACGCGGGACGTCGCTGTCGCCGGAGCGGCCGGATCTCTGGTCGACCGCGTCGTCGCGGAGATCGGGCGCCGCGAGGAGGCCGACCGCGTCCGGGCGCCGCCGGAACGTCCGCTGCTCGTCGTCGTCGTCGACGGGTCGGCCGGCGTGGAGGGGTTGGGTCTCGGCCCCGTCCTGCAGCGAGGCCCGTCGGTCGGGGTCGCGGTCGTCGTGCTGGGCGAGTCACCCGCGCAGCTTCCTGCGACGTGCGCCGCCGTCCTGTCGCTGCCCACAGGGGGAGAACGGATGCAGACGGGCCGGTTGTCCAGCAATGGAGCCTCCGTCGAACTGGTTCCCGACGCTCCCGGGCCGGAGTGGGTGTGCCGCGTGACGCGAGCCTTGGCCCCGTTGCGCGACGCGGTGCCGCCGTCGAGCTCGACCGAACTGCCCGTGTCGGTGCGGCTGCTCGACCTCGTCGGCCACGTCGACGCGGCTGGGGTGCGGACGCGCTGGTCGACCGTCCGCTCGTCGACGACGGCGGTCCTCGGCGTGGCCGTCGACGGGCCGGTGGCGGTCGACCTTGCCGTCGACGGTCCGCATGCCCTCGTCGCGGGGACGACCGGCGCCGGGAAGTCGGAGCTGCTCCAGACCTTGGTCTGCTCGCTGGCGCTGGCCAACCGGCCGGACGAGCTGACCTTCCTGCTCGTCGACTACAAGGGCGGGGCCGCGTTCCGCGGCTGCGCCGGCCTTCCCCATGTGGTGGGGGTGGTCACCGACCTGGACGGCCACCTCACGACCCGGGCGCTGACGTCTTTGACGGCGGAGGTGCGTCGGCGCGAGCGGCTGCTGGCGGCCGAGGGAGCCTCGAGTCTCGAGGCATACCAACGGTTGCGGGCGAGCCGGCCCGCGCTCTCGGCGGTGCCGCGGCTGGTGATCGTCATCGACGAGTTCCGCGTCCTCGCCGAGGAGCTCCCCGACTTCGTCCACGGTCTGGTCCGGCTCGCCGCAGTAGGCCGGTCTCTCGGCGTTCACCTGGTGCTCGCGACGCAGCGGCCCGGCGGCATCGTCTCCGCCGACATCCGGGCCAACGTCAGCCTGCGCATCGCCCTGCGCGTCCGGGACCGGACGGACTCGGACGATGTCCTGGACGCGCCGGACGCCGCCTGGATCGACGCGAGCACTCCGGGAAGGGCCAGTCTCCGAGGCGCCACGACGCCGCTCACCCGGTTCCAGTCGGCGCGAGTCACCGGCGGACCCGGCGAAGGGGCCGGCCTGACGGTGACGCCGGCACCCAGCTCGGCCGGAGGGTGGGTACTGCCTCCGCGGGTGACCACGGCGGCGCAGGACACCTGCGACCGATCGGATCTCGACCACATCGTCAGCGCCACGCGCGAGGCGGCTCGGTCACTCGGCATCCCGGATCCGCGCCCCCCGTGGATCGCCCCGTTGCCGGACGTGCTCGACGTGTCCTCACTGGGGCCGGTCGAGGAGGACGGGGTCGGGCACCTCCGGCTGGGGATGGAGGACGATCCGGCCGCCCAGAGTCAGACCCCGTGGTCGTGGGTCCTCACCAACGGTCACCTCGGGATCGCCGGCGGCGGACGGAGCGGTCGGACCACGGCCGTGCTTCTGGTCGCCGCACAGCTGGCCCGAAGCCGGTCGCCCAGCGAGCTGCATCTGTATGCGATCGGCCCGCCCGAGCTGACCCCGCTCGCGGCGCTTCCGCAGGTCGCGGCCGTGGCCGACGTCGACGACGCCGACCACGTGCGCCTGGTCGTCGAACGCCTCGCTCACCTGACCAATGCGAGCCCGGAGTCAGGAGCCCGAACGGTGCTGCTCGTCGACGGCTGGGAGCGGCTCGCGGCCCATGCACACGGGTCCCTGGCTGCGGAGGTGCGAACGACGCTCGAGGGGGCACGCAGATCCGGCCTCGCCGCCGTCGTCACCGGAGGGCGGGCGGTCCTCGCCGGTCAGCTTGTCCCGTTGTTCGCCCAGCGGTTGGTTCTCGCGCTGGGCGACCCGGTCGACCTGGCGGTCGCCGGGATCCCGCCACGGGTGGTGCCTACCCACCAACCGCCAGGACGCGCGTTGGACGCCAGTACGCACCGGCCGGTCCAGATCGCACGACTCAGTGATGGGGACCCGGCGCATGCGCTCGCCGACGTGGCGAGACGCTGGACCCGGTGGCCCGCGGAGGCGCAGGCGGCGGCACACGGGGAACCGACGCGAGGAGCCGGATGGCCTCGGCCGGTTCGCCGCCTGCCGACCACCGTCACCTTCGCTCCGGGTGAGCTCGACGGCGTGCGCGGTCTCCTACCCGTCGGGGTTCGAGACGGCGACCTCGAGCGCATCGGCTTCGACGTCGCCGGTGGCGACCGGCGGATCCTCGTCGTCGGGCCGCCGAGGTCGGGGCGGAGCACGACGCTGCACACCATCGCGGCCGCGCTGGGTGCAGTGGGCCACCCGGTCACCCGCGTCACGGGGTACGGCGACGCGGACCGGGAGCGCCTCGTCGCAGACCGTCGGGCCCATCCCCACCTCGCCGTCCTCGTCGACGACGCCGAGCGGCTGGCAGGCACTCCGCTCGAACCGGTCCTGCTCGAGATCGCCCGCCGGGTGGACGAGGACCAGGGGGTGGTCGTCGCGACGACCTCGACCCTCGCCCTCGAGAGTCGGACCAGTGCCCTGGCCACGGACCTGGCACGGGCGCATACCGGCGTCGTGCTCTGGCCGGCTCCCGGCTCGGCAAGCCTGGGTGTCGGGGCGGCCATGAACGGCTCCGCCTCCCGCGTCCCGGGCCGCTGCGTCCTCGTGACACCCCGCGGCGCCGAACGAGTCCAGGTCGCCACGGTCGACTGAGTGTCAGTCGTCAGTTGACGGAGATGACCACCTTGCCGAACACCTCGCCGTCGGCGATCCGGGCGAACCCGTCGCGCGCGTCGGCGAGAGTGTGGACCGAGTCGACCACCGGCTCGATCCCACGGTCGGCGACGAACCGGGCGAGCCGCTCCAGCTCCGACCGGTTCCCCATCGTGGAGCCGACCACGCGCAGCTGGCGGAAGTAGATCTTCGTCAGCTCCGCCTTCGGGGGTGCGTCACCCGACGTCGCCCCACAGATGACGACCGTGCCGCCCGGTCCGAGGCAGTTGATCGAGTGGGTCCAGGTGGCCGCGCCGACGGTCTCCATGACGGCGTCGACCTTCTCCGGCAGCCGCGCCCCGGACTCGAACGCCCGGTCCGCCCCGATCTCCACGGCCCGCGCGCCCTTGGCCTCGTCGCGCGACGTGACCCACATCCGGTACCCCGCCGCCGACCCGAGCTGCACCAGCGCCGTCGCCACGCCCCCGCCGGCACCCTGGACCAGCACGGTCCCGCCCGGCTGCACCCCGGAGTTGGTGAAGAGCATCCGGTATGCGGTCAGCCACGCGGTGGACAGGCAGGCGGCGGTCTCCCACGGCATACCCTCCGGCTTCGGCACGACGTTGCCCGTGGGCACCGCGACCTGCTCGGCCAGGGTGCCGTCGTGGAGCTCGGAGAGCAGGGTCCGCCGCGGGTCCAGGGTCTCGTCGCCGCTCCAGCCGTCGCTCGGGACCACCGCGTGGACGATCACCTCGTTGCCCTCGGCGTCGACGCCGGCGCCGTCGCAGCCGAGGATCATCGGCAGCCGGTCCTCGGGCAGGCCCACGCCCTTGAGCGACCAGACGTCGTGGTGGTTCAGCCCAGCGGCCTTGACCTGCACCGTCGTCCAGCCTGCGCGCGGCGACGGGTCCGGACGGTCACCGATCTCCAGGGCGCTGAGCGGGTCGTTCGCGTCGATCCGGGCGGCGTAGGCAGCAAGCATCCGCCCACCCTAGTGAGCCGATCCGCGGGTCCGCGCGAGCTACTGGACGACCGTCCCGGTCGAGGCTCGCCACAAGATGTGATGGCCGTAGGAGAAGTTCGTCTGGGCGCCACCGCTCACCCCGAACTCGTCCGAGGTCGGGAACCCGATGTAGCTGCCTGGCCCGCCGATCTGGTCGTAGCGCGCGAGGATCGCGCCGATGACGACGTGAGCCCCGGTGCCGCCCGACCAGAACACCGAACCACCCGTGAAGGTGCTCCGGGCGCCGCCAACCACCGCCACCTCGTCGGTGACTGGAAAGCCGAGCCGAGGAGCCCCGCCGTACGCGTCGTACTTGGCGAGGATGCCGCCGATGACGTACTTCGCGCCGGTGCCGCCGGACCAGAGGATCGCGCCGCGCTGGAACGAGACACGGGCGCCGCCTGCCGCGCCCATCTCGTCGGTCGTCGGGAACCCGAGCCCCGGGGGTCCGCCGAGCTGGTCGTAGCGGAGGAGGATCCCGCCGATGACGGCGTGGGCCCCGGTAGCTCCGGACCAGAAGACCGAACCACGGGTGAACGTGCTGCGTGCGCCGTCAGCGACCGCGACCTCGTCCGTTATAGGGAAGCCGAGAGCGGCCGGACCGCCGTAGGCGTCGTACTTCGCCTGGATCCCGCCGATCACGAAATGTGCCCCGGTGGCGCCGGACCACAGCAGCGACCCGCGCTCGAACACCACCCGGGCGCCGCCCGCGACCTGGAACTCGTCGGTGGCCGGGAAGCCGAGGAATGCAGGTCCGCCGAGCTGCTCGTACCGAGTCAGGATGCCGCCGATGACGGCGTGCGACCCCGTGGCGGGCGACCAGAAGATCTTGCCGCCCTGGAAGTCAGCCCGGGCCCCACCGGAGATCCCCACCTCGTCCGCGGTCGGGAAGCCGAGCACCGCAGGACCGCCGAACGCGACGTACCGCGAGAGGTTGCCGCCCCAGACGAAATGAGCGCCGGTCGCCGCCGACCAGTAGATGTTGCCATTCTCGTAGGGCCGCATCTTGCCGGTGCCGACACCCACCTCGATGCCGGTGGGCGCCCCGAGCTTGCCGCCGAGGGTCTCGTTGTACCGGTCGATCGCGCTGGAGAACGTCGCCGTGAGGTCGAGATCCTGCGCCGGCATGGTGAGGGAGTGGCTGCGGGCACCCCCGTCGGACCAGCCCGAGAAGGTCAGGTCGTCGACGGTCGCGGGGACAGAGACCGAGTTGTTCGAGCCCACGGCAACCTTGAGGGTGCTCGTGGCGTATCCGTCGATCGTCACCGGAGCCGGCGACGTCACGGTGACGGTGCGGAGGTCGGGCTTGGCCTGGTATGTCCAGACGGTCTGGACACCGAGGGAGTCCTGCGTCGTGAACGAGAGGACCTGCGTGGTGTTCTGGCCGTGGTCCGCGAACGACGTGGTGTACGTGACGTTGCCGCTCGCGTCGGGAGTCAGGGTGACCGAGTCTTCGAAGTGCGTATGGCAGTCGGTGTCGCTGGCGCAGTGCAGCATCTGCCTCTGCTGGGTGACGGGACGCGCGCCGTCCTCGACGTCGGCGACCGTGAGCTTGACGGTGATCTGCTGACCCACGGCGAAGCGGGCCGTGGCCGCGGGGACAGTCACCGGCGTCAAGGTCGGCGCATGGTCGGCCGGCGCCGCCTGAAGTGACCTGCTCGACGTAAGCCCGGCTGTGTCCTTGGCGGTGACGACCACCTCGTAGGTCGTGCTCGGCTGAGCCGACGGGTATGCGTGGCAGGGTTTCGCGCCCGTGACGACGGATCCGTCGCCGAAGTCCGTCGAGAACGACAGGGCGTCTCCGTCCGGGTCGAAGCTGGCGGAGGCGTCGACGCACACCGTCTTGGTCTCTGGCGTCGTCGTCGTCGTGGCGAGCGCCTCCGGAGGTCGGTTACCCGGTGCGTACTTGATCTGCACGACGTCGCCGGTGAAGTAGTCGGCGTAGTAGATGTCGCCGCCCGGCCCCGTGTGGATCGCCACCGGCCCGCCGATCGAGCTGGCGAACCCGTCGGGCTCAGGAGCCCGGGTGAGGGTGGTGCCGTCGGTCTCGAGCGTCCAGATCTTGCTCGGGCTGTCCGGCGGGAAGTTCGCGAAGAAGTACGCCCCGCGGTACCGGATCGGGTAGCTGTCACCCTGGTAGACCACCCCACCCACGACCGCTGCGCCCTTGCCCAAGCGCGCGAAGCTCCACAGGTCGGTCGTCGGACCCGGGATGGTCTCCTTGAACGTCGTCGTCGACGGCACGTCGATCTGGTTGGTCCGGTAGTAGTCCTGGCACTGGTCGAAGTCCTGGTACCCACTCGTCCAGATGCCGCCGCGGCCGTCCACGCCCTCGTAGCACGGCCAACCACCGACGTACCCGGGTTTAACGATGGCCACCTTCTCGGTGGCCATCCAGCCGACATCGCCGACATACAGCGTGTTCAGGCGAGTCGGGTCCGCGCTGAAGCGGTACGGGTTCCGGAGGCCCGAGGCGAAGACGCGCTCGCGCCACGAGCCGGCCGGCGCTTTGCCGTAGTACGGGTTGGTCGCGACGCCCCGCCCGTTGACGTCGAAGTGCAGGATCTTCCCGTGCGGGTCGTCCGGGTCCAGGGCCCGGAGGGCGGTGGGGTCGGCCACCGTCCAGCTGGCGGCGTCCCCGAACCCCGCGTAGAGGGTGCCGTCGGCGGCCCACAGCACCGTGCCGGCCCCGTGCGAGTTCGCCGTCGGCTGGCCGTCGCCCTGGGTGATGCCGCCCAGGACGGTCCGCACGAACGTGAAGGTCGTCGGCGACAGCGGGTTGTCGACCTTCATGATGTCGACGCGGCTCAGCGCGTACGGCGAGGCGGCGTAGGTGGCCAGCAGTGCGACCTCGCCGGTGGTGAGGTAGTCCGGGGAGAGGCTGAGGCTGATGAGCCCGTAGTCACCGGCGCTCCAGACATTCGGGATCGTCGCGAGGTTGCGGATCGCTCCAGAGGGGTCCGTGTACTTCACCGCCGCCTTGGCGCGGCCGAGGCTGATGAACCCGCGGGTCAGCTTCCCGGCACTGTCCGGCACGAAGGCGAAGTCCGTGAGCTCGCCCCCAGGCTGTCCGGACGAGGTGGGGACCCGAACGAAGCCATCCGTCATCACCGGAGTCGCGGCTCCGGCGAGTCTCGGTGTCGACGCCGAGACGAGCACACAGACGAGCACGCCGACGACGACGCGTCGAACCCAAGAACGGGCCATTGCAGCAGAAGTCTTTCGATGAAGTTCCCGAGGCGACCTCGCTGCCCCCCAGCGCCGAGATCAGCGGGACTTTATGCGCAAATCTCCTGTCTCCGAAGCAATACAGGGCAACAACGGCGCGACTTCACAGGACGAATGCGGGCGTAACCTGACGAGTCGCCCATCGGCCATCGCCTGCACCCTCGTCCACCCCGCTCGCGGCGACCGGTCCGGCCGCTCGCCGATCTCCAAGGCGCTCAGGGGGTCGTTCGCCTTAGCCGGACAGCGTGGGCGGGTGTCCGCCCTAGGCGACCGGGTATTTTGGACCTCGAACTGCAGCCCGCCCTCAGGAGAACCATGAGCCGCGCCGAGGCGGGCGAGCTCTCCCCCGCCGTCACGTCGCCCCCGACCCGACGCCGCCGACGGGTCCGCGACGCGGTCGTCATCCTCATGCCGGCCGCATTGCTCAGCCTCGGGCTGCACCTCTGGGCCGTGATGTCTCCGGCCGCGCGGGTGAACTCCGACGAGGCACTGACGGGGCTGCAGGCCTACAACATCCTCCACGGCCACTTCGCCCCTCTGGTGGAAGGCAACGACTACGGCGGGGCTCTCGAGTCGTACCTCACCGCACCGCTGCTCCTCGTCACCAGCGGCACGGTCGCCCTCAAGATCGTCCCGATCGTGCTCTCGTTCGTGGCGGGCCTTGCCCTCGCCTGGGCCGCCGCTCCACTCCTCGGCCGCCGCGTCGCGCTGGTCGTCGGCGCGGTCAGCTGGGTGAGCTCCGGGGCC
This sequence comes from uncultured Actinomycetota bacterium, assembly GCA_963787725.1. Lineage (GTDB taxonomy): Bacteria > Actinomycetota > Actinomycetes > Actinomycetales > Dermatophilaceae > Lapillicoccus. The sequence continues at coordinate 33,340 of CAWBEH010000005.1, read as the reverse complement.
GCCGTGGCCCTCTGGTCGATCAGCTACATGGGGTACGCGAGTGGTGCGGTCGCGATGGTCATGGCTATCGGCTGCGCCGTACGGCTCATGAACCTGCCGCATCCCGGGCTGGCGTTCGGCGCCGGGCTGGCTGCCGGCGTGGCGCTCTGGGGGCATCCGATCTTCGGTGTGGTCGCGACGCTGGCCTGCGTACCGGTGGTGGGCGTCATCTGGCGGCGCCCCCTGTCGATCCTGACCGCCCTCGTCGGCGGCGTCCTCGGCGCGCTCCCCTGGTTGGTCCACCTCTACCGCCACGGAGCACCCCGCATCGGGCAGTCGGACCGGCCTGCGACCTACCCCGAACGGGTGCAGATCATCCTCACCGAGCTGCTGCCCAGCGGGTTCGGACTCCGCTCGCCGAGCGGCGCGTGGCTCGAACCGTCCCCCGTCATCGGCGTGATCGCCGGCGTGCTCATCGTCGCTGCGCTCGTAGGACTCGCCGTGCTGCCGTTCCGGACCGGCCGCGCGGCGCTGCCGTTCACCGTCGCGGGGGTCGGCGCGATCCCGGCGCTGGCGGCGTTCCAGGCCCTCTCGTACAGCGCGGACGGGCGCTACGCGGTGGCGTTCCTGCCGACCCTCCTGGTGGGGCTCTTCGGCTGGACCCGCCTTCGTCCGAGCTGGCAACGCCCGCCGCTGCTCCCCGCGGCCACGGTTCCGGTGGTCTGGGGCCTCCTCGCCTGCGTGCCGTCGCTGCACGGGTCCGTCGGCTGGACCTGGGACGACCCCAATGCGGGTGCCGAACGGGCCGCCGCCGACCTCCAACAGCGCGGGATCACCGCGGTCCGGGGCGACTACTGGACCGTCTACGTCCTCGACTACTACGCCAAGGGGCAGCTCGACTCCTGGCCGGACGTCGTCCCGCGGCTTCCTGACGACGTCGCCCGGGCGCAGGGCACACCGAGCTCGAGGGTGGCCCAGGTCTACGACGCTGGGTCGGTCGAGAAGGGTGCGGCGACGCTTCCGCTGCCCAAGGAGGACTACACACTCGTCCCGGCCGGCCGGTGGGAGCTCTGGGTCCCCGCCGCCTGACCGCGTCGGAACTCCGAGCCTCAGACGTGGCGCGTCGGCCGCGCTCCGTGCAGGACCCGCCCCACCCGCAGTGATAGCTGGTACCGCCCCCAGAGCCCCGCGCGCAGCAGCCCGCGGACCGGCGCCCACTTCGGACCCGTATACCGGCCGGCGAGGTACTGGTAGGCGCTGTCGTGGTGCGCCTTGGACATCCGGGCCGGATCGCGGACCGTGGAGTGGCCGCCGTGGTGAACGACGGTGGCCGACGGCGCGTACACGACGTCCCACTCGGCCTCGGACAGGCGCTCACAGAGGTCGGTGTCCTCGAAGTACATGAAGAACCGCTCGTCGAACCCGCCGACCGACGCGAACGCCTCACGGCGCAGCATGAGGCAGGCACCGGAGAGCCAGCCGACGGTCCCCTCCCGGGGGGTGCCACGCTCCCGCCGGTATGCGGCGGTCCACGGGTTCGAGGGCCACACCCAGCCGAACACCGCGTGGCCGACGCCCCGCCCGATCGACGGCAGCTCGCGGGCCGAGGGGTAGAGCAGCCCGTCGTCGGTGTGGATCCGCGGCCCGAGCGCGCCCGCCCGGGGCCAACGGCCGGCGACGTCGAGGAGTTCGTCGATCGCGTCCGCCTCGAAGGTGATGTCCGGGTTGACGACGAGCACCCAGTCCTCGGTGGCCGCGGCGACGCCGACATTGGCCGCTCCCCCGTAGCCCCGGTTGCTGCCGGTCTCGACGAGCGTGAGTTCCGGCCGGGCCCGAACCCAGTCAAGGGTGCCATCGGTCGACCCGTTGTCGACGACCGTCACCGGCACCTCACGCGTCGACGCGCCGGGCACCGACGCGAGGAACTCGCGCAGGAACTCGCCCGGCGAGTACGTCACCACGACGAGCCGGACCGGCGCCGTGTCGCTCATGAGGCCGCCACCCGCTCGTAGACCTCGACGTGCTGCTTCGCCGCCGTGTCCCACGTGAACTCGGCCGCCCGCCGGATCCCGGCCGCGCCCAGCCGCTGCCGCTCCGCCGGGTGGTCGAGCAGCGCGGTGAGCGCGTCGGCCAGGTCGTCGGCCTCCGGGCTCAGCGCGTACCGGACCGCGTCTCCGCCCACCTCGGGCAGCGACAACCCCTCGGTGGTCAGCACCGCCGCGCCGCAGGCCATCGCCTCCAGCACCGGCAGCCCGAACCCCTCGCCGAACGCCGGGTAGGCGACGACCTCGGCGCCGCCGAGCAGTCCGGGGACGAGGTCGTCGGGGACGAACCCGGGACGCAGCACCTTGAGGTGGGTCGGCACCTGCGCCACGGCCGGGTCGACGCCGTCGTCCCAGCCCTGGCCGCCGGCGAGCACCAGTGCGGGCGGGTCCGCCCTCTCGGCGCACGCCGCCGAGTACGCGTGGACTAGCGCCGGGACGTTCTTGCGCGGCTCCAGCGTCCCGAGGAAGGCGACATACGGTGCGCCGGGAGCGAGACCGAGCCACTCGCGTACCCGGACCCTCTCGTCGTCCGTGGCCGGCCGGAACCGTTCGTGGTCGACGCCGTGCGGGATGACCGTGATCCGGGCGGGGTCGGCCTTGGTGTGCCGCACCACCTCGGAGCGGGTGGCCTCACTCGGCGCGATGAGCGCGTCGGCCCGGCGGGAGGACACCGACGTCCAGGCCCGGAAGAACCGCGCCTTGACACCCAGGTGCAGCTCGGGGTGGCTGAAGAACGTCGCGTCGTGCAGCGTCACGACCTGCCGAGGCGTCGAGGCGAGGCTCGTCGCGAGCGGCATCGTGTAGTGGGGTGAGTGCAGCACGTCCGGCTGGACGTGGCGGACGACCAGGGGCAACCCGGTCTGCTCCCACGCCAGCCTAGGGGCGGCCCTGGCGGCCCAGCCTGCCGCGACGTGCACGCGGTCGGCGCCGAGCATCGACCCATAGTGGGCCCGGTCGCGGGGCTGGGCGAGGACATGCGCGTCGACGCCGAGGCCGGGCAGGCGGGCGAGGATCTCGTCGACGTAGCGGCCGACTCCACCGTGGTTCTTCGGAAGCGCCGTCGCGTCGATGAGGCTACGCACGCGTGGTCCCGGCGGCGTCGGCGTCCTCAGTCGCGTGAGACGACATAGCGGTAGGCCTCCCACTCCGGGCCCGAGCTGCCGGAGGGCTCGACGTGGACCACGGTGCCGCCGGCGGCGGTGACGAGCGCCTCAACCTCCGCTCGCGGTACCCCGTCCATGGAGAACGGCTCGGGGTCGACCTCGGTCTCTCGTTCCTCGGTGTCGGCGTCGACCCGCTCCTTGCGCGACCACGGCAACCGGTCCCGCAGGCTCGGCCGCGCCCGCCCCGTCCCCGCGACGTGGACCGGCAGATCGAGCACGGCGGACCCCTGTTGGGCGAACCACGTCACGCCCTCCTCGACGACGTCGAGCTCGAGGACGTAGCGGCCCGGCTTCTCCGGTGCGGCGACGGTGAGGTTCACCGTCACCGAGCCGCCCGGCTCGACGTTCGACGGGACCACGGAGGTCCGGCCGTCGTCGAGCGCGACGGACTCGCCCTCGGGGGTACGCCAGTGGTTGCCGAGCCGGGTCAGCGACCCCGCGGGCCAGGTGAGGTCGGAGGCGTTCGTCACGGTGAAGGTGAGGATCGCGCTCTGCCCGGCGCTGAAGGAGTCTCGGGGCTCCACCGCAGCGATCGACGCGCGGTGCGACCCGGCCGGGAGGTTGACGGTGCGCATCGCTGCGGTCATGTCGAAGACCGCCGCGCCGCCGGGGGCGAGAAGCCGCACGAACTCGGTGATGTAGGTCGCCGCGTGCTCCGGCGGCACGTGCTGGAGCACGATCGTCGAGAACACGAAGTCCATCGTGCGGTCCTCGAACAGTGAGAGGTCGCTCGCGAGGTTCACGTGGTAGTCGCAGCGCTCGCCCAGCTTGTTGTAGCGGCGGGCCAGCTCGATCATCGTGTCCGAGATGTCCACCCCGTCGACGTGCCCGAACTCGGCGCCGAGCGCCTGGGTCAGCCGGCCCACCCCGCAGCCGAAGTCGAGCGCCCGGTCACGCCGGGCCGGTAGCGCGTGCTCACCCGCCTGCGCCAACGCGTGGTCCACGTCCGGCTTACCGGTCGCGAAGAACTCGTCGACGTCCCATCGACGGCCGCGCCGGGCCGGGTCGCTGAGGATCGCCCAGAGCGGGTCGGCCTGGGCCCAGCCCTCCCAGACCTCCTGCTGGTGGGCCAGCCGGTCATCGGTCGTCTCGCTCATGACGGCTCCTTCGCTCAGAGCCGCCCGTCGGCGACAGCCTGGGTGACCCAGGGGATGACCTCGTCGAGCATCTCGTCCAGGGAGGTCGAGCACTCGAACCCCAGCACCTCGCGGGCCTTGGTCACGTCGGGCACGCGCTTCTGGACGTCGTACTCGTAGGCCGGGTCGCTGACAATGGTAAGCGGCGCCCCACCCTTGATCTTGCGCCAGATCACTTCGGACAGCTCTCGGACGCTCGTCGACTCGGGGGTGGAGATGTTGAAGTCGTCGTTGTAGGCCGCCTCGGACTCCATGCACGTGACGATGCCCCTGGCGAGGTCGCCGCCGTAGGTGTAGTGCCGGATCTGGTGGCCCTCGCCGAGGATATGCAGCGGGTCCTGGCCCTTGACGATCTTCTGGACGATGTCGGGCACGACGTGACTCATCGCGAGCTTGACGTTGCCGGAGGACACCTCGACGTCGCCGAGCGCCCGGCCCTCGCCGATGCCGACGCAGTTGAACGGCCGGACGATCGTGTAGGGCAGCTGGTACTGGTCCCACGCGGCCTTGGCGAAGTACTCGACGGCCAGCTTCTGGAACCCGTACGACGACAGCGGCGGCGGGATGCGGCGCTCGTCGCCCTCCTTGGACGGCCAGTGCTCGGTCGACTCGAAGACCATCGAGCTGGAAAGGTAGGTGACCTTCTTCAGCTTCCCGCTGCGGTGCGCCTCGATGGCCGCGTCGCACTCGGAGGCCATGATCCGCTCGTTCGTCGCGAGGAGGTCGTACGCGTATGCGTGGAAGTAGGAGATCCCGCCGATGAGCGCGGCTCCGGCGATGAAGTGGTCGCAGTCCGCGAGCAGCTTCGTCATCAACTGGACGTCGCGGGCGTCGTCCTCGTAGAAGTCGTAGTCGGGGTGGTCGTCGTACGACTTCTCCACCTTGCCGTACTTGCTGATAGTTGTCGACGCCGACGACGGCGTAGCCCCGGCGCAGGAGCTCCTCGACGACGTAGCCCCCGATGAACCCGGCCGAGCCGGAGACGAGGACCTTCTGTTTGCTGTTGTCACTCACGCAGGACGCTCTTTCTTCGAGGGTCTGTTGTTGATGCGGGCGATCTCCGCGGCCTCTCGCTGGACCTCGTCCACGGACAGCTGTGGTCCGAACGCGAAGCGGTACCACCGCAGGTACTTCGGGATCCAGTTGGCGAGGTCGAAGCTCGAGTCGCCGATCGTGCGATCGAGCCAGATCGTCGGGACCTCGGCGACCGGGCGGCGCAGCCGGCGGGCCTTGGCGGTCAGCTCGAGCCCGATCTCGAACCCGCTGCGGCTGTGGATCCCGACCTCGCGGATGAAGTCGGTCGAGTACGCCTTGAAGCTGTTGGTCGCGTCGTGGGTGCCGACGCGGGCCAGCATCTTCAGGGACCGGCCGGCCGTCTTGGACAGCACGCCCTTGACCAGTGGCCCGCCGACCTGCTGCCCACTCGCCGTGTAGCGCGAGGCGGCGGCCACGACGACCCCACGGTCGACGAGCCGCGCGAGCGGGTCGATCTGGCGGGGGTCGTCGCTGCCGTCGGCCATCGTCACCACGACGACGGGGGTCTTGACCTGGTCGATGCCGTAACGGATGGCGTTGGCGGGTCCGCGGCCGTAGGTGTTGACGAGGGTGTGCAGGCGCGGCTCGTGCTCCCGATACGCGGCGAGCACCGGGACCGTGGTGTCCTCCTCGAAATCGACGACGACGAAGATCTCGCAGTCGGACTCGACCGCGTCGAAGATCCGGTCGAGAACGGGGACGATCCCGCCGCCCTCGTTGTAGGCGGGGATGACGACGGTGAGGGCGACGCTCATACGGTCGTGCCCTTTCCGAGCAGGTTCCACACGTCCACGACCTCGACGGAGGCCGACAGGTTCTGGTACTGCCGGTGGGGGGCACCGATGACCAGGACGTCGGACCGTTCGATGACCTCCTCGAGGGGCAAGAGCGCATCATCGACGGTGACGAACGGGTCGGAGCAGAGCACCTCAGCCGCCCGGAACTGGAGGATCCGCTTCAGCTTGTAGGACAGGCTCGACCGGATGTCGTCGCTCTCGCCCTTGAACGCCATCCCCAAGATGCCGACGGTGAGGTTCTCGAGGCGGTACTTCTTCTCCAGGCGGGAGACGAGGTAGAGCGGCAGGCCCTCGTTGACGAGCATCGCCGAGTGGCCGAGGACGAACGAGTTGTCGGTGAACGCGGCGAGCTGCATGGTGTCCTTGAACAGGCACGGCCCGGCGGCAAAGCCTGCGCCAGGCATGTCCTTGGCGCGCGGGTAGTCGTGGGAGAGCGCCTTGCGGATCACGTCGTAGTCGAGACCGTGGTCGTTGGCCATGACGTAGAACTGGTTGGCCGCGGCGAACTTGATGTAGCGCCAGGCGTTGGTGAACAGCTTCGCGAGCTCCGCCTCCTCCGGCTCCAGCTCGACGATGCTGTCGGTGAGGTGGCGGAACAGGGCGGCGGCCCGCTCACGGACCGCCGGCGTGCGGCCCGAGACGATCTGCGGCAGATCGAACAGCTCCTCCATCGCCTTGCCCTCGGCGATCCGCTCGGGGCAGAAGGCGACGTCGACGGTCACTCCGGTGTCGGCGAAGAGCTTCTCGACTCGGCGAGTCACCCCCGGGTAGACGGTGCTGCGGAGAATGACGAGCTGGCCCGGCCGGAACTCGTGGCGGCCCGCCTCGAGCGCCTTGGGCACCGCGTGTGCGTCGGGGTTGAGGTGCTCGTCGACGGGAGTCCCGATAACCACGACGACGTGCTCTGCGCGGCCCATCGCCGCGCTGTCGGTGGTCGCGGTCAGCCGGTCCGCCACCAGCACCTCGGTGAGCACCTCCTGTGCACCGTCCTCGCGAAACGGCAGCGCGCCGCCCAGCACGACGTCGACGGCCGCCTGGTTGACGTCGTAGATGCACACCCGCAGCCCCCGCGACGCGAAGGCGATCGCCAGCGGCAGCCCCACGTGGCCTGCGCCTCCGACCACGACCACGTCGTACGTGAAGTCCTCCGCCGTCATTCCGCTCCAGCCCTCACGTCTGATCTGCCGTCCGTCGCCCCGGGGTCACCGTTCTGAGGCCCCGGCCGCGGCGATCCTATGGCACCGGGACCCCCTCGGCGTGCCAGCTCAGGGACCCGTGAACAGGTCCCACGTCTCGCGCGCATACATGTCCCAGGTCCGTCGGGGGCGGGACAATGCCTGGTCACGCAGCTCCTCAAGCAGGCTGTCGTCGGTCAACAGCGCCCGCATCCCGTCGGCCACGGAATGGTCGTCGCGAGGGTCCACGAGCAGGGCGCCACCGCCAAGCTCGACGATCTCGCGCATCGACCCGTAGTTCGACGTCACCGCCGGCGTGCCGCAGGCCAGAGACTCCGCCAGCGGAAGCCCGAAGCCCTCGTTGAGCGACGGGAAGACGGTGAACCGGGCCACCCGGTACCCGCCCCACAGCAGATCGTCACTGGCGGCGGAGATCGACTCCACGGGCCGCCCGACGCCGGCCAGCGCCGAAAGGGTGGCCTGGAACGACTGGCTGTTCCATGAGTTGCCACCCATGAACGTGAGGCTGAACTTGTGGCCCTCCCGCCACAGCAGCTCGGCCGCGTGGAGGACGGTCAGGTGGTTCTTGCGGGGCTCGTGGCTGCCCACGACGAGGACCATCGGCAGCGTGCCGACGAGCAGGCGTTGGGCGGCCCGGGCGGTCTGCTGCGGGTCCGCCTCCGGGACCTCGGCCGGCAGCAGCACGGGCTCGACTCGCGGCCCGTTGAACCCCGTCCCGGTCAGCATCTGGGTCCATCCCCGGTACTCGTCGCCGGCGGCGGCCGAGATCGGCGCCACGACGCGTGCATACCGGGCGGCGGCGAGGTTACGGGCGAACCCGGGCACGAGGCCGAGGTGGCTCGTCTCGGCCGTCGTGATGGGGACGAGGTCGTACCCGATCATGTTGAGCGTCGTGGCCGAGCAGGCCGCCATGGCGAGGACCCGGTCGGCGCGCGCCACCTCGGCGGCCAGCTCCGGCAGGAGGTACGTCGAGCGCCACGGGACGACAAGGGTGTCGACCTCGGGCGGCTCGACGGGGGGACCGCCGTTGAGGGCGCGGGTCTGCTCGTCGGGTGACAGCAGCCGCATCGCGCTGAGGTCACTCCGCCAGCCCACGAGGACCGGGTCGGCGTCCTGCGCCCAGCGCCGACTGGCCTCCCGGGTGACCCGCTGGATGCCGGTCGCGAAGTCGGCTCCGGCGGTGTGGTGGAGGTCGACGACCACGGCCCGGTCCACGACCTTCACCGGCAGGTATGCAGCGGCCACCTGCGCGGTGCGGTCCGCCGGGTCGTCGGGCGGGGAATAGCCGAGACGACGGTCGCCACCCTCGTCCGGCTCACCGTCGACCCAGGAGGAGACGACCGCGTCGACCGCCGCCTGCGCGCCCTCGAGAGCGGAGAGCCGCACGAGTGCGCGCACCTCAGGGAGCAGTGGCAGGCGGGCGCGGACCGTCGCCAGCAGCAGCCAGGCCCGGGCCGGGTCGACCGGGGTCAGCGCCTCGGACACCTCGGCGACGAGGTCGTCCAGCTCGACCGGTGGTTCGTCCGGACGCAACACCGAGAGGATCTCGCCGAGCCGCTGGCGCAGGACCGGCGCGGCGACCTCGTCGATGCCGTCAGGACGCACCCTTACCGACCCTCCGAGCCGTTCCCAGCGCCCCCCTGCCTTGGGCGTCGCCATCAGTCTCGTCCCCCGAACCGGCGTTCTCGGGCCGGGGTCAGGGTGTCTGGGCACCACCGAGGGCCCGGATCTCGGGCTCGACCAGCCACGCCCACAGGTCGGTGGAGTACTCATGCCAGTCTCGGACAGCGCGATGACGAGCCTCTTCTCGAAGATGGCTGAGGGCCACGGGGTCGGTCAGCAGCGTGCGCATCGCCTCGATGAGAGCACCATCGTCCCAAGGATCGACGAGGACCGCCCCACCGTCAAACCCGGTCTCGGCAGTGGCGCCGAAGTCGGCGGTGACCACCGGCGTGCCAAAGGCGATCGACTCGGCCACCGGCAGGCCGAAGCCCTCGTGCAGGGAGGGGAAGACACTGAAGGCGGCGGAACGATAGGCGGTGACGAGATCGTCGTCGGACACGCCCCGGCGCACGTCGACCGGCCGGCCCGCGTCCCGCAGCTCGGCGACCCGCTCCGGGAACTCCTCCCCCCAGCCGCTCCCGCCGATGAAGCTCAGCGAGAACACCACGCCTCCGCGCCAGAGCACCTCGGCAGCGTGGAGGACGGCGAGGTGGTTCTTTCGCGGCTCGTGGGAGCCGACCACGAGCACGTTCGGGACCCCGCCGACCGTCGGGTCTCCGGTGGCGGGGGGCACCTCCGGCGAGCCCAGCGCGACCTCGGTCACCAGCGGACCCTCGAGCCCCTGGGTCCGTAGCGCGGTGACGAAGCCGGACATCTCCGCCGCCGCCGACCGCGACACGGCCGCCACCCGGGAGGCGAACTTCACGCCGGTGAGGTACTGCACGAACTTGGCCGACTCCTCAGGGGGGACCATATCCGCCGAGACGACGGGGATCGCGTCGTGCGCCACGGCGACCAGCCGGTTGCCTGAGACGTCCCCGATCGCGGCGAGGCGGTCGGATGCCCGGCCGGTCGCGACCTCGACCATGACGACAACGCTCCTCCAGGGGACCAGCAGGTGGTCGCGCTCGTCCGGGGTCTCCCCCAACGCGGCGTCCACCTGGTTCTGGAAGGTCCGCGCCGGAGCCCACTGCAGGACGCGAGCCGACTCGGTGAGAGACAGACGGCGCAGCGCCCGGTTGGCGCGGTTCCACGCGGCCGGCACGACCTCGTGGTCGCGGTCCCACAGCGGCAGGAGGCTGCGGGCGACGCGCTGGATGCCGGTGTGCAGGTCGTACTTCGCCGAGTGGTCCACGTCCACGACGACCTGGTGTTCGACCACCTCCATCGACGCCCGCATATGCCCGCCCTGGTAGGCGATCGGGAAGGCCACGTGGAGCAGGTTCGCCGCGGCGGTCAACGGACCACTCAGCTCGATCTGGCGTCGGGCGTGGTCGACCTCGTCGCGGGTCGGGTACGCCGCGCAGAGGGCGGTCAGCAGCAGCCACAGGCGGTCCGATGCGAGGTCCTCCTGCACGCTGCGGACCAGGGCGTCGAGCAGCACACCGGCTTGTCCGGCCGGGTCGAGGTGGTCGATGGCGGGGACCTCGTCGAGCAGGTGGTCCGCGGCCACGCGCAGACGGCCGGCCAGTGCCTGTTCGAGATCAGCCTCGTCCGACGTGACGTCGGATGCCGACGCCCCTGTGAGTTCGCTCAAGAAGCGTCCCGCTTAGCGACGGACCGCAGCCCGCGCAGACCACGCAGCGGGCGGGTGACGCGCCACGACAGGGTTCGGCGAATCGCGTCGTTGACGGCGCGTTCGGTCTCCAGCTGCTCGTCCACGAACTGGATGTGGGTGACGTGCTGGTGGATCTGATGGAGCAGCTCCTCTTCGCGCTCCGGCGTCACGGCGCCGTCGGCGGCGTGCACCCAGGTGCGGACGGCGGCGGTGCGCCACTCGAGAATGGCCGACTGGTTCATCTCGTCGTGGCGCAGCATGTCCGCGCGGACCGCCTCGAGCTCGGCGCTGAGGACGGCCTGCCGGTGGGTGACGTAGTTGTCGAGGATGTTGGCCGGAGTCTGCAGCAGCGGTCCGAGCTCGTCGGCTTTCTCCTCGGCGACGTAGAAGCGGGACAGCCCGTCGAACAGGCAAAATCGGTACCCCGCGCCGAGGACGAGGTGCTCCCAGCTCTCGTGGGTCGGCTCGGTCCCGTTCGGGCGGGTGGCCTCGACCACGAGGACCCACGGCCGCCACCGGTGCAGGTCGACCGTCTCGAGCACGTCGCGCTCGGCACCCTCGGTGTCGATGACGACGAAGTGGATGTCCTGACCGGCCCACCCGGCGTCCTCGAGGAGCGAGTCCAGCCGGCGCGTCTCGACGGTGATGTCCTCGACCTCCCACCCGGCCCCGCGGTGCTCGGCGCTGACGTCGTCGACGAGGGTCGACAGTCCCGTGTCGGCGATCTGGTGCAGCGTGATGGTGCCCTCGCCCTCGCCCGTGATCGCCGCCTGGACGACATGGTCGCGGGGACGTAGCTCGCGCAGGCGGTCGGCGTACATCGGCACCGGCTCGACAGTGATCCCGCTCCAGCCGCGCTCGTAGAACGCGTAGGAGACGGAGTCGGCGACCGGGTCGTTGGCCCCGACGTCGACGTACCTGCCGTGCTGCACGTGCTTCAGCGCGCGGGCGAGGACGACGTCCTCACGGTTCTGTGCATACGAGACGAACGGCGTCGGTGCCACGGCGCCAAACTACTGCCTGACGGGGCGCTCGGGGCCTCGGTGGCTCTCGGCTCGCCGGTGTCGGCGCCTCGCGGGCCGCGGCCGCGCCTGGCCGGAGCGCGCCCACGGATGCCGTATCCTCGGCGGGCACGGATTGATCCGCCGGACCCACCCCATCGCATACCCGTCGAGGTCCGGGCTAGTCGAGGGAACGTGGCGCGAGCAGACACCGACGCGACCGTCTCGCCGCGTCTGCCGGCCGCCGAGGGCGCCGCTGAGCGGGAGCCGGCCCGCGGTCGACTCTCCGGCCCACTGGGGTCCGCGGCGTGGACCCTCGGGTGCATCGTCGTCCTCACAGCCGTGGTGTGGTCCCGGCACCCGGCGATCTTCAGCGCCCCGCTGTACGCCGGTGGCGACGAGGGCCTCAACTCGCTGCTCGTCATCCGTGCCGAGCACTTCTCCCAGCTGACCGGGAACTACTCGCGGGTCGGCTTCCACCACCCCGGGGCCGCGCTCATCTACATGCTCACCGCGGGCGAGGTGGTCTTCCACAACCTCCTGCACATCGCGCCGTCGTTCTACAACGCGCAGATCCTCGGCGTCACGGTCTACTCGGTCACCCTGCTGGTGCTCACCGCGGGCGCCTTGGGCCGGCTGGCTCGCTCGCGCTGGGTCGGGACGGTCGCCGTCGCCGCCGGGTTCCTGTTCATGTCGGCCTTCCCGTGGCTCAGCGCGGTGTGGTTCCCCTACCTGTATGCCCCCGCCTTCCTCGCCTTCACCGTCGCCGCCGCGCTGGTGGCCGCCGGCCGCACCCGGGAGCTCCCGCTGGCGGCGCTCGCGGGCGGGATCCTCGTGCACGGTCACGTGTCGTTCGTCCTCTTCGTCGGGGCCACAGCTGTGGTCGCGATGGTCGCCTGGTGGCTGGCCCACCGATCGCACGTGCGGGAGGAGGCCCGCCGGGCCAGGGTGCCGCTCCTGGTGTCGCTCGGCGTCGTCGCCCTCTTCCTCGTGCCGCTCGTGCTGCAGACGGTGCGAGACTTCCCGGGCCCGTGGCCCGCATACCTGAGCTTCGGGTCGACCAGCGAGCGAGACCCGCGGAGCGTGGGCGACGCCGTCGCGTTCGTCCTGAAGTACTGGACCGAGACCCCGTGGCCGGTCTGGCTCTACGTCGTCGCGGCCGTGGTTCTCGTGGTGGTCGCGGCGGTCACCCGCGACGGTCGGCGTCGGCTGGCCTTCGCGTGGCTGCTCGGCTCGGTCGTGCTGCAGAGCGCCCTGGCCGTCGTCTACGCCTACAAGGGCGTCGATCTGCTCGACCAGCGGTACATCGAGGAGTTCTACAAGACCGTTCCGCTGGTCGTCGTGCTCGGCGCCGTTACGGCTGCGGGGTCGCTGCTGGTGTCGGCCCGACCCGCCGCGGTACGCGTCGGCGTCCGGGTCGTCGCGGTCCTGGCCGCAACGGTCATGGTCGTCGTGGCCGCGCAGGCGCCGGCGATGGCCTACCTGCCGCCGGACGGACACACCTACCAGGAGGCCGCGGTCGCGCTCCGGGACGACCCCTCCCGGGCCGGACAACGGATCGGGATCCAGCACGCGGCTCCCGTCGTCTGGCCGGGCGTCGCCGGCGTGGCCGTGCAGCTGGACCGGATGGGCGTGCCGTGGTGCGTCGGACCCGACTCCGAGCTGGTCGCCCTTCTCTACACTCCGCAGAACGTCTGCCGCGAGGGCGAACCCGTGTGGAACGTCACGGCATCGGTGGACGCGCCGACGTCAGGCACGACGATCTGGAGCGGAGAGACCGTCTACGTCCCGATGTGGGTCTCCCGCTAGCGTGACCGACCATGCCCCCGACCCCGAGGCAGCGATGACATCCCCGACATCACCGACGACCTACCCGACGATCGCCGCGATCGTCCCGTGCCACAACGAGGCCATCGCCATCGGCAAGGTCGTCGAGGACCTGCGCAAGCACCTCCCTCCGGACGCCACGGTCTACGTCTACGACAACAACAGCACCGACGGGACCGACGAGGTCGCGCGCGAAGCGGGCGCGGTGGTCCGCTACGAGCGCAACAAGGGCAAGGGCAACGTCATCCGGCGGGCCTTCGCCGACATCGACGCCGACGTCTACCTCATGATCGACGGCGACGACACCTACGAGGTGGCAGCCGCGCCGGACATGATCGCCAAGCTGTTCGAGGGCCCGTACGACCACGTCCTCGGCGTCCGGCGGCAGGTGGCCGACGGCGCGTACCGGCCTGGGCACGACCTGGGCAACCGGATGTTCAACCGCGTGGTCAAGCAGATCTTCGAGGTCGAGGTCCGCGACATGCTGAGCGGCTACCGGATCTTCAGCCGGCGGTTCGTCAAGTCGTTCCCCGCAGTGTCACGCGAGTTCGAGATCGAGACCGAGCTGACCGTCCACGCCGCGAACCTGCGCGTGCCGCAGGTGGAGATGGAGGTCGACTTCCGCGACCGGCCCGAGGGTGCCGTCAGCAAGCTGAGGACCTACCGTGACGGCTGGAAGATCCTCGCCTTGATCCTCCACCTCGCCCGGGTCGAGCGGCCGGTCCTGTTCCACTCGGTCGTCGCGGGCGTGCTCGCGGTGGTGGGCCTCATCCTCGGCCTCCCGATCTTCGTCGAGTACTTCCAGACCGGCCTGGTCCCACGGCTCCCGACGGCGGTCCTCGCCTCGGTGGTCGAGCTCATCGCCTTGCTGGTCTACTTCCTCGGCCTGCAGCTGAGCGCGCTGAAGCGCCTCAAGGACGAGAACATGCGGCTGGTGTACCTGACCATGGACGCGGTGCACCGAACGCACTCCTGACCGCTCAGGAGGCGGCAGCGCCCCGCTGCAGTTCGAGGTCGTGATCGACCATCCGGCCGACCACGTCCGCGAAGGCCACCGTCGGGCGCCAGCCCAGCTCGCGAGCGGCCTTGGACGCGTCGCCGACCTGGACGTTCGCGTCGACCGGACGGACGAACGCCGGGTCGATCTCGACCTGGCTCTCCCAGTCCTCGATGCCCGCCCGCGCGAACGCGGCCTGCACGAAATCGCCGACCGTATGCGTCGACCCCGTGGCGACGACGAAGTCCTCGGCCTCGGAGTGGCGCAGGACCCGGACCATTGCGTCGACGTAGTCCTCCGCCCACCCCCAGTCGCGGACCGCGTCGAGGTTGCCGAGCCGGAGCGTCTCTCCGCCGTGGACGGCGATCCGCGCTGCGGCGGCCGTGATCTTGCGCGTGACGAAGGTGTCCGGCCGCAGCGGCGACTCGTGGTTGTAGAGGATGCAGGTCGCGACGAACAGCCCGCGGGACCGGTAGATCCCGGCCATCTCGTGGGCGAGCGCCTTGGCGGCGCCGTAGGGCGACACGGGTGCCAACGGGGTCCGCTCCGTCTGCGGCACGTCACGGGCGGATCCGAAGATCTCCGCACTGGAGGCCTGCAGCACACGTACCGGGGCCCCGCGTGACTCCTGGACACCAAGCGCCGCGTCAAAGACGACGACGGCACCGAGCCCGGTGGCGCGGATTGTGCCGACCGGGTCCGCCCAGGACGCCGCCACCGACGTCTGGCCGGCGAGATTGAAGATCTCGTCCGGCGATACCTCCGCCACGACCTCCCGGACCCGGTCGGCGTCGGCGAAGTCGGCGACGTGCAGGTGGACGTCGGCCAGCTCGGGCTCGGCCCAGACGCCGTGCCGCTCACCCGAGAGAGTGGCGCCGTGCACCTCCGCGCCCTCCGCGACGAGCCGGCGAACCAGGAGTGTCCCGTCCTGCCCGGTCGCCCCGGTGACGAGGACTCGGGTCAAGAACGGACCTGCGTCATCGCGCCCTCGATGGCCAGGTCGTTGTCGACCATCATCGTGACGAGCCCGGGGAAGTCGACCGTCGGCTCCCAGCCGAGCTTGTCGCGGGCCTTGCTCGGGTCGCCGATGAGCAGGTCGACTTCGGCCGGGCGGAAGAAGCGCGGGTCCTGGACGACGTGCTTCTCCCAGTCGTCGATCCCCACGTGCGCGAAGGCGAGGCCGAGGAACTCGCGGATGGAGTGCGTCTCGCCGGTAGCCACGACATAGTCGTCACCCTCGGGCTGTTGCACCATCCGCCACATCGCGTCGACGTAGTCGCCGGCAAAGCCCCAGTCGCGGCGAGCGTCGAGGTTGCCGAGTGACGAGGGTCTGCTGACGGCCCAGGGCGATCCGCGCGACGGCGATGGAGATCTTCCGCGTGACGAACTCCGGCCCGCGGCGCGGCGACTCGTGGTTGAAGAGGATGCCCGAGGACGCGTGCATGCCATAGGACTCGCGGTAGTTGATCGTCATGTAGTGGCCGAAGACCTTGGCCACGCCATACGGAGACCGGGGCCACAGGAGCGTGCTCTCCTTCTGGGGGACGTCCTGCACCTTGCCGAACATCTCCGAGCTCGAGGCTTGGTAGAAGCGCACCTTGCTGGGGTCGTCGTGGCTGAAGAGCCGGACGGCCTCGAGGACGTTCAGGACTCCCTTCCCGGTGACGTCGGTCGTCAGCATGGCGTTCTCCCACGAGTACGCCACGAAGGAGATCGCGCCGAGGTTGTAGACCTCGTCGGGTCCGGCCTGCTCCAACGCGCGCATCAGCGACGAGAGGTCGGTCAGGTCACCGGTGAGCAGCGTCACGTCGGGCACCGTCGCGTGGACAAGCTCGCGCTTCGGGTTGTTCTGCCCGCGGATGAGGCCGTAGACGTCGTAGCCCTTGTCGAGGAGGAGCTCTGAGAGGTACAGGCCGTCCTGACCGGTGATCCCGGTAATGAGCGCGCGAGGCATGGGTCGGGAGCCTACAGGCACCGGAGAAGGCGGGATCGCCTCGCCTCGGTAGGATCGGCAGGTGTCGACGTCCCTGGATCCACGGACCCTGGCCACGCCGAACGAGCAGGTCGTCCTGAGTCGTGGGCTCGGCTCCGTCGGGACGATTCGCGTCCTCGTGGAGGTAGCCGACCGACCGCCGCAGACCCGCGGGACCGGCGGCACGGCGCACCCGCCAGGCGTGCGGTCCGGGCTCGCCTGGGAGGCCGTAGAGCCCGGGCGGGAGGACATCGACGACGTCCACGTGCTGCTCGTCGGCAGCGGCGACACGACGGCGTCGCGCTCCGCGCTGCTCGCGTCGGTCCGCCCCTGGGTCGTGCTCGTGCGCGGCGAACGGGCCGATGCCGCCGTCTGGGAACGCGACCTCGCCGACGCGAAGTACGTGCTCGCGGTCTTTGACGGGCGCACCCACTACTTCGTCTCCCCGCAGCACGACGACCTGCCGTCGGCCTTCGCCACGGGCGACACGGCCGCCTGGGACGCGCTCGTCGACGAGGTCGTGCGCTGGCGCACCGCCGCGCTCGGCCGCTGGGCCCTCGCCACCGGGAACCAACCCACCTCCGAGAACCACGCCGAGCACGAGCTGCACGCCATCCGCCAGACCGTCAGCTGGCGCGTCACGGCGCCGCTGCGCAAGGTCCGAAGCCGGACGCGCCGGTGACGGACTCCGCCGTCGACGGCCCGGGGGCGGAGACCCCGTTCCTCGACGTCGTTGCCCAGCGCCTGCGCGCCGCGGCCGACGCTGCCCTCGACTCGCCGCCGGCGCGACACGACGACCTCTCCGCCGATGCCGACGCGTGCCTCAAGGCCCTGGTCGACCGGCTCTCGGAGACCGGCGACCCCGCGCTGGCCTGGCTCGTCCTCACCGTCCTGGCGGGCGCATACCCGCTGGCCGCCGACGTGCAGTTCGCGTTGCGGGCCTGTGACCTGCACGGACCCGCCGAGCTGACCCTCGCGCTCCTCGACCGGGCCCAGGCCCGGGCCTGGTTCCGCGGCGTGACCCGCCCGGCCCGGGTCGTGAGCGACGTCGTCGTCGACGTCGACATGTCGGCCCGCATCGACATGCACAACGGCATCCAACGCGTCGTGCGCGAGGTCGTCGGCGACTGGTGGAACGACCATCGGGTCGCGCTGGCCGCTTGGACGAGCACCGCCGGCACCCTGCGCACCCTCGCGGCCGAGGAGCAGCAGCGGGTCGTCGAGTGGGGCAGTCACGACGGCCACGGCCGCCCCGGTGACGCGCCGCCGCCGGTGCGGGACGACGTGACCGAGCTGCTCATCCCCTGGCGTACGACGCTGGTGCTGGCCGAGGTTCCACTCGCCGACCGCTGCCCGCAGCTCGCCGCCTTGGCGCAGTACTCGGGCAACGAGGTGGCTCTCATCGGCTACGACGCCATTCCCTTCGTCAGCGCGGACCTCCGGCCGTTCGGGGAGCCCACGGCGTTCGCGCAGTACCTCACCGTTCTCAAGCACGCCCGCCGCGTGGCGGCGATCAGCGGCTCGGCGCTCGAGGAGTTCGCCGGCTACGTGGACGCCCTCTCCAGCCAGGGGCTGCGCGGCCCGATCGTCACCGCGCTCATCCAGCCGGGCACCGTCCCACCGCCCCCACCCGGGTACGTGCGGACCGAGCCCCCACTCCCCCTCGTCGTCTGCGTCGGGCGCCTCGAGCCCCACAAGAACCACGACACCCTGCTCCACGCCGTCGAGCGGCTCTGGCGCGAGGGCCTGCGGTTCGACCTGCGCATCGTCGGCGGCCCCGGGTGGACCACGGAGCGGGTCGACGAGCAGCTGGCCGGCCTCCGGCGCCTCGGGGCCTCGGTCACCTGGATGCGTGGCGTCGGCGACGACGACCTGTGGCGGCTCATCCGGGACGCCTCGTTCACGGCGTTCATCTCTCTGCACGAGGGGTTCGGCCTGCCGGTCGCGGAGTCTCTCGCCTGCGGCACCCCTGTGCTGACGACGGCGTACGGCAGCCAGGGAGAGATCGCGAGCGCAGGCGGCTGCCTGACCGTGGACCCCCGCGACGACGACGCCGTCACCGAGGGGCTGCGCCGGATGCTGACCGACCGGGCCCTTGTCGAGCGGCTGCGCACCGAAGCCGCCGGGCGCCCGCTCGAGACTTGGGGCGCGTACGCGGACGACGTCTGGGACGTGCTCGTGAAGGGACGGATCGCGTGAGCACCCTCACCCAGCGGGTCCTCGGATCGCGCCGCAGCAGGCCGTCCACGCTCGCCCTCGTGTCCCGACGCGCCCATGTGCCCACGGCGATGTGGCAGGCGCGGCTCGCCACCCTCGCCGAAGCGGTGGAACCCGCGTCTGGCTGTGATGCCACGCAGACCGTGGTACGCCACCTGTCCACCGCCGACCCCGCCGTCGTCTGGCTGGCCGTCGCGGTTCTGGGCGCCCGTCTCCCCACGCCCGACGAGGTGACCGACGCCCGCCGGGACGTCGAGCTGAACGGGCCGGACGCACTGTTCCGCCGGGTGCGGCGGACGGCGACCGCAGAGACGGCGGCGCGCCGCGTGGAAGTCGTCACCGACACCACGCTCGTCGACGTCGGCGACCTCGTGCTTCACCCCCTCGGCACCGGCATTCAGCGCGTAGCCCGGATGGTCGGAAGGTCGTGGCGGGGCCGGCACGAGCACCGGACCGTCGGCTGGACGTCGGACCTCGACGCCATGGTGCTCCTCGACGATGACACCCGTGACCGCGCCCTCGGGCTTCTCCCGTTCGCGAAGCGCGACGCGGCGAACCGGGGCGACGTCACTGTGGTGGTCCCTTGGCACTCCACCTATGTCCTCCCGGAACTGGCCATCCAGCCGTCCCGGTGCCTGGCACTCAACGCTCTCGCCCGGTTCTCCGGCAACCGCACCGCTGTCATCGGTTTCGACTGCGTCCCGCTGACCTCGCCGGAGACTACCGCCGAGGGATTCCCGGCAGTCTTCGCCCTCAACCTCGCCGCGGTCTCCCACATGGACACGGTCGTCGCGATCTCCGAAGCGGCCGCGAACGAGTACCGGGGGTGGCGCCGGATGCTCGCGGGCGCCGGCCTGCCCGGACCGGACGTGGCCGCCCTGTCGCTGCCGGTCCAGGCCCCCGAGGCGACACCGGAGTCTCTCGAGAAGGCCCGCCGGCTGCTCCTGGTGGCCGACCTGCCGATGGTCCTCTGCGTCGGAAGCCACGAGCCGCGCAAGAACCACCTGGCCGTACTTCACGCCGCGGAACTGCTGTGGCGCGATGGTGTCCGATTCACGTTGACCTTCGTGGGCGGCAGCTCCTGGGGCGGCCTGGAGTTCATGGCGCGGCTGGAGGAGCTGGCCGAGGCCGGACGACCGGTGGAGGCGCTGTCCAAGCTCGACGACGAGACGCTCTGGGCCGCATACCGGCTGGCCCGTGTCAGTGTCTTCCCGTCCCTCAACGAGGGCTTCGGTCTGCCGGTGGGCGAGTCGATCGCGGCGGGTACCCCGGCCGTCACGTCGGACTTCGGGAGTATGAGGGAGATCGCCGAGAGGGGCGGGGCGCTGATGGTCGACCCGCGCGACGACCATGCGTTGGCGGACGCGATGCGGACCGTGCTCACCGACGACCGATCCCATGCCACGCTCGCCGCCCAGTGCCGGGCGCGCAGCTCCGAGGGATGGGAGGACTATGCCGAAGTGCTGTGGCGTGTGGCCCACGGCGAGGATTCCAGCCCCGAGGCCGGTCCCCGGTAGATTCCCGAGGGCCCGGACGATCAGCCGGAACCGTCGAGCTGACGACCGGGCGAAAGGTCTGACACGTGACGAACATTGAGAGCCAGGTGCGCGCCGAGCACCTCGCCACCCTCCCCCTGCAGTCCACCGGACCAGGGAGCGGCTTCCGCGACGGGATGGTCGGGCAGCTCCGCGACATCTGGGCCCATCGCGAGCTGTTATCGATGCTCACGCGTCGCGAGCTCAAGGCGCGCTACAAGGACAGCACGCTCGGGTTCTTCTGGAGCCTGCTGCGGCCCCTGGCCCTGCTCCTCATCTACTACATCGCCCTCGGCCAGTTCCTCGGGGCGGCCAGGTCGATCCCCGACTTCGCGATCTTCATCTACACCGGGCTCACGGCGTGGGGCCTCTTCGCGGAGACCGTGACGGCCGGTACGGCCTCGATCGTCGGCAACGGCGGTCTGATCAAGAAGGTCTACTTCCCGCGGGAGATCTTCCCGCTGAGCGCCCTGGGCTCGTCGCTGTTCAACTTCGCCATCCAGCTGGTGATCCTCACGGCGGCGACCATCATCTCGCGAGACTTCCCGACCGGTCTCCGCTGGTTCTACCTGCCCCTGTCGCTCGGAGTAGTCGTCACATGGGCGCTGGCGTGGTCGCTGCTGCTATCCGCCGTCAACGTGTACCTGCGCGACGTGCAGTACCTCGTCGAGATCGCCCTGATGATCGCGTTCTGGGCCAGCCCGATCGTCTACTCCTGGCAGCTGGTCGCTGACGCCCTCCCCAACGAGGCCCTCGAGCGGCTCTACCTGTCCAACCCCATGACTTTGGCCGTGCTTGGCTTCCAGCAGACCTTCTGGGTCAAGGGCGACAGCCAGCCGCCTCCCCCGGACCTCGCCATCAGCCTCGTGATCGCACTGGTGGTCGGCGTCCTCGCCGTCTGGGGTGGGCAGCGCGTCTTCGCGCGACTGCAGGGCAACTTCGCGCAGGAGCTGTGATGGGCGGCCCCGTCGTCGTCGAGGTCCGGGACCTCTCCAAGCGGTTCGTCATCCGCAAGGAGAAGTCGCTCAAGGAGCGGGTGGTGAACTTCGGCCGGTCGAACCTCCACAAGGAGGACTTCTGGGCCCTCAAGGACGTCTCGTTCGAGATCGAGTCCGGGACCACCGTCGGCCTCATCGGCCCGAACGGTTCGGGCAAGAGCACCCTCCTGAAACTGATTGGCGGCATCCTCCAGCCGACGTCCGGCACCGTCGCGACGCGCGGGCGGATGGCTGCGCTCCTCGAGCTCGGGGCCGGGTTCCACCCGGATCTCACGGGCCGGGAGAACGTCTATCTCAACGCGTCGATCCTCGGCCTCAGTCGCGCGACGACCGACCGGTACTTCGACGGGATCGTCGACTTCTCCGGGGTCGAGCCGTTTATCGACACTCAGGTGAAGTTCTACTCGTCGGGAATGTACGTGCGGCTCGCCTTCGCCGTGGCCGTCCACGTCGACCCGGACATCCTTCTCGTCGACGAAGTTCTCGCGGTTGGTGACGAGCCGTTCCAGCGCAAGTGCATGGACCGCATCCGCAGCTTCCAGGACGAGGGCCGCACGATCATCCTCGTCACGCACGGTCTCGACCAGGTCGCCGACGTGTGCGACCGTGCGATCGTGCTGGAGCACGGAAATGTCAAGGCCGACGACGTACCTGCCATCGCGCTGCGTGTCCTGAGGTCGGAGTTCGACCACATCCGGTCCGAGGAGCTGAGCCGCGCCAACGTCGAGCACGGCGAGGCGCCGGAGCCGGTCGTCCAGGTCAAGAGCATCGAGGCGCTCAGCCACGGCCAGACCGTCCAGACGGTCGAGCCGGGGCAGCCGATGACGGTCCGCGTGACACTCGAGGCCCGCAAGCGGCTGGAGGACTGGATCCTCGGCATGGGCTTCGATTCGGCGACCGGCCAGGTCATCTACGGCACCAACAGCAAGCTGATGGGGGTGCGACTGGGGCCGGTCGACGGGACGGCGGAGTTCGAGTTCGAGATCCCGCGCCTTCCACTCGGGGCCGGCACCTACACCATCCACGGCGCCGTCGCGGACCGCGCTGGTGCGGAGCTGCACCGCCTGCGCGAGGGCGCTCGCTTCGTCGTGGCCGGTGACGGTTCGGAGGTCGGCTTCCTCACCCTCGGCCCAAACCTTGCCCGCGTCGACGTCAGCGACCGTGGTGGTCCGGACCGACGGATGTCACTGACCTGAGTAGGCCATCACCCGGCAGGTCCTTTCGGCCGGGTTGCCCAGCTGGGGGACGTTGCCCGGCACGGGGCAGGTCGTGGTCGTCGCCGTCCAGCCCTTCTGGGTCCAGTAGTCGAGGTAGGTCTCGCAGAACGAGTCGGTCTCGTTGATGCACAGGGCCTTCGGGGTCCGGCCGGCCTTCAGCTCGTCGTCGAACGCCTGCTTGTATGCGACGGGGTCGCCTCCGCTCTTGAAGGCGGTCACGAATGCTGCGTGCCGTCCGTCGTCGAGGGCGCGGTGCAGCGTCGGCCACATGTCCCAGTAGTAGCCGCTGAGGAAGGTGACCCCGTTGGCCCGCGCGTAGTCCGCGGTGGCCCGGGTGTTGGCGAGGACAGGGGCGTCGGACGGTGAGGTCAGCGGGCCACGCAGGGCGAAGCCGAGGCCGAGGACCGGCAGGAGCACCGCCACGCCGATGGCGATCGGGCGCAGGCCGGACGGCAGCCGCACCCCTCCGAGCACCGTCGACGGGACCACGAGGGCGGACAGCACCGCCGCGACCGGGGCAGCCACCGCGACGGCGATGAAGAGGATGGTTGGAAAGAAGTACCGCAGCGCATACGCGTTCTGCAGCACCCACGGGTTCCCGGTGAAGACGACCCAGTACACCGCCACGAAGGCGAAGGCCGCCGCGCCCCGCGACAGGAACACCGCCTTGCGCTCCGCGGTGAGGGCGAGCAGGAGCGCCGCCGAGACGATCGAGATGACGGCGAGTCGCGGGATGCGGAAGCTGCTCAGCACCGAGGCGAGCGACCGCGGCGCCTCCGCGAGGAAGGTGCTCAGGCTGAAGCTGAAGTAGTCCTGGTTGGCGTCCGGGACCGGGCCGGCGTTGCCCCCGTACCGGCTCGCGAGGACGGCCCAGACGGCGAACCAGCCGACCCACACGACGCCGAACAGGGGCCAGCGAACCCATTGGCGCCGGCGGACCATCTCGATCAGGGCCAGGAACGCCGCAACGAGGATCGTGGACTGGTTGAGGCCCACCGCGGCGCCGACGAAGAGAGCCGCGAGCACCCACCACCACCAGCGGCCGGTCTTCCAGAGGAGAAAGGCGCCGAGGGTCAGCGACCACGACATCGAGTAGGGCTGGCTCTCGAGCGAAAGGATGTGCAGCGCCTGGGGCGAGATGACCAGGTGGCAGGTGACGGCCAGCGCGAGGAACGTCACAGCGGTGGCCAGGAGGTTCCGCGTGCCCGACACCAGCCAGGTGCCCATATAGGCCAGCAGCAGCAGGAACACGTGGAACGAGACGGCGTTGATCAGCAGGCATGCGAACAGGTTCGCGTCGGGGTTCGCGATGGGGCTGGCCAGCGCGGACACGAACGCCGCGAACCGATTCTGGCCCCAGAAGAACAGGTCGACGTCCTGGATCGACATCACCGACTGCTGCACACCGTCGGCCTGCAGGAAGTCGACGGTGTAGCGCAGCACCGTCATGACGGACATCGCGAGAACCGCGAGGCCCAGGCCGACACCGACCCCCCACCGTGCAGGACGAGACAGGTCAGGAGAACTGTCGGTCATGCACCATCCTCGTCGTCGTTCCGCGCGGCGGCACTAGCGGCTGCGCGGCATCAGGGCGAGGCAACTCTAAGCCACGACGACCGATCCGACGTGCACGTCCCGGCCGGCCCAACGTGTCCGTCAGCGGCGGACGTAGCCCATCGAGTCCCAGACCGCCCGGCCGTCCGTGGCATACATCACGAGGTTGCCGTCGTCCTGGAAGACCAGCCGCCCCCCTGGCGCGAACACCCCGGCCGCCCACACCGGCCGGTTGGCCGGCGAGTAGACGACGACGTTGCCGTCCGACTGCGCGGCGAAGTGCGAGCCGGCGAGAGTGGTGCGTGTGCTCCAGAGCACCCGCCCGTCCGCCGTTGAGGTCACCACGGCCGCCCCGGCGGGCTGCATAGTGAGGCGGTAGCCGCCCTTGGGCGAGGTCACGGAGGCCCCGGAGCCGATCTCCTTGACCACGACGGTGACGGGGAAGTACGTGGCCTTCCGACCCGCATACCCGCCGCTGTCCCAGATGGCGTTGCCATAGCCGTTGTAGAGGACGAGGTTGCCGTCGTCCTGCATCTGCAGGGTCGCGCCGGGTGCGGACGTCGCCGTGGTCCAGACCGGCGCGTTGTACGGGTCGTACATGACGAGGTTGCCGTCGCTCTGGAGGACGAGGTATGACCCGCCGACCGACGTGCCGGTCGCCCACTTCGGCCGACCCGCCGCGTCGTAGATCACCAGGTTGCCGTCGCCCTGCATGACCATCCAGTACGCGCGGTTCGGCGACCAGAGCGGCTGCGCGAAGTAGATCGGTGGCAGCGGCGGTACCTGCGGGGTGGGGGTGCCGAGCGACCACCAGCTC
Organism: uncultured Actinomycetota bacterium; assembly: GCA_963787725.1. Taxonomy (GTDB): domain Bacteria; phylum Actinomycetota; class Actinomycetes; order Actinomycetales; family Dermatophilaceae; genus Lapillicoccus. The sequence continues at coordinate 8,574 of CAWBEH010000005.1, read as the reverse complement.
GACCGCAGCCCGTTGCTGTACGCGGGGTACCCCCGGGCGTTCATGATGCCGGCGCCGGTCGTGGCGAAGGCCCCGCCGGTGCCTTCGAGGCGCACCGTGAGGACTCGGCCGCCCCACTCGCCGTTGCCGTCCCGGCTGGTGACGACGAGGCGCTGCAGGCTCCCTACGGACGGGAAGGCGGCCTCCAACGCCGAGACCGGGAGGCTGGCCTGCCACGAGTGCACCTGGTCGCCGGGGGCGGCCCCGTCCCACGGGTCGGCGCGGGCGGGCAGGTACGGCAGTCCACCGGAGGTGGACCAACCGCCGTTCGACGCGGAGTACTGCGTCGTGGCGACGACGCCCTGGTAGGTGAGGATCTGACCAGCGGTGTCGGTGCCGGCCGCCGTGCTGCTGGCGTACCACAGGCTCGTGGCCGCGCCGCTGCTCGAGTACGCCGTCGGCCCGGTGAAGACCTGGCATTGCGTGGTGTCGCAGATGTCGTAGGTCGCCTGGTTGCGGCGAATGAACTGCACGGCGATCGAGCGAGCGGCCACGGCGAACGCCCGCAGCGCCGCGGTGGGCCAGGACGGGATGACCTCGCGCGAGACGACGCCGCCGACGTAGGTCTCGAGGGGCAGCGACAGGACCGTCGTGATGGAGCCCGAGGTGGCGAGACGCCGCGACCGACCCGGGATAGTCGGTGGAGGTGCCCCCGGGCTTCCACACCCGGATCCGCGCCGGTCCCTCGAAGCGCACCGGGCTCGACAGGGTGGTGCTGCCGCTCAGCGCGAAGGCGTTCCAGGCGCCTCCGGTCAGGGCCTGCAGCTGCAGCCCGGACCCCGACGGGACGAGCCGCCACTGGTCGGCCGCGGGCAGCGTCGTGCGCGAGCCGGAGCTCTCGACCGCGGTGAGACCCGCAGCGGCGCTGACCCGGAGGGCGCCGTCGTCGGCGGTGAGGCGAACTCGGATGTTCTGGTTCGCGACGGTCGACATCGCGGTGCCCGGGTAGTACGACGAGAGGATCTCCTGATAGTCCTTGCCGAGGTAGGCCGCGCCGTAGGCCCCCCAGGCAGACATCCCGCGCCCGTGTCCGTAGCCGTGCCCGGAGACCGTCCACACGCCGTTGTCCGGCCGGCTGTAGATCTCGTCGGCGTGCGCTGACCCGGCGCCGAGCCCGACGAGCCCGGTGGCCGCCAGCATCGCTGCCAGGCCGGACCGCAGGACGACGGCCGATATGCGTCGGCGTCGGGGTCCTCGCTGAAGTCCCAACTGCCACACGCGTATCACGGCGCCAGCATGTACCACGGGTGTACGAGGGGGAATAGCTGTGACGCTTCCGTGACCTCGGTGGGTCGTGGTGCCTGGAGGTCAGCCGATGGCTTGGGCGTAGATCGCCCACATCCGTTCGGCGGTGGCCGCCCACGTGAGGCCACCGGCTCGGTCGAGCCCGACCCGCACCATCCGCTCACGTAGCCCCGCGTCCGTCACGACCCGGCGGATCCCGTCCGCCAGCGCCCTCTCGTCCCCGACGGCGGTGGTCACCGTCGCGTCGCCTCCCACCTCGACCAGGGCGGGGTCGTCGCTGGTGACGACCGGGACGCCGTAGGCCATCGCCTCGACCACCGGCAGGCCGAAGCCCTCGGCCCGGCTCGGCATGACGACGACCTGCGCACCGGCATACAGGCCGGCCAGGTCGAGGTCCGGGACCGGACCGGTGACGACGGTGCGGTCGCCGACCGCCGCGGCCTGGGCCAGCGCCTGGACCGAGACGTCGCCCCAACCGAGTGGGCCGGCGACGACGAGGGCGAGCTCGGCAAGCTCCGGGTCGGCCATCGCGCGGGCCAGGACGTCCAGGCCCTTCCGGGGCTCGGCGGTACCGACGAAGAGGACGTAGGGACCGACGGCGCCGAGCCGTCGACGTCGCTCCTCCGCATCGTCCGGAACCGGCCGGACGGTGGCGCCCGACAGGACCGGGACCACGGGGCCGCGGGGAGCGAGGTGCTCACGGACCGCCTCGGCGACGGCCGCGGTCGGCGTGACGATGACCGCGGCGGAGGACGCGGCACGAGATCCCATGGCTCGGTGGAAGGCGACACCGCGCGGCGTCAGGGTCTCCGGGTGCGTCCACGGCACGACATCGTGGACGGTCACGACCAGCCGGGTTCGACGCCGCGGGGGCGGGACGAGCAGCGTCGGCGCGTGGACGACGCCGGAGTCGGCGGGGTGCGGTGGGAGGCCACGCGCCCAGAGCCGGGACACCACCGGGAAGGGCACGCGAATCTCGGCGACGGGAATCGCCAGCCGCTCCAGCTCGGCAACCGCGGGGTCCGGCGCCGGCAGCCGGACGGCTCGGAGGCGGTCACCGGACGGAAGGGTCCGGACGAGGGCCTTGAGCAGCTCCAAGGTATAGCGGCCGGTGCCGCCCGGAACCCGTGCGGACATCTGGGTGGCGAGCACCGTAACGTCCACCGGCCTCACTGGTCCCCGACGAGCAGTGCCTGCAGCTGCCGCGTGTAGTCGGCCCACGTCCGGAAGGTCAGCGCCGCAATCTCCCTCTTCAGCCGGAGCCGGGTGGTCTCGTCGAACATCGCCGCCCTGATGCCCTCCAGCACGCTGTCGTCGTCACGCGGATCGACGAGGACGGCGCCGCGCCCTTCCCCGATCTCGCGCATGCTTCCGTATGCGGACGTGACGACCGGGGTACCGGCCGACAGGGCCTCGCTGACCGGCAACCCGAATCCCTCGTTGAGCGAGGGAAACACCACGGCGGTCGCCGCCCGGTAGGCGGCCGCGACGACGTCGTCGGGAACGCCGCTGGCCGTCCGGAGCGGATGGCCCCGGTCCTGAAGCCGTGCCACCTCGGTCTCAAAGTGCTCCGAGTTCCAGCTGTTTCCGCCGATGAAGGCGAGCGAGAACCGGCACCCGTCCAACCACAGCGCCTCGGCGGCGTACAGGACGGCCATATGGTTCTTCCGGGGTTCGTGGCTCCCGACGCAGAGCAGGAGCGGCCGGTCGTCGACACCCACGATGGCTGCGGCTGCGGCAGGGTCACCGTCGCCACCGGGCATCTCCCAGGGGAGCTCGAGGGGGGTGATCCGCGGTCCGGACAGTCCGGTGCCGACGAGCATCTGGCGCCAGCCCGCATACTCCTGACCCGCCGCCATCGAGATGGGGATGACGTGGTCGAACCGGGACACGGCGACGAGGTTGCGCGCGAAGGCGGCGCCCATCCCGGCCCCCGTCGTCTCGCCCGACGTGAGTGGGACACAGTCGAAGCCGATCACCGCGGTCCCGTTTCCGGAGAACTCAGCCAGCGCAGCCAGGCGTGTCGTCCTGGCGTCCTCGACAGCGAGCTCGAGGAGCACGTAGCGGCTCCGCCACGGGACGACGACGTGGGTGTCGGGGGCGCGGGCCGGCTCTCGGCCGCCCCACGTGGCGTTGTCGCGCTCCTCCTCCGACAGCGAGCGCAGCGCCGTCATGGCCGGGTTCCAGCCGACGAGTGTCGCGGGACCTTGCCAGTTCTGGAGGATCTGGCGCACCACCCTCTGGATCCCGGTACCCAGTTTTGTCCGGGCGGTGTGGTGGACGTCGAGGACCACCGTGTCGGTGACCACCTCGACGGCCATCCGGCGGCGCATGCTGGGGCGCGGTCGCGACCAGCGGCGGAGGAACGCGTGGGCGCCCTCCCTCCGGATCAGCCGCCGGGCGGTGCGGACCTGCTCGGCCTCCGGGAACCGGCTGTCGAGCACGGCGAGAGTGAGCCAGACCGCGTCGTCGCGTCCGTCGGCGAGGACCCGCGCGAGCGCGTCCCAGTCGGTGAGGTCGCCCGTCGCCTCCGGTTCGGTGAGGGTCGACAGGACGAGCCGGACCCGCTCGTCGGTCGAGCGCGCCCTCATCGGCCGGCCTCCAGCAGCGGCTCGACGGCCCGGGTCCACAGGTCATCGGCGAAGTTCGACCAGGTCCGGGCCGGCCGCGCGTAGCACTCGGCCACGAGGCGCGCGCGGAGCGCGTCGTCGGTGAGCAGCTCCCGCATGGCCGCGGTGATCGCGTCGTCGCTGCGCGGGTCGACGACGACGCAGCCGCCGTCGCGGGCGATCTCAGCGGTGCTGCCGTAGTCGGTGGTCACGGCCGGAACCGCGAGGGCCAGCGACTCTGCGACCGGCAGCCCGAAGCCCTCGTGCAGGGAGGGGAACACCGTGAAGCGTGCCTCTCGGTACGACGCCAGCAGCTCGGCGTCCGTGGCCGATCGCCAGACCTCGATCGGGCGGCCCCGCTTGGCCAGCGCGCGCGCCCTTCGGTCGAACCGGCGGGTCACCTGGAGGCTGCCGCCGCCGATGAACCGGATCCGGAACCGCAACCCCTCGTCCCAGAGCCGCTCGGCGGCGAAGACGATCGCGTCGTGGTTCTTGCGGGGCTCGTGGCTGCCGACGACCAGGACCAGCGGCTCCCCGTTCGGGGACCTGACCGTGGCCGCCGCCTCGTGAGCATCACCCGAGTCCGGCGCATCGACCGGGAGCACGACGCTGACCACCTGCGGACCCGGGAGTCCCTGGGCCCGGGTGGCATCTGCGAACCCCTGGAACTCTGCCGTCGCAGTTTCGCTGATCCCGGCGACCACCGACGCTGCCTTGACCACCGCGAGGTACTTGGTGAACCGCTCAGACTCCGGAGGCGGCACCGTGTCGGCGCTGCTGACCGGGATGCAGTCGTACGCGATCACGGCCACTCGGTTGCCGGAAAGCGACGCCAGCGCCTCAAGCGGTGCGCAGAGCGGCTGCCGGGCCACCTCCGGGAGCACCACCACCGACCGGTACGGCACCAGCAGCGGGCGGTCCGACTGGTCGTCCGCCATCTCGCCCTCGTGGTCACCCCAGGAGACGACCCGGCTCCGCTCGGCCGCCGTCAGCGTCCGGAGCCCACCGTCCCGACGGCTCCACGCCGCGAGGATCATCGGCCGTCGGCCCGCCCAGCGCCGCATGGTCTGGCGGACGACGCGCTGGATGCCCGTGTTGTGCTGGTGCTGAGTGGCGCAGAAGTCGACGTCGACAACAACACCGCCCTCGACCAGCTCGGCCCGCCGGCGCGGGTCGTACCGCGTCACCCCCGCCTCGAGCAGGGCGTCGAGGAGAGTGGTGAGCTCGGTCCCGGGTGTGGCCAGTCGCAGGCGTCGCCGGACCAGGTGGACGGTGGTGAGGTCGGGATAGCCGCCGGTCACGCCGACGACCAGCCGCCAGACCCGGTCGAGGGCCGGATCGGCGACCACTGCCAGCGTCAGGTGCTCGAGCAGCTTCGCCGCGGACCCGTCCGCCGGCAGATCGTCCACGGCGGAGAGGGTCGGCGCGACGACGTCCAGCCGTTGCGCGGTCGCCTCCTCGAGGTCCGTCTCCGAAACGGTGGGGGCGGCGACGCCGGTCACGGGCGCCGCCTCAGCCGACGACCCGCATACTCCGCCGAGACCGCAACGGCCTGGGAGAAGCCGAGCTCGGACACCAAGGTCCGGAACCGACGTGCGGCCCGCAGCGGCATCGTGACCCGCCTCCGCAGCGAGGCGGGCGGCGCCCCGGTCGCCTTCGTGCGGCTGTGAACCAGGAGCAGCCAGGCCCGCAGCTCCGCGTCGGGACCTACCGCTTCCGCCACCTCTCCGTGAGGCGCTGCGGTCACGCGTTCCTCCCGACGAGGTCGCTCAGGGTCTCGGACAGGGCCTGCCGCCACGGTGGCAGCAGGTCAAGTCCTGCTGCGACCGACCGCTCGTGGCCGAGCACCGAGTATGCCGGTCGCTGCGCCGGCCGAGGGAACGAGGCCGTGTCGCTGGGACGCACGCGGTCGGGGTCTAGTCCGGCCGCCTCGAAAAGAGCGCGCGCGAACCCGTACCAGGTCGTCTCGCCCTCGCTCGTGGCGTGATAGGTCCCAGGAGGTGCGTCCCGGTCGATGAGGTCGGCCACGAACCGGGCAACGTCTCGAGTGGTCGTCGGCTGGCCGCGCTGGTCGTCCACGACCTCGAGCGTCTCTCGCTCGTGGGCGAGGCGAAGGACGGTCGCGGGAAAGCTGCCGCCACCCGGCCCGTAGAGCCAGGCCGTGCGTACGACGACGGCGGACGGCAGCTCGGCGCGAACCGCCCACTCCCCAGCCGCCTTGGTCCGCCCGTATGCCGAGCGCGGCCGCATCGGCGCCGTCTCCGGGTAGGGCCGGGTGGCCGTGCCGTCGAAGACGTAGTCGGTAGACATGTGCACCAGGCGAGCCCCGCTGTGCGCGCAGGCCCGGGCCAGTAGTCCCGCACCGACGGCGTTCACCGCGAACGCCTCGGCCTCGTGCGCCTCGGCGTCGTCCACCCTCGTGAAGGCCGCGGCGTTGACGACGACGTCGGCGCCACGGGCGGCGCGACCACAGTCCTGCTCGTCGGTGATGTCGACCTCAGCGCTGCCGAAGGACCGCACCTCGAGCCCGCGGTCCTGCAGGACGGCGGTGACCTTCCGGCCGAGCATGCCCGTGCCACCGAGCACCGCGACCGTCATGACGTGGAGGCTACCCAACGGCACACTCGTGTCCATTTTGTGACTGGTGTTGCTTGTGATGTCAATGAGACCTGTGCGACCGTCGATCCGCGGCACTGTCTCTCGCAGGGGGTCTTCACGCATGTACTCGGTCCGCCATCCGGTCACGCTCCGCGCCACCATGGTCCTGTCACTGGCTCTCTCCCTTGTGGTGTCGCTCGGCGGCGCCGGCGCCTCGGCGGCACCCACAGCGCCTGCAGCCGGCCCGCACCCGGTCTCCCCGCAGGTCCACAAGACCGCCCTCACGGGCGTCGACGCCGGGTCGCTGGCGCGTACGCCCGCGGCTCTGGACCCGTCGGCTCTCTCGGCCGCGGACGAGGGCAAGCCAGTGCCCGTGGGCCGAGCCGCGGCCGACCGACGGCCGACGGTCTTCACCACCGAGCTGAGCACGCAGACGTTCAAGGCGGCCGGTGTGAGCTGGACCGCCACCGGGGCCACCAAGGACGTCGTCGTCCAGGTTCGCATCCGCGAGCGCGGCCAGTGGTCCGACTGGGAGGGGCTGGGTATCGCCGACGCTCCCGACCAGGGCGGTCAGGACACGGTGAAAGCAGGGTCGACCGTCGCGACCGAGCCCATCACGAGCGCCTCCGCCGACGCGATCCAGGTGCGGGTGGACACGGTCGGCCAGCCGGCTCCAGCGAACCTCCAGCTGGTCACCGTCGACCCCGGCGCCTCCCTCGCCGACGCGTCCGTGGCCAGCGCTGCCGCGGCAGCGGACGCAGCGGACGCAGCGGTCGCCGTCAACGCAGCCGGCAAGCCGGCCATCGTCACCCGCGCGCAGTGGGGTGCCGACGAGAGCATGCGCGACTGCACCCCGTCGTACTCCTCCACCATCAAGGCGGGTGTCGTTCACCACACCGTCAACTCCAACACCTACCAGCCGGGCGACTCCGCGGGTCTCGTGCGAGCGATCTACGCGTACCACGTCAACGGCAACGGCTGGTGCGACATCGGCTACAACTTCCTCGTCGACCGGTACGGCACGATCTTCGAGGGCCGCTACGGCGGAGTGGACCGGCCCGTCATCGGCGCGCACGCCGGCGGGTTCAACACGTACACGTTCGGGGTGTCGGGGATCGGCGACTTCACCAGCGTCCAGCCCACGGCGGCGATGCTCTCCGCGTACACCGCCATCCTCGGGTGGAAGCTCAGCCTCAGTGGGGTCGACCCCCAGGCCACGACCGTGCTCATCTCCGGAGGCGGCCCGTCGACGCAGTGGCCCCTGGGCACTCCGGTCACCGTGCGCACCGTGTCGGGTCACCGCGACGTCGACGCCACTGGCTGCCCCGGCGACACTTTCTACCCGCGGTTGAACGACCTCGCGGCGCGTGTCCGCACCTATATCGCCACGACCAGCGCCCCGTCGACCGTCCTGGCCGCGGGCACCGCGAAGCGGTCCCCGGACGGCCGCTACCAGGTCGTCCAGCAGACCGATGGCAACCTCGTGGTCTATGGGCCCAGCGGCGCGGTCTGGGCCTCCGGCACCGCCATCCCCTACGCCTTCACCGCGGTGCAAGGTGACGGGAACGTGGTCATTTACGACAACACGGACGGTTCGCCGCTCTGGGCCGCCAACACCTCGGGCCTCTATGTGCACCTCGAGATGCAGAACGACGGGAACCTCGTTCTCTACTCGGGCGCGAACGTGCCGTTGTGGGACAGCCGGGGCAACACCCGTCACCCGACGACGACCATCCCGCCCAACAAAGCCATAATCGGCGCGCTCGGCCCGGGTCAGGGACGGTACTCGCCGAACGGCACCTACTTCTTCGTGATGCAGACGGACGGCAACCTCGTCGAGTACGCCGGCGGTCGCGCCCGATGGGCATCGGCCACCTTCGTCCCCGGGTCCCGGGTGGTGCTGCAGGCCGACGGGAACCTCGTGGTCTACACCCCGCAGAACCGGCCGGTCTGGGCCTCGGGCACCTCGGGCATCCCTGGCGCGTGGGCCGCTGTGCGGAACGACGGACGGGTAGCGGTCTACCGTCCCGACGGGAGCGCCGCCTGGCTCGCCTGATCACGCGACCCCGTCACGCCCGGTAAG
>CAWBEH010000004.1:0-481606 GCA_963787725.1 uncultured Actinomycetota bacterium | reverse complement strand
TAGTGGATGTTCGTTAACGATGACGCGCACTGCGACGTCTTGTCCTCCCTGGGGCGATGTCAAGGTCAATGCAATGTACGCGTTGCGAAGCTCAACCCCGCCCTCCGAGCGGATTAATCGTCCTCCCGTTTCGAAGGCGTTGGACCTCCATTTACCAGACGAGGCTGCGGCTGCTTCGCTCGTGATGACGACGAAATCGGACAGGACTGTCATTTGGTCCTCCTACACGGCGACACGGCTTGCGATGGGAATATCGCATAATGATACTGATGGCTTGCGCTTGGACTCTGCTTGGAACCTTCTTGGAGTGCTGGTCCGATCGATGGGGTCTAAGCGTGAACTGCGGCCTAGGGGGCGCTGCGGGCTCTGTTCAGCCCTGGCGATCCGACCGGTGAGGCGCCGGTGCTGGTCACGCAGAGCGCGTGTGTTTGTGTTGGCGATCTCAGTCCCGTACAGGTTATTGGGCTCTTCGCCGATGAGTGTGGGGTCAAGTGAATAGCGCGCGGCCGAGCAGCACTCTGAGGCGGTAGTTGTCGCGGTTGCGGAAGCCGCGGGCGACGCGCCGGTGGAGTTCGATGAGGCCATTGATGACTGCGGGGCCGCCGTTGCTGGCGCCTGCTGTGTCGAAGTAGCCGTGGAACTCGCGGCTCCACTGCTTGAGGTGCGCCCGAGGCGGGCGACCTCGGGGATCGGGCACGATGAGAAGGAGGCGAGGATCTTCTCGCCGACCTGCCGGCCGGCGGCGAGGCTGCCTTGGTGGTAGCACGAGCGGACCTGCTGGACGCATCGCCAGGCGAACCTCCACCTCGAGGTGCCGCTGGTCGGCGGTGAACGCTTTCTCGAGCCGGGCGCGTTGCCGGTCGGTCAGGTGCCCTTCACCGGCGCGGAGAATGTTCCGGATCCGGTACAGGGGGTCGTCCCTGGCGGCCGCGGTGCCCCCGTGGATGTCCTGCTGCACCCGACGCCTGACTTCGTCGACGACCTGGGTGGCGAGCTTGACGATGTGGAACGCGTCCAGCATCGCGACCGCGTCCTGCAGTTGGTCGTCAATGGCGTTCTTGCACCCGTGGAACGGGTCGAGAGTCGCGATCTAAGCGTCAGCCCGGAACACCTCACCCCGACTGTTGCAGCCACCCTCGAAGCGGCGACGCCAGGCCTCGGCGAGGCATTCGGTGTGTGGCCATTCGACATGTATTGCGGCGCGCGGTCGCCGGAACCGGGGTCGACTTCGAGGAGCAGCGCTTCAAGCCGAGAATGCGCGGGCCTAGGCATCGACGACGAACGGTCGATACATAAGTCTGGTCCGCGACCCACAACCGGTCCGGCGCGGTGGGCGCGAAGTCGCGGTGGACTAGATCCCCGGCCCGATCAACAGGCGGGTCCGACACCGTCGTCCTCTTGACGCTTTCGCGCGGACCGCACCCGCGCAGGCCGTCACCCGCATCAGTCGTTCCAGGTGCAGCAGGCGACCGGGACGCCTTCCCGGTTCGGCTGCACCCGAACTTGCGCGCGCCGTACGCAGCGTAGTCGTGGGCGTGCGCTCAGATGTCATCCCTTGGGTTGGCGGTGAGCTCTCGTCCGACCCAAGAGGCTGCCCAAAAGGACAACAACGACCTCGGAGTGCGCCAGACATCCGAACCGCCGTCTCGAAGGTGTGGACGACCAGGCGCGGTCTGGATGTAGAGTTGCGTCGATTCAGCCGAGATCGGTTCACATGACACAGCAGACTCCCCGGATAGCAGTAGCCCTGAGCGGCGGTGGATATCGTGCTGCCGCATTCTCCTGCGGCGCCCTTCTGTACTTGCTGGACAATGGCCGATGTTCGGACCTCGCGGCCGTTTCCTCAGTATCAGGCGGGTCGATTACCAACGCGTACTTCGCCCGCAATGTGATGGCCAAGGAACTGGACAGCATCCAGGAAGGCGCGTGGCGTCGGGTCCAGTGGCTGCTCGCCTTCTTGGCCCGTAGGGACATCTTGAGCCCTAGCCGCATGCTGATCTTCGCCCTTATCGCATCGATACTCGTCGCCGCATTGGTGTTCTATAGTAGCGCCTCGGTCGACGAACTTGGTCTTCGAATTCTGCTGACGGCGGGCGCGGCAGTGGTGGCGATCGTGCTGGTGCTGATCTTCCTCTACTGGCAGCTCCGGTTGAGCATGCAGTTCGCCATCGAGTGGCTGCTGAACCTGCCGAAACTTGCCACCACGGGCATCGGACGCGAGAAGATCGTCATGCGAGACATTGCGGCCGTCTACGCGCCGATCCTTTGTTGTACGGACCTGGCAACTGGCAGCCACTTCTACATAAGCGGCTCGTTTGTTGCGGGCGTAGCGCCATTACCCGGAGATTATTCGACCCTCGCCCAAATATCCGGATCCGCACCTGAATTGCCGCTGTCAGTTGCGGTCGGCGCTTCAGCAGCCTTTCCGGCCGTCTTTCGTCCGACGGTCGTCAAAGCAGATTCCATGGGTCTGCCGGTCTCACGAGGGGTCATCGATGAACGACTAGTTCTCGCTGATGGCGGTCTTTACGACAACTTCGGGGTCACCGTGCTCGACGCTTGGGCAGGCGGGCGACTAAACGCGGTTATGCAAGAGGAGCTGGGACCGCCGCCCGATGCGCTGATCGTCGTCGACGCAGGACGACCCGCGTATCAAAGGCAGCGCCGCCATGGATTGCTGCGAACGGTCATACGATCGATGAACGTTGTGCACGAGGCCAACAGCGCCGCTCGTCGCACCGAGATCCGGCGACAATTCGACAATGGTGCGCGATTAGGCTGCCTGGTGACGATCAGCGACGATCCATACGCCATCGCCGACAACTGTCCGGACCCAAAGGTTCGGGAGGCGATCCGCGATTGGCTACAAACCTATCCCGCTCGGACCCGGCTGTCGGCGGCCGGCTGGCATGCTTTGGCAACGCAACAGAATCCGAGCGTGACGACCAATCTCAAACGACTGGGACCTGAACGCGTCGCTGACCTGGTTCTGCACGGTTACGTCGCCATGATGGCGAGATCTGCGGCACATCTAGGGTGGTCTCCCACAGCACCGAATCGGGAGATCGATTCTCTCGAAGAGATCTGCTCCACCCCGTTCGTTGGCAACTTGCTGCACCGGCTCCTCCACCTCATCACCGGACGCAGCAATTGGCGAACAGGTGTTTCCGGCGAAAAGTCGTCACGGCTCCAGCGAATTTTCGAAATTCTGGTCGCCCTCGTTGGTGTGGCACTAGTCCTCGCGGTATTGGCAGCCATCCCAATTGGCCTCTGGTTCGGGAGCAGTGCCATCGTTTTCGGCCTAATCGGCATGTCGGGCGCTGGCGCATACGCAATTGTCATCGTTATCTCAATCGTCATTCCGTTGGGTGTGATTGCCGCTGGGGTGTTCCTGGCGGATTGAGGAGTCGTGGATGGACCGAAGCGAATTGGCGGTTGCGCTGTCGCGGCATGCAAGACTCACCCGGAAGGCCGGAGGTCGAGCGCTAATTCGCGGCTGGGCCTTGGACGTCTCTCGGCTGATATCGCGCGAGGATGCTCGCGACTGCGCGGCGCGACTGCTGATCGATCTGGTCGCGGAGGTCCCAGCGGAGTTGCTGATTGGCATCGAGCGCTCCGGTGCCCACCTGGCAGCGGCGATGGCACAGCAACGCGGGATTTTGGGCGCAGACGTGCCCTGGATCGGCTGGCCTCGCCAGCCTGACCAAGACTTCCTTCAGGATCTGGGGATGGTTGCCGCACGGCAGCGTCGCCGTGCGGTCATCGTCGATGACGTGGTGAACTCGGGGCGGACGGTTCGTCGCGTGCTCCACCAAGCAGAGAGCACGGGTTTGACAGTCGTGGCTGTTGCTTGTCTGATCAAATATCCACATCGTCGGCCGCCTATGCTCGGTTCGTGGAATGGCCCCGTTCTCGCGGTTTACGAGCTGTCGGACCTCGGGCTTTGGCGCGTTGGCGTGCGGCCATTTCGGGGTCGGCCCGCAAACGACGAGCACACGACAGAGGGGCGGTCATAAGCGGCGTCATCGATGATGTCGATTCAGCCCTCGATCATGACCTTCAGGTCGGGCCAGTCGCGGATCTTGGTGAGCTGGTCCTTGTCGGTGCCGCGGCGGGTGGTGCGGCCGGTGCCGGTTCGGCGCCTGCCGGTGGTGCGGGGGCGGTGGTGTAAGGCTGGAGGGCTTTGGCTTCCGACGCGGCTATTGACGCGCTTCGCTCGTCATGGGACATGGGCCTTTAGCGATCGCTTTGGGATCGGGTGGCGCCTGGTCTCCTTGGACGACGGAGAGTCGTTGTACCACCGCAGCTGAAATATTGAGGCGGGGCGCCCGCTTGGCCTTTTCAAACCTTGTGGACCCCACCTCGAGGTGCTCCAGCCACGCGACGGTCCAGGCTCACAACGAATCCGGCAACGTTCCGTAGTTGAGACCCAAGCTCGTGACGCGCTGCGCTAGCTAGGGGGAGTGTCGCGGCGGCGGCCCAGTGGCTGTCTTGCACGGGCGGCGCGCCCCCGCGGTGAACCCAACCTTCGAGCTCAGGTGGTCGGGGAGTCGATGATCTGGTCGAAGGCCAAGGAGCTGCTCCCCTCGCCTCGGCCCGTGCCCTTGCGAGCGCCGTACCAGACCAGCACTGAGCCGTCGGGTCGTCGGGTGCGTTGGTAGCACTGAGTGACTCGGACTCCGGCCCGCGGTACTTCCTCTTCGTAGATGTAGTACGCCGTGGGGAGGTTCTGCGACATCAGGGGGGTCCGGGGGCGGATCTTGGCTGGGGCGTTCGGGTCGCCGTCGAGGAACCGTGGCATGGCGGCCCGCTGGAACTGGGTTTCCCGTGAGCTACCGTCGACGTGTACCGGGATGAACGGGAGCCATTGCTCGGGAACGGAGCTCATGACTTGGTAGCGGATCGGCGCGGCCGGCGGGGGCGGTGGGCCGGCCGCTGGGCCGACCAGCTGCTGCAGGTGGGTGCAGCTCGTGGGCGGCTTCGCTGCCCGAGCGCGGCCAACCGGTTGGCAGCGGGATCTGGTGTTCGACGGCCCAGACCATGTTGGCCATCTCGTCGCGGACCAGTGAGACATCTTCGAGCGGGTGGCGGTCGCCGCGGTCCGCGCGAAGGACCTGCGGGTCCTGGCCGTCGACCCGCAGCTGCAGGTGCTGCGGATGCTGGTCGAGCGCCGGGAGGCGCTGACCCGGCGGCGCGTGCAGACCGTTGCCCGGCTGCAGGCTCTGCTGGCGGAACTGCTTCCCGGACAGGCGAAGAAGGACATCACCACCGGCCAGGCCAAACGCATGCTCGCCTCGGTCCGCCCCCGCGACGTCGCTGGCAAGACGCGCCGGCGGATCGCCGCGGAGGAGCTGGCCGAGCTGGTCGTGGTCGAGGCGAAGATGAAGAAGGCCACCGCCGAGCTCAAAGCACTCGTCGCCGACCGCGGCTCACACCTGACCCTCATCCTCGGCGTCGGGCCGGTCGTTGCCGCTCGAGTACTGGCCGACGTCGGGGACGTGGCCCGGTTCGCCGACCGGAACCGGTTCGCGTCCTGGACTGGTACTGCACCGTTGGACGCCTCCTCCGGGGAGCAGAACCGGCACCGGCTGTCCCGGGCCGGGAACCGGCGGGTCAACCACATGATCCACATCGCCGCGATCAGCCAGCTGCGAGTCGACAGCGAGGGCCGGGCCTACTACCAACGCAAACGCGCCGAGGGCAAGAAACCGCTCGAGGCCCTCAGGTGCCTGAAGCGGCGCATCTCCGATGCCATCTATCGACAGCTCGTCGCCGACTCCGCAGCCTTCCTGCTCGATGGCGTGGACGCGGGCCCGGGAGGGCAATGCTGGGCGTCACTTCAGTCCAGCGCGGCCGGCTTCCACCCGCAAACCGACACTTCGGATCAGCCACTTCCCGGACCCGCGCAACCGACGCTACAAGCACCCTCCCCGACTCGGAAGACCCACCATCGCGAAGTCCTTCAGACGATCCCTTGACAGCAGAAGGGAGCCGGTGTGCAGCACCTCGTGCGTGGCCGCGCTAAACGAAGGATGGGGGGTCTCGTGGGTCGACTGCTGGCGCCCACGAGGACGCTGCGCGCTGGACATGGCTCAGGAGGGGCCTCGTGACGGTCCGTCGAGGGCCTGTCAGGCGGTGGTGCCCGATTGGCCAAGTAGTTTGGGTGTCCGGATGTGTCCGGCGGTCACCGACTGACGTCGAGTGTCCGTGGCCTATTTGTGTCCTGGTTTGGCACATGCCGGTGTAAGCGCAGGTCAGAGGCTTGTCCGCTACGGTCTGTAAATCCGTCGCGAAAGCTTCGAAGGTTCGAATCCTTCACCTGCCACCACTGTGATGTCTCAGGACATCGGCGACAGGGTGAACCCTCAGGGTTCGCCCTGTTTCGCGTTTTGGGGATGGTGTCGGCGGGTGGGGTTCAGGGTGAGCTGGCGTAGGAGTTCGCCGGTGTGGGTGTGGATGACGGTGATGTTCAGGCCGTTGACGAGCATGGTGACGGGTTGTCCGGTCCAGCCGCGGCCGATGCCGATGGAGTACAGGGTGCCGGCGTGGCGCAGGGTGACTTTGCCGTTGTTGACCCGGTCGTGCCGGACGCGGGTGTGGGTTCGGTCTGGGGTTCGCTCGCGGGTGTCGCTTTGGGGGCTCTTCGGGTTTAAGCGTGGGTGGGGGCTCGGCGGTAGGGGCGGTTTCCTGATGCGGCGAGCAGGATTCTGAGCCGGTAGTGCTCGAAGGTGCGGAAGCCGTGGGCCAGGCGGCGAGTCTTCTCGATGAGCAGGTTGACGGCCTCGGTGCCGCCGTTGGAGATCCGGTGGGTCTCGAACCGGGCTAGGACGTGGCTGCGCCACATCTTCAGGGTGCGGCCGAGGCGGGCGACTTCGGGGATCGGGCACTGCGGGAACGAGCCGATGACCTGCTCTGCGATCCGCTTGCCCGCGGCGGGCGTCTCGGCCTGGTACATCGAGCGGAGCTGTTGGTAGGCGTGCCAGGCCAGGGTGACCTCCCAGCCGGGGTCGCCGGCAATGAGGCAGGTGTTGAGCTTGACGATCTGCTTCTCGGACAGGTGTTCTCGGCCGCGGCGGAGCAGGCCGCGGATCTTGTACAGCGGGTCGTCCTTGTGGCCGCGCCGGCCCAGGGTGTCCTGTTGGATCCGCCGGCGGACTTCGTCGACGACCTGGGTGCCGAGCTTGACGACGTGGAAGGCGTCAAGCACGGCGACCGCGTCGGGGAGCTCGTCACGGATCGCGTTGGCGTAGCCCCGGAACGGGTCGAGCGAGGCGTGCTTCACGCCGGAGACGAACGCCGGGTCCTGGCCCTTCAGCCAGCCGGCGTAGGCGGTCCCGGTCCGGCCGGGGACCACGTCCAGGAGGCGAGCGTGTAGCTGCCCGTGGGGATCTCGGGTCAGGTCGACCATCCCAGTCACCGCCCGGTGGGCGTCCCCGACCCGGGACGGGCGCCAGATGTGCTCATCCACGCCCAGGACCTCCACCCCCTCCAGGCGGGCCGGGTCGGACAGCCGACGGGTGGCTTCGGCCTCGACCGCGTCCCAGCAGGTGTGCCAGTCGACTCCCAGGTGGCGGGCCAGCGCGGAGACGGTGGTGTCGTCGACGGTCAATGCGTCCGTCGCCCACCGAGCGGCCCTGCTGGTCAGCTTCGC
Source organism: uncultured Actinomycetota bacterium (assembly GCA_963787725.1). Taxonomy (GTDB): domain Bacteria; phylum Actinomycetota; class Actinomycetes; order Actinomycetales; family Dermatophilaceae; genus Lapillicoccus. The sequence goes on along the minus strand of CAWBEH010000004.1, from coordinate 473,955 downwards.
CCGCGGCGGGACCAGCTCATGCTGCTCGGTGAACACCCCCACCGGGCAGGCCGGTTCCCGGCAGCGCCACAGCCGGGCCCGCCACACCAGCCGGACCGGGATACCGAAGCAGGGTGCGTCCGCGACGACCCGTCGGCGGCGTCCGTGGCCGACCGCGACGACCCCGCACGCGGGGCAGCCGCCGACGTCAGCGGCACTCTCGATGGTCAGCACCACCCGGGCCGGCTGGCGGTCGACGGTCAGGACGTGCATGCCAGGTACGTCGAACAGGAGGTCGGTGCGAGGGCACCAGAGCGCGCTCGAGGCGCACGTAGAGTGATCCACGTCGAGGTCTTCAATCGATCGGTGAGCTTGGTCGCTTCTGATCCTGAAGGCCTCGACACCTTCATCCCCGGACCGCCACGCCGCCCCGATCAGCGGTCATCCACGCTCAAATCCGAAGAGCCGCTTTGGGTCGGGACTGGTAGGCGGCGGCGGGGGTGCGCCGGTGTAGGGACCGGTGCGGGCGTTCGTGGTTGTACTGGTGGATGAACTGGTCGAGCAGGTATTGCAGGTCGGGCAGGGTGGCCGGCTGGTGGGGTGGCCGGCTGGTGGGGTTGCCGGGTCAGCCAGGCTTTGGGTCTGCTGGAACCGCGCCACCTTCCCGCAGGTGGTCGGGTGGCTGGGTCGGGAGTTCTTCTGGACCACCCCGAGGGCAGCCAGCTCCGCCTCGAACGCGTTGCGGCCGCCGCGGACGCGGCCTGAGGCGTGCCGGACGGTGTACACCATCCCGTTGTCGGTCAACGTCGAGGCGGGGCAGCCGTACCCGCCGGATCGAGTAGAGCGGGTCGCCCTTGCGGCCGCGGTGACGAACCAGCTCGCGCAGCCCACCACCACCGGGCTGTGACGGGGGAGTCTGACACGGACTCGACCACCTGGTCCTGATCGCGTCTGGACATTATCCGGGGTACCGGGGATGCGGGCGGCATCCAGGTGCCGCTGTTGTAATGAGCGCCAGACCGCCTCGTCTCACCTCGTCAAATGCCTAGTCCGACCATAAGTCCAACTCGACGGAGACTCGGGGTGGTTGCTGGGGGTCTGCCCGGGTTTAGCCTGTCCCGCAGGATGAGTGACCAGCGAAGCCAGGAGGTTGTGGGATGCAGCGTCTGAAGAGCGTGATGGTGGTCGGAGTCTTGGCGGTTAACGGGTAGCACGGTCGTGGCTGGGCCTGCGGTGGCGGCCAGAGGCGGCAACAGCGGCAGCGCTCACGCCTGCCAGCACGGCGGTGGCGTCGGCCTGCTGGACGAGAACGAATTTGCGTTCAAGAACGTGGGCGACTGCTCGAGTCAGGGAGCCAAAGGTGGGGCCTACACCGGGCTGTCAATCGACAAGGGCAGCTACAGCTGTTATACGAATGAAATCTGCTTCGGGACCGTGAATGGCGCTGGCCTGCAGGCAAATTCCGTGTCCATCGTCGTGAACAACTCCGACGGTAGCTCGGGCCAACAGAACCCACAGAACGGCTCCAGCCTGGCGTACCAGTTGCTAATTCAGTGCGACGACAGCCCAGGCGCCGTCAACGTGTCAAGCGTTCAGGCTTATGCGACGACGGTCGGGGGCCAAAATGTCAATACCCCTCAGGTCGGAGGGTGGTGCGGCGGCTGAGGCACGGCTAGCCACACCACCCACTCCGAGGCAACGGGTCGCGCCGATCTCCAACCGCACGCCGGGAACGCGCGGGCTGGAAGACTGCGGGTTTGTGGGTGAGGTCCGGATCGAGCGGATCGATCCTGGCCGGCATGACCGGTCTGTCTTCGGGTGCGGTGATCCCGCTGTGGATGGCTGGCTGCGGCTGGACGCGGTCCCGGCGGAACGGCAGGTGGGTGTGGTCGTCCAGGTCGCCACTGAGGGCGGTCGGGTGGTGGGTTGCTACCGGTTGGGTTCGTTCCAGGTGCAGGTTCGACGGCCGGTAATGTCGCTGAGGCCGTGGAGCTCGGACTTCGAGCGGATCCCGGTGTCGGCGGTCGTAGAGGCCCGTCTCGGTGTCGATCAGCGGTGGCAGCGGCGGGGCCTGGGCACGTGGCTGATGTGGCACGCGCTGGAGCGTGCCGCCACCGTCGGATCTGCCGTGCGAGCCCGGCTCGTGGTTGCGCACGGGGAGACCGAACGTGCGCCCGGGTTCGTTACCCGATTCGGGTTCCGGGCCTTCGACAGCGACCGGCGATTCAGCTCCCTGCCGATGCGCGACCTTCAGGCCACCATCTCGACCCCAGCTGCCCCACCACACGGCACCACCGTCATGGAGCGACCAGCACCAGATCGTTGAGCCAACCCACCGGACGCGTGACGGGGGAGTCGGACGAGGAACCTCTAGCGCCGCGATCGTGAATCGCGTCTAGACATTATCCTGGGTGACGCAGTTGAACGCCGACACTTGACCCACTGCCCCTGCACCGGTTCTTGAAGGGGACCGTGGCAGCCGCCCACCCCGAGAAGAGGACGCGGTTCGGCCGTTACCTCCTAGCCAGTTGGGGACTGGGAGGTCAGGTCAGCCGGTTCAGCGCGTGGGCCAGTCCGGTGGCGTGACGGGCTCGCACGTCTGCCGCGCTGAGCGATAGACCCGCCTCGGTCCAGCCGGCCAGCCAGGCGGCCGGGTCGGAGGGGAAACGCAGGTATCCCGCCGTCTCCCACCATCCTCGGTTTGTCAGTGGCCCGCGGAGCTCCTCGTAGGCGTCGATCAGGGCCGCGTGGATGTCTTGGGAGCCGGTCGCGACCATCAGGTCTGCCGCCATGTAGGTGACCTCGAGTCCGGGGTGACCAACCCCGGCGTCTCCCCAATCGACGATTCCGGTCAGCAGGTCATCGTGGAACAACAGGTTTCCTGGCCAAAGGTCGCCGTGCACGAATGTCAGCGGACCCTGGGGAATCCCCGACTGGCGCAGCCGAGCCCAATCGGGACCCTGGCCGGCCTCGACGGATCGCTGGAGTTTGGCCGCGCGATCATGCCACGGCCAGACCGGGTCCGGCACCGGCTGACCGTGGACCATGGCCGCTGCCTGCGCCAGGGCAGAGATGAACGCGGCGGTTGGCTCCCGTGGGTAGGTCAGCCGACCCGGCAGCCGGCTGACCAGCAGGGCTGAGACGTCGGTGTGGATGGCGTTCAGGTCGGCGCCTAGAGGGACGGCTACCGGCAGTCCGGTGCCCTGCAGATTCGTCAGCTGGTCCCGCTCCATCCGGAACTCCTCGTAGCGGCGTCCATGGTGCGGTCGGGTCGCGCGCCGTAGAACTGCCTCCCTGCCCTCTTTGGACCTGACGAGATGGGTGGCAGCATCCAGCCCGCCACCCAGTCGACGGACCACCACGATTGCGTCGGACGAAAGTTGACGTGCCGCCCACGCCAACGTGGCCGCATCCGGCTGTTGGAACCTCGGGTCACGCTCGCTCATGGCGCCCAGGGTGGCATTTAGCCGCGGGAGCACCGATGTAGTGGGGCGGGGACTGACCAACGACTCGGCGCCGCCGATCGCCGCATCGGCGCCAATTCAACCCGTCCGGACTCCACCAGCGTCAGATCGAGATGCCAGGAGCCGACTGGGAGGTGTGCGTAGGGCGGTACCGTGGATTTCCGTACCGGACCAGGCTGAACACGCCCCGGAGGTCGCTATGGCGTCAGGTGGGGTTGGTCCTAGCGGACTTCGCAGGCGCCTACAAGCGCGGCGATTGTCGATCGGGACGACTTCAGCCCTGGGACGATGAGATCCGTTGGGACTGTTGTTATCCGTGCAGGGTGGTCGGCGCCGTGAGCCACAGGGTGCATGTTCGCGCCGACAGGACCATGCCTTGTGCGAAACATTCTCCGCCCCGTTACGCCCGGAGGCTGTCGGATCTCCGTCGTTGTCGCGTCGGATTGGCGTCGCTCGGACAGCACGAGTCACCATTGGTCTCTTGACCCGTCCGTGAGCGGGAGGCGATGCTTGGCACACGGTCTTGGGCTCGGGGTACGTGCTGGAGGCGGAGCATGAGGCGGTCACAGCCGATCGGTGGCGCGTTCTTGGTGGGCGCCGTGTTGCTCGCTGGGGCCGTACCGGCCGCGGCGAACCCGAGCAACAACAACAACTCGGCGAAGCTCCGTCAGGCCGTTTCCGTGGCCGGGATCCTGGAGCACGAGCGGGCATTCCAGGCGATCGCCGATACCGCTGAAGGAAATCGCCTGTCCGGCGCACCGGGTCACGAGGGCTCCGCCGACTACGTCGCGGATCGCGCCAGAGATGCCGGCTTCGACGTCAAGGTGCAGGACTTCGAGTACACCCTGGACTTCCTGGCTGACTATGAAGCACCGGTGCTGAGCATCGAGGGTGGCACGGAGTTCGTCGGTGGGATTGCGGGGGCGAGCCTGGGCGGTGACTTTGGCTCGATGTTCAAGTCCACGCCGTACAGCGTCGACGTGACGGCGCCGGTGTGGGCGATCGATCTGGCCCTGCCGGCGCTGGGCCCGCCGAACACGAGCACCAGCGGCTGCGAGGATGCGGACTACGCCGGCATGCCTCCTGGCGCGATCATCATCGTCCAGCGGGGTACCTGCACTTTCGCCGACAAGTTCTTGCGGGCTGACGCGTCCGACGCCGCAGCGATGGTGTTCATCAACGAAGGGCAGCCGGGCAGGACGGAGCCCTTGTGGTTCAACTTCGACGGCATCCAAATCCCGACGTTCGCCGCGACGGTCGAGACCGGGACGGAGCTGGCGAACGGTGTGCTCAATGGCGACACCGGGCTCACTGCCCGCTTCAAGGTCGAGTGGAGCCCGGGCGAGTACCCCACCACGAACGTCATCGCCGAGACCACCACCGGCGATCCGAACAACGTGATCGTGGTCGGTGCACATCTCGACTCGGTGGGTGTCGGGGCGGGAATCAACGACAACGGATCAGGCTCGGCGACGATCCTGGAGATCGCTGAGCAGATGACGAAGGTGAATCCGCGTAACAAGGTTCGCTTCATCTGGTTCGGCGCCGAGGAGTCCGGACTTCTGGGGTCCGAGGCTTACGTGGCGAGCTTGTCGTCGGATGAACGGTCGCGGATCGCGGCCATGTTGAACTTCGACATGGTCGGGTCGCCGAACTTCGTGCGCTTCGTCTACGACGGCGACCTGTCCGACTCCCCACCGCCGCCGGGCGGCGCGCCACCCGGCTCGGACGTCATCGAGACGATGTTCCTCGACTACTTCGCCAGCCAAGGTCTGGCCACCGAGCCCACCGCATTCGACGGCCGCTCGGACTACGGCCCGTTCATCGAGGTCGGCATACCCGCCGGAGGACTGTTCACCGGGGCCGAGGGGATCAAGACAGCAGAACAAGCCGCCATCTACGGCGGCGAGGCCGGACAGCAGTACGACCCCTGCTACCACCTCTCCTGCGACGACATCACCAACCTCAGCCTTCCGGCTCTCGATCAGATGAGCGACGCCGCCGCCCACGCCACCATTTCGCTCGCCCAGAGCACCCAAGCGATCAATGGCCAGCGCGGCAAGGGCAACTTCAACGTCAAGGACCCCGCACCACCGACTCCGATCGCGAGCATCTCCGGCAACTGAGTAATGAACGCGATGGCGCCGCCATCGCGCCGACCTGCAGCAACCTCGACCCGCGAAGTCGAACGCGCTCCCTTTGGCGCATGCGACCCCGCTGGGATCTTCGCCGCTGTCTTCGCCTCGGTGCTCACCGGTGCGAATGAAGGGACGCCTGCTGAGTGGATGGAGCGTCAAGTCCTGTGGATGGCGACTAGGCGTCGATGGATTCGAGGATGGTGTCGGTCACGTCGTGTTTCGACTGGAAGCCAGGACGGTGCGGGCTTTCGCCATCGGGTACAGGGGTGCTCGTCCGTTGACAAACCCCCAAATCTCGCTGCGGAATTGGAAGACGAGCCGACCCCTGTCGAGTCAATCTGGGCGGTTGGACGCACCTCAGGACAGGACCGGTGTCCGTGGCCAACTGAGCGGTGGGCGGATGGAGTGCCGGGGCCGACCCTTTCCCACGGTTACCCGTGCGGTCCCCAGATTCGGGCGGCAATCTTGCCGAGGTCGTTGTTGACGGTGAGGACGTCGTCGATGGTGGTGGCAGGGGAGTTGTTCATGACCAGGAAGAAGGCCTGGAACTTGCCGTTCTCGGTGTTGATGTAGCCCCCGAGGGCCTTGGCTTGGATGATCAGCCGGTCGTTCAGGTCGTCGCCCCCGGCCAGGGTTCCGGTCTTAGCGGTGACGTGCTCGGCAGCGGGACTGTTCGGGACGACGGTCGCCAGGGAGCCGTCGCGGCCGAGGATGGGCAGGGCGGCCCGGAATCGGGCGAAGTCGGGTTGCGCCGGCCACCAGCGCAGCAGGGTGATGGCTGCGTTCGGGCTGACCAGGTCGGCGGGGCTGGCGCCCTGCCCGTCGTTGAGGACGAGTTCGCCGACTGGGACGCCGGCGACGTCCCGGAGGAATGCCTGTTCCACGGCGAGGCCGTCGCCGCAGTCGGTCGAACCGGCGTGGACGGCCATCAGGCAGACCGACAGGTTGGCGCCGAGGTTGAGGCTGACCTTGAGGATCAGTTTCACGTACTCGGAGAAGACGGGGGAAACGTAGGCGGCGACCTGGTCGCCCGACTTGTACGAGCCCTTGGCAGGCAGCTGGCCGGTCGGGTTGGCGCCGGTGGCCGGTGAGTCGACGGTCACCCCGGCCCGCTGGAGCGCGTCGATCAGCGCGGTGCGGGCGAAGGCGGCGGGGTCCTCGACCTGCTGGACGTGAACCAGCGGCGGGGAGATGCCCATCGGCACCTGCCCGGTCAGCTCGATCTGGCCCGGCGCGACGATCTTTGAGGAGACCTGCGCCGGCTGCCCGGCCGCCACGGTGACGACCTTGGATGTGACCGTGTACGCGGAGGTGTGTGGCCGGTACTCCAGCGCGGCTGGCTGCCCGACGGCGGTCGGGGTGGAGACCATGTCGATGAGGTTGTCGTTGATGATGATCGGGGTGGTGGGTAGTTCTGGGTTCTGGTCCAGGTCGACCCTGAATAGCCGGTCGTCGATGACGACGTCACCCGTGACATGGGTGATTCCGGAGTCCTTGACCTGCTTGGCGATCTTGTTCAAGCCGTTGAGAGGGTTGGCCGGCGTCAGCGTCGCGCCGGGGATCGCGTTGGCGTCGGCGTGGTCGAAGTTCTCGAATTCAACCGTGTCGCTGTCGGGCTCGGTCCGGCCGCCCATGGTGAGGTCACCCGATGCGACGAGGACGAGGTTCCCGTCGACCGTCCCTCCCGACAGCGCACCCTGCCGGTAGACCGGTGTCGTGAACCGGTGGTCCGGGCCGAAGGTGTGCCACGCGGCGCTCAGTGAGAACAGCTTGGCCACCGAGCCGGGGATGAAGAACTGCTTCTCGTTCAGCAGCAGGTCGGGCTTGCCGGTCTTGAAGTCGTAGGTCATCAGGCCCCAGCGGGAACTCGCGTACCGGGGATCTGACATGACCTGTTTGATGTCGTTGGGCAGCCCGGAGGCTCCCGGCTGGACGTCAAGCGGGACGCCAGGGCTGCACGCCCCGACCACCAGCACCGTCAGCGCCGCAATGACGGCACCAGCAGCAGAACGTCGGCGGACGGACACGGGACCCTCCCAGGCGGTGCGCGATTAGAAACCTTCGAATTGTCAGCCGCCGCCGGACGCGCGCCCTATAGGGCCACCTCCCCAATTTCCCGGTCTCCCTGGGTGGAGGCCCTTTGTACTGGCATCCTGGCGCAGTGTCCCGGGACGCACGATTTCCGCGTGGTTCCCCCCCGTTGCGTGAGGCACTGGCCGCCCTGGCCTTGTCGCTGGCCGTCCTCGTTGTCGTCGAGGTCTGCGCGATCGTCGCCGCGGAGGGTTCCCCGTGGCTGCCGCTCACCTTGCCTCTCGTCGGCGCCGTCTACGCGGCCGCCGGACTGGTGGCGTGGCAGCGCCGACCCCGCAACCGGATCGGCTTGCTGTTGGTCCTCGGCGGCCTGGCGAACCTCGTCCTCGGAGCCGGTGCGACCGGCATCCGATCGTTGGAGGTCATCGGGGCCATCGTCGCCACCGTCCCTCTCGCGGTCATCGTGCATCTCTTGCTGGCTTTTCCATCCGGCCGCTTGCACGGCCGGTGGGCCATGGGGACGGTCGTCGTCGCCTACGTCAACAGCGTCGTGCTGCAGGCGCCCGCGTACCTGTTCGCGGGAGCCCCGGACGGTCTGTGGGGCGATACTGCGCAATCGCAGCTGATGGCCGTTGCGCAAGTGATCCAGCGCTGGATCGGGGTGGGCATCGTGGTGGCGGCCTCGACGATCCTCGTGCGGCGGCTGGCTCGTGCCTCGGCCCGGCAGCGGCGGGTTCTCGCGCCGCTCGACATCTACGGCATCTGCACCGTCTTGGCGATCCCGCTCAGCCACTACGTCCCGGCGTGGTTCGGCCTCGACCCGATTGCCATCTATCTCGTGCAGCTCGTTGCCCTGATCGGCATCCCCGTCGCCTTCGCTATCTCGCTGCTCCGCGGCGGGTTCGAGCCGGCGGGCGACGTGGACGACCTCGCGCGCTGGCTCGGCGGCGACCCGTCCCCGGCCGCGCGGCCTCGGATGGCCCAGGCCCTGGCCGCGACCCTCGGCGATCCCTCGCTGCGGGTGGCCTTCGACGTGGAGCCGCAGGACCGCACCGGTGCCGCCGCCCTATGGGACGGGCTGGTGGAGGTCGACCTCGACGGACGTCGGGTCGCCCAGATCACCTACGATCCCGTCCTGATCGCGGACCGCGGACAGGTCGAGGCCGCCGGACGAGTCGTGGCCCTTGCCCTGGACCGCGAGCGCCTGACCGACGAGCTGACGGAGCGGGGACGCGAGCTACAGCAGTCGCAGATCCGGTTGGTGGAGGCCCAGGACCAGGAGCGACGCCGGATCGTCCGAGACCTGCACGACGGGCTGCAGTCGCAGCTGGTGCTGCTGTCCCGGCGAGCGGCCACCCTGGCCAAGGCGAGCGCGTCAGACCACTCTGAGGGAGCGGACCAGATCCACCGAGACGCCGCAGAGCTGCACCGTGATCTGGACCTGCTGAGCGCCGAGGTTCGCGGGCTGATCCACGGGCTGATGCCGGCGCTGCTCACCGAGCAGGGACTGTTCGCGGCCGTCGAGGATCTGGCCGAGGCGCTGCCGCTTCCGGCACGGGTCGAGCGGGACGGTTCCGACCAGGGTCTGCCCGGGGCGGTCGAGACGACGATGTACTTCATCGCGGCCGAGTCCCTCACCAATGTGGTCAAGCACGCGTCCGCGCGGCGGGTCGAGGTGAGCCTCCAGCGCCTCCCCGACCGGCTGCGGGTGCGGGTATGCGACGACGGCCTCGGCGGGGCGGTCCTCGACGGCGGCAGCGGCCTTCGCGGGCTCCGCGACCGGGTCGAGGCCCTCGGTGGCCGGCTGCGCCTGGAGAGCCCGGCCGGCAGCGGCACCAGCGTGGAGGTGGAGGTCCCGTGCGGGCGTTGATCGCCGAGGACCAGTCCCTGATGCGGCACGGGCTCACGCTGGTGTTGCAGTCCGCGGGGTTCGATGTGGTCGCGACCGTCGGGGACGGCGCCGGGCTGGTGCAGTCGGTGGAGCGGCACCGCCCCGACCTGGTCGTCACGGACATCCGGATGCCGCCGACCTTCACGGACGAGGGGCTCAAGGCGGCGCTGCAGATCTCCCGGATGCGACCGGGGACAGCCATCCTGGTGCTCTCGCAGTTTGTCCAGAAACGGTATGCGCTCGAGCTGATCAGATATCGGCGCGGTGGGGTCGGCTACCTGCTGAAGCAGCGCTTTGCCGCTGTGGACCAGTTCGAGGCCGACCTGCGACGGATCTGCGCCGGCGAGGTGGTTCTCGACCCGGAGGTGGTGGATCGACTGATGAAGCCGGGCTCGGCGCGCACCCGTCCGCTCGACCGGCTCACCGACCGTCAGCGCGAGGTGCTCGGGTTGATGGCCGCCGGGCGGAGCAATGCGTCGATCGCCCGCGAGCTGGTCGTCTCCGAGAAGGCGGTCATCAACCACATCACCCGGATCTATGCGGTGCTCGGGTTGGCTCCGAGCCTGGATGACCACCGCCGGGTCATCGCCGTGCTGGAGTACCTCGCCGGCTGACCGATGCCGGTCTGGCCGACCAGGTGGAGCTACCTCCCCAGTCGGGGTGACTCTCGCCGTCCCCGCGGGTCGGCCCGGATATCACTGGCGCCAATGACCGCGTCCGCTGGGAGCCGCCGATGTCCCACACACCCGATTCTGAGAGCTGGCCGGTGGTGGCGCGCCGACACTTCCTCGGCGGCGCAGCCGCCCTGGTCGGGACCGCCGCCCTGATCCCCGCCTCCCGTGACCGCGGCCGCCAACCCGGCGGTCTCAACACCAGTGGGCAAGCCCGCCCCGGTGCGCCCCTTGCCGCCGAACGCCGACTCCCTCGTCACCGTGACCGACGGCCAGGTCAACGTCGCCATCGCCCGGCTCGACCAGATCATCACCGACGTCATGCGCCGGACCGGGGTGCCTGGGGTGGCCGCCGCCGTGGTCCACAACGATGCCGTCAAGTTCAGCAAGGGGTACGGCGTCCGCGACCTGGCTCTTGGCGGGCCGGTCACCGAGAGCACCGTCTTCCAGCTGGCCTCGCTTCCAAACCGTTGGCGGCCAGCGCCATCGCGAACGCCGTCGGCCGCAAGGTCCTCAGCTGGTCGGATCCGATCGTCACCCACCTGCCCGAGTTCGCCCTGGCCGACCCCTACGTCACCACGCATGTCATGGTCGAGGACATGCTGTCGCACCGCAGCGGCCTCCCCGGCGCGGCCGGCGACCTGCTTGAGGACCTCGCGTACGACCAGGGGCACATCCTCAACCGGCTCCGTCTGGAACCGCTGACTCCGTTGCGAACGCAGTACGCCTACGCCAACTTCGGGTACACCACCGCCGGCGTCGCAGCCGCGATAGCAGCGGGTCAGAGCTGGCCCGACTTCGCCGACGCCAACCTCTTCCGTCCACTGGGGATGACCCAGGCCAGCTACCGTCACAGCGACTTCGTCAACCGGCCGAACCACACCGCCATGCACGTGCGCGTCGACGGGACCTGGAAGCAGCTCTACGCGCGCAACCCCGACCCGCAGGCCCCCGCGGGTGGGGCCACCGCGTCCATCGTCGACATGGCGGCCTGGCTGCGGATGGAGCTGGCCGACGGCCAATGGGCCGGAAAGCCGTTCATCGACTGGGCCGCCATCCGGTACACCCACCGGCCGGCCAGCCTGCAAGGGGCGCCCCAGATCCCCTCCGCGCGCAGCAGCTTCCACGGGCTCGGGATGAGCGTGTTCGACGACGCGGCCGGGCGCGTCCGGTGGAACCACTCCGGAGCCTTCTTCCAGGGCGCCGCAACCCACGTGGTCATGCTGCCGTCCGCCAACCTGGGAATCGTCGTCCTCACCAACGGGATGCCCATCGGCGTGCCCGAAGCGATCGGCGCAGACTTCCTCGACTATGTCGAGGCTGGCAAGCCCACCCGGGACTGGCTCGACGCGTACGGTCAGCTGCTGGGTGCGCTCATGACCAACACCAGGGCCCTGGCCGGCAAGACGCCACCGCCGAATCCCGCTCCCGCCAAAGCAAACTCGTACTACCAAGGCACCTACCACAACGCCTTCTACGGCGACATCACGATCGATCCGAGGCCGGACGGCCTTCATCTGCTCATCGGCCCGAACCAGAAGAACGACTACCCGTTCACCCACTGGGAGAGCGACGTCTTCGCCTTCTACCCGACCGGCGAGAACGCCCTCGGCATCACCGCCGCCACCTTCACCGCCGGCCTCGGCAACCAGGCCGGCAGCGTCACCCTCGAGTACTACGACGGCGACGGGCTCGGCGTCTTCAGTCGATGACCGGCTACCCCGGACCGCGGCCGGCGGGCGGTTTGCGGTCCTTGACGGTCGCCGCTCTCGACGGCGCGCCGGGCGACGACATCCCGGCTCGCCTGCTGTGCGCCACAGGTGACCGACCGGGCCCGGATAGGCGTCGACGGAGCCGGACCAGTTTCCCCAGGGCGGAGCAAGGGCGCGTGCAACGTACAGACCGGAATAGGGGCCAGAGCTGGCCGATCCGGCTTGCCTCTTGGGCGGGCCCGCGTTCTAGCGGGCATCAAGGCCCACCGCCGAATGATCCCGTCCTAGGGCTCCCTGGCTGCCTGACGGTTGTCGATTCAGCCGACCCGATGGACCTAACTCCCCACTTCGGCCGACTCTCTACCTGATCGCGAGTCCACGTGGATATACCTGACGTCACTAACCTCGTCTGGTGGGGAGTCGCATATGTTTAACTCACCTCGCCCTGCGAGCCGGACGGTGCTGACACCTTCGCCGCGGCGGGGGCGTAGAGCGCTGGTCGGCTTGGTTTCGACGGCGATCGTGGCCAGCTCCCTGGTTGGCGCTGCAACCCGTGCCGACGCGGCAAAAGTCAAGGACACTGCCTCGAACCCCACTGACACGTTCGCTTTGACGACGCGGGTTGACGGGACCGGCACCAAGCGCTCCGGCGCTATCTCGATCACCGTGGGCAACCAGACCTATAACGCCCCCACGGTGCCGTCCCCGTGTGCTGCGGGTGTATGGGTGCAGCAACTGGACCGCGCCACCCTCGACTCAGGACCGTCGAAGGGCTACGCCCTGTGCTCAAGCAACGACGTGACCCAGCTGACCACCACCCTTAAGTCCATACCCAGCGGCACCATCGTCATCGTCAACAGCCTGCTGGTGGGCGGTGGCCAGCACGACGCGCTTACCGGACTCGGCACGGCAATGGCCTCGATCGGCGTCCCACAGACGGCGCTCCCCACCGTCGACCTCGACGTCATTACCTTCTCGGTCTACGGCGTCGCCGGCACCCAACCCGGGCAGGCGTCCTACTCCACCGGTTCGGTCGCCCAGGACGCAAAACTGCCGGACCGAGCGACCAGCGCCTCGGCGATCACGGGCGTGCTCGCCCGGGACTCCAACGACTACTTCGCCCTGACGTCATTGGACTTCGCGCTCTATGACATCGAGGCCGACGGCGACATCACCGTCGACGGCAAGACCTACCCCGTCCCGGCCCGGCCAGCCGGCTTCCTCGGCGGTTTCCACCTCCTGGCCCTCGACCGGCGCACTCTCGCCCCTTTGCTCGATAAGTTGTATGCCACCAACAACAACCTCGTCCAGCAGTACGAGATGCAGGCCGCGCTGGCTCAGCTCTCCAGCAACTACGGAACGGGCGCCCTGGTTCTGCTCGCCACGGTGGGTACGCCGGTCGGGAGTGCAGTCCTTCCCGCCGCCTCCGGCCCAGCTCCTCAGGGCTGTGTCCGCGGGTGGTTCACCGAGACGTGCCGGTACGCGGCGACCGGTAGCGAGCAGACCTTCACCGTGCCCGCGCCGGCCTTCCCGGGCGACCGGCTCGAGGTCACGCTGCAGGGTGGCCGCGGCGGCGACGCCAAGGACGGGCCGAAGGGCGGGATCGGGGCGACGGTTTCGGCCACCCTCCCCCTTGGGACTGGGTCAGCACTCACGCCGGGCAGCACGCTCTACGTCGAGGTCGGCGGCAACGGCCAGGCGGGCGGCGAGTTCGACCATGGTGACGGCGGCTGGAACGGTGGCGGCGCCGGGAACGACAACAGCGAAGTCAGCAGCTGGCCGAGCGGCGGCGGCGGCGGCGCGTCCGACGTGCGGACAACCTCTCTCGGACAGAACGGGTCCCTGGAGTCGCGGCTGCTCGTGGCGGCGGGCGGCGGCGGCGCCGGCGGTGACCCGGCCGGTGTCGGCACGGGTGGCGACGGAGGCGTGGCCGGTGCGGACGGCCACCCGGGCACGGCCCAGGGACAGCAGGCGCCGTCGACGGTGGGACGTGCCGGGACTGCGACCGCCGGCGGCGCCGGCGGCATTGGCGCCCAGCCGGGGGCCCTCGGGGTCGGCGGCGTGGGCGCGGACAGTGCCAGTCAGCGCACCGGCAGCGGTCAGTACAGCTATGGAGCCGGCGGCGGCGGCGGCGGCGGTCTCTATGGCGGTGGCGGCGGCGGCCACGGGACCGGCACCGGGAGCATCGGGGGCGCGGGTGGGGGCGGCGGTTCGAGCTATGCACCCGCCGACGGGACCGTCACGACCAATGCGGCGGACCCGTCAGTGACGATCAGGTATGCGACCCTGTACGGGCCGACATTGGGCGAGGCGCTGCGGCTCTACGGTGCCACCCCCAGCCTCATCGACCACCTGGGCGACACCCCCCACTATGCCCTGGTCGGAGCGCAGAACCCATCGGCAGACTTCACCGCGCCGAACCCGTTCGAGAGCCCCGAGGCCAGCCCGACGATCCGGGCCAACGCCACGGGTGAGCTCCAGGGTGTACTCGGTCGGGGCCGGGAGAACATGTGGTACGTCCCGGTGGCGTCGAACGTTGTCGGTACCACGAACGAGGACAACGGTCCGGGAACGCTCACCCGGGTCAACTATGACCTCTACGACATCCTCGCCAATACCACCCAGGCGTGGCCCATCCCCGACCGCACGGCGTCCACTACGGTTCAGACCGCCCAGGCGGCCGCGTTGACGTACATCAGCCAGCAGCTCTGCTCGTGCGACAACCTGCGGGCCAAGTACGCGACGACGGAGGCGGCCAACTACGACGTGTCCCAGGTCGCCTACGCCGCTAGTCAGGGCTTCGACCAGGCCACGTTCAACACGGTGCAGAACCAGCTGGAGACGGAGCTGAAAGCCGTGAGCAGGGTCCTCACGGTGTACCAGGCGATGCACACGCAGCTCACGGAGAGCAAGAGCGGCGTTGCCGACGCCATCACAACCGCCTACGACGACGTGAGCAAGGCACTGAGCCCACCAAGCACGACGATCGCCGGGGACATCGTCAAGCTTTTCCTGGCGTTGATCTCCGTGGTCGCCTCCATGGTCCCGGGTGGGTCAGCGGTAGTGGGCGTCATCTCCGCGGTGGTGAGCCTCTCGTTGGACCTCAGCCGCGACCCGAACGGGAACGAGACGTCGCTGCAGGACACGGTGGCGGCCCTCAAGACTCAGGCCAGCCAGGAGTTCACGAATGCGCTGAACACCCTCGGGACGACGTTCAGCTTCGTCATGGCCGACTGGGGAAAGCTGCAGGCGGTCGCTGCCGGTGCGGCGGCCCACCCGACCGCATGGGGAACCGGTCTGGTCGGGGGAGGCCAGCTCTACACTCAAATGCAGAACGTCGCACAACTCGGCGCATACCGGTCGCTCATCAGTGCCGTCTACCACGTGGCCGAAGCCCGCGCGGACGACGGTTCGCTCCTGAATCAGTTCTGCTTCATCGGCGTCGACGGACCTATCTGCGAGCCCGGCAACTCGGCCATGTACCACTTCTCGGCCCACCCCCCGTCCGCGTCCTACCAGCAGCGGTTCGACACGCTGGCTGTCTATCGACTCGTCGGTATATTCCCGACAACAACGTCCGACCTGATGCCGGACTCGCTGATCCAGCAAATGACGAACGTCGGGCTCTTCGCCCCAGACATGTTCCTGCGCTGGCCGCTGGCTGGCCGGACCTGCCAACAGCAAGACCGCCCGTTCGGCCTGTTCAGGCACTGCTGAGCCGGGATGGCGTGGCACTTGCTGCCTAGAGGATGAACGGTCATGCGCCCCTGCTAAGCAGCCACTGCGATCGGCCACGCGCCCGTGCCGAGCAGCGCACACGATTGGGAACCATCATCAAGGACGCCGCCTTTCGGCTATCGACCGGTTCACCCTGAAAGGCGGAGACGCGGTCGCTGATGTGGCGGCGCTGGCCGATCGACCCGGTCGTGATCTCATCGAACGCCAGGTCCAGGTCGGAGCGGTGTTGCGAATCCTTCATCCCATCTTTGCGGGGGCAGGTCCGGCTTGGTCAGCAAACCTCGTGCCCGGCCATCGAGCGTCGCAACCGTCCGGTCGTTGAGCCCCACAAACGCCGTCCGCGGCGGACTCGGACGTCGGTGATAGCCGATTGCAAACCGGGACACACTGGTCAGGGGTCCGATCGTGCTGGCAATCGCGATGGTCAACTGTCGCGGCAAAGCCATTGCCAAGCGAGCCCAGCGATTCAAGAGGGCCCCAGGAAGCGGACCCCAAGCCATCTCCGGGTCTTTTAGCTCTAACCCGACCCTCGGAGCCCCGCGCTCTCACCCCCCGCAAATTGGCTGTGGTCATTGCTCAGCTCTGGCGTCATGAGATGGGGTGGCGAATGCCGGCTCGACGAAATCACAATCGGCACCACCCTCTCCTAACTGACTTGTCCATGTCGAGCTCAGTTAGGTGCGCGGCGAGAATCCTTATGGCAAGGCAGCATTCTGGCTCTCGAGCGGCGCCTCGTGAGAGAGCAAGTCATCGACTGCAATTGCCATTAAATCGCTGGAAACAAACCGCATCGTTCGGTTTTTAGTCCTTGGCGAAATGCTGTAGCCGACGCATTCAGTGTTCCATGCATGTCGCGGCGCCCGAATGTCGGAGTTGTGGCGAACGCAGACAGTGGGCGGTAGGGCGCTCCGGGCAGGCGCCCCATCTGGCGCTGTGATGTCGCCCCATGTGGGCGGTGCGACGCAGACCCACAGTGGGCGGAATGGGTCACCGCCTGCGGAAGGCTCGAACATCCGCTCCCGGCCGACCTAGGACGTTCGGAGCGTGTCACCGACCATCCGACTCTCGGCCTGACGGATCCATCGCTGCGTCAGATGCCGCGTCTTAGCGGGCGGTATCAGACGGGGTGGCTGGGGCCGAGGCGCTGATGAGGGCGATGAGGAGGCCGGCCAGTGAGGCGGTTCCGGCGGCCCATGCCCATCCGATCCACCTCGAAGCAGTGGTCGGCCCGAACCAAGTCGTCACCGCGGGGCTTTCTCGGGTTGACACAGCTACGCGGAAGATCCACGCCCCGCAGCCTTGCCGGTTGACCTGATAGAGCCGGCGTGACGCAGGGCGCAATCGCGAATCTTGATACGGGCGCACCTGCAATCAGGGGACCAGGCTCACTGTTCCCAAGGCCGACGCTATGGACTCGGCTGGCGACGGACGAGACCATGGAAGACACTCCCGGGAACGGATTGGGGGCTCTTCGGATTTGAGCGTGGATGACCGCTGATCGGGGCGGCGTGGCGGTCCGGGGATGAAGGTGTCGAGGCCTTCAGGATCAGAAGCGACCAAGCTCACCGATCGATTGAAGACCTCGACGTGGATCACTCTACGTGCGCCTCGAGCGCGCTCTGGTGCCCTCGCACCGACCTCCTGTTCGACGTACCTGGCATGCACGTCCTGACCGTCGACCGCCAGCCGGCCCGGGTGGTGCTGACCATCGAGAGTGCCGCTGACGTCGGCGGCTGCCCCGCGTGCGGGGTCGTCGCGGTCGGCCACGGACGCCGCCGACGGGTCGTCGCGGACGCACCCTGCTTCGGTATCCCGGTCCGGCTGGTGTGGCGGGCCCGGCTGTGGCGCTGCCGGGAACCGGCCTGCCCGGTGGGGGTGTTCACCGAGCAGCATGAGCTGGTCCCGCCGCGGGCGAAGCTGACCAGCAGGGCCGCTCGGTGGGCGACGGACGCATTGACCGTCGACGACACCACCGTCTCCGCGCTGGCCCGCCACCTGGGAGTCGACTGGCACACCTGCTGGGACGCGGTCGAGGCCGAAGCCACCCGTCGGCTGTCCGACCCGGCCCGCCTGGAGGGGGTGGAGGTCCTGGGCGTGGATGAGCACATCTGGCGCCCGTCCCGGGTCGGGGACGCCCACCGGGCGGTGACTGGGATGGTCGACCTGACCCGAGATCCCCACGGGCAGCTACACGCTCGCCTCCTGGACGTGGTCCCCGGCCGGACCGGGACCGCCTACGCCGGCTGGCTGAAGGGCCAGGACCCGGCGTTCGTCTCCGGCGTGAAGCACGCCTCGCTCGACCCGTTCCGGGGCTACGCCAACGCGATCCGTGACGAGCTCCCCGACGCGGTCGCCGTGCTTGACGCCTTCCACGTCGTCAAGCTCGGCACCCAGGTCGTCGACGAAGTCCGCCGGCGGATCCAACAGGACACCCTGGGCCGGCGCGGCCACAAGGACGACCCGCTGTACAAGATCCGCGGCCTGCTCCGCCGCGGCCGAGAACACCTGTCCGAGAAGCAGATCGTCAAGCTCAACACCTGCCTCATTGCCGGCGACCCCGGCTGGGAGGTCACCCTGGCCTGGCACGCCTACCAACAGCTCCGCTCGATGTACCAGGCCGAGACGCCCGCCGCGGGCAAGCGGATCGCAGAGCAGGTCATCGGCTCGTTCCCGCAGTGCCCGATCCCCGAAGTCGCCCGCCTCGGCCGCACCCTGAAGATGTGGCGCAGCCACGTCCTAGCCCGGTTCGAGACCCACCGGATCTCCAACGGCGGCACCGAGGCCGTCAACCTGCTCATCGAGAAGACTCGCCGCCTGGCCCACGGCTTCCGCTCATGCGCTTCGGGGGACCCTGAGTGGAGCGGTGTGTCATGAATGAAGTCGACTGGGTAGCGCTAGCAACCTCGGTGGCAGGAGAGGGGATCAAGGCGCTGGTGCCTGGGTCCGGGATTGCGATTGACTTGGCAAGTCGGGCGATGGAGCCGCAGCTGACAACGCTTCAGCAGTGGCGGATGAACCGAGCCGAACAAGCCGCCTTGGCGCACTCGATTACTGATTGGGCAACACACAAGGGTTACAAGACGGTCGAAATCGAACATGGCATGAAGGCCGCGAAGGACATCTTGAGACAGAAAGGCGCCAGTTGGGGAGACATGGCCAACTGGAACTTGGACGCCTCGCGCATCGCCAGGGAGGTGCTCTCCCAGGACCCCGTCCCCCAACAGAAGCTTGGGCAGGCCGAGCGCGACGTGTGCACTCGGACCGTCACGGTTTTCTACATTCAGTTGCTGAAACAGAGCGAGCTAGCCCCACTGATCCGTGCGAGCCTCGGGGAACTATTGCGCCGGGCCGAGGGTACAGGGATCAGCATCGACCAACTACGCGACCAAACCGCTCAGTTGCAAGCGTCTGCGCAGCGCGCGACACGAGAAGAACGTCTTGGCCAACAACTTCGAGAGATCAGGGACGTGGGCATCGGCGGTCTCGAGATGGCCGAAAGCAACTTCCGCACGGTCACACATCCAAATTCGGAGTTCTACACCCCGGCAGAGATTCGCGGGGCCCGAACGCAGTTGGTGTCTGCTCGAGTCATTCTCGAATCCCGCGCCAAAGAGCTGACTGATGCGAGGCTACGCGACGTATTGCTGGCGTATATTGCGGAGGACGAGAAGCAAGACCGCGCGCTGAAAGGCGGCTCAGCCGACATCGACACCTACAACGCCGTGCGGTCAACGACAGTTGAGGCGTACAACAATGCTCAGAACGCAGTCGCGGAAGCTCTCCAACGTCTGAACGCTAACCCAGCCTGAACTCGTCCTGGCACGCGCCGACCATCGACTGCGGATCCGCCCGCGAATCGGCAAGTCCTCAGGCCGCTCCCGCGGACCTAAGTGGGCGGCGTGCGGCACCACTAGACCACGCCCTTTCTGGGCGGTGTGCAGCACCTCGAGGATGTGCGACAACTGGGCGCTAGGACGTTCGCTGCTGACGAGCCAGAGCGGCATCTCCGTGCGTCGTCAGCTCCCCACTGGGCTCGTAGTCGGGAGGTTAGGCCGGTCTGGTTCGGAACTAGCCGAGTAGACGCTAGGGGTAAGGGCACCGGGTGACGGCGGACTGGTGGCTCGGATTGATGACCGGGGTCGGTGCCTGTCTGGTGGTGTGGTGGGTGTGGAGCGGCATCACCCCCGGTAACGGTTAGTCGAGGTTTCGGGCGAAGTCGCCAGGGTTCGCGGCGATCCAGTCGCGGGTCTGTCCCGGCCCCCACGATTCCCGCAGGCCCGCAAGGTATCGGTGTGTTGCCGGCCATCAACCTCAACGTCGAAGCGACCGGCTTCTCGAACCTGTCCGCAGTGCGACCGGACCACACCGTGACGGGCTTTGACACCGCGCGCGCCCTCGTCCATCCCGTTCCTGGCGGGCCGACGGTGGGGTGGCGCGTCGATGGGAACCTGGTGATCAACGACGCGGTCGATTCTCAGGGTCGCGCCTGCCGCGCGACCGGGCCGTGGCGGGCGCAGTCCGATGGGGTGATCGTCTTTGACACCGCGGCCCTCGAGGGGCCCGGGTGCACCGGAACGTCGGCGCCCCCCGCGACCTCGACGCGGCTATCGCCGGCGTCGGAGGCCGGCCGGAACCTCTCCGAGACCGGCAGGGACCTAACCCTGCCGGTCATCGACCCGGTCCAGCTCAACGGGGTCTGGCTGCTGCGGGGCACCGGCCTGCTGCTGGCCTCCGACGAGGTGACCAACAACGGGGCCGACTACCTCCTCGACGACGACGGGGACATCGACCGGGCGCCCGACGCCCAAGGCCGAGTCGTGGTCGGCTCCGACGGACTGGTGACGCTGACGAGCTCCTCATGCGCGGACACCAAACTCGTGCACGCGGTCCTGCACGGGACCTCGGTCCGCAGCACGCTCACCATGACTGTGGAAGACGACCCGTGCAACCGCTTCGGCGGCATCACCGTTCTGACCTGGATCAGAGTGCTCTGACCCCACAGCCCGAGCCGTGCTGCGCCAACGAGGACACCAACCCGAGTTGGGTCCGACTCGGCCATCGGGGACCGGCCAGCCTGTTCGGTGATCACCCGCCAAGCTGCCTGTTGAGGTCTGACAGTGCCACGTTGAGGCCACCATCTCGACTCGAGTGACTCCACCGCGGCGAACAACCCTTGGATCGAGCCCCCACGGCTCGCTGAGCTGACCTGCCCGGGGAGCCTGCCCGTCGACCCCGGCCACCTCGTCTTGGATCGCGTCTCGACATTATTCGGGGTGCCGGTCGCGTACGCGGACTTAGCTGATCAGTGGCGCCTTGTGGGGCGGCCTCCTTCGGGGCTTTGGTCAGTTGTTGCCCACTTGGTAAGCATCTTTGACGATGGCACGGATGCGGCCGCGGGACACCCGGTGTCCGGTTGGCGCGGGCCCATTCCGGATCTTAGCCAGGGGTCGTTGTCAGCCCCGCACTTGGTGCTGTGGCCGGGGTCGCGTCACTGGCCGGACTCATCACGGGCACATATGTCCACCGCGCGTCTCCGAATAATCTGTCAGTACCATGCAGTGACCGATCGAGAATGCCCAGACGTGGCGATTACCGTCGTTTCCTTTGCGGACGGGGTCAATAATAATGCAACCATGGCAGCGCCAGGAGCTCTTCCGGGCTCCTCGGCTCCGATGTGCCCGAGCCGACGGTGAGCCGCGCCGCTTAGCCGACGTGAAAGGAATGCGTCAACGCGTCAAATGTGGCGGTTTCCGGGGCGCTCGCAGGTGTTGCCTGACATGAGTTGGGAACCACTGCACACCTACCAAGCGAGGCGGGTGGGCCACGGACCTGCGATGCTTGACGTTCGTGGGCGATAGTGAACCGGAGATCCGTTACGCGCGCAGCGGGGATGTCCACATCGCTTACACCGTGACTGGTGAGGGACCGTTGGACCTGGTTCTGGTGGAGGGCTACTTCACTCACCTGGGGATCATGTGGGAACAGCCGGGCTATCGACGCTGGGTGCACCGGTTGGCGTCGTTTGCCCGGGTGATCCGGTTCGACAAGCGAGGAATGGGATTGTCCGACCGGGTCCAGGTCGGCACGCTCGAGGAGCGGATGGACGACCTGCGCGCGGTGCTTGACGCGGTTGGCAGCGAGCGGGCGGTGCTGGTCGGTACGTCCGAGGGTGGCCCGCTGTCACTGCTGTTCGCGGCAACTCTTCCCGACCGGGTTGCTTCCCTGGTGCTGATCGGCGCCGAGGTGCGGGAGCGGGTGACCGACGACTGGCCGTGGGGCGAGCGGACCGACGCGCAGTTCGAGCGTGAACTGGTCGACATCGGCAACCGTTGGGGTGTCCTCGGATTGTCCCGGGACCGGTATCCCAGCCTTGCCCCGGCCGACTCGGACCGGATGTTCGAGTGGTCGAAGCGCCTGGTGCGGGAGGCGGCCGGCCCCGGTGAGGCGATCGCGTTCAAGCGGATGGCGTTCGAGATCGACGTGCGCGCCCTGAGCGGCTCCGTGCGTGTATCGACGCTCGTCCTGCACCGGGTAGGAGACCGCATCTGTCACGTGGGCAACGGCCGGTTCCTCGCCGAACAGATCCCCGGTGCCACCTACTGCGAGCTGCCCGGTGACGACCACATGCCGTGGATGAACCCGGCAGGCGGCGAGGAGATCCTGGCCGAAATCCAGGAGTTCCTCACCGGCACCCGAGAGGCACAGGTCCCGGACCGGATCCTGGCCACGGTCCTGTTCGGTGACCTGGTGGCCTCCACCAACCTCCTCAGCGAGATCGGCGACGCACGTTACCGCCAGCTCGTCGAGCTGTTCCTTAACGCGGTTCGCACGGAGTTGCACCGATACCGCGGTCGTGAGATCGACACCGCCGGGGACGGGTTCTTTGCCTCGTTCGACGGACCCGCGCGAGCCATCCGCTGCGCGCAGGCCGTAGCCGCCGCCGCCCGACGCCTCGGACTGACGGTCCGTCTCGGCTTACACACCGGAGAGGTCGAAGTCGTGGGCGACAAACTCGCCGGCATCGCGGTCCACATCGGCGCCCGGATCGGGGCCCTCGCGGACGGCAACGAGATCCTCGTGTCCAGCACGGTCCACGACATCGTGGCCGGATCCGGGCTCCGGTTCATAGACCGCGGGCCCCGCACACTCAAAGGGGTCGACGGCGACTGGCGACTGTACGCAGTTCAGGAGCCGTCGCCCACCTTCGGCGAATGACGTCGCCGTCCGGCCACCACTGGCGCCGACAGACAGTGCGGTGGTCAGTCGCGGCGACCGTCACGACGAACAGCGGGACAAAAGTTCAGGAACGCAACATCGCGTTCAACACATTGTTGCAGCCGCAGCAGCGACAAGTCGGCCTCGACCGAGCTGTCGGCCACACGATGCGACGAGGCGAGGAAGGAGCGCGCCGGGCGCGCAAGGAAGAGCGCAATCTGCCCCGATTGCTGACGCGGTTCAGGGAGTTTCCAGGTGCCGGCCGCAGCCTTCATCGTATTTCTGGGCGTATTATGGTCGTCGGCAGGCGGGAATCTGCTACCAAAGGGAGCCATCATGTCTTCGCGAACCGTCGTCGAGTTAACCGACGATATCGACGGCAGCCCTGCCGACGAGACCGTCACCTTCACCATTCAGGGCTCAACCTACGAAATCGACCTCTCGAAGAAGAACCTGGACAAGCTGGTGAAAACCATGGAGCCGTACACCACTCACGGCCGTAAGAGCGGAGGCCGACGCTCAGGGACCGGCCGCTCGACCAGCAAAGGCTCGGATAGGAACCAGCTCAAGGCCATGCGCGAGTGGGGCAGCGCCAACGGGTACAAGGTCAGCAACCGCGGCCGCGTCAGCGCCGAACTTCAGAACGCCTACCGCGCGGCGAACTGACACCCGGGCACACCAAGCCGCCCCTCCCTGAGGGACGGGGCGGCTACCCATTGCGGGGACAAAGCGTCCCACGATCGGCAGCCTTCGAGTCGGAGTGGTGCGACGACCCCGCTGTGCTTCGTGGTCGTGGCCAGGTCGTAGAGGCTGAACCACCGTCCGCCGGATTGGCAGGCGCTCGCGGGGCTGGAGGAAGTCCTGCGGCCGCGTCATCTGGTGGCGCCGTATGACGGCGAGGAGAACGATGACCCCATCTCGTGGTTGGTCCGCGCGGACGCCGTCCTCAATGCGTCGAACCTCCACGAGTTTGCCTCGCACCAGCCATCCAGGTATTCCGCCGCGACGGCGGCGGATAGAGGGTCGCGCCATCGCCACACCGACACCGTGCCGAGTGACTCGCCCCGGCGAGTGCCGGCGTCCACAGGCGGCGGTAGGACTGTGAGGATCGCCTTCGCAGCCTGATGGTGGTGGGCTGTGGGTCGTGACCGCGGGTGTGACCCCCCGGAAGGACTGGCTTAATGCCAGAGTGCGACATGTCCGCTCGCGGTTGCTGGCCCCGGTCCGGTTGAAGGGAACTGGCCTGATTAGGAGCTTGACCACCAGGCGTTAGCGGCGCCGGGTGTGTCCCATCACAGTCCTGCCGAGCCTTCGTCCCGGACCGGAACCACGTCCCGTCCGGCGAAGGAGAGGATGAATGCGCTTACGTTCCGTGGTTGGACGCTGGCCCGTCCAACACTGAACGCGGGAACCGCGTTTGCGGTGATGTTGGGTGGCGAGCAGTGTCTGGTGCGGCTGTCGTGACGTTGTGTCCTAGGACGCGGGTGGCGTGGTCGGTGCCCGATATCGGGTTCGACGAGCGTGGCGCGGTGGTCCTGCACGACTGGCTGCAGATCGTGCAAGCTCAGCTGCTGGACTGGATCTACCCCACATCGACGGGTGGCGGCGGCTGAGCCTCAAGGCGGGCAGGATGGTGCGTGAGCGGGCAACTTCCAGCTTCGACCCGAGTCATGCAACCACCGCCGACAAGCTGCGCGACGTAGAGCTCTCCTTCACCTCGGGGAGGCAGCGGCAACAGCCAGGAGAACGCGACAGGATGACCGTGGTCTCGCCGGAGCAACGACTGTTCCCCGGGTTGCCGGGAATGGTCTCCTACACCTACCGCAACGACTTCGCCAAGGACCTCGGAACGACGCTCGACGAGATCAGACAGCTCGGGATCACCGACATGGAGTTCTCCAGCACGTTCGGTCACCCCGCCGAGCGCATCCGCCAGGAACTGGACGACCGCGGCATGGAGTGCTCCTCGTACGGGGTCGGGTACGTCGACCTGCAGAACAGCCTGAGGAAGGTGATCGCCGACGCCTCGATGCTAGGTGCTTCGTTCGTCAGAGTCGCGTGGCTGCCGCATCAGGCTCCGTTCGGACTGGTCCAGGCGGAGGAGGCTGCGCTGACCTTCAACAGCGCAGGCGACGTGCTGCGTGACCATGGTCTGACCTTCTGCTACCACAACCACGGCTACGAGTTCACGCCGCATGACGGCGGCACCTTGTTCGACCTGATCGTTCAACGCACGAACCCCGACGCCGTGAGCTTCGAACTCGACGTCTTGTGGGCACACTTCCCAGGACAGGACCCGGCACAGCTACTCGATCGGTATCCCGAACGCTTCCGGCTCATGCATCTCAAAGACCTGCGTCGAGGAATCGTCGGTGACCTGACCGGACACACTCCCCCCGAGAACGACGTCGCGCTCGGTGAGGGCCAACTCGATCTGCCCAGGATCCTGCGCTCCGCGCGTGACACTCGGATCGACCACTACTACATCGAAGACGAGAGCCCAGATTTCGCCCAGCAGGTCCCACGCAGCCTCGCCTACCTGGCTTCGCTCAGTAGGTCGAGGTGACGGTGGCACCATGAAGTGATCAGGATCGTCGATGCCGTGGGCCATGCACTGATCCTGCAGCTGTGCTTCGTGCCTTGTTCCGGGAGCTGGTCCCGTCAGCGGTCGCTCGGCAAACGGGCTCATCATCGGGGGAGCCGGCAGGCGCACCGACGTGGGTCCGGTGGCATCCGGCGCAGGCCGAGATCCCTGTCATAGAGTCCGCCCTGGGCACCTCGGCTGTTCAGCAGGGGTCGGGGTGACCCACACACTCTCGGGGCGCTTCCTCAAGTCACGGGTGGCAACTTCAACGCGTCGGGCTGACGCAATCGACCCCGGGCCGGCTCGCGGCGGAAGGACGCACTCGGGCACAGCCGCCTCACGGCGGGCGGTGAGCGGGTCTGGGCGATCGAAGGTTGCGCCGGGATCGGGCGCCACGTCGCGACCCGTCTGGTCGCCGAGGGGGAGCGTGTCGTCGATGTTCCGGCGAAGCTATCCCACCGGCTACGGCTGTTGACCTGGGGCAACGGCCGCAAGACCGATGACGCCGACGCGCACTCCATCGCCCTAGTCGGGGTTCGCATGTCCGGGCTTCGCCCCGTCGTCAACGACGCGCAGGTCGAGCTGCTGCGGGTGCTGGTCGACCGGCGCCGCATGCTGGGTGAGGAACACACCCGCAAGATCAGTCAGCTGCATCGCCTTCTGCTGGAACTGATCCCGGGTGGCGCCAAGCTGTACCTGTCGGCCCGGCAAGCCCGCCAGCTGCTGGCCACGGCGCGTCCGCGCGACGCCGCCGACAAGGCACGCAAGCACGTCGCGCCCGAGCTGGTCGCCGACCTGGAGAAGGTCTACACGCGCTCCAAGGCAGCCGACAAGGACCTCACGGCCGCGCTCAAACAGACCGGTACCACTCTGACGGACCTGAACGGCATCGGTCCCAGCGGCGCCGCGATGCTGCTGGTCGAGGTCGGCGACATCACCCGGTTCCCGGACCGGAACCACTTCGCCTCCTGGACCGGCACCGCTCCGATCGACGCGTCCTCTGGTGATGTCGTACGGCACCGGCTGTCCCGTCGCGGGGAATCGTCAGATCAACCGGGTCCTGCACATCATGGCCACCGTCCAGCTGAGACACCCGACCGAAGGCCGCGCCTACTTCGACCGGAAGAAGGCGACCGGCAAGTCGTCGATGGAGGCCATGCGCTGCCTCAAACGCCGCCTGTCCGACCTCGTCTTCGCGACCATGCTCGAAGACCTCAGCAAGGCAGCCGGGACGGGCCCGGGAGGGAACCGAGTAACGACTCTGACTCCAGCGTGACCGGCTCACAACTCACCACCGGCTCTTCGGACAAGCCACTTCCCGGACCCGTCATCAGCCAGCGTAGAGCCCCACTCGTGCGTGCGTCTGGACACAGAGAGGAGCCATGTGGGTAAACCGTGCGCGCCGCCAAGCGGCGGAAAGACTCGGGTCGCACTTTGCCACGGGTTCTGCCCAGTGGGGCGACCATCGGGGAGGACCCGGGATGCCCTAGCGGAGGATGAAGCCCGGCAGCCGGTAGCTGACCCGGTGGATGACCCTTGCGGCCACTCGCACATGCTCCTCGGAGTTCCAGCGCCAATCGAACGCGTTCGCCATGCGGTTGAGCGTGTTGAAGAGCAGACAGACGTGAAGCGCGTCGACGATCGCCTCGTCCGGGACACCCTCCTTTCGCGCGGCGTCGACGTCGGAAGGGCCAAACGACTCGGGCCTCGTCGTGAGCCGTTCGAGGAGCGGGAGCACGGCTGCGAGCTCGGACCGCATCACCGAGGCGTCATCGACCGAGACCTCCCCCCGCGCTTCGATCCGGGTGGTCTCGGTGTGCGCGCGAACGCAGAACGGGCACTCGTTGAGGCGCGAGACGACCATCGCCATGTACTCACGCTCGCCGACTGTCCAGAACGACGGTCCGCGCAGCACCTCCGACCCCAGAGCGAAGAACGGGCGGCCCCAGAGTTCCGGCCGGTGCAGCGCGGTGAACACAACATTGTCCATCCGCTGGCGGAACAGTAGCTCTGACACGCGGAGGAACAGCCGCGCAGGCAACCTGTGGCCGGATTCAAGAACCGCCAGACGCATTTCAGAGCCCCTGGTCCATCGCCCGCAGCCCGATGTCGAGACGGTGCAGCGCGGCTCCCGTCGCGGCGGCGACGGTCATCTCGAAGATCTCCTCCTCGCTACACCCCGCGGCCTTGAGTGCGGCTACGTCGTCGTCGGTTATCCGGAACGACGAGTCGCGCACCTTTGCGACGTACGCGGCCCACGGGTCCGGCAGGCTCCCGCCGGTCGCCGCGGCGCGCCGGATCGCAGGGGCGACTGCGGCCGCGCCGTCAAAGACTGCCGCACGCAGCGCGGCGACCAACTCGGCGTACCGCGTCGTCACGGGGTCAGTATGGCGCCCGACCGGAGCTGCCGTGGCCGGACAGGTACAAAGAACGTCACGCAGCCATACTCCATACGGCCACAACCCTATGCGCCCGTGCCGGCTCGGAGCAGTGGCAGCGGCCAGCACATGAATTGCAGCGGACAAGGGCAACTGCGGGGTTTTCCGCGCACGTGAATGCCAGCGCGCTCGAAACAGCTCGACCGCTGGACGCCCACAACCGGGCACATCGCCACCGCACAACAGCCGCGACACTCTGGGCGATAGGGGGCACACTCGCTGGCGGCGAACTTGGGCAGCCACACCCGGGGAGTGCAGCGAGTCAGGGCCGTCCTCGCCACGCCAGTGAGGTGCCGAGGCGCATCATCACCGCCTGGTCGGTGGGGCGTGGAGTCTGTCGCAAATCTGTAGGAACGCTTGCGGACGCGTCTGCACCCTCGAGTGTGGTTCGCCGGGGTGATGGTGGCGTATAGGCCGACCGTCCCCGGCGGGTCCTGGGGCAGTGGCGGGCCGGGCGACTGTCGCGGCGCGATGTCGAGTCCATCATGTGTTCTAACGGTGTCGGGAGTGCGCGATCCCGACGGTAGCGTCTTGGACGCGCAGCGGACCCCCATCATCAGGTGGGGGCCCGCTGCTGTAGGTCTGCCTCTCATTTTCCGAGGCCGTCCTCCGGCGCCGGCTCAGGGCCGGCGCCTACTTTTTGTAGCTCAGTCCGTGACCGAACGGGAAGAGCGCTCCATCGTCGGTCTCCTCGTACCCCGGAAGGTCGCTGTACTGCTGCTCGATCGCCTCCCGTGTCCCAGCGAGGGCGAACGGCATCCGGCCCCGGGGGTTGAACCGGCCCGAACAGCACGTCCAGGAGAGCAGCGTCGCTGATGCCGAAGCCTGCGACGATCGCACCCGCGTTCGCGGAGACCGCTCGCCTCGTCGAGGACGAAAGGCTGGCGGAAGTATACGTGAGGACGACCTTCGAGGGGTCGCCGATCTCGTCGATCACCTGCTGGATGGTGTTCAGCGACGGTGTCACCTGCCACGATTTTGACGTCGGCCATGCCGGTGAAGTCGAGGATGCTCGACTCCCACGGCAGGGACCCGCCGAAGCGCAGACCGTTGTCGGTGCAGCTGGCGGCTCCGTACGACGACGCAGGCGTCGCTGACGCCGAAACGGCTCTGCCCGTCGAGGCCCGCGACACCCTCCAGGACGATCGGGTTGATCGGCGCCGGGTCTGCGCCGCCACCCGGCTGTCGTAGCTGCCGGTGCCGGTGTTCCGTCGCCGTCACCGAGATGACGGCGTAGTCGCTGCCGGCAGCGCTCGGCCGGCTGCCGCCCGCGGTTCCGGCGTTGCCGTCGACGACGTCGTAGCCGTACGCCGCGCACCGTCTGCGGCGTTGACGCTCCAGGACGTATACGTCTCGAGCCCTCCTTGAGCGGGAGGACGGTGTCGCCGTCGGCCGTCGTCTTGTTCTGCAGCAGCACCGCGGACTTGCGCTGCAGTTCCAGGGCGACCGTCGTGGTGCTCCGTCGCTGCCGACGGTCGCCGTGGCGGCTGCCGCGTCGACGTATGGGTCCTCGAACAGGCCCATCTCGGAACATCGGCTCGAGCAGGCGCTCGGCGGCCAGGGTCGACGCGCGTCCTCCGTGACCAGGCCGGCTCGACGAGGTCGATGATGGTCTGCACGTCGTGGAAGCCGGAGAGGGTGTCCGTGCCGCCGTTGATCGCGGCGGCGACGCGCTGCGGCACGGTCGCCTCCTCCAGCCCCCACGCACGGTCGTTGATGATGCCGGTGTCGGAGTTGACGTAGCCGCGGAAGCCGAGCTGGTCACGCAGCAGGCCGTTGACGATCTGGTCGGAGAACGCCATGCCGATCTCCTCGTAGTGGACGCCCTTATAGGTGACGTCCATCGGCACGCCGTAGTACGGCATGATCGCCGAGACCCCGGCCTCGATCGCCGCCTCGAAGGGCTTGAGGTGGTAGCCGAACGCGTCTCCCGGGTAAACCTGCGTCTTGCCGAATGAGTAGTGCGGGTCCAGGCCCAGCTCCTGCGGACCGCCGCCGGGGAAGTGCTTCATCGTGAGCGCGACGGAGCGTCTCTGGCGCTCAGGGAGTTCGCCGTCCTTGTCGACCGGGCCCTGGAGGGTCTCCGACGAGCTGGTCCGCATGATCTTCGCGTTGAGGTCGGCGTCTTCGGTGAAGGTCTCGTGCGTGCGGTACCAGCGCGGCTCGGTGGACAGGTCGGCCATGTAGCCGTACATGCCGCGCAGCCCGATGGACTTCCACTCCTCGCCCATGACGCCGGCGAAGTCCTCGATCGACCGACATGTCGCCGTCGGTCGGCGGCTCGCCGGTCGCGCGGCTCGCCTGCTCGCCGAGGGCGGCCGCAGCGAGGCCGGCCTCCTTGGGGAACGCGGTGAAGGCGCCGGACGCCTCGTTGATGCCTACCCGGACGTCCGGGTCGATGTGGTTGCGGGCGTTCGACTTGAACAGCACCGGGATGCCGAGTCGCGTGGCCTCGCTCAGCTCCTGCATCGCTGTTCGTGAACTTCGCCGCCTCCGCCGGGGTGAGACTCGTGCGTGCGATGCCGTCCGCGTGCCTGCAGGTCGCCTGCTCCTCGCCGGTCGACGACGTTGCGGAAGATGAAGCGGTGCATCTGCTGGTACCGATGAAGTCGCCGCGCGGCGCGGGACGGTGCCGCGCTCGCCGGTCGCCGGGTTGCAGGCGGCGTTGAGGGTGTCGATGAGCATGAGGCCGGCCTTCTCCTCGAGCGTCATCTGACCGACGAGGTCGTGCGACTCGCTCGCCACCGGCTTGCCGCCAGTCCTCGTACGGGTCCAGCCGCGCCGTTGGCGTTGAGGTCCTTGAACTGGCGTCCGTTCACCGTGATGATCTGTTTCGCGCGGGCCTCGAGCTCCGGTGGCTTCCCGTGGTTGCCCTGGTCGGGATGTGCGGCTGTGTCGGCACGGTCGTCGTTCTTCGCATGGTCGGGCGGGGCGGCTGCTGCGCCCGCCGCGATGGCGAGCGTGAGAGGCAGAGCGACAGCGAGGCCACCTAGGCCTCGTCTGCTCTGGCGTGAGGTGATCACGGAGCGGTCTCCTTCGACGGTTCGTGGGTCAGGGACGAGAGCGGAGCGCCTAGTCCGTGGTTGCAGTGAGGGGCCGGGCGTTACGCGGCAGCGTCAGTCCCGTCACCACTGCCATGACGGCGGCAACGATGCCCAGAACACCAAGGGCCGGCTGAAGACCGCCAGCGGCGATGCCGATCGCGGCGATGATCAGGGGTGAAGTGAACTGGCCGATGAAGAGGGTCCCGGTCCAAAGCCCGGTGCCGCGGCCGCGCTGCTCGAAGTGGAGAGAATTGACGGCCCAAGTCAGCAGAGTGGGCAACAGTAGTCCGGTGCCGAGGCCGGTCAGCACCGCACCAACAGTGATGACCGGGACGGCTGTAGAGGCGAACACGACCACGAGCCCGACCGCGGAGAGCCCGAAGGCGATGGGCAGCAAGGTTCTAGGTGTGAACCGGGACAGCTTCGCGAACGAACCTGAGCCGACGGCCGTGCCTAGCGACATGAGCGCACTGATCAAGCCAATGGTGGCGGTGGAGGCGACAGCGACTCCAGTAAGCACGAAGGACAACTGCACGATCAGGGCGTAGAAGATCACGCCGGCGAAGATGGTGACCAGGCAGGGAACGAGAATTTGGCGCCACGGCAGGGGCTCGAGCCGCCGGCGCCCCGCTCGTTGGGCGCGGGGGTGGGCAGCCGGCTGCCAGATCAGTCGGCTCATCGGGGCGGCCAGCAGGATGGCGATGAGGTACAGCCAGAATGGTGTCCGCCACCCGGAACTGCCCAGGGCGCCGCCGATGGCCAGGAACACGGTCGCGGAGAGGGCTGCCACCAACGTCTGTAGACCGAGGGCGCGCGCTCGTTGTGCCCCCGCCCAGTAGTCGCCGATCAAGGTAGTGCAGCAGGTCATGATCGCGGCCTCGCACAGCCCAACGAGGACCCTGCTGCCGATGATCGCGCCGAGCGAGTTCAGGTAGAGCGGCGCAGTTCCGAACACCGAGTACGCGACCAGCGCGCCGATGAGAAGACGTTTGCGGTCGATGGCGTCCACGATCAGTCCGGCGAACGGCGCGGCCAGGCCGATCATCAGCGCAGGCACGGTCAGGACGATGGGTACGAGAATCTCGGCGCCCGCGGTACTTGAGAAGTAGTCGGTCATCTGTGGCAAGACCGGCGCGATCAACACGGCGCCCAACACCGACATGCAGCTGGCGGCTAGCAGAAGGACGAGCTGAGGGAGTCCTGGGGAACGTGTCTCCCTTTGCCCGGACGTCTTGGCGCGGACGTCTGCGGTGCGTCCGGGATCGATCGTGTTAGACATCCGAGGCGCCTTTCATCGTTGAGGGCTGCTGGATGCCCGTCCGCTTGTCGGACGTGGTCCATGGCGCCGCTACCTGACTCGGCCGAGGTTCGGTGGCCGGGAGGAGTCGACGTGCTGATGACTATCCCTATAGACCAGGGCATCAGGGAACACGGCTTCCTCAATGCCGGGAATAGGCGGCGCCTATGGGGCGCGGGCGCGGGGTCTGGTCCAGAACCGCGGTGGCCTGCCCGGACAGGGTCCGCGACCACAGATGACCCGCGTGGTACATCGGATACCACCAGAGGGGCCTCGACCAATGGCGGCGTTTGGAAAGGGACAGTCCAGAATCCGCACACCCGCAGCGTCACTCAGTATGCGGGCGAGGCGCTCCCGCACAAGAGCGACTCCGTCGCCGGCGGATGCCAGGAGCGGTGTGGCGACCAAGGTTTCCGCGACGACTGCACCCGAGGTCGCAACTTGGAGCATGGTTGCCCGTTGGCTTAGCCGGCCGGTTCCCATTCGGCCACGTGCGTTCAGCGCTGTGGCCAGCCGGTGTAGCCCTCGGCCAGGTAGGCGGACCCAGCCGTCGACGACACGACACCGCGCAGCTCGGCGAGCTGGCGCTCTTCGTCGTAGTCGCTGGCGTTGGGCGACGAATGCAGCATCGTCGTCATCCAGTACGAAAAGTGCTGCGCCCGCCATACCCGGTCCAGCGCGCGGGGGGTATAGGCGTCCAGCGACGTCAGGTCGCCGGTGCGCGACGTCTGCTCGATCACCTCCGCCAGAGCGCGTACGTCGGCTAGGGCCAGGTTGAGCCCCTTCGCCCCGGTCGGCGGCACGGTGTGGCCGGCGTCCCCGGCGAGCAGCAGCCGACGGTGCCGCAGCGGGGTCTGCACGAAGCTCCGGAACGGCAGCACCGTTCGTTCGATGACCGGCCCCTCGTGCAGCCGGAAGCCGTCCTCGCCTCCGAGGCGCAGCTGGAGTTGCTCCCAGATCCGGTCGTCCGACCAGGACTGCGGGTCCTCGGTCGGGTTGCACTGGAAGTACAGCCGCTGGATGTCGGACGTGCGCTGGCTGACGAGCGCGAAGCCGTGAGGAGACCTGGCGTAGATCAGCTCCGGCGCGCTCGTCGGCGCCTGGACGAGGACCCCGAACCACGCGTACGGATACTCGCGAAAGTACTGGTGACGGTCCTCAACGAGCCCCCGGGCCGACCCGCGGGAGCCGTCGGCCCCGACCACGAGGTCCCCCTCCACTTCATGGACCTCACCGTCGCTGCCCTCGTACCGCACCCGCGCGACGTCGTCGAACTCGACGACTCTTCGTGGTGGCCAGGCCGTAGCGCAGGTCGGAACCGTCACGCGTCCGCGCGCCGTGCAGGTCGACGAACACCTCGGTCTGGGGGTAGAGCCAGCAGGAGGCTCCAACGAGGGCCTGGAAGTCGATCCGGTGGCTGACGCCCGCGAACCGCAGGTCGATCCCCTGGTGCTCGTGGCCGTCGCGGAGGACCCGGTCTGAGGCGCCCGATTCGACAAGAAGCCGAACGCTGTCGCGTTCCAGGATCCCGGCGCGGTGGGTGTTTTCGATCTCCTCGGCGGAGCGGGTGTCCAACACGACGGAGTCGATGCCGGAACGGGCCAGCAGGTGGCTCAGCATGAGGCCGGCGGGACCTCCGCCGACGACCACGACTTGCGTGCGGGTGTGGCTGCTCGGACGGCCCGGCATGGCGGCTCCTCGGTCGACGTTCGCCAGAGTCACCGGACGCGGACGGCCTCCGTGCCGGACTCCACAGAGCATCCCGGCCCTGGGTCGCCGGGAGGAAGCGAGACATGGCGATGCCGGGCATCCGGGCGGTCGATGACAGGTCGGCCGCAGCGCCCTTCACTTTCACCCTGGCTTGAGCCGGTGGTGAGAGGATCGGCGCGTCGCGGTCGACGCTGGTTCGGGTTCGGCCGCCACCGACCACGGACAGGACCATGACCCACAACGTCGACCTCAACCTGCTGCGGGCCCTGGAGGCGATCCTCGACGAGCAGAGCGTGACCAAGGCCGCCGCGCGGCTCGGCCTTAGCCAGCCGGCGATGAGCGCGTCGCTGGGCAAGCTACGTCGGCACTTCGGCGACGAGCTGTTGACCCGGGTCGGCAACACGTATGAGCCGACGCCCCTGGCGCGGGAGCTGCTCGGACCGACGTCCATCGCGCTGCGGGCGGCCAGCCGGGTCTTCTTCCGCGACGCGGAGTTCGATCCCGCCACGAGTACGCGCACCTTCTCGGTGGTCATGTCTGACTACTCGACAGCAGTCCTCGGGGCGGCGCTGGCCCGTCGGTTCCACGAGGAGTCCCCGGACGCGCGTCTCTACATCCACGGCCTCACCCCCTACCTCGTCGACGGTGCGCCGGAGTCGATGCGCAGCCAGGACCTCGTCGTCATGCCACACGGCTTTCTCGCCGACATGCCGCACCAGGACGTCTACGAGGACGACTGGGCCTGCATCGTCGCGGCGGACAACGCGGAGGTGGGATCCGCGCTGACGCTGGACGACCTGGTCAAGATGCCGTGGGTGCTGACCTTCCACCAGCGCACTGCCTTCACCACGGCAGTCCAGCAGCTGCGCATGCAGGGTGTCGAACCGCGGGTGGAGATCGTCACCGAGAACTATCTCAGCGTCGGTCCACTGGTCGCGGGTTCCCGGCGAGTGGCCATCGTCCAGGAGCGCCTGGCGCAGATGCTGGCCCAGTCCGGCGGGATCCGGGTGCTGCCGTGCCCGTTCGACGCCGACCCGCTCGTGGAGACGATCTGGTGGCACCCGATGTACGACAACGACCCGGGTCACCGTTGGTTGCGTCGCCTCTTCCGGCAAGCAGGGATCGAGATCCAGTAGGCGTCAGCGGACACCGAGCAAATGCTCCATGGCGAGCTGGTCGAGGGCCTCGAGGCCGACGCTGCGGGCGCCCAGGGCCTCGATGTCCGCCGTCTCACCGCGTATATCGACCAGTGCCTCACCGGCGGACAGGGTGGGTGTGTCGAGCTCGGACACCATGGCCGCCTCGAGAGCGGCCTGCACCTGGGGTCGCTGCCGAACGCGGTGACCTTGTCGCGCAGGATGAGGTAGTTGCGCATACAGGCTCGGGCCAACTCCCAGACGCCGTCGATGGCTTCGGCCCGCGTCAGCATGAAGCCGAAGTGGATGTAGCCGTCGTACCGCCGGTCCGTGCGCGCCGTTCGTGGCGTCGACGGCCCAGAACGCTCCGCGCAGGGTATTCCGGCGCGGAAACGTAGGAGTGTTCCCACGGCGGCGATCTCGTTCCAGCCCCAATCGATGATGTGCTCCATCGGCGGCAGCGATCCCTCGACGCATCGGTCGCGGTGATGCCGTCCTTCAGCCATCTCGCATTCCCAAGCGGGTCGGCGGTCTCGCACCGTGTCCTCATTACTTCGAGGAGGAACCTGACGTGGAGCTCGACCGCACCGACGCCGTGGGCGCTATCCGCGCCGCCGTCGAGCGCTGCTCCAACTGGGGCCGCTGGGGAGCCGACGACGTCCTCGGAACCGCCAACTTCATCGACGACGCCAAGCGCCGCGAAGGCGCGGCACTGGTGCGGCACGGCCGCACCTTCTCGCTGTCCCAGCGCTTCGAGTCCGAAGGTCCCCAGAAGGGGTGGCGCCGCCGGACCAACCCCGTGCACACGATGCTCGACACCGGGCTGGACGCCGAACGAGGACAAGGGTTTCCCCACGGTCTCGGGGGCGCAGACGATGTTGTTTTCATGCCCCTGCAGGCGTCGACGCAGTGGGACGGGCTAGGCCACATCTTCGACCACGGCCGTGCCTGGAACGGGCGCCGCGCCGGCGACGTCGTCACCAGTGAGGGCGACCAGCTCACCGGCATCGAGACCGTCGCGGCACACCTCGCAGGGCGAGGCGTCCTGCTCGACGTGGGCCGGACACTCGGTGCCGACGGCGAGCTGGCGGACGGGTTCGCCATCACCGCCAGCCACCTCGAGGCCACCATCGCAGCGCATGGCGAGAGCGCACACGTAGGTCGCGGTGACATCGTCCTGGTCCGCACCGGTCGGCTCACCCGCGCACGACGCGACCTGGCCGACGGTCGCGGGTGGGGCGACTACGCGGGCGGCGCCGCGCCGGGCCTGTCGTTCACGACGGCGGACTGGTTGCACGGCACCGAGATTGCGGGGATCGCCACGGATACCTGGGGTTTCGAGGTTCGCCCCAACGAGTTCGACGAGGCATTCCAGCCGTTGCACCAGGTGGCGATCCCGCACATCGGGTTGTTCATCGGGGAGATGTGGGACCTCGACGCCCTAGCGGCGGACTGCGCGGCTGACGGCGTGTACGACTTCTGGCTCACCGCCGCCCCGCTGCCGATCACCGGTGCGGTCGGGGCTCCGGTGAACCCGCTGGCAGTCAAGTAGGGCAGCAGGTAACGAGACATGAGGAGATCAACATGACCGCAGTTCGTTCAGTCCTGGTCATCGGTGGCGGGCTGGCCGGCGCGGCGGTCTCGACCCCGCTGGCCGGCGGCGGTGTCGAGGTAGACCTCGTCGAGGCCAAGCCAGACGTGTCGGGTGCCGGCTCCGGAATCACATTGCAGGGCAACGCCTTGCGCGAACTCAACCGACTCGGAGTTTGGGACGAAGTCAAGGAGAAGGGGTACGGCTTCGACAGCCTCGGCCTGCGGGCACCGGACCCTGCCGGCACGCTCATCGTCGAGATGCCGGACATCCGCAGCGGCGGACCGGACCTTCCGGCGACCGTCGGTATGCCGCGGCCCGAGCTCGCCCGCATCCTTCTCGACCGGGCGGAAGAGGCCGGCGCCGACGTACGCCTGGGGACGACCGTCGACCGTCTCGAGCAGGACGTCGACGGGGTCACCGCGACGTTCGCCGACGGCACCACCGGCCGCTACGACCTCGTCATCGGCGCGGACGGCATCCGCTCCTGGACCCGCCGCCAGGTCGGGATCGACCTGGAGACCAAGGCGACCGGCATGGGCATCTGGCGGGCCTTCGGGCCCCGGCCGCAGAGCGTGACCCGGACCGACCTCTACTACGGCGGACCGGCCTACATCGCCGGCTACTGCCCGACCGGTGAGAACTCCCTCTACGCCTACATCGTCGAAGACGTCCAGGACCGCAGCGGCCTGAGCCCCGACGAGCAGCTGGCCACGATGAGGCGAGCTGGCCGCGGCCTACCATGGTCCGTGGGACGACATCCGCGAGACCCTCGACGACCCGAGTCGGGTCAACTACACCAAGTTCGAGACCCACGTCCTGGCCGCCCCGTGGAACCGAGGGCGGGTCGTCGTCATCGGTGACGCCGCGCACTCCTGTCCGCCCACGCTGGCCCAGGGTGGCGCGCAGGCGCTCGAGGACGCGGCTGTCCTCGCCGAGCTGTTGCTTGCGTCGGAATCCCTCGACGACGGTCTGTGGGACAGCTTCCACGCGCGGCGGGTGCCGCGGGCGCAAGCCGTCGTCGAGGCCTCCAACCAGCTCGGGCAGTGGTTGCTCGACCACGAGCAGGGCGACGTCCCCGGCCTCATGCGCCGGATCACCACCCTCGTCAGCCAGCCGGCGTGACCCGAACCCTTTCTGCACCAGGAGCAATCCCGTGACCGAACGACTCATCACCCATCTGCGCCACGTCGACCTGGCGGTTCCTGACTTCGAGACGCAGCTCGACTTCTTCACCAACACGTGGGGTTTGACCAGCCAGACCAGCGACTCGGGGCTGGCCTTCCTGGCGGCCGAGGGGTCACCGGAGCAGTACGTCGTCCGGCTGCGGCAGTCGCCGGACAAGCGGATCGACCTCATCTCTTTCGGGGCGGCCACGCCGGCCGACGTCGACACGCTGGCGCAGCAGGTCGCGGCGGACGGGGTCACGCTCGTTTCGGAGCCCGGGACGCTGCAGACCCCGGGTGGTGGCTACGGCTTCCGGTTCTTCGACAACGAGGGCCGCACCGTCGAGGTCAGTGCCGACGTCGCGGTCCGGCAGCACCGCAAGATCGAGGAGGGCGAGTCCATCCCGGTCCGGTTATCGCACGTCGTCATCAACTCGGCCGACCCGGACTCGACGCGGGCGTTCTACGAGAAGCACCTCGGCTTCGCCCTGTCCGACACCCTGATGCACCCGCGGATGGGCGAGATGATGTGGTTCATGCGGGTGAACGCCTGGCACCACTCGATGGCTATTGCCCGAGGGCCGCACCCGTCCCTGCACCACGCGTCGTTCGAGATGCGCGGTATCGACGAGTACATGCGGGGCACCGGACGGCTGCTGCGTGCTGGCGTGGAGAAGATCTGGGGTCCGGGGCGTCACCTGGCTGGCAACAACACGTTCTCGTACTTCCTCGATCCGCACGGCAACACCGTCGAGTACACGACCGAGCTGGATCTGATCGACGAGGACACCTGGCATCCACACATGTACGACTTCAGCGACCCGCAGGTCAGCGACCAGTGGGGGACGGCGAACCAGATGAACGAGTTCGTCGCCCAACGTTCGTTCAACGACCCGGACAAGGGTCTCTTCGTCGCCCCGCCGGTCTGAACCCGATGCGGTTTGTCACGGTGGAGGTGGGCGGCGACGTCAGGGCGGGTGTCGTCGACGACGACGGCGTCCATCTGCTGCCGCCGGCGACCTCGGTTCTCGGTCTCGTCGAGCGGGGGCTGGCCACGGCGCTTCAGGTCGGCGCCCGCGCGGTCTCCGAGCCCGCGGTCCCGCTCGACCTGGTCCGTTTGCTGCCGCCGCTATCTCCGCCGACGGTGCGTGACTTCGTCGCGTTCGAGGAGCACGTCGAGGGGGTCGTGCAGAGCGTCGCCGGGGGAGCTGGGGTGGTGGCCGAGTGGTACGACGCGCCAACCTTCTACTTCACCAACCCGTTCGTGTTGGTCGGCACGGGCGACGATGTCGCCGTCCCGCCTGGCTCCCAGCTGCTCGACTTCGAGCTCGAGGTGGCGGTAGTCGTGGGCGGCGTGGAGGGCTCCACGTATGCGTCGCTGACGCCGGAGGAGAGCCAGGCTCACCTGTTCGGGTACACCGTGATGAACGACTGGTCGGCCCGTGACCTGCAGCGCCGCGAGATGAAGGTCCAGCTCGGCCCCGCCAAGGGCAAGGACTTCGCGACGACCCTCGGTCCGTGGCTCGTCACCGCTGACGAGCTCGAGGGGTACCGAGACGCCGACGGCTTTCTGGCCCTCGACATGCGTGTCTCCGTCAACGGAACCGTCGTCGGTCAGGACCTGCTGTCGAACATGGGCTGGCCCTTCGAAGAGCTGGTCTCGTATGCGTCGCGGGGCAGCCGCGTCCGGCCCGGCGACGTCCTCGGGTCGGGTACCTGCGGTAACGGCGGGTGTCTCGCTGAGCTCTGGGGTCGGCGGGGCAGCTCGACCCGCCACCGCTGCAACCGGGTGACGTCGTCGAGATGACGGTGGAGGGCATCGGCACGATCCGCAACCGCGTCGTCGCCGGTCTGGATCTGCCGGCGGTTCCGGCCGCGCGGCCGCGACCACGCGCCCGGGAGCGGACATGAGCCTCGAAGCGGGCACGGGCCCCGAAGCGGGCACGCGCCCCGAAGCGGGCACGGGCCCCGCAGCCGGCCGGGTCGCGGGCAAGGTCTGTGTGGTCACCGGCGCCGCCCAGGGTCAAGGGCTGGCCGAGGCACTGCTGCTGGACGCCGAGGGCGCCATCGTCTACGCCTGCGACCTCATGGACGAACCGCCGAGCGAGCTCCGGCACGCGGGGGATGTGGCATACCGGCGGCTCGACGTGACAAACCGGGACGACTGGGCGACCCTGGCGAATTGAGCTGTCGCGAACGCACGGTCGGGTCGACGGGTTGGTGGCCAACGCGGGGGTGACGTGGCGGGCGCGACTGGCCGACCTCCAGCCCGACGACCTCACCCGGGTCGGAGACGTCAACGTCACCGGCACGCTGCACGGTCTACAG
Source organism: uncultured Actinomycetota bacterium (assembly GCA_963787725.1). Classification (GTDB taxonomy): domain Bacteria; phylum Actinomycetota; class Actinomycetes; order Actinomycetales; family Dermatophilaceae; genus Lapillicoccus. The sequence goes on along the minus strand of CAWBEH010000004.1, from coordinate 433,822 downwards.
GCCCTGACGCCACTCATGCCAGCGGGAGCCTCCGTCGTCCTCGTCGGTTCGATCGCCGCTCTGACCGGACACGTCGCCGCCGCCTACACGATCAGCAAGTGGGGTTTGCGCGGCTTGGCCAAGGTGGCCTGCGTCGAGCTCGGACCACGGGGGATCCGGGTCAACATGGTGCATCCCGGTTACATCGAGACGCCCATGACCGCGACGGCCACTGACGCGTTCCGGGCTGCCAACCTCGCCGAGACCCCGCTCGGGCGGACGGGTTCCGTCGACGATGTCGCCCCACTCGTTCTGTTCCTGCTCAGCGATGAGTCGGCGTTCATCACGGGAGCGGAGATCCCGGTCGACGGCGGACTCACTGCGCACGGCGGCGTCAAGTCGATCGGCGACGCGCTGGTCGGCCCTGATCGAGGTCGGCCATGAACCGGCTAGCCGAAAAGGTCGCCCTCATCACCGGCACCGCAGGCGGTCAGGGAAGGGCCGCCGCGCTGCGGTTCGCGGCCGAGGGCGCCACTGTTGTGGGCTGCGACGTCAAGGCCGACGGGGCCGCGGAGACGGTCGAGATGGTTCGCGCCTCCGGCGGCCGGATGACGAGCACTCAACCCCTGGACCTCGCCGACGAGGCGGCCGTCCAGGACTGGGTGGACGACGCGGCCGAACGCCACGGTGGGATCGACATCGTCTACAACAACGCGGGCGCCACCCGCTTCGCAGCGATCGAGGCCACCACGTACGCCGACTGGTCGTTCACGATGCGCAACGAGCTCGACATCGTCTTCCTCGTCACCCGGGCCGCCTGGCCACACCTCAAGGCTCGCAGCGGTGGCACCGTGCTCCTCGTTGGATCTACCGCTGGCCTCACCGGGTCCATGACGAACCAGCGTGTGGCACACACCGCCAGCAAGGGTGGCATCGTCGCGCTGACCCGGCAGCTGGCCGCCGAGGGCGCCCCGCATGGCATCCGGGTCAACTGCGTCAGCCCCGGCATGGTGCGCTCCCCGGCGACCGAGAGTGACCTGCTGGCCCCCGACTCGCCGATGCGCGACATCGCCCGCGACATCCCTCTGGGTCGCATCGGAACCGCCGACGAGGTGGTCTCCTGCGCGTTATTCCTCGCCAGCGACGAAGCGTCCTACGTCACCGGCGCCAACCTTGTCGTGGACGGCGGCTGGTCCGCCGTTCTGCCCGGCGGGTCCTGACCTCATCCTCTGCAACACCTCACCACAGGAGTCACAGTGTTCGAGTACTTCCCGGGCAACTACGTCTGGAACCTCGGCGTCGTCGCCGCCCTCAACTCCGGCGGCCTCATCGACGAGGTCGACCGCGCCTGCCGCCCGATCCGTGAGGCGGCGGCACACGGCGAGGACGCCGGGACACCAGACTTCCTGCGGGCGTGGCGGGCGCTGACCGACCAGCTCGTCGACCAGGCGGAGACCGCGGAGAAGGCCGGGCACGAGCTCACCGCCGGCCAGCTCTACTTCCGTGCCGCCAACTACCTGTGCCAGGCCGAGCGAATGCTGTCGAACGCTGACCCGCAGCGGATCCCCACGTATAGGCGCGTGCTCGAGCTGGCCCAGAAGTCCTTCGATCTGCGCGATCCCAGGGTCAGCCGGGTCGCCGTGCCGTACGAGGGCACCACGCTCCCGGCCTACTTCAGCGCTGCCCCGGCCACCGACGACGGTCCGGCGCCGGTCATCGTCCTGGTCAACGGTTTGGACTCGACCAAGGAGCACATGTACTCGTCGAACCATTGGGCCGAGCTTGCGGCGCGGGGCCTCTCGTGCCTCATGCTCGACCAGCCCGGCACCGGCGAGGCGCTGCGCCTGCAGGGGCTGACGGCGCGGATCGACACGGAGGCGTGGGCCGGCGCCGCGGTCGACTTCCTGCAGGCTCGCGACGACGTGGACGCGAGCCGGATCGGCATCGTCGGCTGGTCGCTGGGCGGCTACTACGCGCCTAGGGCCGCTGCGTTCGAGAAGCGCTTCGCGCTCGTCGTCGCCTGGGGCGCCAACCACGACTGGGGTGCCGTGCAGCGCCGTCGGCTCGAACGTGAGGGGAGCGGCCGGTCCCGCACTACTGGGAGCACGTGTTGTGGGTCTGGGGGCACACCGACCTCGACGAGTTCATCCGCTTCGCCGACGACGTCAACCTCGACGGAGTCGTGGAGCAGATCACCGTTCCCTTCCTCATCGCCCACGGCGAGAACGACCGTCAGATCCCGCTTACCTATGCCCATCGCTCCTACGACCAGGCGACCAACAGCCCCAAACGCGAGTTGCGGGTCTTCACCCCACAGGAGGGGGCCACAGAGCACATCGGGCTCGACCACCTGCCCTACGTCAGCACCTTCATCGCCGACTGGGTCGCGGACACCTTCACCGAGGTGAGCTCGCGATGACAATGCTTTTGGTGAACCTGCCGGCGGGCGACCTCAACACCAGCCGCGCGTTCGATAGCGCAATCGGGTTAAGCGTCAACGAGCACTCCTCCGACGGCGACAGCCTCTCGGTGGTCATTGCCGACAACATCGTCTTGCCGCTGCACACCCATGACACATTTGCCGAACTCGTGGATGGCGAGGTCGGGGACCCATCCCGGGGGACGATGCTCGTCAACGCCCTATCCACCACCAGCCAGGAGGAGGTCGATGATCTCGCCGCGCGCGTCCGCCGCCGCCAAGGGATGGGGCAAGGGAGCCCGACGACGACGGCGTGTACGTGCGCGGCTTCGCCGACCCGGACGGGCACGCGTGGCAAGTGATGTTCCTCGAACCCCGGCATGTAATCGATTGAGCAATCCTGGACCGTCCAGCGCTCACTGGGGGCCGCCGAATCCACATCCAGACCGGACCGCCGAACACGCAACCTAGCAGCCCCGGGTCACCAATGTTGGTGCGGTGCCCAGCCGTTGGGGCCGGGACGGCGGTCCGGACAGAAACGTTCGAGCAGGACTAATCAGCCCGAGTGCCTCACCCAATCCAAAGGACCTGCCATGTTGCGACCCCAGGACACCGCTACTCGTGAGACGAAGCGTCTGGACGGGCGCTGGCCCTTCGTGCTTGATCCGGATGGTGTGGGGCGTTCGGAGGAGTGGTTCGCGGGGCCCTTGAAGGACGCTCGGGTGATGCCGGTGCCGGCCAGCTTCAACGACATCGCCGCCGACGCCTCGGTGCATGACTACGTCGGCGATGTCTGGTACCAGCGCGTCGTCCGGGTGCCGCGCGGGTGGGACGGGCAGCGGATCGTCCTGCACGTCGAGTCGGCGACGCACCGGGCGACGGTGTGGGTGGGGTCGACCGAGGTCGTGTCGCACGAGGGCGGCTACACGCCGTTCGAGGGGGACGTGTCCGCTCAGGTCGTGGCTGGGGAGGAGGTGCTGGTCACGCTATGCGTGAACAACACCTTGTCGTTCCAGACCATCCCGCCGGGCGTCATCGAGGGCTCGCCCACGGGGAGGAAGCAGCGGTACTGGCACGACTTCTTCAACTACGCCGGGCTGCACCGGTCGGTATGGCTGCTGGCGACTCCGGTGGCTCACCTTGATGACGTCACCGTCGTGACGGGGCTCGAGGGTTCGACCGGCACCGTGGCGTACGAGATCGCCGCTGTGGCGGCAGAGGGCCTGGACGTTCAAGTCGTTCTCCGGGATGTCGCAGGCGTGGAGGTCGCTTCGGTTCGGGGGCTTCGGGGCTGCTGAGCGTCCCCGACGTGCACCGGTGGGCACCGGGCGACGGCTACCTGTACGACCTCGAGGTCCAGCTGGTCGACGGGGAGGCGGTGGTCGACTCGCTACCACCAGCCGGTCGGTGTGCGCACGGTTGAGGTGCGTGGGAGCGGAGTTCCTCGTCAACGGGGAGCCGGTCTACTTCAAGGGGTTCGGCAAGCACGAGGACATCGGCGTCCTCGGCAAGGGGCACAACGACGCCTACCTGGTGCACGACTTCGAGCTGATGAGCTGGACGGGCGCGAACTCGTTCCGGACGTCGCACTACCCGTACTCCGAGGAGGTTCTCGACTACGCGGACCAGCAGGGGTTCCTGCTGATCGACGAGGTCGCAGCGGTGGGCCTGAACATGGGCCTCGGCGGCGGGATCTTCGGCGGGCAGCGCTACACGACGTTCTCGCCGGAGACGATCAACGACGTCACGCGGGAGGTGCACGCCCAGGCCATCCGCGAGCTGGTCGCCCGCGACAAGAACCACCCCAGCGTCGTGCTGTGGTCGATCGCCAACGAGCCGGAATCTCACACCGAGGCGGCCGAAGCCTACTTCGAGCCGCTGTTCCAGGTGGCCCGCGAGGCTCGACCCGAGCCGGCCGGTGGGCTTCGTCAACGTGGGGCTGTCGCCGTACGGCACGTGCCGCGTCTCCCAGTTCGGTGACGTGCTGATGCTGAACCGGTACTACGGCTGGTACGTCAACACCGGCGACCTACCCGGCGCGGAGCTCGCGTGGCGCCAGGAGCTCGAGGGCTGGGCCGAGCGAGGGCAAGCCGATCATCATCACCGAGTACGGCGCCGACACCATGCCGGGTCTGCACTCGGTCACCCCGCAGCCGTGGAGCGAGGAGTACCAGGTCGAGTACCTCGACATGAACCACCGCGTGTTCGACTCGGTCGACGCCGTGGTGGGCGAGCACGTCTGGAACTTCGCCGACTTCGCCACCACGAGCGGTATCGCGCGGGTCGACGGCAACAAGAAGGGCGTCTTCACCCGCGACCGCAAACCAAAGAACGCGGCGTTCTCCCTCCGACGACGATGGACCTCCAAGCCGTGAGTGGTGCGCGCACCGGTAGACGGAAGTCACCCCCAGGTTGCCGGGGTCGAGCGGGAATCCTGAGTCAGGGCTTGCGAGAACGACGAGCCCGGGTGCGCGGCGGTAGCCGCGAGTGTGCCAAGACCTCGCACGTGTGCGGTTCGTTCGCCGCCACCTGGAGAGCCTCGCGGGTAGGACGATTGTGATCAGTCGCCCGGATCTACCCGAGCGGGCACCGAGGCAACGGGATCGACCGGAAGTTACGGCCCCGTTGCCAGGGCTTGCGGCCGCACCCAGCGAGCTGAGGGCGAAACGAGGCCCATCGATCTACGATGTCGCGAAGGCCGCGGGGGTCGCTCCCTCTACGGTCTCGAGAGCGTTCTCCCGGCCCGGCCGGGTCAACTCCCGTACCGCCGACCGCATCTTCGCCGCCGCCCGTGGCATGGGATACCGCAGCGGGGTCCTCCACGGTCTCGTCGGGCAGCGGACCCGCAGCCTTGCTGTCGTCGCCACCGACATCACGAACCCGTCCTACTCGGAAATCATCCGTGGCGCCCACCAGGCGGCCGGCGAGTCCGGCTACACGATCCTGCCGTCCCACACGCGTGGGAACGCCCAGTTCGAGCGGGCCTGACCGAGCGCGAACTGAGTGCCGTCGAGGGCGTCCTGCTGACCGGCTCGTCGATGTCGCACAACGCGATCCGGATGCTGGCGAAGCAGAAACCGTTGGTCCTGCTCAACCGGCGCGTCCCCGAGGTCCCCGCCGTCATCACCGACAGCGCGAGGGGTATGCGTCGGGCGGTCGAGCATCTCGCCGACCTCGGACACCAGACGGTCACGTACGTGGCCGGCCCGGAGGCCAGCTGGGCCGACGGGACGCGCTGGATCGACCTGATGGAATCCTGCAAGGAGCTGAACCTGCGGCTTCGTCGCGTCGGTCCGTGCAGCACCCCGACGGTTCATGCCGGCTTGGACGCCGCGGAGGAGGTCCTCGCCCAGAAGGCGACGGCGATCGTCGCCTTCAACGATGTGATGGCCATCGGTGTCATCAGGGGGATGCGCAGGGCCGGCGTCCGGGTCCCCGACGACGTCAGCGTCATCGGCTTCGATAACGTCGCCCTGGCCGAGATCGTCGACCCTGAGCTGACCACCGTCGCCGCGCCGTTGCGGACCATGGGAATCATCGGCGTCAATCACCTCATCACCATGATCGGCGGTGCAACCCCGAGCCGCGATCCGATCGTCCTCCCCGTCAAGCTCGTCGTCCGCGGCTCCACCGGCCGACGCCGACGGCGAGAAACATGGCCGGCGTCGGGCGCGCCGGGAGACCGACCTGGCGAGCCACAACGTCATCCGCTTGGTGGACGACGCCAACCCAGGACTACCAAAGCCGGTCGCGCCTCGGTCTGACGAGGAGGCCGACTGTTTCCTGATGGGCCAATCGCAGCACGTCCGGGACTACGCCCCTTCGGGCGGTGTGCAGCACCTCGTACGCGGCCCCGGCTAGACAGGATGGGGGTCTCGTGGCTGGACTGCTGGCGCCCACGAGGACCCTCCGCGGAAGGGCTTGCTCAGGAGGGACCTCGTTGCGGACCGTCGAGTGCCCGTCTGCTGACGGTGCCTGGTTGGCCAAGTAGTTTGGGTGTCCGGATGTGTCCGGCGGTCACCCACTGGCGTCGAGTGTCTGTGGCCTACTTGTGTCCTGATCTCGCACAGGGCGGTGTTACTGCAGGTCAGAGGCTTGTCCGCAACGGTCTGTAAATCCGTCGCGAGAGCTTCGAAGGTTCGAATCCTTCACCTGCCACCAAGCGCTCGAAACAGGGTCTGATGCGATGTAGGGGCGGGGCCTCCGCTCCTCGTGGGTTACCTCCCGGCGGATGCTGGGAGTGCTCACGTAATCCATCGGATTCGAGGAGGCCCCTTGTCATGGAAGCGTATTCCGGTCAGCAGTTCGTGGGTATCGATCTGCATCGTCGTCGGTCGGTGATCGTGCGGACCACCGATCGTGGTGAGCCGTTGGAGACGGTGCGGATCAGCAACGATGTGGACTCGTTGACGAGGGTGATGGCCCGCGCTGGGGTGAGTCCGGAGGTGGTCTTGGAGGCCACCTACGGCTGGTATTGGGCGGCGGACGTGCTTGAGGGGTTGGGCGCGTCGACGCATCTGGCGCATCCGTTGGGGGTGAAGGCGTTCGCGTATCGGCGGGTGAAGAACGACGTCCGGGATGCGACCGACCTGGCTGACCTGCTGCGGATGGGTCGGCTGCCGGAGGCGTGGATCGCGCCGCCGGTCACCCGGGAGCTTCGGGAGCTGGTCCGGCACCGGGCCAAGCTGGTCAGCATCCGGTCGGGCTGTAGGTGCGAGATCCACGCGGTGCTGGATTCTGGGGCTGGCCAAGTGCGGTGTGCAGGTGCTGATGTCCGACCTGTTCGCCGACCCGGGCAGCAGGCTGCTGGAGCGGCTGGACCTGCCGGCCCCGTACCTGGCCCGGGTCGGGTCGCTGCGCCGGCTGATCGACGACCTGGACGTCGAGGTCGACCTGTTCGCCCGGCTGGTCGCAGGTGTCGGAGGGCCGGCTGGTCGCCGACCCCGGCTACCGGGCCGTCCAGCAGATCCCGGGCATCGGCCCCACCCTGGCCGCGGTGTTCGTCGCCGAGATCGGTGACGTGCACCGGTTCCCCGGACCGGGCCAGCTGGCGTCGTGGGCGGGGTTGACCCCGAAGCACCACGAGTCGGACACCCATGTGCACCCGATCTCGGCAGGGCCGGATCACCAAGCAAGGCTCCCGGCTGGTCCGGTGGGCGGCGATCGAGTCGGTCCAAGCCCTCGGCCCAGGCACCGGCGCCGGACGGCTGAAACGCCGCGTCGGGGACCGCCGCGGCCGCAACATCGGCAAGACCGCCGCCGCCCGCCAGCAGCTGACCTACGTGTATTACGCGATGCGGGACGGGCACGTCCGTTCCCTCCACGGCTCTCGGGTCGCCGCATGAGCGCCCCGATCCTGACTTCCTGGCTCGGGCTGGTCGTGCAGGTCATGACCCCCGCACGGCGGCGCGGTCGCGCGTTCTGATTGACCACCCGGGCCAGGCCCACCACAACCCCGCGTACCTCGTCATGCCGCCACGTCGCGGCGAAGGGATGACTAGCGGCCCAGCCGCCGCCGACACCACGCACCGTCCTTGACGAGACACAACCCCACCCGCACGACCGAACGGAACCACATCCAGCGCTTGAGAACGCCGGCAGTCAGCCCAACATCGTCGACCGGATGGACTCGGGCCTCAAGGCCACGCCGCTACGCGGTCGAGCTCCGCTCGAACCTTGACCCCCGAGCCCATCCCGCCATGCCCGCCCAGACGCGCCGGACCGGACAACCGGACCCAGCCCCGGCTTGACACGGCCCCGCTCCTACAGGGATGACCTGCGGGGTTGAGTCCGGCATGGTGGTGTACGACGTCGGTGAGCGTGTCCTGCTGATGCGGACGCGGTCATCGCGTGATCCTTCGAGTGAACCTCTCACAGCACCCTCGAATGGAGCCTCACGATGACCGCTGGACTAAGTATCGACCCGGAGCAGTTCCTGCACGAGCAGCTGGCGCAGGCTTCGCCGGATCTGATGCACACCGGCGCCCAAACGTCAACGCTGTACGGCGTGGACTTGAACATCGAGCCAAAGTCACCGCCGAGGCTCGCCCCTGCGATCCCACCGACGAACTCCGTGCCACCTTGGATGCTCAGCACCGGCGCTTCATATGTGCAGAAGGACCGCTGCTCAAGCCCCGCGGCGGTGAGCGTGGCTGAGCTCTTCTAGCTGGTGAGCAGGACGGGGTCGCGGCAAGCCGAAGTCCCTCCTCGACGATGACGGGTCGCGCAAGCCGTGAGCCGCCGGCCCGAACCGGCCGTCCTGGAGACCGCCTTTGCCGTCGGCTGGCGCTTCGAGGAGCGACCCGTCGTGCGGCATTTCGTGCAACAAGTCGTGCGATAACTCTCGGTCAGCAAGGGTCAATGTCCGGTTTGTACGGTCACTTGAGATGTCGCACGAGTTATCGCACGACGGCCCTCCGGCGACCTGCCAGCAACAGCAAAACCGCAGGTCACAAGCCTGTGACCTGCGGTTTTGGGAGGTGGCCAGGGGCGGGGTCGAACCGCCGACCTTCCGATTTTCAGTCGGACGCTCGTACCAACTGAGCTACCTGGCCGGGTCCACCCGAACCAGGCCCGGACAGACGAGTGCCGGATCGCTCCGGCGTGCGCAACTATACCGAGCAGCCCGTCCGAAGCCCGAATCCGATCACACCTCCGCCAACCGAGGAGGGAACCCGCCCGTCGCGATCGGACCCCACCGGTCCGGCGTCACTCGCAGCAGGCACTTGCCCTGCGCGACCATCGCCGCGCGGTACTCGTCCCAGTCGGGATGCTCGCCCGAGATCGACCGGTAGTAGTCGACCAGCGGCTCCACGGCGTCCGGCAGGTCGATGACCTCGCACGTCCCGTCGACCTGCACCCACGCCCCGCCGAAGTCGTCGCTCAGCACCAGCACCGACACCGCAGTAGTTCGCCGCGCATTCGCCACCTTCGACCGCTCCGGGTACGACGAGATCACCAGACGCCCGGCCGAGTCGACACCCCCAGTCACCGGCGAGGTCTGCACGCCACCCGACGCCCGCATCGTCACCAGCACCATGTGGTGCCGTGGCCGAACGAACTCCAGCAGCTCGTCCAGTGACACTCGAGTGTTGGTAGCAATGGTCCGCGGCATACCCCTCATCGTGCCCCCTAGGATCCGTCGGTGAGCATCGAGCGAGTAGGCGTGGTCGGCTGCGGGCTGATGGGGGCGGGGATCGCCGAGGTATGCGCCCGCGCCGGGCTCGACGTCACGGTCGTCGAGTCCAGTGACGACGCCGCCGACGCCGGCCGCAGCCGCCTCACCCGAGCCTCACCAGAGCCCAGGAGCGCGGCAAGCTCGACAACGCCCAGGAGGTCCTCGGTCGCATCGCCGTCGGCACCGAGCTGGCCGCCCTCAAGGACCGCGAGCTGGTCGTCGAGGCCATCGTCGAGGACGAGCAGGCCAAGATCGCCCTCTTCCGCCAGCTCGACGACATCGTCACCGAGCAGGGCGCGATCCTCGCCTCCAACACCTCGTCCATCCCGATCATGAAGCTCGCCGTGGCGACCAGGCGCCCGAGCCACGTCCTCGGCATCCACTTCTTCAACCCCGTGCCGGTGCTCTCCCTCGTCGAGCTCGTCCCCAGCCTGCTCACCGCCAAGGAGACGACCGACCGGGCCAGGGCCTTCGTCACCGGCCAGCTCGACAAGCACCCGATCGAGTCGCAGGACCGCGCCGGCTTCATCGTCAACGCCCTGCTGATCCCGTTCATCCTCAGTGCGATTCGCATGCTCGAGTCCGGCTTCGCCACCGCCGACGACATCGACGCCGGCCTGGTCCGCGGCGCCGCGCACCCGCAGGGACCGCTCGCCCTCGCCGACCTCATCGGGCTCGACACCACCAAGGCTGTCGCCGAGTCGCTCTACGAGGAGTTCAAGGAGCCCCTGTATGCGGCCCCGCCCCTCCTCAACCGGATGGTCGACGCCGGGCTGCTCGGCCGCAAGACCGGCCGCGGCTTCTACACGTACGGCTAGGACGACCCAGATACCCCCCAGGGGTACACTGGACTCGTGACCGAACAGCAGCACGGGTACCACAGCAACAAGGCCGCCCACCTCAAGCGGCTCCGCCGCATCGAGGGCCAGATCCGCGGCCTCCAGCGGATGGTCGAGGACGACAAGTACTGCATCGACATCCTCACCCAGGTGTCCGCCGCCACCAAGGCGCTCCAGTCCTTCTCCCTCGAGCTCCTCGACGAGCACCTCGAGCACTGCGTCGTCGACGCGGCCCGGCGGGGCGGCGCCGAGGCCGACGAGAAGGTTCGCGAGGCCTCCGAGGCCATCGCTAGGCTGGTCCGCTCATGACGCAGACCCAGACCTTCCAGGTCAGCGGCATGACCTGCGACCACTGTGTCCACGCGGTCACCGACGAGCTCCAAGCGCTCACAGGCGTCAAAGCCGTCGACGTCGACCTCGCCACCGGCACCGTCACGCGTCGACTCGACCAGAACCCTCGACCGACGACGAGGTCAGCGAAGCGCTCGACGAGGCCGGCGCATACGCCCTCGCCTGAGCCCTACGCGTTCTCCTTGCGGAACGTCGACGTCCCCCACCACACGGCGGCGGTGAACAGCGCCAGCGTCCACGCGATCCCCCAGAGCATCGCGCTGGACGCGAACGACCCGTCGAACGACCCGCGGACCGCGTCGACGACCCACCGAGTCGGCATGAAGTCGCTGGCGCGGATCAGCCACGCCGGACCGAGGGTCATCGGCAGCAGGATCCCGGACAGCAGGAGCACCGGCATCATCACCATGTTGATGACCGGCGCCATGACGTCCTCGCTCTTCGTCGAGAGGGCCAGCGCGTTGGAGGCCGCCGCACACGCGGCGCCGAGGAGCAGGGTGAGGGTGATCCCGAGCACGACGCCGCGCCACGACGCCCGCATCCCCAGCACGTAGCCCAGCCCGACGAGGATCAGCGCCTGGACGAACAGCTGCGAGACATCCCGCATCAACCGCCCGACCAGCAGCGCGGTCCGGCTCGCCGGGGTGACCCGCTCCGCCTCGATGACGCCGTCCCGCCACTCCGCGATGAGGCTGAACCCGGCGAAGAACGCGCCGAAGATGCCCAGCTGCACGAGCAGCCCGGGCACGAAGAACGTGTACGCGTTGTCCGCGCCGAGCTGGTCGGCCAGCGGCTTGAGCAGCGGACCGAACAGGAACAGGTAGAGCACCGGCTGGAGCATGCCGATGATCACCCACGCGGGGTTGCGCAGGTTCATCCGCATCTGCCGGCGGAAGACGATGTAGCTCTCGCGAAGGAAGGTCACGGGCACTCCTAGGTATGCGGGTCAGCCGTCGCGCAGCGAGCGGCCGGTGACGGTGAGGAAGACGTCGTCGAGCGTGGGGCGGCGGACCTCGATCGAGGTGAGGGTGATCCCGGCCTGGTCGAGGTCGCGCAGCAATCCCGGAATGACGACACCGGCCCGCTGGACCCGGCCGTGCACGTGCTGCCCGTCGACCTCGACATCTCGCCCGACCGCACCCAGCCGCTCGGCGGCGGTAGTGAGGTGCGCCGCGTCGGCGATCTCGAGGTCGACGAGGTCGCCGGAGACCTGCGCCTTGAGGTTGTCCGGGGTGTCGCTCGCGACGATCTTGCCGTGGTCGATGACGACGATGCGGTCGCTGAGCTGGTCGGCCTCGTCGAGGTAGTGCGTCGTGAGGAAGACGGTCGCACCGCGCCGGTCGCGGAGGTCGGCGATGTGGGTCCACAGGTTGGCGCGGGCCTGCGGGTCCAGGCCCGTGGTCGGCTCGTCGAGGAACACCAGGGTCGGCTCGTGGATCAGGCCCATGGCGATGTCGAGTCGGCGCCGCTGGCCACCGGACATCGACTTGGGCTGCCGGTCCCACAGGCCGTCGAGCTCGAGCTGGTCGAACAGCTCGTGACCGCGGCGACGGGCGTCCTCCGACGTCATCCCGTAGAGCATCCCGTGATCGGTTACCTCGTCACCGGCGCGCGCCGTGCCGCCGGTGGAACCGCTCTGGGACACGTAGCCGATGCTCCGGCGGACCTGCTCGGCCTCCCGGACCACGTCGTAGCCCGCGACCGTCGCCGTACCCGCGGTCGGCCGCAGGAGCGTCGTGAGCATCCGCAGCGTCGTCGTCTTTCCCGCGCCGTTCGGCCCGAGGAAGCCGACCACCTCACCCTCGGCGACATCGATGTCGACGTCGTCGACCGCGCGGACCTCGGTCTTCGTCCGCCCCTGCCTCGTCTCGAAGGTCTGGACCAGCCCGCGGGCGTGGATCACCGTCGTTCTCCGTTTCCTCGTATGCGTGGGGGCGCGCCGGCACTCCGGCCGGCATCGCCATCGACTGAGACCTCCCCACCGCGCGAAACTCATCGTCGCTCATGCCGCCGACAAGCCGGTCGGATGCCCCCCGACGCGGGCGACCCGGCATACTCGCCACCGTGGCGAAGCGGTGGCCCGGCTGGGTCTACGACGAGGGCGACGAGCCCGACCCCCGGTTCTCCTTCGCCAACGAGCGGACCTTCCTCGCCTGGGTGCGCACCTCCCTGGGCCTGCTCGCCGTCGGGGTGGCGTTGCAGGCCCTGCCGGTCGACATCGAGGACACGCCGCGGAAGTGGCTCGCCATCCTCTTCATCCTGCTGGCCCTCGTCACCGGCGCCGTCGGCTGGTCGCGATGGGCTCGCGCGGAGCGCGCCATGCGGCGCAGACGAGCGCTGCCCGGCTCGGTGATGACGGCGTTCCTCGTCGGCGGCGTGGCCGTCGCGGGGTTGATCCTGCTGTTCGCCATCGGTCTGCGCTGACCGACCGATGACCGCCGCGCCCGCGCGACCCGGGCCTGCAACCGGAGCGCACGGCGCTGGCCTGGCAGCGGTCCGCACTGGCCCTGGCGGGGGCCACGATCGTCGTCGGCCGGCTGACCTTCGGCACGGTCGGCGCTCATCGCCCTGCTCGTCGTCGCCCTGGGCATGGGGCACGCCGCGGTGATCTTCGCGACGGCGCAGCAGCACTACCGGATCCGGACCGGCGCCACACAGGCCAGGCAGTGGCCGACCGGTGTCCACGCGGTCCTGCTCGTCGTCCAGGTGGCCGCGCTCGGCATCGCTGGAGCTGCTGGAAGTGCTGCGCTCCTGAGGAAGAGCGACCCCGACCGGGCTCGAACCGGCGACCTCCGCCGTGACAGGGCGGCGCGCTAACCAACTGCGCTACGGGGCCTAGAAACTACAGGTGTTACGTATCCCCAACGGGATTCGAACCCGTGCTGCCGCCGTGAAAGGGCGGAGTCCTAGGCCGCTAGACGATGGGGACCCGGATCCGTCGAAGACGTCCGAAAGCATAGGCGATGGGTACCGGGCGGCCAAATCGCTCAGGACTCCGAGGCCGCCCATTCCAGCACGCGCTCGACCGGCCACGTGGTGACGATCCGCTCGGCCGGGATGCCCAGCCGCTCGGCCCGCTCGCAGCCCAGCGCCTTGAAGTCCAGCTGGCCCGGAGCGTGCGCATCGGAGTCGATCGTGAATGTGCACCCGATGTCGCGGGCCAGCTCGATGAGGTCGTCCGGAGGGTCCTGTCGCTCCGGCCGTGAGTTGATCTCGACCGCGGTGTTCCCCTCCAGGCACGCCTCGAAGACGGCCGTGGCGTCGAAGTCGGACTGGGGCCGCGTACCTCGGCTCCCCATGACCATCCGGCCGGTGCAGTGGCCCAGGACGTTCACCCTCGGGTTGCGGACGGCGGCCACCATCCGGCGGGTCATCGGGGCCTCGTTCATCCGCAGCTTGGAGTGCACCGACGCGGTGACGATGTCGAGCCGATCCAGCATCTCGTCGGTCTGGTCGAGGTCGCCCTCGTCGAGGATGTCGACCTCGATCCCTTTCAACAACCGGAACCGGTCGCCCAGCGACGCGTTGATCCCGTCGACGATGCTCAGCTGCTTCTTGAGCCGCTCGGCCGACAGGCCGTTGGCCACGGTGAGCCGCGGCGAGTGGTCGGTGAGGGTCGTCCACTCCTGCTCCAGCTCGACCGCCGTGAGCACCATCTCCTCGATCGGCGAGCCGCCGTCGCTCCAGTCCGAGTGCATGTGCAGGTCGCCGCGCAGCGCCGCATACAGCTCCTCGCCCCCGCGCACGAGCGGCGCGGACTCCTTCTCCTGCAACGAGCCGAGGTATGCGGGGATCTCGCCCATCGCGGCCTGCGTGATCACCGCGGCGGTGGAGTCGCCGACGCCGGGCAGGTCCTTGAGGGACTTCGACTCGGCCCGCTGGCGGAGCTCGTCCTCGGGGAGGGACGTGATGGTCTTGACGGCGTTGCGGAAGGCCTCGACGCGGTAGGTGCCGGCGCGCGACCGCTCGAGCAGAAAGGCGATCCGGCGGAGCGCCTCGACCGGCGTGACGGGAGCGGTCAGCGGCTGGATGAGCTGCACGCCGGCCAGTCTGTCAGCCGACCACGACGTAGACGGAGTCCCCGTAGCCCTTGAGGTGGTCGACCGTCGCCGGCGGCGCGTCCGGCGCCACGCGTACCGCGACCCGGCCGTTCGCGTCGCAGCCGAGGAGGGCGACCGACACCGCCTGCGAGCTCACCTGCGGGTCGGCGGCGACGGTGGTCCAGGTCGAACGGCAGGAGGCCAGGGAGTACGCCGACGGCTCGACCACCACGTCGGGACCTCCGACGAAGGCCGACTGCACCTCGGCGATCGCCCGCGGGTCCGGCTGCGTCAGGTGGACGACCACCCGGCCGTTCGGCGCGACGGACGGGTCGAAGGTCAGGGCCGTGTAGACGCCGTCGTAGGGCGGCGCGGCCAGCACCGTGCGGACCTGCGCGAACGTGGCCCGCAGCGAGTCGGGCACGTTGTCGAGCGACATCCCGTCGGGCGGTGAGCCGGGGGCGACCAGGTCTCGGGCGGAGCTGTCGCCACCGGTGGCCGCCTCCGGGGCGGATGCCGCGGCACCGGCACCCGCTGAGGTACCGCTCGCGCCGCCCCCGCCCAACGTGCCGATCCGGCCCAGCGCCGGGATGGCCAGCGCGCCGATGACCACGGCGGCCGCGGCGCCGACCAGCCCGCGGGTCCACGACTGACGGCGCTTCAGCTTCTCGCGCCCGGCTCGGAGCGCGCGGAACTCGAAGTCCGGGTCCGGCGGGCTCACGGAGTCCACCTCGTGCAGGCGCTCGCTCAGGAGCTCCTCGAGGCTGCGGTTCGGGCCTCCGGTCATGACGTCACTTCCTTGTCGTTGCTGCCCGCGCGACCGGGTTCCGGCTCGCCGAGCCGGACCCGCATCGTGGCCAGCCCGCGGGACAGCTGGCTCTTGACGGTGCCCTCGGGGATGCCGAGCTCGTCGGCGATCTGCGGCACGCTGAGGTCCTGGTAGAAGCGCAGCACCAGCACCGCGCGCTGCTTGCTGGGCAGCTCCCGCAACAGTGCGGAGAGCGTGACGGTGAGCGCCGTGTCCTGGTCGTCGGTCGGGTGCTCGGGGACCTCGGCGAGGTTCACCTCGCGACGCCACTTGCGCTTCTCGTTGAGATAGGTCCGCAGCATCGTCGTCCGGGTGTAGCTGAGGGCCGCCTCGGTCGCGGCGATCCGCGGCCACGCGACGTAGACCTTGGCCAGCGCCTCCTGCACGAGGTCGTCGCCGGACGACCAGTCACCGCACAGCAGGTATGCGGTCCGCCGCAGTGAGAGCGAGCGGGCGCGGACGAACTCCATGAACGCCTCGTCCCGCGTGCCCGCCATCCGTCACCACCCCTCGAGCCGAGCCCTCAGGCATACGCCATGGGCAGGACCACTGTCCCTCAGGAGAGACACGCGGCCGAGCGGAAACGTTCCGTCAGGAGGCGGGGATCGGCCCGACGGTCTGGTCGCCGATGCGGCCGAAGCAGATCTCCGCGCCGCGGCCGCTCGTCGTCATCGAGACGTTGCCGGGCCCCTCCGACTTGCGGTCGACCTGGCCGCCGGCGCTGAGAATGACCTCGACCTTGGCGGTGGTCGTGAAGGTCAGCCGGGCGGTCACCCGGCGCCCGTCGCCCTTGGAGCAGGTGAGGTTGACGTTCGAGATGCCAGGCGGCGCCGGCGCCGGCGGCGGGGGGGCGGCCTGGGTGTTCGGCGGCGCGCTCGGCTGCGCAGCCTGGGTCTCGGCCGCGACGGTCTCCGTGGGCTGCTCCGGCGGGGGGAGGCTGAACGTCGTCGACGGCGTCCAGGTCGCGATGGTCGGCGGTCCGGTGGACGTGGTGTCGCCGGGCGTCGTAGCCGCGTCGGTGGCCGTGGTGCCGGTCGTCGTGATGGCCGCAGGGGCCACCGCGAGGGCGGGCCCACTCAGGCTGTTGAAGAGCCAGAAGAGCAGTCCCACCATGGCGACCCCCGCCACCGTTACGCCGATGGCGATGGTCCGGTTTCGACGGGTCTCCTGCGCTTCGCCGTCGAAGCTCATCGCTGAGTGTCCATAGTGAGTAACTGGGTCCTTGTCGCGCGGTCCCCCCGCGGCTGGTCCAGCGCTCAAATATAGGTGAACTCCGGGCCGGGTCCGAACGAACACCGTACGAACTGTTCCGCGCTTTGACGCTGTTTGGTCACGTTTGTACGCGTTCGCGCGGTATGCGTCCCAGGAGATAGAACTCCGGGTTCGGCATGAGACCGGTCACGCTCGCCACCCGGTTGCTCAACCCGAAGAGGGCGGTCACCGCGGCGATGTCCCAGGCGTCCTCGGCGTCGAGGCCGTACTCGGCGAGCGCCGCGAAGTCCGCGTCACCCACCTCGTGGCTGCGCGTATTGACGCGGTGGGCGAAGTCGAGGATGGCCCGCTCACGAGGGGTGATGTCGGCGGTGCGGTGGTTCGTGGCGACCTGGTCGGCCAGCAGCGGGTGCTTGGCGTAGATGCGCAGCAGGGCCCCGTGCGCGACCACGCAGTAGGTGCACTTGTTGGCCGCGGAGATGCTGGTGACGACCATCTCGCGGTCCGCCTTGGTCAGCGACGAGCCGTCCCGATCGCCCATCACCGCGTCGTGGTACGCGAAGAACGCCCGGAACTCCGCCGGCCGCCGGGCCAGCAGGAGGTAGACGTTCGGCACGAACCCCGCCTTGTCCTGGACCTGCAGGATGGCGTTCCGCACGTCCTCCGGCACGTCCTCGAGCGACGCATACGGGAAGCGCGGTTCGGGCGTCTCGTCGGGCATACCCGGCATCTTCGCGTATGCCGGTGGCGACCTAGGGTGGTCGGGTCATGGACCTCGCCCTCGCCGCCACCGTCTTCGTGACGATCTTCGTGGTGGAGCTGCCGGACAAGACGTTCATCGCGACCCTGGTCCTCGCGACCCGGTACCGGCCGCTCCTGGTCTGGCTCGGGGTCACCGCGGCGTTCCTCGTGCAGACCGTCGTCGCGGTGCTGTTCGGCGGCCTCATCAGCCGGCTGCCCGAGACGCCCGTGCACATCGCGGTGGCCGCACTGTTCCTCGTGGCCGGCATCCTTCTCATCCGTGGAGCCGGCAAGGCGGACTCGGAAGAGGCCGAGACCGAGGAGGAGTTCGCCGCCAAGGCCGCGGCCGATGCGCCGGGCTGGCACGCGGTGACGACGAGCTTCGTCATCCTGTTCCTCGCCGAGTGGGGCGACCTGAGCCAGCTGGCGACGGCCGGGTTCGTGGCCCGCCGGGGCGAGCCGCTGAGCGTCGGTATCGGGGCGTTCCTGGCGCTCGCCATCGTGTCCGGACTCGGCGCCCTCATCGGTCGGGCCCTGCTGAAACGGTTGCGGCTAGCCGTGATCCGCCGGATCGGCGGCGGCATCTGCCTGTTCTTCGCGTTCCTGCTGACCCTGGACCTGCTTGGGGTCGCCCTGCCGTCCTGGCTGCCGGTCTAGTCACGCCACGAGGTTCCCCTCTTCGCTCCGATACCTCGCGGGGACCCCGACTAGCCCCCCGGATCGCGCGTCGTTACGCTCCCGCTCAGGGAGGAGGCCGCGATGTCCTTCATCACCAGAGGCTTCACCGGTCGGTCGCGTGACCACGACCCCCGGCTGCCGCCCGGACAGACCCGCGTCGAGGACTGGCCGGTGCTGTCGGCCGGCCCGACGCCGGTCGATCCGGACCGACGACTGGGCGTTCACGATCAGGACCGAGGACGGCCAGGTCCACCGGTGGGACTGGGACTCGTTCCATGCGCTCGGGCTCGAGGACATCGAGACCGACATCCACTGCGTGACGCACTGGTCCAAGCTCGCGATGCCGTGGCGGGGCGTCTCCCTCGACAAGCTGTTCGAGGACGTCGAGACGTCGCAGGACTTCGTCATGGCGCACAGCTACGGCGGGTACACGACGAACGTCCCCCTCGACGAGCTGCTCGACGGGCAGGCGTGGGTCGCGGTCGAGGCCGAGGGTGAGCCGCTGACACCGGAGCACGGCGGGCCGGCGCGGTTGCTCGTGCCGCACCTCTACTTCTGGAAGAGCGCGAAGTGGGTTCGCGGGCTGGTGATGATGCCCGACGACGAGCCCGGGTTCTGGGAGCAGTCCGGCTACCACCTGCACGGCGACCCCTGGCGGGAGGAGCGGTACTGGTGATCGTCCGCCGCGCCGCGACGGCGGTCGCTCCGGCGCGCGCCGCGTGGCACGTCGGCACGGTCACCTCGGCCACAGCGGAGACGGCCTCCGCCCGGCGGATCGTCCTCGACGTTCCGACCTGGCCGGGGAACGACGCGGGCCAGCACCTCGACGTCCGGCTCACCGCTCCGGACGGGTACCAGGCGACCCGCTCCTACTCGGTCGCGTCGTCCGGGCCGTCGACGTCGGTGGAGCTGGTCGTGGCCGAGGTCCCGGACGGCGAGGTGTCCCCGTTCCTCGTCCACGACCTCCAGGTCGGCGACGTGGTCGAGATTCACGGACCGTTGGGGGCGTTCTTCGTCTGGCGCCCACCCGGTGCCGGGGACGACCCGGCCGTTACGCGTCCCGTCCAGCTGGTCGCCGGCGGCTCCGGGGTCGTGCCGCTGCTGGCCATGGTTCGGTCCCACGCGGCCGCCGGCGACGCGACGCGGTTCCGGCTGCTCTACTCCGTCCGGACGCCGGACGACGTCTTCTTCCCCGACGAGCTGGAGGCCGCGGCGGCGTCCGGGGCTCTCGGGCTGGACCTCGTGTACACCCGCTCGACACCGCCCGGCTGGGCCGACCCGCCGGGGCGGCTGACGCATACCGGCGTCTCTCAGAGAGTGCTCCCAGCCGCCGACAACCCACGCGTCTTCGTATGCGGCCCAACGGGATTCGTCGAAGCAGTAGCTCAGGCGCTCGTCGACCTCGGTCACCGGCCGGCGTCGATCCGCACCGAACGATTCGGAGGCACGTGATGACCCACCTCGACGGCAACATGCTGGCCGGCACCTTCGCCGACCTGTTCTCCTTCGACGTGACGACCGCGACGGCACGCTGCGCGGGGTGCGGCGCCGTGGCCGAGCTGGCGACCGCGATGGTCTACGTCAGCGAAGCGGGCAGCGTGGTGCGGTGCGCCGGGTGCGACGCGGTCCTCGCCACGGTGGTGCAGAGCGAGGACCGGATCTGGTTCGGCATGCGCGGGATCACCGCGGTGGAGGTCCAGTTCGTGCCAGGGGTCAGCGGGAACGGCGCCGAACTAATCGGCTGACCAGTCCCAGCACGATCCGGCCAGGCAGCTTCTCGGCGGCGGACGCCTCCGGGAAGTAGCCCATCTGCCGCATCACCGAGGCCGCATCGAAGTAGAAGTGGTCCTCCTTCATCAGGCCGTCACGCAGCTCGAGCATGCTCATCACCTTGATCTCGAGGCGTCGCCCGGTCGGCGGCAGCCCGAACATCGTGCCGAGATGCGTGCCGCGCAGGACGTACTCCTCGGCGACGTACTTGCCCCGTGGCACCCGCAGCGTGACCTCGAGCTCGATGTCCGGCAGCGCGGTGAAGAGCCGTTCGAGGAAGGCGCGCACGGCCTCCTTGCCGTCGTAGACCTCGCCCATGGCGACGTTGCGCCAGACGATGTCGTCGGCGTAGTGCTCGAGCAGCGCCGGGATGTCGTGGGTGCTCCAGAGGGGGGCGACCGTGGCGATGGTGGCGAGGTTGGCCGCCTCGTGGGGGAGCAGCTCGGTGGACCGCCCCCACTCGGGGTGGCTGGTTCCCGCCGGCGGTGTCGAAGGGCGGGTGGGCATGGTCGAGACGGTCATGCGTCGCATGGAGCACGAGTCACCGCGCCAGATACCGCGCCCCGCTGCTCGGACCCTTCGGCTTGACGCAGCGTCGAGGGACTTGACGCACCATGCAAGCCGAGTCAAGTCCCTTGACGCTGCGTCAAGCCGGGCGGGGTAGCAGGCCCCGACGTATCACCGGTTCTGGTCCTGTCCTCCCAACCGGCGTCCACCACCCCCCGTCGCCTCCCCACACGGTGGCCGACGAGACCTGACCAGGAGCACCCCTGTGCCTGCTTTCGCTTCGAAGGACCAAGCCGCCTCCGTCTTCACCACGCTCTTCGAGATCCTCCTCGAGGACGACCGCTTCGCCACGACGGTCCGCAACGAGAACCTCACGGTGCTGTTCAAGCACTCCGACCCGGAGCTGACCGTCTTCCTCGACGCGGACGGCGTCTACGTCGACGACGTCCCGCACGCGCCGGCCATCACCATCCAGATGTCGTGCACCACCGCCGACGCGCTCTGGGCCGGCCGCCTGCTCATGCCGATCGCCCTGGCCACCCGCAAGATCAAGATCAGCGGCAGCGTCGCCAAGGTCATCGAGTTCGTTCCCATGCTCCAGCCCGCGTTCGACCGGTACCCGCAGATCGCGGACGACGCCGGCGTCAACGCCTGACAGCGGGGTGCCGACATGACCGCCATGCTCGACGCCACGCTCGACATCCCGACCCTCACCACGATCCCGCCGGACGTCGCGGCCCTCCAGCTGGAGGTCCGCCGCTGGTGCCAGGAGCGGGTCGCTCCCGCGGTCCGCGCCCTCGACGAGGCCGACGCGGCCGACTTCGACTGGGACCTCATCCAGGAGGGCCACGACCTCGGCCTGACGCGGCTCGTGGTCCCGAAGCAGTTCGGCGGCCTCGGCTACGGCGAGTTCGGCGTGGCCATCGCCCTCGAGGAGCTCGCCGCCGTCGACGCGGGCATGGCGCTGGTCTTCGGCGCGACCATGCTCGGCCAGGCGCCGGTGCTGCTCTCCGGCGACCCGCGGCTGCAGGCGCGGTTCCTCCCGCTGTTCAGCGGCGACGAGGCCGTCCTCGCGTGCAACGCCATCACCGAGGACAAGGCCGGCTGCGACCTGCTGATCCCGGAGAACGCCGAGTATGCGGTCGACGTCATGCGGGCGCGCCGCGAGGGCGACCACTACGTCCTCAACGGTGCCAAGAAGTTCATCACCAACGGCAAGGTCGCCAAGTACGGCACGGTCTTCGCGAACATCGAGGGCCACCCCGGGGCGACCATGCTCACCTGCTTCGTCGTCCCGCTCGACTCGCCCGGCATCACCCGCGGCGAGATCGCCGACAAGATGGGCTACCGGACCTGCCTCGGCACCGAGCTGCACTTCGAGGACGTCGTGGTGCCGGCCGAGAACGTCGCCGGCGGCGAGGGCGGCGGCGTCTACATCAACGTCCAGCAGATGAACATGGCCCGCGCGGCCGTCGCGGCGATCGCCACCGGCGTCGCTCGCGGGGCGCTCGAGCAGGCCGTCGAGTTCGCCGGCGAGCGCATCCAGGGCGGCAAGGTGCTCTGGCAGCACCAGTTCACCGCCCGGAAGCTGGCAGAGATGGCGGCCAAGGTCGAGGCGAGCCGGATGCTCTACCTGCGCGCCGCATACATGGCCGACACGCAGATCCCGGCGCCCGTCTTCGAGACCGCCGCGGCGAAGCTCTTCGCCGACCAGGTGGCCATCGAGGTCGCCACCGAGGCGATGAGCGTCATGGGCGCCCGCGGCTACCTCCGCGACCACGGCATGGAGAAGCGGCTTCGGGACGCGCTCGGCTCACGTATCTACGAGGGCACCCCAGAAGTCCTTGCTCTTGCGATCACCGAGTGTCTCTACGAGACCGACGACTTCTAAATCCCGCCACCCCGCTCCAGAAGGAACCGTCCAATGTGCACGACCGCCTCGGGGAACCCGTCCGGCCGGTACGCGGCCGACGTGGTCTCGCTCAACCGGGACCTCAGCTTCCGCAACCTCGTGAAGCTCGCCCAGCAGGACCCCGCGACCGTCACGCACTTCGCCGAGCGGGGCGACGGACTGGTCACGCTCGCCATGAAGACCCGGGACCTGCCGCACCGGTACCTCATCGGGCTCCAGGGGTTCCGCCTCGCGCAGTACCTCCAGCTCGGCTGGGCGTGCTCCGACGTGGCGTACCGGCAGGCGATCTTCTGCGAGCCGCTCGGGGTGACCCACGCCGACGACGAGCACATCATCACGATGAGCCCGTCCGGCCGGATCCTCGGGTACGTCAGCCTGGCCACGAACGGGGACGAGGAGACAAGGGACCTCTTCGACCCCGAGCGGGCCCCCTACCCGGTCGAGGAGGCGCACGGGGTCAACATCTTCGACCACGTCGCGCCCCTCGCCGGGGTCGGCACCCACGAGGTGCGCGAGCTCAAGCGGTTCGTCCACTCACGGACCCTGACCGACCGGACGCAGCGGCTGCGGGTGACCCTCGAGCTGCTGCACGGCCTCGGCCAGGCGGTCTCGGCCGCTGCCCCGGCGGTGCGCACCCTCATCGGGGACGTCGAGGAGCACGTCGCGCTGCGGCACCTGCTGATGGCCGGTCTGGAGGTGCAGCTGGTCGAGGGCACCGCCCCCCGGCTCACCGACCACGACCTGCTCAAGCACGCGTACACCGAGCGGGCCAGCGTCAAGCCGTTCGTCTCGCACCTGCCCGACGCGGGCTTCGCCGCCCAGCAGGCGACGATGCTGGCGGAGACGCTCGACTCGCCGGACCTCTTCCTGGCCACCACGGAGATGACGGCCTCCCGCCCCGGGCGGCTCTCCCGCGTGGAGGGTGAGCGTCGTGCCGCGTGAGGCCCGCACCGGCCGGACCGCGGCCATCATCGCCTCCGCCGTCGCGGTCGTTGCCCTGGTCGTGTCCGGTGGGCTGTTCCTCGCCAGCCGCAACTCCGCGACGCCGGCCGACTGCGCCTCCGGACGGACCGCTCTGCGGGTGACGGCGTCGCCCGACATCGCGCCCGTCGTCGCGACAGTCGCGCAGCGGATGAGCGCCGAGCCGCAGGTATGCGTCGACGTCACCGTGACGGCCGAGGCACCGGCCGCCGTCCTCGTCCAGCTCCAGACCGGCTCCATCCAGCCGCCCGACGTCTGGATCCCCAACTCGACGCTGTGGCTGACTCGTGCCAAGGACGACAAGGTCGCCACCGCGACCGACGCCCCGGCCATCGCCACCAGCCCGCTGGTCCTCGCCGTCTCCGCGGCCGAGGCCGCGACCCTCAACGCCAAGACCCGCCCCACCGTCGCCGACCTGGTCAGCGCGGCCTCCGCCGCGACGCCGGCCACCGTCGAGATCGCGTCGGAGCGGCTCGCGCCGGAGCGGGTCGGCGCCATCCTCGCCCTTCGCGACGCCACGTCGACCCGGCCGGACGGCCGCGGCGCTCTCACCGCCTTGCTCCGCGGCGCCACCGTCGGCACCGAGGCCACCGGAGCCGCCAAGAACGGCTCCAGCAGCTGGTGGTCCACGGCTACCGCCACCGCCACCGCGACGACGCCGGCCGACCGCGGCGCCCGACCGATGTCGGAGCAGGCGGTCTGGGCCGCGAACGCCGGAGCGGGCGCGCCCCAGCTCGTCGCGATCTACCCGAGCCAGGCGTCCTACAACTACCCGTACGCCGTCCTCTCGACGACGGCCCCGGTCCAGGCCGCGGCCGGTACCCTGCTCGACCGGCTCACGCTGCCCAGCTCGCAGCAGGCGCTGCGCTCGGCCGGGTTCCGAGACGCCGGCGGCGGCCCCGGGTTCGACCTCACCAGCAGCCGCGGAGTCGACGGCGACCAGGCGAGCACCGCCAGCCGGCTCGACTCGACCTCTCTGGCCGAGGCCGAGAAGACCCTCGCGGCGGTCCGGCTCGACGCCAAGCTCACCACCGTCATCGACATCTCCGGCTCGATGGCCTGGGGGATCGACGGCAAGGGCAGCCCCGGCCCCTCGCGGATGGAGATCGCCCGCCAGTCGGCCATCGCCGGGCTGGCCCTCTACCCCGCGTCGACCCAGGTCGACCTCTGGGCGTTCTCCGAGCGGCTCGACGGCAGCAAGCCCTACCGGGTGGTGGTCCCGACGGTCTCCCTCGACAACGCCGGCAAGAAGAAGCTCCTCGCCGGAGTGGCCACGCTCCAGCCGACGGGCGGGACCGGCCTGTACGCGACGACGATCGCCGCGGTGCGGGCCGCCCGGACCGCCTACGTCCAGGGCCGCGTCAACGCGGTCGTCATCCTCTCCGACGGCGCGGACAGCGACAACGGCCAGACGCTCGACCAGGTCGTCGCCACGCTCGCGTCCGAGGCCACGCCCGACCGTCCGGTACCGGTCATCACCATCGCCTTCGGGCCGGACGCGGACCGGGCCGCCCTCAACGCCATCAGCTCGGCGACCGGTGGCGCGGCCTACCGGGCGACGAGCCCCGACCAGATCCACGCGGTCTTCCTCGACGCCGTCGGCCAGCGGGCCTGCCGTCCGGACTGCGCCGCCTGACGCCGCGACCGCCGGCCGACCCGCATACCTCCTCCCCCTGGAGAGACCGATGAGCCAGTCAACCCTCACCACCCACGAGGCGTTCTACGCCGACCTCACCACCCGCAACCGTGGGTTCGTGTCGGACGAGACGCAGGACCGGCTGGCGCAGATCACCGTCCTCGTCGCCGGTTGCGGCTCCACCGGCGGTGCGGCCGTGGAACCGTTGGTACGCCTGGGTGTTCAGCACTTCCTGCTCGCCGAGCCCGGCGCATACGAGCTGAACAACCTGAACCGGCAGAGCGCCTTCCTCGACGAGATCGGCGAGAACAAGGCCGCCGTCCACGCTCGCCGGATCGCCGCGGTGAACCCGCACGCCACCGCTCACGTCGACACCACCGGGATCACCGAGGAGAACGTCGAGGACCTCGTCGGCCGCTGCCACGTCGTCGTCGACGGCGTCGACGTCACTGAGCCGGCCGGCTGGGTCGCGAAGTTCCTGCTCCACGAGGCCGCCGCGCGGGTGGGCCGCCCGGTGATCTCCGGGTACGACATGGCCGGGACCCAGTACGTCCGGTTCTACGACTACCGCCCGAGGAGCCGGCCGTTCGACGGTCGCATCGACCGCGCCGGACTCGACGAGGCGATCGCGACCGGGGCCACCTGGGACCTGCTCCGCCGCGTCGTGCCGATGCGGGTCGTCCCCGTCGAGATGCTCGAGTCGGCGCGGCAGATGCTGGCCACGGGTGAGGAGGGTCTGCCGCAGCTCGTCTACACGAGCCTGCTGTTCGGGGCGGCGGCGTCGAGGATGGTGGTCTCCGTGAGCTCGGGGGCTCCGGTCCGCAGGCACACGCTCATCAGCGTCGACCGCGCGGTCAGCACCACGCGCGGCCGCTGGAGCGCGGCCCTGCGCAAGCCGGTCGTCGCCGCGCTGGCCCTGCGCGACCTCGCCGCGAGCCGGGAGAGCGCCTAGTGACGCACCGTCTCGTGGCCGCGCTCGGCCGGCTCCGCTGGCCGATCGTCGGGCTGTGGCTCGTCCTCCTGGCGGTCGCCGGGGTCGTGGGCGCGCCCTTGCCGACGCTGCTGTCCGGTGGCGGCTGGAACGTCCCCGGCTCGCAGAGCGACGCGGTCAACATCGCGCTGCGGCACGGGTTCGTCGCCCGCGGCGAGAGCAACATCACCGTGGTCGTCCACGACCAGTGGTACACGAGCAGCCAGCCGGGCTTCGAGAAGCGCTCGGAACGGGTCATCGACGAGGTCGCCGCCTCCACCGAGCTCGAGGTCACCAGCCGGCTCGGGTATGCGTCGACGTCCGGCGAGGTGCAGAAGGAGTTCGTCGGCCAGGACGGGGCGACCTCGATCGAGGTCCTGGGTCTCGGGGTCGACGACGGCATGGCGCGGCAGTTCCTGCCGCACCTCCAGCAGGACCTGTCGGCGAGGTATGCGCCGGAGGGCCTCGACGTGTCCCTGGTCGGGTCCGCGTCGTTCTGGGGCGAGGTCAACGCGCTGAGCGAGTCCGGCCTGGCGCACGCGGAGATGCTCACGCTGCCGCTGATCCTGCTGGTGCTGCTGGCGTTGTACGGCGGCGTGGTCGCGGCGTTGGTGTCGCTGTCGGTCGGCGTCACGTCGATCCTGGCCAGCTTCGCCGTCCTGTCGGTCGTCGCGCGCCAGACCGAGCTGTCGCTGTTCGTCGAGAACACCGCGACGATGCTCGGCCTCGGGGTCGGCGTCGACTACTCGCTGTTCGTCATCGCCCGGTTCAAGGAGGAGCTGGCCAAGGGCCGCACCGTCGACGAGGCGCTCGCCGTCACGATGAGAACCAGCGGCGAGACGGTGATCTTCTCGGGGATCACCATCATCGCCGCGATGGCGACCCTGTTCCTCGTTCCCCTCGGCGTCATCACGTCGATCGCGCTCGGCGCGGTCGTCGTCGTGGCCTTCGCGATCCTCACCTCGGTGTTGCTGCTTCCGGTACTGCTGCGGATCCTCGGCCCGCGCATCAACGCCGGCCGGATCCCGTGGCGGCGGCGGCGTTCGGCGCTCGCGGGCGGGCCGTCGCGCGGTCTGCGGTGGGACGTCGTCGCCGCGCGAGTCATGCGGTACCCACTCGTCTTCCTCGGCGCCGCCCTGGTGCTCCTGGTCACGGTCGCGTTGCCGGCGAAGGACCTCACGACGTTCACGCCCGACGCGCAGATCGTGCCGACGACCTCGCCGATCCGGCAGGGCTTCGACCGGATGCAGTCCGAGTTCGGCGCCGGGTCGACGTCGCCGATCACCGTGCTGGTGACCTCGCCGACGCCGCTGGACTCTGCAGAGGTGTCGGCGGCGGTGGTCCGGCTGGAGGAGCGGCTCGCCGACCTCCCGTCGGTCGACCGGGTCGACTCCGCCGTCCCGGCCCTGAAGGGCGTCTCGCCGGCCGCGCCCCTGGCCGCGCTGCAGCCGGCAGTCCGCGACCAGCTGCCGCCGGACGTCAAGGCCCTGGTGGGGCACTACGTCTCCGAAGACGCCCGCAAGGTGGTTCTCGACGTCGTGTCGACCGGCCGCGCCGCGGACCAGAGCACCCGCGACCTGCTCACGGCGACCCAGGCGGCCGCGTCGAGCGCCGGCATACCGGGTGCCACCGTCCAGGTCGGCGGCGAGACGGCCGAGGGCGTGGCGAGCAACACGCTCATCTCCGACAACCTGCCGCGGGTCATCGGCGTGATGCTCGTCGTCATCTACCTGCTGCTGCTGTTCACGTTCCGTTCGGTCCTGCTGCCGCTCAAGGCGATCCTCATGAACCTGCTCTCGGTCGGGGCGACGTTCGGGGTCCTCGTCCTGGTGTTCCAGCACGGGTTCGGGTCCTCGCTGCTCGGCGTGGAGGGTCCGGCCGACATCCAGAACTTCATCCCGATTTTGTTGCTGGCGTTGCTGTTCAGCCTCAGCACCGACTACGAGGTGTTCCTGTTGGGTCGGGTTCGCGAGGAGTTCGTGAAGACCGGCGACAACACGACCAGCGTGGCCCGTGGTGTGGCCGGGACGGCGCCGCTGATCTCCGGCGCGGCGCTGCTCATGGTCGTCGTGTTCGGCGGGTTCGCCTTCGCCGGGATCCTGCCGATGAAGCAGCTCGGGTTCGGGATGGCGGTGGCGATCGCCATCGACGCAACCCTGGTCCGGCTGGTCATCGTGCCCGCCTCGATGCGGCTGCTCGGTCGGTGGAACTGGTGGATGCCGGGGCTCGGCATCCCCGGTCCCCCGGCCGCTCCGCCCGTCGTCGACGCCCTCACCGAGGAGGACCTCTCCTCCGAGTGGGTGCTCGCGGACTCCGAGTTGCGGGCCGCTCAGAGCTCCCGCTAGTTTCCACACCGCTCCCAACGAGAAAGCGTGTCGATGCTCACCGTGCTGCTGCTCTCGGGGTTCGTCGTCGCCGTCCTGGCGATCCTCGGCTTCACGCCCGCCCTCGAGAAGTGGGCCACCGCAGTTCCGGAGCCGTCGGACCTCGACGGTGACGCCGAGCTGGAGGGTGTTGCTCGCCCCTAGTCAGCGTCAGTTCGTGCCAGTCGCTCGCGTAGGCCGGCGACCGGGCGAGCCTCACGGGGACGAGACGACGGGCATACGCGATGTCATGAGGTCCTGCAGGGCGGCGGTGTAGGTGGTGCGGTCGACGTCGCCCATGATCAGCCGCTGGATGATGTAGCCCATGACCAGCGACAGCATGGTCTTGGCCATCTCGTCGGGGTCGGCGTCGGGTCCGAGGCGACCGTGCTCCTTGGCCCGACGGGCCACGGCGGCGAGGTAGCCGCGCATCTGCGCGTAGGCGCCCTGAGCCACGTCGAGGATGTCGGGGTTGCGGAGCGCCTCGCCCCACGCCTGGACCGCGATCCTCGTGACGTCGACCCCCTGGCGTGCGGTGACCGTGTCGACGATGCCGAGGGCGGCGGACACCGCCTCGACCGGGTCGTCGACGCCCTCGTCGATGATGTGCTCGAAGGCCGCGGACGCGTTGGCCAGCACGCGCTCCTCGACGATGGCCCGGATCAGGGCCTCCTTGCTGGGGAAGTACCGGTACACCGCGCCGGCCGAGAGCCCCGTGGCCGCGATGACCTCAGCCATCCCCGTCGAGTGGAAGCCGCCCTCGGCGAACCGGGTCATCGCCGCGTCGACGATCTGCTCGCGCCGAGCGGCGAGATGGGCGTCGGTGACCTTGGGCATGGCGCGACTATAACAAGGCGAACGTTCGTTCTTGACAACGCGGGTCAGCGAGGAGCACAGTAGCCTCTACAAAACGAACGATCATTCTCTTCCAGGAGCCCCCATGTCCGCGACCCGTCGGCACCCCGACTCCCCGCCCTCCGCGTCGGCCGAGGCCGCGCACCACGCTCCCGGTCGCGCCGCCTGGACTCACGTCCTCGCCGTCTCCGTCGGGCTCACCGCCCTGCTCTGCCTGTTCGTCATCGCTTTCGCGTGGCCGGCCACCCAGATTGCCCCGCGGTCCCTGCCCATCGTCGTCGCCGGCCCGGCCGAGGCGACCGCCCAGGTCACCGCCGCGCTCGACAAGGCGGCTCCCGGGGGCTTCGCGGTCACCGTCGTCGCGGACGAGGGGGCGGCCCGCGCGGCGATCGAGCGACGCGACGCCTACGGCGCCGTCCTGCTCGGCCCGACCCCCACCGTGCTGACGGCCACCGCGGCCTCTCCCATCGTCGCCCAGCTGCTGACCCAGCTCGCGACGACGCTGGAGGCGCGTCAGGGGGCTGCCAGCCCACCGACCGTCCAGGTCGTCGACGTCGTCCCGCTGCCACCCGCCGACCCCCGTGGCCTGGGGCTCGCGGCGCTCGCCCTGCCCCTCGTCCTCGGTGGGCTCATCGTCGGGGGCGCGATGACGTCCGCGATCTCCGGTGTGGGCCGGCGAGTGGTCGGCGTCGTCCTGACCGCCGCCTTCGCGGGGGCCGCCTTGACCGGCATCGCGCACAGCTGGCTCGGCGTGATGGACGGCCCTTGGTGGGCCGAGGCCGGTGTCATCGCCCTCGGGATCGCCGCGGTCGGTCTCACGCTGGTGGGGCTCGAGGCGCTCTTCGGGTTCGTCGGGCTCGGGCTCGGTGCGGCGGTCATCATGCTCATCGGCAACCCGTTCTCGGGGATGACGAGCGCTCCCGAGATGCTGCCCACCGGGTGGGCGACACTCGGCCAGTGGCTGCCTCCGGGCGCCACCGGGACGCTGCTGCGCTCGGTGACCTTCTTCGACGGCGCCGGTGGGATGCGGTCCCTGTGGATCCTGGTCGGCTGGGTGGTCCTCGGGCTGGCGCTCGCGGCCCTCGGTGCCCGGCGGCGTAGCCGACTCGTCTCGCACGACGAGTCCGTCGGCGGCGGGGTCCGACCGGTGGCCGCCTGACCTGACCGAGCAGACGCTGGTCGTGCGCGACACTGAGCCGTGCGCGATCAGCGTCTGCTGCTTCTGTCGGTCTGGGTGTCGGCCGGCTTCGCGGTCGTCTCGAGCGTCTGGGGGATTCTGTCCGGCTCGAGCATGATCGTGTTCGACGGCCTCTACTCCTTTGCCAGCGTTGGACTTTCGGTTCTCGCGGTGATGGCGTTGCGGTTCGCGCGACGGGGTCCGGACGAGCGGTTCCCGTGGGGGCGGGAGGCCGCCGAGCCCGTCGTCGTCATCTTCAAGGCCGGGATCCTCGCGGCGCTGTGCGTGTATGCGGCGGTGCAGGGCGTCGTCGACATCGTGGCCGGTGGCCGCGACGTCGAGGTCGGCTGGGCGATCGTGTACGCAGCCCTGGCCACCGTCGTCGGGTTGGTGGTCGGCGTGGTGCTGCGGCGCGGCGCCGGGTCGGACCTGGTCAAGGCCGAGGCGGCCGAGTGGCTCGGGGACGCGCTGCTGTCGGCCCTGGTGCTCGTCGGGTTCGTCGCGGCGGCGGTGCTCGTGGCGTCCGACCGTTCGGACCTCGCGGCCTACGTCGACCCGGCGATGGTCGTGCTCGGTTCGGTGGTGTTCCTCAAGGTGCCGGTCACGCTAGTGATCGGCGGGATGCGCGAGCTGCTCGTGATGTCGCCGCCGGCGCCGGTCCTCGAGTCGTTACAGGCGGTGGTCGATTCGGTGCGAGATCGGTATTCGTTCGACGACGCGATCCTGCGGGCGTCCAAGATCGGCGGTCGCGTCGACGTCGAGGTGGCATTCGTCGTGGGGTCGTCGTCCGAGGTTCGGACCGTGGCGGACTGCGATGGGGTGCGCGGTGACCTGCACGACCGGCTCGCCGCGCTGGGCTACGAGCAGTCGGTGACCGCCTCGTTCACCGGAGACCCGAGGTGGGCGGTGTGAATCCCGCCTAGGGCCCGCCGGCGGACGAGCCGGCTCTAGATGAACCGCTCCAGGAAGGCACGCGCATACGGTGTGTCGACCCGCTGGTAGGACCCGGTCGCGTTGCACGTCAGCGAGTTGACGTAGGAGGCGTCACCGATCACGTACTGCCCGAGGAACGCCGGACCGCCCGAGTCGCCGAAGCAGGAGCCGCCGCCGGCCTTGGAGTCGCGGTCGTTGATCTGGAAGGTCACGACCTCGTCCTGCACGGCCTTGAGGAACGATGTGGTGAAGCGCCGCTCCGTCACAACGACCTGTGCCTTCTTCGCGCCGATCTCGACGCCGTAGCCGACCAGCGTGAATGTCTCGTTCTTGAGTGCACCCTGGTTGGCGTCGAGCGTGCCGACGGGCAGCAGCGGCGCGGGCGTGATGCCCGGCCACTTCGTCGTCGCGGCCGCGTCGAGCACCACGACTCCCTGGTCGTGCTGCTTGGAGAACGACAGCTTGCCGTCCCAGTTGGGGTCCGGGTACGCGGTGCCGGTGATGTAGTTCGCCGCCCGCGCCGCTCGCTCCTCGGGCGTGATGCCAGCGGCGAGCGGGTCGAGGGCGAGATCGGTGTTGAACGAGACGTAGACGTTGGTCGCGGGACTGTCGCCCGTCTCGCCGGTGCAGTGGCCGGCGGTCAGCACGACGGTCGGCGAGATCAGCGTGCCGGTGCAGCGGAACCGGCCCGCCTCGGTCGTGAACCGGACGAGGCCGACGTTGGTGTGCACGGTGTCGCGCTGCCCGTCGATGATCGCGGCGGCCGGTTGCTGCGCGACCGTCACCAGGCCGACCACCAGCGTCAGCACGCCAATGGCCCTCGCCACGAGACCCGTCCGATTCCGTCCCACTTCATGTCCTCCTGGTTCGCCGATGGCGAGCAGTATCGTCCCGCCCGGCGACGGACACAACGCCACGTATGCGTGGGTGTGTGGCCGATGCCGGGCGGGTATGTCGAGAGGCGTGGAACCGATACCCGAGACGCAACGGGCGTTGGCACAGCTGTCACCGGGAGGACCGGCGGACCTGGCCGCGGCGCTGCTGGACCAGATGTCACAGGCCCAAGAGGTCGTGCCCGAGCTCGTCGGTGTCAGTCTCGCGTCCACGGCCGAGGGCCTGACGTTCACCTTCGTCGCCAGCAGCGACCTCGTCGCGATGTTGGACGGCCTCCAGTACCTGGACGGCGGGCCCTGTGTCGACGCGGTGCGTCGGGGCGAGCCGTTGGAGGTCCCGGACGTCGGGGCCCTCGACGAGGCCCAGTGGGCGCTCTTCTCCCGGGCGGAGTCGGCGGCGGGCGTCGAGGCGACCCTGTCCTTTCCGGTACTCACCGACGGCCGGGTCACCGGGGGAGTGAACCTGTATGCGTCACGAGCGGGCGCGTTCGGCGGGCACCATGACCAGCTCGCGAAGATCTTCGGGGCGTGGGCCGCCGGCGCCGTCTCGAACGCGGACCTGTCGTTCCGGACCCGGCTCGACGCCGCGAAGACTCCGGCGAGACTCGAGGCGCTGGACGACATCGCCAAGGCGGTGGGCGTGGTCGCCGCTACGCAGAACGTCACCACGGCTGAGGCCCGGACCCGCCTGGAACACGCGGGCGCCCTGGCGGGGATCGCGCCGGAGAACCTGGCCCGCGCCGTTCTCACCGACCTGCAGCGGTAGTCGCAGACCGTCCACGCGCTGACCCTGTTGCTGGACCCCTATTGCAACGAGTTGGTCACGTCGCGGTCGTGTTGCGCGTGTGACGCGTGTGATTTATGGGGCTTGTGTGAATCATCATGGCCAACCGCAGCTCACCGCCGTCGAGGAGAAGCCATGAGCATCACCAGTACTCACACGACGTCCCGGACCCAACGCCTGCTGTCGATCGGCGCGGTGGCCGCGATCGCCACCGTCGGCCCGGTCGTCTTCTCCGCGACGGCGCAGGCCGCCGACGCCGGCTCGATGGTGTGGGTCTGCAAGTACGTCCGCGCCCCCGGCGGTGACGAGGTGCTCAAGGGCGGCAAGAACCCCATATTTGTCAACGGCCACTCCGTCGATAAGGACAAGGACGGCCAGATCTACGTCGGTGACCAGTTCACCGACGGTCAAGAGCGTTCGGTCGTCGTGCAGATCGAAGGCAGCGACCCCGGTCCCGGCATCTGCTCCCCGACACCCCCGCCGGTCACTCCGACGAACCCGACTAACCCGACGACGCCGGGCACTACGGCTCCCGTCACGGGTGGCGAAGGCAGCGGCGTCCCCGCCGGTCTGCTCGGGGGCGGCGTGCTGCTGCTGGGATCCGGCCTCCTCGCGGCCGAAGCGACGAGGCGTCGCCGGGCAGCCAACCGTCCGTGACGGCGAGCCGCCCAGGCGGCCCGCCGCGAGGCTCACCGCGTCGTCGGACTCGGATCCCCCGCGCGGTCCGCCTGATGCGGACGATCGCGGTGGCGT
The DNA here is from genome assembly GCA_963787725.1 of uncultured Actinomycetota bacterium. Classification (GTDB taxonomy): domain Bacteria; phylum Actinomycetota; class Actinomycetes; order Actinomycetales; family Dermatophilaceae; genus Lapillicoccus. The sequence continues at coordinate 400,044 of CAWBEH010000004.1, read as the reverse complement.
TCGGCGTGGTCGGCGCCATCCTCGTTGTGAGCGACTTGCGCTCGCGGACCGGCATGGACCTGGCGTTGGGCCAACGTCCGCTGGCGGCACCGTGCCAGCCGGGGTCGCCGACGCGGATGTCGATCCCGGCCCTGGATGTGGACGCGCCGATCGAGACGATCGGCCTGGACCGCCGCGCCCAACCGGACAGCACGGGGCAGGCGCCGCTCGGTGCTCCCGTGGACCAGCGCAAGGCCGGTTGGTATGCGGCCGGCCCGAAGCCGGGGTCGGGCACGGGCACGGTGCTGACGAACGGGCATACGTATCGCGACGGCTCGGCGATCTTCCAGCAGGACTTCGCCGCGCGCGTCGCGGTCGGCCAGCAGATCGACCTCGTCATCGACAACGGCAGCACCTGCAGCTACCGGATCTCGTCGATCTGGCGGGAGGTCGACGCCGTGACGGACTACCCGCGTCTCGTCGCCAGCGAGCATCTGTACGACATGGAAGGGCCGGAGCGGCTCTTCCTGGAGACGTGCGGCGGGCCGTGGCTCGAGAGCGCGGGCCGGTTCAAGGACATCAACGTCGTCCTGGCCACGCCGGTCACCGGCTGAGCACAACGGATCTGACCGACCCCTCTTCGGCGTCGCCGCACGCGGGGACCTCAGGGGATGTGGTCGTTGGCGCACTCGGCCACCCGGCCGCGGCTGTGCTCACCCCACGGAGTGTCATCCTCGCGACGGTGGAACCGGGCCATCGACTCGTCCTTCTCGTCCAGCAGGATGAGCGCATCGGCGGGAATGACCTCCATGGTTGAACGCCGGTCGGGGACAAGAGCAGCCGCGGGCACGGACTCAGCCGGTGCCGGTTGCGGCGTGCCGTAGCGGGTATGGCCGAGGCATGACCTCCGTACTCGTCAGGGGGCGCTCGCCGGGGCGACCGGCACCGCGTTGCTGTCCGCCACGACCTACCTTGACATGGCGCTGCCCGGCCGACCGGCCAGCAGGGTTCCGGAGCGCGCCGTGGCCGAGCTCCTCAAGCGGGCCGCGCGGGCCGAGGACGCCGCCGCGCTCGCCGCGGCCTGGATCGCTTTGCCCTGAGAAGAAAGGACATTCATGAACCTCGCCCGCTTTCATGAGTTGAGTGCCTCGACTCCACCGTTCGTCAGTGCGACCCTCGACGTGAGCCGGGTCGACCGCGCCGCGGAGGACGACATCGACCGCCGCTGGCGCGCGGTCGAGGAGGATCTGCTCGCCCAAGGAGTCCCCGACGACCTGGTCACGCGGATGCGCAACTACGCGCGCACGCCGACCGGACGCGGCGGTGAGTGGACGCTCGTCCTGGTCGGAGCGGGCGACCACGTCGAGAGGTTCCTCTTACCAGGACGTCCGGCCCGGGCCGAGTCGATCTGGGGGCCTGTGCCTCACCTCATGCCTGCGGTACGAGCGCTCGGAAACCAGGTCAGCCACGTCGTCGTCCGGATCGACCGCACCGGAGCGGACCTGGACCTCTCCGGACCCGACCCGGCAGCAGAAGACCACGAGACGGTCGAGGGCGACCACGACGTCGTCCACAAGGTCCCCACGGGTGGCGCTTCTCAGGGACGCCTGCAGATGCGCGCGGAGGACTCCTGGGAACGCAACGCCGAGGCGGTTGCCAAGGAGCTGGACCGGCTGGTCGCGTCGCGGAGGGCGGACCTCATCCTCGTGATGGGCGACGTCAGAGCGGCCGGACTGCTCGAGCGGCACGCGTCGGGCGCAGTGGCGGAGCGACTGGTACGGCTGGAGACCGGCGGCCGTGCAGCCGGGACTTCGCAGACGGCCGAGGACGACGCGGTGGCCGAAGCCTTGGCGGTCCACCGCGCCGAGCGGGAGGCGGCGCTCATCGACCGCTTCACCGAACAGCTGAACCGCCGGCAGGGAGCCGTCGATGGTCACGAGGCAGTCCTGGAGGTCCTCGATCGAGGACAGGTCGACCAACTGTTGCTCGTTGACGATCCGCGTTCCACTGCCACTGTTCCGGTGTCTCGCGCCACGGGCCAGGTCGTGGGGACCGGTCGGTCCGGCCTCGGCGACAGCGACCTTGCCGATCTCGTCGAGGTGCCGGTGGCAGACGTGATGGTGTGGGGAGCTGTTCGTACCCGTGCCGACCTCACCTTCGTCGACACCCACCAGGTCGAGCTGCGCGACGGGGTAGGTGCTCTCCTGCGATGGTCCGACCTGTCGACCCCTCATGCGGACGCACCGTCGATGCCCGGCCACGGTGAGTCACCTGGGCAGTCCTTCAATCCCGAGTAGGCCGAGCCGTGACGTGGACGCCAGCTTGGCCGTTCCGATCGCCGAGCGAGGTACGTGCGGCGACGATGTGAAGGATCAGTGACTGCCGCAGCAGAGGGGTGCGGGGTGATCGGGTCGTTTTGCCTAGGGTCGGGCGCCGAAACGCTCCAAAAGGTCGGTGTGTCCGGCGACGAGGATCAGGTCGCGTGCGGTGATCTTGGTCTGCGGGGTGGCGTACTTGAACTCCTCGCCCGGTGACTTGACCCCAATGATCGTGACGCCGTACTTTTCGCGCACGTGCGCTTGGGCGAGCGTGAAGCCGTGGGTCTCCCGTGGAGGGTGCATCTTGACGACGGTGAATCCCTCGTCGACTTCGATGTAGTCGAGGAGCTTGCCGGAGAGTAGATGCGCTACGCGGGCGCCCGCGTCCGCCTCAGGGAGCACCACGTGGTGGGCGCCCAACCGTCCGAGGATGCGGGCGTGTTCGGTACTCACCGCTTTGGCCCAGATCTGCGGTATCTCGATGTCCAGCAGGTTTCCGGTTATCAGCACACTGGACTCGAGATGGGACCCCACGCCCACCACGGCCACCGGGAAGTCCCTGGCGCCAATCTGCTCCAACGTCTCAGGATTCGTGCAGTCGGCCTCGACGACCGGGATGCGGCCGGACCACAGCGCCACGAGGTGCGCGTCCCGGTCGACGGCCAGCACGTCCTGGCCCATCCGGTCCAGTCGCTCTGCTAGGGCGGAACCGAACCGGCCGAGCCCGATGACCAGGACCGAGTTCTTGTGACGGCCGCGGGCCTTGTCGCTTGACTGGTCGGAAGAGCTTTCTGCTGATGACGCACGGCGCCATCGTGCTGTCGGGTCAGCCAATGATGGGTCTCTCCTCCGGGTAGCGAACCACTCGACGACGGCTGCGAAGCGCAAGTGCCGCGGCCAGGGTCATCGTTCCGGTCCGGCCGACGAACATCAGGACGGTGAGAACGTACTTGGCTGGGTCGGGCAGTGAGGCGGTGATCCCCGTGGACAGTCCGCAGGTAGCAAAGGCCGAGATCACCTCGAACAGTACGACATCGAGCGTCAGACCGGTCATTGCCAGGAGCAGCAGCGAGGCGATCAGGACAATGGTTGCTGACACGAACGCTACGGCGATCGCGACCTGCAGGGTGTCTCGTCCGATCCGCCGGCCGTATGCCTCGACGTCCCGGTCACCTCGCGCCTCGGCGACGATGGCCAGGAGCATCACGACCAGAGTGGTGACCTTGATCCCACCTGCCGTCGACGCCGAGCCCCCGCCAACGAACATGAGCGCGTCGAGCAAGAGCCATGAGCCTTCGTGCATCTGGCCGATGTCGACGGTCGAGAAGCCGCCGGATCGTGGCATGACGCCGGCGAACAGGGACGCCAGCACGGTGCCCGCCGGGTCCAAGGGCGCGAAGCTGTTGGGATTCGTCCATTCGAACGCGGCGATCACCACTGACCCGAAAACGACGAGGGCGCCGCTCGTGGCCAGGGTGAGCTTGGTGTGCAGGCTCCACTTCCGCGGCTGCCGGAGCAGCTGAACGACGTTGAGGATGACCGGGAAGCCCAACGAGCCGATGAACACGCCGACAATGATGGGGAGCAGCACCCACCAGTCGGAAACGTATGGAGTCAGCCCCTCCTGCGTCGGGATGAAGCCCGCGTTGTTGAAGGCAGAGACGGCGTAGAAGATGGCGTGCCAGGCAGCCGTGCCGGCGCCCTCCCTGTCCAGCAGAAACCGGGGAAAGAGAACGATAGCGATGGCGAGTTCGATCGAGGTCGAGGTGACGATCACGGTCCGTACCAGCGACCCCACCTCGCCCAGCCGGGTCGTCTTGGTCTCAGATGAGACCAAGAGCCGCTGCGTCAGCCCGATACGTCGGGACACCGCCAGCCCGAGCAGCGAAGCGATCGTCATCACGCCGAAGCCACCGACCTTGATGGCGACAAGGATGATGACGAGACCGGCAGATGACCAGTACTGGCCGGTGGGAACAACGACGAGACCGGTGATGGTTGCCGCGGACGTAGCGGTGAAGAGCGCGTCGACGAAGGGCGGTTGCCGACCACTGATTGTGGCGAACGGCATCCACAGCATCAGGGTGAAGACGGCAATGACGACCCCAAAGACCAGCAGCGCCAGACGCGCAGGCGACTGACGAGCCGATCGGGCCATGTACTTACGGGCGCTGGTCAACACCGCAATGCGTGGTGCCATCCCACCCCCGCTACCCGATGTCTTTCGTTGCCGGGAGACACTCTCGCAGGTGAACGGTGCCATGAGTCACGGACTTCGAGGTCATGCCTAGGCCGATGTTGAAGCCCAGCTGGCCCCGATGCGCCGGCACGACATCGACGGCGCCGTGCGTTCGCTCCTACGCGGCATGGTGCTGCCGAGACCATGCGTCTGATCCGCGGCGTCTACCGACGCCAGCGGCTCACGGTGCCGACCGTCGCCGTATTCGGCCGCAAGGACGGCCCTTCCCCCAGGAGCTCGTGGAGCGCATCTGCCGCAACCCAGAGCGGTACGCCGATCGCGTCGAGTTCGCCTACGTCCACGACGCAGCGCACTTCATCACCGACGACGCCCCCGCCGCGGTCGCCGACCTCGCCATCGACTGGTTCGAACGAGCAGCTTGACCTAGGTCCCACTACTCAGTCTTCCGCCCACGAGATCCGAGCACTCTGGCGCGTCTCACTGGGCGAAGTGCAGCACCATACAGACCCGTCCCTCTGCGGTGGGTAAGGAGATTGAGCGCTAACGTTGATTCACCCTAGGTCCGGCCCTCGCCCCTGCCACGGAGGGTCTGCGACCACCACGGGGCGCGCCGCTGCTCAGTTCGGCTCCGAGCGGCGGCGCTTCCGTTGCGGGGCTGACGGCCCCGGGGTTTCCAACGACCACGCCCAACCCCAGCCAGCACGTCCGTAAAGGACGTGTCGAGGCGCCGAGCGACACCCCCAGGTCGTTGGGTACCACGTGGAATCTTGCCCTCTCGGAGTCACGCCGGAGCCCCTCCGTTCCGGTTGCCGACACCGGTCATGCATTCGGCCCATGCCTTCGGCCAAACGGCAGCGCCGTGTGCCGCCCGGGCCGATCCGCGGGCTAGCCCCTCGACGTCAAGACAGCGCCCCCGCTCGAGGGAGGAGCGAAGCGGGGGCGCAATCGCGTGAACTCACACCTTTGGTGCGGGCACCCCCGGGTACGCACGGGGCAACCACCTGGGGGGCCCGCAGCGGGGACCTTACGCGTACCGTTCGGCATCCGGGCAACGTCTCGTCGGACAGCGGGGATTCGTCAGCCAGGCGCGCGCCGGTGCGGACCAGAGTCTGGCCGCCACGGCCAGCGCCCCAGCTCAGAGACAGCTGGGGCGCCGGCCCCGGGCGGCATCCCCTGTCAGCCGGACCCATTGGCAATCTTGGCCTCCTCAAGGCGGGGCGGGGACCTCCGTTTGGTCACCCGCGGCTCAGGTGATCGGCCCAATACGGTAAAAGTTCATCGGGAGACCGAGCGCCTATGGACGCGACACCGTTCCAGCCCACACCCGGGTCTCATCCTGGTGCGGAGGCACACCCCATCGAACTGTCACGGCTCGCGGAGTCCACGCAAACGGCGTGCCCGCGCACGAGTTCCTCGACGCCGTCCTCCCACATGACCCAGGCCTGCCCCGGGACAGGATCCGCCGGCACGGTAGGCGTGGCCGTCAACCGCTCGGCGGTCACGGACCTTGGGGAGAGTCCCACTCGCCGCGGCACCTGCATCACCCAACCCGGAGTATCGAACACGTGGACGGACGAGTGGCTCATCCATGGCCCTCGGTTCGGGCGCATGGCAACGACTTGATCACGATGTGGCGTGTTGCGCGTGTGACTCATGTGACGTATGAGGCTTCTGTGAATCATTCGCAGGGATGCGCGTTCCACTTCACCATCGGAGAAGCACATGACCACCGCGGCAACCACGAGGACGTCTGTGGCTCAGCGCCTGTTCTTCGTCAGCGCAGCCGCCAGCGTTGCCGCTGTCGGCATCCTTGTCAGCGCAGCACCAGTCCACGCTGCCGACGCCAACTCGCAAGTGTGGGTCTGCCAGTACGACCGCACCCCGGGCGATGGCGTTACCCCCCGCGCGGGCACGAACCCGATCCAGGTCGACGGACGCACGGTGGACCAGAATAACGACGGCCAGATCAACGTGGGCGACCAGTTCACCGAGGCGCAGGTCGTCTCGGTCGTCGTGCAGGTCGGCGGCGAGAACCCTGGTGCGGACATTTGCTCGCGGCCGGTTCTACAGAACATCGCGACGGCGACGCCTGAGGTGACCCCCCCGACGCGGAGGCCTTCGCCGAGCCCATCGCCGAGGCGTTCGTCGACCCCACCTCCGCAGCCTTCTCCGACCATCCCGCCGAGCACGCCGCCGGCCGATGGGACGACGGCACCGCCGCCGACTGACGCCACGACGACGACACCGCCGACATCGCCGACGTCACCGCCGACGGCCGGGACCGCGACCACACCCCCGACGGAGGGGAAGACGCCTGCGGCCACCGCTCCGCAGACAGGCGGTGCCGGTGACGGCACTCCGGTTCGAGTGCTTGCCGCCGGCGCCCTGTTCGTCGCGGCCGCCTTCTTTGCGGTGGAAGCCCAGAGGCGTCGCCGAACAGCCACCCCTCGGTGACGCGAGGCGAGGCGCGTCACCGCCGATCCGGGCTGGTCGTGACGCGTCGACGAGCACGTCGCGACGACGTGCACGTCGCTGGAGCCGCAGCGAGTCCCGACGCGTTTGGTTGTCCCGGTCGTCGTTCGATGGCAGTGGTCAGGACATCCGGGCCAGCCGGACGGGCTCCGTCACGCTGACGGCAACGACGTGTGGGTGTCCCCCGTGGGGGACGCCCATGCCGCTTACGATGCCGACGGAATGTACTCGGGCACGACGCGCGTGCTCGTTACCGTGCCGTCGCGGGCCACCTTGCTCGCCGTGACGGTGGCGGGCGCCTGCTCCTGTTCGACCCACGTCTGGATCTGGGTGAGCCAGTCGACGGTGTCCTCGCCCGGGCCGCCGGAGCAGTGGTAGACCCCGGGCAGGAGGAAGAGGCGCATGAAGTCCTGCGTCACCTGGCGGCCACCGGAGCGAGCCATGGCGTCGCGCACGTAGTTGACAGTGCCGCCGGGCGTGATCAGCGGGTCGGCCCAGCCGTGGTAGATGATCAGCTTCCCGCCGGCCTTGTCGAACCTGCGCAGGTTCGGGTTGTCGGCGTTGTAGACCTGCGCCATCGCCGTGAGCTTCCGGGCGTCCCGGGTGGGGTCGAAGTCGAAGAGGCTGTAGTCCGGGCCCGGGTCGACGGGGAAGGCCAGATAGCGCAGCACCTCCTGGGCGTAGTTGCCGCCGCCGGAGAGCCCGGTGTCGGTCCCGATGGACGCCCCCGGCCACCCCGCCTCCGAGCCGCGAGCCATGCCGGCCGGGTAGAGCTGGCGTCCGCGGTCGTCGACCGGTGGTGCGTAGAACGCGCGAGCGACCCGGACCTGCTCCGCGGTGAGGCAGTCGGCGGCGTCAGTGTCACCCGGGCACTGGATCACGGCCGGGTCGACCGTGCAGGCGTCGGGGTTCCCGACGACGCCGTCGGCCTTCCCGTCGGCCGCGTCACAGCGAGCCAGCACGGCGGCGGCAAGGACCCTGGCCTTGGCCTGGGTGAGGATGACGGTCCCGTCGTCGCGGCGGTTCACCGTCTCCAGGTAGCCCTGCGACAGCGGCGCCAGGTAGTTCTGGTAGAGGGCCGGCGCCCCGGCGATGATGCCATCGAAGTCGTCGGGGTAGCGCTGCGCCTCCGAGAGCGCCTGCCGCCCGCCGGTGCTGCAGCCCTGGAAGTATGAGAAGGCCGGAGCCTGGCCGTAGAACCGCGCGGTCAGCTCCTTGCCGGCCTGCGCCATCAGGTGCGGTGAGCGGTAGCCGAAGTCGATCTCGGCTCGGCGGTTGTTGTAGGCCCAGATGCCGTTGCCCTGCGTCCCGACGTGTCCGGTGTCCTCCGCGGCGACGGCGAACCCTCGGGTCAGCGCCTGCCCGCAGGACGCGATCGGGACCGCTCCGCAGAATCCACCGCACCCGGTCTGGAAGTAGCGGCCGTTCCAGTCACCGAGCGGCAGCCGCATGGTGAAGCGGATCGCGCCGATGGTCCCCTGCACCTCGCAGTATGCGGACGTCGTGCCCGAGGCCGCGACGGCGACAGCCGTGGCGACGCGGGCGACGTCGCCGGTCACCGAGACCTTCTGACCGACCATCTGGTCGCAGCCGAGCGCGGGCGCCGCGGCCTTGCCGGCGGACGCTGTCGCGCCGGACGCGGCCTGGGCCGGTAGGGCCGCGCAGAGGACCAGCAGTCCGCTCACGAGGAGCGTCAGCATTCCTCTCGACCTCGATCCCCACCGGAGTCGGGCGGGTGTCTGACTGAGCTGACGGTGTCGACGCATGCTGGCTCCCAGAGGTCCGCTCTCCGGATCGTCACGGAAGAGACGATGACAGTGCAGCGTCTCTCGACGGGTGCCGTCAAGAGCCTGATTACACCGGATAACAACGTTTTCGTCCATGTTCCGCCCAGCGGCCCGAACCGCGGAGAACGTACCGCCGAGCGGAACGCGCACACCACTGTCAGAGCTCGTCGAGGACGACCCGCGCCAGCCGGGCCACCGCGTGACCGGTCGCGGGTTCGTGCTCGGGAGCCTCGGACAACAGGGCGGTGAGGGCGTCCGAGACGAGGTCGGCGGCGACCAGGTCGCCAACGTTGCCGCGGAACTTCGCCGCGACCTGCGCCGACGTCAGCGGGTGGTCGGGATTGCCGCGAGCGGTGCGGACGTGGCCGCTTCCCCGCCGGCCGTCGCGTAGGTGCACGGTCACCGCCGCCGGCCGCTCCCGGGGCAACGCCGCGGTCATCGCGGGATCCTCGACGAGGTCGACCCGCCGGGCCAGGTCGGCGACGGCGGGACGTGCGAGGCCGTCGGGCAGAAAGGTGCCGGCGTCGAGCACGCCGTCGGTGACGAAGGCGGCCAGGGCGTAGGGCAGCGAGAAGCGGGCCCGCATGTCCGTCGTCACGGTCGTCACGGACAACGACGCGGCGAACGCGAAGGTCTGCACCGCGATCCGGTCGACCGTCACGGGGTCGATCCCACCCGAGCCGTCCAGTGGCTCCCCGTAGGCGTCGGCCCAGGCCAGCCCCACCGCGTCGAGAGCCGGGTGGATCCAGCGGGCACAGGCATACGGCTTGAGGTAGCTGTCGAGGATCGTCCACCGCCGACCGAAATCGCCGATGGCCAGGTCGTCGTCGAGGTCGGTGCAGACGGCGCCGTCGAAGAGCCGCCGGTAGGGCGTGTCGTCGCAGCGCGCGCCCGCCTCCACGAGGTCGGTGGCCACCGCGCCGTAGTAAGAGCCGAGGCCGGTCCAGGCGTTGCGGACGGTTCCGCCTCGGACCGGGACGTCGAGCGTCGCCGCGAGGGGGAGGCAGGACCCGAGGAGGTATGCGTCGCCGAGACGCTCGTCCGGCAGGCCTCGCAGGAGGGCGGTCGCGAGCGCGGCGGCGCCGGGCCCGTGCACGCCGTGGGGGTGCAGCCCGACCCGCAGCGACGAGGCGACGCCGCTGCGCATCCCGACCTCCGCGGCGATGACGAAGACCTCGAGGAGGGACGCGTCGTCGAGGTCGTGCTCCGCCGCCGCGTCCAGGAGGGCGGGCAGGATGTGCGGCGCGGGGTGCGCGGTCGGTACGGGGGGCAGCCGGTGACCCTGCGGGTGGAACGACCCACCGGAGTCGGAGTCCAGCCACGTCGCGGCGGTGCCCAGGGTCATGAGACGGGCGAACGACGAGGACGCTCCGGCCGGCTCCGAACGCCCGAGGGACCGAGCCAGGCGACGCACCGGCGGGTAGCGCAGGCCGCCCAGCAGGGCCCCGAGGGTGTCGACGAACAGCAGGCGACCGAAGCCCTGCACGGCGGCGGGCATCTCGTCGAACCGCGTCGTCGCGGCGAAGGCGGCGACCGCGTCGCGGATCGCGGTGGGGGCGGTGGTGGCGGTCATCGAGGCTCCTGGGTCGAGGCGGCGTGGGCCACACCGGCGCGGAGGGCGGCCGCGAGCGCCGGCAGCCCGGGGACCACGGCGGGCAGCCCCCCGGCGACGACCACACCGTCGATGCCGAGCCGGGCGAGCGATGCGATGCGCCCGGTGACCTCGTCACCCGAGGCGACGAGCAGGAACCGGTCGCGCACCAGCCGGGCCGCCTCGTCGTCGACGTCGGTGGTGGCGTGCGCGACACCGTGTTGGAGGTAGTCGTGCCGAACCGCGACCTGGCGGGCGAGGGACAGTCGCTCCTCATCGAGGCCGAACCAGGCGGGCGCTGCGACCATCCGTGCAGCGCACGAGCCGAGCAGCGGCGCAGCCGCGAGGCGCGGCGTCCCGCGGGTCGTTGACGACGAGGGCGCGCACGAACAGCCAGACCTGCGTCTCGGAGTGGTCCGCTCGGGCCAGCGCGACGGCCCGGCGTACGGTCCCGAGCTCGGTCCCGACGTCGAGGAGGACCCCGCCCAGCGCGTCGGCCGTGGCCGTGATGGTCCGCGGGCCGGACGCCGCGCCGAGCAGCCGGTCGGCCAGCCGGTGGGTGCCGTCGCCGTCCTGCAGCCGGTCGCGCAGGGTCCGCAGGTGGTCGGTGTGGCTCCGGAGCGACGGAACCGGGAGGCCCTCGTTGTGCACCGAGCTCTCACCGCGGCCGACAACGGCGAACACCCGTCCCGGGTGGTGGTCCTCCAGCGTGCGCAGGGCTCCGGCGACGGTCGCCGGGTGGCGCACCCCCAGGCTGGCGACGACCGGACCGGCCAGCGCCGCGGACGTGCCCGCGAGAACGCGTTCGCTCTCCACCCAGCAGTCGGGCATGAGGCGGGAGCTGTCGGCGAGGCCGACGCCGTGGAAGCCCAACCCGACGGCGCGTTCAGCGAGGGTCGTCGGGTCGGCCTCGCCCCACGGCCGGGCGAGGTTGAGCAGCAACCGTGGAGGCCGGTTCACGGGGCTCCGACGACCGCCGCGAAGGTGTGGTCGAACGACTGGGGTACGCCGACGACTCCGGCGGCCCAGAGCTGGGTCGCCAGCCAGCCCGCGGCGAGCGCGTGGCCGAGCAGCAGACCCTCGCCAGGAGGCTCGTCGGGCGGCGCCGCGCTGACGGGAGCGCGCACCACCATGAGCGCGGCGGCGATGTCGCGCAGACCTTCGTCCATGGCAGTGGCGGCATCTGTGTCGACGCCCGTCGTGGCGACCAGGGCGCAGGCGGCGGCGGGCAGGACCCACGTCGTCAGCGCGGCTACGGTGGTCGACGAGGTCGTCGCGGTGGGTATGCGCCCGCTCTCGGTGACGCCTGCGCGGACAGCGGTGGCGAGCCAGTCGGAGTCCGGGGGGACCCCGCAGGTCGTCGAGAGCACCGCCAAGGCTTCTGCCAACGCCGGACCGCCCGCCGGGTCGGCCTCGACGAGCCGAACCCCTTCGCGCAGCAGTGCGGCATACCGGCCGGCGGGTCGGTCGGTGTCGAGAAGGCCGGCGCCGAAGGCGGTCAGCGGGTCACCTCGGTGCTCTCGGTCACGAGGTAGAACTTGAAGTCGGTGCGCCCCGCCGGCCCGCGCTCGGCCGGAATCGGGTGCTCCTCGAACCAGGCGAGGTACTTTGCGTACGCGTCCTCGTCGGCGTAGTGCATCTCAGCGATCCGGTAGAAGGTGAGCCCCTCGGGCACCACCGCGCTGCCGCCGGACGCCTGGCGTACCGGCCGGAGCACCTTGTTGAAGACGATCCGGTCGAGGTGCGGGTTGGCCAGGAGGTCGGGGGCGTGCACCTCGAAGAGCCACTGCTCGTACTCCTCGGGGGTCACTCCCGGCTGGATCTGGTAGCCGAGGATGGTCTTGACGGTCATGGTGCTCCTTGACTGGCCGGTCGGTCCTGGTGAGGTGGTCGGTCGAGCGGTCGGCCGACGCGCCAGTCGAAGGACTGCGCGCCGACACCGAACCCCTCGAGGCGGACGCGGTAGGGATCGACGCGGAGGCCGACGAGGTCGGCCGCCACCTGGGCGCGGTCGCGCTCCGGCGCCCGGTCCTGACCGCGAGACAGGTGTTCGGCCCGGTGCCGCGCGTAGACGCGCCACGTCCAGTCGTCGTCCTTGAGCTCCGCTGTCCCGCGGACCATCACGGCCCGCGCCGGGAGGCGTCCGAGGTCGAAGACGTGCGGCCGCTCGTTCGTCGCTTCCGGAGCCGGCGGGCCGACCCAGGTGACCAGCAGCCGAGGGTTCGCGGCGAGCTGGACGAGGCGTCGGTGGACGCGACGCTGCACGAGCTCGACGACGAAGCCGTCAGCCAGGAACGCCGTCATCGAGCGGCACACCGGATAGCCGTGGTCGTCGAGCGTCGTCACCTGCGCGAAGCCGGCCTCGGCCCGCACGAAGGTCTCGGCGCGCGCGACCACGTCGGCGGGAGGCCCGCTCATGACCGGCCCTCCCCCGAGGCGGCCGGGACCAGGCGCCAGGTCGTGGCCGTCGTGGGTGTGCGCCGGACCTCGCGCAGCGCAGCCGCTCGGGACCACTCCTGATCGGGGATCACGACGTGCTCGACCTCCACGGTGACGGGTGCGGTGAACGGGAAGGGGTCCAGCGACACCACCCCCGGTGCGGTCACGCAGGCGGTCGGCGCGAGGCGGGGGCCGCCGGGCCACGCACCCACGGCGGGCAGGACCACCGGTCTTGCTTGGTGCTCCAGGTCGCGGAGCTGCGGCCCCCACGGGACGGCCTCCCCGTGGCCGGGCTGGGACGGGACCACGGAGAGGAAGAGTGAGAGCAGGTCCCACAGCTGCAGCAGCTCGTAGTTGTGCCAGAGGCGGGTCTCGAAGGCGGCCCGCGGCTCCTGCTCGGTCCAGGCGAGCTCGGCGGCGTCGGCCCACCGCCGTTGCTCCGACCGGACCACGCGGTCCTGGGCGGCGCGCGCCTCCGGGCCCTTTCCCACTCGGGAGCCGCCGCCGGGTGCGGACCACCGGGAGCGGTAGAGCCCCGTCCAGTGCATCCCCACCAGCAGGCCCGCGTAGACGTCCGCGGCGCTCACCGAGGTGACGCCCTGCCGGTAGAGCCGGATGTGCTGGCCCGCCTCGATGTCGAGGAAGTGCAACGGCCGCCGGGCCGCGGCGTCGTAGAGGACTCGGGCGTCGGGCGTGCGCCACCCCTCGTCGTGCCGGGCGGCAGCCGTGACCACCGACGGGCCCGGCCGCGGCGTCTCGATCTCGTCGTTGCCCCATGCACCGGCGAGAACCCCAGCGAGCCGGCCGTGTTCGTCCTGGTGGACCAGTCGGAGCCCGCCCTCCTGGCGGCTCACGATCACGACGGACCACCGGCCGCGCGCCGGATCGTCGCGCCGAGCGCGGCGACCGGCATACCGGTGGCGAGCCCGTGCACCGCCTCCAGCACGTCCACCCCCGCGTCGGAGAAGCGGTGTCGCAACAGCCGCTCCGCCTTGGCGCGCAGCTCACCGCGGCTGAGCGCCCGGTCGGCGTCGCCCCGGGGACGGTCGGCGGCCGCCTCCACCCGGCGCCCGTCCCGCAGGACCGCCGTGACCCGGGCGGGCCGGCCGGCGGGGTACCCGTCGTCGAGGGCCGGGTCGTGCACCACGTCAACCCGGGACGCCAGGTCGCGGACGTCGTCGGCGCGCACCCGGTCGTCGGTCATCGACGTCTCGTCGAGCCGGCCGTCCAGCAGGCCTACCGAGACGGTGGTCGGCACGCTGAAGCGGGCCGCCAGCTCGCCGTCGGCGACGGCATCGAAGACCGCTGCTCCGGCGAACGCGCTCACCCGCACGGACTTCACGTCGCCGCCGCGCACCCCGCGGGCGGTCAGGTCGGCGACGGCGTCGTTGACCCCGTGCAGGTGGGCGCACGACGCATGGACCTTGACGTAGCCGCCGAGCACCTCGTACGTGTCCCACCTGCCGGGTACCGACAGGGGCGCCGGGTCCCACCTCGACGCGCCGACGGTGCCGAGGTGCCGACCCAGCGCGCCGGGAGCGGCGGACAGACCGGCCACGGCCGCCATCCCCTGACCGGCGCCGGCCTGCACCGACGAGCCGAGGAAGGTATGCGACCCGGCGTGCCCGGCGAAGACCGTGTGAGCATCGGTGAGCAGAACCGCCGACCCGGCCAGCTCGAGGGCCCGTCGCGCGGCGTCGGCATCGCCCGGGGCGAGCAGCCGGGCGGTGGCGGCGGCGACGGCCACCTGCCCCCAGGTACCGATGTCGTGCACGCCGACCGGCGTACCGCCCATGGCGCGCCCGACGCGTACGCCGGCTTCGTAGCCGGCGAGGACCGCTGACAGCAGCTCCGTCCCGTCGGTGCCCACCTGCTCGGCGAGGGCGAGAACCGCGGGGACCACGTGGGACGCGGGGTGGCCGCGAGCCTGCCGGTGCCCGTCCTGCAGCTGGTCGGCCGCCATCGCCGTCGCGTTCAGCATCATTGCCGTCATCGGTGGCCAACCCCGGGCGGACCCGAGGACGGAGGCGTCGCCGGTGGGGGTGAGGGCGTCGTGCACGTCGGCGAGCCGCTGCAGCTCCGCCCGTGCCGACCCGAGCGCCGCGACCGCGACGCAGTCGGCGACGAGGTCGACGATCCGGTCACGCACCTCCGTGGGCGCGTGGGACCAGCTCGTCCCGGCCACGGCGGCCGCGAGCCCGTGGAGGTCGGCGTCGCGCGACGGCGCTGGCGTCATCCCGCCCCTCCCACGAGAGGGCTCAAGCTCTGGAGAGTGGAGTGGTGGGGCAGGTCCTCGCACCAGCGCAGCAGGGCCTCGGCGTCGGCGACGGGAAGCGCCCGGCGCAGGAGCGCCACGTGCTTGGCCCGAATCACCTCCGGCGGGTAGGGACGGTCGGCGCCGCCCGGTGGGCGCTCCTCCGTCGCCTCCAGCACCCGGTCGTCGGCGAGACGGATGGTCACCCGCGCGGCTCGGACCGCCGGCGCCGCGGCGGTCATGGCCGGGTCCTCGACGACGCGTACCCGCTGCATCAGCGACCGGACCGCCGGATCCCGCACCCGGTCGTCGGTGTAGGCGTCGATCCCGTTGTCGTGCATCAGGATTCGCGCGGCCACGTTGTAGGGGATGGAGTGCTTGCCCGCGAACCCGGTATGCGGCTCCCTCCCGTCGAGGCGGGTCGCGGGGTCGTAGGTCGCCACCTCCACGTCGACGACGTCCTCCGGGCCGAACCCGTGCTGCGCCAACAACGTCTCGGTGGCCTCGATCGGCGCGTGGTTCCAGCGGCTGCACGCGTGGGTCTTGAGGTACCCCGTACGCAGGTAACGCTCCGAGCCGAGCCCCTCGTCGAGCCACGTGTCGTCGTAACCCTCGCCCAGGACCTCGCCGAACACCGTGGGCAACGCGAGCGCGTCGTCGGTCGTCCCGGTCTCGGCCAGGGTCACGGCCAGCACCCCGGCCGCTGCGGTCGACCCGGTCACCGCGTTGCGGACGGTGGCGCCCAGGTTGGCCGCGCGTTGGGTCGAGGCGGGCACGAGGGCCGTCGCCAGGCGGACCGCTCGGGTGGCCTGCGCGACGTCGAGCCCGCGCAGCCGGGCGACGCCGAGGGCCGCCCCGCAGACCATGGCGGTGCCGAACGGGTGCACCGCGGGACGCAGCCGGACGCCGCGGCCGACCCGAACGGCGACCTCGTAGGCCGCCGCCGACGCGGTGAGGAAGGTCGGGCCGTCGGCGCCGACGTCCTGCGCCGTCGCCAGGACGGCCGGGAGGGTGTGCGCGCTGGGATGGTTGCCGCAGAAGGGGTTTCCCTCGTCCAGCTCGAGCCGGACGGCGGCGGTGCCGTTGACGAGCGCGGCCCCCCACGGGCTGGTTCCTACCCCGGTGGCGAGGACGGTGGCCGCTCCGGAGCCACCGAGCGACGGCGCGGCAGCCGCCAGGGCCCGCACCTCCGACTCGACGCCGGCGGCGACGACGGCCGCCACGGTGTCGGTCACCAGGGTGACCGCGTGGGCGACGTCGTCGTCGGTCAGGACATCCGGGCCCAGGCCCCACTCGACCAACCGCTCGAGTCGTCGCTGGTGCCCGGAGTCCCCGTCACTCATGCGTCGTCGCCGCCCCGCACCAGATCCATGAGGCCGGAGACGTCCGGCGCACCGGGCAGGGCGAGACCCGCGCGTGCGACCGCAGTGGCGGCCTCGGCGTCGAGCACCCGGGAGGCGTTCAGCCGCACCTTGGTGGCGAGCTCCTCGGTGGACAGCGGACGTTCGGGCCCGCCGCGGTTGGTGTCGACGCGCACCTCGTGCCGGGTGCCGTCGGCCATCTCCACGCGCAGCACGGCGGGGAACTGGTGGGGGAAGATCTGGTCGCACCGCTCGTCGGCGACACACCGGACCTTGGCCGCCAGGGTCAGCCGCCGCTCGTCCCGGGTGGCCTCGTCGGTGAAGTCCTCGTGGAACACCCCGAGGCCGCCACCGCCGAGCAGTGCGGTGGCCACGGTGTAGGGACCGCTGAACGCCGCGTGGTAGCCCGACCGGGGGCGGGCCTTCTCCTCGGCGGGCTGACCGATCGTCTTCAGCACCGCTCCCGGGACCCCGAGCTCGATGCCGACGATGTCGTCCGGCTGTATGCCGCGCGCCCGCAGCTCCAGAGCGGCGTCGATGCCCGCGTGCGTGAAGTGGTTGCACGGGTACGGCTTGAAGAAGATGCCCGGTAGCTCCCAGTGCTCTCCGAGTCCCTCGGTGACCGCCGCGACGTCGGCGCGGTCGCCGCAGAAGGCCTGGAGGAAGCCGAACCGTCCCTCGACGACGGTCGGCGGCCCGGTCAGCCCGTGGCGGGCCAGGTCGGCGGCGACGACGCCGGCGTGGGCGGCCCATCCGCAGTGGACCCGCTTGACGGTGCCACCGGTGCGGTTGGCCTCGAGCAGACCCGAGCCCATGGACGCCGCGATCCCGGCCGCATCGGCGATCCGGTCGGCGTCCAGCCCGCCGGCCATCGCCGCAGCCACGGCCGCACCGACCGCCCCGCAGATGGAGGTCGCGTGGAAGCCTCGCTCGAAGAACTCCGACGACCCGCTGTCCTCGTGGTAGCCGCCCATTCCCAGGCGGACCGTCACCTCGATGCCGACCCCCGCCGCGTCGAGCATCTGGGCACCGGTCGCGCCGGTGGCCTCCGCGACGGCCAGGGCCGCAGGTACGACACTCGAGGACGGGTGGAGCACGGACGGCAGGTGGGTGTCGTCGAAGTCGAGGGAGTGGGCGAGCGTCCCGTTGACGAGGGCGGCCGCGGCACTGGGAACCCGCATACCGGTGGCGATGGCCGTCGCGTCCGGCGGGCCGCCCCAGCCCCGGACCACCGCAGTCACCGCCGACGCCGACGCCGACAACTCACCGGACGCGGCCAGGCTGTTGCCGACCAGGTCCAGTACCCGGCGTGCGACGTCCTCGCGGAGCGCGTCCGGCAGGCCGTTGCGCCGGACGGAGGCGGCAAGCCCGGCCAGCTGCTGGACGACGGTCGTCGCCGCCAGCTGGGAGCCCGCGGTCACGCCGACACCGCCGCGAACGGGCGTACCGGTGAGCCGGTACCGCCGACGATGCGCAGGGGCGCCATGACGAAAGTGAACGCGGTGAGCCCGGCCGCCGACGCTGCCTCGAGGGCCAGGTGTTCGATGATGTGAATACCGTTCTCCACCAACAAGACCCGATGTACGGGCAGGACGCTGTGGCCCGCGCCGGGGAGGATCTGCTCGAACGCCGTGGTGTCGCTGCCCGCCGCGCTGACCCCGGCGTCGGCCAGCCAGCGGGCTCCGTCCGGGGTGACTCCCGGCACGCCCTCGGCCTTGCTGAGGTAGCGCTCGGCGTCATCGAAGTGCGTCGCCCACCCGGTCCGCACGAGGACGACGTCACCCGGCCGCAGGTCGGTACCGCACCGGTCGAGCGCCGCCTGAAGCTCCGCTGCGCCGACGCCCTGACCGGGGGCGAGGACCGGCACTCCGAGCGTGGCGGCGACGTCGAGGAGGACGCCGCGACACAGGAACGCCGGTGTGTGCTCCGCACCGAGCTCCCGGAACGACCCACCCACCTGGGACTGGGCCGCGTCGACGCCGCCGTACATCAGCCCGTCGTGGCTGACGTGGGACAGGGCGTCGACGTGCGTGCCGACGTGGCCACCGGTCACGATGATCTCGTTCGCGGCCGAGCCGCCGTCGGGGCGCACCATGTCGCCGTGCCGGCGGATCAGCGTCATCCGGAACCCCGGGTGGTTCGGCGAGCACGGCATACCGGTGAAGAACGGCTGGCCGAGCTCGACGAGGCGGACGCCTGCGCTGACCGCGTCGAGCAGCGGGTCCGACGTCGTCGTGACCTGATGGTTCATGACTGGCCTTTCGGGTCGCGGTCGACGCCACGGTCGACGGGTATGCGGTCGAGGACCACACGGGCACGCGCCTCGACCGCCGGGTCGACGAACCGCCCCTGCGCGTCGAGGGCGGCCACCTCGCCACGGGCTCGGGCCTCGGCACCGGTGGCCAGCACCGCGCGGGCCTCGGCCACCTCGTCCGGCGACGGAGTGAACACGTCGTGCACCACCGGGATCTGCGACGGGTGGACCACCGACCGACCGAAGAACCCCATGGCCAGGCCGGCCGCGCAGGAGATGCGCAGGCCGTCGAGGTCACCGACGCGCGTCCACACGCTCTGGATCGGCGACCCGAGACCGGCGGCGCGGGACGCGGCGACGACGTGGCCCCGGGCCCAGTCCAGTCCCGAGTCCGACGGGACCATGAGGTCGGCGGCGAGGTCCGACTCACCGAGGCCCATACCCCGGACCGCGGTATGCGCGCTGGCCAGCTCGCCGGCCGCCAGCAGGCCACGGGCGGTCTCGAGCAACAGGTAGAGGTCGTGCCCGGTCTGCTCGGCGACGGCGTGCACGACCGCGGGGTCCTCGCACCGCGGCAGGCGGAGCCCGTCGACGGGCATACCGGCCAGGGCGTCGACGTCCGCCCGCCCCACCGCCTCCGTCGGCGGGTTGACCCTCACCCAGACCGGAGGCGAGTCGGCGGGCCGGTCGCCCAGGAGGGCGACGGTCGACCGCCGAGCCTCGTCCTTGGCCGCAGCCGGAACCGCGTCCTCGAGGTCGACCACCACGGCGTCGGCCGCGGAGGCGAGCGCCTTGCGGACACGGTCGGGACGGTGGGCCGGCACGTAGAGCCACGAGCGGGGAACGCTCACACCGCCCCCTGGCGCCGCAGCTCGGCCACCTGGTCGGCGTCGATCCCGATCTCGGCCAGCACCTCCTCCGTGTGCTGCCCGAGGGCGGGGCCGGCGCTCGTGATCCGCCCCGGTGTCTCGGAGAGCCGGAAGATGACGTTCTGCATGAGCACAGATCCCAGCTCGGGGTCGGGGACCCGGACGAGCGAGCCCAGCGCCTGGAACTGCGGGTCGGCCACGACGTCGCGGACGTCGTAGATGGGGGCGACCGCCGCGTGCGCCTCCTCGAAGGCGCGGACCACCTCGTCGCGGTCGTGCTGTGCCACCCACGACGCGACCGCCTCGTCGAGGACGTCGGCGTGCTTCGCCCGCTCTCCGCCGGAGGCGAACCACGGCTCCTCGGTCAGCTCCGGACGGCCGACGAGCCGCATCACCCGCTCCGCGATGCTCTGCGCGCTGGTCGACACGGCGACCCACCGACCGTCCCGGGTGAGGTAGGTGTTGCGAGGCGCGTTGTTGGCCGACCGGTTGCCCGAGCGCTCCTGCACCTGCCCCAGCGCGTCCCACACCGTCGGCTGCGGGCCGAGGAGGGTGAGGATCGGCTCGATGATGGCGAGGTCGACGACCTGGCCCCGCCCCGTCGTCTCCCGGGCGCGCAGCGCGGTCATCGTCGCGAAGGCGGCGGCCAGGGCGGCGATGCCGTCGGCGAGCCCGAACGGCGGCAGGGTCGGGGGACCGTCCGGCTCCCCCGTGATCGCCGCGAACCCGCTCATCGCCTCGGCGAGGGTGCCGAACCCCGGACGTCCGGCGTACGGGCCGATCTGCCCGAATCCTGTGACCCGGGTGAGGACGAGACCGGGGTTGACCGTGGCGAGCTCCGGGTAGCCAAGACCCCAGCGCTCGAGCGTGCCGGGGCGGAAGTTCTCGATGACGACGTCGACGTCGGCGACGAGACGACGGAACACGTCCTGACCCTCGGGGGACCCGAGGTAGAGCGTGATCCCGCGCTTGTTCCGACCGACAACCTTGGCCCAGAGACCGACGCCGTCCTTGCTCGCCCCGTGGGAGCGCACGGGGTCGCCCCGGGGGTGCTCGACCTTGATGACGTCGGCGCCGAAGTCGCCCAGCATGGTGGCCGCCAGCGGGCCGGCGAACAGCGTGGAGACGTCGAGGACCTTGAGCCCGGCCAGTGCATCGCTCATCGCGCGGCCGCCTGAACCGGCAGCCCACCGCGCCAGCCCATCCCCCGGGAGATGCGGTCCGCCGCCTCCACGAGAAGCGGCACGTAGCGCTCGCGCGCCGTGGGTCCGACCCGGTCGGCGGGACCGCAGACCGACACGGCGCCCTGCACGGAGCCGTCGACGCCGAACACCGGCGCGGCGACGGAGCCGGCACCCGCCTGGCGCTCGCCGTCCGACTGCGCCACGCCGGTGCGAAGAACCTCGTCGAGACGGTCCCGCAGCCGGCTCGGGTCGACGATGGTCCGCGGGGTCAGCGCGTCGAGTCGGCCGGCGAGGACCTCCTCCTGCTGGGCGGTTGGCAAGAAGGCCAACATGCAGGTACTCGAACTGCCCGCGTGGAGTGGGAAGCGGCGCCCGACCTCGACCGTCATCTTGATCTCCTTCGGACTCTCCACCTGGTCGAGGTAGACCCGGCCACCGGGGACGAGCGCCGACACGGTCGTCGTCTCGCCGGTGGCCTGCTGCAGTTCCCTCAGAACCGGCATGGCGAGCGTGCGCAGGTCGGACTCGCGCAGCGACCGCGCGCCCAGGGCGGCGGCGGCCGGCCCCAGGTGGTACTCGCGCGTGCTGAGATCGGAGGTCAACAGGCCTCGGTGGACGAGCGTCTGCAGGATGCGGTGGACGACCGCCTTGGAGAGTCGCAGCTCCCGAGCCAGCGCCGACACCCCGAGGCTGCGGGGCCCTTGCAGGAACGCTAGGAGCACGTCAGCCACCCGTGCGGCCGCTTCCGTACCGAGCTGCTCTGTCATCCCCACCTCGTGTGCTCGCGCCCGGGTAGGCACCGGCGAGGGTCTGACTCGTCCTCCGTTCCGCTGCACGAAACACCGGACTAGACGACCGTCCTCGACGGCACCTGGCCTAATACCGTTGCACTGTAGGCCAATTGCCGAGTTCATGTCGACCCTTGACCTCAACCTAGCCAGGTGTCAGACTCGGTTCTCAACGGTCGTTCCGTTTCGAGGAACGCGCAGAATCGCGGGAGCAGACCTTGAGGAAGCACTGGATCGTCGGCATTGCCCTGGCTGCACCACTCGCCCTGGCCGCCTGTGGAGGGTCCGCTCCTCCCGGTACGCCCGGTGCCGGGGGCGGCGGTGGGGGAACGGCCGGATCCGGACAGACGGTCAAGATCGCCTCGTTGCACCCCCTGTCCGGGTCGTCCGCCGCGGACGGGCAGCAGATGGACAACGGAGCCAAGCTGGCCGTCGAGGCGGTCAACGCCGCCGGTGGCATCGCCTCGATGGGTGGTGCAAAGCTCGAGCTTCTCAGCGCCGACAGCAAGGGCGCGCCCGACGTGGGCCAGAGCGAGGCGCAGCGCCTCATCCAGGAGGGCGCTGTCGCGATCGTCGGCACCTACCAGAGCGCGGTGAGCCAGAACGTCGCGGCGGTGGCCGAGCGCAACAAGGTCCCGTTCGTCATCGACGTCTCCAGCGCAGACGCCATCCTTGGCCAGGGTTACCAGTACACGTTCCGGCTGCAGCCGAGCGGGACCGTCCTCGCCGAAGGCGGCGCGCAGTATCTGTCCGACGTGTCCACTGCTGCCGGGAAGCCAGCCAAGAAGGTGGCCATCCTGCACGAGCAGGGCCCGTTCGGCACCGCCATCAAGGACGTCTTCACCAAGAAGGCGCAGAGCCTCGGCATGGAGGTCGGGCCGGTCGCCAGCTACGACCCGGCCAAGGTCTCCGACTTCACCACGCAGGTCACAGCGGTCAAGGCCTCGGGAGCCGATGTCCTCATGGTCGCCGGGTACTACCGCGACGGCGTCCTCGTCGCCAGCGCCGTCAACACCGTCAAGCCCACCCTCAACGCGGTGTGGGGTGTCGCCAACGGGGCGTTCGATCTCCCGCAGTTCGCCAAGGAGGCCGGCACCGCCGGTGAGGGCTTCTTCGACTCCAACTACCACCTGGACGGGAAGAACCCCCAGACGCAGGCCCTCATCAAGACGTACAAGGACAAGTACAGCGACGACATCCGGACCGGTGCGGTCCTCGCCTACGACGCGGTGCGCGTCATCGCCGACTCCCTGAACCGGGCCAAGAGCGCCGACCCGACGACGCTGCGCGGCGCCATCGCGCAGACCAGCCTGCCGTCGCTGGTCGCCCAGAAGGGGCCGATCACCTTCAGTAGCACCGGCGAGAACCAGGGTGCCTTCCCCATCCTCATGCAGGTCCAGGGCGGCAAGATCGTGCAGACGTACCCCCAGGAATTCGCCGAGACCGCATACCGCTACCCGGCCACGACGGGCCAGTGAGCCAGCCTGGGCGCACGGAGCTGGGGTCCCCCGCGGCGAAAGTGCGGGGAGCCCGACGCCGGCCTCCGTGGACCCTTGCAGCCGTCGCCGGCGGCCTCGTGGTCGTGGCGGTGCTGCTGGCATACGCGCGGTCCGGCAGCACCGACGTTGTCACCCAGGCGGTTGTCACGGGCATCCTCGTCGGAGGGGTTTACGGCCTCGTCGCGATGGGGCTGACGCTGATCTTCGGCGTCCTCGACATCGTCAACTTCGCCCACGGGGCGTTCCTGGCGGTGGCGCTCTACATCTCGGTCGTCATGGTCAACACGTTCGGCGTGCACCCGATGCTCGCCCTCGCCGTGTCGGTGCCGGTGATGTTCCTCCTCGGCGCGGCCGTCCAGCGTTTCGTCCTCTCGGGAGCCATCGGAAAGCCGTTGGAGAACCAGCTCCTCATCACACTGGGTCTCGCGCTGCTCATCGACAACCTGCTGCTGCTGTTCTTCGGCCCCAACCCCCAGTCGGTCAAGCTCCCCGGTGACACCGGTGTGGCCGTCTTCGGGGCGGTGGCCACCGTCTCGCGCCTGCTGGCCTTCGGCGTGGCGCTGGTCCTCGCGGCCCTGCTCTACGTCCTTCTGCGCCGCACCCGCCTGGGAACGGCCATCCGCGCGGTCGCGGCCAACGACGCCGGCGCGCAGCTGGTCGGCATCAACACGCGCCGCATCTACATGGTGACCTTCGCGATCGGCACCGCCTGTGCAGGCGCCGCCGGTGTCCTCGTCGCCCCGCTGGTGACCATCGAGCCCACCACCGGCGAGCTGTTCAACATCATCGCGTTCGTCGTCGTCGTCCTCGGTGGCATGGGCAACGTCATCGGTGCGCTCGTGGGCGGCCTGCTGATCGGCCTCACCGAGCAGCTCGGCGCCCTACTGCTCCCGGGTCAGAGCCCCCTGCTGGCGATCTTCATCGTCTTCGTCCTCATCCTCCTGTTCCGACCGCAGGGCCTCTTCGGGAGGACCTCGTGAGCGCTCCCACGCAGGAGCGTGCCGCGACGCCGACCGTCCTTCCGGGCCCGATCTGGGGCCGCCATCTCGTCATCCTCGCGGTGCTCACCGTCCTGCTCGTGCCGCTCCCACTCCTGCTCCCTCCGGCGACACAGGCGGTCGCGGTCCGGGTGCTGATCTTCGCGATCATGGCGGTCGGGTGGAACATCATGAGCGGCTTCGGAGGCATGTTCAGCTTCGGCCACGCCGCGTACTTCGGCCTGGGCGCCTACACCAGCGTGTGGCTGCTGGTGAACCACGGTGTCTCGCCGTGGATCGGCATGATCGCGGGGATGGCCATGGCTGCTCTGTTCGGTGCGCTGGTCGGGTTCCTCGCCCTTCGCTACCGGCTCAAGGGCGCGTACTTCGCGCTGTCGACGTTCGCCTTCGCGGAGATGCTCCGTCTCCTGGCGATCAACAGCGACTTCGTCAACCGGGCCGACGGTTACAACGTTCCGCTCCGCCGGGAGTCCTCCCTCGCCTTCATGCAGTTCGAACCGGGTTCCCCCGCCTACTTCTGGATCGCGCTCGGGCTCACGGTCGTCGCCATCGCCGTGAGCATCCTCTTCCTTCGCTCGCGGCTCGGCCGGTTCACCATTGCTGTGCGGGACGACGAGGAGGCCGCCGCCGCGGTCGGGGTGCCGGTCATGCGCACGAAGATCCTGACCATCGCGCTGTCCGGGGCGATCACCTCCCTCGCCGGCACCTTCTATGCGCAGTACTACTTCTTCGTCGACCCTGACGTCGCCTTCGGGCCCAGCGTCTCGATCCAGGCGATCCTGCCTGCGGTCATCGGAGGAGTCGGGACGATCTGGGGTCCCGCGATCGGCGCGCTGGTGCTCGGCCCCCTCAACGACATCACCGCCACGCTGTTGCGCAACCCGCCGGAGGCGCTGAGCTTCCTCCAGGGCCGGGCCGGCCTGGATGTGATCGTGTACGCGTTGCTGCTCATCCTCATCGTGCTGCTCCTGCCGCAGGGGATCTACGGAGCGATCCGGGAGCGGGTGCGACGCCGATGAGCCTGCTGCGCGTGGAGCATGTCAGCCGGTCCTTTCGCGGCCTCAAGGCGGTGGACGACGTCTCGTTCACTGTCGAGGAGGGCAGCATCCAGGGCATCATCGGTCCAAACGGCGCCGGCAAGACGACCTTGTTCAACCTCGTCGCCGGGGCGATCCCTCCGCAGAGCGGCACCGTCCACCTGGACGGGCGCGACATCACCGGGCTCGCGCCACACCGGGTCTCCAAGGCGGGCATGGCGCGGACGTTCCAGCTGATGCGGCCGTTCGGGTCGGTCAGCGTCCTCGAGAACGTCGCCGTCGCCGCCATGGCGGCCGGGACGAGCCGGCGGGACGCCGACCGCGTCGCCGCGGACGTCGTCGAGAGGGTCGGCATCTCGAGGTGGCGTGACGTGCGGAGCAGCAGCCTCCCGACCGCCGGTCTCAAGAGGCTGGAGCTGGCCCGTGCGCTGGCCGGGCGGCCGCGGGTGCTGCTCCTCGACGAGGTGCTCGCCGGGCTCGTCCCTTCCGAACGCACTCCGGTGATGGAGCTGCTCGAGGCGCTGCGCGAGGAGGACGGGGTCACCCTCGTCTTCGTCGAGCACATCATGACGGCAGTGATGCGGCTGTCGGACACCGTCCTCGTCCTCGACCAGGGCCGCGTGCTGACCTCGGGAAGCCCGCAGGAGGTCACCAGCGACCCGCGCGTGATCGAGGCGTACCTCGGAGAGGAGCCCACCGATGCTGCGTCTTGAGTCGGTGTGCGCCGGCTACGGCGGGCTACAGATCCTCCACGACGTGGACCTCGAGGTGAATGAGGGGGAGATCGTCGCGCTGGTCGGGGCCAACGGCGCGGGTAAGACGACCACCCTGCGAGCCTGCTCCGGGGTGATCACACCGACCTCGGGACACATCGTCTTCGACGACCAGCAGCTCGACGGCGTGCGGACCGCCGACCTCGTGGGTCGCGGGTTGGTGCACGTCCCCGAAGATCGGGCGCTGTTCGGGCCGCTCACCGTCGAGGAGAACCTCCGGATGGGGGCCTGGACCCGTCCCGCTGCGCAGGTAGGCGAGTCCCTCTCCGAGGTCTTCGAACTCTTCCCCATCCTCGCGGATCGCCGCCGGCAGACCGCTGAGACCCTCAGCGGAGGCCAGCAGCAGATGCTGACCATCGGCCGCGCCCTCATGGCCCGGCCCCGACTTCTCATGCTCGACGAGCCCTCCACCGGGCTGTCCCCGAAGCTCACGTGGGCGGTCCTGGAGGCGATCGAGGTCATCCGCGGCCGCGGCGTCGCGGTACTGCTCGTCGAGCAGAACGCCGCCCAGGCGCTGCGGATGTCCGACCGCGCGTACGTCATGGAGAGCGGCAGCGTCGTCCTGTCCGGACCGGGCGCCGAGCTCGCCGAGGACGACCGCGTCCGTGCCGCATACCTGGGGCTCTAGACGATGAACCAGACCGAGGTGCGGGAGGCGACCCTGGCCCTGGGCGCCTGGGCGGCCGGGGTGCGGTGGGACGAGGTCGACGCGCCGGTCCGCGAGCGCCTCGCTCTCGTGCTGCTCGACTCGCTCGGTGTGACGGCGGTCGGGTCGCGACTGCCAGAGCAACGGGCGCTGGTCGCGGCGTGGCGACCCGGCGCCGGACCCGCTCCTCTCGTGGGGTCGGGACGCACGACCGGGGTGGAGGCCGCGGCCTGGCTCAACGCCACGGCGATGGTCCGCCTCGAGCTGGACGAGGGCAACAAGTTCGCCGCCGGACACCCCGCGGCCCACGGGCTGTGGGGCGTGCTCTCCCTCGCCGCCGACCTCGACCGCTCGGGCGCCGACACGGCGGCCGCCCTCCTCGTCGCCTACGAGGTGGCGGCGCGGTTCGGCCGCGCGACCCGACTGCGGCCGGGTTCCCATCCGCACGGCAGCTGGGGGGTGGCCGGCGCCGCTGCGGGCTGTGCCCGGCTGCTCGGCCTCGACGCGGTGGCCATCGCGGCCGCGATCGACACGGGAGCCGGTATGCCGGTCGCCGGGCACTTCACCTCAGCACTCGACGGCAACGAGGTGCGCAACGCCTGGATGGGAGCCAGCAACCTCTCGGGGCTGGCCGCGGCCCGGCTGGCTGCGGCCGAAGGGGCGCAGTGCACCGGCACCGCGGCGTACTCCCTCGGCGACCTGCTGGGGACGTTCGACCCGGCCGCGCTGTCCGACGACCTCGGGCGCCGGTGGGACGTCACGAGCGGGTACTTCAAGCGGCACGCCGCCTGCTCCTTCACCCATCCGGTCGCCGACGTGATCCTCGGGCTGCCCGACCTGCGCCCGGCCGACGTCGAGTCTGTCGCCGTCGAGATCCACGGTCTCGGTGCCGGCCTCGCCCGGACCACGTGGACCAGCCGG
This sequence comes from uncultured Actinomycetota bacterium, assembly GCA_963787725.1. Classification (GTDB taxonomy): domain Bacteria; phylum Actinomycetota; class Actinomycetes; order Actinomycetales; family Dermatophilaceae; genus Lapillicoccus. The sequence goes on along the minus strand of CAWBEH010000004.1, from coordinate 372,674 downwards.
CTCTCCGCGCTGTTCTCGATCCCCTTCGTGGCGGCCACGGCGCTCGTGCGCGGGGAGGTGGGGCCGAGCCAGTCGTCGCCGGCCTCGCTCGAGGACCCGATCGTGCGCGACCTGGCCCAGCGCGTGTCGGTCCGCGAGGCCGCGGACCTGACTGCGCGCCTGCCTGCCGAGCGCCCCGTCCGGGTGACGGTGCGCATGCGGGACGGCGCGGAGCATGCGGGTGACGCCCCGAACCCCCTCGGCGACGCCGACCACCACCCCCTCACGGAGGCCGACCTGGTCGCGCTCCTGCGGGGGTGGGTCCCGGACGACGACGCCGTGAGCACCGTCCGCCGCGTCGCCGCCGGCCTGCCCGACGCCGCCCACGTCGCGCCGCTCCTGCGGGAGCTCGCCGCGTGAGTGCCCCGACCCAGAGCGCCTCCGAGGAGAAGCCATGCACGTCTGGTCCGTGACCCCCATCCACGTGGAGCCCGGGGAGCTCGCGCGACGCCAGGCCCGCTACGACGCGCTGAGCCCGGCCGGGATCCGCGTCGAGCTCGTCGACATCGGCACCGACGCGCCGCGGCAGCTGGCGACCGAGCAGGACGTGCGCGACTCCGAGGGCCTCGTCGCCGACGCCCTCCGCGACGCTCCCGACCGGGCCGACGCGCTGATGCCCGACTGCTTCCTCGACCCCGGCGTGGCCGAGCTGTCGGCGACGCTGGAGCGTCCCGTGTTCGGCCTCCTGCGCACCTCAGCCGCCTGGAGCGTGCTGGCCGGCCGCCGGTTCGGGGCCGTCACCCGCAACGCTGCGATCGCCGACGAGGCCCGGCGCGTGGTGGAGCTCTACGGCTACGGCTCGTCCTTCTCGGGCGTCGACGTGCTCGACCTCGACGTCGACGCGATCCACGAGGGCGACCGGTGGGCGGATGCGCTCCGTCAGGCGGTCGAGCGGACGAACCAGGCCGGTGCCGACGACCTCCTCAACGGGTGCAGCGCCGTCGACCTGCCGTCGGACGCAGTGGGTTGGCCGGTCCGCGTGGTCGACCCGACCGCCCTGACCTTGCGCCTGATCGGCGCGGGAGAGCACGCGTGAGCGCACAGGGACCCGACCTGGTCGTCGCGGGCGCGGGCGGGGGCCTGGCCGGCGCGCTGCGCGCGGCCGAGCTGGGGCTCGACGTCCTCGTGGTCGAGGTCAGCGAGCACTTCCGCCGGGGCAACAACACCTCGATGTCCACCGCGATGGTCCCCGGCGCCGGGACCCGCTTCCAACGGGCCGAGGGCATCGACGACTCCCCCGACCTCTACGTCTCGGACATCCAGGCCAAGACCCACGGCGAGGCCGATCGTCAGCCGGCCGAGGCCCTGGCGCAGGTCAGCGCCCGGCTCGTCGAGTGGCTGGTCGACAGTGTCGGGCTCGACCTGCACCTCGTCACCGACTTCCACTACCCGGGCCACTCGGTCGACCGCTGCCACACCATCGAGGGCCGGCACGGCACCCTGCTGCTCGACCACCTCGTCAACCGCGTGCGCGACACCGACGCCATCGACCTCATGGTCCCGGCCCGGCTCGCGGACGTCCGCCTCGACGACGCCGGTCACGTCGCGGCGGCGGTGCTGGAGACCCCCGACGGGTCGACCGAGGAGGTGCCGACCCGGGCGGTGCTGCTCGCGACCAACGGCTACGGCGCGGACCGGGCCCTCGTCACCGAACACCTGCCGGAGATCGCCGACGCCGTCTACCACGGCAGCGAGGCGTCCCGGGGCGACGCCCTGCGGATCGGGCGCGGGCTCGGCGCCGCCGCCGCCTTCCTCGACGCCTACCAGGGCCACGGTGCTCTGGCCCAGCGCACCTCGACGCTCGTCGGGTGGGCCACGATCATGCACGGCGCGGTCATCGTCGGCGCCGACGGCCGCCGGTTCGGCAACGAGACCTCCGGGTACAGCGAGTACGCCGCCGTGATCGCCGCCCAGCCGGGGTCAGCCGGGTGGATCGTCCTCGACCAGCGCATCCACGACGCCTGCCTGGTCTTCACCGACTTCCGGCAGACGGTCGACGGCGGCGCACTGGTCTGGGCCGACGGCGTCGAGGGGCTGGCCCAAGCAACCGGTCTGCCCGTGGACGCGCTCAGGACGGAGCTGGCGGCCACCGCGGCCCTCGCCGCCGACCCGGCAGCCGCGCCCGACCGGTTCGGCCGCAAGGACTTCGAGGCACCCCTGCAGCCGCCCTACGCTGCCGTCAAGGTGGTCCCGGCCCTGTTCCACACCCAGGGCGGGCTCGTCGTCGACGGGTCGGCGCGAGTGCTGCGCGAGGACGGCACCGCAATCGAGGGCCTGTACGCATCGGGGGGCGCCGCGGCCGGCATCTCCGGGCACGGAGCCGCGGGCTACCTCGCCGGTAACGGCCTCCTACCGGCCCTCGGTCTGGCCTTCCTCGCCGCCGAGGACGTGGCCGGCACAAGGGCGACCCCGAACGATCCGTCCACCGAGACCACCCCTCGACCGCCAACCGTGGAGGCACCCGCATGACCCGTCTGAACACCCTGGTCAAGAACGTCACCGTCGTCCGGCCGGACACCGGAGCGGACGGCGGCGAGCAGCTGGACATCGGCATCACCGACGGGACCTTCAGCCGGCTCGAGGCGAACATCCCGGCGGAGGACGCCGACGTCGTCGTCGACGGGCGAGGACTCCTGGCCTTCCCCGGCGTCGTCGACGGGCACCAGCACTGGGGCATCTACAACTCGCTCGAGGACGACACCGACACCGAGAGCCGGGCCAGCGCGCAGGGCGGGGTGACCACCGGCCTGACGTACATGCGTACGGGTCAGTACTACCTCAACACCGGCGGTCCCTACCGCGAGTTCTTCCCCCAGGTGCTCGCCGCGTCGGAGGGCCGGTCCTTCATCGACTACGCCTTCCACCTCGCCCCCATGTCACGCGAGCACATCGAGGAGATCCCCTCGATCATCACCGACCTGGGCGTGACGTCGTTCAAGATCTTCATGTTCTACGGAAGCCACGGGCTGCACGGCGCCTCGTCGGACCAGAGCGCCTTCCTCATGATCCCGCCGGACGAGCGGTACGACGTGGCGCACTTCGAGTTCGTCATGCGCGGCATTGTGAAAGCGCGGGCGGAGCACCCCGAGCTGGCTGACCAGATCTCGTTGTCGCTGCACTGCGAGACCGCCGAGATCATGACCGCGTACACGAAGATGGTCCAGGCCGAGGGGTCGCTGTCGGGGCTGGCGGCCTACAGCGCCTCCCGGCCGCCGCACTCGGAGGGCCTGGCGGTCACCACTGCGTCGTTCCTCGCCGACGAGACGGGGCTCCCGAGCATCAACCTGCTGCATCTGTCGTCGGCGAAGGCGCTGACCGCGGCGATGCGCATGCAGGAGACCTTCCCCCACGTCGACTTCCGGCGGGAGGTCACGATCGGACACCTGCTGGCCGACATCACGACGGCCCACGGGCTGGGCGGCAAGGTCAACCCGCCGCTGCGTCCCCGAGACGACGTCGAGGCGCTGTGGGAGCACATGCTGGCCGGCAACCTCGACTGGGTCGTCAGTGACCACGCGTGCTGCAAGGACGAGCAGAAGTTCGGCGACCCCCGTGACGACATCTTCGCCGCGAAGTCCGGTTTCGGCGGCGCCGAGTACCTCCTGCCCGGGCTGGTCAGCGAGGGACGGAAGCGGGGTCTCACCTACAAGCGGATCGCGGAGCTGACGTCGTGGGCCCCCGCCCGCCGATATGCGCTGCCGACCAAGGGCACCATCGCGATCGGCTACGACGCCGACTTCTGCCTCGTCGACCCGTCGGTCACCTGGACAGTGCATGCCGACGACTCGGAGTCCACGCAGGAGTACACGCCCTTCGAAGGGTTCGAGCTGAACGCCCGTGTCACCGACACCTGGGTGCGGGGTCAGCAGGTGCTCGAGAACGGGGCCATCGTCGGATCACCGAAAGGCCGCTTCCTGCGGCGCGGCCAGGTGTGACGAACGCCGGCGTCAATGGTTGACCGCAACGAGGGTGATCGAGGAGTGGTGGCCCGTCCGGACCAAGAGCGATCCCTGCGGGTCCATCGACATCCTGCAGTTCCAGCACGGGTCCCTCGGCCAGGATCGCGTCGCCGGCGCATTGGCTCCGCGTTGCCCGGCGCACGCCCGTCGGAGACGGCAGCTTAGAAATTCGGGTAGAAGCCCGACCGACGGCCCCGCCTCGACCATCAACCGGTCTCTGACCTGCGGAAACGTGGGCCCCGTGGGGCTCGAACCCACAACCTACGGATTAAAAGTCCGCAGCTCTGCCAGTTGAGCTAGAGGCCCGTACTCGCCAGGAGCCTAGGGCAGCGAACCTGGTCAGGGCTCCCCGGGCAGGAGCCTGACGAGCTGGTCGGTAGTGCAGACCTGGCCCAGGGTCGGGAGCACCCGACCTGAGTGACGCCGCGGTCCTTGAGCGTGCGGTCCAGGTCCGTACCGGCAAGGAGCTCCACTCACGCTTGTCCAGAACGATGTCGTCATCGGATCGGAGCCCCGGCACCAGAGCGAGGGCCGCCTCCGGCACCGGTGCTCGAGCCCGGTCCGAGTATGCGGTGCGCCCCGTCGGTGGGTGGTTGAGGTCGGTCAGGACCAGGATGACGGGCCGGCCGTGCCCGCGGAAGGAATGCCCTGCGCTGTCGACGGACGAAACGGTGCCGCGCACTCCTAGGTCGGCTCAGACGTGGCCGGAGGGCGGTGTGCGCCAGCCGACCTGGACGTCGACATCCTCGGCCGCGGCGGTGATGCGGGAGATCTCCGAGTCCGAACGGAACCGCGACGCGACACGGTCGAGCTCCTCGACCATGGCCTCGGTCACCCGGGCGGCGGCATCGAGGGTGGTGGCGTCGGTGGTGAGCACGCTGTTGGTGCAGCCGATCGCGCGGAACGTGTGCTGGTGGACGGTCATCAGGAACCCTTCGTCGTCGTGCTGGCGCTGTTGGACGAGCTGCTCACCGAACCGGTGCTGCTGAACCCGGACGAGCTCGACGTGTCCGTAGAGGACGAGGAGGACGTCGTGCTCGACGTCCCGGACCCACTCGTCGTCGGGGCGGCGACCGTCCCGGTCTGGCTCGAGGCATACGCGTCGGCGAGGTGGAGGCCCAGGCCGCCGGCGGTGAGCGTCGTCGCGAGGAGGACGCCGGCGGTCCAGCGGCGGGTGGTGGACAGGGCGCGGTTGGTGCGTCGGCTCGTCATGCGGGGAACCCTTCCGGGCGCACCCAGCCCGGTCCTGTGCGCCTGTTGTGACCCCGCGATGACCGTCGGTGAGGCTGTCTAGGGTCGATCCGTGAGCCCGCGCCAGAACCGCGTCACACCCACCGGCGAGATCGTGGCCATCCCAATCCGGGGTGGCTGGATGGGAAACCGGGGCATCCTCCACGACGACGCCGGTCGGGTCGTCCGCAACCACGCCAGCAGCCTCTGGATCACCTGCGCCCTGTCGTTCAAGGGCTGGCGCGCTGCGCAGTGGCAGCCCCACCACTACACGGTGCTCTTCTTCCACGACGAGGCCGTGTCGCTGTCGGCGGGCCACCGACCGTGCGCCCTGTGCCGACGGGAGGCGTACGACGCATACCGGAATGCGCTGGCGGAGCACGACCGCGCGGAACCGTTGTCGGCCAAGGAGATCGACGCGCGCCTGCACGCCGAGCGACTCATCCCGCGCACCCGGACCCGCCGGCTGCATGAGATGGCATGGCCGGACGTGCCCAGCGGCGCCTTCGTCATCGTCGACGAGGAGCCGCACCTCGTGAGCGCCGACGGACTGGTCCGCTGGACCACGACGGGGTATGCGGACGCGCACTCACGACCGCGACAGGGCACGGCGGTGATGCTGACGCCACCCGCCAGCGTCGCGGCGCTGAGGGCCGGATACGTCCCGCAGGTCGCCGACCTTCGGTAGCGCCTTCGAACGTAATCTCTGCGGTTCTCATGCCACTCGTCGGCCGATACCGACCGTCTGTCGCAGCGGCGACGACCATCGGCCGCACCGTTCGGCCGCGGGGATTGAGTCGTTTCACTTCCGGTCGCTACCACTGTGGGGAGAGCGCTGCACCCCGAGCAGCGACGACCTCGCAAGGACGCGAAGGAGAGACGATGAGACCACTGACATCACTGCGGGGCCGCCTGGTCGCCGGAGGGCTGGCCGCCACCGTCGCGGTGGCCGTCGGCGCGGCGACACCGGCCCTGGCCGGACTGGCGGCGAGCCCGGTGACGGCCGCGAACACGCATACCGTCACCGCGTGGGGCACCAGCAACGACAAGGCCGGCGGCAGCCTGAGCGACATCACCGTCCGCAACATCGTGAACCTCACCATCGGCGGCTCGGACGTGCGGGTGCGGCTGTCCAACTTCTCCGGGACCGCACCGCTGACCCTGTCGAGCGTGTGGGTCGGCACCCCGACGTCCTCGGACTCCGCGGACCTCGTTCCCGGCTCGAACCGCCAGGCCACGTTCGCGGGGAAGACCACCGTGACCATCCCGGCAGGAGGCCAGGTGCTGACCGACGTCATCCCGGGAACTGTTGCGGCACAAGAGAACCTGGCCGTCAGCGTGGCAATCTCCGGCACGAGCGCGGTCATCACCGCGCACAACCGGAGCATGCAGTACAGCTACAAGTCGAGCACCGGCGACCACGCTGCTGAGGAGTCGGGCGCATCCTTCGGCACGCAGTCGGCGATCTGGTACTACCTCGACGCGGTGACCGTCAGCGCTCCGCGGACCGTGTCCACCGTCGCCGCGCTCGGTGACTCGATCACCGACGGAGTGGGGTCCGGCATCAACGAGAACCACCGCTGGACCGACTACCTCGCCGACCGGATCGCCGAGCTGCCCGAGCCGCGTCGGCTCGGCGTCACCAACGAGGGCATCTCCGGGAACCGGTTGCTCACCGGCGGCGGGTCGACCGGCCCGGCCGGCCTCACGCGGCTGGTCCACGACGTCCTGACCAAGCCCGGCATCACGACATTGGTCCTCTTCGAGGGCATCAACGACATCGGCGGCGGCGCGTCGGCGCCCGCGCTGATCGCGGGCTACCAGCAGGCGGTCGCCCAGGCCCACTCGGCCGGGGTCTGCGTCGTCGGCGCCACAGTCACTCCGGCCGGCTCGGCGGCCGGCTCGACGTCGGAGCAGACCCGGCTGGCGGTCAACGAGTTCATCCGGACCAGCGGCATCTACGACCACGTCGTCGACTTCGACGCGGTCACCAAGGACCCCGCCGCCCCGAACCAGCTCAAGACCGAGTTCGACTCCGGCGACCACATCCACCCGAGCGACGCCGCATACGAGGCCATGGCGAACGCCATCGACCTCGACGCTCTGCGCTGCTGAACCACCCTCACCCACGCGGTCCCGGTCGGGCTTCGGCCCGGCCGGGATCAGGGTGCGGTCAGGGTCGGGTCAGGGTTGATCCCACCTGTGCAGAGCCGGTGCGCGGCGCACGATGAACGCATGACAACGACACCCGCTTCCACCCCGACACCGGCGCTCGACCGGTTCTTCGACTCGCTGCGGCGCAGCTCGGTGACGCGGTCCCAGGACCGGGTCATCGCGGGCGTCTGCTCCGGCATCGCCCAGCGCTTCGGCATCTCCGCCGCCATCGTTCGCGTCGGCGCCGTCGTCCTCGCCGTCTTCGGCCCGGGCGTGTTCCTCTACCTGCTCGCCTGGCTGTTCCTGCCGCGGTACGACGGCCAGGTCCGCCTCGAGCGCGCGGTCCGCGGCGGCGAGGCCTCCTCGATCGTGCTGCTGGTCGTGGCCGCCCTGTCCATCTTCCCGGACCTGTTCGGCCACTGGCACATGGGCCCCTGGCCGCTGGTCGGCCTCGCGATCCTCGCGATCGTGGGCTTCAAGAAGGGCTGGTGGGGCCAGCACCGCACCGGCCACTCGGGCAACCCGTGGCACCAGGCGACCACGCCGACGTCGGAGCCCACTCCTCCCACCACTCCTCCGAGCACGCCGCCGTCCGAGGCTCCCCAGGACGCGCCGCGGGTCTGAACCGGGCCTGAGGGGGCAGGCGAGCCGGGTACAACCTGACCGCGGTTCGCCCAGGTTCAGACAGGGGCGGGTATGCCGAGTGCTGACGGCATACCCGCCCCTTCCGTATGCCCGGGGCCTGGGTGGTTCGTGGTGGATGGAGCCGGTATTCGGTGCGGTTCAGAGCACGAACCGGGCTAGGTGCCGTGGGCTAGGTGCCGTGGGCGGACGGGGTCCAGCCCACCTGCACGAGGTTGTAGCCGTCGCGGGTGAGCATCCGGGCCCGGCCGGGCACCGCGGGAACCGCCCGGAGCTGGCCGACCAGAGCGCCCTCGGACGGGTCACCGCTGAGCAGCAGGCCGGGCTGGGCGAGGTCGCGCAGCGCCGTGACGAGGTTGTCGTACATGCGCCCCGCGCCACCGGTGCGCCGGGCGACCGCGACGTGGAGACCGATGTCGACGGCCTGGGCGAGCAGCGGGACCAGCGGGTCGAGCGGGTTGCCCTGGCTGGTGGCGACCAGCTCGTAGTCGTCCACGACGACGAAGGCCTCCTTGCCCTCCCACCACGACCGGTTACGCAGCTGCTCCGGCGTGACGTCGCCGCCCGGAAGGCGGTCGCGCAAGAAGTCGGCGAGGCCGCCCGCGAGCTCGGCCGCGGTCTGGGCGTTCGTGGCGTAGTCGGCCACCCACTCGTCGGGGAACTCGCCGAGGTTGGCCCGCCGGTAGTCCACGACGAACAGCTGCGCCGTCTCGGGCGTATGCAGCCGGGTCACCTCGGACATGTAGGTCCGCAACAGCGCCGACTTGCCGGACTGGCCGTTGCCGAACACCAGTAGATGCGGGTCGCGGGTGACGTCGAGCCCGACCGGCGCGAGCGCCCGCTCGTTGATCCCCAGCAGCACGGTCGATGCGGTCGGGGCGAGCCGCCGGACCTCCTCCTGCGTGATGAGGGTCGGCAGCAGCCGCAGCTTCGGTCCGGGCGGGCCCTGCCACGCGTCGCGGACCGCCGTGACCAGCTTCTGCACGCCGCTACCCAAGGACGCGGCGGCGTTGTCGCCGTCGACCCGGGGCAGCGCGCCGAGGAAGTGGTACTTCGCCGCCATGATGCCGCGGCCCGGGCGCTCGGTCGGGATGTTGGCCGCCAGCCTCCGGTCGATCTCGGAGTCCATCGCGTCGCCGAGCTTGAGCTCGAACCGGGTCCCGAGAATGTCGCGGACGCCGGTGCGGTAGTCCATCCACCGGGTCGCGCTGGTCACCAGGTGGACGCCGAACGTGAGGCTGCGCTGGGCCAGCGTCTGCAGCTCGGCCTCCAGCTCGTCGAAGTCGGAGCGGATCGTGCTCCAGCCGTCGACGACGAGGAACACGTCGCCGTACCCGTCGTCCACTTCGCCGAGCGCCCGGCGGCTCCGGTAGGTCTCGATGGTGTCGACGCCGTTGGCCCGGAAGAACTGCTCCCGTGAGTCGACGATGCCGGCCACCTCGGCCGTGATCCGGGTGACGACGTCCGGTTCGGACCGGGTGCCGATGCCGGCGATGTGGGGCAGGTCGCGGAGGCCGGTGAACGTGCCCCCACCGAAGTCGAGCACGTAGAACTGCACCTCGCGAGGGGTATGCGTGAGGGCGAGCCCGGTGACGATGGCGCGCAGTATCGTCGACTTCCCGGTGCGCGGCGAGCCGACGACGGCGACGTGGCCGGCGGCCCCGGACAGGTCGGCGCGGAGCACCTCGCGCTTCTGCTCCCGTGGCATGTCGACGGTCCCGAGGGGGAACCGGAGCGGCCCCCTCGAGCGCCAGGTGCGCGAGACGAGACCCAGGTCGGGGTCGATGGCGAGGTCCGGCATCATCTGGTCGAAGGTGTCGGGCACGTCGAGCGGGGGCAGCCAGACCCGGTGCGCGGCGGGGCCATGACCCGTCATCGCGACGACGGCGATGTCGAAGACCGTCCGCTTCTCGGCCGGCACCGCCGCAGCCACCTGCTCCGCGGCTCGGGAGGCGGCCTCCTGTTCCTGCTCCAGCCGCGAGACGACCTCGCCGGGGACGAACGGGAGAGCCTCGCGCCGGGCCGAGCCCGAGCGACCGCCACCGGCGCGGGCGACGGTGCGGGGCGGTCCGGACACGTAGGCCGCCTTGAACCGCAGCAGCGACGACTGGTCGGGCTTGAGGAAACCGAGACCTGGCACGGCCGGAAGCTCGTAGGCGTCGCCGACGCCGATCACGCTGCGCGACTCGCTCGCGGAGAAGGTGCGCAGGCCGATCCGGTACGAGAGGTGGCTGTCCAGGCCCCGCAGCCGGCCCTCCTCGAGCCGTTGTGAGGCCAGCAGCAGGTGGATCCCGAGCGAGCGTCCGAGTCGCCCGATGGCCACGAACAGGTCGACGAACTCCGGCTTGGCGGAAAGCAGTTCGCTGAACTCGTCGCAGACGATGAGCAGGCTGGGCAGCGGCGCCAGGTCGGTCCGGTCGCCGGACGTCCGGTCCTTCTCGTAGTCGCGCAGCGACGCGTAGTTGCCGGACGCGCGGAGCAGCTCCTGGCGGCGGGTCATCTCGCCGGCCAGGGCGTCCTGCATACGGTCGACCAGGGTCAGCTCGTCGGCGAGGTTGGTGATGATCGCGGAGACGTGCGGCATCCCGGCCATGCCGGCGAACGTCGCGCCACCCTTGAAGTCGACGAGGACGAAGTTCAGGATCTCCGGCGAGTGGGTCATGGCCAGCCCGAGGACCAGGGTGCGCAGCAGCTCGGACTTGCCGGAGCCGGTCGCGCCGATGACGAGACCGTGCGGTCCCATGCCCTGCTGCGCGGACTCTTTGATGTCGAGGTTGATCGAGACGCCGTCGGCGCCCACCCCGATCGGGACGCGAAGCCGGTCGCGGGGCGGGCGGGGGCGCCAGGTCCGGCCGAGGTCGAGCTGGTGCACGTCGCCGATCCCGAGCAGATCGGTGAGCTCGGTGCTCTTGGTGAGGGCGTCCTCGCGCACCGGACCCTCACCCGCATACAGGGGAGTGAGGCGACGCGCGGCGGCCTCCGCGGTCGCGATGCTCATCTGGTCGGCGAAGCCGCGGATCGGCTCCTGCCGCGGGACCACCGCCGCGACCCGGACCCGGCCGGCCTCGTCCCCCTCGAGGTGCAGCCGGACGCGGCTGTCGTCGTTGAGCTCGTCCCAGCGCTCGGGGATGTCGATGACCGTCATCCCCAGCACGCCGTCGTCGGTGATGACGGAGTGGCCGACCGGGACCGTCACGTTGTCGAGGACGACGACGACGTGTGGCGACACTGCCGTGCGGGACGGGCCGAACCGGGCGCGCTCGCTGAGGTCGGCGGGCAGCAGCGAGACGAGCTCGTCCAGGTCGGTGCACACGAGGCGGCGCGGTCCGGCCGCGTCGGCCTCGCGGCGGCTCTGCGCGTGGGGGAGCCACTTGACCCAGTCCCAGTACGCGAGTGACGCGCGTTCGGTGAGGACGGCGACGACCAGCTGGTCGGGCGCGTGGAACGTGGCGGCCTGGACCAGCAGGGCTCGCGCCTGCGCTCGCGCGTGGTCCTCGGATCCGGTGATCTCGATACGCGCGAACGAGTTCAGCGCGACGGCGGTGGGCAGGTCCGGGAGGATCCGGTGCGTCGCGAGCAGGCGGTGCAGCGCCGAGGCCGACACCGGGTCGAGCTTGTCGATGGTGTCGGACTCCGGCGGCTTGAGCTCGAGCCCGAGGCGCTGCGGGCCGCGGGCATACCGGACCAGGAGCCAGTCCTCGTCGCTCGGCGCGCGTTCCCAGACGCGCGTGCCTTCCTCGGCGACGGCGGCGAGGGCGACCGGCTCGGGGTGGATCCAGGTGAGGTGCTTTCGCTGCTCGGAGCCGGCCCGTCGCGCCAGCTCGCGGATGCCGCGCAGGTAGCTGAGGTACTCGCGGCGGTTGCTGGTCACCTGCGCCGTCTTGCCGGACCGGTTCCGCCAGATGCTCACCCCGACGAACCCGAGTGAGGCGAGCAGGAACAGCCCGGCGGCGAGGTAGCTCTGGGCGGACTTGCCGCTCATCGCGACGAAGACGACCGAGCCGACCGACCCGAGCATCGGGACGGCGGTCATGAGCACGTTGGAGGTGGCGCCCTCACCCGCATACAGGGGAGGCGGCGGCTGGAGCTCGAGCTCGCCGTAGGGCATGGGCGGAGGCTCGATGCGACCCTCGCGCTGCGCCGCGGTCGGCGCCCCCGGCATGGCGGCCATGGCTCCCCTCGGTCCTTGGGCTGCTGCGTCCCCGGTCTCGGCGGACCAGCCGCATGATAGGCGTCCGGATAGGCTCGCCGGAGTTCGAGTCTCCGGTTCGAGCGTCGCCAGAGGGGAGCAGGCGGTGAGCGAGACGACCTCGCGCGCACGTGGTGCCGGCACCCGCAGCCTGTCGGTCGTGGTCGGTCCGCGCCGCTTCGACGTCGTCGTCGACGAGCACCTGCTGGTCGGCGAGGTGCTCGCGCTCGTGGAGCCGAGCCGCGAGCTGATCGCGCTGACGATGAGCGGCGAGAGCGTGCCGCTCGACGAGACCGTGGCCCTCGCTCACCTGGAGACCGGGACGATGCTCCTGACGGCGCCGGTGGAGGTCGACGTGCCCGTGCCACGGCTGCGACGCGTGGAGCCGGAGGGACTCCCGACGGTCGGCGCAGGCGGGACGGCTGGGTCGCGGACGACCGCGACGGTCCGCACCTCCTCGCCGGGTGGGAGCTCCAGTCGGCGTCGGCTCGGGTATGCGACGTCGGCCGCCGCGGAGGCGGCGCAGACCTTGCGGCCGGTCGGGTCGACCACGGGACACCTGCGGCGCGCGGGTGCTTCGGGGGGCCGTGGCGCGGGGGCTCGTCGGCGGGCCCGTGGGCGGCGATCGAGTACGCCGGTGGCCGCGGTCCGCCCGACGGTGCTGGTCGTCGTTGCCGGCCTCTTCGGGACCCTCGCGGTTGCGGCGTCGTTCCTGGCGCCGCGCGCGGCCAGCCCGTGGCCGCAGGTGGTGGCCGTCCTCCTCGTGGTCGTGGGGATGTTGCTGGCCCAGAGCCTGTCCGCGCCGCGCGTGCTCCGGTTGACGGCACCCGTTCTCGGCGTCGTCGGCGGCGCGGTCGCCACGGGAGCGATGGCGGAGGGTCCGGTCGTCGCGCTGATCGGTGCGTGCGCGGGGGCCGCGCTCGTGGCTCTGACGGGGCGGTCGGCGGCCGACGCGGACCGGTACGTCCCCCGCGTGTGGCTGGCGTTCGCGGGCGGGCTCGGTGCGCTCGCGCTGCTGGTCCTCGTCATGGGGCTGTCGCTGACGGCGGTCGCCGCGATCGCCCTGGCGGTCGTGACGCTGTTGGCCCGAGTCGTTCCTGACCTGGTCATCGACGTCGACGACGACGTGCTGCTCGACATCAGCCGCCTCTCGGTGACGAGCTGGTCGCCGCGAGAGGCTCGCCGGCCGCGCCGCCGGGGGTGGCGGATCGACGACCGTGCCGTGGAGTCCGTCGTCCGGGCGGCCAGCGTGGAGCAGCTGGCGACCCTGGTGGGTCTGGCCGTGGTGTCCGCCGGTTCCAGCGCGGTCCTCCTCGGGGTTCTCGCGACGGGGTCGACGTCGTCGCCGCTGTCGGTCGAGCTGCTGCTGATCGCCGCCGCGACGGCGCTCACGCTCACCGCCCGCGCATACCGTCGCCGCCGCGACCGGACCCTGCTGCGGCTGGCCGCACTGGCCCCGACCCTGGCCGTGGGCATACCCACCGTCGCCGCGTTGGGGTCGACGTGGGGGGTCGTGGTCGCCGCCGCTGCCGTGGTCGTGGCGCTCGCGCTGGTGGGGGTCGCGCTCGCCTTGGGCCGGGGGTTCCGGTCGCTGTGGGCGAGCCGGCTCGCCGACCTCTTGGAGCTGCTCGGGCTGCTCTCGGTCCTCCCGCTGGCGCTCTGGGCGGCCGGCCTCGTCGAGCGCGCGATGGCCGTCTTCGCCTGACCCGGCTGTGGCGCTGAGCGGCCGCTGAGGCCGTGGGCGCTGCCCGACACGTGAGTCGAGCGCCCGGTCGCGTACCCGGTTAGGTACCCGGTTGAGAACCCGGTTGAGTACCCGGTCGGGTCACCGAGACGGTCGTGATCGCGACCGAATCGGGCCACCGACCGGGTATCCGACCTCGTCCGCCCGCCAGCATGGACCCAATTGCGCTGAAGTGGTGGCGGTTTGGCCGGGCTGGCCCGCCACCTGGACCCAATTGCGCTGAGGTGGTGGCGGTTTGGCCGGGGTCGCCCGCCACCTGGACGCAATTGCGCTGAGGTGGTGAGCGCGGGCCGGGCGGCGGCCGTTCGGCGAGGCAGCGGGGCCTTACGACGGCGGGACGGTGCTCCTCGACAGCTCAGCACGGCGCGACATCTGTCGAATACCTAAGTTGAATACCCGGTCGGGTCACCGAGACGGTCGTGATCACAACCGAATCGGGCCACCGACCGGGTATCCGACGTCGTCCGCCCACCAACTGGGCGCAATTGCGCTGATGTGGGGGCGGTTCGGCCGGGATGGCCCGCCACCCGCGCGCAATTGCGCTGAGGTGGCGGACGCGATGGACCGGTGCGGGCACCGTGCTGAGTGCGCGCCGGTGAGCGTCCCCGGTGACGGTGCTCAGCGGGGGCTGAGTACGCGCACTCAAATCGCCTCTGGGAGGCAGATCGGTGCTGGTCGAACCCTTGTCGCGGGGTGGGGGGTCCGGCATTGTCAAAGCGCGGAACAGGGGTGAGCAGCCGGGCCGGAGGGCCTCGCGAACGGCCGGTTTCACCACCTGAAGAGGACCACCAACCAACCCCGACGCGGGGGACGCTCAGTCGAAATCAGGAGGGGCCGATGTCCACCACCCAGCAACGGCAAGGCGCACAGAAGGCCGCTGCCGGCAAGGTCCGCACGAAGAAGTCGGAGTTCCAGCAGCAGCTGAAGACCCTGCTGGGCCAGGCCGAAGGACTGCGGCCGGAGTACAAGGGCCCGGCCGCCGACGCCTTCTTCATGTTGGTCGGCAACTGGCTCGAGGACGCGGAGTCCATCGTCGTCGACATGGAGAACTTCGCCGAGAAGCTCGACAGCCAGGAGAGCACGGTCAACCAGGCGCAGGACCAGTCGGCCGCGTCGTTCAGCAAGGCCGCCACGCGGCTGTCCACGTCCGTCAAGTGACCGACCGGTCTCGATCCGACATTCACGAAGGTAGGTAGGGAGACATGGGAGACCTCATCAAGGTCGGCAAGGGCTCGCTCGAGGGCATGGCCGCCGACATCAAGGGCACGCACAACAACCTCAAGTCGGGGTTCGAGGACCTCACCGGCGAGCTGCTCCGCACGCTCCCGGAGTGGGGCGAGGGGACCGCCTCCCGGCAGTCCTACGACGAGTTCAAGCGCAAGGTGGACCAGCTCTTCACGGAGATGTTCGACGCGGTCGCCAAGATGCCGCCGGTGGTCATCCAGGCCGCCGAGGAGGCCCAGTCCACCGAGAACCGCAACAAGGGGATGTGGGCCGGCGGCTGAGCCGTCGCGTCGCCGGCATGTGTGAAACTGCCTGCACCGACCGATAGACCGGTCTGGTGACGCGGGGGAAGTCGAGGAGGGGCCCGTGAACATCGCGATGATGCCGGACGCCGTCATGGCGGCGGCCAAGCAGAACGACGCCAACACGGCGGAGGCGCTCAAGGCCGCGCAGGACGCCGTCTCGGCGCTGGTCGTGCTCAAGGGGTACGGAATCTTCGGGACGTCGCCGGCCGGCAAGTCGACTGACGCGGTCTTCGCGAAGGCGTCCACCGTCATCGACGACCTCATCAGCGAGGTCAACCAGGCGATCACCGTGCTGACCCAGAACCTCCACGCGTCCGTCGACGCGGTCCTGAAGGACCAGGAGGTCGCCGAGGTCGACTACGCGAAGCTGACCAAGGACAACAGGGACCGCGTCGACAATCTCGGCGACACCGGCATCCAGCCGGGCGACGAGACCTACGTGGCGCCGGTCACCACGGACCCGTCGACCGCCCCACCGGGCACCGAACCGGGTACGCCACCCAGCACCGACCCGGGCGCGGACCCGGACGGGACCGGCACGGTCAGCTGAGGTCCGGAGACCCACCGTGGCCGGGCGGCTGCTCGCGAGGCTGGTCACCAGTGCGGTGGCCGGCGCGGTGGCGCTGCCCGCGCTCGTGGCGGCTCCGGCGACCGCCGGTTCGCTCGGTGACTGGCAGCGCGGTCAGTGGTGGGTGGACGCGACCCAGCTGAAGACCTGGCACCAACAGGGCATCACCGGCAAGGGCGTCACGATCGCGCTGATCGACGGACCGGTGGCCACGGGCATACCAGAGCTGAAGGGGCAGGACGTGCAGCCGAGCGGCACCCTCTGCGACCGCGACCAGTGGCGGTCGTGGGGACCGACCACGCCCGACGGCCCGCTCAACGAGACGTCGTTCCACACGACGTCGATGGCCGCGCTGATGGTCGGTAGCGGCAAGGGCAACGGGCCGGGCGGCGTCGGCATCCTCGGGGTCGCGCCAGGCGCGACGCTCAAGACGTATGCGGTGTTCAACACCGTCGACCCGGCGGCCCACCAGAACCTCGCCTGTTGGGGACCGGGGCTGCCGGCGTTCATCGACCGGATCGTCGCCGACGGGGCGCAGGTGATCCAGATCCCGGTCTCGCTCGACGTGACCAACGACGAGATGCAGGCGGCCTTCAACCGGGCCATCGCCAAGGGCGTCATCGTCGTGGCCGCGTCGGGGAACGGCGGTCCCTTGCGAAGGGTGATGTCGCCGGGGGGCTACCAGGGCGTTCTCGTCGTGGGCGGGATGCAGCCGGACGGGAAGGTCCTCGCGACGAACCCCACGAGCACGGTGGACGACTGGGACCAGGCGCGCACGTTCGACGTGCAGTACAACATCCACCTCGTGGCGCCGGGTTCCGACGTCGTGGGCGGCGGTCTCATGCGGGGGAACCGCTGGGACTCGGCGGTTCTCCAGTCCGGGTCGTCCGGTGCCAGCGCCATCGTCGCGGGCCAGCTCGCCCTGATGAAGCAGAAGTGGCCGAATGCCACGAGCAACCAGCTGCTCTACTCGCTGCTCCGCAGCGCGCGCCATCCCGACGGGTCGGCCGTGTGGGAGCGCCGTCGCGGGTTCGGCACCACCTCGTTCGAGGCGACGATGACGACGGACCCGACGGTCTACCCCGACGTCATGCCGATCTTCGGCTCGATGGGCAACGTGATGAGCGACCAGCCCACGCCTCCGTTCATCCCGCTCGCCGTGGGCAGTGACGGGTTCCTCCCGGATGCGCCGAGCGCGACGAGTGGTCCGGCGTCGGCTCCGGGTGCGGCGAACCCCGGGGGTGCGACCGCTGCGCCCGACGCCCAGGCCGCACCGGTACCGACGCCCGTGGCGAGCACCAGCGGTTCGGCGTGGCTGGTGTGGCTGGTCTGCGGCCTGGTCGGGGTGGCTGCTCTGGTCGCGGCAGGATGGGCGCTGACCCGGAACCGTGCACCGCGCCGCGACCTCCAACCCGCGGCGGCAGCCCAGCACCCAGAGGAGGGCGCGGGTTCCGAAGATGCGCAGCCCGAGGCGGCAGAGACGGCAGAGACGGCAGGCCAGGCAGTGGGGCGGCCGGCCGGCCGGACGGCACACGGAGAGGACACACCATGAGCTACCCGAACTGTGGCGGCGGGGGACCGTCGGGCGGGCCGAACGAGAAGAAGCTCTTCACTGCGGCCTACAGCGCCTCCCCGTACTCCATCGACGACGCGATGACCCAGATCGGCACCGCCAAGAAGAACCTCGACGTCGTCACGGCGCAGCTGGACAAGCTGGTCCCGCTGCTGGAGGAGTCCTGGACGTCCTCCGACGGGCGGGCGGCGGTGTCGTCCACCAAGGACCTCTCGTCGACCCTGGCGCAGAAGGCTCAGCAGCTCCACGACAGCAGCCAGGCGCTGCAGGCGGCGAAGAAGGCGGTCGACGACGCGCAGACGTACTGGTCCAACCAGCAGCCCCCGCCCGTCGCGCCCACGTCACCGGACTACTTCGACTACGGCTCCTCCAGCGACTACGCCACGGCGGTCGGGCACTACAACCAGGACAAGAACGCCTACGACGGCACGATGAACAGCCGCGAGGCAGCGATGGAGACGCAGTACTCCCTGCTCCAGAAGGAGCTCGACAACGCCGGCACCGCGCTAGCCAAGGCCAACTCCATCGAGGCGTGGGACACCGGCGGATCGGGCGGCACCACCGGCGGAGGTGGCGGCACCACTGGTGGCGGCCTGCCGCCGGGCGGCGGGGGGGGCCCCACCCCTCACGTCGACCTGCCGCCGACCGACGGTGGACCCGACCCGTCGTGGCCGCCGAAGCCCCCGCCGCCTCCACCTCCTCCGCCACCGCCCCCTCCGCCACCGCCCCCGCCCCCGCCACCGCCGCCGCCGCCGCCGCCGCCGCCTCCGCCGCCCCCACCCGGGGGTGGAGGGGAGCCGCTGCCCTGGACGCCGACCCCGACGGTCGACGGCACCCTGGTCGGGTCCTCCGGCGGGACGGGTATGCCGGTGTCCGGCGGGTTCGACGTGGGTGCCGGCGGCCCGGCGGCGGGCGTCGGCGGAGCTGGAGGCGTGATGCTCGGTGGCGCGGCGGGCGTCGTCGGAGGTGGTCTGGGCATGGCCGCCGGCTCGATGGGACTGACCGCGGGCCGGATGTCCGGGGCCAGTGCGCTGGCCATGGGGGCACCCGGGGTCAGCGGCGTGCTCGGAGGATCGGCCCGAGGCGTGGCCGCGGGCGGCGCGGTGCGCGGCAGCGCGACGGGCGCAGGCGGGGCCACGAACCTCCTCGCCGGCAACAGCGGTGTCGCCGGCCGCGGCGGGGTCGGGAGTGCCTCGGGTCGCGGCGGCTCCGGCCGTGGCGTGGCCGGTCGCGGCGGCTCGGGAGCGATGCTCGCTGGCCAGAGTGGCCAGGGCACCGCCGGCGGGCGCACCTCCGGTGCGAAGAGCGCGGGCGGGCGTGGCGGCGCCAAGGTGGCCGGCCGGGGCAGCGCCGCCGGTGGGCGGGGCGTCCTGCCCGGTGGTGGCCGGTGGGCGCGACCGTCACCGCGACACCACACCGTCGGACCTCTCGCTCGTCACCGAGGACGAGTGGGTCGACGAGGGCGAGACGACCGACGGCGTGGTCCGCTGAGGCCGGTTAGCATCCCCCTGGCCACCAGCGTGGTGGTCAGGGGCTCGCCGGTGGGCCGGCAACCAACAGACCGAAGCAGATGACGGGGCAGTGACGGCGCAGGTGACCAACCGATGAGCACGAACACGCAGTCGGCCGACCTGGTTCGCGTGACCGTCACGGCCGGCGACCGCACCCTCGACCTGGTCCTGCCGTCCCGCCTCCCGCTCGCCGAGATCGTCCCCGAGGTGGCCGGCCTCATCGGCTCGCTCGACGCCTACGAGGCGTACGGCGGGTATGCGCTCGTCGGCTCCGACGGCAAGGCGCTCGATCTCGACTCCAGCCTCCTCGCCCAGGGTGTCCACGACGGGCAGGTCCTCACCCTCGTGACCGGCGCGGAGGCCGAGGACAAGAAGGTGTACGACGACGTCATCGAGGCGGTCGCCGACTCGGTCGAGGGGCTGGGCGCCGGCTGGACCGCGCAGAACTCCCGCGCGACCACACTCGGTCTGTCCGCGCTGCTGCTGGCCCTCGGCGCCGCGGCGCTGTTCCTGCAGCGGCAGGGCGGTTTCGTCGTCACGGTGGTCGCGGCGGTCGCGACCCTCCTCCTCCTGCTCGCCGGCGCGGTCTTCGCGCGGGTCCGGGTCGACGTCGCCGCAGCGTCAGTCGTGCTCGTCGCGTCCGCCGTGTATGCGGTCGTCGCGGCGCTGAGCGCGGTGTCCGGCGACGTAGCGGGAGCTTCCACTGGTCGTCGCCGGGGTGGCGCTCGCGGTGGTCGGCGGCCTGAGCATGGCGCTGCTCCGGGACCATGCGTGGGCGTTCCTGCCCGGGGTCGTGGTCGGTGTGGCCGCCGCCGCGACCGGTGCGGTCCTCCTGACGACGACGTTCGACCCCGACAAGGTCATCGCCATCGTCGTGGTGGTGGCGGTGATCCTCGGCAGCCTCATCCCGTGGTTCGCGCTGAGCTCGTCGCGGACCATGGTCACGCCGATGCAGAGCGAGTCGGAGATCCTCGCCGAGCCGGCGCCGATCGACCCCGACCGTGTCCAGCGCGGCGTGGACCTCGCCCACGACCTGGTGCTCGGGCTCTCGCTCAGCGTGGCCCTGGTCGTCGTGCTGGGCGCCCCGTCGGTGGTGGCGCTCGGGTGGGCCGGTCTCGGGATCGTCTGGGCCGCCGGCGTGGTCCAGATGATGCGGACCCGCCAGTTCCTCCTGGCCCGCGACGTCGTCGTCGGGCTGCTCGGCGGCGCGCTCGGCATCGTCGCCGGTACCGTGACCGCTCTGCTCCGGCACCCCGACTGGGGCGTGGTGATCGGCCCGGTCGTGGGTATCGCCGCCGCCGCGGTGCTCGTCAGCCTGGCCCTGCCCGAGAAGGCGACCGTCCGCAAGGGCCGGATCCTCGACCTCTGCGAGGGACTGGCCCTCTTCGCCCTCATCCCGTTGCTCGTCCTCGCGCTCGGGCTCATCGCCGCGTTCCGGGGCTGACCGGTGGCCAGCAAGCGTGACCTCGTCGAGGCCCATGCGTACAACCGACGCCGGCTGGTCTCGGCATTCCTCAGCGGGGCTCCCGGCGGCCGCGAGGTCGAGAGCGTCTCGCGGTCGCGACCGGTGGTCGCGGGCGTGACGCTCGGCGGCCTGCTGGTCGGCGGCGCGGCCATCGCCGGGCTGTTCGCCCAGCCGCTGCCCGACGGGTGGGACAACGGCTACGTCGTCATCGGCAAGACGTCGGCGGCACGGTTCGTCACCATCAAGGGGACGCTGCACCCGGTGCTGAACGCGACCTCGGCGCGACTGATCCTCCCGTCCGACAAGGGGTTCGAGGTCCTCGTCGTCGAGGACGAGAAGATCGCCGCGACACCGCACGGGTCCACGCTCGGGATCCTCGGCGCGCCCGACGACCTCCCGCCCGCGGGATCGCTGCTCCAGACCGGGTGGGTCGCCTGCTTCGACGGGACGAAGCCCGCGCTCACCATCGGCTCGGCGCAGGCACCCGCATACGCCGACGCGAGCGGGCTGACGGTGCGGGTCACCGCGACCGGACAGGACGTCCGCTACCTGCTGGCCGGCGGCCGCCGCTACGTGATCCCGACGGCGTCCTACGACCCGGTCAAGCAGTACCTCGGGCAGCTCGAGACGCCGGCCAGCGTGACCGGCACCTGGGTGGACCTGTTCAACCCCGGTACCGACCTGACGTTCGAGTCGTTCGCCTTCCGGAACCGCGCCCAGGTCGGTCAGCCGTTGACGGGCCAGTACACGCTGGGCAACAAGCTCGCCGCGGTCGGCCAGCTGGTCGTCAACAAGGACCAGAACGACGCGATGTCGGTGATGGTCGCCAACGGGACCATCCCGCTCACGCCGTTCGCCGCGGCGGTCTACCAGGCGGTGGCGCCGAACGGGCTGGGCAAGCCGGTCACCGTCGCCAACGACGACCTCGCGCGGATCCAGCCGAGCGACACCAGGGACTTCGTGCCCGGGGACTGGCCGACCGCGATTCCCAGCCGGGCCAACGGAACTCCCTGCGCCGTGCTCGAGACGGTCGATGGCAAGCCGGGGGTGACCCACCTGGCGACGACGTCAGCCGACTCGCCGTTCGTCAAGCCGGCCAACAAGCAGCCGGTCTCGGTGCAGCCCGGTCGTGGCGCCCTGGTGCGGGCCAGCTCCACAGGCACCGTTGGGCCGGTCGCCGTCGTCGACCAGTCCGGTCAGGCGTTCACCATCAGCGACCCGTCCGCGGAGACGCTGGCCCGGCTCGGCTACAAGGACCTCACGCCGCGCTACGTTCCGCCTTCCTGGGTGTCGCTGCTGCCGGCCGGGCCGGCGCTCAGCGAGGCGGCGGTCGGCGCGCCGAGGATCGACTCGGGGTCGTGATGCGGGGTACGCGTCGGGCCCGGTTCAGCGGCGCGGCGGCGGCGTGCGGGTCGGCAGTGCTCGTCGGGCTGGTGGTCGCTCCGGTGGCGCCGGCGTCGGCCGCGGACGGCTCGTGCACCGAGCAACGGTCCGGCCCGGTCTACGTCAAGGAGCGGTCGACCGCGCTGACCCAGATGGGTGTCGCGTCGGTGTGGCCGCTGGCCACCGGGCGTGGCGTCACCGTGGCCGTGGTCGACTCCGGGATCGACGTGGGCAACACCCATCTGCCCGCCGACACCGCCGTCCTGCCGGGCCGGACCCTCCTCCCAGCCGTCGAAGGGTGGGCGCCGGACCCCGGCGGCCGCAACGACCTCTCCGGGCACGGCACCGCGGTCGCCAGCCTGCTGGCCGGCCGGGCAGTGGACGGCTCCGGCCAGGTCGGGCTGGCCCGCGACGCGAAGCTGGTTTCGGTGCAGGTGTTCGGGGTCGCGTCGACCGAGGGGCTCTCCGACGACCGGCTCGCGGCGCTCACGCCGACCACCCCGCGGCTCGCCCAGGGCATCCGGGCGGCGGTGGACCTCGGCGCCAAGGTCGTCAACGTCTCGATGAGTGTCGAGACCCCGGACCCGGCGCTGGCCCAGGCGGTGTCGTATGCGACGGCCAAGGGCGCGCTGGTCGTGGCCAGTGCGGGGGACCGGGGTTCGGCGCCAACGGCCAAGGACGGGCCGCGCTACCCCGCCGCGTTCCCCGGGGTCGTGTCGGTCACGTCGGTGAACCAGTCCCGCGGGGTCGACACCGCGGCGAACGTCCAGGGCGACCACATCACGGTGGCTGCGGTGGGCCAGGGCCTCAACGCGGCTCTCGGTCACGTCGGGGACTGCCTGCTGTCCGGCGCGCCGGCGACGAGCTTCGCGACCCCGTTGGTGGCCGCCACGGCGGCGCTGTTGGCCGAGCGGTACCCCGACGAGGGGCCGGCGCTCTGGAAGTACCGGATCGAGGCGTCGGCCCAACGGCCGCGGGCCGGCGTCAAGGACGCCGCGCTGGGCTGGGGCATGGTCTCGCCCTTCGACGCGCTGACGATGACGCTCGACCCCAACCGACCCGGTCCGGCTCTGCCCGGGTACCCGGCCCCGCCGACGCCGGCGCCGCCCGCGGCTGTCGGCCCGGTCGTGCTCGAGGAGGACCCCACGGCGGCACCGCGGCAGGTGGGACTGTGGATCGCGTTCGGCGCCGTGGCGGCCGCGGCGGGGCTGCGGCTGGTCCAGGTGCTGCGGCGCCGGTCGGAGCAGGACCGGGAGCCGGCGTCGTCTCCGGATGCCGGTGTCGGTCGCCCGACCTAGGGTCGACGCATGAGCCAGGGAACCGCAGGGGCGGCCGACAACAGCGAGTACTCCGAGGTGGGCGAGGAGCACGGGCAGGCGGAGCAGGAGACGCTGCCGGACCTCGTCGAGCCGCAGGGCGTCAACGCGGGCAGCGGCCGCGAGGACGGTAGTCACGACGCGCGAGCCGAGGACACGATCGGCGCCTCCGAGCCCGGTGAGGCCTCCTCCACCGTCAAGGACCCGAGCGACTGGGTGACCGGCGACGAGGCGATGACCGGCGCCCAGCGCAGCTACCTCGAGACCCTCGCGCGGGAGGCGGGCGAGCAGCTGCCCGCCGACCTCACCAAGGCGCAGGCCTCCGAGCAGATCGACCGGCTCCAGGCGCAGACCGGACGCGGGGCCTAGCGGTTCCGCCAGCGCCGAGACCCGCCGCGGCGTCGCAGCACCGACCCGCGCGCAGGCGCATACGGCAGGATGGACGCGATGAGTGACGACCGCAGACCGCCCCGACGACCGGCCATGATGAGCCCGGCCGCCATCGAGGCGGTCGGCGTGGCGTTCGACCCGATGCAGGAGATCGAGGCGGCCCACCAGACCGCGGCGGTCCTCGTCCACACCGGCCGGGCCGCCCACGACCCCACCGTCACCGCGCGGCTGGTCGACCTCGTCGAGGAGCTCGGCCTGTCGACGGTCGCCGACCTGTGGGCCCACCGGCCCGCCCGGACCCTGCCCGGGGCGCTGTGGCGGCTCTACGTGCTGCGGGAGTGGGTCCGCCGCGCCCCCGACGAGGCCAGCCTCGACTACACGGCCGGGGTGCGGTTCGCCGACGTCGACCACGCTGTGGCCGGCGCCGCCGACCCGCCTGGCCCGACCGAGGTCACCGCCCTGGCCGACGAGATCCTCGCGGGCGTGTTCGAGGGCGACTTCGCCGTCGCCCTGGAGCGGGCCGCCGCCTTCTGCCGGGTCGTCGCGGCCGGCCGGGCGGACCGTTCGGAGGGTGAGGAGTCGGCCACCCGAGCGGCTCACCTCATGGACACCGCGGACGACCTCACCGGCGCTGCCACCCTGTGGCGCCTCGGGGAGCTTTCGTAGCCGACCTGCGCTCCCGAACCGTTGGGATATCCTGGGCCGGCGTCGGGCCGCGGTAGCCCCGGGTCCCACACACGCCGCTACGAGCGGCCCTGCGCCGTGAGGCGCTTCCCGGCCCGACGTGCCACCCGCTCCGGGTCAGGCTTCGCTGGCCCGCCCCGCGTGGACACCGTCCGCCACGTTG
This sequence comes from uncultured Actinomycetota bacterium, assembly GCA_963787725.1. Taxonomy (GTDB): domain Bacteria; phylum Actinomycetota; class Actinomycetes; order Actinomycetales; family Dermatophilaceae; genus Lapillicoccus. The sequence goes on along the minus strand of CAWBEH010000004.1, from coordinate 348,135 downwards.
TGGTGCCCCAGGTCCTCGCGCGCCCGGTCGCGGGACCGTCGTCCGGGACCCCGCCACCCGCATACCGGGCAGATCGCGAACGCGAACGCCCCCTGATCGACGACCCCGTCGGACCCCGAACCGGTACCGTCGACCACCACGGGGCTGGGCTTCGTGGGCCGGGCGGAACGCTTGGGCATGGCCACATGATGTCGTGGGGCGCTAAGGATGTCTGCGCTATCGCCGGCGCGTACCCTGAGAGAATGGCGACGGCACCGCGAGCCGAGGAGCCGCAGGTGGACGCCCCCGACGAGTCGACCGGCGAACCGACCGTCGAACCCGCTTCGGCTACGGCCGACGAGCTGCACGACACCGCCCTGCACGAGGAGATCGAGCTGGTGGGCCAGCTGGTCGTCGCCGCGACGTCCACGCCGCACCGGCTGAGCGTCCAGGAGATCGACAAGGTCCTCGGCGTCGAGCACGACGCGTGACCCGCTGACCGGAGTATGCCGGGGTGTCCGGTTGGCGACCGGAGGGTGGCCGGCGAGTTGCAAGGGATTGAACCGTTTCCCGTAGCCTGTCCCACGGCCGTTGCCGAGATGGCACGCACGACGACCGGAGACTCACTGTGGCGTTCCGCCTCACCCCCAAAGAGGACAGCTTCTACGAGCTGTTCGGCGTCTCGGCCGGACACCTGGTGCAGGCCGCGAAGGAGCTGACCAACCTCCTGGCCGTCCAGACCGCGGAGGACCGGAAGGCCGTCGTCGACCGGATGCACGACCTCGAGCACCTCGGCGACGAGGCGACCCACGAGATCATGCGGCGGGTCAACAGCTCGTTCATCACCCCGTTCGACCGCGAGGACATCCACGCGCTCGCGTCCCGACTGGACGACTGCATGGACTACATGGAGGAAGCCGCGGACCTCGTCGAGCTCTACCAGGTCGACGAGCTGCCCAAGGGCGTCGCCAAGCAGATCGAGATCATCGGCCGAATGGCCGACCTGACGTCCAGCGCCATGCCCCGGCTGCGAGCCATGCAGGATCTCTCCGAGTACTGGATCGAGATCAACCGCCTCGAGAACCAGGCCGACAAGCACTACCGCCGGCTCGTGGCGAACCTCTTCGAGAACTCCGACGCGATCCACGTGCTGAAGATGAAGGACATCGTGTCGGCGCTCGAGTCCGCTGCGGACGCGTTCGAGAGCGTCGCCAACACGGTCGAGGGCATCGCGGTCAAGGAGAGCTGACCGACACGTGGAGTGGTTCGCTCTGGCCGTCGTCATCACCTTGGCGATGGGCTTCAACTACACGAACGGGTTCCACGACGCGGCGAACGCCATCGCCACGTCGGTGTCGACCCGGGCGCTGACTCCGCGCATCGCCCTGCTGATGGCGGCGGTCGCCAACCTCGTCGGCGCGTTCTTCGGCACCAAGGTGGCCCAGACCGTCGGCAGCGGGATCATCGACGCCCCGGAGGGCATCGACGGGCTCTGGCTGGTGGGGGCCGCCCTGGTCGGAGCGATCGGGTGGAACCTGCTGACGTGGTGGAAGGGACTGCCCTCGTCCTCGTCTCAGGCCCTCATCGGCGGGCTGGGCGGCGCGGCTCTCGCGGCCGGCGCAACGGTCAAGTGGCAAGGGATCCTCGACAAGGTCGTCATCCCCATGCTCCTGTCGCCGGTCGCCGGCATCATCCTCGGCTACCTCGTCATGACGGCGATCCTCTGGATCTTCCGTGGCGCGAACCCGCACAAGGTGTCACGAGGCTTCCGGTACTCGCAGACGCTCTCCGCCGCGGCTATGGCCTTCGGGCACGGACTCCAGGACGCGGCCAAGACCGCGGGTGTGGTCGTCCTCGCGCTGAACGTGGCCGGGGTCCACGAAGGGCCGTCGATCCCCCTGTGGGTGCTGGTCCTGTCCGCGATCGTCATCAGCCTCGGCACGTATGCGGGTGGCTGGCGGATCATGCGGACCCTCGGCCGGCGGATCATCCACCTCGACCCGCCCCAGGGTTTCGCGGCCGAGTCGACGGCGGCCTCGATCCTCTACGTCGCCGGGATCTCGTTCGGGGCGCCGATCTCGACGACCCACACCATCACCTCGGCGATCATGGGCGTCGGCGCGACCAAGCGGATCTCCGCGGTGCGGTGGAGCGTGGCCGGCAACATCGTCGGGGCGTGGGTGCTGACCTTCCCCGGCGCCGGCCTCCTGGCTGCCGGGACCTACTGGCTGTCGCTGCTGTTCCACTGAACCCGAGGGCCACCCACCCGTTTGCGGAGTCAGGTCGCGGGTCATGTCGCCTTTGGTGTCGCCATGCCAGCACTGACTCGCGACATGACCCTCGACATGACCCGCGACAGGACCGCTGCGGGCGTCGGCGCGCAGTCACAGTGCGGGCCAGAGTGCGGTTGGTGTCGCCATAACAGCACCTATCGCACTCCGAGGCGCACTCTGACCGGTTCACCCTGGCCGAGAGGCCACATTCGGCCGTTATGAGTCCGGTCAGAGCGGCCGAAGCTGGCCTCTCGCCGGGCAATGGGCGGCGACGAGCACCTCCTCGGTATGCGGGTGCCAGGCTGGTCGGGTGCAGCTCCCCGACCTCGCGCCGGCCGACTGGTCGATCCTCGTCACGGACGTGAGCAGTGGCGCGCCGCTGGTGGCCCTCGACGAGCACCGGCCGCTGCGGACGGCCAGTGTCGGCAAGCTGTTCCTCCTCGTCGAGGTCGCTCGGCAGGCGGCGGCCGGGGAGCTCGACCTGACCGAGCTGGTGGCGTGGCAGGACGACGAGCGGGTCGAGGACTCGGGCCTCTGGTACCTGCTCGACCAGCGTGAGCTCTCGGTCCACGACCTCTGCGTCCTCGTCGGCGCGGTGAGCGACAACCTGGCTACCAACGTCCTGGTTCGCGTGGTCGGGCTCGAGGCCGTGGCGGCCACGACCGCAGCGCTCGGGTACACCGACTCCGGCCTGCTCGACCGGGTGCGCGTCGAACGGGGTCCGGCCGACCCGCCCACCCTGTCGGTCGGGACGGCCGCCGACCTGGCCGACCTCATGCGGCGACTGCACCGCCAGGACGTCGTCAACGGACACGTCTCGCGGACCGTGCTGCGCTGGATCGGCGCCAACACCGACCTGTCCATGGTCGCGTCAGCCTTCGACCTCGACCCGCTGGCGCACGCCGAACCGGACCGCGGCGTTCGACTCGTCAACAAGACCGGGACGATCAGCACGGTGCGCGCCGACGTCGGGGTTGTCGAGGGACCGGCCGCCAACGCCTCATACGCGGTCCTGGCCTCCTGGGGAGATGACGTAGACCTGCGCGACGCGGTCCTCGCCGATATGAGAAGGATCGGCCAGGTCATTCGCGACCACGTGGGCGGCTGAGCCACCGCCAACGACGTCAGACGTGGCGCAGGAAGTCGTCGAGCACCCGCTCACCCCACCGCAACGACGCCACCGGAACCCGCTCGTCGACCCCGTGCACGCCCTGCCGGACTCGTCCCTGCGGGTCCTCGCCCAGGGGAGCGAACCCGTACCCGGCGATCCCCAGCCGGGCGAACGCCTTGGCGTCCGTTCCGCCCCCCATGCAGTAGGGGATGACCACGGCCTTCGGGTCGGCCCGGTTGACGGCCTCCTGGATCGCCTCGAACCACGGGCCGTCCATCGGGGCCGAGATCGGCAGCGAGTGCGAGGTGAACTCGTACTCCACCGTGTCACCGATGAGCCCCGGGAGGGTGGCCTCGAGCTGGTCGGCGAACCCGGGCGGGCACCGGACGTCGACCTCGGCCGTCGCGACGCCGGGGATGACGTTCACCTTGTACCCCGCGTCGAGCATGGTCGGCGTGGTCGACGCCCGCACGGTGAACTTCGCGACGTCGGCGGCGTGGCCGAGGAGCTCGAGACAGGCCTCGACGCCGGCCTCGGTGTCGAGGTCGACGGCCAGTCCGAGCGCCTCCGCGGTCCCGGCGAGCTGCGCCCGGACCGGCGGGGAGAGGTGCATCGGCCATCGGTGGTGGGCCAGTCGGTGGAGCACGTCGATGAGCAGCGTGACCGCGCTGGTCGGCCCCGGCCGTGAGGCATGGCCGGCGGCTCCACGGGCCGTCAGCCGCAGGTGCATCGAGCCGCGCTCGGCCGTCCCCACGGGGTAGCAGCGGGCGCTCCGGTCGCCGTGCCGCAGCCAGCGGAACATGCCGCCGCTCTCGCCGATCGCGGCCTCGACCCCGGCGAACAGGCTCGTATGCGCGCGCACCAGCCAGCGGGCCCCGTACCGCCCCCCGGCCTCCTCGTCGGCGAGGAACGCGAAGACGATGTCGCGCTCGGGTTGCACGCCGTCGCGGGCCCATCGCAGCAGTGTCGCGAGGGACGCCGCGCACATGTCCTTCATGTCGGCCGCCCCACGCCCCCAGACGTAGCCGTCCTCGACGACCCCCGCGAACGGCTCGATCGACCAGTCGTCGGGGGCGGCGGGCACGACATCGAGGTGCCCGTGGACCAGCAGCGCCGGTCGGTCGCGATCGCGGCCGGGCACCCGGAGCACGACGTTGGCCCGCTCGGGCGCGTCGTCGCGAGCGAGTACCAGCGGTGACCAGCCGGCGGCCGCCAGCTGGTCCGCGATCCAGGTCGCCGCCTTCCGCTCCCCGGCACTGCGGCCGCGACCCCAGTTCGTCGTGTCGAACCGGATCAGCGTCGACAACAGGTCGACGACGTCGTCAGACGTTCCGGCTCCCACCTCGCTCGAGGATCCCTCGGCGGCTTCCGTCCATTGCTCGGCGGTCATCTCTTCCCATCTGAGCGGTCCTATGCCCGGCGCAGATCACCGCGGCGCGCCGTCGGTTCGTGCTCGGGGCGGCCACGTCATTCACCCACGCCTCGCGGCCGGCCGCCAGTGGGCGCGCAGCGACGGCTCGCCGAACGGGGGCGGGATGGCCGTCGAGCTGGGCCTCTACCTCGGCTGAGCGGTCAGCCGAACCGGCCGCTGATGTAGTCCTCGGTGGCCTGTTCCGCGGGGTTGCTGAAGATCTTCTGCGTCGTGTCGATCTCGATGAGCCGCCCCGGCTTGCCGGTGGCCGCGAGGTTGAAGAACGCGGTCCGGTCGGACACCCGCGACGCCTGCTGCATGTTGTGGGTGACGATGACGATCGTGTAGTCGGCCTTGAGCTCGCTGACGAGGTCCTCGATGGCGAGCGTCGAGATCGGGTCGAGCGCCGAGCACGGCTCGTCCATGAGGAGCACCTGGGGCTTCACGGCGATCGCGCGGGCGATGCAGAGCCGCTGCTGCTGGCCACCGGAGAGGCCGGCGCCGGGCTTCTTGAGCCGGTCCTTGACCTCGTTCCAGAGGTTGGCGCCGACCAGCGACTTCTCGGCCGCCTCGTCGAGCGCCTTCCGGTTCTTCATCCCGCTGAGGCGCAGCCCGGACACGACGTTGTCGTAGATCGACATGGTCGGGAACGGGTTCGGCCGTTGGAAGACCATCCCGACGGTTCGGCGCACGGCGACCGGGTCGACCGACGTCGCATACAGGTCCTTGTCGTCGAGCATGACCTGGCCCTCGACCCGGCCGCCAGGCACGACCTCGTGCATCCGGTTCAGCGTGCGCAGGAACGTCGACTTGCCACATCCGGAGGGCCCGATGAAGGCGGTCACCGACCGCGGCTCGACGGTGAGGGACACGCCCTCGACCGCCTTGAAGTCGCCGTAGTAGACGTTGAGGTCCTTGACATCGATGCGCTTGGCCATGGGGTTCTTTCGGATCGCTTTCGTATGCCGGTCAGCCGCGGACCGTGCCGAGGCGCGCCACGAGGCGGCCGACGAGATTGAGGAGCAGGACGATGAGGATGAGCGTGAGGGCGGTGGCCCACATCCGCTCGACTGCCGCGTCGATGCCGAGCTCGGTTCGGTCCTGGTTGATCATCGTGGGCAGCGTCGGCATCGAGCCGGAGAAGAGGTTCGTGGCGATGTTCTTGGTGTAGGGGCCAAGGATCAGCAGGGGAGCCGTCTCCCCGATGATCCGGGCCAACCCGAGCAGGATGCCCGTGACGATGCCGGAGAACGCGGTCGGCAGCACGATTCGGGAGATGGTCACCCACTTGGGCACGCCAAGTGCGTAGGACGCCTCGCGAAGCTCGTTCGGGACGAGCTTGAGCATCTCCTCCGTGGACCGGACGACGACCGGCAGCATGAGGAGGACGAGGGCGAGGCAGACGGCGAACCCGACCCGCTGGAAGCCGAATGTCGTCACCCACACCGCGTAGATGAACAGCGCCGCGACGATGGACGGCACTCCCGTGAGGATGTCGACCATGAACGAGACCGCTCGGGCGATGGCGCCCCTGCCGTACTCGACGAGGTAGATCGCGGTGAACACGCCGATCGGGACCGCGATCAAGGCGGTGACCCCGGCCTGGATGAGGGTGCCCTGGATGGCGTGGATCGCCCCGCCACCGACGTCGGTGGAGTTGATGTTGCGCTGGCTGTTGGTCCACCACTGGGACTCCAGCAGCAGGCTGACGCCCCGGCTGATGACGGTGAAGAGGATCCAGACCAGCGGAACCATCGCCAGTCCGAAGGACGCCCACATGACGATCCGGGCGATGACGTCCTTGATGGCCCGACCCCGCGAGCGATGACCGAGCTCGAGCGGGGTCGACGGCCGAGGGGCCGTGTCGGTAGGAGGAACGGCGGCTGGCGCGGTCCGGACCTCGAACTTGCGCAGCGCGGGGGCCGCCCCGTCGCGGTCGTGGACCGGCGACTCTGTGGCGGACACAGGTGGGGTCGTCATTCGCTGAAGGCCTTCCTGCGCTCGATGACGATCCGGGCGATCGCGTTGACGACGAACGTGAGGACGAAGAGCACCAGACCGGCCGCGATGTACGCCCCGGTCTTGGCCGGGCTGTCGAACTCGGCGGCGTTGTTGGCGATTCGTGACGCGAACGTCTCGCCGCCGTTGAACAACGAGAACGTCCACGGTGTGTTGTCGGCGAGCTTCGAGACGAGGAACGTCACGGCGATCGTCTCGCCGAGGGCTCGGCCCAGGGCCAGCATGGACGCCGAGATGACACCGGGCCGGCCGAACGGCAGGACGGCGACCCGGATCATCTCCCAGCGGGTAGCCCCGAGGGCGAGCGCGCCCTCCTTGTGCGTCACCGGCGTCTGGTCGAAGACCTCACGGGACAGGGCGGTGACGATGGGCAGCACCATGATCGCCAGGACGATGCCGATGAAGAAGATGGTGCCCCCGCTGATCCCGGCCGGGGCGAACAGGGGGAACCAGCCGAGCACGTCCTGCAGGCCGCCCTCGACCGGCACGATGAGGCTGCGGAAGGTCAGTGCCGCCCAGAGCCCGTAGACGATGGACGGCACCGCGGCCAGCAGGTCCACCAGGCTCGCCGCCGTCCGCTTCAGCCAGCTCGGCGCGTACTGCGTGATGAACAGGGCGACGGCGACGCCGAGCGGCACCGCGAGAACCATCGCGATCGCCGAGGACGCCACCGTCGTCCAGAGCAGCTCGACGATCCCGAACCGCGGGGCGTCGCCGCCCGGCGCCCACTCCCGCGAGGTGAGGAAGTTCGTTTGGTCCTTCAACAGCGCCGGGATCGCCTGCGCGAGCAGGAAGACACCGATCAGGGTGACGAGCGCAATGACCAGGAGGCCGGCGCCCCGGGAGGCACCGGCGAACAGGCGGTCACCGAGCCTCCCGGTCGAGGCGCTGTCCCCTTCGAGGTTCGAGCGCCCCGACGGTCCGTCGCCTGGGAACTGCGAGGCGACGGACGCACCGGTGATGGACGACACGTTGAGGTCCTTGTCGGTCGACGGTCAGCTGACGGCGTTGACGGCGGTCACGACCTTGGTCTGGACCTCCTTGGGCAGCGGCGCGTAGCCGATCTCCTCGAGTCCGGACTGCGTCGAGTCGGCTGCGAAGCTGCTGAAGAAGCCCTTGACCGCCTTGCCCTTCGCCGGGTCCGCGTACTTGCTGCAGACGATGTTGTAGGTGACGAGGACGATCGGGTAGGTGCCGGCCGCCTTGGTGGCGTAGTCGAGCTTGAGCGACAGGTCGTTGCCGGTGCCGACCTGCGTGGCGCCGGCGACCATCTTGCCGGCGGTCGCACCGGTCAGCTCGACCGGCGTCCCTGACCCGTTGTCGATCTTGGCCATGGCCAGCTTGTTCTGGGTGGCGTACGACCACTCGGTGTAGGTGACACCGCCGTCGGTCGAGGCGACCGCGCTTGAGACGCCCGCCGACTTCTCCTTGCCCTCACCCTTGCCGGTCCACTTCTTGGCCGGGGCGGCGGTCCAGGCGGACGGGGCGGCGGCCTTGAGGTAGGCGGTGTAGTTCTCCGTGGTACCCGACTCGTCGGAGCGGAAGAACACCTTGATCGGCGTGGCCGGCAGGGTGGCGCCGGAGTTCAGCGCGGCGATGGCCGGGTCGTTCCAGGTGGTGATGACGCCGTTGAAGATCTTGGCCTGGACGTCAGCCGAGAGGACGAGGTTGGTGACGCCCTTGACGTTGTAGGCGACCGCGATCGGGCCGGCCACCATCGGCAGGTTCCAGGCGTCCGAACCGCAGGAGGTCTTGGCCGCCGCGGCCTCGTCGGTCTTCAGGGCGGCGTCGGATCCGCCGAAGTCGACCTGCTTACTGATGAACTGCTTGATGCCGGCGCCGGAGCCGGTCGCGTTGTAGTTGATCGTCGCGTCGCTGCAGGAGTTCTGGTAGGCCTTGATGGCCGCCTCGATGGCGTTCTTCTGAGCGGTCGAGCCTTCGCCGCTGAGCGTGCCGGAGAAGCAGTTGGCCGCGGCGGCCGAGGATCCGCCGGTCGCGGCTGCGCCGCCGGAGCCGCCGGTCCGTTGCTGTCGCTGCCGCAGGCCGAGAGGGCGAGGGCGCCGGTCAGGGCCACGGCGCCGACCGTGAGGGCGCGGCTGGTACGGATGAGTCGCACGGGGGTTTCCCTTGTCTGTCGGGGTTCCGGTCCTGGGGGGCGATGGGCCGGCTTTCCCGTCCGGCGCATCCGACACGGACGCTAGGTGCCGCGGATGACGGAACTCCCTCGCTGGGTGAACTCCGGGTGAACGCGGGTCAAAGGCTTGGGGCCATGCGGTTTTCCCCCGGGTGGGAAGGCACCCGAGATCCGGTATGCGTCGCTGGTGGCGGCCCCCGCCCTGAGGTGCCGCTCAGGTGGGGTAGCGCTCCACCGCGATGATCCGCGCCGCCTCGCCGGTGTCGACGACGTGGCAGACGAGGACCTCGCCCTTGCCCATCCCGTCCGCGGCGGCCTCGCTCAGGGATGTCGCCGCGGCGGGGCCGTCGTCGGCAGTGTCCTCGACCATCCCCTGGAGGGACTCGAGGACGGCGGGCAGCACCGGACCATGGCTGCACAGCGCCGTGGGCGTACCGCGTTCCAGGATCCGCCGCAGGTGGTGGGCGCTGCGGGCGGGGTCGGCCGCATACCCCTCCTCGGAGAGGCCGTCCCGGAGGCGCAGCGGCAGTCCGGCGGCGGCCGCATACGGGCGGAGCGTGTCGGCGCAGCGGACCGAGCTGGAGGAGACCAGCCGGGTCACGCCGAAGGCGGCGAGCAGCGGCACGATGGCCTCGGCCTGCGCCTGGCCGCGCTCGTCGAGCGGCCGTTCGGGGTCCGGCGGTGTCCACGAGTTCCGCGGCCGGGCCTTGGCGTGCCGGACGACGACCAGCGGCCAGGTGGTCAGCCGGCCGGCGGCGTCGGCGCGGACGACCGCCCGCAGCTGGTCGCGGTCGCGGGCGTAGTCGAGCCTGTCGTGCGCGGTGAGGACGTCGAGCCAGGCCACCTCGTCGATCTCGTTGAGGAGCCTGCCCTTTCCGCCGACGACCTCGGCCGCCCAGTAGCGGACCTGCTTCGTCGCAGGGACGCCGGTGCGGTCGAGCACGGTGTAGCTGGCCGGCGGGAGCGGCATGCCGAGGTGGACGTCGAGTCCGGTCTCCTCGGCCGTCTCGCGGGACGCCGCGACCGGCCACTCCTCCCCGGGGTCGAGCTTGCCCTTGGCCCAGGACCAGTCGTCGTACTTGGGCCGGTGGACCATGGCGACCTCGAGGTGGCCCCGGCGGCGTCGCCAGGGCACGGTCCCGGCAGCCGGGACGACGAGGGATGGCGTGACCGTCATGACGTCAGCAGCCGGCAGGTCGTGGAGTCCGGCTCTACCGACGCCGCGCCTTGCGACGCCGCTTGAGGTGGGTCTCGATCATCGCGGTCTGGACGTCGGTCAGCGGCTCGCCCTCGGCGTTCCGGTGCAGCCGGGTCCAGCGGCCGTCCTGGGACAGGTCCCACCGAGACGTCGTCGAGGCCGTGCCCTTCTCCAGCAGCGACGTGATCTCGGCGACGTGCTGCGGGTCGGTGACCCGGAGCAGTGCCTCGACCCGCCGGTCGAGGTTGCGGTGCATCATGTCCGCGCTGCCGATGTACACGATCGGCTCGCCGTCGCCGCCGAACCAGAAGACCCGGGAGTGCTCCAGGAACCGGCCGAGCGTCGAGCGGACCGTGATGTTGTCGCTCAGCCCCTCGACACCCGGCCGCAGGGCGCAGATGGCCCGTACCCAGATGTCGACCCGGACCCCGGCCTGCGAGGCGCGGTAGAGCGCGTCGATGGTGAGCTCGTCGACGATCGAGTTGAGCTTGAAGACGATCCGGCCCTTCCCGGTCCTCTCGTGGCGCTCCACCTCCGCCTCGATCTGCTCGATGAGGCCGGACCGGACCGTCCGCGGCGCGACCAGGAGGCGCTTGAACCGGCTGCGCGGCGCGATGCCGGAGAGCTGGTTGAAGAGGCGGGTGAGGTCCTCACCGACCTGCGGGTCGCAGGTGAGCACGCCGAGGTCCTCGTAGATCCGGGCGGTCTTCGGGTTGTAGTTGCCGGTGCCGATATGGCAGTAGCGCACCAGGCCTTCGGCCTCCTGGCGCACGACGAGGCACAGCTTGGCGTGCGTCTTGAGGCCGACGATGCCGTAGACGACGTGGACGCCGGCCTGCTCGAGCTTGCGCGCCCAGCTGATGTTGTTGACCTCGTCGAACCGCGCCTTGATCTCCACGACGGCCAGGACCTGCTTGCCGGCCTCCGCCGCGTCGATGAGGGCGTCGACGATCGGCGAGTCACCGGACGTGCGGTAGAGGGTCTGCTTGATCGCCAGCACCCGGGGGTCGGTCGCCGCCTGCTCGATGAACGCCTGCACCGACGTCGAGAAGGAGTCATACGGGTGGTGCAGCAGGACGTCCTTGCCCCGTACCACGGCGAAGATGTCGCCGGGCTTGCTGCTCTCGGTGGGGGAGAGGTCGGGCTGGGTAAGCGGCACGAAGGGGTCGTACTTGAGGTCGGACCGCTCCAGGTCGCCGACGAGGAAGAGGGAGCGCAGGTCGAGCGGACCGGGCAGCCGATAGATGTCCTCGATGCTGATCTGCAGCTCACGCGAGAGCAGGTCGAGCACGTGGTCGTCGATGTCGTCCTCGACCTCGAGACGCACCGGCGGTCCGAACCGGCGGCGGGTGAGCTCCTTCTCCATCGCGGTGAGGAGGTTCTCGGCGTCGTCCTCCTCGACCTCGACGTCCTCGTTGCGGGTGACCCGGAACGTCGTGTGCTCGTGCACCTCCATCCCGGTGAACAGCTGGTCGAGGTTGGCGGCGATGACGTCCTCCAGCGGGACGAACCGCACCTCGTACGCCGCGTCGTGATGCTCCGGCCCGACGCGGACCAGGCGGGGCAGCGACGGCGGGACCTTGATCCGCGCGAAGTGCTCGTTGCCGGTCTTGGGGTTGACGAGGGTCACCGCGAGGTTCAGCGAGAGCCCGGAGATGTAGGGGAACGGGTGCGCCGGGTCGACGGACAGCGGGGTCAGGACCGGGAAGATGTGGTCGACGAAAAGATCCGTGAGGGGCTCGCGCTCGGCGTCGGTGAGATCGCCCCACCGCACGATGGTGATGCCCTGCTCCTCCAGCGCCGGTCGGACGTCGCCGAGGAAGACATCGGCCTGCATCCGCTGCAGCTGGCCGGCGACCTCGCTGATCTTCTCCAGCACCTCGCGCGGTTCGAGTCCGGCCGCGGAGCGCACGGCGATGCCGGTGGCGATCCGGCGCTTGAGTCCGGCCACCCGGATCATGAAGAACTCGTCGAGGTTGCTGCTGAAGATGGCGAGGAACTTCGCCCGCTCCAGCAGGGGGATGTCCTGCGTCCATGGCCAGCTGGAGGACGCGCTCGTTGAGCTGCAGCCAGGAGATCTCCCGCTCCAGGAACCGGTCGGCGGGCAGCTCGTCCGGAGGCCGGATGAACCGCCCGTTCGCCGCCCTCGGCTGGAAGCCGCGCGGCGACGTCATCGCGCTGGCGAGCGAACGGAGCGGCCCCTCGTCGGCCGCGTCGTCGAAGTCCCCGCGCTCGTCGAACTCGACCGCGCGCGCCGACGCCTCCGTGCTCATGACCTCATCGTTCCACCTACAGGTGAACTCCCGTCAACGTACGGCGTTGGCGCGGCGAACATGCGGTCCACCGACCGCGTCGTGAACCCCAGCCCGCGGTAGACCTTCAGCGCCGCCGGGTTGTCGCCGTCGACGTAGAGGATGACGTCCTCGACCCCCTGGTCGCGCAGGTACTCCAGGCCCAGGACGGTCACCGGACGGCCCAGCCCCTTGCCCTGGTATGCGGGGTCGACCCCGACGACGTACACCTCGCCTTCCTTCTCCGACCGCCGCTTCGTCCAGTGGAAGGCGGCCACGGTGTCGGGGTCGGACTCGGGGACGACGAGGATCAGCCCGGCGGGGTCGAACCAGGGTTCGTCCATCCGGGCGTCGAGGTCGGCCCGGGTCATCCGGCCCTGCTCGGCGTGGTGCGCGAAGGCCGCGGCGTTCACCCGCAACCACTCGTCCTCGTCCCGGCCCGGCCGGAACGCGCGGGCGACGAGACCGTCGGGCAGGACCGGGTCCTCCAGCGGCTCGGCCTCGTCGAACCGCCGGCCCAGCACGAACAGCTCACGGACCACCTCGAGCCCTCGGGCGGCAGCGAACCGCTCGGCGGCCCCGACGTCCCCATGGGCCCACACCCGCGTCCCGGCGGGCACCTGGTCCAGAAGGACGGAACCCACGCCGGAGCGACGGTGTGCGGGCGCCACCACCAGCTCCGCCGACTCCTCGTCCGCCTGGAGGTACCCAGCGAGGTCGGCGTCCGCATACGCGAGCAGGTGCTCGACAGCGTGACCGGAGCGCCCACGTACGGCGAGGCGGGACTGCTCGGACAGCGGGGGAACGCCGTCGGTCTCCTCCGCGGCGGCGACGAGGGCGAGAACGGCGCCCTGTTGGTCGGCGTTCAACAGCGCGGTGCGGAGGGGTCGCTGGGTCACGCCGAGATTCCACCACGCGCGGCGTTCACGATGCCGGGCCGGAAGTTCATGAAGTCGCAACCAACCACCGCGCATACCACCTGGTTCTGGGGTTAGCCTGCACCGTCTCGGAAGTTCTGCTGTCCACCGACAGCGCAACCATGTCAGCTCAGCCAGGGAGAACCATGTCGTTTGCATCACCACGGCGCCTGCGAACCCGCCTGCTCGGCGGTGTCGCTGTGGGCGCCTGCGCCCTCACGGGGATCGCCGCCACGAGCGGTACCTCGGAAGCGGCCAACGGCCCCACCATGGACATCCAGATCCTGTCCTTCAACGACTTCCACGGGAACCTCGAGCCGCCCGCCGGCTCCAGCGGCCGCCTGGTCGTCGACCACTACCTCGACACCTCGGTGACGCCGAACCGCGTACTGGACGTCACGTCTGACGGCCAGCTTCCGGACGGTCGTCCGGGTCCGGTGATCGCGGCCGGCAGCCTCGGCGGGGTCGAGTACCTCGCCACTCACCTGAAGCAGGCACGACAGGGCCACCCGAACACGCTGACCGTCGCCGCCGGAGACCTCATCGGCGCCTCACCGCTCCTCTCCGCCGCCTTCCACGACGAGCCCTCCATCGAGGCACTGAACGCCCTGGGTCTCGACGTCTCATCGGTCGGCAACCACGAGTTCGACGAGGGCTACAAAGAGCTCCAGCGGATGGCCAACGGCGGATGCCTCGACGACGGGCCGGACGGCGAGAACAACCAGAACTCCTGCGCCCTTCACCCCTTCACGGGCGCGGACTTCCCCTACCTCGCCGCCAACGTGAAGTACGCGGGCACCAACAACACGATCCTCCCCGCCTACACGGTCGAGAACGTCCGCGGCGCCAAGATCGGCTTCATCGGCATGACCCTCAAGGACACGCCGTCGATCGTCACGGCCGCCGGTGTCGCCGGGCTCGAGTTCACCGACGAGGTGGCGACCGCGAACGCCCTCGTGCCGGTGCTGCGCAAGCAGGGCGTCAACGCCATCGTCGTCCTGATCCACCAGGGCGGTCTGCCCGGCCAGGAGACCTGGTTCGGGCCGGACAACAAGCCCTACACGGTCAACCCGTCCTACGACGCCGCGTGTGACAACGGCTCCCAGCTGGCCCCCGACTCGCCGATCATCCCGATCGCCAAGGGCCTCGACCCGGCCATCGACATGGTCGTCTCCGGTCACACCCACGCCCCGTACGTGTGCGACATCAAGGACCCGGCGGGCCAGGACCGGCTCGTCACCTCGGCGTCGTCCTTCGGCCGGCTCATCACCGAGACCAACCTCAAGTACGACCGGCGCACCCAGGACATCGTCCGCGCCTCGGTCGAGGGCTCCAACCTCCTCGTGACGCGAAACGTCGCGAAGGACCCGGCGCAGACCGAGATCATCAGCGAGTACGGCGAGGCCATCGAGCCGATCGCCAGCGCGGTCATCGGTCACATCAACGCCGACGTCACACGGACCGGGAACCCGGCCGGTGAGTCCGCGCTCGGAGACCTCATCGCGGACGCGCAGCTGGCCGACCCGTCGGTCGTGTCCACGTTCCCCAAGCCGGTCGTCGCCTTCATGAACCCCGGCGGCATCCGGACCGACCTCACGTTCGGAGCGTCGAAGTGGGGCGAGGCGCCGGGTGACGTGACGTACGAGGAGGCGTTCTCGGTCCAGCCGTTCAACAACTTCCTCGTGTCGATGGACCTCAAGGGTTCGGACATCTACGCGCTGCTGGCGCAGCAGGTCACCGCACCCAACTCGGGGTCGAACCGCAAGACCCTGCAGGTGTCGGCCGGGTTCACGTACACCATGACGCCCACCGGCCCCGTTCCCGGCAGCGTCATGATCAACGGGGTGGCCATCGACGACAACACCACCTACCGGATCGTCACGAACAACTTCCTCGCCGACGGCGGAGACAGCTTCCCGGCCTTCAGGAACGGGACGAACCGGTACTTCGGTGGCCTCGACATCGACGCCTTCGCGGCGTACCTCGAGTCGGTCTCGCCGTACACCCCGGCGCCGCCGACCCGGATCTCGGGCACCAACTAGTCACGACTGAACGGCGGGGTATGCCTGGTGCTCGGCACCGGGCATACCCCGCTCGTCGTTGCTCGAGGGGACTCGACGGGTCGGGCGGTCAGGCCTCGGCCGCGACGCCGATCTCGCGCGGCCGGTCGGCGACGAACCGGTAGCCGACGTTGCGGATGGTGCCGATGAGGGACTCGTGCTCGCTGCCGAGCTTGGCCCGCAGCCTTCGCACGTGGACGTCGACGGTCCGGGTCCCGCCGAAGTAGTCGTAGCCCCAGACCTCCTGGAGCAGCTGCGCGCGGCTGAACACCCGGCCCGGGTGCTGCGCGAGGAACTTCAGCAGCTCGAACTCCTTGTAGGTGAGGTCGAGGATCTGACCACGGACCCGGGCGGAGTAGGTCGCCTCGTCGATGACCACGTCGCCCGCGCGGATGGGGCCGCTCTCCTCGGTCTCGCCCGGGTCGGCTCGGGTGATCGCGAGCCGGAGCCGGGCGTCGACCTCGGCGGGGCCGGCGCTGTCGAGGATCACGTCGTCGACACCCCACTCGCTGGTCAGGCCAGCGAGGCCGCCCTCGGTGAGAACCGCGATGAGCGGGCTGGAGAGCCCGGTCGCGCGCAGCACCCGGCACAGCGACTTGGCCTGCGCCAGCTCGGAGCGAGCGTCGACGAGGACGACCTCCCCGGCGGGGGCGTTGACCAGTGCGGTGGGCTCGGCCGGCAGGATCCGCACCTGGTGGCTGAGCAGGCCCAGTGCCGGCAGGACCTCGGCGCTGGGAGCCAGCGCGTTGGTCAGCAGCAGGAGGTGGACCATCCGCCGAGAATAATGGCTGCGTGACCACGACCATTCGCAGCGACCACGGGGTGACCGTCCGGTACTGGGCCGGCGCGCGCGCCGCCGCGGGAGTGGCCTCGGACGTGGTCAGCGGCACGACGGTCGACGAGGTCGTGTCGGCCGCGGTGGCGCTGCACCCCGCGCTGCGCCCGGTCGCGGCGGTCGCGACGTTCCTCGTCGACGGTTCGGCGGCGCCGCGGTCCCGGCCGGTTCCGGCCGGTGCGACCGTCGAGGTGCTGCCCCCGTTCGCCGGCGGCTGACCCCCGTTCGTGCCCTGGACCGTGCGGAAATCCGGCGCCATCCACCACGAACCAGCCGAAGGGCTGGCGCAGTGAAGAGTGGCAGGATGCCCCCGTGACGGCGGGAGACGAGGCTCGGATCCCCAAGGGGTGGGTCCCGACAGACTCCCCGCCGGACCCCACCGCCGCCCCGTTGCCCCAGGAGCCGGAGACCCAGCCGCTGACCAGGGCGTCGATCCGCGCCGCGGAGGCCAAGCGGCTCGCGGAGGAGGCCGAGCAGCGGCGGCTCGCATCACTGGCCGAGGAGGCCGCCGTCCCGCGCGCGGTGCGCGTGCTCGCGGTCGTGACCGCGGTGGCCCTCGCCGTGCTGATCGGGGTCTCCGCGCTGGTCGGACCGAGCTCGACGGCCCTCGCGGTCGGGTTCGCGTCCGTGGTGCTCGCCTGGGGCTGGGTCCGGCTGACCGACGCACCCAGCCCGGTCGTGGCCGCGGTGGTGCTCGGCGCGGGGGCCCTGGCGATCTGTGCGGCGGCCGGCTTCACGCGTACCGACCCGTACCTCGTCTGGGTACCCGTGGCGGTGGCCGTGAGCGTCATGGCGGCGTTCCTGCACCAGGTGTTCCGCCGCGGCGGCCGAGCCCGGCTGACCGAGGGCGTCGCCTCGTCGGTCGGGGCGCTCGCGGTCATGGCCTCCGGCGCGGCCCTCATCGCTGTCCCGCACTACCCGCACGGCGGTCCGTGGGTGCTGGCCTCGATCCTGGCGGTCGCGGGGGCGGCACTGCCCGCGCTGTTCCTCGGGAGCCGGGTGTCCGGCGCCTGGGTCCTGCTCGCCTCGGTCGTGCTCGGCGCCGGAGCGGCCGTGGTCGCGGCGGCGCTGATCGGGGGGATCCCGCTCGGTGGCGCGGCCCTCACCGGGGTGCTCGTGGCCGGGATCTCACATTCGATGATGCGGGTGCTCTTCGCCCTGCCGGGGGCACGGGCGGTCCAGTCCGCGGCGGCCGTCGGAGCGGCGGCCGTGCTGACGGTCGGCGTGGTCGTCTACCTCATGGCGCGCATCTACGCCGGGTAGCGGCAGGGTGGCGGCCCTCAGTAGACGAGGGCCTGCGTGTCCGGGGCGAGCGCCTCCTCGACGAACGACGCCGCGCCGGCGATCCGCGCGCCCGGCAGCAGCTCGGCCTCGGTGATCTCCCGGCGGGCGGCGCACTGCGTGCAGACCGTGACCTGAGCCCCCGCGAGCAGGGTGTCGCGGAGCTCGGCGAGCGGAGCCGCATACGGGAGGGCGAACTCCTCGGCCCGGCCCGGGACCGCGAGGTACGTCGCCTCGCCGGTGAGCCAGACGCTCACCTGCGCGCCCGCCGCGACCGCGGTAGCGGCCACCGTGACGCCCTGGGAGTAGCGCTCCGGCGCCTCGGCGCCGCAGGTGATCTTGACGAGGAGCCGGTTCACCGCCCCAGGCTACGATTCCGGAGTGTTCGAGCTCGATGTGGACCTGCCGGAGCGGCTGCGTCCTCTCGCCTGGATGATCGGGCGCTGGGAGGGGGCCGGCGTGGTCGGGTACCCCACCATCGAGTCGGCCAACTTCGGCCAGGAGATCGAGTGCCGCCACGACGGCCGCAGCTTCCTCGAGTGGCACAGCCACACCTGGCTGCTGGACCAGGAGTCCGGCGAGAAGGTCCGCCCCCTCGCGACCGAGCTGGGGTTCTGGCGGCCCAGCGAGGACGGCCGCGAGGTCGAGCTGCTGCTTGCGCACCCGACCGGGATCGTGGAGATGTACTACGGAACCCTCGAGCCGGCCCGCGTCACCCTGAAGACCGACAGCGTCGTGCGCAGCCCCCTGGCCAAGGAGTACAACGCCGGGTCTCGCCTGTACGGGCTGGTCGAGTCGCAGCTGTTCTGGGTCATGGACATGGCGGCGGTGGGGCAGGAGCTCCAGAGCCATGTCTCCGCGCAGCTGAAGCGGGTGGGCTGAGGCACGACGTGAGCGACCTGGGAGCGGCACTGAGGGCGCGGGGGATGCGCCTGACGCCCCAGCGCCGTCGCATCGTCGAGGCCTTGACCACCCTCGAGCACGGGACGCCCGACGCGGTCGCGGCCCGCGTCGCCGAGGACGGCGGCCCCGCCCTCCCGTTGTCGACGATCTACCGCGGGCTCGACGCCCTGGAGGAGCTGGGGATCGTCTCGCATACGCACCTCGACCACCGGGCGCCGACCTACCACCTCGCCGACCACGCCACCCACATCCACCTCGTCTGCCTCGGCTGCGGGACCGTGTCGGAGGCGCCGATCGGAATGGCCGCGGAGTTCGCCGGGAATGTCCGGGACGCCACGGGCTTTGACCCTGATGTGACCCACATGGCGATCCACGGCTGGTGCGCGAGCTGTCGGGAGAAGAAGCAGTGACCGGTATGCCGGTCGTCCCGGTCGACGCGCCCGTCTCACCCCTCCTGTCCGCTCCCGGTGCGGTCGCGGCCGACGGGATCGACGCCGGGGTCGCGGCGCACTACGGCGACCCGTTGCGCGAGGAACGGCTGCTCGAGGAGGGCCTCGCGGTCGTCGACCTCTCGAACCGCGCGGTCCTCACCATCACGGGTCCGGACCGCCTGACGTGGCTGCACTCGATGACCACCCAGTCGCTGACCGGGTTGGCGCCGCGCACCTCGGTGGAGACGCTCGTCCTGTCGCCCAAGGGGCACGTCGAGCACGCTCTGCACGTCGTGGACGACGGCTCCACCACGTGGATCACGGCGGAGCCCGGCACCGGACCGGCGCTCCTCGCGTGGCTGACCTCGATGCGGTTCATGCTCCGGGTCGAGCTGGCCGACGTCTCCGAGGACTACGCCGTGCTCGGCGAGCCCATCGCGGCCGAGTCGGCGCCGGGTGAGCCGCTGGCCTGGCGTGACCCCTGGCCGGACGTCGTCGGCGACACCGCCGCATACGGGCCGGTCGTGGACCACCCGGGGTCCGCGCGGCGCTGGCGTGAGCTCATCGTCCCGCGCGCGGATCTCGTTGCGGCAGTGGGCGATCGACCGTTGGCTGGCATCTGGGCGGCCGAAGCGCTGCGCATCGCCGCGTGGCGGCCGCGCCTCGGGTTCGAGACCGACCACCGCACGATCGTCCACGAGGTCGACTGGCTCCGAACCGCGGTACACCTGCACAAGGGCTGCTACCGCGGGCAGGAGACCGTTGCTCGCGTGCACAACCTCGGGCGTCCGCCGCGGCGGCTGGTGTTCCTCCACCTCGACGGGTCGGGGCACGTCCTGCCCGACCGTGGCGCCGAGGTGGTGCTCGACGGGCGACCCATCGGCTTCGTGACGTCCGTGGCGCGGCACCACGAGCTGGGACCGATCGCGCTGGCCCTGGTGAAGCGCAACACGGCGATCGACGCGCCGTTGCTCGCCGGCGGCATCGCGGCGGCCCAAGAGGTCGTCGTCTCGCCGTAGAGCCACCCACGAAGTTCTCCGCTTCGCTCCGATACTTCGCGGGGACCCCGCCAGAACCAGCCGCGGCCCTAGGCTCTCGGGCCGTGAACACCCTCATCACCGTCGCGCCGACCGGCGCCGAGTCGAGCAAGGCCGACGTCCCGCAGCTGCCGACCACGCTGGAGGAGCTCGTCGAGACCGCGGTGCGCTGTGAGGCGGCTGGTGCGTCGATGATCCACCTGCACATCCGGGACGCCGCGCACGCTCCGACCCTCGACGCCGGGCTGCTCCGTGCGGCGGTCGAGGCCATCCGGGAGGCCACCGACCTCGTCGTCCAGCTGTCGACCGGCGGGTCCGTGCACGACCCGCTGGACCAACGGCTCACCGTGCTCGACGCCGAGCCGGACTCCTGCTCGCTCACCTGCGGCACGACGAACTTCGGCGACGACGTGTTCCTCAACCCGTGGCCGTTCATGGTCGAGCTGTACCGCCAGAGCATCGAGCGCGAGGTGGTTCCCGAGTTCGAGCTGTTCGACCTCGGGCACGTGGCCGCGCTGCGGCGGCTGCTCGACCAGGAGGGGCTACCGTTCGGCGGCAAGGTGCACGTGGACTTCGTGACCGGGGTTCCCGGGGGTATGCCCGGATCGCCCGCGGCGCTGCTCGCCGGGGTCGCGCTGCTTCCGCCGCAGGTCACCAGCTGGTCGGCGACGGGGATCGGGCGCAGCCACCTGCCGATCGCGGCCGCGGCGCTCGCCGCCGGCGGCCATCTGCGGGTCGGGATGGAGGACAACCTCGTCTACGCCCGGGGCCAGGCGGTCCAGCACAACGACGAGCTGGTGTCCCGCGCCGCGGAGCTGGCGACGCTGATGCAGCGACCCCCGCTGACCACCACCGAGGCGCGGGAGATGCTCGGCGTCAAACGCCGCTGACTGCCCCGAAGCACCTCAGTCCCCCCACCGGCCGAGAGGCCAACTTTGGCCGCTTTGCGCCCCCGTATACCGGCCGAAGTTGGCCTCTCGGCGACCCGGAGTGGAGGGTGTGAGCGGGCTCACGCTGCCCCAGTTTGCATTTTGCTAACTAGAGCAAGCACAATGGACGCGTGAGCAAGCTGCCCGGCCCGGAGCTCCCGGATCTTCATGATCTGGGCTCGTTCCTCAAGGAGCAGCGACAGAACGCGAAGCTGTCGCTGCGACAGCTCTCCGAGCTCGCCGGCGTCTCCAACCCCTACCTCAGCCAGATCGAGCGGGGCCTGAAGAAGCCGAGCGCGGAGATCCTCCAGCAGCTCGCCCGCGGCCTCGAGGTCTCCGCGGAGACCCTCTACGTGCGCGCCGGCATCCTCGATGAGAAGCCGGTCCCCGCCTACGAGGGCCCGACGGTCCTCGACGCCATCGCCAAGGACCCCGCCCTGACGGACCGGCAGCGCGCCGTGCTCGTCGACGTCTACACATCGTTCACGGCGGCCTCCACCCCGGCCGAAACGGCCCCCACGACCACCATCACCAGCAAGGAGAAATGACATGGCATTCACCCACGAGATCAAGAAGACGGTCACCGACGCCACCCCGGTCTACGCCGTGGTCGGCGTGACCGACGCCGCCGCTGAGAAGCTGCGCGGTGCCCGTACGCAGGCCCGTACCCAGGCGACCGCCGCCACCCGGACCATCACCGCCGTGAACCCCAAGGCGGTCCAGAAGCAGGTCCAGGACGTCCCCGCCGTCGTCCTCGAGCGTTCGCTCGAGCTGGCCGGCAAGGCTCAGCACCAGTACGACGCCTTCGCCGCCCGCGGCGAGGAGCTGGTCAAGAAGATCCGCACCCAGAAGTCCACCCAGGACCTCGTGGCGCAGGCGGAGCAGACCGTCGCGCTCGGCAAGGGCGCGGTCACCACGGTCCGCAACGCCGTCTCCGAGACCCAGGCCTCGGCCAAGGCGACCATCACCACCGGCCGTCACCAGGCCGTCCGCGTCGCCGGTGTCGTCAACGACGTCGTGAGCCGTGAGGTCAAGGACGCCGACGCCGCCGCGGACGTCATTGCGGACGCCACCCGGGAGGCTGTCGCCAAGACCGCGACCCCGGCCAAGCGCACGCGAACGACCGCTCGCAAGGGTGCCAAGGCCACCACCGCCCGCACCAAGGCGACCGCCACCTCCGCCCGCAAGGCCGCCCCGCGCGCCCGCAAGGCGACCACGGCCGCCGCCGACAAGGTCGGCGCCTGACCTCAGTCCGCCCAACACCGGGCATCTGACCCCGGTCGCGCCGGGTCGACTGCAACCGACCCCCTCAACCTCGGGACACCCCGCCGAGGTTGTGAGCCCCGGCGCGACCGGATCCACGCCGCACCAGCGGCTGACCGGGCCGGTTCGCACACCCCGTGCGGACCGGCCCGTTCGCATACCCGCTCTGGCACACTGACCGCCGTGCCCGACCCCGCCCTCGAGACCGGCTCGACCGCCGTCTCCAGGGCACTGACGGAGGCGCCGATCGTCGCGCACGTCGTCCGCGGCGGCTTCGTCGAGAGCGTCCATCGCGGCACGGTCGTCGTGACCGCGCCCGACGGGTCCGTCGAGTGGGCGCTGGGCGACCCGACCGGCGCGGTCTTCGCCCGCTCGGCCAACAAGCCGATCCAGTCCTCCGCCATGGTTCGGGCCGGTCTCGACCTGCCGGACGCCGAGCTGGCGCTGGCCTGCGCCAGCCACTCCGGCGAGCCGTTCCACCGGGAGGCGGCCGCTCGCATCCTCGAGGGGGCCGGGCTGACCGAGGCGGACCTGCAGAACACGCCGGACTACCCGATCGACGATGACGAGCAGGACGCCTGGATCCGCGCCGGCCGGGCCAAGGCGGCCATCGCACAGAACTGCTCGGGCAAGCATGCGGCCATGCTCGCGACCTGCGTCGTCAACGGGTGGGACACCGCGGCATACCGGCACCCAGAGCATCCCCTCCAGCGGGCCATCACCGACACCATCGTCGAGCTCACCGGCGAACCGGTCGTCGCCGTCACGGTCGACGGTTGCGGCGCGCCCCTCCACGCGTACGCGCTGGCCGGCCTGGCCCGAGCCTTCGGACGGATCGCCACGGCGCCGGCGGGCACGGCCGAGGCTCGCGTGACCGCCGCCATCCGCGGTGAGCCGCTCTACCTCGGTGGTACCCGCCGGGACGTGACACGACTGGTGCGTGAGGCCGAGGGGCTCATCGCCAAGGACGGCGCCGAGTCCGTGTATGCGGTGGGGCTGGCCGACGGACGCGGCGTCGCGGTGAAGATCGCCGACGGGTACCCCCGGGCGAAGGCCGTCGTCCTCGCCGCCGTGTTGCGACGCCTCGGCGTCGACGCTCCCGGCGCGCTCGACGACATGGCCAGCGCGCCGGTCCTCGGGCACGGCGAGGCCGTCGGCCGCATCGTCGCGGTCGGTTGCTGAGGCGAGGATGCGGGCCGTCCTCCAGCGCGTGACGTCCGCCTCGGTGGTCGTCGGCGGCGAGGTGGTGGGCGCCGTCGACCGTCCCGGCCTCGTTGCGCTCGTGGGGGTGACCCACGACGACGGACCCGACCAGGTCGAGTGGCTGGCCCGCAAGATCGCCGACCTGCGGCTGCTGCGCGACGAGCAGTCGGTACTCGACGCGGGAGCGCCCGTGCTCGTCGTCAGCCAGTTCACCCTCTACGGCGACGCTCGCAAGGGCCGGCGCCCCACCTGGAACGCCGCCGCGCCCGGTCCCGTGGCCGAACCGGTGGTCGACGCGGTCGTCGCGGCGCTGCGTCAGCGGGGGATCCAGGTCGAAACGGGAACCTTTGGGGCCGACATGGCGGTTTCCTTGGTGAACGACGGGCCGGTCACACTGGTCCTCGACAGTCCGTGACCCACAGAGGTGAACCGCCCATGACTGCTTTCACCGGCTTCCAAGGAACGCTCGTACTCATCCTTGGTGTCGCCGCGCTCGCCTGCGAGCTCTTTGCCCTCGTCGACGCGGTGCGTCACCGACCGGACGCGTTCGTCGCGGCGGGCAAGCGCACGAAGAACTTCTGGATGATCCTCCTGCTCGTGGCGTCCATCCTCGGCGTCGTCACGATGTTCAACGCGCTGAACATGTTCGGCCTGATCGGGTTCATCGCCGCCGCGGTGTACCTCGCCGACGTCCGTCCGGCGCTGCGACAGGTCACCGGCCGGGGCCGCCGCAACGACGGCCCCTACGGTCCGTGGTGACCGGAGGCGTTCTGCGAGTAGGGCAGACTGTGGGCCATGAGCGACCAGCTGCACCTCACTGACGAGGCCACCCACGCCCAGAACGAGTACGACCAGGGCGACCGCAACCCGACCGAGGACATCTTCGTCATCGAGCGGCCGTGGGGGCAGTTCCAGCAGTTCGTCTCGAACGAGACCGTGACGGTCAAGATCATCACCGTGCAGCCCGGTCACCGGCTGTCGCTGCAGCGCCACCAGCACCGCGGCGAGATGTGGCAGATCCTCGACGTGCCGATCGACATCACCGTCGACGACCGCCAGTGGACGGCCGGCCCCGGCGAGACCGTCTGGGTCCCCCACGGCGCGATCCACCGCATGGGCAACAGCGGCACCCAGCCCGGTCGGCTGCTCGAAGTCGGCTTCGGCCACTTCGACGAGAGCGACATCGAGCGCCTCGAGGACGACTACGCCCGCTGAGGCCTGACCGCCTCCCATTCCACCGTGAGCTCGCCCAGACGCCAGCGCCGCGGGCCGTCGAGGACGGGCCACCCCTCAGCGCGCAGGGTCGTGCACGCGGCTACCCAGCGCTGCCGCACCCCGTAGCTGGCCTGCGGGGCGGCCCGGTCCCACGCGGCGTCCAGGGCCGCCAGGTATGCGTGGACGGCCTCCCCGGGGACGTTCCGGTGGATGAGGGCCTTGGGCAGCCGCTCCGCCACCGTCGACGGACGGTCCAGGCCGCGCAGCCGTAACGACACGGTCAGGCTGGTCGGTCCCGGTCGCGTCCACGGCGACCCATGAGGCGAGGCGCCCGATCTCATCGCAGGTCCCGTCTACGAGAAGCCCGTCCGTGGCCAGCCGCGGCCGGACCCGGTCCCACGCGGCGTCGACCTCCTCCTCGGCGTACTGGCGGAGCACGTTGAACGCGCGCACGACGACCGGCCGCCGGCGGTCCGGCAACGGAACCTCGAACCCCCCCAGCGCGAACGAGAGGCCGGGACGCGCCAGTGGCTGGGCCGCCCGGACCCGCTCCGGGTCGATCTCGATCCCGACGACCTCGACGTCCGCTCGGACCCGCGCGAGCCGGTCGTGCAGCTCCAGCGCGGTCACGGGAGACGCGCCGTAGCCGAGGTCCACGACCACCGGCGGTTCGGCCGACGCGCGGAGCCGCCACCCCTCGACGTCGGCGAGCCAGCGGTCGACGCGACGGAGCCGGTTCGGGTTGGTCGTCCCGCGGGTCACGACGCCGACGGGCCGGGTTCGCGCCACACCGGGAGCGTATGCCGCACCCTCCCCGCTTCCAGACTGCCGTTGTTGCGAGTTTCGGGCGCCTGACGGCGCCGAAACTCGCAACAACGGGCGTCTGGAAGCGGGATCAGGCGGGCGGCTTACGCTGCAGGGGTGAGCTCTCCTGACGTGATCCGGCGAGTCGCCATGGTCAGCGTCCACACCTCGCCGCTGGAACAGCCCGGCACCGGGGACGCGGGCGGCATGAACGTCTACGTCGCCGAGGTCGCCAAGGAGCTGGCCGCACGGGGCGTCGAGGTCGACATCTTCACCCGGGCGACGACCGGGACGATCCCGCCGTTCGTCGACCTGGTCCCGGGCGTGTCGGTCCGGCACATCACGGCCGGGCCGTACGAGGGCCTCGGGAAGGCCGACCTGCCGGGCCAGCTCTGTGCGTTCGCCGCCGGGGTGATGCGCGCGGCGGCTGCCCGCCCGGAGGGCTGGTACGACGTGCTGCACTCGCACTACTGGCTCTCCGGCCAGGTCGGCTGGCTCGCCGCGGACCGGTGGGGCGTGCCGCTGGTCCACACGATGCACACCATGGCGCGGGTCAAGAACCAGCACCTGCCCACCGACGACAGCCCGGAACCGCCCGGCCGCGAGATCGGCGAGGCCCAGGTCGTCGAGGCCGCGGACCGGCTCGTCGCGAACACCGAGGGCGAGGCGGCCGACCTCGTCGAGCTCTACGACGCCGACCCGGCCAAGGTGCGCGTGGTCACCCCGGGCGTCGACCTCGCGACGTTCACCCCTGGGGACCCCCACACGGCGCGGGAGGCGCTCGGGCTGCCTCGCGACGGTCGGGTCCTGCTCTTCGTCGGCCGCATCCAGCCCCTCAAACGGCCCGATGTCCTCCTCCGCGTCGGGGCCGAGCTGCTCCGCCGTCACCCGGAGTGGCGGGACGACCTCGTGCTGGCGGTCCTGGGTGGGCCCAGCGGTTCGGGACTCGCCCGCCCGGGCGAGCTCGAGGCGCTCGCCGAGCAACTCGGGGTCGCCGACCAGACCCGGTTCGTCCCGCCGGTGTCGAGGCCGCTGCTGGCCGAGTGGTACCGCGCCGCCGACCTCGTCCTCATGCCCTCGCACAGTGAGTCGTTCGGCCTGGTGGCCCTCGAGGCCGAGGCCTGTGGCACGCCGGTGGTCGCCGCCGATGTCGGCGGGCTGCCGATGGCCGTCGGCGACACCGGGCTCCTGGTCGAGGGACACGACATCGGCACCTGGACCGAGGCCGTCGAGTCGCTCCTCGTCGACACCGCCCGGCGGGGCGACCTCGGGCGACGGGCCGCCGTGCACGCGAAGGGCTTCGGCTGGGGCGCGACCACGGACCACCTCCTCGAGGTGTATGCGGAGGCGCGCCTGGTGCGGACCCCCACCCCCCTGGACCCTCTCCCCACTGCGCCACGGCTCGCGCTCGCCGAGTCGCGCGTGCCGCCGCCGTCGTCCAGGCGCCGCCGGCGCTCATCCCGTGAGCGAGCACCCCGCGACCGACGACGCCGCCGCCGACGCGGAGGCGACGGTCCGGGCATACCTCGACGACGCCGGCATCGAGTGGGAGCTGGGTGGCCGGCCCGGTGAGTTCGTCGTGACCCTGCCCGGCGACAAGAAGCTGCGAACCGTGGCGTCGCTCCTCGTCCGCGAGAGGTACACGTCGGTCTCGGCGTTCGTCGTCCGGAACCCGGACGAGAACCACGAGGAGTTCTACCGGCACCTGCTGCGCCGCAACCTGCGGATGCCCGGCCTCGCGTATGCGATCGACACGTCAGGAGACGTCTACGTCAAGGGCGAGGTCCCCACGAAGGCCGTCGACTCCGCATACCTCGACCAGCTCCTCGGTGTGGTGCTCGACGCGGCCGATGCGCCGTTCAACGAGCTGCTGGTCCTGGGGTTCCTCACGTCGATGCGCAAGGAGTGGGCCTGGCGCATCTCACGGGGTGAGTCGACCCGGAACCTCGACGCGTTCCGCCACCTGCTGGAGGATCAGCCCCGCCAATAGGGTGATCGCATGACCTACACCCTCGTGCTGCTCCGCCACGGTGAGAGCGTCTGGAACGCGAAGAACCTCTTCACCGGCTGGGTCGACGTGGACCTCTCCGACAAGGGGCGCGCCGAGGCGGTCAGCGGCGGCGAGCAGCTGGTCGCGGAGGGGCTGCTGCCCGACGTCGTCCACACCTCGGTGCTGCGGCGCGCGATCACGACGGCCAACCTCGCCCTGGACGCGGCCGACCGCCACTGGATCCCGGTGCGACGTCACTGGCGGCTCAACGAGCGCCACTACGGCGATCTCCAGGGCAAGGACAAGAAGCAGACCATGGAGCAGTTCGGCGAGGAGCAGTTCATGCTCTGGCGCCGCTCCTACGACGTGCCGCCGCCGCCGATCTCCGCCGACAACCAGTACAGCCAGGCCGGTGACACCCGCTATGCCGGCCTCGGTTCTGACATGCCGGAGACCGAGTGCCTCAAGGACGTCGTCGACCGGATGCTTCCCTACTGGGAGAGCGACATCCAGCCCGACCTGCGCGACGGCAAGGTGGTGCTCGTCGCGGCACACGGCAACTCGCTGCGGGCGCTGGTGAAGCACCTTGACGAGATCAGCGACGACGACATCGCCGGGCTCAACATCCCGACGGGTATGCCCCTGGTGTACGAGCTCGACGACGCGTTCCAGCCGGTCACCCGGGGCGGCCGGTACCTCGACCCCGAGGCCGCCGCAGCGGCGGCAGCGGCGGTCGCGAACCAGGGCCGCTGAGCCGCCCGCACGGCGCCGGGCCGGCCGGACCTGCTCAGAGCGCGACCCGCGAGTCCTCCTGCTCCTCGTGGTCGAGCTCCGGCAGGTCCAGCTCGTTGTGGTACTCCCCGGTGACGAGGTAGACGACCCGCTGCGCCACGGAGACCGCGTGGTCGGCGAACCGCTCGTAGTAGCGGCCCAGGAGCGTCAGGTCGACCAGGGTCTCGCGCGACAGCTCGGAGGCGCCGTCGCCGGTGTCGCGCAGGATCGCCTCGAACAGCTGCCGGTGCAGCTCGTCCATCGCGTCGTCGTCCTGCTCCAGGCTCAGCGCCGCGTCGGTGTCCTTGGAGGCGATGACCGAACCGGCCTTGGCGACGATGCGCTCCGCGATCTGGCCCATCTGGAGGATGTGGGCCGAGAGCGCCGGAGGCACCGCGCTGTCGGGGTACCGCAGCCGCGCGACCTTGGCGATGTGGCGGGCGAGGTCGCCCATCCGCTCGAGGTCGGAGCTCATCCGCATCGAGGTCACGACGATGCGCAGGTCGGTGGCCACCGGCTGCTGGCGGGCCAGCAGGTCGATGGAGAGGGCGTCGAGCTCCGTGCGGATCGCGTCGAGCTCGTCGTCGGCCGCGATGACGCTCTCGGCCAGATGGACGTCCGCATCGAGCAGCGCAGTGGTCGCGCGGGCGACCGCCGACCCTGCGAGGCGGGTCATCTCGACGAGCTGGTCGGTGATCTTGTCGAGGTCGTCGTGGAAGGCGTGTCGCATACGGCCAGAAGTCCTTTGGTCTGCAGGGCGGCTCCTCCCGTCCGGAGCCAGCGCGAGGCTCGCAGGCCCAGGTGAACGGTTATCGCTCCTTCGGTGAACATTGTCCGTCGCCGTGCGCCGGGATGGCAGGTGTGGCCAGGAGGTGGTGCCGACCCGCCTACCCTTGAGGTGTGGACGTGTCGACCGCCGCCACGCTCGGCGCGATGGGCGGGATCGCCCTCTCGGGCATCGCCGTGTATGCGGTGCGCCTCTCCGAGCGCCAGCAGCGGCGACTGCCGCCGCCCGCCGAGGATCCGTCCGCGCTGCCGGACGGCATCGCCGAAGTCCTCTCCGTGCTCCGGTCCAGCGGCATCGTCCTCGACTCGGCGGACTCGGTGGTGAACAACTCCCCGGCGGCCGTGGCGAACGGGCTGGTCCGCGGTCAGGACCTCACCCAGCCGGAGCTGCTCGCGGTGGCCCGACAGGTCCGCCGCGACGGGGTCATCCGCGAGGTCGAGCTGGAGCTGCCGAAGGGCCCGGCCGGCCGGCCGGGACTGGTCGTCGGCGCCCGGGTGGCCCCGTTGGGCGCGTCCCACGTACTGCTCCTCGTCGACGACCGCAGCCAGGCCCGCCGGCTGGAGGAGATCCGCCGCGACTTCGTCGCCAACGTGTCCCACGAGCTGAAGACGCCGGTCGGCGGGCTGGCCCTGCTGGCCGAGGCGGTCCTCGACGCGTCCGACGACCCGGAGGCCGTGGCTCGGTTCGCCCGGCGGATGCAGGTCGAGTCGACGCGCCTGACCCGTCTGGTGCAGGAGATCGTGGACCTCAGCCGGCTCCAGGTGGCCGCCTCGCTCAGCGAACCGAGTCCCGTCGACCTGGCCCAGGCCGCCCAGGAGGCGGTCGACCGGTCCCGGCTCGCGGCCGAGGACAAGGACATCCAGGTCGCCCTCATCGCCACCGGGAACTGCGACGTCTGGGGCGACCATGCCCTGCTCGTCACGGCGATCCGGAACCTCGTCGGCAACGCCGTCGCCTACTCCGAGCCGCACACCCGGGTCGCCGTGGCCGTGCGCGCGGTCGCGGGCGACATCGTCGAGCTGGTGGTCACCGACCAGGGGCAGGGCATCGCCGCGGCCGACCAGCTGCGGATCTTCGAGCGCTTCTACCGTGTTGACGCCGCCCGCTCCCGGACCACCGGCGGGACCGGGCTGGGGCTCTCCATCGTCAAGCACGTGGCCGCCAACCACGGCGGCGAGGTGACCGTCTGGTCGGAGCCGGGCCGCGGTTCGACCTTCACCGTGCGCCTTCCCTCGATGACCGTCGGCCGCCAGCGCGACGCCGACTCGCGACAGACCGACGACGCTATCGACGTCGGCCGATCCGACCGGTCCGACGACGCGCCCGCAGACCTCACTCCCCAGGAGCCCAGCCGCCCGATGAGCCGCACCCCGTGAGTCGCATACTCGTCGTCGAGGACGAGGAGTCGTACTCCGACCCTCTCTCGTACCTGCTCCGTCGCGAGGGCTACGAGGTCGCCGTCGCCGAGACCGGGCCCGCCGCACTGGCCCAGTTCGACAAGAACGGCGCCGACCTCGTCCTGCTCGACCTCATGCTGCCCGGCCTGTCCGGCGTCGATGTGTGCCGGCAGCTGCGCCAGCGCAGCACCGTGCCGGTCATCATGCTGACCGCCAAGGACAGCGAGATCGACAAGGTCGTCGGGCTGGAGATCGGCGCCGACGACTACGTCACCAAGCCGTACTCGTCGCGCGAGCTGCTGGCCCGGATCAAGGCCGTCCTGCGCCGGCTCGCCGAGCCGGAGGAGCTGCTCCCGGCCACCCTGGAGGCAGGCCCGGTCCGGATGGACATCGAGCGGCACACGGTCACCGTCGCTGGGCGGGCGACCTCGTTGCCGCTCAAGGAGTTCGAGCTGTTGGAGATGCTGCTGCGCAACGCCGGACGGGTCCTCACCCGGATGCAGCTCATCGACCGCGTCTGGGGCAGTGACTACGTCGGCGACACCAAGACGCTCGACGTCCACGTCAAGCGGCTCCGCGCCAAGATCGAGCCGGACCCCGCCAGCCCGCGGCACATCGTCACGGTGCGAGGGCTCGGGTACAAGTTCGAGGCGGCCTGAGCCGCGCTCGCATACGCCGTCCGTCGTATGCGGGTCAGCCGCCGGTCGTCGTGGCGCTCGCGGATGTCGTGGCAGACGTCGCGTCGGAGGTCGCCGTCACCGTCGTGGTCACGGTCGCGGGAGCGGTCGTCGCCGTGGCCGTCGTGGGGACCGCCGTCGGCGTGGAGGAGGAGTAGTAGCCGTCCGGGAGGAGCACCGGCACGTTGGCGAACACCTGGCCGCCGGCCTTGGTCTGCAGGACGATGTTGGTCAGGTCGCCGGGCGCTACGGGGACGCTCGGGAACTGGATCCCGTCGATCGGCAGCTGCTCGTTGCCCTTGAGCTGCATGGTCGGGCCGGTCGAGGTGGTCCCCTGGGCCTGCTCGGGGGTCAGGAAGGTGACGGTGACGGGGTCGCTCCCGGAGTTGATGAGCGAGCCGATGAGGACCCCGGCGGCCCCCTTCGCGGCGGACACGAGGACCAGACCGCGAGCCTGGACGGCGCCGAGGTCCACGTCGATCCCGTCGGCCGGCTGGTACGCGACGGTGGTCTGCGCGGGCGACTGCGTCGAGCACGCCCCGAGCGCCAATGCGGTCCCCACCCCCACGGCCGCGAGGACCGCGAGCGGACGGCGGCCCGGGGGCATACCGGTGCGCCGGAGGCGTGACGTGAGGGAACTGACGCGCAGCGTGATGGTCGCGGGCCGGTGCACGGGCGTCAGCCTAGCGGCAGGGGTGCCAGCACGCGTCACGACGCAAGTGTCTGCGCGCGTTGCACGCGAGGGGCGGGTTTGT
The DNA here is from genome assembly GCA_963787725.1 of uncultured Actinomycetota bacterium. Lineage (GTDB taxonomy): Bacteria > Actinomycetota > Actinomycetes > Actinomycetales > Dermatophilaceae > Lapillicoccus. The sequence continues at coordinate 316,464 of CAWBEH010000004.1, read as the reverse complement.
CAAGAGGTCAACCACCGCCGGCTCGGCGGTCCGCAGGCCTCTGACCTGCGCAAACGAGCGCGCCCAAGTCGTGGGTGTCGGTGCTCGCGTGGTATTCTGGAGGTCGCGAAAGGGGAAAACAGCACATGGTTTTCAAGGTCGGCGAAATGGTCGTGTACCCCCACCACGGGGCGGCACTGATCGAAGACATCACCACCCGCACGATCAAGGGAGAGGACAAGCTCTATCTCACCCTCAAGGTCGCCCAAGGCGATCTGACCATCCAGGTCCCCGCCGAGAACTGTGACCTCGTCGGTGTGCGCGACGTCGTCAGCCAGGACGGGCTGGACCGGGTGTTCGAGGTGCTGCGGGCCCCCCACACCGAGGAGCCGACCAACTGGTCGCGCCGCTACAAGGCCAACGTCGAGAAGCTGGCCTCGGGTGACGTCATGAAGGTGGCCGAGGTCGTCCGCGACCTGTGGCGCCGCGACAAGGACCGCGGGCTGAGCGCGGGCGAGAAGCGGATGCTCGCCAAGGCGCGCCAGATCCTCGTCTCCGAGCTCGCCCTCGCCGAGAAGACCAACGAGGACAAGGCCGAGGCCATCCTCAACGAGGTCCTCGCCTCCTAACGGGGCCGACCCCTCTCGCGTCGCGCCGCCATGGCTGAGCCCCGGATCGGGGTGGTCGTCGTCGCGGCCGGAGCGGGGTCGCGCTACGGCGGCGGTGTGCCCAAGGCCTTCGTCGAGCTCGACGGACGGTCGCTGCTCGGCTGGTCGGTCCGTGCTGCGGTCGGCTACCCCGGCACGGCCGCGGTGGTCGTCGTCGCCCCGCCCGGTCACCTCGACCGGGCGGAGCGAGAGGCGAGCGGGTATGCGCGGGTGCCGGTTCGTGTGGTGCCCGGCGGCGCCGAGCGGCCCGACTCCGTGGCGGCCGGCCTTGCCGCCCTGCCCTCGGACGTCGAGATCGTGCTGGTCCACGACGCCGCCCGGGCGCTGACCCCGTCGGCGCTGTTCGCGACGGTGGCCGCAGCGGTGGCCGCCGGTGCCCCAGCAGTGGTTCCCGGGCTGCCGGTGGTCGACACCGTCAAGCAGGTCGACGAGTCCGGGACCGTCGTGGCGACCCCGCCCCGGGCCGCCCTGCGGGCGATCCAGACGCCGCAGGGGTTCCGCCGCGCCGTGCTCGAGCGGGCCCACTCGGCGGCCGGCCCCCACCCGGTGACCGACGACGCCGAGCTGGTCGAGGCTCTCGGCCTGCCGGTCCTCGTGGTTCCGGGCGACCCGCGAGCCCACAAGATCACCACTCCGGACGACCTCGACCGGGTCGTCGCCCTACGCGACAGTGGAGGCCGCCTCGATGACTAGCCCGATTCGTGCTCTGGACCGCGTCGGATTCCGGCTCCATCCACCACGAACCACTGCGCCTGCGCGGGTCGCAGCGCGCGGGGTGGCCCGATGAGCCCCGTCGCCGTCGTCACCGGCGGCGGGTCCGGCATCGGCGCCGCGACGGCGGCCCGGCTGCACCGTGACGGGTTCGACGTCGTCGTCACGGGTCGTCGGCAGGATCGGCTCGACGCCGTCGTCGCCGAGCTCGGGGGCGCGACCCGCGGGGTCGTCATGGACGTCACCGACGCGGCGAGCGTCGCCGCCGCCGCCACCGAGATCGCCGCGTGCGACGTCCTGGTCAACAACGCCGGCGGTGCGCTCGGGACCGACCAGGTCGAACGCGGCGACGCGGCCGAGTGGCGGGAGATGTTCGACAGCAACGTCGTCGGGACCCTTCAGGTCACCCAGGCGTTCCTCCCCGCGCTGCGGAACTCGCCCAGGGCGACGGTGGTCGTCGTCACCTCGGTCGCCGCCGAGGTGGTCTACCCGGGTGGCGCCGGCTACACGGCCGCGAAGCACGCCGAGCGAGCGCTGGCCGAGACGTTGCGGCTGGAGCTCAACGGCACCCAGGTCCGGGTCGTGGAGATCTGTCCGGGCATGGTGCGCACCGACGGGTTCTCGCTGGTCCGCTTCCACGGCGACCGGGACAAGGCCGACGCCGTCTACGAGGGCGTCGACCGGCCGCTCACGGCGGCCGACGTCGCCGAGTGCATCGGGTTCTGCGTCGGCCTGCCGCAGCACGTCAACATCGACCGGCTGGTCGTCAAGCCGGTCGCCCAGGCGGCACCCCATCTGCTGCACCGCGGCCCGATCCCCTGGAACGACGACGGTGCCTGACCTGCCCCGCACCGGGATCGGGGTCGACGTGCACGCCCTCGCCCCGGAAGGCAGCGACCGGTCGATGTGGCTGGCCGGGCTGCTGTGGCCGGGCGAGCGGGGGCTGGAGGGTCACTCCGACGGCGACGTCGCGGCGCACGCGGCCTGTGACGCGCTGTTCTCCGCGGCGGGGATCGGCGACCTCGGCGCCCACTTCGGGACCAGCCGCCCGGAGTATGCGGGTGCCTCCGGAGTCATGCTGCTCGCCGAGGCGGCGCGGCTCGTCCGCGAGGCCGGCTGGGAGATCGGGAACGTCGCCGTCCAGGTGGTCGGCAACCGGCCGAAGGTCGGCACTCGCCGGAGCGAGGCCGAGACCGCGCTGAGCGAAGCGGCCGGCGCCCCGGTGTCGGTGAGCGGGACGACCACGGACGGGCTGGGCCTGACCGGCCGCGGCGACGGGGTGGCCGCGATCGCCACGGCGCTGCTGGTTCGGCGCTCCTGACCGTCGCGGGTCAGAGCTCCCGGTACCGCTCGAGGATCGCCAGCAGCCGGTCCCTCGGATCGGCCAGCGTCATCGCCGCCCCTGCCCCGGACGCGACGGAAAGCCCGTCCAGGCGGTGGCGAATCGCCGGCGCCAAAGCGTGACCGGCCTCGTCCACCCACCCACGGGCCAGGGCGAGGACCTCGGCGGCGTGCTCGTCGCCGACCTCGGCGAGACCGCAGCCGGCGCCGAGAGCCGCCTCGACCGCATACCGAGAGCCGGCGAGGTCGCCGCGGACCGCGACGAGCACCGACCGGAAGTGCGCGAGCGCCAGCCGCGTCCGGCCCTCCAGCAGGTTGGCCCATCCCGCGGTGGCCGCGAGGAAGTCGACGGTGGACCGCCCGCCGAGCTGACGCCCGATCGGCAGGATCTCGTCGACCAACCCCAGTGCAGCGGCACTGTCGCCTGCGTTCCGAGCGCCCTCACGCTCGCGTGGACCTCCACCCACGGGGCGTCAGCCGTCAGCCGAGGGCGGCGAGGGGTGCCCGGCAGAGCGCCTCGGCCGGTACGGCGAAGCGGTCGACATCCTCCGGCAGGGCCCGAGCGCCGAGGGCTGCCAGCCAGCAGAGCACCCGGCCGTTGTCGGGGTCGACCGAGACGACCATCGTCCGGATCCCCTCACGGAGAGCCCGGGATGCGGCGTACGCCCCCAGCGCTCCACCCACGCCGCGGCCCTGCTCGGCGTCGACGACCTCGAGCGCCAGCTCGGCCGTGTCGGGACGGTCCGGTGTGCGGATCCACCGGACGATCCCGACCGGCCGCCCCTCGCGCCACCCGGCATACGCCTCGTGGTGCCCCGGACGCAGGTTGGTGAGCGTCCGGAGCATCCGCGGGCTCAGCCGGGGGGTGGGGGCGGAGTACCGCAGTCGGCGTGACGTCGGTGACAGTCCCTCGTGCACCGTCACCACGGGCCAGACCTCACACGGGCGCAGCGCCGCGATGACGAGCGAGGGGGACGGCAGCCGCGAACGGCGGGTGGGCCCAAACGTGACGACGGGGAACATGGCGACGACTCCTGACGAACGGTGATGTCAGGGTTCGCGTCGGGCCTGCCATCCGCCTGTCGCCGGTCTGTCGCCGCCGGTCAGCCGCTCCCGGAGCGTCGTCGACGGACGGCCCAGCCGACGACGAGGACTCCCAACGTCACGACCACCACCGTCACGGCGACGGGCAGGAGCGGAAACCCGCCGGCCGCCGCCACGGCTGGACCGGCGGCCCCGGTCACCGTCGCCGTCGCCGCAGTGGTTGCGGTCGCGGTCGCCGTCGCAGTGGAGGCGCTGGTGGCGGTCGTGCTGGCGCTGGCCTGGTCGGCGGTGAACCCGAAGGTGCCCGAGACCGGGTGCCCGTCGGCCGACGTGACCCGGAAGACCACGGTGTAGGCCCCGGCCGGCCCGGCCGCGAGCGACTGGCGGACCTCGTTGTCCACCAGCCTCGGCGGACCCGTGCTCACCGAGCCGGACGGCCCGGTGACCAGGACCTCGGTCCCGACGGCCAGCGCCGGCTCGTCGAAGGTCAGCACGACCTCAGCCGGCGGTCGCTCGACGTGCGTCCCGTCCTTCGGGTTGGTGGAACGCAGCACGTCGTGTGCTGACGCCGGACCGGCGACCGAGACCAGCGTGAGGCCGCCGAGCAGCGTGGCGAGCAGGAGCAGCGTGGCCCCGCGTCGCACGGTCGTGGCGGTCATGAGGAGGTCATTCTCGTCCGTCGTCGCCCCATGACGGCGAGGACCGCGCCGATCAGGGCCACCAGGAGGGCGGCTCCGGCGAGGATCCGCGCGACCGGGTCGGCGCCGTCACCGGCCGGCGCGGCGCCCGTGCCGGTCGCGGCGGCGGCGGTGACCACGAGCTCCGGAGCGGGGTGCTCGGGCTCGGCGCCGCCGGCGGGGGTCGGCTGGTCCCAGCGCACGACGGTGCCGTCCGAGTAGGTCTGGACCGCGGGCAGCGCGACGGTTCCCGCGGCCGGCAGCGGGCCGGCGGAGATGTCGAAGTCCTGGTACTGGCCCGGGTCGATCCGCGTTCCGGGCTGGGCTTGCCAGGTCACGGTTCGCGGCGCCTTGGTCAGCGTCGTGCCCTCCACTGTGACCGGAGCCGGCAGCGGCTGCTCGGTGACGGTGGCCGTCCACCCGGGCAGCGGCTTGGTGCTGACGTAGAGGAGCGGGGTGTCCCGCGGGAGGGTGACCTCGACCGTGACGGTGCCGGCGGTGTCGGACTCGTTCGGGACCCGAAAGGTCAGCTGGCTGAACGAACCGGCCTCCGTGGAGTCGGCGTGGACGCGGACGTGCGCCGCGGCCGACTGCGCCGTGATCACCACGAGGACGGCCGCGAGCGTGAGCGCGGGCGCCACCCGGCGCAGCCGCCGCCGAGGTCGGGTGAGTGGTTCGGGACGGAAAGCAAGCATGGGCAGGGCCTTTCACGCGATGGGGTACGCGCGGGTCAGCACGCGCGCGTCGCGGCAGCGAGGTGCCGGTGGGGTCCCCGGTCGAGGGACGCCGGGGAAGCGGTCAGAACGCGAAGAGGCGAACGAGCGTCCCCGGAGGACCTCGCGGTGCACCCGGCGTCGGCCGGAACACCCGCGGCATCGGCGCCTCGCGTCGGATGCCGGGAACCGAGGCGGTGTCGAGCGCGAGCCGACGCGCGGGTCGGCGGGGGAGAAGGCGGTCGACCGCGCGCCAGAGCCAGGCCTCACCCCGCGCCAGCACCCACGCGGTGACGACTGTCGCCGCGACATGCGCCGCGGTCATCGGCAGGCTCGGAAGCGTCTCCGAGGCGTGCCCGGCACCAGGATCACAGGCCGCGGTCACGTGGTGGTGGCCGCCGGCGACGATGGCGCATGATGCGCCTGCCGCGTCGACCTGCGCGAACAGCAGGTGCAGCAGGGTCTGGACCGCGGTGAGGACCAGCAGCACGAACGGCGTCCCGCGGCGGTGGCTGGTCAGCGCCACGCTCATCACGCCCAACAGGCCGGTCAGCATCAGCGTGACGGGCCAGCCCGGCCAGCCGCCTCCGCCGGCGAGGTGGGCGGCCACGGCCAGCCCGTACGACGCGCCGCCCAAGGAGACGACCCGCACCAGCCGCCGCCAGCCGACGGCGGGGTTGGGCGCCGGGCGGGTCGGCGTCGACGTCACCGGGCCGCGGCCCCGGCGTACACGCGTACCCGTTCCGCGAACCCGGTCGCGAGCGGCCGCCACGCGTCGACCAGCTGCGCCCGCGCGTCGGTCACCGCGGCCAGGGCGTGGTCGACGTCGGCCACCTCGTGGGCGGTCGTCTCGTCGTCGGTCGTCTCGTCGTCGGCCACCGCCAGGGCCCGGTCCTTGGCCGCCCACCCCATCACGATGTCGGGCCGCGCCTCGGGGTGGCACTGGAGACCCCACACCGACGGTGCGAAGCGGGCAGCGGCGAGCTCGCCGCTCTGCGCGCGGGCCAGGACCTGGGTGCCCTCCGGCAGTCGGGTGACGACGTCGCGGTGCCAGAACACGGCACTCCCGCCGCACGACCCGACGACGGGGTCCGCGCCGGCCTCAGACCAGGACATCTCCAGCACACCGCGCCGGGCGCCGGCCGGGTTGACGACCACCTCGCCCCCGAGGGCAGCGGCCGCCAGCTGGTGACCCAGGCAGATGCCGAGAACCGGCACCGCATGCGCCGCTCCCCACCGGATCAGGTCCTTGGTCGGGGTCAGCCACGGGTATGCGTGGTCGTCGTTCGCGCCCATCTGCCCACCGAGGACGACGAGCCCGTCGTGCTCGCCCAGGCCATCAGGGAGGGGGTCACCGGCATACGGGTGCCGCACGTCGAGCCGGAGTCGCTCCGCGGTCAGCCACTCCCCGACCCAGCCGGGCGGGCACAGCTCCTGGTGCTGCACCACGAGGACGACCGGCGTCATGGCGCCGACGCTACTTCACCGTGCGGGGACCTCAGGTCAGCGGCTGCGCCGGAGCTCCCGGCTGGGCGCCCTGCTGGGCGAGGTGCAGCAGGCTGATCTTCTGCCAGATCTTGCGGGACATGCCCGTGGTGAGGACCTCGATCTCGCTGACCGTGTCGAGGACCACCGGGTCGGTCGACTGCTCGGCGCAGAGCGCGGCCGCTTTGGAGACGATCGTGAGCAGCTCGCTGCAGTAGTCGTAGTAGCGACCCAGCTCGGCCCGGGTGAGCGAGCCCTGGCTGGCCTGGCCGCCCTCCCAGCGGGGCAGCAGCTTCTCCGGGGACTTCGACATCTGGTGCATGTCGACGATGTGCGCGAGGGACCGCAGCCGGTGCAGTGTCTCGAGGCTGCGCCGCCGCCGGATGCGGTTCGGGATGCTGACGAGGAAGAAGATGGCCAGGGCCGCGAACACCACGTCGTTGACGCCGCTCTCGACGTACTGCAGCCAGTCGATCGCCCGGGAGGGACCGAGCTGCGCGGAGCCGGTCCGCACCGCCGACACGACGGCGAACACGATGAGCGCGACGAGCAGGACGATCGTCACCCTCGACGCGAGGTACACGAACCGGTGCCACGGTGCGCTCTCCGACGCCTGCCGCTCGATCCGGCGGACCGCCTCACCCACCTCCGTCGCCACGTCGGCCAGGTGCCGCTCGGGGAAGTGCTCCACGATGCGCGCCTGCAGCTGGTCCAGGGTGTCGCGGACCTTCTCCGGGTCGAGGCGCTCGTACCCGTCGTGCTCCGAGGACCCCCCACGCGTCGGCATGGCGGTCAGCGTAGTGACGGTCAGGGCGACCCCCGCCGCGCCGATAAACTCTCTCGGTGCCCCTGCGCCTCTACGACACGTCCGCAGGTGCCCTGCGCGACTTCGAGCCCCTCGAACCCGGACGCGTGGGCATCTACATCTGCGGCCTCACCACCCAGGCGGCGCCCCACATCGGGCACGTCCGCTTCGCCGTGGCCTTCGACGTGCTGCGCCGCTGGCTGGAGACCGGCCACGGGTACGACGTGACGGTCGTCCGCAACGTCACCGACATCGACGACAAGATCCTGCGCAAGAGCACCGAGGCCGATGAGCCCTGGTACGCCCTGTCGTACCGCAACGAACGGCTGACCGCCTCCGCCCTCGACGCGCTCGGCGTGCTCCCCGTCACCTACGAGCCCCGGGCCACCGGGCACATCCCCGAGATGGTCGAGCTGATGGACACCCTCGTCGACCGCGGGCACGCCTACCCCTCGCCGGACGGTTCCGGCGACGTCTACTTCGACGTGATGTCGTGGCCGGAGTACGGCTCGCTCAGCCATCAGTCCCCGGACGACATGTCCGCGGCCGAGGACGCCGACCCGCGCGGCAAGAAGGACGTCCGCGACTTCGCGCTGTGGAAGGGCCACAAGGAGGACGAGCCGGTCACCGCCTCCTGGACCACCCCGTACGGCATGGGTCGCCCGGGCTGGCACCTCGAGTGCTCGGCCATGGCTCGCCGCTACCTCGGTGACACCTTCGACATCCACGGCGGCGGTATCGACCTGCGCTTCCCGCACCACGAGAACGAGCAGGCGCAGTCGCACGCCGCCGGGCTCGGCTTCGCCCGGTACTGGCTCCACAACGCGTGGGTCACGGTCAAGGGCCAGAAGATGGGCAAGTCCCTCGGCAACTCCCTCGAGGTCGGCCGCGTCATCGAGGTCGCCACCCCACTGGCCGTCCGCTACTACCTCACGGCCGCGCACTACCGCTCGACCATCGAGTACCACGAGGGGTCGCTCATCGAGGCCCGCGCGACGGTCGAGCGGATCGCCGGCTTCCTCGACCGCGCCGACCGGATGCGCGCCCTGGGCGGCGTGAACGGTGTTCTGCCGCAAGCGTTCCGCGACGCGATGGACGACGACCTCAACGTCTCCGGGGCGCTCGCGGTCGTCCACGACACTGTCCGTGCGGGCAACACCGCCCTCGACGACGGCGACGACGACGCGGCCCACGAGGCCGCCACGGCGGTCGTCGCGATGACCGAGGTGCTCGGCGTGAACCCCCTCTCGCCGGTTTGGGGCAACGGTGGCGCCGGCGGTGCCGACGACACGCTCGAGGCCCTCGGCACGCTCGTGACCGACCAGCTCGCTGCTCGCCAGTCCGCCCGCGCGGCAAGGGATTTCGAGGCGGCCGACGCGATCCGCGACCGGCTCGCGGCTGCGGGGATCGCCATCGAGGACACGCCCTCCGGGGCGCGCTGGTCGTTGGCCCGACGGGAAGAAGCCTGACATGGCCGGCAACTCACAGCGGCGCGGAGCGGTACGGAAGTCGTCGAAGTCACCGAAGGGCGCGACCGTCGGGTCCGGTGGGCAACGCCGAAAAGGCTTGGAGGGCAAGGGACCCACCCCCAAGGCCGCCGAGCGCGAGTACCACCCGGCGGCCAAGAAGAGCCGCGCGGTCGGCCAGCGCGGCGGTGGCAAGCCGGGAAGCACCAAGCCCGGGTATGCGTCGGGCCCACGCCCGCAGGGCCGCCCCGCGCGCGGCTCGGCCCGGTCCAGCGGTGGGAAGGCGTCCTCCGAGGTCGTCGCCGGACGCAACGCGGTCGTCGAGGCGCTGCGCGCCGACGTCCCGGTCACGACGATGTACGTCGCGGGCCGGATCGACGCCGACGACCGGGTGCGCGAGGCGCTCAAGACCGCGGCCGAGCGCGGCATCCCCATCCTCGAGACGCCCCGTGGCGAGCTCGACCGGCTCACCGACGGCGCGGTCCACCAGGGTCTCGCGGTCCAGGTGCCGCCGTACGCCTACGTCGACGCCACCGACCTCGTCGACCCGGAGGCGCCCGGCATCCCGCTGGTCGTCGCCCTCGACGGCGTCACCGACCCGCGCAACCTCGGCGCGGTGATCCGCTCCGTCGCCGCGTTCGGCGGCCACGGCGTCGTGCTCCCCGAGCGTCGGTCGGCCGGCATGACGGCCAGCGCGTGGAAGACGTCGGCCGGCGCCGCTGCCCGCGTCCCCGTCGCGCGGGTGCCCAACCTGACGCGCTCGCTCGAGGCGTTCCAGAAGGCCGGCTTCTTCGTGCTCGGTCTCGACATGGACGGCGACGTCGACCTGCCCGGCCTCGCGCTGGCCACCGAGCCGGTCGTGGTCGTCGTCGGCTCGGAGGGCAAGGGGCTGTCCCGGCTGGTGCGGGAGACCTGCGACCAGGTGGTCTCGATCCCGATGTCCTCGGGGGTGGAGTCGCTCAACGCCGGCGTCGCCGCCGGGGTGACCCTGTACGAGATCGCCCGGCAGCGCGCAACGGCGCGCTGAGCGCGCATACCGAACTGGTATCCATCACCGGCCGACCCACTGCCCGCCCACGGCCGGACCGGTTACGGTTGCGCCGTGGCGAAGAGCGCGCGGGCCAGCAACGCCCGCCTCAACCAGCTCCGGGCGCAGCAGCAAGCGGCCGAACGCCGCCGTCGGTTGACCATCGCGATCGCGGCGACCGCGGCGATCGTGGTCGTCGTCGCGGTGTTCGTGGGCGTGGCCCTGTTCGGGCCCAAGCAGCAGGCCGTCGCGACCGGCCCGCTGGACCCCGCGGTGTACACGACCCTCAGCACCGTGCCGCTCGGCACCTTCGACCAGGTGGGGGTCGGGGTCGGCGCGTCCAACCCACCCAAGGCGATCTCGGCGCCGCCGGTGACGACGGACGGCAAGCCCGGGGTGCTCTACGTCGGCGCGGAGTACTGCCCGTTCTGCGCCGCCGAGCGATGGCCGTTCGTCGTGGCGATGACCCGGTTCGGCCAGTTCGCGAACCTGCAGGCCACCGCGAGCGGTGCCGCCCCGGAGGCCTACCCGAACACCGCCACCGTCAGCTTCCACGGTGCGTCCTACACGAGCCAGTACCTCGGGTTCACGGGTGTCGAGACCCAGACCAACACGAACCAGCCGCTCGACACGCTGTCCGGTGACAACAAGGCGATCTTCGACACGTACAACCCGGGCGGCTCGATCCCCTTCATCGACTACGGCGGCAAGGCGACGGCCACCGGCGCCTCGGTGGACCCGGCGATCCTCACCGGCAAGACCCAGGCGCAGATCGCCGACGACATCGCGAACCCGTCGACGACCATCTCCAAGGCGGTCCTCGGCAGCGCGAACGTCATCACCGCGCAGCTGTGCCGGCTGACGAACAACCAGCCGGCCGAGGTGTGCACGTCGTCCGGGGTCACGGCCGCGGCGGCCCAGCTGAAGTGACGGGCCGATGAGCAGCCCGGCGGTCACCGGTCACCCGCAGCGCACGATCCCGCGTTGGCTGGCCCCGCTCTCGCTGACCTGGTGCGTCCTCGGGCTGCTGACCTCCGCCTACCTCACCTACGAGCACTACACCGGCAGCACCACGCTGGCCTGCCCCGCGTCCGGCGCGGTCGACTGCGCCAAGGTGACGTCGTCCGCGTGGTCGACCATCCTCGGCGTCCCGGTGGCGCCGCTGGGACTGGTGTTCTTCGTCGTGATGCTCGTCCTCTGCCGGCCCAGCCTGCTGCGCCGCCAGTCGGTGGCGCTGGACGTCGCTCCGGCTGGGCTTCTGCGGGATCGGCCTGCTCATGGCGCTCTACCTGCTCTGGGCCGAGCTGTTCCAGATCCACGCGATCTGCCTGTGGTGCACCGGGGTGCACATCCTCACGTTCCTGCTCTTCGTGACACTGCTCTTCGGCCTGGTCCTCAGCGAGCCGGAGTCCTAGCCGACGCCGGCGACGACACCAGCGATGACACTGACGACGGTCAGTGCGCGAGGGCCACCGTCGAGCGGAGGAGATAGTCGAGCACGAGCGCGCCGACCCGTCGGCCCAGTGCGTATGCCGCCCCGCCGGCCTCGCCGTACGCCTACCCACCTCAGCAGGACCAGGCCTACCTGTCCTGCGGCCCGGGTGTCGGCGGCTGCTGGGTCATGCGGAGGTCCCCCCTAGTCGTCGAACATGGCCACGACCGGCATCTCGACGGTGTCGACGCCGAGGACCGCCTTCTCGTCGGGCTTGGCCGGCAGCACCTGGTCGATGTAGTCACGCACCGCGAGCCGGATCGGGACGTCGGTCCCGGCGCGCTCGGACATGTACCACCGGTGCTCGAGCACCTCGTGGAACAGCTCCGCCGGCTCGAGCTTCCCCGCGAGCTCGCGGGGGACCGCCCGGACCGAGGGTTCGTAGACCGCCACCAGCCACTCGTGAGCGACCAGCTCCTCGTCCTCGTTCTGCCGGTCGGTCGCGGCGCGGTACGAGTCGAGGTCGTTGAGCAGCCGGCGGGCCTGGTTCTCCTCGACGTCGAGCCCGGTCAGCCGCAGCAGCCGGCGCGAGTGATGGCCGGCGTCGACGACCTTGGGCTGGATCTGGATGGTCGTTCCGTCGAGGTCGGTCGACATCGCCAGCTCGTCGATGTCGAACCCGAGGTCGTTGAGCCGCCGGATCCGCTCCTCCACCCGCCACCGGTCTCCGGTCTCGAACCGTTCCGACTCGGTCAGTGCTGACCACAGCTTGCGGTACCGGTCGACGATCCCCTCCGACACCTCGAGCGGGTCGGCGACCTCCTCGAGGAAGCCGCCGGCCTCGAGGTCCATCAGCTCGCCGGCGATGTTGACCCGGGCGATCTCCAGGTCGTGCTCCCGCTGGCCGGTGCTGAGGGTCGGGCGCAGCTCGCCGGTCTCCGCGTCGACGAGATATGCGGCGAAGGCGCCGGCATCGCGACGGAACAGGGTGTTCGACAGCGAGACGTCGCCCCACCAGAAGCCGGCCAGGTGCAGCCGGACGAGGAGCACGGCGAGCGCGTCGATGAGCCGCTGCGCCGTGTCGGGCCGCAGCGCCTGGCTGTAGAGCGCGCGGTAGGGGAGCGAGTACTGCAGGTGACGGGTCAGGAGGCACGCGTCGAGGGGCTGGCCCTCGGCCGTGACCCGGCCGCTGACGACGCCGAACGGCTCGACGCAGGGCAGGTCCATCCGCTCGAGGTTGCGCAACATGGCGTACTCGCGGCGGGCGAGGTCGACCTTGATCTCCTTGATCGCCAGCACGCGGTTCGACACCCTCACGAACCGGACGGTATGCCGGGAGATGCCGCGGGGGAGAGCGGCCAGCCGGTCAGCGGGCCAGTCCTCCAGCGGAACCGACCACGGGAGGTCGAGCAGTGCCGGGTCGGGGCGGGCCGCGGTGAGCTCCAGGGGCACGTCGTCATGCTCCCATCAGTGTCGGGTCCGGAGACGGCGAGGGGCGGCACCGATGGTGCCGCCCCTCCCGTACTCCGTCGGGTGTGACTCGGTCAGTCGCCCATCCGCAGGCCGTTGTCGGCGTTGAACATGTGCAGGTGGCCCTGTCGCGGCTTGAGGTAGACGGTCTGGCCCTTCTCGGGGGGACGCCGGCCGTCGACGCGCGCGATGAACGGCTTGGCCTGCGCCTCACTGTCGTCGAGGTCCGCGTCCACCAGGTGAGCCTTGGCCTGGCCGTAGATGTACGCGTCGGCGCCGAGCTCCTCGACGACGTCGACCGTGACCGCGAGGCCCTGACCGCTGTCGGTGAGGTCGAGGTCCTCCGGCCGCACGCCGACGGTGACGTGGGAGCCGAGGTCCTTGGCGTCCTCACGCGAGATCGGCATCAACGCGTCGCCGAACTGCACGCCACCGTCCTTGACGGGCACGTCGAGGAGGTTCATCGCGGGGGAGCCGATGAAGCCGGCCACGAAGACGTTGTCCGGGTGGTCGTACATCCGGCGCGGGCTGTCGCACTGCTGGAGCAGGCCGTCCTTGAGGACCGCGACGCGGTCGCCCATCGTCATGGCCTCGACCTGGTCGTGGGTGACGTAGACCGTCGTGACACCGAGTCGGCGCTGCAGCGAGGCGATCTGGGTGCGGGTCTGGACGCGGAGCTTGGCGTCGAGGTTCGACAGCGGCTCGTCCATGAGGAACACCTGCGGGCTACGCACGATCGCGCGGCCCATGGCGACACGCTGACGCTGGCCACCGGAGAGGGCCTTCGGCTTGCGCTCGAGGTAGGGGTCGAGGTCGAGGATCTTCGCGGCTTCCTTGACCCGCTTGCCGATCTCGTCCTTGGAGACGCCGGCGATCTTCAGGGCGAAGCCCATGTTGTCGGCCACCGTCATGTGCGGGTAGAGCGCGTAGTTCTGGAACACCATCGCCACGTCGCGGTCCTTGGGCGACAGGTGGGTCACGTCGCGGTCCCCGATGAGGATGCGGCCGCCGTTGACCTCCTCGAGGCCGGCGAGCATGCGGAGGGACGTGGACTTGCCACATCCGGAAGGACCGACGAGGACGAGGAACTCCCCGTCAGCGATGTCGATGTTGAGCTTGTCGACGCTCGGAATGGGGTTACCCGGGTACTGCCGGGTTGCCTCGTCGAAGGTCACGGTAGCCATATTCAGGACTCCTTCACCGGCAGGAACGTGCCGGACGATCCGTTGTAAAGGGTGCAACGTTCACCGAGCACGTCCTCGATGACCCTCGCATCATGGCTTACTAACCTCACCCGCACCAGGGGCGGACACATGGCGGGCATCTAGCCTGGTCCCGTGGACGACGACGATCCGGCTGGTCGGGGAGCCCCGCAGGACCCTCCGGACGCCCCGGATGACATGGGGCGCTACGAGGGCATGCCGTCGGCCGGGGTCCGGGTGCTGCGCGCCATCCGGGTTCCGGGGGTGTTGCTCCTCATCGGACTGGTGCTGCTGGTCGTCGGTCCCGTGCCGGGTCTCGGCGTGTTCCTGGTGATCGGCGCGGGCCTGGCGACCTTCGTCATCGGCATGACCGCGCTGGTCGGGCAGTGACGGAAGTTCGTCTTTTAGCGCTACTCGGCCAGGCGCGAGAGAGCCGAAGTCGCCCCTAGGCTCGTTCGAAGCCGACGTCCCTCGTCACGGTGACACAGCGCACGCATCGCATCAGCGGCCCCGCGCGATACCGTGATGCAACCCTGAAGGACCGACGGACGAGGACGGGTGCATGCCACGCTTGGCCGACATCGCCAAGCACGCCGATGTGAGCGAGGCGACCGTCAGCCGAGTCCTCAACGGGCGTCCCGGGGTCGCCGAGGCGACGCGGCAGGCGGTGCTCACCTCGCTAGACGTGCTGGGCTACGACCGGCCGAGCCGGCTCAGGCGAGCCAGCGCCGGGCTGGTCGGGCTGATCCTGCCCGAACTGACCAACCCGATCTTTCCGGCCTTCGCGCAGGTGATCGAGACCGCGCTGGTGCGCCACGGGTTCACGCCGGTCCTCTGCACGCATACGCCAGGCGGGGTCCACGAGGACGACTACGTGCAGATGCTTCTCGACCGGGGCGTCGCCGGAATCATCTACATCTCCGGTCAGCATGCCGACAGCACGACCGACCCGAGCCGCTATGTCCGCCTGCGCGACCGCGGCTTGCCCATCGTCCTGGTCAACGGCTACATGCCGGGCGTGGACGCGCCCTTCGTCTCCACCGACGAGGACGCCGCCCTGGTGCTGACGCTGAACCACCTGATTCACCTGGGGCACACGAAGATCGGGCTCGCGATTGGGCCCCGGCGATATGTGCCTGCGCAACGCAAGATCGCCGCCTATCGTCGTTACATGTCCGAGCTGCTCAACGTCCACGAGGTCGACGAGCTCATCGAGACGGAGATGTACAGCGTAGAAGGTGGGCAGGCGGCCGCGGTCCGGCTTGTCGAGAAGGGCTGCACGGCGCTCGTGTGTGGATCTGATCTCATGGCCCTCGGCGCGGTTCGCGGGGTGCGGGCCGTGGGGATGCGCGTTCCGGACGACATCTCGGTTATCGGCTACGACGACTCGACGCTCATCGCCTTCACGGACCCGCCGTTGACGACGGTAAGGCAGCGTGTGCCCGCGATGGGCGAGGCCACTGTCCAGGCTCTGGTCGACGAGATCGCCGGCATCCCGGCCTCCCGAACGGAGTACCTGTTCCGTCCGGAGCTAGTCGTGCGCGGGTCCACCGGCGCTTGCCGCTCTCGCTGACGTCTGCGACGGCTCAGGACTCGCCGGTCGCCTGCTCCCGCAGCTCGCGCAGCTGCTCCAGCGTCTCGACGACGTCGGCCACCGAGTCGACCCGGTATGCGGCGTGCGTGGTGCCGCCGCCGACCTTCACCGGAATGTCGCCCTCGTCGGAGTCCAGCGCCTTGAAGGCGTCCTCGTCGGTGACGTCGTCACCGCTGTAGAAGATCGCGTCGCTGCCAACCTCGCGGCCGAGCGCAGCGATCGCGCTGCCCTTGTCGGCGTGCGACACGGACAGCTCCACCACGGACTTGCCGCGGAGCATACGGACGTCGTGCCGTCCTTCACCGAGCTTCGCCGCCTCCCGCAGCGCCGCCTCCGCGTCGGCCTTGGGCAGTCCCCGGGTGTGGACCGCCACGGCGGCCCGCTTGCGCTCGAGCCGGGCGCCCGGGTGACGGTCGATGAGCTCGGCGACCTGCGCGGTGAGGTCGTCGAGCAGCGCGCGCTGGTCGTCGTCGAGCCGGCCCTGGGTGGCGACGTTCGGTGTGGTGGCCTCGGCGCCGTGGCTGCCGATCAGGGTGATCGACTCGGCGGAGCCCACCCCGGTGAGGTCGCGCAGCGTCCGGACGTCGCGACCGGAGGCCACCGCGACGTGCGTGTCGGGGAGAGCAGCCAGGCCGCGCAGCGCGTTCATCGCCCCCGGCGCCGGGGCGGAGTCGTCGGGGTCGACGGTGAACTCGGCCAGAGCGCCGTCGAAGTCGGACGCGACCAACAGGGTGGGCGCCTTGGCGGCCTTCTCCAGGGCGGCCCGGAGCTCCTCGGCGGACTCCGCCGTCGCCTCGTCGGGTGGAGGGGAGTCGCGGTCCACAGGCACCGGACCCGGCGGCTCGTTCGGCAGGTCGGCGGTCATGTCCGGCTCGCGGCGGTGTGCCGATGGCGGGCGTGGATGGCCAGCTCCGGCCGGCCCGGTGCGGCGGCCAGGGCGTCAAGGAACCGTGTCGCCCAACGGTCCACGTCGTGGTCCGCCACGCGTCGCCGCAGCGCCTTCATGATCCGGGCCTTGTCGTGGGCGGGGGTGTTGATCGCCTTGAGAATCGTCTGCTTCAGACCCTCGATGTCGTGCGGGTTGCAGACGAACGCCTGGTGCAGCTCGTGGTACGCGCCGGTGAACTCCGAGAGGACGAGCGCCCCACCGAGGTCGTGGCGGCAGGTGACGTACTCCTTGGCCACGAGGTTCATGCCGTCGCGGAGCGGAGTCACGAGCATGACGTCGGCGGCCAGGTAGAGCGCCGCCATCTCCTCCTGCGGGTACGAGTGGTGCTGGTAGTGGACCGCGGGCGAGCCGATCGGCGCATACTCCCCGTTGATCCGCCCGACGGTCGTCTCGACCAGCTGACGCAGCTCGCGGTAGGCGTCGACCCGCTCGCGGCTGGGGGTGGCCACCTGGACCAGCGTGACGTCGGGCGGCGCGATCTCCTTGTCCTGTAGCAGCTCCTCGTAAGCCTTGAGCCGATGCCGGATGCCCTTGGTGTAGTCGAGCCGGTCGACGCCGAGCATGAGGATGCGTGGGTCGCCGAGCTGGTGGCGGAGCTCGGCCGCGCGGTCGAGGACCGCCGAGGACTTCGCCAGCGCCTCCAAGCCCCGGTAGTCGATGGAGATCGGGATCGCGCTCGCACGGGTCGTATGCGACGAGCCGTCGCGGCCGAGCATGGTCACGGTGTCCTTGCGGGTGGTGACCTGGAGCAGGCGCCGGCAGGCGCGGACGAAGTTCTGGGCGTCGGCCTGGCGTTGGAAGCCGAGGTAGTCGGCGCCGAGGAGCCCTTCGAGGATCGCCCGCCGCCAGGGGATCTGGGCGAACAGCTCCACCGCCGGGAAGGGGATGTGGTTGAACCAGCCGATCCGCAGGTCGGGCCGCTGCTCGCGGACCATCCGCGGGACCAGCTGCAGCTGGTAGTCCTGCACCCAGACGGTCGCGCCCTCGTCGGCCACCTCGGCCACCGCGTCGGCGAACCGCTGGTTCACCTCGACGTAGGCACGCCACCAGTCGCGGTGGAAGGAGGGTTGCACGATGACGTCGTGGTAGATCGGCCAGAGGGTGTCGTTGCTGAACCCCTCGTAGTACTCCTCCATCTCGTCGAGAGAGAGACCGACCGGACGTAGGAAGATGTCGTCGTGAGTGAAAGGTGGGGGAGGCCGGCCAGCCTCGCCGTCCCAGCCGACCCAGGCGCCGCCACGCTCGCGCATGACCGAGTCCATGGCGGTGACGAGCCCGCCGGGTGAGCGACCCCAGCTCACCGAGCCGTCGGGGGCGGTGATCCGGTCCACCGGCAGCCGGTTCGCCGCGATGACGAGGTCATGGCGGCGGCGGGTCGGGCTCATCAGGGGGAGGGCTCCTGCTCATCGGCTGAGTCCAGCCTAGGCGCTCGCGCTGTGGCGGGCTTCTCGGCCCCCAGATGGCGGCCGTCCCAGGGATGCGCTCGCGTCTGGCGCGCCGTCACGCCGCTGCACTAACGTCTTTCCATGAAGATCGCCGACGTGTTGCGCAACAAGGGCGAAGGTGTCGTCACCATCCGCCCTGACGACACGGTCGCGCACCTCCTCGAGGTCCTGAACGAGCGCGGCATCGGCGCCGTCGTCGTGAGCGAGGACGGCACCGACGTCGCCGGCATCGTCAGTGAGCGAGATGTCGTGCGTCACCTGCATCGCGCCGGAGCGGAGATGGTCTCCGGGCCGGTCAGCGCCATCATGACCAGCAAGGTCACCACCGCCAGCAAGGACGACGACCTCGAGAACGTGGCCCGGACGATGACCGAACTGCGCATCCGGCACATGCCCGTCGTGGTCGATGGCGCGCTCCACTCCATCGTCAGCATCGGCGATGTCGTCAAGCTGCGGATCGACAACCTCCAGGTCGAACGTGACCAACTCGTTGGGTACATCCAGCAGTGAGCGGTCGCTGTCTGGTGTAACCACGCCTTACCGTGGTGGGCATGGCGCTCGACCACGGGCCCACCCGCGCCGAACGGGCGGGTGACACGGTCGCGCCCGAGCCGGACCGGCTCGGGCCGTACCGGCTGGTGTCGCGCCTCGGCGAGGGTGGGATGGGCGTCGTCCACCTTGGGCTGGACGCGCACGGCCGAGCCGTCGCCATCAAGGTGCTCCGTCCTCACGTCGCCTACGACCCGGAGGCCCGCTGGCGGCTGGAGCGCGAGGTCGACACGCTCACCCGCATCGTCAGCAGCCGGGTCGCCGCGGTCATCGACTCCGACATCGTGGGGGACCGCCCCTACCTGGTGACCCGCTACGTCGCCGGGCCCTCGCTGGACGACGTCGTTACCGACGAGGGGCCGCTCGGCCCGGACGAGCTCGTGCGGCTCGGGCGCGGCCTGGTCGAGGCGTTGGAGGCGATCCACGCGGTCGGGGTCGTGCACCGCGACCTCAAGCCGGGCAACGTCCTCCTCGAGGACGGCGAGCCCGTCGTCATCGACTTCGGCATCGCCCACATCGCCGACGACGTGCGGCTGACCAGCAGTGGTCTGGTCATGGGCACTCCCGGGTACCTGTCTCCCGAGGTCATCGGCGGTTCCCCGGTCACCCAGGCCACCGACTGGTGGGGCTGGGCCGCCACGCTCGCGTTCGCCGCGTCCGGACGGCCGCCCTTCGGGCGCGGGCCCATGGACGTGGTCCTGGGACGGGTCAGCCGCGGCGAGACCGACCTCACCGGTGTCGACGGCCGGCTCAGCCCGCTGCTGGCCGCCGCTCTGTCGCCGGACCCGGGCCGCCGCCCGCCGACCGGCGAGGTGGTCGCGGCCCTCGAGCGGTATGCGTCGGGCGGCCCGGCTGCAGCCCCGTTGAGAGGGCCTGCGCCGTGGACTCCCGAGTGGGCCGCCTCCGCGGGGAACCCGGCGTGGGCGAACCCGACCGGCCCTGGCGCATACGGAACCGATGTCGGCCCACCCCAGAAGCGGTCCGGCTCGACCTCGGCACTGCCCGCTGCCGGAGGCGAGGACGAGGAGTGGGCCGAGAGCGACGACGACCTCGAGCAGTCCGACTGGCAGGCCGCCTGGGACGCCGACCCCGACGAGCCCGACCCTCGGATCAACCGTCCGAAGCGGACCGGCACGCTCCTCGCGCTCGCCGCGGCGTTCACCGCCACCGCCGCTGTCTGGCCCGGCATCGCGCTGATCCTGGCCGTGGTGTGGTGCTGGCTGGCGCGCTTCAGCGACCGTTCGGTGACCGCGCTGATCCTGCGTCGCTACCGGTACGGCCGCCGCCGCGCCGACCTGCCGATGGCCGTCGCCCTGAGCCCCTGGCACCTGGTGGTCGCCGCCGGCCTCACCCTGGGCGGGCTTTCGTCCCGATCCTCGTCGCCGTGTCGGCGACGTTCTGCGCGACGCTCGGCATCTCGGCCCTCACCTCCGCGACGGCCGGTCCGGCCATGGCGCCCGCGGTGACCGTCGGGTTCGCGGCGGGCGTGCTCATCGCCTGGTGGGGCCCCGGCGGGGCGTCGCTCCGGCGCGGTTCGCGGTCCCTCGTCCGTGGTGTCGCTCGAGGCGAGACGATGACCGCGGTGGTCATCGGGGTGCTCCTGCTCGCGGCCGCGGTGCTCGCGGTGATGGCCTTCGCGCGGCACGGTCAGCTGACCTGGTGGCCGCTTCCCTGGGGAAGCTGAGCCGACTCCGGATCAGCTGGATCCGGAAGGTACGAACATGACTAGGATGGGCTTGAATTTCCTAGTCAATGACTCCGCCAGGGCGTCGTCAGGTTCGAGCGCACCCGCAACGGACGTGGCGACACCAGGTGAATAGCCCCAACGCTGACGCCGCCTGAGCCTCGTAGCACTCCGGGCGGGGAGAGAGGGGGGACCAGGCCTGCTGGGGCCTCTGGGGTGAGAGCCGACTCGGTTCGGCAGGGCACCTGACAGCCCGATCCCGACAGCTAACCCCGTATGCGCACGTCAGGAGAGGGCACAGGACACCCATGCACTACCTCGCGAAGCACGCTGCCACGAAGCGGCGATCTCTCAAGGCCCGGTTCGCCGGGATCGGCGTCGCCGGCGCGGCGACCATCGCCGGTGGCGTCGTCACCGCCACCGAGGCCAAGGCGGCCGGAGGCACGATCTGGGACGCGGTCGCACAGTGCGAGACCGGCCAGAACTCGGCCACGACGAGCGTCCCCGGGTACAGCGGCGGTCTCGGCTTCGCCAACCAGTACTGGGCGGCCTTCGGCGGTACGCAGTTCTCGTCGCTTCCGTACCAGGCCACCCGCGAAGAGCAGATCATCGTCGCTCAGCGGATCCTCGCGGTGAACGGTCCGAACGCCTGGCCGGTCTGTGGTCCGCGCGCCGGCCTGACCAAGGCCAACGGTGGCGCCGCGAGCGCCGCACCGGCCGCCGCCCCGTCCACGTCCCGCTCGACGACGCGCACCGCGCCGAAGGCGACAACCACCACCACGAAGAAGGCGACCACCACGCCGAAGGCGACGAAGCCGGCCAACTCCGCTCCGGCCGTCTCCGGCAAGAACGTCACGGTCAAGGCCGGCGACACCCTCAGCGAGCTCGCGCAGGCGCTCGGGGTCAAGGGTGGCTGGCAGGCGCTGTACCAGGTCAACACCAGCATCGTGAAGAACCCCAACCTCATCTACGTCGGCCAGGTGCTCAACCTGCCCGAGTGACCTGAGGGGATCGACCGGGTTTCCTGTCGTCTTCCCCGTCTGGACGCCAAGTAGGCTGGCGCCCGATTTCCGCCGGCGTGGCGCAACTGGCAGCGCACCTGTCTTGTAAACAGGGGGTTGGGGGTTCGAGTCCCCCCGCCGGCTCCAATCCCATTGTCTAGCAATGCGATTCGCTCGTCAAGCACAAGACGGGTGCACCAGTTCCGTAAACAGATCTACGCTCGCGGCGACCGACGGCCTGACCTGCGCCAACGCCGTGAATCGGGCGTCAGTCCGCACGCACCTGTGTCCGCCTCTGTCCGGGCGCACCGAGGGCCTTATCGCACGCGGATCGCACGCTTCCCCCTCGGGCTATGGCCGATTGCACCCCCCGTCATCGAAGAGGGCACCACTCGCCAAGCTGGGCCTGACCGCCGAACGCTCCAGGCCGCAGCACGGTGACGCCTGCGAAGTTGAAGTCCCGACCCCACTGGCGTTTCTGGTGTCTTGGTGAGGGAGACGATTCGGGTCGACGGCATGCCGTCGGCGAAGGTGACCGCGAAGCGTTTGATGCGGCCTTCAAGCGCACTCGAACCGTCCGTCATGGGGCACGGGCGTGCGTCCTGGTGAGCGAAGCAGACCAGATCCGGCCACTAACCCTGCTGGGAGCACCCACGAGGCTTGCGTGGTCCGTGGTTACCGCGGGGCCGGCGGGGCTCCGCGTAGGGGCCGTAGGTGACAGCAGCCCTAGGTGGGCAGCGTGTTCCCGGCTGAAGCTGCGGTCGCGCCGTTTCCCGGCTGAGTGGTCGGGGTGGCCGCGGCTCGTGGCCTGCAGCATTTGCTGAACAGGACGCGGGTTCTCACGATAGGGGCGCGACAGTCATAACTTGGCGCGGTACAGCACCGCCCGCAGCTCGCCCTTCTGGGCGGTGCGGGTCACGCGCCTCTGAAAGCCGAGCGCTATCGGCTGCGATCAGATGATGCTGCGCCGAAGCGGGCGATCAACGTCTGGGCTTCGGCGCCCTTGACCATCTCCGTGACGGTGCGGATCTCCTCGGCCCCGACTGCGGCGCGATCCATTTCCCAGCCTGAACGGATCAGCCGCCGGGACTGTCCCAGCGCCTTTGCGGATCCGGAGGCGAGGGCGATCGCCAGCTCGGTTCCGCGGCCGAGGGCGTCGGCCGACACCTCGGTGACCATGCCCCATGTATAGGCGTCTTCGGCGGAGGCTGGCTCTCCCATCAAGGCGAAGCGCAGCGCACGTTGCTGCCCGATGCTGCGGGGCAGGAGGTACGACAGGCCGCAGTCGGGCGTGAAGCCGATCGCGGGGTAGGCGAACACGAACTTGGTCGCTGGGTCGGCCACGATCAAGTCGCAGCTGAGCATCAGTGCCAGCCCCGCGCCGGCGACGGCCCCGTGCACCGCCGCGACCACGGGCATGTTGAGTGCGGCGAGCCGTTGGAAACTGGCGTCAAGCTCGGAGGCCAGTTGGTGGATGTAGGCGGGTTGGTCGGCGGCCCGAGCGAAGGCGGCCACGTCGCCACCGGCGCAGAACCGTCGGCCCTCGCCGGTCACGAGGACGGCCCGCACCTCGTCGTTGGTGGCGGCTTGTTCGAGGGTTGAGGCGAGGGCCCTGGCGGCGTCGAGATCGAGGGCGTTCGACACCTCGGGACGGTTCAGCCTGATGTGCGCAACTCCTTGTGCGACGGAGTAGCCAATCAGGTCGGGCACGTCAGACCCTCCGGAAGAGAGCCGCCATGGCCTGGCCGCCCCCGATGCACATGGTGACTATCCCGAACTCGAGGTCGCGGCGGACCATGTCCTTGGCGACGCGTAGCGTGAGGTTTGCTCCGGTCGCCCCGACCGGGTGGCCGAGCGCGATGGCGCCGCCGTATGGGTTCACCGACGCCAGGTCGAGCCCGGCGTCGCGAATGACCGCCACGGCCTGTGAGGCGAACGCTTCGTTCAGCTCGATGATGCCGATGTCGGACGGGGACATCTTCGTCTGCGTGAACAGTGACTCCAGGGCCAAGGTCGGCGCGTACCCCATGAGCTCGGGTTCCATGGCCGCTGTGGTGACCGCCTCGAGTGAGACCAGGCCGGTCAGCCCTTGTGCGGCCGCCGCCTCCTTACGGGCCAGCACGAGAACCGCGGCACCGTCGTTGATTCCGGAGGCGTTGCCGGCGGTCACCGTGCCGTCCTTCGAGAACGCGGGGCGCAGGGCCGCCAGGGCCTCGACTGTGGTGCCCGGCTTCGGATGCTCGTCGGTGTCCGCGGTGAACGGGCGTCGGCCGCCGACCTCGACTGCCACGATCTCCTCCGCGAACGCGGCGCGAGCCTCGGGCGTGGCCGCTCGACGCTGCGACTCGGCGGCGAACTCGTCCTGCTCCTGGCGGGAGACGCCGTACTTCACGGCGACGTTCTCGGCGGTCACGCCCATGTGGATGTCGTGGAACGGGTCGGTCAGCATCATGACGGTGCCGTCGACGAGGGCCCGGTTGCCGAGTTTGTAGCCGCTGCGGGCGCCGAAGTCGTAGAAGGGCATGCGGGTCATGGACTCGTCGCCACCGGCGAGTGCGAAGTCGAGATCGTTCCAGCGCATCTCCATCGCGGCGGACCACACCGCCTGCAGGCCTGAGCCGCATAGACGGTTGACGGTGTATGCCGGAACACTGGTGGACAGGCCCGCGCGGACGGCGACGCGGCGAGCGTTGTAGGCATCTGGCCCCACCTGCCCGATGCACCCCATCACGACTTCGCGAATGTCGGCGGGGTCGACCTTCGCCCGTGAGAGCGCTTCGACCGCGGCCGTCGCGCCGAGCTCGAAAGCCGGGACGTCCTTGAACATTCCTCCGAAGCTGCCGATCGGCGTGCGGGCACCGTCCAGAACGACGATGCGGTCGTTGTTCATCTAACCCAGCTCGCGGAGGGCCTGAGCGAGGCGCTCAGGCGCAGCAACCATCGACATGTGGCCGGTGTCCAGGTATGTGACGTCTCCGCCGACGATGGCCATTGAGCGTTCCTGCAGCTCGGGCGGGTAGCAGGCGTCCTTGGTCGTCCGGATGTAGGTACGCGGCACCTCCGCCGTCAGGCCGGCAAGATCCACCGTCTCCGTGAGCAGGGCCGCCGAGTCGTCGACCACCTGGTCGAGGGTCCATTCGGATGCTTCCGGGCTGAGGTCGTTGCACAGCATCATCCGTGCGCCTTCGCGTTCCTGGGAGTAGACGCCGCCGGTGATCGAGGCGCGAACGGATTCGCGCACCGAGGGGTCAATCTGGTCCAGGACACTCGACCCGTCTGGGGGGACGACCGCGGACAGGAAGGCCACGTGCCGAAGCCGCGGCGCGAACTCGGCCATGACGCGAGGAACGGTGACGCCGGCGAAGGAGTGGGCCACGATCACGATGTCGTCGCCGTCGATGTCTGCCAAGGTCTCTCGCAGCACGTTAGCGCAGTCCTCGAGCGTCACGGACTCGATCGGGACGTCGCTGCGGGAGCCGCGCCCGGGATAGTCGATCGCCACCGCCGGTGCATCCAGGTGTGGGATCAGACGGTCCCAGCAGGAGGCGCCCATACCGGCGCCGTGAACGAGCACGTACATGCGGTCCTCCTGAAGTGAAGTCAAGTCAGTGCTGAGGCTATGGCGTCGCATGCCTAGCCGTCAACGGCACCGGTGCTCGACGGAGTCGCTCACGGACAGTTGCTCCACGACAGTTGTAGGAACGCTGGCGTCGGCCTATCGTACGTGAAGTGAACTCAGGTCAATTGCGGCCTCTGATGTCGGTCCTCAACGAGCGTGTACTCGTGGCGGGCCGCACCCTGCGTAACCGGGTGGTGGCCACCGCACACGGCACTGCGGCCGTCGTCGACGGCATGCCGCTGCCATCGGACGTGGCCTACTGGGGCCGGTTGGCCCGGGGTGGTCCGTCGATGGTGGTGGCGGGTGGGATCTCCGTCGGACGCACGTCGACCCTGCGCGGTCGGTTCCTCGGCGAGGCGTGGCACGCGCATGCGGCCGCCGCATACCGGCCGAAGGCGGAGGCCATCACCTCAGCCGGCGCCCTGGCGCATCGCTCAGCTGTGCCATCTGGGTCGCGAGACCCTCGGCGCGCCGACCTTCTTCCCGTTCGAGGCGCCGAGCGCGGTGCGGTCGCCCCGCGAACCGTCGCCGGCTCGGGTCCTGACCACGGACGACTGCTCGGCAGTGGTGACGTCGTTCGTCACCTCGGCCTGCATGATGATCGACGCCGGTTTCGACGGAGTGGAGATCCACGGCGCACACGGCTACCTGGTGGCCCAGTTCCTCAACGAGCATGTCAACGACCGTACGGACCGCTATGGCGGGGACGTTGTGGGGCGTTCCACCCTCCTGCTCGAGATCATCGCCGGGATCAGGCGTGAACGTCCCGATGCGGTTGTCGGGCTCCGCCTCTCGGTCGAGAACGACCCTGACGGCGCCGGCCTCGACCAGCTCGCCTCGGTGGTCCGCGTGATCGCCGACCGCGAACCGACCGACTTCCTGGACCTGACCTACGGAAACCGGTTGTCCTACGTCCGCGACATGGCGACCACCCGCCCGCCCCTGATGGACGAGTCGTTCGCCGACCAGTTGCGGGCCATCCGGCGATCGGCTGCCGTCCCGGTACTGCTGTGCTCGTCCTTCCATGAACGGTCGGACCTCGAGCAGGTGGTCGTCGACGGTCGCGCCGATCTGGTGGGCATGGCTCGACCTCACATCGCCGACCCGGATCTCACGCTGAAGCTGCTCGACGGGCGCGACGACCAGATACGGCCGTGCGTGGCCAGCAACGAGGACTGTCGCGCCTTCGACCCGGTGGGTCTGTGCGTGGTCAACCCCGATCTCGCGCCGCCCGGAGCCACGGTCAGACCCGCCGAACCCGTCCGACTGGGCCCCACCCGTAGCCGAGCACGACACGTCACGGTGGTAGGCGCCGGTCCGGCCGGGTTGGAAGCGGCCGTCACGCTGGGGCTCGCCAGACCGGATCTCCGAGTAGTGCTCGTGGAGCGCTCCGAACGGATCGGTGGCCAGCTCGTGGCGGCCGAAGCCTCCGGCACCCGACCGGGCTGGCGCCGGTTGTTGGACTTCTACGAGCGTGAGCTCCGCCGAGCCGGTGTGGAGCTTCGGCTCGGCACTACCGTGCAGGCCGGTGACGTCGACGGGGAGGTCGTCTGGGCCACCGGCGCGGAGGAGAGGCAGCCGTGCCCGCCGTCCGGGCTGGAGGTCGCCTCGGAGACATTCCTCCTCGACGCCACCATGGCACCACGACGTCCGCTCGTCGTCGACGACGGGTTCGGGTGGTGGCCCACGGTCAGCGCGGTGGAGGTGGCCCTCGCTCGCGGGGCCGAACAGGTGACCGTCGCCACCCCCGGCACCTCCTGGGCGGGAGCCATCCCTGCGGACTCCCGGGCTCAGCTGACCGAACGGCTGCGCGGAAAACGACTCGAGGTGGTGGCTCTCGCTGCCGTCGACGTGAACGAGCGACGGTGCGGTGACCGTCACGGTCAACGGCTCCGACCTTCGCCATCCCGTGGAGCCGGACTGCCTGGTACGGGTCGGCGTGCGGACGTCCTCGCCCCTGCCCGACACCGAGGGGTGGGCCATCGGGGACTGCGTGACGCCCCGTCGGGTCGCCCATGCCATCGCCGAGGGTCGGGCCATGGGCCGGCGACTCGCGGTCAGCTGTCCACACCACCAGAGCGGAGCTAGGCGGAGTCATGACCACGGTGACCTACGAGGTCGGTGCACTGGAGAACGTTGTCGGGACCGAGTTCGGCCCTGGACCCTGGCTGGTGGTGGACCAGGAACGGATCGACACGTTCGCTGAAGCCACCGGCGACCACCAGTGGATCCACGTCGACCCCGAGCGCGCGAGGCAGGGGCCGTTCGGCGCCACCGTCGCCCATGGGTACCTCACGCTCTCGCTGGTCGCGCCTCTGCTCGAGGGGCTCGTGCGGGTGGAGGGGGCGACGATGGCCGTCAACTACGGTCTCGACCGCGTTCGCTTCCCGGCCCCGGTGGTCTCCGGTAGCCGGCTTCGAGCGCGCGCCGTCCTCGCCTCCGTGGAACCGGCCGGGGCCGGCTCCGTGCAGGCCGCGTTCCAGGTCACCATCGAGCGTCGACGGGGGCGGCAAGCCGGCCTGCGTCGCGACGGCGCTGTGCCGGTACTACCGGCAGCCGGAGGAGCATCGTGACCGACAACACGTGAGGTCCGGCTCGTACGCCGCCCCGAAGGGCCACTGCGAGTGGAGGACCTGGCGGTCGCCGAGGTCGAAGTGCCGCGGCTCGAGGCGGGGCAGGTGCTGGTGCGCAACACGCACCACTCGATCGACGCCGCGCTCCGCCTGCGACTCGACCCGACCTCACCCGCCTGGCTACCTGCCGGCCTTCGCGGTCGGGGAGGGGCTTGCGGGACTGGCGGTCGGCACCGTCCTGGAGTCTCGCCTGGCGGGCATCGAGGTCGGTGACATCGTCCAGCACGCGCGCGGGTACCGCGGCCTCGCCGTGGTCGACGGCGACTCGGCCGCGCTAGGCGGTGCCGGCCGACTTGCCCGGCTCGATCCTGCGCTCGCCCCGCCGGAGGTCCACCTGGGGCTGCTGGGCGGCACCGGCCTGACGGCATGGGCCGGCATCGTGCTCGTCGCCTCGACGGGAGCCGGGGAGACGGTATGGGTTTCAGCTGCAGCCGGCGCGGTCGGCAGCGTGGCCGCACAGCTGGCGAAGGCCCGGGGCTGCCGCGTCGTGGGCAGCGCCGGGAGTCCGGACAAGGTGACCTATCTGCGCGACGTGCTGGGCTTGGACGCCGCGTTCGACTACCACCAGGGCCTCGGCGTCCAACTGCGTGAGGCCGCGCCGGAGGGAGTCGACGTCTACTTCGACAACGTCGGAGGCGCCCACCTCGAGGCGGCGCTGGACTCGTTGCGCCCCTTCGGGCGAGTGGCACTGTGCGGCGCCATCTCCGGCTACAACGGTGACCCGCCCCGAGGTCCGGCGAACCTGTTCCTGGCCACCGCCAAGAACCTCACGATCCGCGGTTTTCGGGCCGGCGCCTTCGCCGACCGCGCCGACGAAGCGCGCGAAGAACTCGCCGGGCTCTGGCGCGACGGCAGGGTCAAGCTCGAGCTGTCGACCTACGCCGGACTCGACGAGGCACCGCGCGCGATCGTCGATCTGCTCGCCGGTCGCACCCTCGGCAAGTGCGTGGTCGTCGACTGAGCGGAAGCTGGTTGGGTGATTGACGCCACACGTGACGTGCCGTTAGCCTGAACTGATATCAGTTCAAAGAGAGGATCGACGTGCAGACTTTCAAGAGCCTCAGGGCGGTGGCCGTAGGCGCGTGCGTGGCCGTTGCGCTCGCAGCGTGCGGTAGCGGGGGCGGAGGCGCTGCGCCGACCCAGGCGGCTACGGGCGACTGGAACAGCGTGCTCGCCGCAGCTGATACAGAGGGCGGCGTCATGCTCTACTCCAGCCAGAACCCGACCCGTCTCGAGGCGTTGAAGGCGGCCTTCAACAAGGCCTACCCGAAGATCAGCATGCAGTTCGTCCGAGGCACGGACGGGGACCTCAACCCGAAGATCGAGGTCGAGAAGCGGACCGGCAAGGGGACCGCGGACGTCCACATGGTCACCGACGCGGCGTACATCCAGAACGCTGCCAAGTCGGGGCAGTACTCGGTCGACGTCCGCGGGCCCGCCTTCGACGCGCCGGCGTATGACCGTGCGAAGAACGTGATCAACAACAAGTTCTTCCGCACCAGCGCGGCAGTGTTCGCGATGGGTTGGAACACCAAGGCGGTGCCGGAGGGGTTCAAGAATCCTCGGGAGATGCTCAACGAGAAGTACGCGGGAAAGATCGGGATCGTGAACCCGCAAGGCATCGCGTCGTATGTGGACTTCTACCGGTTCTACGAGAAGAACTTCGGTCCCACCTTCCTGGAGCAGCTCGCGACCTTCAAACCTCGCATCTACCCGAGCGCCCTCGGCGTCGCCCAAGCCCTGACCTCGGGCGAGATCGTTGCCGCTCCCGGTGTGCAGCCGCTCGTCGCGGAAGTCGCTTCGGGGGCTCCGGTCAACTGGGCGCTGCCCACACCGGCGTGGGGCACCCCGTGGTATACCCAAGTGCTGATCGCGGCGCCTCACCCGAGTGCTGCCCAGGTCTTGGCCAACTTCATGGTCACCCCGGAAGGTCAGGCAGCGCTGAACACCGGGTACGCGTCGGTGGTCAAAGTCGAGGGCGCGGTCGCTGATGCGTCTCAAGTCCCCCTGCCGGACCCGGCGGAGCTCACCCCGGACAAGGTCAAGGCCTATCAACAGTATTGGGAAGGGCTCTTCCTGAAGCGCTGACCGTGCCAACGCGGACGAGTCGGGCACCTGGGTCCGTCCGACCCAGGTGCCCGGTGCCACACCAGGAACCGACAGATAGGACGCGCACGAGGAGGTGCGGCGGTGACTCACGACGACGGCGCATTCAGCGGGCGGACGGCGCTGAT
The DNA here is from genome assembly GCA_963787725.1 of uncultured Actinomycetota bacterium. Classification (GTDB taxonomy): domain Bacteria; phylum Actinomycetota; class Actinomycetes; order Actinomycetales; family Dermatophilaceae; genus Lapillicoccus. Next base: position 286,736 of record CAWBEH010000004.1, on the reverse strand, counting down.
CACCGGCGCTGCCAGCGGCATCGGAGCAGCGACGGCACGGCTGCTCCATGGTCGCGAGGCTCGCGTGATTCTCAGTGACATCGATCTCGACGGCGGCAAGGCGGTCGCCGACGACCTGGGCGATCGGGCATCCTTCGTGCCACTCGACGTCACGGACGAGGGAGCCTGGAACTCCCTCTGCGCTCAGGTGGAGGAGGAAGGGCCGCTGGACGTGCTGGTGCACTCGGCGGGAGCCGCCACCAAGGCCACGCTCGCCGACACCCAGCTGGCCGACTTTCGCCGCATGCTGGACCTCAACCTCGTGGGCACCTTTCTCGCGTTGCGTGCCGCTATCCGGCTGATGAGCGACGGCGGATCAATCGTGACGCTCTCCTCGTTGCGCGGTGTCCTGGCGACGGCCGGGCTCGGATCGTACGGCGCGGCGAAGTTCGGCGTCCGAGCTCTGACCCGTGTGGCAGCCCTCGAGCTGGCCGATCGGCGCATCCGGGTGAACTCGGTATGTCCAGGGAGCATCGCGACACCGATCACAAACGCCCCGGGATTCGAGATGGACGACGTCGGCGCGTATGTGAGCACCATCCCTCTGCAACGCCAAGGCCATCCCGACGAGGTGGCTCGCGCCATCGCCTTCCTGGCCAGCTCCGAGGCGTCATACGTGACCGGAACCGATTTCCTTGTGGACGGTGGCACCGCCGCCGGTGCCACCACGCCCCGCCGCAAGGCGGTCAGCTTGACGACAACCTACTCAACGTCGGGTCAAAGGACCTGACTCGACTTAACGAGGCAATGCGATGTCGGGATTCAACGTCCACGGAATGACCAAGCGCTACGGCGATAACACCGTGGTCGACGACCTGGACTTGGAAATCGAGGAGGGCGAGTTCGTCGTCCTCCTCGGACCGAGCGGCTGCGGCAAGACCACGACATTGCGGTGCCTAGCCGGTTTGGAGCGCCCGGAGGAGGGGACCATCACCTTCAAGGATCGCACCGTCTTCAGCGGCGAGGGGCGCGTCGACGTGCCTACTCACAAGAGGAACATCGGCATGATCTTCCAGTCCTATGCGCTGTGGCCGCACCTCAGCGTGCGAAAGAACATCAGCTATCCGCTGAAGGTGCGCGGGATGAAGGACAAGCTGAGTGGCGGGGCGGTCGAGAGGGCGGCGTCGATGGTGGACACCGAGGCTCTCCTGGACCGCTACCCGGCTCAGCTCAGCGGTGGCCAGCAGCAGCGCGTCGCGGTCGCCCGCGGCCTGGTGGCCGAGCCGGACCTGGTGCTCTTCGACGAGCCGCTCAGCAACCTGGACGCTCGGTTGCGCGACCAGGTGCGCACGCAGATCCACCAGCTGCACCACAAGCTGGGCTTCAGCGCCGTGTTCGTCACGCACGACCAGACGGAGGCGTTCGCGCTCGGGGATCGGCTCGCGATCATGAAGGCCGGCAAGCTCGAGCAGTTCGACACTCCCCAGCATGTCTTCGACGAGCCGGCCTCGGAGTACGTCGCCGCGTTCATCGGCATGGGCAACCGGCTCGAGATCACGCGCGGTGAGCGCGGCTGGTCCATCGCCTCCGGCGAGCTGCTGGACCTGGGCGCCCGCACGCCGGCGCGGGGGGCCGGGGAGCGCGCTGTCGCACGGCTGCGTTCCGAGGATCTGCATCTGAGACGAGCTTCCGAGGACGTTCCTGCTGGCCAGGTGCCCCTCCACGCCAAGCTGGTGACCACCGAGTTCGAGGGCCGCCACTACGACGTGCTCGTCGACATCGAGGGGCAACGGCTCAGCCTGCGTGCGGACACGCGAGAGCACGGCGGCTGGATCCGTGACGCCGAGGAAGGTACCCCGGTCCTCCTGAGCTTCGCTCCGAGCGATGTCCGTCTGTTCGCGGACGACCTCACCGACCGCCCGCAGACGGGACTGGCGCTGACCGGGAGCGGCAATAGCCCCACCGCGACCAGCAGCCCGAACGCAACCTCAGCCGTGCCCTCGGAGCTGTGAGTCGTGGCCACCACCTCCGTCACACCGCCGAGTGAGCAGGCGCGCCGCGCGCCGGACCCGAAGAGCGGACCGAGGGGATCTCTGTCTCAGTCGCTGCAAAGCGGGGGGTGGGGCCCCCGGCTCGGTTATGTCCTCCTCCTGCTCGTTCTGGGCTATCTCATCGTGCTCCCGCTCATCCAGCTGCAGTCCTTGGCCTTCGAGGACGGGGCTGCCGGCTACAAGTCGCAGTACGGGAGCCCCAATATCGGCCAGGTGATCTGGACGACAGTCCAGCTCGCGCTGGGCTCCCTGGTGATCGCGATGGTGCTCGGCACGGTGCTCGCCTTCGCCAGCAGTCGCCTCCCAGCGCGCTTCGCGTTCTTGAGGGTGATTCCGGTACTGCCCATCGTGATGCCCGCGGTGGCCAACATCTGCGGGTGGGCCTTCCTGCTCTCGCCGGGTCCCGGCTACCTCAACGCGCTCCTGCGGCGCCTACCCTGGTGGAGCTCCCTCGACTCGGGGCCGGTCGATGTCTACACCACGACCTGGATCATCATCCTCACCGGTTTCGGACTGACGTCTTTCGTCTACCTCTTCGTCAGTGCGGGCATGGCCAACATCAGCGGCGAACACCTCGAGGCGGCGCAGGCGAGTGGATCGTCCACGGTCGGGGTGTTCTTCCGGATCGTGCTGCCCCTGCTGCGCCCCTCGCTGATCTACGGCGCTGGCGTGGCGCTCCTGCTGGGTCTCGGTCAGTTCACCGGCCCGTTGCTGCTCGGCGCGAACACCGGCGTCAAAGTTCTGACCACGGAGATGTACCTGCGGGTGTCGGAGTCGCCAGCGGACTTCGCTGCCGCTGCCGCTGCCGGCTCGCCCCTCGTCATCCTCGGCGTCATCGTCGTGCTCGGCCAGAAGTTCCTGCTGGGTGATCAGAGGCGGTTCGTCACGCACGGCGGCAAGGGTTTCAAAGCGGCTCCTGCACGGTCGACGTGGGCAGTCGTGATGGTCGTGGTCTACGGCGTGGTAGCCCTGCTCCTGCCCCTGATCGGCCTCGTGCTCGTCTCGCTGTCGCCCTACTGGTCGGAGTCGATCGTCTGGTCCCTCCTCACTCTCGAGAACTTCCGCCTCCTCCTGTCGACCCCCGACGTCATCGAGTCGATCATCACGAGCGTCGTCGCATCCGCGGTCGCGGTGCTGTTCTGCGTCCCGCTGGGCTTCCTCGTCGCGAACCTGCTCGTGCGCGGCCGGCGGTACAAAATCCTTCGAGTGCTGGGTGATGTCATATCGGCTCTACCGTTGGGGATCCCCGCGGTGATCTTCGGTGTGGCGTTCCTCCTTACGTATACCCAGCCGCCGCTCATTCTCTACGGCACGCGCGCGGTGATCATCCTCGTCTACATCGCGCTGATGATCCCGTTCTCGATGCGCCTGCAGATGACGGCGTTGATGTCCCTCGGGGAGACTTACAACGAGGCGTCTGCGACCAGCGGTGCCAGCGCCTTCGTGACCAGCAGACAGATCACGCTGCCCTTGCTGCGTCCGGCTATCCTCAGCGCCGTCGCGCTCATGTTCATCCTGCTCACTCACGAGTTCGCCGCGTCGCTGCTGGTTCGTTCACCGACAACCCAGGTCATGGGCACCAGGCTGTACGACCTCTGGACCAACGGGCAATATCCGCAGGTCGCCGCCATGGCAATCCTCATGACTGCGGTGACCGGACTCGGTGTCTTCATCGCCATGCTGTTCGGCGGCCGCAACGTGCTCGACAAGTTGTGAGTCGGCGGCCCCTCGAGTGATCCTGCGGTCGACGTCGTGCCGAACCGGGTCAACCGGTTGGGCCGCCGGCGACATAGAGCACTTGCCCCGAGACGAATCCAGCGCCAGGGCCAGCGAAGAACGCCACCGCGTTCGCGACGTCGTCGGGCTCGCCAACACGCCGCACGGCGATCTGCTCCGCGTTGGCGGCCTTGAAGTCCTCGAACGACACCCCGAGCCTGTCGGCGGTGGCGGCGGTCATCTCGGTGGCGATGAAGCCCGGAGCGATGGCGTTCGCCGTGATGCCGAAGCGGCCCAGCTCGAGGGCCAGCGTCTTGGTGAAGCCCTGCAGGCCGGCCTTGGCTGCGGAGTAGTTCGCCTGGCCCCGGTTGCCGAGCGCAGACACGCTGGAGATGTTGACGATCCGGCCCCAACCGGCCTCCGTCATGTGCCGTTGCACGGTGCGCGTCATCAGGAAGGCACCCCGTAGGTGGACATTGATCACCGAGTCCCAGTCGGTCGTGGACATCTTGAACAGCAGGTTGTCCCTCGTGATGCCGGCGTTGTTCACCAAGACGTTGGGCGCCCCCAGCTCCGCCGAGACCCGGTCGACCGCAGCCTGTACGGCAGCCTCGTCCGACACATCGGCGCCGACCGCGATGGCCCTGCCGCCCCGGCTCGTGATGGCCTCTACCGTCCCGGCGCAGGAGTCCTCGTCCAGGTCAAGGACGGCGACGTGGCAGCCCTCCTGGGCCAGCCGCCTGCTCACCATGGATCCGATTCCGCGCGCCCCACCGGTCACGATCGCCGTGCGCTGCTGATTGGTCATGGGGTCCTCCGAATGCCGTGGCTCAACTGTCCCAAACTGAAGTCACTTCAAAATTTAGCATGGGAGCTCCGACCGCAGCATTGCGACGGGTGGCGAACACGGCCGTTACGCTGCGGACATGGCCGCGACGAACGACGACTGGGCCACGCTGGCGCCCTACCTGCGCGCCCAGCGACAGATGGCTCGTCTGTCGTTACGGTCGCTGGCGACCATGACCGGCGTCTCCGACTCCTACCTGAGCCAGGTCGAGCGCGGTCTTCACCAGCCCTCCCCAGAAGTGTTGAAGGCGATGGCGAGCGCTTTGGGAATGTCGGCGAACAGCCTCTACGAGCGGATGGGGTGGCTCGACACCGACGAGGAGGCAGAGGCCAACGGCACGGCCACGGAGGGTGTCGAGATGGCCATCGAGCGAGACGAGCGACTCACCCCGTCGAAGAAGACGGCACTCCTCGCTGTATACCGATCCATGGTCGAGGACGACTAGCGCTTGACGTAGCGGGCGCCGCTTGGTGTACTGCAGAGAACGTTGTGTGGCGCACCCGTTTGAGCGCGCGCAGACTGCAGGTGCAGGCGGACTCGACTATCGAAGGGAAGCCCTCATGGCGACCGTGAAGCGCGATGACGGAGCGGAGATCTGGTGGGAGTCGCACGGGCCGGAGGGAACGCAGGCGGTCGTGCTGGTCACCGGCCTGGGCTACCCGGCCGCGATGTGGTGGCGGCAGCTACCCGCCCTCACCAGCGCCCATCGCGTCATCCTCATCGACAACAGGGGCGCCGGCCGCACCGGCGATGTCGTCGGTGCTCCCTACACGATCGAGATGATGGCCGGCGACGTGATCGCGGTGATCGAAGCCGCCGGTGAGGAGCGTGTGCACCTCGCCGGTCTCTCGATGGGCGGGATGATCGCGCAGGAAGTCGCCCTAACCCGGCCCGACCTCGTGCAGTCCCTCGTGTTGATGTCCACCCATCCTGGCGTTCGCCACGCAACATTCCAGCCCGCGGCGCTCAACATGCTGCGCCGGCGCGGCAACATGACCGCTCGCGAGGCGGCCGAGCTGGCGATCCCGTTCAACTACGCGGCGGCGACCCCTCGCGCCGCGATCGAGGAGGACTGGAAGGTGCGCCTGCCTCTCGCCGCAAGCCCCGCGGGCTATCTGGCCCAGATGAGGGGCGGCGCGGCCTGGTCATCGCTCAAGCGCCTGGCCACCCTCCAACCTCCGGCTCTGGTCCTGCATGGGGCCGACGACCAGCTCGTGCCGCCGGTGAACGGCGAGCGGGTCGCGACTGCGATTCCCGGAGCGGTGCACATCCGGATCGACCATGCCAACCACATCCTCACGACCGACCAGACGGATGAGGTCAACGGCTTGCTCCTGGCGTGGTTCGAGAAGTTCTCATGAGTGACAGGAAGGCGGTCGCTCCTTTAGTTCATCCTGATGAATATGCTCCTCACTGTGCTGACAAGCGGTTCCGTGATGCGCTACTTTTCCGGGGTCCGACGAGTGGCGGCGTCGTGACCGCCGCCGAGGACGAGCTCGCGGCCTTCCGTGAGACTGCGCGCGCCTGGTTGCGGGCCAACGCAACGCCGCGAAGTGACCCGGTCGCCGGTCAGGAGCGCCGCTCCGACAATGTTGCGGTGTTCCACGACCTTCCCTTCGCCGACGAGCTGGCCTTGGTCGAGCGGGTCAGCGACTGGCAGCGCCGCAAATACGACGCCGGATTCGGGGCGCTGAGCTGGCCGGTGGAGGCGGGCGGCGCGGGGCTAACGCCCTCACACGAAGTCGTCTTCGCCCAGGAGGAGAGCCAGTTCGAGGTGCCGGCCCCACATGAGCTGCCCTCCGTGACCCTGCACCTGGTCGCGCCCACGCTGCGCCTCTTCGGCACCGAGGAGGCGCGCACCAAGTACCTGAGGCCGTTCCTGCGCGGAGACGCCCAGTGCTGTCAGCTTTTCTCCGAGCCGTCCGCGGGCTCCGACCTCGCCGGGCTCGGCACTCGAGCGACCAGGGACGGGGACGGCTGGGTGGTCAACGGCCAGAAGGTTTGGAGCTCCGGCGCCCAGTTCGCCGACTTCGGGGAGCTGATCGCCCGCTCGGACCCGAGCGTTCCCAAGCACGCTGGGTTGACGGCCTTCCTGCTGCCCCTCGACCTGCCCGGTGTGGAGGTCCGGCCGTTGAGGCAGATGTCCGGAGGCCGCTCGTTCTGCGAGGTCTTCCTCACCGACGTGCGAGTTCCTGACTCGCTGCGGCTGGGGGCGGTCGGGGAGGGGTGGAAGGTGGCTCTGACGACGCTCGGGTTCGAACGAGGGCACAGTGGGACCACCCAGACCATCGGTGGTGGCTGGCGACAGCTGCTGCCGCTGGCTCGAGAGCTCGAATGTGATGATGATCCGCTGGTACGCAAGCGGCTTGCCGACGTGTGGATCTCTGAGAAGGTGCTGCAGCTCTCAGCCCAGCGGGACCACGAGGCGCGGCTGGCCGGGCAGGAACCCGGTCCTATCTCGTCGCTGCGGAAGCTGCACTGGGTCGACGGGCTGACGCTGGCCTCGGAGGCGGCCGCCGCCATACTCGGCCCCCGACTGGCCGCGGACACCGGAGAGTGGGGCACGTTCGCGTGGACCGAGCATCTCCTCGGTGCTCCGGGCTACCGGATCGCTGGCGGCAGTGACGAGATCCAGCGCAACATCGTCGGCGAACGCCTTCTAGGACTGCCGGCCGAACCTCGCGCCGACGCCGGTCCGTGGCGAGATGTGCCTCGATGATCACTGAGACGCGGGGCCTGAGCGATGAGGTTCTGCGCCTGACCCCGGACGTGGAGCAGGTCGAGTTCGCTGGCTTCGTCACCAAGTTTCTCGCGGAGCGATGCGACGAGACCGAGGTTCGTCGACTGATGGACGACGATCTCGGGTACGACCGGGGGTCTGGAGGCAGGCCTCCGAACAGCTGGGCCTCGCCGGACTGGACATCCCGGAGAAGTACGGCGGCAGCGGCGGCGGCTTCCGGGAGATGGCGGTCGTGATGGAGGCGCTGGGCGGTTCCTTGGGGTGTCTGCCGTTCTACGCCACCTCGGTGCTCGCCGCCGGCGCGCTCCTCGCCGGCGACGACGAGCAAGCACGCGAGGAGTACCTCCCAGGGATTGCCGCGGGCACGACCATCGCCACTGTGGCTGCGGCCGAGACGGGTAGGTCGTCGGTGTCGGATCTCCGTACCTCAGCGGAGGTGCAGGACAGCGGCTTCGTCCTGACCGGGAGCACGTGCTTCGTGGTGGATGGCTGTGCGGCCGACCTGTTGCTGGTGGTCGCACAGTCGCCGTCGGGCCTCAGTCTGTTCGCGCTGTCCGATGATGCGCCGGGCCTCAGCCGGACCGCCATGCAGACGCTCGACCCGACCCGCAAGCTCGCGCGCCTGACGCTGGATCGAGCTCCCGGACGGCTGATCGGTCCGGAGGGGTCGGCACCAGCGATCCTCGAACGGTTGCGTGACCGAGCTGCCTTGGCCATGGCCTGCGAACAGCTCGGAGTGGCCTCGCGCGCCTTGTCCATGGCCGTGGCCTACGCCAAGACGCGGATGCAGTTCGGCAGGCCCATCGGCTCCTTCCAGGCGGTCAAGCACCGCTGTGTGGACATGGCCCAGCGCGTCGAGGCGGCGCGTTCTGCGACCCAATGGGCGGTCGCGGCCCTCGCTGGGAACAGCGAGAACGTCGGCATCGCCACCGCCATGGCGAGCGTGTGCAGTACCGAAGCCGCAGTCTTCGCCACGGCCGAGAATGTTCATGTCCACGGCGGTATCGGTTTCACGTGGGAGCACCCGGCGCACCTGTACTTCCGGCGAGCGCGGTCGAGCGCCCTGCTTTACGGCAGCGCCGACGATGCCCGCGAGCTGCTGCTTCGCAGGCTGGGGGTGTGAGGTGAGCCGAGGCCCGCTGGAGGAACTGCGCTTCGCTGCTATCGCCACTCGACGATCTCGCCCATGCGGGTCGGCCAGCTCCGCCGGTAGATCTCGATCATGGTGGCGATATGGGCCGACATCAGGTTGCGCGCCTTCTGCGTCCGACCGGCGGCGATCGCCTCGGCGATATCCCGGTGGTCACGTTCGATGGTCTTCCGCTCCTGGACCGGATCCAGGTCCAGCATGATGTGGTCGACGACGATGTGGCCGATCGCCTGCACCAACAGGCCGAGCACCCGATTGCCACTGAGCTTCGCCAGCTCCGCGTGGAAGCCGGTCGACATCGTGAAGAAGACGTCCGTCCCGACGTCGGCAGGCAGGTCTGCGAGGAAGGGCTCGAGCGATCGACGAACTCGGGGCCGGTCGGGCAGAGCGGCCACCTTCTCGGCGACCGCCGGCTCGATCATGAACCAGGTCTCGAACATCTCGTCGTAGGTGGCCCCACTGAGGTGGAAGTAAAGCGTCGCGGTACGCGCGAGGTAGGCAGGATCGATGCCCGCAACCTGCGGTCCGCCCCCGGGGCCACGGTGGATGGTGATGAGGCCCTGAACCTCGAGAAGGCGCAGGGCCTCCCGAAGGGAGTCCCTGCTGACACCGTACTGCGCCAGCATCGACGCCTCGTCCGGCAGCCGGTCGCCCACCTGGAGCTCAGCCGCACCAATGTCGCGAACCACGTCGACAGCCACGAGCTCGGACTTCTTGAGTGGACGGGAGTCGGCCCGCAGGGACCGACGACCGCGTGCCGTCTGCTCGTCGTGCACGACACCGTAGGTGATCGGCAAGCCTCGCCTCGGTGTGTTGCCTGGAGGTTTCGCTGCAGCCATGTCTGTCTCCCCGTGGCCTGCTGTGGCATCGATCAGAGGGTCGTGGTCGCTCGTCGGGCGGTCAGCGCCTGTTACGTCAGGCGACGGCGCCGGTCGACGACGAAGCAGACCGGCAGGCCCATGAAAGGACACTGGCGATGAGCCTCAATGTCGCCACGATCCTGCGCGAGTCCGTCGCGCAGCACCCCGACAAGCCCTGCCTGCTCGTCGACGGTATCAGCGTCACCTACGCCGACGTCGACCGCGGCTCGGCCCGGGCCGCGGCGGGTCTGCTGAAACTCGGCCTGGTGCGAGGCGACGTGGTGGCCGTGCAGCTGGAGAACTCTGCCGACTTCGTCTTCTGCTACTTCGGCATCCTGCGCGCTGGGCTCACCATGGTGCCCCTGAACCCGCTCCTGCGGGAGCCGGAGGTCCGGCACGTGATGAACGACTCCGGTGCCATGGCGTTGCTGACCAGCAGCTCACGGGTCGACGAGGTCGCCCGCGCCGCCGGTGACGTGCCGGTCTTCGTTCGCGGCAGCGGCGAGCTTCCCCCGGGGTGTCACACCCTCGCCAGCCTCTACGCCGACCGGGCGTTCGACGATGTCGTTGCGACCAGCTCGGAGGACACCGCGGTGCTCCTCTACACCAGCGGCACGACGGGGCGGCCCAAGGGGGCTGAGCTCACCCACCTGCAGCTCCTGATGAACGCCAACACCTCCGGCGCGCTCTTCGGGTTCGGTCCCGAGGACGTCTCGTTGGCGGTCGTACCGTTCTTTCACGTCTACGGGCTGAGCCTCATCGGTGTCACGGTCCGCTACGCCAGCACCATGACCGTCCTGCCACGGTTCGAGATCGCGACCGCGCTGGAGGTCATGGAGCGGGACCGCGTCTCGATCATGTTCGGCGTGCCGACCATGTACCACGCCCTCTTGGCCGAGGACGTGACGGACCGAGACCTCTCCGCGTTCCGACTGGCGGTGTCCGGCGGCGCCGCGATCCCCGGCGAGACCCTGCGTGAGGTGGAGAGGCGCTTCGGCGTCCTGCTGCTCGAGGGTTACGGGTTGTCGGAGTCGTGCGCCACCGCGACCTTCAACCGCAGCAAGGAGGATCGGCGCTTCCTGTCGATCGGGAAGCCGATCTGGGGAGTTGAGGTCCGCGTCGTCGACGAGACCGGCCGTCGCCTGCCCCGCGGGGCGGACCACGTCGGCGAGCTGGTCATCCGCGGACACAACGTGATGAAGGGCTATCACAACGACCCGGAGGCGACGGCGCTGGCAGTGCGCGACGGATGGCTGCACAGCGGGGACCTCGGCTACGAGGACGAGGACGGTTACCTCTTCGTGGTCGATCGCAAGAAGGACCTGGTGATTCGCGGCGGCTACAACGTCTATCCGCGCGAGATCGAGGAAGTGCTGTACTCCCATCCCGGTGTGAGCGCCGCTGCGGTCATCGGCAAGCCGGACCCCCGGCTCGGAGAGGAGGTCGTGGCCGTGGTCGTTCGCCGGGCCGGCGTCGAGCTGCGCGCCGACGAGCTGATCGCATTCTGCAAGGAGCGACTGGCGGCCTACAAGTACCCACGTGAGGTGCGGTTCGTCGACGAGATGCCTCTCGGCTCCTCGGGCAAGATCCTGAAGCGGGCCCTGCGATGAGCGCGTTACGTCCGGTCGTCGATGAGCTCCCGGAGCGCAGGCGCGCGACACCCGCGTTGTCGGACGACCTCGTCGCGCTGGACTGGGAGGAGCTGGACCGGCGGCTCGGGTCCGCCGTCGCCGCCCTGCGCAGACTGGACACGGAACCGGCAGGTCGGGTTGCCGTCATGGCTCACAACTCCGTCGAGACGGTGCTGGCGCACGCAGCGGTCATGCTGGCTGGGCTGTCGCCGGTGCCGATCAGCTTCCACCTGACCGCAGACGAGGTCGTCTACCTCCTGGACGTCTCGCAAGCGAGCGTCGTGCTCGTCGGCCCGGAGACCGCCCAGGTCGCTCAGCGGGCCGCCGCGGCGGCGTCCAGGTCCGTCCGGGTGCTGGGCTGGCGCCTCGACCTCGCTCACCCCGAGCTGGGCCGGGCGGCCGTCGAGCCCATCGAGCCCGTCGGGTCGGTGGAGTCGTGGGAGCAGCTCGTGGGGGCTGCCGCGTCGGATGACGACACGTCGTCCGTGAGGCCCCGACCCCCGTTGATGTTCACCTCGGGAACCACGGGACGGCCGAAACCGGTGGAGCAGCCACCCAACACCTTCCCCGCGGCGAGCACGGTCGCAGAACTCTTGAGCCGCTTCCGGGACAACCCCCTCACCCGGTTCAGCCCGCATCTGGTGGTCGGACCGCTCTACCACACGGGCCCGCTGACCGCCGTGCGGCTGCTGCTGGCGGGCACGTCCGTGGTCGTGTTGCCGCGGTTCGACGCCGAGGCGGTACTGCGGACGGTGCAGGAGCACGGCGTCGCCGCGAGCGTCATGGTGCCGACGCACTTCTCACGTCTGCTGGCGCTGCCGTCGGAGGTACGGAACGCCTACGACACCGCGTCCCTGCAGCGGGTCGTCCACACGGGGGCCGCGTGTCCGATCGAGGTCAAGCGCCGCATGATCGACTGGTGGGGGCCGATCCTGGAAGAGGCGTACGGCGGCACGGAGGTGGGCACCACCAACAGCATCGACACGGCCGACTGGCTCTCCCACCCAGGCTCCGTCGGCAAGGCAGTTCCACCGTTCGAGGTCCTGGTGCTCGACGAGTCAGGGCGTGAGGTACCGGCCGGGACAGCCGGTCGGCTGTGCTTCCGCGACTCGACCGGCCGTGGCCTCGTGTATGCCATCGAGGGCTTGGACTCCGACTCCGGCCTTGGTGCCGGGGTGTTCACGCTCGGGGAGATCGGCTACGTCGACGAGGAGGGATACGCCTACATCACCGACCGCAGCGCGGACCTCGTCGTCTCGGGAGGCGTGAACGTCTACCCGGCGGAGGCGGAGCGCGTGCTCGCGTCGCATCCGGGCGTGGAGGACGTTGCCGCTTTCGGAGTACCGCACCTGGAGATGGGTGAGGAGCTGCGAGCCCTGGTCGTCGTGAGCGACCCGGGGGTGCAGCCCGCGCAGCTCGCTGGCCTACTGCCGGTCCCAGCTAGCCGGCTTCAAGTGTCCGCGTTCGGTGCAGATCGTCGACCAGCTACCGCGGACGGCGATGGGAAAGCTGGACAAACGCGTTCTGCGCGAGGAGTACGGCGCCGGTGTCGCGGTCAGTGGCGTGCGCTGACCGGTCAGGCCCGTCACCCGAGGCCCTGGGCTACCCGTGGCGCACGTCGAAGAACGGCTTCGCTGCTCGCGGAGGGTCGAACCGTGGCAGCACCCCGGGGGGCAGTGCCAGGCGGTCGGCGACGACGTAGAGGGCCAAGGGGTTGTGCCCCAGGCCGTTGTGGCTGCCATGGAGGCCGACGTTCTCGGCAAGGACGGTCTCCGCCTCGGTGCAGCTGGCTGGGGACACGATGCCGTCAGTCGGCGAGTAGATCGAGGTGGTCGGCACCGTGAGGGGACGCGAGGCCGCACCTCCACGTCGGACTCCGGATGCACCCCGGCGTTGCGGGGCGTACGAGTGGTAGAGCCACCCTGCGGCCAGGTTCTGCCGTCGGGTGATCCGGTAAGGGCTGCCCAAGGTGATGACCCTGCGGACCATGTCGGGCCGTCGGGCAGCGACGTGACGGGCGAAGACGCCGCCCAGGCTCCACCCCACAAGCTGGACGGATCGTCCGTCCTCGTCATGGAGCCGCCGCACCAAAGCGTCGACGCCGTCGATGATCTCGCGTGTCGGGCCGACGTTGCGCCCGAGCCCCCAGGCCACCGGTCGGTGCCCCAGTCGCTCGAGGATGCTTCTCAAGACGAAGGTGGAGCTGTCCGACGCGGTGAAGCCTGGGAGGACGACGACGGGGCTGCCGTCACCTCGGGGTGCCTGCAGGATGAACCCGGCGGTCCCGATCATGGCCCCGAACTCCACCATGGCCCTTGGCAATTCGAGCGCCTGCAGCAGCGGGCTCGGCTCGGTCGAGCGCCTGTTCGTCAGCGTGGGCACGGCGGGCTCCCGGAGCGTGGTGGGCTGTCGCCGCCCGATGGGTGGTGGACCAGGTGGTGACGTTACTTCTTCGGCGTCGCCTTGGCCTGCGGGGTGGCCGCGCCGGCCAGGCGGAAGGCGAAGTCCTTCTGTGCCGTGAGCAGCTTCTCGGCGAACGCGAAGTGCGCGGTCACGACCTCTAGGGCAGTGGGGACTCCGTCGGGGGTGGGCACGGACGGAAGCTTGCTGACGGCTTCGACGGTCATGTCCGCGACCGACGAGGTCAGGTCGTTGATCGGCTGCATGGCGGCCAGGATCTGCTCGGCGGCCTTGTCGGTCATTTCGGTGTACGTGGTCATCATGGTCTCCTTGGTGGATGTTCCGGTACGCACAACTAAACCAAGCGATGCTTGGTATGTCAAGCAGAGCAGGTGAGGAGTGGGCTGGATCACGTCGATAAGGAGACTCCAGTTTGCGGCTACCGCCGAGCAAGGGCGCCATTCCTCTGGATAAATAGGGGCGGTTGCGGGATGCTGTGCAGTGGCGACAGAGCGCTCGCCGCCGCGGAACCTGGGCGAGGAGGCACCTGTGGGTGATCCGCTGTGGCTCCGCGCCTTCTCCGCTGTCGAAGGGGCGCTGGGGCCGCGTGTGGAGGAGTTCGTCCACGGCCCCAAGTTCTCGACCGCCGTCGTCATCGTCCAGAAGGTGCAGTCGGGCGTGTCCGGTGTTGTGGAACGACGGACCCGCCGGGTCTGGCACTTCGTGAACCTTCCGGCCGGCTCCGACGTACGGAAGCTCCGCAACCAGATCGGCGATCTGGACCACGAGGTGCGGCTCCTTCGCGGGACCGTCGAGAGCGAGGCGCGGAAGCGGTCCCGGGAGGCGCGGCGCGCGCAGCAGGGACAGGCGGCCTCGGAAGCGGGGAGGGCCCCCGCGGCCACGGCGAAGAGCGGCGGTAAGGGGAGTGGCAGTGACAGAGGCAACGGGCTGGCGAACTCCGGGCGACGTGATGGAGCGGGTGCTCCGCGAAGTCGAGCGCAACGCCGTTCGAACCCGCAACGGGATCAAGGTGATCACGGGGTCGAGTAGGCCACGTACGGGGCTGACGCCCAAGGACATCGTCTGGTCGCAGGATCGCGCGGTCATGTGGCGATACCGCAGCGAGTCGGTGTCGCAGGCACCGCCGCTGCTCATCGTGTACAGCTTGGTCTCGAAGAGCTATATCCTCGACCTGGTTCCGGGCAACAGCTTCGTCGAGCATCTTCGTGACGACGGCTTCGACGTCTTCATGATCGACTGGGGCATTCCGACCGAACGTGACTCGAGGAACGGGCTCGAGGACTATGCCGAGCGCTACATCCCCGCAGCGGTCGACCGCGTCTGCGAGCTGACCGGTAGCCCGGACGTCGCGCTGGTGGGGTACTGCTTCGGCGGTCTGTTGAGCCTGATGGCGGCCGCGGCGGACCCGGAACTTCCGCTGGCGAGCCTGACGACGATCGCGACTCCGGTCGACTTCACGGATGCCGGCGTGCTGACCGAAGCGCTCAAGCGCGGCGACCTCAAGGTGGACGAGGTGCTCGACGAGGATCGCAACATCCCGCCCCATGTGCTGTTGCAGTACTTCCGGCTGATGAAGCCGACCGCCGAGCTTGCGCAGTACGCCGGGCTGATCGACAAGCTGTGGGACGACGACATCGTCAACGCGCATCAGCTGTTGACCGGCTGGGCCACCGACCACGTCCCGTTTCCCGGTCGTGCGGCTACCCAAACCGTCGACATGCTGATGCGTGAGAACGCGTTGATGGCGGACACCCTGTTACTCAGCGGCCGGCCGGTGTCCCTGTCGGCCATCCGCGTTCCGTACCTGAACGTCGTGGCCACTCGGGACCACATTGTCGTGCCCCAGTCTGCACGCCCAGCCCTCGACCTGGTCGGCTCGCCGGACAAGCAGGAGCTCCTGCTGGAGGCCGGACACATCGGGCTCGCGGTGGGTCGCAAGGCCCACAAGGTCACCATTCCCCAGATCTCCGAGTTCTTGCGTCAGCGCAGCCGACCGCTTCAGGAGTCCTCATGAGTAGCATCACACCGCTGACGGCCGATCACGCCGACGCTCTGCGTCGGTTCTTCGAAGAGCTGCCGGACGAGGACGTGACCTCGGTAAAGGAGGACGTCCGCGATCCCGCGAGCGTGGATGCAGCGGTCGAGGACACCCGGGCGTCTCGGTGGGTCGCCGTGGAGGACGGCGAGGTGGCCGCCTACGCCTCTCTGCTACCGGGCGTCGGCCTCTCCGCCCACGTGGGAGAGCTGCGCCTGGTCGTCTCCCGCCAGCATCGGCGCAAGGGTTTGGGCCGCGCCATGGCGAGGACGGTGATGCTGGCCGCGCTGAACGACGGTCTGTCGAAGGTCATGGTCGAGGTGCCGGCCAACCAGGAGTCGACGGCCGAGGTGTTCCGCCGGCTGGACTTCGAGGGTGAGGCACTTCTCCGCGATCACGTGCGGGACCGTAACGGCCGTCTCAGCGATCTGCTGGTGCTCGCCCACTTCGCCAACGAGAACTCGTCGATACTCAGCGCTTTGGGCGTCGACGAAGCCGCCGACCAAGCCGCCAACGTCGTCTCCTAACCCCTCTAGGGCACCGGCCTAGGTGGTCTCGGCGTCCGACACCGCGACGATGGGTGGTGGGGACCACCGGCCCGGAAGGCACTCCGGCGTGGGGCCGTAGAGGCGGAGCATCAGCCGGAACCCATCGTGAGGAGCCGGCAGCCAGTTCGCGATACCTTCCCGCGGCGCGGAGTGAGACACCTGGAGGATCAGTCGGCCGTCCTCCTCGAAGCGCAGTCCGGGCGTCCGGTCACCGATCGCGTAGCGGTCGATGGGGTTATCGACCAGGAAGCCCCGGTCGTGGTACATGGTCAAGGACCAGAAGTACGACGCCGGCGGCAGGCCGTTCGGCGGGAAACAGATCTGGTAGCGCCGGCGACCGGCGAGCGGGCGCCCGTCCGAGTCCAGCTCCGCTACGGGGTACAGCGCTTCGGCCACCGGGTTGACGTAGATGGCGGTGTGAGCCACCGCGGCCCGAAGCAGCCAGTCGGCGCCGAACTCGCAGCCCTGGTAGTTGACGGCCCAGTGGTTCGTCGACGCCGTGGCGGCGGTTCGCACAGCCCGCTCGATGAGGGTGTTCCCGTCGACAACTGCACGTTCGATCAGGGCTGGTTCGACCGTGCGGACGAGCCCGAGTGTCTCGTCGAAGCCGGCCCGGTACAGGTCCCCCAGAACGTCTGGCGGGACGATGTCTGGCAACCAGTCCGCCAGCACGGTGGCCAGGCGCCGAAGGTACGCGGGACCGTCGGCCAGGCCCTCGGTGCCCGAGTCCAGTGGGGTCTGCTCCGAGACGGTGCAGGCAGTGGTGGCGCCATCACGCCAGCGCGTGAGCCTCACTCCATCCTGGAGGCGGTGTGCCACCTCGAAATCTGTGTCCACCGCCGGGTCGACGAGGATGCGCCCCGCCAGCATCGCGTACCGAGTGGGGCTCGTCAGGTGGAGGCCCTCCGTCATGGGCGGCTGGCTGCCCTGCACTCTCAGCGTCACGCGCGGCAGCTTGGCCCCGTGCGTCCGGTGACCGACCGCGAGGCTGGACGAGTCCGCGAAACCGACCTGGAAGGTGTAGTAGCGGTCGCTGAAGTCCGGAGTGTCGAGCACGACCGGACCGTCGGCCAGATCGACCCAAGCCACGCTGTACAGGGTGTCGACGTTCGGGGCGACGCCGACCCGGTAAGTCGCGTCCGAGAGGAGCCTCTGATGTCCGAAGGTGTTGATCGGCGCGGCGGCGGAGCGGCTCGTCGCTGAGTCCATCGGAACGGGTGTCAGGGTCATGTTCTGTCGCAGCCGGGCAGCGAACACCAGGGGGTAGCCCCAGACGTGCACCCGCACGAGGGCGCTGAGGTCGTCCTCGCCTGTCGGGAGGCCGGAGCCGGAGGCGGTGCCCACCGACGCACCGAACCTCGTCGTGTTCATCGGTCGGCGGCCTGGTGGACGCGTTGGACGCCGGCAGGAGCCCAACGGCCGTCGAGCAGTTCCTCACGCGGACCGTAGGCGCGAAGGACCAGGAAGAACTCGTCCTGGGGTGCGGGCAGCCAGGACTCGTGGTCCCCTGGATCCGTAGGAGCCTCGGCCTGGACGATCAACCGCCGACCGGCACGAGCCTTGGATGCTGAGCCACCGATGCTGTACCGGTTCAGCGCGTTCGCGAAGACGTGGCCCGTGTCAGCCAGGTAGAGCGTGACCGACCAGAAGAAGTTGACGGGGGGAGCCGAGGCAAAGGTCAGCTCGTATTGGCCAGTGCGGCCATCCAGCTGGACACCGGCCTCGTCGCGATAGGTGTTGAAGGAGGTGTTCTCCTCGACCACGTTGGCGCCGAGGCCGACGTGGTTCATGATGGCTCGCGCCGTGTAGTTGGTGCCGTGCCGCCCCTTGTTGGCGACTCGGGTCCACCCCGTACCGTCAATCTGGCCGAGCTGCGACCGTGAGCTGCGCAGGACGTGAAACGCCTCGGTGAAACCGGTCGCGACTCCCCGTCGGATCGCGTCGGGCAGTACCGCCGGGTCGAACGGTGCGTCATCACCGACACCGATCGCGTGGAACCGCCTCACGTGAGCCGACTCCTCCAGCGGAATCCCGCACACCCGGAGCACCGTGTCCAGGGCGGCGAAGTACGACGTCCAGTCCGACTCCACGTCGGCGGCGGTGACGCGTGGCCAGGACGCAGCGGCTCGGCCTGCGTTCGTTCCCCCAGCCACTTGTACCTGGGCCTGCAGGGCGCGGACCGCGGCCAGATCGTCGGGTCCTAGGACCTGAATCCGCAACAGTCCCCACATGATCGGAGTCGCGACCCGAAACAGGGAGAAGCGGGCCGGCGGGTCGCCGTCCCAGTCAGGCCCGGCAAGGAGGATGCGGTGCGGGCCCCGGCCATGCGTCCGTGAGCTGATGTTGGTGGCGTTCCCGTGCGCGTCCAGCAGGTTCAGCGTGAAGTAGCGAGAACCGCAATCCGGGAGGGACAGGGGTAAGGCTTCGTCCTGCAGGTAGAACCACGCGTTCGAGTAGAGCGTGTCGACATTGGGGACCCTGAACGCCGAGAAGTCCGGACCGGCGATCTCCGTCTGGTGGGTGAACTCGTTGAGACCCCCCCAAGCGCCCTCCTCACGAACGGCGGTCTGGTCGCACATCTGCGCATACTGCAGCGCGCCAGGAACACCGTAGAGCGTCGCCTCGAAGCCGATGGCCCGGCTCAGGGAGAAGGCGCTGTCGGACTCGGCGGGAATCACGTCCGGGTCCGACGTGGCTTCGTACTGGTCGACGTTCGACGAGCTCGTACGTCCTCAGCATGGGTGCACCAGGGTCTCGCCCTCGCTCAGATCCGCTCGAGGATCAACGCCATGCCCTGCCCGCCACCGACGCACATGGTGATGAGACCGGTCGTCTTGTCGTGGAAGTCGAGGCTGTTGATCATCGTGTTCTGCAGCCGAGCACCGGTCATCCCGTAGGGATGACCCACGGCGATCGCACCGCCGTTGACGTTGAGGCGGTCGATGTCGATGCCGAGGTCCTTGTAAGAGGGGATGACCTGAGCAGCGAAGGCTTCGTTGATCTCGACCAGGTCGATGTCGCCGATGGACATGCCGGCGTTGTGCAGGGCGTCCTTGGTGGCCTCGACCGGTCCGAGGCCCATGATCTCGGGGGATAGGCCGCTCACCCCGGTCGAGACGATCCGAGCCAGCGGTGTGAGGCCCAGCTCGGCGGCCTTGGTGTCGGACATGATGACGACTGCGGCGGCGCCGTCGTTGAGGCCGCAGCAGTTCCCTGCGGTGACCACGCCGTCGGCCCGGAAGACGGGCTGGAGGTCCTTGATGCCGTCGTAGGTCACGCCCGGCCGGGGCCGTCGTCGGCGTCGACGACCGTGCCGTCAGGCGTCGTGACCGGGGTGATCTCGCGGCTCCAGAAGCCGTTCGCGATGGCCTTCTCCGCCAAGTTCTGCGAGCGGACGCCGAACAGGTCGAGCTCGCGGCGGCCCAGGCCGCGCATGCGGGCGACGTTCTCAGCGGTCTGGCCCATGGCCATGTAGATGTCGGGAAGGTCACCGTCCTCGCGGGGGTCGTACCAGTCCTCACCCGGCGCGTACTCACGGGTGCGGCGCTGCGCTCGGCGCGAAGACCGGGTTCCAGGTGGCGGGGTCATCGGAGGTCCCGCGCCCGAACCGGGAGACGGTCTCCACGCCAGCGGAGATGAACACGTCCCCCTCGCCGGACCGGATGGCGTGGAACGCCATCCGGGTGGTCTGCACCGAGGAGGCGCAGTAGCGGGTGATGGTCGCTCCTGGCACTCGGTCCATGCCGTTGAGGACGTTGACGACCCGGGCCATGTTGTGCCCGGACTCTCCTCCCGGGAGACCGCAACCGAGGTAGAGGTCCCTCACCGTGTTCTTGTCCAGAGCGGGGATCTTGTCGAGGGCCGTCTGGATGATGAACGCGGCGAGGTCGTCGGGCCGCAGCTCCGTCAACGAGCCCTTGTTGGCACGGCCGATGGGAGAGCGGGCGACGGACACGATCACTGCTTCGGGCATGTGACTCTCTCCTGGAGTGGGCGGCCGCTGCCGGGACGACGCGCTGACGGTGGTGGTGAAGGGGTCAGTTGAACGCCAGCTCTGGGGTGCGGCAGATCAAGAGCCGCCGGATCCGCCCGTCCACCAACTGGGCGCTGGCGTTGAAGGAGGCCTCGAAGGCACCATCCCGGGTCGTTCGGCCCAGTGCCAGCTCGGTGTCGCCAACGGTGCTGCCGACGTCGACCACGTGCACCAGCACGCTCTTCTCCCGCTGTTCGAGGTAGTGGATGAGTCCGGAACGGTCGCCGGCGAACTCCGACGAGGCTCCCCCGCCTTTGGAGAACTGCACGGACATGAAGAAGTCGTCGGTGATCATCGTCAGGACGTCGTCCGGCTTCTCGGAGTCCATGGTCGCGAACCAGGTGACCAGGGCGGGCGTGCTGCTCATGGCTTTCTTTCCTTCGGCGGCATGGCGACCAGGGCCAGCTCGGTGTCGAACGAGACGTGGTAGGCGGCGATGAGGCCATCGGGGTCGATCCGGACCGACGCCACGAAGTGGCCGGTGGTCCGCGTCTCGTCCTCCACCACGGCGCCGTAGACGAACTCGACGTCGGCGTCGCGCGACGTGCGGAGCGGGACGTGTCGCCGGACCACGTCGCCCCGGCCCGTGAGGTACCCGATGAGCTCCTCGCGTGTGGTGCCTCGGTTCACGCCCGGCGGGCAGATGCACGGCGAAGGTGACCTGGGGATGGAGCAAGGCCCGGGCAGTCTCGAGGTCGTCGTGGTCCACGGCGGCGTAGTAGCGCGTCAGCTGCAGGCTCACGGGAGACACAGCCTGAACTTAATTCAGTTCGTCGCTGTTGTCCACCCTTCTGCCCCCGGCTACCGCCCTCGTGTCGGAGGCCGCGCACGCGACTTCACCGCGGTCCTTGACGCCAGTGGTCCGGGTGAGCATACTGAAGTGAATCCAGTTCGAATTGAAGGGATGGCACTGCATGATCGACACCGACCACATCATCCTCGAGAAGGACGGCGAAGTTGCTCGCGTCTGGCTCAACCGGCCGCACAAGAAGAACGCCGTCACCGTCGAGCTGCTCCACCGGCTGGACGAGATCATCGTCGAGGTGGACGAGGACCCCGAGCTCAAGGTGCTCGTCCTTCGCGGCCGCGGCAACACCTTCTGCTCGGGCTTCGACCTCGACGAGCTGCTCGCCAACTACGTCGGCAACACGATGGCGATGGAGGTGGCCATCCTGTCCGCCAAGGTATGCGACCGCCTCTACTCGATGAAGAAGCCTTCCGTCGCCGTGCTCGAGGGTTACGTGACCGCGGGCGGCTTCGAGCTGATGATCTCGTGCGACTTCGCGGTCGCCGACGACGACGCCAAGATCGGCGACTTCCACATCCGTCGCGCCCTGTTCGGGGGCGCCGGCCCGATCTACCGCCTGCCGCGCATGATCGGCATCCGAAAGACCAAGGAGCTGATGCTGACCGGCAAGCTCCTGTCCGGGAAGGAAGCCGTCGACTTCGACCTCATCAACGCTTCTGCCCCGGCGGCCGAGCTGGACCAGCTCGTGGCTGACTTCATCGCTCCGCTCGCGGACAAGAGCCCCTTCATGATGCGGCTGACGAAGATGACCATCGACCGAGGCCTCGACGCCGACATCCAGTCCCTGATGGTCATGGAGCATCTCGCGGTCGGCAACGCCCTGCAGTCCGAGGATGCGAAGGAAGGTGTGCAGGCGTTCCTGGAGAAGCGGGAACCGAAGTGGGTCGGGCGCTGAGGCCCCGACTGCACTGACCCTCGCACGTGCCAGCACCAGGAGACACCACCGATGAGCACCACACCGCCTGCGTTGCTGGGCAGCCGCTGCGGAAACTGCGACAACGTCGCGTTCCCGCAGGCGACCGGCTGTCAGCGCTGTGGCCAACAGGCCATGGCCGCGGTCCAGCTCTCGCGCAGCGGCCGAGTGTGGGGTCACACCGTCCAACGCTTTGCTCCCAAGTCACCGCCCTACGTACCCCCGACGGACGGGTTCGTCCCGTTCGCCGTGGGGTACGTGGAGCTGGCCGAGGGTGTGCGTGTCGAGGCGGTCCTGGACTGCCTGGACTTCGCCGAGCTGGCCGGTGCCGAGGTCACCCTCGTCGCCACCAGTCCGGTGCCCCGGTTCGCCACGGCCACGGCCGGCGGTCGACGATGAGCGCCTCGCCGAGCCCCGTCGCGATCGTGGGGGCCGGGCTGTCGAAGTTCGGCCGCCAGCCCGGTGTGTCCGGGCGCGAGATGGGGCTCCAGGCCATCAGGGCAGCGTTGGAGGATGCCGGACTGGCCTGGGCCGACGTCCAGGTCGCCTTTGGTGGAAGCGACGGATCGGGACTGGCCGACACTCTGGTCAGTGATCTGGGGTTGACCGGCATCCCCTTCACCAACGTCAAGAACGGGTGCGCAACCGGTGGCAGCGCTCTTGCTTCGGCGGTCAACGCCATCCGTTCGGGAGCAGCCGACATCGCCGTAGCGGTCGGGTTCGACAAGCACCCGCGTGGCGCCTTCGACCCGAGACCGGAGGAGTGGGGCCTGCCGCCCGAGTACGGCGAGGCCGGTCTGATGGTCACGACCCAGTTCTTCGCGATCAAGATCGCGCGTTACATGGATCGCTACGGGATCACTGCGTCGACGCTCGCCAAGGTCGCCGCCAAGGCGTACCGGAACGGCGCTCGCAACGAGAACGCCTGGCGCCGCGAGGCGATAGCCGAAGACGTCATCGCGTCCGCGGACATGGTCAACGACCCGCTCACCCGATACATGTTCTGCTCGCCCGGCGAGGGCGGGGCGGCGATCATCGTGGCCAGCGAAGCCGCCGCAAGCCGGCTCGCAGCCCGGCCGGTGCGACTGCTCGCGGTGACCACGCGAACCCGGGGTTTCGGTTCCTTCGAGGTCTTCAGCCCCGCCATCCAGGGGCTTGACGAACCGTCGAGTGTCAGCACCGCGGCCGCCCAGGCGGTTTTCGGCGAGGCCGGAGTCGGCCCGGACGACATCGACGTGGCTCAGCTACAGGACACCGAGAGCGGTGCCGAGATCATGCACATGGCGGAGTGCGGTTTCTGCGACCACGGCGACCAGGAGAAGTGGATCGCCAACGGCGAGACGGAGATCGGTGGGCGACTCCCGGTCAACACCGACGGCGGTTGCCTCGCCAACGGCGAGCCCATCGGGGCTTCCGGCCTGCGCCAGGTCCACGAGGTCGTCACCCAACTGCGTGGCGCAGCGGGCGCTCGCCAGGTCCCGGGTTCTCCCCAGTTCGGTTTCACCCACGTCTACGGGGCCCCCGGCATCAGTGCGTGCACCGTCCTCGCCGTCTGACCAGCACCGAGAGGACCACACCGTGTCTCAGCCCCTTTCACCGACGAGGATCACGGCGACCAGGCGGACCTCCCGGCTCCGCACGGTGCCGCGTGCGCGCTCGTGAGTGAGCAGGCTGCCCTGGGTCACGCCGATGCGCTCGGTCCGCGGGTCGCGGCCACGCTGCGCGCCTCCCAGGGCGATGACCTGGAGGTCGGTGCGCTGTCGATCATGCCGGGCGGGCACTCGGGGCTTACCTACCGGCTGACCGCCGGAGCGCAGGACCTGGTCGTCAAGGCGGTGCCACCGGGGCAGCGGTCGATGGGACGTCACGACATGCTGCGACAGGCCCGCATCCTGCAGGCGTTGGCCGACACCGACGTCCCGGTCCCCGTCGTGCAGGCGGTGGACGAGCAGGAGCCCGCATGGTTCGCCATGGACCTGGTGGCGGGTGAGTCCCTGGAGCCGGTGCTCGACGACCCACCGGTCGAGCCGGCGCTCGCGGCGGCTCGGATGCGCCGCGCCGCCGAGGTGCTGCCGGTCATGCACGCCGTTCCCGCGGCGATGTTGCCGGTGGACGGTCCTCCGCTCACGCCCGCCGACGAGCTGGCGCGCTGGATCCGCACCATGGATGCCGTGCCGCCCGAGCTGGTCCCCGAGGCCGGACGGCTTCAGGCGAAGCTCGCCGCCGACGTTCCCGACGGCGTCGAGCCGGTTCTCGTCCACGGCGACTACCGGCTCGGCAACATCCTGAGCCTCCACGCCGACCCCGTTGCGGTGATCGACTGGGAGATCTGGAGCATCGGTGACCCGAGGGTCGAGCTGGGCTGGTTCCTGGTCTTCGCCGACGGGACCAACTTCCCCGGCGTCGGGCGCGAGGTGCCCGGACTGCCCGCCGAGGACGAGCTGGTCGGCCTCTACACCGCGGGCGGAAGGCTGGACCTGCTGGAGTGGTTCAACGCCCTCGGCCGGTTCAAGATGGCCGCCATCATGGGCCACAACCTGAGGCGACACCGCGAGGGCCGACACCACGACCCGGCGCAGGAGAAGCTTCCCGCCACCATCGGCCGGCTGCTCGAGTCCGGGCTCGAACGCCTCGGCTGAGCTCACGCATACTCCCGCACACCCCCAAGGAAGAGGATCCGTGGACTTCGGACTCAGTCCCCGTACCGCCGCATTGGCCGACACGTTGCGTGGCTTCATGGACGGGCACGTCTACCCGGCCGAGCCGATCTACGACGCGCAGATCGCCGCCAACGAGAACCCCCACGAGCAGCCCCAGGTCATGCGCGACCTGCAGGCCAAAGCCCGCGAGCTGGGCCTGTGGAACCTGTTCATGACCCACGGCGACCGCGGCGCCGGACTGACCAACCTCGAGTACGCGCCGCTGGCGGAGATCGCGGGACGTTCCATCATCGGCAACGAGGCCATCAACTGTTCGGCCCCCGACACCGGCAACATGGAGATCCTGGCCATGTACGGCACCCCGGAGCAGCAGGCTCGATGGCTCGACCCGTTGCTGGCGTGTCAGATCCGGTCGGCGTTCGCGATGACCGAGCCCGACGTGGCCAGCTCCGACGCCCGCAACATCACCTCGACGATCCACCGCGACGGCGACGAGTACGTCCTCAACGGGCGCAAGTGGTACACGTCCGGGATCCTCGACCCCGACTGCAAGCTGGTCATCTTCATGGGCCGGTCCGACCCGGGCGGCGCCACTGATCGGCAGAGCATGATCCTGGTGCCCGCCGACAGCCCGGGAATCACCGTCCTGCGCGACCTGCCAATGTTCGGCTATCGCGACCGTCTCGGTCATGGTGACGTCCAGTTCACAGACGTGCGGGTGCCGGCAACGAACATGCTCGGCTCCGAGGGGGACGGCTTCGCGATCGCGCAGGGGCGGCTCGGCCCGGGCCGCATGCACTACGCCATGCGAGGCATCGGGATGGCCGAGCGCGCGTTGGAGCTGATGTGCCAGCGCGCCACGTCCCGAGTGGCTTTCGGGGAGCCGCTCGCCCGGCGGGGCGTGGTCCGCGAGTGGGTCGCCCGCAGCCGGATGGAGATCGACCAGATCCGCTTGCTGACGTTCAAGGCCGCCTGGCTGATGGACACCAGGGGGAACGCGGCCGCCCGCTCCGAGGTGGCCGCGATCAAGGTCGCAGCTATGGAGACCGCTCACGCGGTGGTCAACCGAGCGGTGCAGACCTTCGGGGCGGCCGGGGTGAGCGACGACACGGTGCTGAGCCGGCTGTTCTCGATCACCCGAGCCCTGCAGATCGCGGACGGCCCCACCGAGGTGCACCTGCGCACGATCGCTCGTCTCGAGCTCCAGGGCTACAAGCCGGTGTCGGACGGCGCGCCGTGAACGTCGCAGCCGGCACCCTCCTCAAGGGCAAGGTCGCCATGGTCACCGGTGGCGGCCGAGGCCTCGGGTTCGCCATCGCGACGGCCTTGTCGGAAGCCGGCGCGACGGTCGTCCTCTCGAGCCGGAAGCTCGACTCCTGCGTGGCGGCGGCGGCCCACATCACCGAGGCGACTGGCGGGGCGGTGCATGCTCTCGGGCTGCACGTGGGGGAGTGGGACGAGATCGAACCCGCGGTGGACCGGGTCGTCGCCGACCACGGCAGCCTCGACGTCCTCGTCAACAACGCCGGCATCGCACCGCTGGCGCCGAGTCTGCTGGAGGTCTCGGAGGCGTTGTGGGACAAGACGCTCGAGGTCAACCTCAAGGGCCCGTTCCGCCTGATGGCGGTGGCCGGCGACCGGATGATGCGACAGGGCGGTGGGTCCATCGTCAACATCTCAAGCATCGGGGCTGAGCGTCCGAGTCCGCCCGAGGCGATGTACGCGGCCGCGAAGAACGGTCTCAACGCGTTGACCCGTGCGTTCGCCCAGGAGTTCGCACCCCTCGTGCGGGTCAACGGCGTGATGCCCGGGGCTTTTGCCACCGACATGGCGGCGTCCTGGGACGACCGGTTCCGGCATCTGGTGCTCGACCGACTCCCCGCCGGGCGGCTGGGGCGGCCGGAGGAGCTCGCCAGCATGGTGGTCTTCCTCGCGTCCGACGAGTCGGGATACACGACCGGGGCACTCATCCCGGTCGACGGCGGCCGAACGGCGGTGTACTGATGAATGAAACAGACCGGACTGCAGCGCTTTTCGACCTCAGCGGTCGGGCGGCGCTCGTGACCGGCGCCTCGTCCGGCCTCGGCGCCGGGTTCGCGCGAACCTTGGCGGCAGCGGGGGCCACGGTGTACGCGGCGGCCCGTCGCGTGGAGCGGCTCCAGCAGCTGGCCCATGACGTCCCCGGAGTCGTGCCGGTCGTCTGTGACGTGACCCGAGCAGGTGATCGTGCTGCGCTCGTCGAACGAGCGATGTCCGAGTCCGGGCGTATCGACATCCTGGTCAACAACGCCGGTCGACCTGGCCCGCCGTCCGCCGAGGACGACACCGAGGAAGTCTTCGACGCCCTGCTTGCCCTCAACCTCACGGCCGGCTTCCATCTGGCCGTGACCGTGGCCTCGGCGGTCGAAGCGGACGCCGGCGTGTCGATCGTCAACATCGCCTCGGTGGTCGGCCTGGTCTCGACGGCGCCCATCGGCGGGGCGAGCTACGCCGCCTCCAAGGCGGGCGTCATCGGGCTGACGCGGGAGCTGGCCGGCCAGTGGGGTCGTCGCGGCATCCGCGTCAATGCCCTGGTCCCGGGTTGGTTCGACACGGAGATGACCGACGGCCTGTTCTCGAACGAGAAGTCGGCCGGCTGGGTCCGGCGGAACACCATGCTGGGCCGCGGCGGGCGCGAGGGCGAGGTCGACGGTGCGCTGCTGTTCCTCGCCTCCGACGCATCGAGCTACGTGACCGGTCAGGTCCTGGTCGTCGACGGCGGCTGGACCGCACGGTGACCCTCCCGAGCACCATGCAGGCGGTGCGGTTGACGTCGTGGGCCAGCGCACCGGAGCTGGTGGAGGTTCCGGTGCCGGTTCCCACCGGCGACGAGGTGCTCCTGCGCGTCGACGCCGCCGGATTGTGCCAGTCGGACCTGCACGTGATGGACGCGTCGGCGGGACTGCTTCCCTACCGTCTGCCCTTCACCCTCGGACACGAGATCGCCGGAACCGTGGTCGCCCTCGGTGACAGCGCCGGGTCCGAATGGATGGATGCGGCGTGCCTGGTCCATGGCATCTGGGGGTGCGGTGAGTGTCGCAACTGCCGCCGCGGCCGAGAGAACTACTGCCTGCGGCTCGCCGGCGGGCCGGTGGGCGGCGGCCTGGGGCGGGATGGGGGCCTCGCCGAATTCGTCCTCGTGCCGAGCGGTCGTCACCTGGTCCGCAACCCGGGTCTCGACCCGGAAGCAGCGGCGCCCCTCACCGATGCGGGACTGACCGCCCTGCACGCGGTGGCCGAGCACCGGCACCTCGCTGCGGGGGGCACCACGCTGTTGGTGGGCTCGGGTGGGCTCGGGCACCTCGCCCTCCAGTTGCTCCTCACGATCCCGGACCCCTACGTCGTCGTGGTCGACACGCGGCCAGCCGCGCGCGACCTGGCCATGAGCCTGGGTGCTGCCGGTGTCGCCGACGATGTCCGCGCCGGCGCAGCGTTGCTGGGTGCCTCCGGTCGCGGTGACGGCGCCGACCTGGTGCTCGACTTCGTCGGCGCCACCGGCACTCTCACGGACGTCCCCGAGGCGCTCGCTCCGGGTGGAGCGCTGGTGATCGTGGGCAGCGGCGGTGGAGCGGTGGAAGCGGCCAAGGGCCGTCGCCTTCCTCTCGGCTGGCAGCTCGCAGCTCCTTTCTGGGGGCCGCGAGCTGACCTGGTCCGGGTCGTCGAGCTGGCCCATCAGGGTGCGCTCCGGGCGGAGACCTCGGCCTACCCGCTGACTGACGCCGTGGAGGCATACCAGGAGCTGCGCCATGGCGCCGTGCACGGACGCGCGGTCGTGGTGCCCTCAGCGGGAGCGCGGCCCATCACGAGCCTCAAGCAGTCCCAGGTCTAGCGCGAAGGATGACAACGTGAAGGTACTGGCAGCGCAGCTCATCGAGCGCGCGGAGACGGCTCCGGACGCCCCAGCGGTCGTCGACGCGTCGGGCGACCACTCGCTGCAGGAGGTACTCGCGGCGGCGACCGAGATCGCGGACGCGCTGGGCGAGATGGCCGACGGCGTCCCCACGGTTCTGGTCCAGGCGGACAACTCCTGGCGCACGTTGGCGGCGGCGGTCGCGATCGGTATGCGCGGAGGAGTGATCGCGGTCGTCAGCCGCCATGCCGAGGCGTCCGAGTACGCGTTGGCGCTGGAGGACATCGTGCCGGACGCCGTCATCGCCGCACCCGAGACGCTCGCGCACTGGGAGCTCGAGAAGGCCGACTTCGCCGGCGAGCGACTCGTCCTCCAGGGCTGGTCGTTGCGGGTTCGACCCGGGACAACGCGAGGTGTGGAGCGGTGGCGGGGCGGTGTCGCGATTGCCATGACGTCGGGCTCGACCGGCCGTCCGAAGTGTGTCGTCCAGTCCGAGTCGGCGATCCGGTACGCCGGGGCGGCCACCATCGATGCCGTCGGCCTGCGGCCCGGTGACGCGGTCGCCGCCCTGGTGCCGCTCTCCTCGGTCGCCGCCTTCTGCTTCGGGCTGTACCTGCCGGCGATGCTCGGTGGCACCCAGGTCTGCCTCGACCGGTGGAAGCCGGACGCCGCGCTGGACCTCCTCGAGCGTCACCGCGTGACGTGGACGATGCTGGTGCCGACGATGGCCCTGCAGCTCTCACTGGTCCCGGGTGCCGAGGGTTCGCTGCGGGCCATGACGGCCATGACCGTGGGTGGTGGACCGATGAACGCGGAGGCTCTCGGGCGGGCCGAACGGATCCTGGGGACGAAGTTCCTGAGGGTCTTCGGGATGTCCGAGTGCCTGGGGCACACCACGTCGCTACCCGGCGACGACGTCGCGATCCGGCTCGGTCGCGACGGACGGCCCTTCCCCGGCACCGAGATCCGGGTCGTGGATGAGAACGGCCGCGTGCTGGCGCCCGGGGAGACCGGCAACACGCAGGTGCGCGGACCCTCGCTCTTCGTGGGGTACGCCCGCGGGGGACAGCCCCAGCCACCCGAGCTCACGGTCGACGGGTTCCTGGCCACCGGTGACCGGTCCCGCGCCAACGAGGACGGCACCATCAACATCCTGGGCCGCGAGAAGGAGATCATCATCCGCGGTGGGCGCAACATCGACATCAACGAGGTCGAGGCAGCGGTGGCTGCTCTCCCGGGGGTGGCTCAGGTGTGCGTCGTCCCGGTGCCGGACGATCTTCTGGGTGAGCGTGCGGCGGCGCTCGTCGTCAGCACGACACCCCTGACCATCGATGAGGTGCGCTCAGGCCTGGCCGAGGCCGGGTTTCCGAAGTTCAAGTGGCCGGAGATGGTCTACCTCGTCGACGACCTGCCGCAGAACCGGGTCGGCAAGCTCGACCGTCAAGAGGCTGGGTCGGTGGCGCAGCGGATCGCTCGTGAGGCTCCGGGACCGTGAATCGGGGCGGCTGACAAGGGTGGCACACCTGAACTGACCTCGGTTCGGGTAGGATCGAACCGTACCAATATGCGTCAACCGAAGGACTTAACCCAAATGACTGCGCAGCTCGAACGGAAGGACGGCCCCCGGTCCAAGCGCGGTGTCATCCTCCAGGCAGCGATCGACCGATTCGGTCGAGACGGTTTCGAACACACGAAATGGGCGACCGTCGCGGACGAGGTCGGGATCGGCCAGACCGCGCTTTACCACTACTTCGAGTCCAAGGCCCACTGCCTGCTGACCATCATGAACCTCGAGCTGGCCGCGTCTCTGCAACGCTTCCAGGACGCCACGGCCGGCGTGGACGACCACGCCAAACGGTTGCGCGCCGCGGTCGCGAGCGCGTACGACGTCACCCCGAGCGAGGCCCTGGCCGCCCGGATCCTCCTCTCGCACATGGACCTGCTCAGCACCCCCCGTCCCTCCGAACGCGAGGAGGCGGAGCGCCAACGAGCGCGTGTCCTCGTCCGGGCCATCGAGGACGAGTGGTCGGCGCTCCTTGAGCAGGGCATGGCGGGC
The DNA here is from genome assembly GCA_963787725.1 of uncultured Actinomycetota bacterium. Taxonomy (GTDB): domain Bacteria; phylum Actinomycetota; class Actinomycetes; order Actinomycetales; family Dermatophilaceae; genus Lapillicoccus. Next base: position 256,399 of record CAWBEH010000004.1, on the reverse strand, counting down.
GGTGCGTTTGCACGTCGCGACCCGCGTCAGTCCAGCCAGGCCATCCTGTCGCTCCTCGTCGGCGTGTGGCGGTGGTACCGCCCGGGTGGTGAACGGACCCTCTCGACCATCTCGGAGTTCATGACTGGGGCCTGCGAGCGGCTGGTCGGCCCATGAACGTCGCCATTGCTCAACCGGCCCTGGAGCCCCACGAAGGAGACGCATGTACAACCTCGTCCTGATGGCCTCGAAGCCCGACGACTGGACGCACGAGCAGTTCATCGAGTGGTGGCGCGGCGAGCACGCCGCAGTGACCTACGTGCTGCCCGGCCTGCGGCGGTGGCATCACACTGACATCTTGGACGCCCTCGAGGAGCGCTCGCAGGGCTGGGACGGCATCTCGATCCTCAGCTTCGATGACCGGGCGGCCCTCGATGCCGCCCTCGCCAGCGACGAGTGGAAGGCGGCCCTGGCCCACGTGGGCAAGATGCGCGGCCGGCGGATCGCCGTCATGGGTGAGGAGAGGGTCATGTTCGACGAGAAGGTGATCGGCGCTACCCGGTGATACCCGCGCGCCCGGACTGGTGGGCGCCAGGTTGCTTCGAAGCGGCGCCCGGTGTGCACCGGATACCACTGGCCCTGCCCAACGACGCGCTGCGAGCCGTCAACGTCTACGCGATCGAGACATCGGACGGCCTTGTCCTCATCGATGGCGGCTGGCACCTCCCTAACACCGCGTGCGAGCTGGATGCCGCCCTGCGCACGATCGGTCGTGGCCTGGACGACGTGTCGGCAGTCTTCGTCACTCACATCCATCGCGATCACTACACGCTGGCCGTCGAGCTGCGACGCCAGGTCGGGGCGCGGGTGCATCTGGGGCGAGCCGAAGCGCCTGGCCTCAGGGCTGTGCGGGAACTGGGCAGCAACGTGCCGGTCTCCTCGCTTCGCGAGCTCGCTCGGGCCGGCGCGGCGGACTTGGTTCAGGTGGTAATCGCGCTCACCGAACCTGAGGCCTTCGACGCCGCTGACTGGGAGGACCCTGACCGCTGGCTCGAGGCGGGACCGCTGGACCTCGGATCCCGGCAGCTGGAGGTGGTGCCGACCCCCGGGCACACCAAAGGACATGTCGTGTTCCACGACCTCCATTCCGGACTGATGTTCACCGGCGATCACGTACTGCCGACTATCACCCCCTCCATCGGGTTCGAGCTCAGTGACGGGGGGCGTCCGCTGGCCGACTACCTCGAGTCGCTGGCCGCCATGAGGGCTCGTCCGGACGCGATCCTCATGCCGGCCCACGGACACCCCGGAGGGTCCCTCCACGACCGCGTGACCGTGCTCCTGACACACCATCAGGAACGTTTCCAACAGATCTTGGACAAGGTGGAGCAGGCGACATCACCGGTGACCGGGGCCACGGTCGCAGGGGGAATGCTGTGGACGCGTCGGGGCCGAGCCTTCGCCAGCCTCGACCCGTTCAACCAGATGATCGCGATCTGCGAGACGATGGCCCACCTCGACGTGCTCGCCGACCGCGGGCTGGTGGCGGCCGCCGAGGACGACCACCCCGTGATGTTCTCCGCGCCTAGGTCGCCAAGAGCCGGACAGAGCCGGACAGAGCCGGACGGCAGGCTCGCCGTTCCACCGAGGTCGTGACGCGCTGCTACTGCGCGGTCCAGCCACCGTCGGCGTAGATCTCCGAGCCGGTCATGTAGCTGGCGTCGTCACTGGCCAGGAAGGCGACCACCGCAGCAATCTCGCTCGCGGTCCCCAACCGACCCATGGGCGTACCGGCGAGCATGGCGCGATGGCGCTCGGAGCCCTCGAACCGTTCCAGGAGCTGGTCGGTGCCGATGAACCCCGGGTGCAGCGAGTTCACTCTCACCCCCTCGAGTCGCCCAGTGCAGGGCGGCGCTCTTGGTCATGGTGCGGACGGCTCCCTTGGCGGCGTGGTACGCGAAGCTGGTGCCGAAGCCGCCGACCGTGCCGAGGATCGAGGACATGTTGACGACGGCGCCGCCGCCTGAGCGCTCGATCAGCGCACCAGCGTGTTTCATCCCGAGCCAGACGGACGTCTGGTCGACAGCGACCACCTGGTTCCAGCGCTCTGTCGTCTCGTCCTCGACGGTGGCCAGACTCCCGATGCCGGCGTTGTTGACGAGCGCGTGCAGACCGCCGTGCCGGACCTGCACCTGCTCCGTAACCGTGGTCCACTCGTCCTCCCGAGCGACGTCGAGCGCGAGGGCAAGGTGTTGCTCCGATCGGGGCAAGCCGTGCACCAGCGCCTCGCACGGTTCGAGCCGCAGGTCGGTGACCACGAGCCGTGCTCCCTCGTCGGCAAGCCGGCGGCAGATCTCCACTCCAAGGCCGCCGGTCGAACCGGTGACGAGGACTGACCTGTTCTCGAACCGCATCATGAACGTCACTTTCTCGGGGGGCGCGCCGTCGCCCAGGCGAGGTAGTCACCCGACCTGGCCGACCTGCCCGGGCGGGAGTTGTGAGGACGGCGTCGACCTGTCACTGTACTCCTGAAGTGAATTCAAGTCACCCCTGGCGTGATCCCCCACGACGCCGCAACCGCGCCACAGGGACGAAGGAGGCCAGAATGGACCGCGCTGCAGTAGACCTGCTGGTCGAGCAGACCAGAAGCGTCATCCAGGACGTGGCGCTGCCGCTGGACGACGCCCACGATGGCGACATCGCCGCGGCGGGTGGCGAGGCCGCCCGGCGCATGCTGCAGGCCGGAGCCCGCGCCGCAGGAGTCTTCGCTCCGCATGCACCGGTTGACTGCGGGGGCCTCGGCCTTTCCATGGTCGAGCGAGCGCCGGTCTTCGAGGAGGCCGGCTACTCCCTATTCGGCCCGCTGGCGTTGAACATCGCCGCCCCCGATGAAGGAAACATCCACCTGCTCGACAAGGTGGCGACGGTGGACCAGCGGGAACGCTACCTTCAGCCACTGTCTCGCGGCGAGATCCGTTCGGCCTTCGCCATGACGGAACCGGCGCCGGGCGCCGGCGCTGATCCGACGATGCTGATGACGACCGCGAGCAAGGTCGACGGAGGCTGGATCGTCAACGGGCGCAAGTGGTTCATCACCGGGGCCGATGGCGCGGCGTTCTTCATCACCATGGCGCGCACGAGCGGCGAACCGGGTAGCGCCGGCGGAGCCACCATGTTTGTTATGCCGGCGACCACCGACGGGGTCGACCTCATCCGTCACGTCGGGACCGTCGACAGGTCAATGCTCGGGGGCCACTGCGAAGTGGGCTTCCGCGACGCATTCGTGCCCGACGACCATGTTCTTGGGGGAGTTGACGAGGGGTTCCGTTACGCCCAGGTCCGGCTCGGTCCGGCCCGGATGACCCATGTCATGCGCTGGACGGGTGCCGTGCGGCGGGCGCACGAGGTGGCGGTCAGGCACGTCGCGTCCCGCCGCGCATTCGGGGCCCGACTGTCCGACCTGGGCTTGATGCAGCAGCTGATCGCCGACAACGAAATCGACCTGGCGGCCACGCGGGCCCTGCTGCTACAGGCCTGCAGCGTGCTCGACGACGGTGGCCGGGCAAGCCACGCCACCTCCATCACCAAGACCTTCGCCGCGGAGGCCCTGCACCGGGTGGCGGACCGAGCGGTCCAGATGTGCGGCGGACTGGGCGTCTCGACCGAGCTGCCCGTCGCCAAGATCGCCCGCGAGGTGCGTCCGTTCCGGATCTACGACGGCCCGTCGGAGGTGCACCGCTGGTCAATCGCCAAGCGGGCGGTACGCGCCATCACCGGCGAGACGCCGTGACGACATCCCTCACGGAACGGGAGCTCCTCGGCGTGGCCGCCGGCATGGCAACAGCCGGCGTCCGACTGAGCGGCCCGCTCACCTCGTCACTGATCGCCGGCGGCCGCTCCAACCTCACCTTCCGCCTCGGCGACGGTACCGCCCAGTGGGTCCTGCGTACCCCGCCCCGAACGGGGCGCACACCGTCCGCTCACGACGTCGCGCGCGAGTTCCGGGTGACCTCAGCACTGGGTGTCACGGACGTTCCCGTCGCCCGTGCCGTGCTGCTGTACGAGGACGACGACGTCCTGGGCGGCCCCTTCTCAGTGGCGGACTTCGTAGCGGGTCGGGTGATCCAGTCTCGCCAGAACCTCGACCGGCTCGATGCGCCGACGGTCGACCGCCGTCAGCCAGCGCCTCGTCGAGACACTTGCCACGCTCCACCGGGTCGACCCGAACGCGGTCGGCCTCGAGCGGTTCGGACGACCCGACGCCTACGCCGCTCGACAGCTCAGGCGATGGGCGGGGCAATGGGAGCTGGTGGGCGACCGCAGCCTCGACACCCTCGCCGGCGAGGTGAGCGGGCGGCTCGGCCGCCAGCTGCCCGAGCAGCGCACGGCAGGAATCGTGCACGGAGACTTCCGCATCGACAACACCCTGCTCGACCTCGATGGACCCGATGCGCCTCGAGTTGCGGCCGTCGTCGACTGGGAGCTGTCCACGATCGGGGATCCCGTCGCCGACGTCGCCACGATGCTGGCCTATCGAGATCCGGCCTTCGACCTCATCGTCGGCGAGCCAAGCGCCTGGACCAGCTCGCGGCTGCCCGACCCCGCCGGCCTCGCTGCGGCGTACGAGGCAGCGGGTGGCGTTCCGCTGGTGGACCTCGACCTGCATCTCGCCCTCGCGCACTACAAGATCGCGGTCATCGCCGCCGGCATCGCCCACCGACATCGCGCCGGTTCCGGTAGCGGCGCCGGCTTTGAAACCGCAGGGACCGCCGTTGCCCCGTTCCTGGAGGCCGCCCGGTCCGCACTACGCAGCGGGTCCTCCCTATGACAGTGCATGCTGACGGCTCACCAGTCGAGATGAGGGTGTCGTGATATAGATCGGAATCTTGCGCGAACCCCGATCCGGCGAGACTCGGGTGGCGGCGACGCCAGCGAGAGTCACCCAGCTAGCCAAACTGGGCTCTCAGGTGGTCGTCGAGCCCAGGACCGGGATGGCCTCGAGGCCGGAAAGTGACTGCACAGGCGACGGTCTAGGGGTTGTTGGAACTGTTCGACATCGTGAGGAGATGATGCCCCGCGCGGCTGGACTCCGTCGGCGGCTCTAGCCGATTCGCGGCACGTACACCCGACGTCGTCCTGGCCGCCATGTTCACCAGATCCGTCTCGCGGGGGCAGCAGTTGGTGGCTACTCGCGGCCTTCGTATTTGAACGAGACCTGGAGCTTCGTCCGATACGTCAGAGCGCCGTCCTCGCCAATCTGAATGTCCTGTTCGACAACCTCGGCGACCCGCAGGTCACGAAGCGTCCCGCTCGCCGCCTTGATGGCAGCGGCCGCGGCGTCCTCCCAGGACTGGGTGCTAGTACCGATGAGTTCGGTCACCCGGTAAACGCTCACATTAATCCCCTTGCCTTGAGACGGCTCTCCTCCATGGCAGTCCTACCGCAGGCGCTGGGATCCGACAAGACTTACCGTTACCGGCCAGGACGATGAGTCGTCGCACTCTCTGGCATGCGTCGCCGCCGGACGCGACGAAGGTGCCCTTGACGTTCGCGCTTGAGTCGTCCACGGTGACCGCTGGCTTTCCTGTTGCCGCAAAGGATAAGGAACGGGCCTGCGGAGTCGGTCCGGCGACGTTACTGCCAGAGCTGATGCGCACGGACCTTCGGCGACAATCGTGGCGGCAAAGGTGCGTCCGCTACCGGACCGCTGTACCCCCTGCGCTGCTGCGCGTCACTCAAGAACCGCCCTGCGGCGGCATAGGAACGGACGTTTGTCAGCCTCGGCTGAGCAGAAGGCTCCGGTTGGTGCTGAGGTGTTGAACCACGTGGCTGGCCCGGTCAGCGATTTGGCCAGCGCCGTCGCGGGCTTGGAGAAGGTGCGGATGCTGAAGGTAACTGTTCCGGTGTCATGGTGTGGACGACACGGCCGGGTGTCGTGAGGGCGGCACGCCCGAGACTGAGGCGCAGCTCCACCACAGCGTCTGCGATCACGTCGCTGGACGTGTGGACGTGCAGGCCGGCCCGCTCGTGGATGCGCCACGTGAGGTCCTCCGCCCATGCGAGTGGCGGTGCTGCTACCGGGTGAGATCGATGCGCCGCGTACCGGGCGGCGCGTGCCCGCATCCGCAGGACGGAGCACAACGAGGAACCGCAGTCCCGGCTGGGCGGCTTGGCTGGCCGACTGGGACTGCGGCTCCTGCAGATACAAACTGCACGACGTTACTTGAGATCTTCAGCAACGAGACGCTCACGCAGCTCGTCGACGGTTCCCGTCTTTGCCAGGTTGCGCGCGCTGAGCTCGTCCTGCAGCTCGGTCTTGTTCATGTCTTTGTACTTGGCGACAACCCGCTGCCGCTCGGCGCGCTTGGCCGCCTGAGCCTGCTTGCGGGCCTCGTCCTTGGCGGTCTCGCTTTGTTCGCGAGCGGCGGATCCGGCCTGCTGGACCCCTTCCCTGACCCGCTCGCCGGCGGTCACGGACGCACCGACGATCTGCTTGAGGATCAGCCGCTGGCTCTCAAGCGTGGTGGACCAGAAGTCGAAGACCTGGTCGATGGCTGCGCTCGGGTCGATGGTGCCGGTGGGGGTGGCGGACTTGGCCAGACTCTGGACGTCTTCGGTGAGGGAGGCAACGGCGCCGGCCCATGCCTCCTGCGCCTGGCGGAACGCGCTGATGTAGTTGTCCTGGATGCTCACAAGATGCTCCTGTCGGTCGACGCCGTGGGAGGGGCCTCCCGACACGCGATGCGTGGCGACGTAGTGATTGAAATACTACGCAACCTGCGAGATATGTCAAGCGTGCGCGTGTCACGGTCGGAAGCAGACCGATCAGTCGCCCGTGGGTGTCGGCTTGGAGTCGCTACGCTGCCGAAGACTTCGGTAGACGCCGAGGAGCGCTTGCTTGTCCTTCTCGGACAGCTCAGGGTCAGCCGAGATCGCCGCCTCGGTGTCAGTGGGTCCTGCCTTGGAGTGCTTCTCGAGCAGGCCGCCCTCGGCTAACAGCACCTCACTGGACAGGTTCAATGCATGGGCGATGGACTGAACGACCTTGAGGGACGGCTGGTGCAGGCCACGCTCGACCTGGCTGAGATACGCGTTGCTGACGTCGCTCAGCTCGGCCAGCTGCCGCAGCGACAGGTCCGCCAGTCGCCTCTGTGCCCGAATGTACGCGCCGAGGAGGTCGGAGTGAGGGGTCTGACCTTCTTCGGCCACGTCACCGTTCCTGTCAGTGTTGGTCCGATCGTCATTGAGGTTCCACCGACAGCCGGGATGGCAACAGTACCAACGCACTCGGACGAGCAGCCGAGCCCGATTCGGGACGGATCGAGGGTATGGAGGACGACACGAAGCGTGGAGCACCGTTACGGGAAGGCGTGTCCTGACCGGTCGGCGGCAGCAGGTCGCTGCCGACCCAGACGCGGTCGCCGCAACTCGGCCGGCGCCGGTACCGAGCGCTCCGGGCGGATCGCGACGCGCGGACTCGAGGCGCTCGCCCGAAGCGGGGCAAGTTGGCAACCAGCCGGGTGCTGCCTTGCATCGTGGACGCGAACTTGCCGCGGCGATGGTCCCCGCAACAGATCGCCGGCTGGCTGAAGGCCACCTACCACTGGAAGGCGACCTGGCGTTCGGCAAGGGCATGAGCCCGATCGCCACACGTCGTGCAGTCCTGCAGTCGCCTGTCAGGTCGAGGCATGGTCAGGAGCGGCCAAGTGTGAACACTCGGGTCGCACATGGATCGCACGGACCACCCGAACGGCGAGCTTGCGGTGGTGTTTTCGCAGGTCAGCCCGGTGCGACGTGGCGGGTGCACTAGGTCTTGTAAACAGGGGGTTAGGGGTTCAAGTCCCCTCGCCGGCTCCAGATCCTGCCGCGGCTTGGCGTCGGACGGTCTACCCGTTGGGCGCGGCTCGACTGATCGCACATGTTCGCCACCCAGATTCCGGACCGTTCCGGGCCATGTGCGTGTCCGATCCTGCTGCCGGGTCGGTGTCGGCGGCCTACTGCTGCGGCCCGTAAGCGCCTCCCGGTTGCGTATTCGTCAATGTCCTGGACCGGTGACGACCTTTTCGCGTTCGGAGTGGTGGGCTCGTCCTTTTCGGGACAGTGTGGTGCAGGCGGCGTCGATGTCGCGGGCGAGCGTGTCGATGTGTTCGCGGCTGAGCGTCTCCTTCACGAGGGCACGCATGATTGTTTCGTTCTGGGCGTTGGGTGGGAGGGTGTACGCGGGAACCATCCAGCCCCGTTCGGCGGACAGCTGCCATGCGATGTCGAACTCGTCGTAGCCGAGGTCCCGATCGGCGAGCTTGAAGGCGGCGAGCGGCAGCTGTTCCTGATCCCGACCGATGAGCTGGAACCGCCCGATTTCCTCAAGCTTGTCCGCGAGGAGGTGCGCGTTGGTCTGCATGTTCCTCATCACGTACGTGTAGCCGGCGCGGCCGTATCGGACGAGGTTGTAGTACTGGGCGAGCACCATCGCTGACCCGGTGGAGAAGTTCAGGGTGAAGGTGGCGTCTGTCTTGCCGAGGTAGTTCTCCTCGAAGACGAGGTCCGGCGCGAGGTCGGACTTCTCCCGGAAGATCAGCCAGCCGATGCCCGGGTAGACGAGCCCGAACTTGTGGCCGGAGACGTTGATGGATCGAACCTGCTCGAGGCGGAAGTCCCATTCGGAGTCGGGATAGAGGAACGGCCAGACAAAGCCGCCGCTGGCGCCGTCGACGTGCAGGGGCACGTCGATGCTGCGCTCCTGCTTGATCTGGAGGAGAAGGCTGTTGATTCCACCGATGTCGTCCATGTGTCCGGTGAACGTGGTTCCGAGCACGGCGGCGACGCCGATCGTGTTCTCGTCAACGTGTGGAGCGACGTCCGCGGGACCGATGGTGTACTTACCTGGCTGCAGCGGCACGATGCGCGGTTCGACGTCGAAGTAGCGGCAGAACTTCTCCCAGACCACGTGCACGTCGCCGCCGAACACGAGGTTGGGGTTTGCGCTCGACTCCCCGGCCGCTTCCCGGCGCTTGCGCCAGTTCCACTTCAGCGAGAGCGCTCCAAGCATGATCGCCTCTGACGAGCCTTGGGTTCGGGCGCCCGTCGTCTCTCCCGGCGCGTGGAACAAGTCAGCAAGCATCCGGATGCACCGTTGCTCGATCTCGGCCGTACGGGGGTATTCGGCGTGGTCGATAAAGTTCCGGTGCAGGTTTTCGGCGATCAGCCGCTGCGCCTCCGGCTCCATCCAGGTGGTGACGAACGTCGCCAAGTTGCGTGCCGGGTCCCCCTCCAGAGCAAGATCCTCGGCCACCAGCCGCATCGCCTCGATCGACGTCATGCCGGTCTCAGGGAATGCTCGGCTCGGCACCTCCTGTGTGGCGAAGCGGTTTCCGAACAAGACTGCATCACTGTTCGGGTCGGATGGGTTCGTCATGCGGTTCTCCTTCGAGAGCGGAAATCGGTTCGAGTCAGAAGTCAGCGCAGGTTCGGCGATGGGTCAGCCTCCTCCGCCGCGGAGGCACGCCACGCGGGAAACATCAGCATCGCCCCGATGAGGAAGCACAAGGCGCCGAGCAGCGTGCCCGCAACGGCCACGCGGGTGCTGAGCACCTCGTCGGAGCGGGGTAGTACGTAGCTGGCCAGAGCGGACGCCATGAAGAGGATGGATCCGAGCATGTTCAGCCAGCCGATCCGTCGCGGCAGACGGATCCCCGGGTCGTCGCGGGCGCCGTGGGAGACCGCGAGGATCGCGACCGCGCTTGCCACGAGGAACAGGGTCGAGCCAAACAGGTCCGGCCGCCAGACGCGTCGATCCTCCTCAGCGGCGGTCATGTTGTGCATCAGCGCCGCGGTCGTGCTGACGTTGAAGAAGAGAGTCCCCGGAAACTGAGTCGCCGCCGCCACCCAGTTCGGATCGTGGGGGCGCCATCCCCACAACCGGATCCGCACGGGTATGCCACGCTCCGAAGGGTCGCGTGGTGTCATCGCGGGCGTCTGCGCCTGGAGCAGCTGGCCAAGGGACGCGGCGGTGAAGAAGATCGAACCGATCACGAACGTGACACCGTCCGCGACGCCGCCGACCGCGTTGAGGTATGCCGGGACAGACCCGATGACGAAACAAGCGGAGCCGATGATGAACAACCAGGCGATGGCCGCGTTGAAGACCGTGGGTCGCGCTGACATGTCGGCTCCCTCCAGGAACGCCATTCGCGCCTTTCACACCATTCCCCGGAGCACCTGTTCTGTCTCACGGGAGCCGCGCGTCTCGAAGCTTCAGTCGCGGGCGAAGGCCATAGCGGCTTCTCGTGCGAGGTCGACGAATGGCTCGTTGATGTTCGCGAGTCTCGATCAAGCCCCCGAACGGCTCCATCGCTGAGAACCCGACGTCGTCGAGGACGATGTACAGCACGTTCGGCGACCCCTCGGGGGCCACCGGCTGCGCGTACGGTCCCCAGTCCGGTACCGACTGCGTGATCTCGAGGTTCAGCACGCCCTTGAACGTCTTGGCCATCCGTCGATCCCTTCGAACTGTCGCCGGCACGTCCCGGAGGCGCACCGATCAACGGGCTACTAGCCGCCCACCCGCAACCGATACCAGGCGAAGCACCGGGCTGGGATCACCTGCGGCGGATGATACGAAGCGGCGGGATGAACGCGCCGTCAGCGGAGCGACGCCACTGATGACCTCAGGTGGCGGGGTAACGGCTGAGACCGCAAGGCATGAGCCTGCTGGTGTAGGTCGAAGGATTCACGCCGACTGGAAGCAGCACTGGCCGAGATCATCGGTGCAACCCTCGCAGGACCAGCCGGGACGGCACTGGCAAACCGCCATCGTCACGTCACACCACGGAGACCCCGAGCCCTTCATGCGGTCGAGCGCGCTGGTTCCCCGGAAGTCGTGAGCCGCCCGGCCGCGCCCGTGGGCGGACGTTGAGCTCGGTGTCCACAGCAGGGTTGCCAGCCGGCGTGGACCTTGATTAGGTGCCACTGCCACGTCTGCATGCTATGAGGCAAGGGAATTCCGATGGTTGAACCTTTACGAGCTGGAGAGACGGTGGCACCAAGGACGCGATCCTGCGCTTCGTGAACCGCGTCTCCGACGAGCGCTCTCGCGACGCGGTTCCCGTCGTCGACCGGGTGGCAGTCCTCGACAACGACGGCACCCTGTGGTGTGAGAAGCCCATTGGTTGGCCGCCGCAGTCGCCGAGCACTTCGCTGACCAGTCGGAGGCATTCCTGCGTGGCGTCCGGCAACAACGCTGGATCGTGGCTACCTCGAATGTGCCTACGCACCATGATCGAGCTGCTCGGTTATCGAGCTGCTCGGTCATCTTGAGGAGAAGGGGTGTACCAACGACATCGCCTCAGGGGCGGCCGAGACTTCATGCGGCCGATCAGCGCCGAGGTCTACGGCATCCCCAGCGAGCGGGTCATCGGAAGCAGTGTGGGCTTGGTCTATACCCCGGACCACCGAGGAGGCGCGGTCACCCGGCAGGCTGCATCGGACGTGCGTCGCCTCATCCAGCATGACGACCCTGACCGTGAGTTCGACTACCAGACGGCGCTGAGCAGGCCATGGATCGGGCAGCCACCAGTGGGTGGACTGTGGTGGGCATCATGAACGACTGGGCGACGGTGTTCTGACCGGCATGCCGCGTCGCCGCGCGGTCCGCACTGCCTCGCGTGCTAGCCCGGAAGTGACGCGGGCGTCCGGGGAGGCGTGAGGCGGCAGGGACATCGGTCGCGGCCCTGTGGCGAGTGCTGTGGTTCCTGGCACGCGACACGTGGCGCTCCGTCCCTCATCCCGTCTAGGTGACGGAGGCGGCGTCGCGCCGATCTAGCCTGGGGAAGCAGAACTCCGGAGTGAGGACGGACTCTCGTGGGAGGTCGCGATGTCGGTCTTGACCAGGCTTCGTCCGTCGTCCCTTCAGGGGTATAAGCCCAGTTGGCTGTCCAGGGACATCGTCGCCGGTGTCACTCTTGCTGCCGTCGCGATCCCGGAGTGCATGGGGTACACCTCGATCTCCCAGACGCCGGTCGTCACCGGCTTGTACAGCGTCATCTTTCCCACCATGGTTTTCGCGCTCCTGGGTTCGTCTCGGCTGCTGGTGGTCGGTGCGGACTCGGCGACGGCGGCGATCCTGGCGGCAGGTTTGGCGTCGCTCGGGATCGCTGGTCTGGCACCGAACTCGGCCGAGTGGGTGGCATGGTCCAGCCTGGTCGCGCTGGTCTGCGCTGGTCTGTTGGTCGTAGCCAGGCTGTTCCGGCTCGGGTTCTTGGGCGACTTCCTCAGCGCGTCCGTGCTCATCGGCTTCCTGACCGGGGTGGGCATTCAGGTCTTCGCCGGGCAGATCCCCGACATGCTGGGGATCCCGAAGGGGCAGGGGAACTGGTTCGAGCAGCAGTGGTCGACGATCACGCACGTGGGTGACGCCCATGGCTGGACCGTCGCCTTCGCCCTGGGAACGTTGGCCATCATCCTGGGGTTCAAGCGCTTCCTGCCGAAGGTGCCGGGGGCCGTCGTCGCGGTGATCCTGTCGATCATCCTGTCGGGTCTTCTGGACGCTTCCTCGCACGGTGTGGCGGTGATCGGCTCGGTACAGGGCGGCTTCCCGCCCGTCGGGCTGCCGGATGGGATCAGCTGGGGCGATGTGCCCAAGGTCCTCGGAATCGGATTCGCGTGCTTCGTGCTGATCATCGCGCAGAGCGCGGCGACGTCTCGCAGCTTCGCGATGAAGCACGCGCAGCGCGTCGATGTGAACCGTGACCTGGTCGGCCTCAGTGGGGCCAACGTTGCGGCCGGACTGACCGGCACCTTCGTCGTGAATGGCAGTCCGACGAAGACTCAGATCCTCGACGAGCAGCGGGGACGAACCCAAGTCGCCAACCTGACGATGTCGCTGGTTGTCCTGGCCGTTGTGCTGTGGTTCACGGGCCTGCTGACGGAGATGCCGAAGGCGGTGCTCGCCGCAATCGTGTTCCTGATCGGTGTCGGGCTGATCGACGTGAAGGGGTTCCAGCGGATCAGAGCAGTCCGGAAGAGCGAGTTTGTGATCGCGGCAGTGACCGCGGTCGTGGTGTTCGCGGTCGGCGTCGAGCAGGGCATCATCCTGGCGGTCGTGCTGTCGATCCTCGAGATCATCAGGAGGTCGTACTCCCCGCAGGACTTCCTGGTTGGAGTGGACAGCGGCGGATCGAGCACGTACGAGCCGGCGCAGCCGGGCCATGAGAGCCTGCCCGGTCTGCTGGTGTTCCGTTTCGACGCGCGGCTCTTCTATGCCAACGCGAACCGGTTCGCTGACACCGTCCAGGGCCTGTTGGCCGCTGCGCCGACCAGGGTCCGTTGGCTGGTCCTCGACTGCTCGTCGATGGACGACGTGGACTACTCGGCAAGCCTTACCTTGGCCGGACTCATCGACGCGGTTCACGCCGACGGCCGGGTGTTTGCGCTGGCTGCGGCAGACCCCCAGCTGATTGCCACCCTGAACACCTACGGAACGCTGGCCAACTTCGACAACGCGCACATCTACTCAACCGTCCAGGCGGCCGTCGCCGCATTCCAGTCCAGCCCAGTGGAACATCCACCTGCACGGCCTTGAGCGCCGACTGAAGAGCGGAAGGGAAACACCATGGCCGAACTCAGAGCTCCCGTCGAGCACCTCACCCTGGCGGAGCGAGCAGCCAAAGGGAGAGCCGCACGCGCCGACGTTCCCCGATCGGTGCACGCGACCTGGGAGCCGTCTGCCGACCGGCCGGACCCGGTCGCCCTGCTGGAGGAGCAAGCGGCAACCCGGGTGCCGGAGCTGGTGCCGATCCGGTACGGCCGGATGCTCGTCTCGCCGTTCACGTTCTACCGCGGCGCGGCCTACCTCATGGCCTCTGACCTCTCGACAACGGCGAACACGGGACAGGTCGTCCAACTGTGCGGCGACGCTCACCTGTCGAACTTCGGCGTCTTCGCTGCCCCGGATCGGCGGCTCGTCTTCAGCATCAACGACTTCGACGAGACCCTGCCCGGCCCGTTCGAATGGGACGTCAAACGGCTTGTCACCAGTTTCGAGGTCGCCGGCCGAGACCGGGGCTTCGACACCAAGCAGCGGAGGACGGCAAACCTGGCGGTGTTGCGGGCCTACCGCGAGGCAATGCACGAAATGGCCCAGATGCGAACCCTCGACCTCTGGTACGCCCGCCTGGATATCGACGACATCGCCGCACAGATGCAGGAACAGCTGAACCGGACTCAGCAGAAGCGGTTCGCCCGCAACGTGGCGAAGGCCAGGACCAAGGACAGCATCAAGGCGTTCGACAAGCTCGTACGCGTCGTGGACGGTCAGCCGCGGCTCGTCGGCGACCCCCCACTCATCGTCCCGGTCGGCGACCTGTTTCCTGAACAGGAGTCCCGCGAGGTCCAAGAGGCCATGCACCAGATGCTCCGCTCCTACCGACGCACCCTCCCGGGAGACCATCGACACCTGCTGGAGCGCTTCCGCTACGTGGACGCGGCCCGCAAGGTCGTCGGCGTCGGCAGCGTCGGCACCCGCGCATGGATCGTGCTGATGCTCGGCAACGACGACCAAGACCCCTTGTTCCTCCAGGCCAAGGAGGCGCAGGCATCGGTCCTCGAGCCGTTCCTGGGGAAAAGCAGGCACGCCAACCACGGCCAGCGGGTGGTCGCCGGGCAGCGGCTGATGCAGGCGGCCAGCGACGTGATGCTCGGCTGGCTCCGAACCGATGGCGTCGACGGAGTCAGCCGCGACTTCTACATCCGCCAGCTCTGGGACGGCAAGGGCTCGGCCCTCGTCGACCTCATGGAGCCATCGGTACTGACCATCTACGCGAGGGTGTGTGGCTGGACGCTGGCACGGGCTCACGCGCGATCCGGGGACGCGGCAGCGATCGCCAGCTATCTGGGCAGCAACGACCGCTTCGACCAGGCCATTGCGGCGTTCGCCGAGCGGTACGCCGACCAGAACGAGGCCGACTATGCGGCGCTCAGAGCGGCGGTCGACACCGGTCGCGTCACAGCCGAAGTCGGGCTATAGCCACGCACACCGCGCGCGGGATGGGCGGGTCCACACCAGCCTCAAGTGCCTGTAGTCAGCGGGCGGGGTGCGCTGGTTCTGGCTCCGTGTCGGATTCGGGTTCTGGCTTCGAGTGATCCGGGCCCGCCGGCGGCAGGATCATGGTGATGACGTAGGCGACCGCCACGGCGACCACCACCACAGGTGTCTCCGTCACACCGTCGGCACCCAGCAGCAGGGTCGCCAACAGGGTTGAGGTCAACGGCAGTCGCAGCATCGCGCAGCACATGGCCCCGATGCCCATTCCTATGGCTGGAGCAAGGCTCATCCCGGGTAGACCCGCCGCGGCGATGCCCAGCGCTGCTCCGATGAACATGGCCGGGAAGACGGGGCCGCCGCGGAATGCGCTCAACGACAACCCGTAGGCGAGGAGCTTGAAGGCGATGAGCAGGACCAGCGCTCCGCCCGAGTAGCTACCGGCGTTCTGGACCAGTTCGGGCAGGGCGGTCTGACCCGAGAACAACACCTGGGTGAAGCTGTTCCCGGACACGAGCTGATAGGCGGTTGCCGACAAGCCGATAAGGAGTCCGATCCCCGTTGTCGCCAGGATCCGCCGCCGGTGCACGATCGGACGGAGCGACAGACCGATCCATCGGATCACCCAGCCCAGTAGCGCCCCGACCACGCCCACAGCGACGGCCCACGCCAGGGTGGCCCAGGTGGGGGTCACCGCGGGCGGCAAGTCCGTCAGCGCCAGGGAGAAGCTGCCAAGTCCCGTCCACCCGTTCATCCCCACGAAGATCAGGGCACCAACGCCGGAGGCGATCAGGCCCGGGAGCGCCACCAGGGTCAGCGTCGCCCCGCCGATCCCCGCCGCCTCCATGATGAGGAAGGCGCCCAGGAGCGGAGACCCAAGCAGGGTGCTGATGGCCGCGAAGCTGCCAGCTGAGGCCATGACCGTGGTAGCCATCGGCGGGGCGTTCTTCTTGACGAGTCGGACCGTCAACGCCGCCAGCCCACCGCCGAGAGCGATCAGCGGCGCCTCCGGTCCGAGCACCGCGCCGAGGCCGAGCGTGGTCAGTGCGGCGAGGGCGATCGCGGGGAGGTCACGGTTCCTGGGCGGCCCGCCGGTGACGAACCCCAACGCTGGTGAGTGCCCGCCGTTTCCGGGCAGGTATCGAATGGTCGCGGCGGTCAGCAGGCCGCAGAGGATGAGCCAGGGCACCGGCCACCACGCGGGGACACCACCGTCGAATAGGTCGCCTGGCAGGTCGACGAACACGAACTCCTGGATGGCCTCGACCAACGCCAGGAAACCGTAGGCAACGGCCGCGATGGGAACGCCCAAGATCGCCGCCAACAGCAGCGCCATGAGATACGCCTTGGAACGGATCACCGCGGCTGGGTCGAGGGATCGTGGCGCCCCCGACGCCGATGCCGACGCCGACGGCGATGACTGGGACTGTGAGTCGGCCACCGGATGTGCCTCCCGTTATGAGCAAGGTGCAGCTGTAGAGCCCGCGCGCCACTCGTCCGGATGTTCCTCGGTGCTGGCGTCACCCCCACCCTTCCGTGGATTCAGACGGTGCACGAGAGATCTGGGGCGGTTCCTCTGCGTGGTCATCGCCGCGGCCCTGCTCGGCAAAGCCGTACGTCACGTACTCGACGACGGCGCGCAGCACCGAGGCGATCCTGCCGGTGGCGCACCCATGGATCGCACCGTCTAATGTCCGGCAGCAGGACTGGGAGGACAGCCCGCAGGGCTGGCGGCCGTTCCCACCTACGGCTGATTCCCGGCTCACCCTGGGTTGGCGGCGTGGATCGCCGCCATGATCCCCGAGTAGTCGGCGTCGATCGGCAGCCCAAGGATGCCGGCCCAGGCCGGGACCGTCTCGGTCTCGAAGTAACGGTGGCCGAATCCTCCCTGGACGGAGTTGGACATCGCCATGTCGCCGCTCACCTGCCAGAAGGTCACGAAGGGCAGCCACGACATATAGCTCATCGGGGTGTCCGGTATGCGGGTCTCCTCCAGCCAGGTCGGCGTGCTGAGGAGGAGGCTGGGCGACCACCAGACGACCGGGTCGTTGTCATGCTGGAGGTAGGCGACGCGGGGCGCCTCCCACGGTGAGTAGGCGTGCCCGTACTCGTCCGCGCTGAGCCGGGCCACGTCGCCGGCGAAGCGGATGTGACGGCCGTCATCGATGGTCGGGTCGATCGTCGTCGAGCCGAAGGTCCGGTTCTCGGTGAGCTCTGCGTGCAGGTCGGTGAACGACGGGGTTCCCGTCCAGAGGGCACCGTCGACCTTCGCGAGCATGTCGGCCGGGGAGTCGAACGCGCCGTTGCCGCCGTATGCGCCCAGAGACTCTCCGCCGGCGTACAGCTTGGGCCGGGTTCCCTCCGGGCGGGCGCTGACCTGGGCGGCGACCGCATCGAACAGCATGCGCCCCACCAGGGGCGGCTGCTGCCGAGACGTGATGAGCGCGAGCGCGGACGGCAGGGTGGAGTACTGCATCGTCACGATGGCCGTGTCGCCGCGCAAGAGATACTCGAACGACTCGGCCGCCCACTCGTTGACGAAGCCCGTGCTGGTCGACGTGACGACGAGGACCGCTTTGCGGTCGAACCCGCCGGTCCGGTCGAGCTCGGCGATGGCGAGGTCGCGGGTCTGCTCGAGCGTGCGGTTGTTGTCGACGGCGACGAACACCCGGATCGGTTCCTTCGCCGGCTCGTTCACCGCGGCGGTGATCTCCTGCGCGGTGGGTCCGGAGCCGATGAAGGTCTTCCCGTCGGCACCGATGCTGTCCCAGGTGACGAGCGAGCCCGGGCCGCCGGAGCGTAATGCCGACGTGGGGGCCGTCAGTCCGCCCGGCACGTTCGCGTTCGCCGCGTCGGCCTGGGCCTTGGCCGCGGCGAGCAGGCCGCGGACCACGACCTGGTCGAGGACACCGCCGACGACGACCACTGTGAGCACCGTGGCGATCAGGCGGGCGGTCTTCACCCTCGCGACGCGGCGCCCGACATGCGCCGTGACCCACCGGACGAGGGCCGCTATGGCCTTGAAGAGCCCGATGAACAGGGCCATCACGATCGCGGCCGTGAGGGTGCTCCCGATCGGGTAGAGCGGGCCGGGGGCCGGCTCACCGACGTACGCGGTTACGGCGTAGTGCCAGACCAGGTTCACCACAGGGTAGATGAGCGTGCCGATGGCGAGCAGGACGATGAGGATGATGCCCGCGACCCGCTTCGCCCTCGGGTTGACGCTCATCCGGAAGTCGGCCCACCGGCCGATCGCGCGAACGGCGGACGAGATAGCGAGCCCGACCGCGTAGAAGATCAGTGCGAGGATCCCGGAGATGAGCCCCTGGAAGTACCACGGGCGAGGCAGCAGCGATGGGGTGTCTGCTGCGAGGTAGCCGAAAACGGCCAGTATCAAGGGAAACCGCGGAATGCGCTTGATGCGCGCCCACAGGCGTCGGCGCAGGCTCGGTTTGGCGGACCCGCCCTCGTCGGGTGCGTCTTCCTCGGGGGCGTCGAGGCCGTCCGGCTCAGCGAGTTGGGCGGGCCGGGTTCGCATCGCGCCAGTCTGGCGCACCGGCGCCGGCATACGACCTAATCGGCCGATCTGCGTGGGTGCACGTCCAACCGCGCCCTGACCGCGGCCTGGTCGGGGACCCGCCCCGACAGCGGCAGATGAGTGCACTGCACAAAGCGCCCGTAAAGGGGAGTGGACGGCCTCCACGGCGGGCAACGGCAGTTCTAGAGTCGCCAGAGTGACCTCGACTTCGCCCGCGCTGCCGATCTTGCCGACCTCCCTGGTGGGGAGCTACGCCCAGCCGGACTGGCTGATCGACCGGGCCAAGCTCGCTGGCCGCTTCCCTCCGCGCGTGCGGGCGAAAGAGCTGTGGCGGGTCGACCCGGAGTACCTCGAGCAGGCGCAGGACGACGCCACGGTGCTGGCCATCCGCGCCCAGGAGGAGGCGGGACTCGACATCATCACCGACGGGGAGATGCGGCGAGAGTCGTACAGCAACCACTTCGCCACCGCCCTGCAGGGCGTCGACATCGACAACCCTGGCACGGCCCTGGATCGCAGCGGGCATCCGAACCCGGTGCCGCGGATCGCCGGCCCGATCGTGCGGCTCCGCCCCGTCGGCGTCCGCGACGTCACGTTCCTGAAGGCGAACACCGACCACACGGTGAAGATGACCGTGCCCGGCCCGTTCACGATGTCGCAGCAGGCTCAGAACGACCACTACCCCGACCTCGCGTCGGCGGCGCTGGCGTACGCCGCCGCTGTCAACGCCGAGATCAAGGATCTCCATGCCGCCGGCGCCGACCTGGTTCAGATCGACGAGCCGTACATGCAGGCACGGCCCGAGGCGGCCCGCGAGTACGGCCTCGCTGCGCTCAACGCCGCGCTCGACGGTGTCACCGGCCCCACCGCCGTCCACATCTGCTTCGGGTACGCCGCGATCATCCACGAGCGGCCCGAGGGGTACTCGTTCCTCCCCGAGCTGGCCGACTGCTCGGCCGACCAGATCTCCATCGAGACCGCGCAGTCCGGTCTGGATCTTGGCGTCCTGAAGGACCTCAGCGACAAGACCATCATCCTGGGCGTCATCGACTTGTCCGACCATGAGGTCGAGTCCGCCGAGCTGGTCGCCGATCGGGTGCGCCGAGCCTTCTCCTACACGTCACCGGACCGGATCACGATCGCCACCGACTGCGGGATGAAGTACCTGCCTCGCGCGAGTGCGGAGGGAAAGATGCGGGCCATGGCCGACGCGGCGTCGATCCTGCGCGCCGAACTCTAGCTGGAGCCGTTCAGCCCGCCGCCTGGTCGGGTGTCCCGCACTCCGTGCGGGAGTGGCTGATGGTGCGGTCAGCCGGCGCCTTCCAGGTGAGCGGCCGACCTAGGGACCCGATGGACCTCAGTTGACAGATCCAGCCGCGCCGCGGTGCCTCGGTAGCGTGCAACCCATGCCCATCAAACTCGAGAACGTCGGTATAGCCGTCCGCGACCTTGAGGCGACGATCGCCTTCTTCACCGACCTCGGCCTGACCGTCCTCGGTCGGGACACGGTCAGCGGCGAGTGGACCGACACCGCCGTGGGCCTCGACGGCAACCACGCCAACATCGCCATGCTCCAGACGCCGGATGGCCACGGTCGCCTCGAGCTCTTCGAGTACATCCACCCCCACGCAATTGAAACGACGCCCACCCGGCCCAACGAGATCGGCATGCACCGGGTCGCCTTCTCGGTCGACGACATCGACGAAGCCCTCGAGATCGCCGCGAAACACGGATGCCACCCGCTGCGCGGGGTGGCCACGTACGAGGACGTCTACAAGCTCACCTACGTCCGCGGACCCAGCGGCATCATCGTGATGCTCGCTCAGGAACTCAAAGCGAGCTGAGCTGGACGGCACGCTGGGTCTGAACCTGCCAACCGACAGGCGGGAGCCGCATCCAGCGATCGCGTTCTGCGCCGAGGGGAAACGACTGCCACGATCGAGATCACCACGCCGGTCGGCGCGGATGCGGCAGGGTGACCCAGATGAGCGAGGACCACAAGCAGCGGCTGCACGACTACCTCACCAAGAACCGGGAAGCCGTGATCTGGAAGGTCGAAGGGCTGTCGGAGTACGACGCGCGCAGGCCGCTCACCCGAACCGGGACCAACCTGCTCGGACTGGTCAAACACCTGTCCGTCGGGGAGGCCTGGTACTTCGGTCGGGTCTTTGACCGACCGTTCGAGCCGCATCTCCCGTGGTGGGACGAGGACGCTGCGGAAGGCGATGACATGTGGGTGGCCGCGTCGGAGGGCCGCCAGAGCACTCTCGAGACGTACCGAGCCGTCATCGCTCATGCGGACGAGACGATCAGCTCCCTTGACATGGACGCTCCCGGGCTTGTGCCCTGGTGGCCGCGACCGGACGTCACGCTGCACACGGTGCTGGTGCACGTCCTCGCTGAGACCGCACGCCACGCAGGACACGCCGACATCCTGCGTGAACAGCTCGACGGGCGCTCCGGGATGCGAGCAGACAACCTGAACCAGGAGCCGCACGACGACCAGTGGTGGGCCGACTACCGATCACGAATCGAGGCCGCCGCGCGCTCAGCCCCTTCGACGTGATCGCCACAGCGGTCCCGGGTGCGACGCCGAGCGTTGCGAAGCGGTGCTCAGACGGAGCGCAGGGCGTGGCTGACCGCGCCGTGCGCCGTCCCGGCGGTGGGGGTCCCGGACGACCAGGGTTTCGCCGGGCCGGCTTCGTGAGCACGAGCGGCTCGTAGCTCGTCCAGGGCCCGCATGGTGTCCCGGTCCCTCGCGCCCTGCCCCTCGGCAGATGCGCCTACGGCGCCGTCGAAGGCAAGGACCACACCGTTGCCGCGGCGGTGCGTCCACTCGAGGAGGCCGATGATGAGAGCTCCCAGGGCCACGACCACCGCGACGACGAGCGCCGAGCCGGAGTCGGCGACCTCGGCAGCGACCACGCCGGCGATCACAGCGAGTGCGGCTGCAGCGACAGTCAGACAGGTGAGTAGGGCGACCTTACGCATCATGTTTCGGGCTTTCTGAACCTACGGCTGGACGGTCCAGCACTCTCGGTTCGCTCACCGACCACGATGCCGGTCCAGCCATGTCGAAGGCCGTCCCCCAACTGGTCCTCAGGCGGGGTGAGGCTCCTTCCTCCTGTTGGCCCCATGCGGGTCCGGCAAATGGGGGACGAGCCCTCGCGTCAGACGCGAGCCGGCCAGATCGGCAGACACCCGTCAGCGGAGCCCAAGACCAGAACCGCCCCCGCGGTCACTGGGGTGGGTGTCGCGGTCGGAGTGTCCGTCACCGTCGGCGTCGGGCTGCCTGCGACTACCTCCTCGAGACGAACGGTGATGGGGACCGTCACCGAGTCGGGCGCTCAGGTTGCCGGTGAGGTTGTACTCGTCCGCCCTCAGACTGTGCGCGCCGTCGGCCAGGGAGTGCACGGCGGGCACGACCGGCGTCCTGGTGGTCACGGTTGCGCCTGCCGGGGGAGAAGTGATGACAGGCGCGACTGGCTGCCCCGTGTCGGTCGTGAACGTCACCGGGGTCGAAGGCCGTTCCGCAGTCCAGCTCTCGTCGACGACACGTCGGCCGGGTCTCGCTGTCGCTCAGTATCATCCGGTCGACGCAAGTGTGGGGGCCCGGTGGCTACCTCTGCTGGGCGTACAGGCATGAGTAGCGCCCCCGGCGGTTGGGTCCCTGAGGTCCCTCCGTCCCGCGTCGCGAAATGTGCCGGCGGGGGCCGTCGTAGGAGGGTGTGCGACGGTCATACTGCGCGTCTAGCAGGCTTGCTCAGAGTGCCGATCCGCGCCACGGGGCTTACCGTGCGGCTGTGGTCCAACCTGCTGATGGGGGAGGCGTTGTGTCCGGAAGGCGTTCTTATGGTGACCCGTCGAGTCGGGGCATGCCGTCGGAGCAGGATGAGGGCACGGCGGATGTGAATGTGGTGGCGGATCAGATGGGCGAGTTGGCCCGGTCGCTGCAGTCGCAGGGTGACACCGAGGAGATGCTGAATGAGCTCGTGTTCGCGGCGGTCCGGCTGATCCCTGGAGTTGACGAGGCGTCGATCAGTGTGGTGACGGACCGACGAGAGGTGTCGTCGCGGCTTCCTACCGGTGAGCTGCCGGCCCGGGTCGACGCGTTGCAGGAGGAGACCGGGCAGGGCCCGTGCCTGGATGCGATGTACGACCAGCACACGTTGCGGGTGTCCGATATGGCCCGTGAGCAGCGGTGGCCGCGGTTCGCGGCCGAGGCCGCGGAAGCTGGTGCGGCGAGCATGCTGTCGATCCAGCTGTGGGTCGAGGGTGACAATCTCGGCGCGCTGAACCTGTACAGCCGTCGCGTGGACGCCTTCGACGACGAGTCGGAGCAGGTGGGCCTGCTGTTTGCCAGCCATGCCGCGGTTGCGTTCGCCGGTGCCCATGAGAAGAGCCACATGCGCGCGGCGTTGGCGACTCGTGACCTGATCGGCCAGGCTAAGGGAATCCTGATGGAACGGTACAAGGTGACTGGGGACCAGGCCTTCCGGATGCTGGTCAAGGTCAGCAACGACAACAACCTTGCTCTGCGGTCGGTGGCCGAGGACCTCGCCTCCACCGGGGTCTTGACCGGACGAGAATGACACGGCTACCAGCTGGACGTGCACGTCCACCACAGAGCGTCGGCGGGGCTGCCGCGCAGTTCCCGCGCAATTGAGCTCGTCTGGCGGCCCGAACGCGCGAATCGCCACCACACCAGCACAATTGGCGGGGAATAGCAGGCTAGACGCTCCAGGTACGGTGAGTGCATATGAGCGCGGCCCCTGACCTTCGGGAGCTGGCCCTCCCGCGCCTGGCTCGGCATCGGCTCCACCCGGTCGCGCCGCCCGGAACGGGGATGGCCGAGGTGGCCGCTGGCATGGTCGGTGTGCACGCCCAGGTGCTCTCGGCCGCTGAGACGTCGCTGGCGATCCGCGTCGAGGGCGCAACTCGCGAGGACGTGCGAGTCGCCCTGTGGCAGGAGCGGTCACTGGTCAAGACCTATGGGCCGCGCGGCACGGTGCACTTGTTGCCCACGGTCGACCTGCCCTTGTGGACTGCGGCATTGCGCTCGATCCCCTGGCGCAGCCCCCACGCCGACGACGTGCGCATGGATGAAGGCCAGACGGAACTGGTCGTCGCCGCCATCGACGACGCGCTGGCCGACTCCGAACTGACGGTCGACGAGCTGACCGATGCCATCGTGCAGCGCGTCGGCCCCTGGGCCGGCGAGCGGGTCATGCCGGCCTTCCAGGACCAATGGCCGCGGTGGCGACAGGCCACCAGCGCGGCGGCATACCGCGGCGTGCTGTGCTTCGGGCCCGACCGCGCCCGACGCGTCACGTACACCAACCCCCGCCGCTGGGTGGCCGCCGTCGATCACGTCGGTGCCGACGAGGGCGCCCGATGGCTCGCCGGCGAGTGGCTCGCCGCATACGGCCCCGGCGCGGCCGAGGAGCTGGGCCGCTGGGTGGGAGCACCGACCTCTTGGGCGACGAGGGCGCTCGACGGCGCGCACTGCGGCCCGATTCCGGCGACAGCCGACCGACCGCCAACAGCGCTGCTGCTGCCGTATTTCGACGCATACGTGGTGGGCTTCCGACCCCGACCGCTGCTCTTCCCCGGCCGGGCCTGGGAACGGGCCTTGACGCCCAGCGGCCAGGCCGGCAACTATCCGGTGCTGTTGGTCGACGGCGTGGTCGAGGGCGTGTGGCACTCCCGGCGCGTGGGCTCGAGGCTGCACGTCACCGTCGAGACGCTCCGCGAGCTCACCGCATCCGAGATCGAGGCGGTGGGAGAACGGGTTCGCCGGCTCGGTGAGGTGCTCGACGCACGGCCCAGCCTGACCTTCGGCTCCGTGACCACGGGGGCGCACGCCTGAGCGTGGAGGTGGCAGCCAACGTCGCCCGAGAAGCAACCGTCAGCTGCCGTGGCGGATGCGCTGGTCGACGGCGATCCAGTTCGTCTCCCAGCTGGTGCCGCCGTCATCGGAGTACGCCTGCTCGAACTGCGCCCGGTCCGGCCCCTGCCGGTGGATGAGGTAGAGCCGCACGTAGAGACCGTCGATCTGTCCGCCCGCGCCCGACACTCGACGTTCGACGATGTTCGCCCGACCGTCCATCAGCGCGCGGGCGATACTCGTGCCGCTGAACTGGAGCCACGTCTGTTGGGCGTCGGCGAGCGGATCTGCCAGCACCTGAATACTCAGCGGGTGACTCCGGCGACGGCCTCGTTGAACTCGTCCGGCCGTTCCATGTTGGGGTAGTGGGCGGTTCCCGCGATGTCGACGGTTCGGCCGCTGGGAACCGAGTCGGCGAGACGGTGGCCCATGTCGATGTGGTCGGGGGAGTCGAGGGCTCCGCTGACGACGACCACCGGCACGTCGACCGACGGCACTCGTTCCCACGTACGGGTGACCGCCGTCGGCGGGACGAAGCCGTGGACGGCGTGGTTCTGCAGGGTGTCCCACCCCATCTTCCGGACTCGGTCGACCACGGCCGCGTCGACATCGTCGAGGGTGCGGCGCGGTCCCGGGAGGAAGCGCAGGAACGCGTCGAGCCAGCGCTGCGGGTCCCGCGTCTCCTCGGCGGCCTTCCACTCCGCGAAGACGTCGAGCACCCAGGGGTCGGTGAACGTCGGTTCGCTGGTCCCGGTTCCGGAGACCACCAGGCCCGCGACGAGGTCGGGATGCTCAAGAGCGGTGTCGACGGCCACCCCACCACCCATCGAGAGGCCGACGAGGACAGCGGGTCCGAGGTCGAGAGCCCGGAGCACGGCCGCGGCGTCGTCGCAGTGCCGGTATGCGGTGGTGGCGGTGGACGACTCGCCGTGCCCTCGGGCGTCGACCATGACGACGTGATGAGTTGGGGTGAACGCCGCCACCTGGTGCTCCCACATCCGGTGGTCGAGGCCGCCACCGTGCAGGAACACGAGCGGGCGACCCGCGTGCTCGTTCGACCACACGGCCAGGTGGCCGTCGGGGACAGCGACGTCGATCCGGGTGAGGTCACCAGTCATGACACCCAAGGTGTCATTATTGCCGCAAGAATGTCAACCGAGGTGTCATGATTCCGAGATGCCTCACGCCTCCCCGGACGAGCTGGCGACGGTCTTCGACCTGTTGGGCCCGCTGTACCGGCAGACGGTTCGCAATCTCGAGCAGGCGAGCACTGTTCCGGTTGGAGTTCGGGCGGTCCTGGACCTGCTCCGGGTGCGCGAGTCCCTGACCGTGCCGCGTATCGCCGACGTGCTCGGTCTGAGTCGCCAGTTCGTCCAACGCTGCGTCAACGAGGCGGAGGAAGTGGGGTGGGTGGAGTCGCGGACGAACCCGGCCCACCAGCGCTCTTCCCTCGTCGTGATCACGGAGTCCGGCCGCGAGCTGGTCACGGGGATCCGCGCCGGCGAGGCGGAGTCCCTGGCGCCGGTCGCCGCGACGATGAGCCGCGACGACGTGGCGGCCTGCGTTCGCGTCCTCACCCAGCTGCTCGGCCTGGCTCGCCTGGGGACGGGTTGAGGGGCGTGGTCACCGGCTCGAGAACCACGACCGCCGTCTCCGAGGACCGGAGCGCGGCGAACGCATCGAGCTGAGAGTCGATCTCTCGCCACCGCGCCCACAGCCGCGACCGCTCCTCTCCGTGAGCAGCGTGAGCCATGACCGTGCAGGTGATGCCGGCAAGCTCGACGGTGGCCTCAGGGTTCTCCTGGAGGTTCAGCCACCACGCTGGTTCGGCGTCCGCCCACCCGTTCATCGCCAGGGTGACCATGGCTGGACCGTCCTCGAAGTATCCGAGGATCACACTCCGCGGCAACCCTGATCGACGCCCGGTCACCGTGAGTCGCAAGGTGCCCCAACGGTTGCGGGACGGACGCCACAGGCCCAGACGTCCTCGGGAGGCCCGGTACAGGCCGCGGTGCGCATACCAGGCCAGCCGCACGAACCAGCGAGGTGGCAGTCGCGCTCGGCGCTCGCGCGCATCTGGTGTCTTGCCCATCGCCACCGCCTCAGCCGGCGTTGAACTCCGCGCGCGCCTCGACGCAGACGTCTGGCTGGTCACAGAACAGTCCGTCGATGCCGGTGCGCATGAAGGTCACGTCCTCGGTGATGGCCCCGCCGA
Source organism: uncultured Actinomycetota bacterium (assembly GCA_963787725.1). Taxonomy (GTDB): domain Bacteria; phylum Actinomycetota; class Actinomycetes; order Actinomycetales; family Dermatophilaceae; genus Lapillicoccus. The sequence continues at coordinate 229,743 of CAWBEH010000004.1, read as the reverse complement.
AGTCGTTGGGGTTGGTGCCGACCCGCAGGTTCGTCGGCAGGAAGGCGTTCTCGGCCCGGAACGTGTAGGGGATCACCGTCAGTCCCGCCGCGTGGGCGTCGGACACGAGGGAGGTCGGTACGCCGAGCGAGCCGTCCGCGGTGCGCGGGATGACCTGGTTCTTGTCGGGACCGATGGAGTTGACCCACGTGCTGATCGTCGTCAGACCGGCTGGAGTGAGGAGCTCGGCATACGTCTGCGTGTCGCCGAACCCCTTCCCGGAGGTCGAGGTCAGGAACACCAACGGTGCCTTGAAGGCGTACTGCTCACGCAGCTCGACGAGGTTGTTCAGCTCGAACGACTGGATGACGATCGGCGCCTTGGCCTTGTCCAGGTCGAAGGCGCGGACCATCTCGACCAGGTTGGCCTCCAACGGAAGTCCGATGCTCTTGAAGTATGTGGGGTGCTTCGTCTCGGGAATGATCCCTATCGTGCGGCCCAGCTCCTTGGAGAGTCCTTCTCGCAGCTCGAAGACCTCCTGGAGGGTGAGCACGGTCCACCGGCCGTCGTAGAGCGTGTTCTCCTGTCGGACCGCCGGCAGACGTTCCTTGGCCCGAAGGGTTCGCAGCTCGGCCAGGGTGAAGTCCTCGGTGAACCAGCCCGTGACGCCGACTCCATCCACGGACTTCGTGGTCTTGCGCACCGCGAACTCCGGGTGGTCGGCCACGTCGGTTGTGCCGGAGATCTCGTTCTCGTGGCGCACCACGAGGACATGGTCCTTCGTGGGGACGACGTCCGGTTCGATGAAGTCGGCGCCCATCCGGGCGGCCAGCTCGTACGAGGCCAACGTGTGCTCCGGTCGGTAGCCGGAGGCGCCACGGTGCCCCACCACCAGTGGTCCGGCCACGGGCTTCGCCTCCTTGGCTGCGGGTACGGCTCCGGCGTTGGCTGCACTGCCGGCGACGGAGGCCACGGCGGCGGTCCCCGCCAGAGTCAGTATGCCGAGGATCGTCAGGTGTCGTCCCATGACCGCGAGCCTGCCCTCGTCGGCGCGATCGGTGGGGTGACGGCATGGGACGAACGGGTGACCAGCGGACCAGCACCCGCGAACGCCGTCAGGTGCGCGGACTCTGCGCGGGCGGTCGCACGCGCAGCCGCTGGTCGACGACGTTGTCGAAGCGGGCGTCCCCTCCACGGATGAGGACGTAGTGGTGGGTCGCGGTCGCGCGGTACGGCTGCAACGCCCCGGTGGGGAGCAGATCGGCGAGCGCCAACGCCTTCTGCGGTGGCAGCCTCGTGTTCAGGGCGTCCAGGGCCTCGGCATTGAGGCTGCCCTCCACGGCGCCGGCGTGCGCTTCCAGGTACAGCGCCTCCGCGCCGCCGATCGGCGCCCTCGAGTCGAAAATCGTGATCCCGACCGTAGGGCGAACCTCGATGTTGCGCGAGTGTCTGCTCGTGGGCGACGACACCCAGAACAGCTCGCGATCGTGTCGGGCGGCGAAGAACACCGGTGTCGCCCAGGGCTCCCCCGCGGCGTTGGCCGTGGCCAGTACGCAGTAGTGGTTGGCGTTGAGAAGGCGGGGCACCGTCTCCCACAGATCCACGCCGTCGTTGGACTCGGCCATGCCGTCCTTCTCATGGGTCACAAACTCCATGGTGACTGACGAACGGTCGCCGAGCCCATCGTCGCCAGCTCGCGTACGAGGGCGTCCGATGATGATGGCTCCGATGAGTTTTGGTCGCGCGAGCCGTCTACGCAACAGGGTCCCCGTCAATCGGAGGTGTTGAACGTGCGCAAGGTCGTCGTGTACGAGCTGTTGTCCCTCGACGGCGTCGCGGAGAAGCCTGATGGGTTCTTCGCCGACTGGGACGACGCGATGGAGGCCAACCTCGACGCCGTCATCGCGGCGCAGGACTCGGTGATCCTCGGCCGGCGCAGCTATGACGAGTGGGCCGAGTTCTGGCCGAGCAGCGACATCGAGCCGTTCGCGACGTTCATCAACCGGGTTGCGAAGTACGTAGCCACGTCCACGCCGCTCGACCTGAACTGGGCCAGCTCGTCGGTGATCGACGGCGATCTGGTCGAGTTCGTGCGGGATCTCCGGAACCGACCTGGAGCCGATATCGGCGTCCATGCCAGCATCTCGGTCGCCCAGACACTCCTCGCGGCAGGAGTGGTCGACGAGCTCAGGCTGGTGATCGCGCCGACGATCGCCGGCAGCGGGCGGAGGCTCCTCGACGGTGTGCCGTCGGCTCGACTCGAGTCGACCCGAAGCGCGACCTCACCGACGGGGTAATCTCCTCGTCGACTACCGCGTCATCGGGTCCTAGACGAGGATCTCGACTTGCCGTTGGGCGAGGGTGAGGATGTCGTCGGCGACCTGGATCAGCCTGGCCTGTTGCTCACTGGGGGCGGCCAGCAGCTCGGTCATGTTGATGCTGTCCACACATACCTGGCAGGCGGCCACCTCGACGAAGGCGTGGTACTGGCGCTGCTGGTCGTCGCTGAGGTCGGACCAGTGGATCGGGCTTGCTGGGAGCTGGGCTTGCCAGCGGCGATGCGCGTGGCTGGCGTGAACCGCGATGTAGCCCAAGGGTTCGGTCGCGCGCGCCAGGATGTCCATGACGGCGTCGAAGCCGCGCTGGGTGGCGACGAGGTTCGCCTCGGCCTGATCCAGCTCGATCCGCAGCCGGTCGTTCTGTCGGCGACTGCGGCGGGCCAGCCAGGCGAGCGTGCCCGCGGCGATGAGGGGTGACGCTGCCGAGGCGACGAATCCGGCGAGCAGCGCCGTCCCGGCGGCGATGCCGGTCGCGCCGGCGTGGGTGGTACCGCCCCCGAGCAACGCTCGGGTGGCCCGTGCCGTGGCGCCGGCCCGAGGGTCGGGGTGCGTCGTCTCGGATGGGACGGGAGTGAGTACGGCGGCCGCGACGACGGCGCTGTAGGCGGACTCGCTGTCCGCCTCGTCGTCGGCGGCCGCTGCGCCGGCACCCGAGGCGAGGGTCGCGGTGATGCCCTGCGCGGCCACCTGGCGTCTCAGGGCCGCCTCCGCGGTCGGGCTGAGGTCGAACCCGCGGTGGGCGTTGATGTCCGCCGGGGCCGACGGAGCCGGTATGCCGGTGATGTTCCTGGCGCTGCTGACCAGCTCCATGAAGAAGTCGTCGCGGGCCCGGTCGTGGGCGGCGTTGAACGCCAGACCCCTGGTGACCGCCTGGGTGTTTCGTCGGTCGAAGTCCCCTTGGATGCGCCTCATCCGGTCCTTCGTGGACTCCCGGTCGCGGCCCGGGCCGGGGGCTCCGGCCGACCCGCGACGTGTCGGGCCCGGCTCTTGAGACCGCTGCGCGCCCCGGGTCTCCAGCTCCTGCACGGTCATCCCCAGCGTGGTCGCGATGCCTTCCAGACGCTTGGGCCCCGGACGCGTCACGCCGTTCTCGATGCGGGACATCGACACTCCGGCACCGGTCCGGTAGCCGGCCTTGCGGCCCAGCTCTTCCTGGCTGAGCTTCGGCGTACGCGCTTCACGAAGCTCCCGGATCACTTGACCCAGGGCCGCGGGCGAGTACTCCATGGTGCGGAACTTAGCAGTGGTTGATCCTAGTGTCACGTAAGCATTTTAGTCTTGACTAACTCACTAAGACGACGTAATGTCGCCCGCGCTGGGGGTGACAAGCACTCCTACCGACGGCGGGAGACACCGATGTCCCGGATCAACATCAACGAGTTCAGCGCACAGGCTGGCGGCCTGGCCTTCCGGGCGAACCAGGTGCGCACCGACCCGGCCGTGGTCAAGGCGGCCCGGGATGCCTGGAGCGACGTCAGGGACGCCAGCCACTCCTGCTCCGTTCTGGCCAGGGAAAGCAAGGCCGCGTGGCACCGCTCGAGCACCACGCAACCGGCTACCGGCCCGCACCACGCGGAACACACCCCGGACCCCATCCAGGACCGACCCACGGTCGTCGCCTCGTAGCGGCCCCCCGTTGGGCCCTCACCACACCGGGTGAGGATTTGCAGGATCCTTCTCTATCTTGACCACCCCAATATCCCGCGTGCAGAGGGGTGGACGGGTGGTCGACGACGACGGCGTGGAGGTTCGCCAGCAGAGTCCCGAGCCGGGCCAGGAGGGCCGTCGGCGCGGTCGGTGGACGTGCCGACGGACCGCTGGCACCGCTGGCGAACCCACACGTATCCGGATCCCGACCAGTACGGGCGTCGTTATCAGGAGTGTCGCGACTGCGGCAAGCAGCGCAACATCTCCTTCATCGGCAGTGCCGGCATCGGCGGTCCGTACCCCGAGAAGGACAGACCATGAGGCCCCGCGGCCCCCGACCAGGGGGTCATCGATGAGCGACGCGCCGGTGGTGCCGGAGGCGAAGGGCGTCTCGGTGGAGCTGCTGGCCACGGTCGACCTCGGCCCTGAGATCGAGGGCATGGAAGGCGTGGGCTGGCCCGAGGACCGAGACACCCTGCACTGGCTGGAGAACCGGGGACCCGTTCTGGCGGTGGAGATCTCGGTCGACGTCGTCAACCGAGCTAGGTGTCGCCGGCTGCGCGACCGCTTCGGATCGGGAGCGCGGGCGGGCCGATCAGGTGGCGAGTGCGGCGACGGGCAGCACCACCTGGACACAGAGCCCCCCGGCCGACCGAGGGCTGAGGGTGAGAGTGCCGTCGTGCGCCTGCGTGATGCTCTTGACGATGGCCAGGCCGAGGCCGACACCCGCGTCGTCGCTGCGGATGCGTTCGGTTCCGCGGTGGAACGGTTCGGTCAGGGTCGAGACCGTCTCCGGTGTGACCCTGGCGCCGGTGTTCTCGACCGTGAGGGTCACGCCTTCGTGGCGGATCGCCGTGCTGACCTGCACCGTGCCGTGTTCCGGGAGGTTATGGACGATGGCGTTGTGCAGGAGGTTCGTGGTCATCTGCAGCAGGAGGGCGTGTGAGCCGAGGGTAGGCGTGACGTCGCCGGAGGTGCTGACGGTGACGCGGTGCTTCTCGGCAAAGGGGAGGAGTGTCTCGGTGGCCTCCTCCGCGAGGAGTGACAGGTCGACGCGTTCTCGGGCGAACGACCGCTGGTCGGCGCGGCTGAGCACCAGTAAGGCTTCGGTGAGCTCGATCGCTCGGGTGTTGACGGCTCGGAGGCGTTCGTCGAGCTCGCCCGTGTCGCGGTTCGGGTCGTTCCGGGCGACGTCGAGGAGGGTCTGCGTGATCGCCAATGGGGTCCGCAGCTCGTGTGAGGCGTTGGCGGCGAACCGCCGCTGCCCGGCGACCTGCGCCTCCAGCTGCGCGAGCATGGTGTCGAAGCTGTCGGCGAGCTCTCGGAACTCGTCCCTAGGACCCTCCAGCTCGATCCGATGGGACAGCGAGCCGTTGGCCGCCTGTCGGGTGGCCTTCGTGATCCGCGAGAGCGGGGCGAGCATGCGGCCGGCGAGGAACCACCCTCCGAGGAGACCGAACACCAGGAGGAACACCAGGGCCCACGCCGCCTTGGGGACGAAGGCGCGCACGAGGTCGTCCCGGCTGGGCCACGTGAGCACCGGACCGGTGCTCGTGGGATCGGGAGGCTGGGCGACGTTCGGGACGTAGCGCAGGAGGAACACCCACACGGCCGCGAGCAACACGAACTCCGCGACCATCAGGAACCCGGCGTAGCTGAGGGTGAGCCGAAGGCGGACGCTCAGACCGGGCGCCCTATCCACGGGCCTCCACCCCGCTCGCGATGCCGGTGTGCGTGTCGATGCGGTAGCCGACCCCGGGCACCGTGGCGATCAGCCAGGGCGTGCCGAGGCGCTTGCGCAGGGCGGAAACCGTGATGCGCACGGCATTGGTGAAGGGGTCGGCGTTCTGGTCCCAGGCCCGTTCCAACAGCTCTTCGGCACTGATGACACCGCCATCGGCGGCGACGAGGATCTCGAGCACCGCGAACTGCTTGCGGGTGAGCGCGACGTAGCGGCCCTCGCGATAGACCTCGCGACGAAACGGGTCGAGACGTAGGCCCGCGATCTCCCGTACGGGGGGCCGGCTGTGGGCGCGCCGGCGGTCGAGCGCTCTGAGCCGGAGCACGAGCTCCTGCAGCTCGAACGGCTTCGTCAGGTAGTCGTCGGCGCCGAGCTCGAACCCGGTGGTCTTGTCGTCGAGCCGGTCCGCGGCGGTGAGCATCAGGATCGGCATTCCGCTCCCTGCGGCGACGATGCTCTCGGCCACCTCGTCACCGGACGGTCCGGGGATGTCGCGGTCGAGGACGGCGATGTCGTAGGCGTTGATGCCCAGCAGCTCCAGTGCGGTGTCACCGTCACCGGCGATGTCGGCGGCGATCGCTTCCAACCGCAGCCCATCCCGGATGGCCTCCGCCATGTAGGGCTCGTCCTCGACGACCAGCACACGCATACGCGCGATGCTACGAGCCACCCCATATCGTCGGCGTACCAAGAACCACATACGGGCCGGCAACACCACGCTGCCTTCACTGGCACCATGACTCGGCCGGCAGCGACGCGGACACGATCCCGAGGGATCCTCACGCGCAGCACCGTGGGCCTGCTGGTCGCCGTCGTCGCGCTGGTCGGAACCCTCGCTCATCAGTCAGCGACGACCTGGCCCGACGGTTCCGTGACCGAGGCCGACGGTGCGCTCCCCGAGGGGGTGACCGTCCTCGACGGCCGGTACCCCGGTGTGGCCAACCTCGCCCCCGATCTGCTTCGGGCCTTGCGCGAGGCGGCGGCGGATGCCGCCGACGACGGCTGTCGCGTTCTCCGTCAACAGCGGGTGGCGCTCCCGGGCGTACCAGAACCAGCTGCTTCGCGAGGCGGTCTCGAAGTACGGGTCCGAGGCGAACGCCGCCCGGTGGGTCGCCACCGCGGACACCTCTCCTCACGTGTCCGGCAACGCCGTCGACATCGGGAACGACGACGCCACAGCGTGGCTGTCCGCCCACGGCGTCACGTACGGGCTGTGCCAGATCTACCGGAACGAGCCCTGGCACTACGAGCTGCGCCCTCAGGCGATCGGTCGAAGGTGCCCTGCCATGTATGCCGACCCGACTCAGGATCCGAGGATGCAGCCGTGACGGGCATACCGGCAGCAGCGATCTCTGAGCCACCAGGGGCGACACGGGAATCGCCGGCGGACCGCCGATGTTTCGGATCGAGTGACCGACACCAGACGACCTGCTAACCACAACGCCGGAATCATCGACGAGTTCCGAAGCAACGAGGGTCGCGTCGGGGGGTACTTCGAGGGTGCCCCGATGATCCTGGTCCACCACATCGGGGCCCGGACAGGCACCGAGCGGGTCAGTCCGTTGGTGTATCTGCCGGACGGCGAGGACATGATCGTGGCGGCGACCAAGGGCGGTGCGCCGGCCCACCCCGACTGGTACCACAACCTCAAGGCGAACCCTCGCGTCACTGCCGAGGTGGGCACGGAGACGTTCCTCGTCGAGGCCGTCGAGGTGACCGGCGCAGAACGGGACTCGCTATGGCAGCGGCTCGTGCAGCACCGACCTGGCTTCGCCACCTACGAGACGAAGACCTCGCGGGTCTTTCCCATGTTTCGGCTGACCAGGCTCCCGTAGCCGACGGGAACTAAAGTTTGAGCCTGGCGTGACATGGAGGGGGCGGGACGTAGGGGGTGGTCATGAGCGTTGCCGCCTGGGCAGCCGTCGTCGTCGCTCTGCTGCTCGTCGCGGGGCTCCTGGCACCGCCGATCCGACGTCGGCTTTCTCGAGGGCGACGGCAAGCCGATCTCGTCCGCGTCAGCATCACGGCCGGCGAGGATCGCGCGGACGTACTGCCGGACGGATCGGCCGGACTGCGGCGCGTCTACATCGTGCAGGTCGTCAACGACGGCGACCAGCCGGTCCATGACGTCCTGGTGGAATGCCTCGTCGGCACGGCGGCGGAGTCCAAGGTCGCCTTCGGGAACCAGCTGGGCTTCCACGTCTGGCGGATCGTGCCTCCACAGCGGGAGGCGGAGAGCTGGACACCCGAGTTCACCCTGCCCCTCGACGATGCCAAGCTGCTGAGCGGTCGGCGTCCCCCATCCCTCAACGTCGAGTTCACCGACGCGCAGGGTCGGAGCTGGCGACGCGACCCCGGTCAGGGCCTGCGGAGGTGGACGTCCCGCGGGCGACCGGCGTGAGGGCCGTCAGGAGGGGAACAGCCTCCAGTGTCCCTCGGAGACGACATTGACGGCGCCGTCGACCACGGTGATCGCGGTCTGGTCGTCGATCGCATACGCCGGCCCGGGGATCCCGGCTGCCCATCGTGCTGCCTCGGCCATGGTGTTCTCCGGCAGGAGCTCGTGGTCGACGTGCGGAAAGATCGAGAAGTCGACGATGCCGAGCGTGGCGTCGCCGCCGTTCGGCGGCCGCCACTGGACGAAGTCCTCGCCGATGCGGGGGGTCATCACCATGCTCCCGGCGCTCAGCCCGACCCAGACCGTCTCGTGGAGCGTCGGCACGAGATCCGCCAGCCCGGACTCCCGCATCCAGTGGGACAGGTACAGCGCGTCGCCGCCGTTCACGAGCAGGACGTCCGCCTCTCGCACCCAGGAAACCCAGCGCTCCTCGTCGATGCTCGGCAGCGCGGTGAGCTCCAGCACTCCCAACGACCTCCAGCCCAGCTCGCACATGGGCGTGGAGGACTGACCGGCGATGAAGCGCCAGGCCGGGGCGGGACCGGACATGGGGTGCCCGTACGCCGCGGTCGGGATGCACAGGGCGTTGGCATCGGCGACCGGCTTGCCCAGAAGGTCGACCAGCGCGGCGCGGATGCTCGGGTTCTGGATGCCAGCTGACGTGAGAAGGAGCTTCACCAATACCTCCGGTGGGTTGTGACCGCGCCACTCATCGATGGCCTCACCTTTCCTACGAACGCCGCGCCCGCGATCGGACATCATCGCGCCGACGCAACGCTTCGGACACGGTAGGGCGTCGTCCCTTGGCATGCCGTCACGACGACCTCACACTCGGGTCGTGCGGACGGTGCACAGGCGACGGATGTTCGGGTTCGCGCTGCTGGCCGGGTTCCTCGGGTATGCGGCGCTCGGGTGCACGACGAGCGCGACTCCGGAACCCGAGGTGTCGTCGCAACACGCTCCATCGCCACCGCCCGCCGACTCGAGCGGAGTCATCGCCTTCGTCTCCGATCGCGAGGGTGTCGACGCGCTGTACCTGATGCGGGCCGACGGCACCGAGGTTCAACGGCTGACCAAGGACCTGCCCCCCGTCTCGCATCCGGCCTGGTCGCCGGACGGGCGACGGCTCGCGTTCAACGCCGGGTCGCCGAGAGCGAGCGACATCTACCTCATCTCCGTCGACGGGTCCGGACTGACGCAGGTGACTCGCGATGCGGGGGCGAACTTCTACCCGACCTGGTCGCCGGACAGTACTCGACTGGCGTTCAGCTCGAACCGGGACGGCGACTGGGACATCTTCGTGATGGACGTCGACGGCTCGAACGTCCGGCAGCTCGTGAACTCGCCCGGGCTGGACGACAAGCCGCAGTGGTCGCCCGACGGCTCGCGGATCGGCTTCGCGACGACCCGCACCGGGTCACCCGAGCTGCGCGCGGTCGACCCCGAGACCGGCGGCGAGGAGACGCTGCTGCCGCAGCCGGTGAGCGGCATCAACCCGGCGTGGGCGCTCGACGGGTCACGGCTGGCATACAACGTCGTGACGTCCTCCGGCTTCGACATCGCGGTCATGGCCGCGGACGGCACCGGTCGGCGTTCGGTTCTGGCCGAGTCGGCGTCGGAGGAACGGCCACGCTGGTCGCCGGACGGTCGGTCCCTTGCGTACTACTCGGACGCGAAGGGGTCGTGGGACGTTCACGTCGTCGATGTCGAGACCGGTGTGAGTCGGGCCCTGACGGAGGCTCCCGGGTTCGACGGGCAGCCGGCCTGGCAACCGGTGACCGTGCAGTGACTCCCGTCCTGGGTCAGGACGACTGACCGCAGCGGTCAGTCGAGGCCGAGGCCGCGGCGCCCGACCGTGTTGAGCTCGTCGGCGGAGAACCGGCCCGACCAGTCGCGTTCGTAGTGCTCCTCCGGGAAGTCACTGGGGCTGGATCCCGTGACGAAGGCGCTGCGGACACTGGTGCTGTACTCCTCGTTCCGGGGGCACCACGGGGCGGCCGGGATGTAGATGACGTTGCCCCAGCCCTTCTGGTCGGTCACCGGGGCGACGCTGTGGATCATGTCGCAGTGCCACCAGACCGAGTCCCCCGCCTTGACGTCCGGGATTCCGGCGGACGCGCGCAGAAGCAGGGAGTGCCACCTCTCGCTCGCCGGGAAGGTCTGGTTCGTGGTCACCCCACACATGTCCTCGTCGGGGACGTCGTCGAGGAGTGGCCGCAGCATGAGGTAGCCCATCGCCTCGGGGATCGGCACGGTGTGCAGCACGCCCTGGTCGTGGTCCATGTCCGACAGGGCGGTCCAGCCCTGGAAGGTACGGAAGGCCGAGCACATCGTGGATCCGGGGTACTGCGGCCCCGCGGTCCGGTATGCGGCATCCCACGGGTCGTACTGCTCCACGCTGCCGTCGAAGAGATGACGGAAGGCCTTCTGGTAGGCCTCGGTCATCCACAGGTCGAGGGTGCCGGGGTCGAGGTGCGTGCCGAGGCCGCCCGAGTCGGCTCCCGGGGGCCGGCGCCGGATGCGGTCGGGGTAGAGCGAGTCGCGGTCGGGGTCGAACCAGCGCACGCCTTCAGAGCTGCTCTTCCACTGTGCGTTGAGGAAGGACTGCACGCGGGCCATCCGATGATGCTGTCGGGCCTCCATCTGGGCGTGCGACCAGTAGATCGGGTAGATCTCCGGCTTCGAGCCCACGCTCCCGAAGAAGTCGTCGGCCGGTCCCGCGTAGCTCTCGAAGAAGCGGTTCCGCTCCACGTAGTCGACGATCTCCCGGTCCCAGCCGAGTGCCTGCTCCCGCGGGAAGTGGCCGCGCACGATGAGGCACCCCCGACGCTGCAGCAACGCCAGGTCCGCGGCCGAGACCTTGCCGGACTCGATGTCGGCGAACTCGACCACGGGCCACGGGTTCCCGCCGTCCTCCAGGACGGCCTCGATCTCCTCGACCCGCCGCGTCACGCGCTCCTCGAGAACGGCGAAGACCTCTTCCACCGTCCGGCCCGAGGCCTCGATGCGTTGGCGGATCGCTGACTTGATCTGCCGGGTCGCGTCCTTCAGGTCCGCGGGGGTGCTCTCCCAGTGCGGCAACGGCGGAAGCTGGGCTCCCGTCTCGCGCCGTTCCTCGATCAGCTGGTTCATCGTCGACATGATCTCTCGCTTCTTTGAGAAGGACTCCTTACTAGAACTGTAGGACCTGTCGGTGATTTATGCAAGGGTCCTAACTAGACTGGTTCGGTGACCTCCGCGAAGCCCTCGCTGGAGCTGCTGCGGTCCCTGACCGACGAGCACGTTCTGCGATCCCTCATGACGCACGAGCGCCTTACCCGGGCCGAGCTGGCCACCGAGACCGGTATCTCAAGACCGACCATCTCCGAGAGCGTGCGACGCCTCGAGGCCGGTGGCCTGGTCCACGACACCGGCGCTCGCACCACGGGTCGCGGGCGCGTCGGTTCCTACTTCGCGCTGGCTGACGACATCGGTGCTGCCCTGGTGGTCGGCATCGCGCCGGAGGGAGTCGTGGCGGAGGTCGTCGACGTGCGCGGCCGGGTCCTCGGACGGAGCCGGCAGGAGGTGCCGCACACCACCCGAGCCGGTCGGGTTCGTCGGGCCATGGGTGCTGCCACCTCACAGGTATGCGACGAGTCGGCGGTTCCGGCGGTCCTGGCGGTCGTCAGCGCGGCCGACCCCGTGGACCGCGCGTCAGGGCGGTTGACCCACCTCCCGGACGCGCCGTTCTTGGTCGGCGAGCTGGACCCGGTCAAGGAGCTGACTCGCTTTGTCCCCGGGCCCGTCACCGTCGACAACGATGTGAACTGGGCCGCGAGAGCCGAGGCCGCCGCCGCCGCGGATCTCGCCGACTTCGCCTACGTCCACCTGGGCGAAGGCCTCGGCTGCGCGATCGTCAGCGACGGCGAGGTACGCCGCGGTCACCACGGGCTGACCGGCGAGATCGCCCACGTGATCACCCGGGGCCCCGGAGGCAAGGCCGTTGCGCTGACCGAGGTCTTCGGGCTCGTGGGACTGCGGAGCGCGGACTCCAGCGCCGTCGACGTCCCTGCTCTCCTTTCGCGCGTCGATAGCGGCGGGGACGCTTCCCGCCGGCTGCTGGAGGTCCTGGGCGGCGCGGTGAGCGGCGTGCTGGCCGCCGTCGTCGCCCTGGCCGACCCTCAGGTCATCGTCATCGGTGGCGGATGGGGGAGCCACCCGGCGGTCCTGCGGGCCGTGGAGGAGAGCTTCGGACGCCTCCCCCGGCATACCCCGCTTCGGTCGGCGACCGTGACCGACGAACCGGCCCTCGCCGGCGCCCGCCAGCACGCCCTGCGGGCCCTGCAGGACCGGGTCCTCGCCCGGCCGAGCGGCCCAGAGACGTAGAGGTCTCCTTCGCGCGAGCTCACCGGGGGATGGTGAACGTCTGCTCCGGCGTCGTGGTCGTTCCCCTGATGGAGTAGACGTACGGCGTGTTGGGCAGAAGGCCGTTGTCCACGAAGGACGTCCCGGTCACGGACGCGATCCGGACACCGGAGCGCAGGACGTCGTAGCTCGCGCTGTTCGCGCCGTCCCAGGCGAGGGTGAGGCTGGAGGCGGCACTGCCGGCCAACCGGAGGTTGGACGGCGAACCGGGGCCGGTCGGCGGGGGACTCGTGGTCGTCGCCGTGGTCGGCGGCGTGGTCGTCGCGGTGGTCGGCGGCGTGGTCGGGGACGGCGGGCAGTCGGTGGCGGTGACCGTGACGGTGGAGGTCACCGTCGAGGTCACCGTGACGGTGGGCGACGCGCCGGGTGGCACGGTCGCCGTTCCGGTCGCCGTGGTCAAGGTGGGCGTCGGCGTGCCGGTCCCGGGCTTCGAGGAGACGGAGAAGTAGTCCACCAGCAACGGCACGCCGCTCTTCGTCGCGGCGGTCGGCCCGCCGCCGGTCTTGTCGGCCAGGCCTCCGCCCATGGCGATGTCCATGACGAGGAAGTAGCCGTGGTTCGTGGCATTGGTCCACACGTCGGCGGGCATGTCCGTGGCCCGCACCACGTGGTAAAGGACTCCGTCGATGTACCAGCGCATCTCCTGGGGCGAGGTGCTCTCGTCCCACTCGATGGCATACCGGTGGAACGACGTCTTGAAGCTCGAGAGTCCGAGGCTCGCCGCCGTCCGTTCCCCGCTGCTGCGGCCGTCCGGCTCGTTGCAGACGCCGCCCCAGGTGCCGCAGTGGAACGTGCCCCAGTTGGAGTCGCGCCCGTTGGCCGTCTCCAGGAGGTCGGCCTCGCCGATCGAGGGCCAGTTGGTCGCGCCCACGCCGCGCGCCGGGGCGCCCAACATCCACAGGGCCGGCCAGATCCCCGCCGCCTCCGCGCCGCTGACGTCCGGCTGCTTCGCCGACGCCTCGAACTTCAGCACCCCGCCCGGCGGTGGCCGGAAGTCGGTGCGGACCGTCTCCAGCCGCGCCGAGGTCCAGTGCCCGTCGGGCTCGCGGATGGCCCGGATCGCGACGTGTCCCGCGCCGTCGGTCGAGGCGTTGGCCGGGTTGTCGGTGGCGGTCTCCACCTCGCCGGTACCCCAGTTCGGGGCGCCACCCGGATAGCTCGTCCCGATCTGAGGGGTCCAGTTCGCCGGGTCGAGACGCTGTCCGGACGGCCCGTTGAACTGGTCGCTCCACACCTCGGTCCAGTCGGCCGCCGCCGCTTGGCTGACGGGCATCGCGTGCCATACGAGAGCGGCCGCCACCAGGACAATGGGGGTAGCCGCGAGCAGGCGCAGGGGACGGGTCATCGCAGTCCTCGATTCATAGCCTTGTCCACGCTGACAGGCAGTGCTCGACGCGGCACCGAGCACCAGGAGTCCGGGCCAGTGGCGTCGTGATCGGCGATGCCCAGGGACCTGGGATGACCACGCCCCGAGCTACGGCGATGCTGTCGCTTGATCGTCCGGTTTGTCAACCATTGCTGATGTTTGGGGCGATTTGGTGTACCCGACTCACGTGACGAGCTGGATGACCGACTCGCCGGCTTGGGCGGCGGTCACGTAGAAGGACCGGAGGTGCTCGTACGCCGGCGCGAGGTAGTCGTCGAAGAGGCCTTCCTCGCCCCAGATCTCCGGGTAAAGACCCGCCTGGTTCATGGCTTCTTCCCACGGCGACCCCTCGGGCCCAGTGGGGGGACTCGCATACGCCCGGAGCCGGATTGGGCTCCGCAGTCCGCGAGAGTCCTGGACGGTGGGTCACGGCGGGGCGACACTGGCCATGGCAGGGCGACCCCGTCTGCCCCACGGTTGGCGACGTGCGGGAGGGATGACGATGTCCGGGAACCACCAGGGCTGGAACGGGACTCCCGTGAGCATCACGACCCCGTGGGGTGACACGCTCACGGTCCTCGCGGAGGACGCCAGCCACTACGGCGACGTGCTCGAGACGGGGGTGAGCTGGGCGTACGAGACGCGGTACCTCGCGCCGTACATCCGGCCGGGCGAGGTGGTCGTGGATGTCGGCGCGAACTACGGCTACACCACGTGCTACTTCGCGTCGGTATGCGGGCCGAGCGGCTACGTGCTGGCCCTCGAGCCAGAGCCAGACACGCGAGCCCTGCTGGAGCACAACGTGAGCCACGGCGGGTACCAGAACGTCGAGATCGTCCCGGCCGCCGCGGGTGCAACGAGCGGGTCGATCTCGTTGTGGCGCAGCGCAACCAACTTTGCCAACCATGCTCTGAACGCCGGACTCGTTCCCAACGTCCGGGACGCGGTTCAGGTCGACGTCGTCACGGTCGACGACCTCTGCGCGGCGCGGCTCGGTGACCGGCCGCCCACCGTCCTCAAGATCGACGTCGAGGGCTGGGAGTGGGAGGTCCTCCACGGGTCCCGGCAGGTTCTGGACCGCGCACGGCCGACGATCTGGCTGGAGTACTGGCCGGACGGGATCCGGGCCAACGGGCACGACCCGGGAGATGTGCTGGACCTCTTCGACGAGTACGGGTACTCCGTCAGTGCGCACGACCTGGTGATCGAGTCGCCGATCGCCCTCACCGGCCGGGCGCTCATCGACTACTGCGACGAGGCGGCCAAGCGCTTCAGGGCGGCGGGCCGGTCCGGGCTGCACGGCATCCTCTACCTGCACGCGACGCAGGACCCTACCCGCGTTCCAGGCAAGCCGATGGTCGAGCCGCACTAGAGTCGGGCTCCGGCCGGACATCAGCCGGAGAGGCGCGCGGACCGAAGGGCGGGCGATGGGGGCATCCCTCTTCTGGGGCGCGGTCTCCGCCTCCTCGTTGATGATCGGCGCGGTGCTCGGCGTCGTCCGGCCCTGGAACGCCAAGGCGCTCGGCCTGGTGCTGGGGTTCGGCGCCGGCGCGCTCATCTCGGGGATCGCCTTCCAGCTCTCCGCTGGTGGGTTCCGGGCGGCGGGCCCGTGGCCGCTCACCATCGGGCTGGCCGCGGGGGCGCTCGTCTTCTTCTTCGCCGACCGCTTCGTGGAGCAGTGGGCGCTCAAGGTCGGCGGGATGGCGGGACTGACGTTGGCGCTCGGTGGGCTCCTCGACGGCATCCCCGAACAGGCGGTCCTCGGCATCGACCTGTCCCACGGCAACGGCGTCTCGCTTGCGCTGCTCATGGCGATCTTCGTCTCGAACCTGCCGGAGTCGATCGGGTCGTCGACCCAGATGCACCAGGGCGGCAAGAGCACCCGCTACGTCCTGCTCCTCTGGCTCGCCGTGACGTTGGTATGCGTCGTGTCGACCTGGCTCGGGTACCTCGCCGCGAGCGTCACCCGAGGTCGGTTCGAAGGGCTCGTCGACGGCTTCGCGGCGGGAGCGCTCCTCGTCATGCTCGTCGGCGCGATGATCCCCGAGGCGCAGAAGAACGCCGGGCGGGTGGCCGGGCTCGCCGCCGTGCTCGGCTTCGCGGTGGCGTCCGGGCTGGCCGTCGCCTCCTGAACGTCCGCCGTGTGGTCAGGCGGGTGGTGTTGGTGGGACGAAGTGAACGGGGGTTGTGGATAAGTACGCTGCGAATTCGCCTGTGGATGAACGGGATTCGGCGTTGTTGGGCTGTCGGTGGCCGGTTCTACGGTGTGGTTCATGGATGCGGGGGTGCGGTGTTACGGCGAGGAGCTGGTCGCCGTGCTCTCTGCTGCCACGGCCGCGTTGACGGACCTGCCCGCCGAGGTGCACCGGCTGACCGGGGCCGACCTGGACGTCGTGCTCCCGGTGGTCGACGCGCTGGCCGCGGTCGCCGGGGCGGGCCGGTTCACGGTCACCGCGGAGGCGGTCGAACGCGGTGAGGTGGCCGCGTCGCAGGCGGGGTCGACGGCGCAGTGGGTGGCCGACCGGTGCCCGACCCTGGACGCCCGGGAAGCCGGGCTGGTCGCGAAGGCGTGCCGCGAGCTGAGAACCTCGCCGTTCGCGCCGCTGCTGGCCGGTGCCCGGGCGGCGGTCGAGCGGGGGCGGCTGTCGGTGTCGGCGGGGTGTGTGGTCGCCGCGGAGCTGCGGCAGCTGGCGCCGTTGGTCGAACCCGACGCCGTCGACAGCGTCGCGGCCGGGCTGGTGGCGATGGGTGAGGTCGACGGCCCGGCCGGGGTCCGCCGGCTCCGGCCGGCGATGCTGGCCCGGTACGGCCTCGGCCAGCACCTGCAGGACATCGAGGACCGGCACCGGGGCCTGACCGTGCTGTCCTGTGGGCACGACATCGGCGGTGGGATCACCGAGTACCGGCTGCGGCTGAACCCGGAAGCCCGCGCCGTCGTCGAGGCCGCCATCAACGTCCTCTCGAAACCGGCCGTCGTTCACGGGGTGCGGGACCCGCGCAGCGTGGACCAGCGCCGCGGCGACGCCCTCGTCCAGGTCTGCCGGCGGGCCGTGGCGCTGACCCCGGCGCTGACCGCCACCGACCCCGAGGCGATGCTGGCCGCCGCCCGCCCGGCCGGGGTCAAGGCGACCGTGATGGTCACCATCGGCCTGGCCGACCTGAAGGACCGGTCCCGGCCCGGGGTCCTGGTCGGCGGCGTCGACACCGGCACCCTGCTCGGCCCGGACACCGTCCGGCGGCTGGCCTGCGACGCCGCGCTCATCCCGGTCATCCTCGACACCGACCGGCAGCTGCTGCAGCTGGGCCGCACCCGACGGACGTTCACCTCCGCGCAGATCCGGGCACTGTGGCTTAGGGACCGGCACTGCACCTTCCCCGGCTGCCGCACCCCCGCCACCTGGACCGACGCGCACCACCTACGGCACTGGACCGACGGCGGGGACACCGACCTGACCAACGCCGCCCTGTTATGCGAACGGCACCACACCATCGTCCACCGCGACCGCCTCCACGCCACCCTCACCACCACCACCACCGACACCACCGGCAGCACCACCGGCAGCACCACCGGCAGCACCACCGGCAGCACCACCGACACCGGCCCACGGGTCATCTGGGACCAGCGACCCGGCAGCTACGACCGAGCCCTCGCCCGCGGACCCACACCCGGACCCGCAGCATGAACGGGGAGACAGCGCCATCGCGCGCAGAGGGCGGCGGCCGGCGGCTCGCGCGCCGTACGCTCGAGCCGTGCCCGACGCGTACTACGACCTCGGTGACTATCACCGCCCGGTGGCGACCACCTCGGACGCGGCCCAGGTCTGGTTCGACCGAGGGCTGGTGTGGGCGTACGCCTTCAACCATGAGGAAGCGGTGTCCTGCTTCGAGAAGGCGCTGGAGGCGGACCCGGACCTGTGGGCCGCGCACTGGGGGATCGCCTACGCGATCGGGCCGAACTACAACAAGGGCTGGGAGGCGTTCGACGCCGTCGACCTGACCACCAGCCTGAGCCGGGCGCGGTCGGAGCTCGACCTGGCTCGCGAGGCGCTGGTGGACGCGGCGCGCGGCGGCAGCCCCGTGGACGACATCGGCACGAGCCTCGTCGCAGCCCTCACCCTGCGCTACGCGGCACTCCTCCCGGAGGACACGGACACCTGGCAAGCCGGCCACGAGGCTTACGCCGACGCCATGGCCGAAGTCGCCGCTGCATACCCGCAGGACCTCGACGTCCTCGCGCTGGCGGCCGACGCTCTCGTCAACGTCACCGCCTGGGCGCTCTGGGACCCGCTGACCGGCGAGCCGGCTCCGGGCTCGCGAGCCCGCGAGGCCGAACGCCTTCTCGACGCCGCCCTCGCCCTGCCCGGAGGCGACCGTCACCCCTTCGTCCTCCACCTCCACATCCACCTGCTGGAGATGTCGGAGCGGCCGGAAACGGCCCTGTCCAGCGCGGACCGGTTGCGTGGCCTGGTGCCGGACGCCGGCCATCTGCAGCACATGCCGAGCCACCTCGACGTCCTGTGCGGCGACTACCACTCGTCCATCGCGGCGAACCGCCGGGCGGTCGAGGCCGACCGTCTCTTCGTCGAACGCTCGGGCCCGCTGAACTTCTACTCGCTGTACCGCGCCCACGACCTCCACTTCATCGTCTACTCGGCGATGTTCCTCGGTCGGTACCGCGACGCCAGTGACGCTGCCGACGAGCTGAGCACGCAGCTCACGCCCGAGCTGTTGCGCATCGAGAGCCCGCCGATGGCCGACTGGCTCGAGGCGTTCGTCCCCCTGCGGACCCATGTGCTGGTCCGCTTCGGGCGCTGGGACGACCTCGTCGCCCAACCCCTTCCCGAGGACCGTGAGCTCTACTGCACGACGACCGCGATGGTCCTCTACGGACGTGGCGTCGCGTATGCGGCGCTTGGCGACCTGGCAGCCGCCCGGACCGCGCGTGAGGAGCTCGTCGAGGCGGTGGCGCGGGTTCCCGACAGCCGCTACCTCTTCAACAACACGTCTCGCGACATCCTCGCGATCGCCGGGGCGATGCTCGACGGCGAGATCGCTTACCGGGAAGGACGATTCGAGGAAGGGTTCACGCACCTGCGACGGGCCATCGCACTCGACGACGCCCTCCCCTACGACGAGCCGTGGGGCTGGATGCAGCCGACGCGCCACGCGTACGGAGCCCTCCTGCTCGAACAGGGCCGGGTCGACGAGGCGGCGGCCGTGTATGCGGCCGACCTCGGGCTGGACCCGACCGTGAGCCGATCGGTGCACCATCCCGCGAACGTGTGGAGCCTGCACGGGTACCACGAGTCCCTGGAGCGCCTGGGACGCCACGACGAGGCCCGGATCATCGCCCAACAGCTGGCCGTCGCCTCGGCCCGCGCCGACGTCCCGGTACTCGCCTCGTGCGCCTGCCGACTCGAGGTGTTCGCCCCGGTGGCCGGCGCACCGCAGATGCACGCGGGCGGCTGCGGACCCGACTGCGGCTGCGAGCACGGCCAGCACGCCACCTGACCGACCCAGCGACGTCGGATTTCCAAGGGTTCTGTCAGAGAACTCCCAGGAAACGCTACGGTCGGAGCCTCGGGGTTTGTCACCGATGGTACGAGGACGCGGATGTCCGAACGACGAGACCGCCGTTTGCCGGTGGTCCGCACTCGATTCGTGACGCGCGGATCGGAGCCGCCCCTGGCCCGCTGACGCCATACATCGTCCCTCAGACAGTTCCCCTGAGTTCCACTGCGGTCGGACGACGATCTCGCCCGACGCACGAATCTGGAAGAGAGTGCACCCTTCGATGAGCTCCCGAATGCATCGTTCTGCCCTGGCGGTCGTGGCCGCCGGGGCCTTGGTCATCACCGGCAGTAGCCTCGGCGCGATCGGCGCCACGGCGGCGCCGGCCCCAGTCTGTGGGGCGCGAACCAACAACACGTCCGTGCTCCTCGAGGAGTGCGTCACCCTTGCGGGGGTCCGCGAGCACCAGGCGGCCTTCCAAGACATCGCCGACGCCAATGGCTCCACCCGTGTCTCCGGCTCGCCTGGGTACGACCTGTCCGTCGACTATGTCGCGAACCGACTTCTCGCTGCTGGCTGGAACGTCACGCGTCAGGCGTTCGAGTTTCAGACGTTCGTCGTGCTGACACCGTCGGTCTTGGAGCAGGTCGCGCCAGCCCCGGTTGGGCCATTGCCACACGACATCATGTCGTATTCCGGCAGCGGCGACGTTACTGCCGCGGTGAGCACACCTTCGGGCGATGCGCGCGGCTGCTTCGCGGCCGACTTCGCCGGATTCCCGGCCGGGAACATCGCCCTCGTCTCGCGTGGGACGCCTGACGGGTTCCCCGGGGGCGCCTGCACGTTCGCGATCAAAGCCGCGAATGCGATTGCCGCGGGGGCCGCAGGACTCATCGTCTACAACAACGCCGCTGGAGCGCTGGCGGGCACACTGGGCGCCACCTTCACGGCGGACTTCCCGGTGGTCGGGATCACGCAGAGTCTCGGCCTTCAGCTGGCGGGGACGCCTGGCCTGGTCGTGCACCTGAAGACTGACACGCTGCGCGGCACCGCCACGACGGAGAACGTCCTCGCGGAACTTCCAGGCAAGAACGCGAACAACGTCGTGATGGCCGGCGCCCACTTGGACTCCGTCAACGCCGGCCCGGGGATCAACGACAACGGCAGCGGTTCCGCGGCGCTCCTCGAGGTCGCCGAGAACCTCGGCAAGGTCAAGCCGCAGAACACGCTGCGTCTCGCCTGGTGGGCGGCGGAGGAGTCGAGCCTCGTCGGGTCGACGTACTACGTCAACAACCTCGCCATGGCGGAGCGGCAGAAGATCGCCCTGTACCTGAACTTCGACATGGTCGGCTCGCCGAACCACGTCTTCTTCATCTACGACGGTGACAACTCCGATGCTGTCGGCTCTCCCGCCGGCCCCCCTGGATCGGCGCAGATCGAGAAAACCTTCGAGAGCTTCTTCGAGTCACGAGGACTGCCGTACAAGGGAACCGACTTCTCCGGTCGGTCCGACTACGGCCCGTTCATCGCTGTAGGAATTCCGTCGGGTGGCCTGTTCACCGGTGCCGAGGGCATCAAGACGGCGCAGGAGGCGGCCATCTGGGGCGGTACCGCCGGTGTGGCGTACGACCCCTGCTACCACCAGGCCTGCGACACCTACGCGAACAACAACGACGTGGCGCTGGCCAACAACAGCGACGCGATCGCGCATTCGGTGATCAGCTACGGCATGAGCACCGCGCTCATCAACGGCACGAAGTCGAAGGGCAACTTCCGGCCGCCCGTCGACCCGAACGCGCCGGTCGCCGCCTGACCCATCGCGGCTCCTCCCTGTCCCGGTCGGCGCGCCGACCGGGATAGGGAGGTCCGTCGCGGGTTCTAAGGTCGGCCACCCGATGTGCGGCATGCTCCGACGCAGGAGCCTGGTGCTCGTCACTCGACGAGCACGAAAGGACCTGGACAATGAGCCAGCAGAGCAACATCGACACCATCCGCCGCGGCTACGCCGCCTTCTCGGCAGGGGACATGGACACCCTGCGTAACGAGGTCTTCACGCCCGACGCCGTATGGGTCGTCCCGGGCAACGGGTACTTTTCAGGAGCCAAAGAGGGCGTCGACGCGATCCTCCAGTTCTTCGCCGACATCTTCGAGCGGTCGGGGGGCACTCTCCAGGTCGTGCTCGACGACGTCGCCGCGGGCGACGACCACTGTTACTCGCTCCACCGCAACGTCGCCATGCGCAGCGAACGAAGCCTCGACCTGAGGTCGGTGCTCGTGTTCGACATGGTGGACGGGCGCATCGCCAGGGTGGACCAGTACTACTGGGACACCATGGACAACGACGAGTTCTGGGCTTGACGCGACGGGTCTGACGGTCCGGCCGGTGGCAGACTCCGCGCATGGACCGTGACACCCCGGGTCGCGAGCAGACGCTTCGGTTCCTCGCCGCACCGACCGACGCCGGCTACCTGGGCAGCGTCAGCGGCGGCCGGGTCATGGAGTGGATCGACCGGGCGGGGTATGCCTGTGCGGTCGGGTGGAGTGGCCGGTACTGCGTCACGGTCTACGTCGGCAACGTCCACTTCACCCGCCCCGTCGCGATCGGCGACCTCGTCGAGGCGACCGCCCGGCTGGTCCACACCGGCCGCAGCAGCATGCACATCCTTGTCACGGTCCGGTCCGGGTCCCCGCGTGGGCACGACCTGGAACCCGCGACCGAGTGCCTGATGGTCTTTGTCGCGGTGGACGACGACGGCCGGCCGACGCCGGTCCCCGAGCTGCCCGACGGCGACGACGAGGACCTGGCGCAGAAGGAGGCCGCCGTCCGGCGGATCGACGTACGCGCACAGATCGCCGCGGCGATGGCCGAGCAGTCCTACACGGAGGCGAGCACCGCACCGAGGGTGGTCCTCCGGTTCCTCGCGGCGCCGACCGACGTCAACTGGGGAGGCAAGGTCCACGGCGGCATCGTCATGCGCTGGATCGACGAGGCGGCGCACGTCCTCGTCACGCAGTGGACCGGCGCCGCCGCCAACGTCGCGGTCTATGCCGGTGGCGTCCGCTTCTACCAGCCCCTCCGCATCGGAGATCTCGTCGAAGTCGAGGCGCGCCTCATCTACACCGGCCGAACGAGCATGCACGTGAGCGTGCACGTCCGCTCCGGCAATCCCGCCGGCCTCGAGAGGCGCCTGACGACGCACTCCCTCATCGTGTTCGTCGCGCTGACTCCCGACGGGGCGTCGATCGAAGCCCCGACATGGGAGCCGACGACAGAGGAGGACGTTCACCTCTTCGAGCACGCCCGGCACCTCATCGAGTTGCGCGCCGCAGTCGACGACGTGGACGCGGCGCGGGCTTGACTGTTCGGCTGGCCCTCAGCTGCTGGTCGTGAGATTCGTGGCCGCCCAGCTGAGGTGCTCTTCCACGGCAGAGAATGCGGCGGCCGCGTCCCCGGGTCGCGATGGCGTCG
The DNA here is from genome assembly GCA_963787725.1 of uncultured Actinomycetota bacterium. GTDB lineage: Bacteria > Actinomycetota > Actinomycetes > Actinomycetales > Dermatophilaceae > Lapillicoccus. The sequence goes on along the minus strand of CAWBEH010000004.1, from coordinate 206,889 downwards.
ACGATGACCGAGTGCCGGTCGACGTCCATGTTCCCCAAGGCTCGGTCCTGACCCGCATACATGATCGACATCCGGATCGAGCCCTCGAGCGACTGCCACGTGTGGAGGAGCATCTCGTTGCCGGTGAGCTCGCAGAGGCGCGGTGGAAGTCGAGATCGGACTCATTGTCAACAGTCAACGCTGACTGTTGACAATGCTGCGTCGCACAGCATCACGTCGAGGAAACGGCCGCTCAGCGGCGCCAGCGGTAGCGGACCTGCGGGCGGCCGGCGCGTCCATAGTCGCTGGTGCGGGTGACCACGTTGTCGTCGGCCAGCCGCTCGAGATACCGCCACGCCGTCACCCGTGAGACGCCGATGCACCCCGCCACCTCCGACGCGGTCATCCCCTCGGTCGCGTCGCGGACCAGCCGCGCGATCTCGTCGGTCGTCTCCGGCGCCACGCCCTTGGGAGCCGCGCCCCGCGTCTCGACGGCCCGCAGCTCGGCCATCGCGGCGTCGACGTCGCGCTGGCTGACCGCGTCACCGCCCGCGCCGAGGGCATCGCGGTAGCGCTGGTACCGCTCGAGCTTGTCGCGGAACGCCCCGAAGGTGAACGGCTTCAAGAGGTAGATGAGCACACCGTGTGCCACCGCCGCCCGGACCACGGCGAGGTCGCGTTCGCTGGTGATGGCGATGATGTCGGGCGTCGGCCGTATCCCGGAGAGCGTCGACGCGAGCTCGATCCCACTGTGGTCCGGCAGGCCGATATCGAGCAGTACCAGGTCGATCGGCCGGTCGGCGGCGATTGCGGAGCTCGCCTGTCGGACCGCCTCCCGCGCCGTGCTCACGACCGCCACGACCTCGTACCCGCCCACCCGCGAGAGGTACGCCTGGTGCGCCTCGGCGATGAGCGGCTCGTCCTCGACGACGAGGACGCGGATCACGAGGGGCGCCTTGCCGCCACGCCTCGGTCGATCGTCACGGCCACGACGGAACCGTAGGTCACCTCGGCGGTGAGCCGCCCGCCGTGCCGCTGGACCACCTGAGCGACCAGTGCGAGGCCGAGCCCCCGACGCCCTTCCACGCCGCCCTCCTTGGTCGAGTACCCGCGACGGCGGGCCTGCTCGAACGTGACCGCGTCCATGCCCGACCCGCTGTCCGCCACGACGATCCGCAGTGCAGCGTCGTCCTGCCGAACGGTCACCTCGACCCACGGGTCGTCCTTGTCGCACGCGTCCAGCGCGTTGTCCACGAGGTTGCCGACGACCGTCACCATCTCGGTCGGCGTGAGCACACCGCCGAGCTCGCGGTCCAGCTCGTCGGCACCGAGGTGGGTGTCGTCGGTGACGGTCAGCGCGATGCCGCGCTCGGCGGCCTGCGCCGACTTACCGAGCAGCAACGCCACCAGCGCCGGCTCCTGGACCGAGGCGGTCAGCCGGTCGACGAGCCGTTGCGACAGCTCGAGCTCGGTGGTCGCGAACCGGACGGCCTCGTCGCCGCGGCCCATCTCCACGAGCGCCACGATGGTGTGCAGCCGGTTGGCCGCCTCGTGCGCCTGCGACCGCAGCGACTCGGCGAACACCTTCATCGAGTCGAGCTCGCCGAGCGCTCCCTGGAGCTCGGTGCGGTCGCGGATGGTCACGACGTCCGCGGCGCTCCGTTGCCCCATCGCCACCGGCGCCCGGTTGACGACGAGCACCCGGTCCTTGGTCACCCGGACCTCGTCCTTGACGTTCGGATCCTCCGGCCCGTCCCCGTTCAGCCCCTCAGCGTCCGCGAGGAAGGCGGGCAGCGACCGCATCTCGATCGGCACCGCGTCCGTGACGGCGAGGAGCCGTCGCGCCTCGTCGTTGATGAGCACCGCGCGGTCGCCCTCGACCACGACCAGGCCCTCGGAGATCGAGTGGAGCACCGCGTCGTGATGTTCGTACATCACCCGCAGGTCCCGCGGTGACAAACCGCCCGTCTGGCGCATGAGGCGCCGCCGGACCAGCCACATTCCGACCACAGCGGCGAGCGCCGCCGTCGCGGCGACCAGGAGGATGAGGGGCAGCTGCGCATACCAGTTCTCGGCGAGCGTCTGCTGCGTGATGCCGGCCGAGACCAGCCCCACGATCCGGCCGTCCGAGGCATGCACCGGCGCCACCGCCCGGATCGACGGACCCAGCGTGCCGGTGAAGACCTCGCTGAACGTCTCGCCGCGCAGTGCGGGTTCGGTCGTCCCGAGGTACGTCTGGCCGATCAGCGACGGGTCGGTATGCGTGTACCGCGTGCCCTCGGGCGACATGATCGTGATGAACGCGATCTGGGTGTCGTGGCGCACCTTCTCCGTCACCGGCTGGAGGGCGCCGGTCGGGTCGCCCGACTGGATGGCCGTCGCGGTCGACGGAGCCGCGGCCAGCGACGACGCGATGGCGACGACCCGCTCGCGCGCGGTGTCGTCCCCGTCGCGACGGGCGTCGAGTGCGGCCAGGGCGCCGCCGAGGACGACGATGACGAGCACGATGCCGAACATCAGCGCGGCGGCCTGACCCGCCAGCGAACGAGGAACGTGCGGGGCCACGACGCCTCCTTCCGTTCGGTGCGCTCGGATGAACGAAATGCACTCAATGGTGACCCGGGTATGCGCGGCTCGTCACCATCCTCTCGGACCGCAACGACGCATCCGAAGGAGCAACGATGTCCTCACCCACCACCGACGCGACCATCGCACCGGCGCCCGCCCGCAAGAAGCGCGACCGCACCCACTGGCTCTACGTCGCCGTCATCGTGGCGGTGGTGGCCGGCGTGGTCCTGGGCCTCGTCGCCCCCGCCGCCGCCAAGAGCGTCGGCGTTCTCGGCACGATGTTCGTCAGCCTGATCAAGATGATGATCACCCCGGTCATCTTCTGCACGATCGTCCTCGGCATCGGCTCGGTCCGGAAGGCCGCCACGGTCGGCCGGGTCGGCGGCCTCGCCTTCGTCTACTTCCTGATCATGTCGACGGTCGCCCTGGCCATCGGCCTGGTCGTCGGCAACCTCATCCACCCGGGGAGCGGCCTCAACATCTCCGCGTCCACCGCCGACTCGGCGGCCAAGCTGGCCGACACCGCGGAGAAGGCCGGCGGCCTCTCCGAGTTCTTCCAGGGCATCATCCCGACGACTCTGCTCTCCGCGCTGACGAGCGGCAACGTGCTCCAGACGCTCTTCGTCGCGCTCCTCGTCGGTTTCGCGGTCCAGATGCTGGGGCCGGCTGGTGAGCCGATCCTGCGCGGTGTCGCGAACCTGCAGCGCCTGGTCTTCAAGATCCTCACGATGATCCTGTGGCTGGCCCCGATCGGTGCGTTCGGTGCCATCGCGAGTGTCGTCGGCCAGACCGGCTGGGCCGCGGTCACGCAGCTGCTCACCCTGATGATCGCGTTCTACCTGACCTGCCTGATCTTCGTCTTCGGGATCCTCGGTGGCCTGCTCAAGGCCGTGGCCAACGTCTCGATCTTCCGGCTCGTGCGGTACCTCGCCCGGGAGTACCTGCTCATCTTCGCCACCTCCTCCTCCGAGTCGGCCCTGCCGCGGCTCATCGCCAAGATGGACCACCTCGGCGTGGACCGCAGCACCGTCGGCGTCGTCGTCCCGACCGGCTACTCGTTCAACCTCGACGGCACGGCGATCTACCTGACGATGGCGTCGCTGTTCATCGCCGGCGCCCTGGGCGACCCGCTGTCGATCCCCGAGCAGATCTCGTTGCTGCTGTTCATGATCATCGCGAGCAAGGGCGCCGCCGGCGTGAGCGGTGCCGGTCTGGCGACGCTGGCCGGCGGCCTGCAGAGCCACCGTCCGGACCTGCTCGACGGGGTCGGCCTCATCGTCGGCATCGACCGGTTCATGTCCGAGGCGCGGGCCGTCACGAACTTCTCCGGCAACGCCGTCGCCACCGTCCTCGTCGGGTGCTGGACCAGCACCATCGACAAGGAGCGGATGGAGGACGTGCTCAGCGGACGGGAGCCGTTCAACGAGGACGACATGCTCGACGAGCACGAGCACGCGCTGACCGAGCCCGGCGACGCCTCCGACGTGAGGGCCGACGCCGAACGGGCAAGGGAGCTCGCTCGCGTGTGACCCCGCCCACCGCCCGCGACTGTCGGCCCCGCCTATGCGGCCGGCAGTCGCGGCGGTAGCGTCGGCCATTGCCCCGCCGTCGACGCCGACAACCCGGAGGTGCCGTCCGTGTCCCGCCAACCTGTGACCGAGGTCGCTTCCGCCCAGCGGAACGGGCCTCAGGCGCGGACCGACCGCCGCGCATACGGTCTGCTGGTATGACCACCGCCGGCCCGGCTGCCGCCGACGTCGCGCGGGACGCGCCCGCAACCCCGGTGTTCTTCCTGTCGGACAGCACGGGGATCAGTGCGGAGACGATGGGGAACGCCCTGCTCATCCAGTTCCCGCAGCTGCGGTTCGAGCGGCGGCTGATCCCCTTCATCTCCACGCCCGAGGAGGCCCGCCGGGTCGTCGAGGTGCTGGACCGGGCGGCAGAGGGGCCGGTGACGCCGATCGCGTTCACAACTGCCGCCACCGACGAGATCCGCCAGGTCCTGCACACGACGCAGTGCCCGATGATCGACTTCTTCGAGCTGCACATCTCCCGCGTGGAGGCGGTGTTCGGGGTGCCGGCGGCTCGGGTCGCGGCGCAGCTGCACGGCGTCGGCGACGTGCAGCGCTACAACGCGCGGATGGCGGCGATCGAGTACTCGATCGAGCACGACGACGGTCAGAGCCTGCGGGCGCTGGACAAGGCGGAGGTCGTCCTCATCGCGCCGTCGCGGTGCGGGAAGACGCCGACGACGATGTACCTGGCGCTCCAGCACGGGCTGTTCGTGGCGAACTACCCGCTGGTCGAGGAGGACCTGGAGACCACCGACCTGCCCCGGCCGATCCGGGACCTGAAGGACCGGGTCGTCGGCCTGGTCGCGACACCGGGCCGGCTGTCCGAGGTGCGCCAGCAGCGGCGGCCCAACTCCCGGTACGCCTCGCTCGAGCAGTGCACGTACGAGCTGCGCCGGGCCGAGGCGATGTATGCGGCCAACCGGCTTCCGGTCATCAACTCGACGACGAAGTCGGTCGAGGAGATGTCCACCCTGATCGTCCAGACCCTGCAGTCGGCCAACGGTGCCGGCCCCACCCGCAGCGCGGGAACACCCAAAGGAGCGAGCTCGTGAGCGCGAACGTGAAGTGGTTCTCGTCGTTGGGGATGAAGGACCTGGAGGACGTCGGGGGGAAGAACTCGTCGTTGGGGGAGATGATCGGAAACCTCGCGTCGGCGGGCGTACGCGTGCCCGACGGGTTCGCCACCACGGCCTCGGCCTTCCGGGACTTCGTGTCGCAGGAGGGGCTGTCGGCCCGGATCACCGGGTTGATGGAGGGCCTGGACACCGACGACGTGGACGCCCTGTCGCGGGTGGGCAAGCAGGTGCGGCAGGCGATTGTGGACCAGCCGCTGCAGCCCGAGCTGGAGGAGGAGATCCGGGACGCCTACGCGAACCTCTCGGAGGGTGACGACGAAGCCTCCTTCGCGGTGCGGTCGTCGGCGACGGCCGAGGACCTGCCGGACGCGTCGTTCGCGGGTCAGCAGGAGACGTTCCTCAACATCCGCGGCATCGAGGGGATCCTGCAGGCGATCCACGAGGTGTTCGCGTCGTTGTACAACGACCGGGCGATCGCCTACCGGGTGCACCACGGGTTCGAGCACGCCGACGTCGCGCTGTCGGCGGGGGTGCAGCGGATGGTGCGGTCCGACGTGGGGGCGTCCGGAGTGATGTTCACGATGGACACCGAGTCGGGGTTCACCGACGCGGTGTTCGTGACGGCGTCCTACGGGCTGGGCGAGGCCGTGGTGCAGGGCGCGGTGAACCCGGACGAGTGGTACGTGTGGAAGCCGGGCCTGGCAGCGGGGACACCGGCGGTGCTGAAGCGCGGCGTGGGTGGCAAGGCCACCAAGATGGTGTTCACCGAGGACCCGAACGTGGGCAAGACGACGGAGTTCGTCGATGTCGACGCGGCGGAGCGGGTGAGGTTCTCGCTGACCGACGAGGAGGTCGAGGAGCTGGCCCGGCTGGCGGTCTCGATCGAGCAGCACTACGGGCGGCCGATGGACATCGAGTGGGGCAAGGACGGCGTCGACGGGAAGCTGTACATCCTGCAGGCCCGGCCGGAGACGGTGCAGTCCCGCCGCAGCGGGGCGAGCCTGCAGCGGTACCGCGTCGCCGGTAAGGCGGCCGACCGCGAGGTCCTGGTCGAGGGACGTGCGATCGGGCAGAAGGCCGGCGCCGGCGCGGTGCGGATCCTCAAGTCCGCCGACCAGATGCGCGACTTCCACGAGGGGGAGGTGCTGGTCGCCGACATGACGGACCCGGACTGGGAGCCGATCATGAAGCGGGCCAGTGCGATCGTCACCAACCGCGGTGGGCGGACCTGCCACGCGGCGATCATCGCCCGCGAGCTGGGCATCCCCGCGGTGGTGGGCACGGGGTCGGCGACGCGCGAGCTCGCCGACGGCCACGAGGTGACCGTGTCCTGCGCGGAAGGTGACACCGGGTTCGTCTACGAGGGGCTGCTGGAGATCAAGGTCGAGGAGACGGACCTCGGCTCGATGCCCGACATCGACGTGGGCATCATGATGAACGTCGGTACCCCGGACCAGGCCTTCGCGTTCTCGATGCTGCCGAACGAGGGGGTCGGGCTGGCCCGGCTGGAGTTCATCATCAACCGGCAGATCGGCATCCACCCCAAGGCACTGCTCGACCACGCCGCCGGGACCCTCTCTGGTGACGACCCTGGCCTGGCGGGCAAGATCGACGAGGCCGTCGCCGCATACCCCGGGCCGCGGGAGTTCTTCGTGCAGCGCGTCGCCGAAGGCGTCGGCACCATCGCGGCCGCGTTCCACCCCAAGCCGGTGATCGTGCGGATGTCGGACTTCAAGTCCAACGAGTACGCCAACCTCGTCGGCGGCCCGAACTACGAGCCGCACGAGGAGAACCCGATGCTCGGGTACCGCGGCGCCTCGAGGTACCTGTCGCCCGCCTTCGCCGACTGCTTCGCCATGGAGGCCGAGGCGCTGAAGTACGTGCGCGACACCATGGGTCTGACCAACGTCAAGGTGATGATCCCGTTCGTGCGCACCCTGGCGGAGGCGCGGGGCGTGGTCGAGCTGCTGGCCGAGCACGGCCTCAACCGCGGCGAGAACGACCTGCAGGTCATCATGATGTGCGAGCTGCCGTCCAACGCCGTGATCGCCGACCAGTTCCTCGAGTACTTCGACGGGTTCTCCATCGGCTCGAACGACATGACCCAGCTGACCCTCGGCCTCGACCGGGACTCAGCGCTGGTGGCCGCCGGCTTCGACGAGCGCGACCCCGCCGTTCAGCACATGCTCGAGCTCGCGATCAAGGCGTGCAAGAAGCAGGGCAAGTACGTCGGCATCTGCGGTCAGGGGCCCTCCGACCATCCCGACCTCGCGGCGTGGCTCCTCGACCAGCACATCGACACGATGAGCCTCAACCCCGACACCGTCGTCGACACCTGGATGGCCCTCAGCAAGAAGAAGCCCCGCCCTCGGAAACGGCGCTCGGCAGTTGTCCTGACATTGTTACTTTAAGGCTCGACGTGTCGTTAGTCTGTGAGTCATGGCCGCTGCAGCTCCCGTCGACCTGCGGATCGATCGGGGTCTCCCCGGTACCGCTGTACCACCAGCTCGCCGAGCAGCTGAGCAGTGCGATTCGCGACGGTCAGCTCGAACCGGGCGACCCGTTCGAGAACGAGCTGGCCATGTGCGAGCGGCTGGGGCTGTCCCGCCCCACGGTGCGGCGGGCCATCCAGGAGATGGTCGACCAGGGGCTGCTGGTCCGTCGCCGCGGGGTCGGGACCACGGTTGCGAACCGCAAGGTGCATCGACGGTTCGAGCTGTCGAGCCTCTTCGACGAGCTCAAGCGTGCCGGTCGGGAGCCACGGACGACCGTGCTCGAGCTCGAGACCGTCCAGGACGCGCAGGCCGCGACCGCGCTGGACCTCCCCGAGACCACCGAGCTGCTGTCGATCCTGCGGTTGCGCCTGGTCGACGACAAGCCGTTGGCCCTGCTGCACAACTGGCTGCCGCCGGGGTACTTCGACCTCACGCGCGAGGAGCTCGAACAGACCGGCCTCTACGACGCCTTGCGAACGCGCGGGGCCAAGCCGGTGGTCGCGCGACAGAGCATCGGTGCGCGGATGCCGACGCCCGCGGAGCGGCGCCATCTCAACCTGCGCGGCGGCCAGCCCGTCCTGACGATGACGCGGATGGCCTTCGACGTCGCCGGCAAGGCGGTCGAGTTCGGCGACCACAGCTACCGCGCCGAGGACTACGCCCTTGACATGGTCGTGGACGAGCGCTGAAGGTCACCAGGGACGCAGCCGGCCCGGCACGTTGAACGGGGTGACCACCTGCACGTTCGCCGGCGTGGAGGTGGGTGCGCCGGGCAGCAGCCGGTGGTGACGAAGCACCTGGCGGATCGCGTGGCGCGCGTCGGAATGGAGGTCGTGGTGCAGGACCGCTGACAACGAACGGTTCTGCAGCAGCTCGAGATTGTCACGGTCGAGGTCGTGGGCCACATGGACCAAGCGCGGTCGTCCCACAGAAACGAACACCTCGAGAATCGCGCGGTTGCCGCCGCCGATCGAGTAGGCGCCGACGAGGTGCGGGGACGAGAGCAACGCCTCCTCGACGAGCGCGCGCAGGGTGGCATCCAGACCCTCACTCTCGGTGATGGCTACGATGCGACGCCGCGGGGCAAGCTCGCGGAGGGTCTCGCGGAACGCGGCGAACCGCTCGCTCTCGCCGAAGAACGCCGATCGGCTCAGAGTGACCAGCAGGTCCCCCGCCCGTCGCCCGAGCCAGCCGGCCGCGAGGTATGCGGCAGTCGCGCCGGCCGACCGGTTGTCCAGTCCGACGTACGCGACGCGGCCGCTGTCGCGGATGTCGGTCACCAGCGTCACGACCGGGATATCACGTTCGGCCAGGCGGCGCACCGCCAGAGCGACGGCGGCATCGTCGGGAGCCTTGAGCAGGACACCGTGGGTGGTTCGGCCGCGGGTTCCGACCTGGTCCAGCGCGGCCACGGCATCGGCGACGTCCGCGTGTTCGCCGAACCGGAAGCGAGCCCGGACGGCGGCCGGCCTGGCCGACCCCAGCTGGGCCTCGACGGCTTCCCGGTACGCCGACGAGAACCGTTGTGGGGCTTGGATGATGACGTCGAGGACGACGGTCCGCGCGCCCAGCCGCAGCTGGGTCTGTTGGCGGTCCAGATCGAGCACCGCCTGCTCGACCGCTCGAACCGCGCGGGCGCTCGCCCCAGGACGTCCGTGGAGGACCCGGTCGACGGTCGCCTTCGACAGCTGGGCCTGCGACGCGATGTCCTCGACCCGGTGGTCCCTGGTCACCCTTCACCCTAGACGTCTAGCGACGCTTGCTGAGGTCTTTCTGAGGCGATCATTGCCGGCCGGAACAGGGCAATCCCGGTCACGCTGGTGTCAGCCCAAATCATCAGCCGAGGAGATCCCATGAGCGCCGTTATCACTCCCATCAGCACCCAGCGAATCACCGCAGCGGACGCCCGCATCCAGGACCTCGCCGAGGTCCTCGAGCAGCAGACCAACCTGAGCGACTACCCCCACGCCAGCGCCGTTCGCGACCAGGTCCTCATGTACGACGCGAGAGCCCTCCGCGGTCTCGACGACGACGAGACCGTGAGCCTCGAGACCGAGATCGCTCGCGCGCTCCGGTCGGGTCCGGGCATCGTCGTGTTCGCGGGGGCTTTCGCGGCCGGCGTGGTCGACCGCGCGACGACCGCCTTCGAAGCGATGATCCACGCGCAGCGGGCGTCCGGCACCGCGAGCGGCGACCACTTCGCCAAGCCGGGCGCCAACGACCGCGTCTGGAACGCCCTGGAGAAGCTGGCCGTGGCGGCTCCCGACGTCTTCGTCGACTACTACGCCAACGAGGTCGTGGCCCTCGCCGCCCGTAGCTGGCTCGGACCCGCATACCAGGTCACGTCCCAGGTCAACGTGGTGAACCCCGGGGGAGCGGCGCAGACCGTGCACCGCGACTACCACCTCGGCTTCCAGTCGGACGAGCGCTGCGGCCAGTTCCCGCCGCACGTGCACGAGCTGTCGCAGGTGCTGACGCTCCAGGGCGCGGTTGCGCACGGGAACATGCCGCTGGTGTCCGGCCCGACGCTGTACCTCCCCCACAGCCAGAAGTACTCGCACGGTTACGTGGCCTACCGCCGCCCGGAGTTCCAGGAGTACTTCGAGTCTCACTACGTGCAGCTACCCCTCGAAAAGGGCGATGCGGTCTTCTTCAACCCTGCGCTGCTGCACGCCGCCGGCTCCAACCACTCGAGCGACATCCGCCGGATGGCCAACCTCCTGCAGATCTCGTCCGCCTTCGGCCGGGCGATGGAAGCCGTCGACCGCGAGCGGGTCGTTGCCGCGGTCTACCCCGCCCTCCTGGCCGCGGCCCAGTCCGGCATGTCATCGGCTCAGGTCGAGAATGTCGTGGCGGCCACCGCCGAGGGATACCCGTTCCCGACCAACCTCGACCGCGCCCAGCCGGTGGACGGCATGGCGCCACCCAGCCAGGCCGAGCTCCTCGCCCGCGCGGTGGCCGACCGGGCGAGCGCCAAGGATCTCGCCGACAGCCTTGCGGCGCAGGCGAGGTCGCAGCTCAGCCACTGACCGGGCCGGAGCTCGTCCGCACCACGAGCGGCGGCTCCAGGACGACATCCGGGCGCGAACCCAGGCCGCCGCCGTCGACCAGGTCGACGGCGGCGTCCACCGCTGCGGCCGCCATCGCCACCGGAGACTGGCTCACGGTCGTGAGGGAGACGGTCCGGAGCCGGGCCACCGGGCTGTCGTCGAAGCCCACGACCGAGACGTCGTTCGGAACGTCGAGGCCGGCCGCCCGTAGCTGGTCGACGACACCCAGGGCACACCGGTCGTTGAAGCACACGTATGCGGTGGGCGCGCCGGCGCCGTGCGGTAGCGGGGCCTGCATGCCGGCCAGCTCGGTGTCGCCGCCGGACACCACAAGGGGCGCGCCCTCGTCTGCGAACCGGCGCATGGCTCTCCGAAAGCCCTCGCGTCGCAGGGTGGCAATCGGCCCTCGCGGGCCGTCGACGTAGGCAACCCGCCGGTGACCGAGCTCGGTGAGGTGCCGGACCGCCGTCGCGACGCCCCGGTCGTCGGCCGCCCGCACGACGGCCACCCCCTGGGCCGTGAGGCGGCGACCCACGACGACGACGGGGGTATGCCCGGCGAGCGACTCCAGCTCTCGCCGGGTGAGCGACGGGCCCAGCAGGATCAGGGCCTCGCACCGTTGGTCGACCAGGCGCAGCGCGGTCTGTCGCTCGTCCCGTACCCCGGTGAGCGGTGAGACCACGACGTCGTACCCGCGGTCGAACGCGGCCACGTGGATGTCCTCGACCAGCTCGGCGTGGAACGGGTTGGTCAGACTCATGGAGAGCCCGAGCAGATGGGTTCGGCGGCGAGCCAACATGCTGGCGCTGCGGTCCGCGCGGTACCCCAGGGACTCCGCGGCGGTCAGGACCCGTTCCCGGGTGTCCCGGCTCGGGCCCGGCCGGTCCCGAAGCACCAGGGAGGCGGTGGCGGTCGAGACCCCGGCCAGGACGGCGACGTCGTCCAGCCTCGGTCGGGCGCCGCGACGCGGCGAGACGGTCGCAGGGCGCGGTCCGTCGGTGTCGGGCACGGCCGGACCCCCTGGTGCGGTGGATTTGTCAGGACAATCTGTTGACAGTCGCGAAGTCGTGACTCACACTCATCTTAAAGCGCTTCAACAGATAGGACGAAACATGGCTGGGCGGATCGGCGTGGCGGTCATCGGAGCCGGGATGGCGGGGCGGGCTCATCTCGCGGGGTATCGCTCGGCTCCGACGTTGTTCGACCCACCGCTGCCGCCGCTGCGCTACGTCGCGGCCGTCGACGCCAACGAGGCGGTGGCCAAGGACGCTGCGGCGCGGTACGGGTACGAGCGGGCGAGCACGGACTGGCACGAGCTCCTCGACGACGACGACGTCCAGGTGGTGAGCGTCGTCGTGGCGAACCAGCTGCACCGTCCGGTCGTCGAGGCGCTCCTCGCCGCCGGGAAGCACGTCCTCTGCGAGAAGCCGCTGGCGCCCAGCCTCGACGACGCGCGCGCCATGATCGCGGCCGCTGCCGCCCATCCCGAGCAGGTCACCGGCACCGGCTTCGTCTACCGTCGCCAACCCGGGGTCGCCGCCATCCGCGACCTCCTCCAGCAGGAGCTGGGCGACGTGTCGCACTTCGACGGGCGCTACTGGTGTGACTACGCCCGCAGCGCCGAGACCCCGATGGCGTGGCGCTACAAGGGCGGCCCGGGGACGGGTGCGTTGTCGGACATCGGAAGCCACCTCATCGACATGGCGGAGTTCCTCTGCGGTCCCCTGTCCTCCGTCAGCGGAGCCACGTTCACCACCAAGGTCATGGAGCGTGCCGTTCCCATCGGGACCACGTACGGCCACGCCAAGGCGCAGCTCAGCGACGTCTACGAACCCGTGGAGAACGACGACGTCGCCGCCTTCAACGCGAGCTTCGCCTCGGGGGCGATCGGGACCTTCTCGGTCTCGCGTATCGCGACGGGGCACGCCAACTCCCTCGGGTTCGAGGTGCTGGCCGAACGAGGCGCCGCGCGTTGGGACATGGACCGTCCGGCCGAGTTCTCGGTCGTCCGCCGGCTGCGTGACGACGGGCTCGACGGGTTCAACCAGGTCCTCGTCGGACCGGCGCACCCGTACATCAAGGGCGGGCTGCCGATGGACTTCCCGGGCGTCTCGTTCGGCACGGGGGACCTGTTCGGCTACCAGGCCCGCGCCTTCATCGAGCAGGTGGCGGGGATCGAAGGGCTGCCGCCGGTGGCGTCCTTCGAGGACGGTCTGTGCGACCTCGCCGTCGTCGACGCCGTCATCCGCTCGGCCGCGGCGGGCGGCTCGTCCGTGAACGTCGCCCACTGATCCGATCTTTCGCCCCACTGAACTCTCACTGACGAATCCTCCGGAAGGAACGACCCATGTACCTCGGCGCCTACGACGCCTGCCTCTTCGACAAGTCGCTCGGCGACACCCTCGACGTCATCGCCGGCCTCGGCCTGACCAGCGTCGAGATCAACTCCGGTGGGTTCCTACCGCCGGTACACCTGCCGGTCGACGAGCTGCGTGCCAGCGCGGACGCGCGGGAGGCATACCTCGCCGAGTTCTCGTCCCGCGGGCTCACCCTCACCGCCCTCAACTGCAACGGCAACCCGCTGCACCCGGCGGAGGGGTTCCCCCACTCGAAGGACCTCCTCGACTCGATCGAGCTCGCGGCCCTGCTCGGCGTGAAGCGCGTTGTCACCATGTCGGGCACGCCGGGCGGCGAGCCCGGAACCACCGTCCCGGTGTGGAACCCGCTGCCGTGGTGGAGCCCCTTCCTCGACGTGCAGGACCACCAGTGGGAGGTGGCCGTCCCGTACTGGAAGGACGTCCAGCAGCGGGCCGCCGACGCCGACGTCCGGATCGCCATCGAGATGCACCCCGGCAACATCGTCTTCAACCCGCGGACCATGCACCGGCTCGCGGAGGAGATCGGCGCCACGCACGTGGGAGCGGAGATGGACCCGAGCCACCTGTTCTGGCAGGGGATTGATCCGGTGCTCGCCGTCGCCGACCTCGGCGACCTCGTCTACAACGCGGCCGCCAAGGACACCCGGATCAACGAGGCCGCGAAGGTCAACGGCGTCATCGACGACAGCTTCACCCGCGTGCGAGAGGGGCAGCCCGGATACCTCCCGCTGGGCGGTGGCACGACGCTGAGCGGCTGGCCGAGCAGCCCGTCCTGGGACTTCGTTGCGGTCGGTCGCGGCCATGACACGGCCTACTGGACCGAGTTCCTGCGAGCGCTCCAGAAGGTGGACCCCGACATGCCCGTCAACATCGAGCACGAGGACCAGGAGCTCGACCAGCTGGAAGGACTGCGGTTCGCCGCTCAGACTCTGATCGACGCTGAACAGGCGTTGTGAGGCGAGCGGGGCCGGCCCGCCTCAGGCGTAGAACGCCGGCTTCGCGATCATCTCCACCTTGACGACACCCTCGTCGGTGAGCGCCTTGACCCCCGCATCACAGACGCAGGCCGCCGCATACCCGTCCCACGACGTCGATCCCGCGTGCCGGCCGCCGGCCACGGCGTCGATCCACTCCTGGACCTCGGTGACGAAGGCGCCCCAGAAGCGGTCGTTGTGGTCGCGGGCGACCCGGTTGCCGTGACCGGACCCGTCGCGGACCGTGACGGCCTCCTGGTCGGACAGGGAGACAGTCCCCTTCTCGGCGACCGCCTCGCACCGGATGTCGTAGCCGTACTGGCAGTTGACGAAGATCTCGTCGTCGACCCGGACTCCCGACTCGGTCTCGAGCACGAGGACGAGCGGGTCCTGCAGGTGCTCGAACCGCAGCGAGGTTCGCTTCGGTGTGTCGACCCGGGCGGTCACGAACTCCTCGCCGAGCAGCCAGCGCATCGTGTCGACCTCGTGGATCGCCGTGTCGTTGATGGCCATGTCCCACGTGTAGCTCTCCGGCACCGTGGGGTTGCGGTGCGCGCAGTGGACCATCAGCGTCTCGCCGAGGTCACCGGAGTCCAGCAGGGCCTTCATCTCCCGGTAGGAGCGGTCGAACCGCCGCATGAACCCGACGGTGACCAGCCGCCGGCCGGCCGCCTGCTCCGCCTCCATGATCCGCAGGGCAGCGTCGGCGGTGGGGGTGAGCGGCTTCTCGCAGAACACCGGCTTGCCCGCGGCGATGCACGCGAGGACGTCCACCTCGTGCGCCGGGCCGTAGCTGCAGATCATCACGGCGTCGACGTCGGACGCGATGAGGCTGGCGGAGTCCGGGTATGCCGTGGCGCCGGTCCTCTCGGCCACCGCAGCCGCGCGGGCGGGGTCCACGTCGGACACGGCCACCACCCGGCCGCCGGCGATGACGGTGTGGATGCGGTCGATGTGCGCCTGCCCCATGCCACCGGGGCCGATCATGCCGATTCTGACTGTCCCAGCGGTCATCGTGACAGCTCCTTGGTTGGTGAGACGACGACTACGCGAGGCCGAGGCCGATGGAGGCCAAGTACTCGCGGGTCTGAATGGCGTTGGGCAGCGGGTAGGTCGGCTCACAGGGGTACATGTCCTGCTCGCAGACCACGTAGAGCGCCTTGTCGAGGTCGGCCAGCGCCTCGATGAGGGCGGGCATGTCCGGCGCCCCGGCCGGCGGCGCGACCGAGCATCCTTTGGCCACCGCCAGCCCGAACGGCCAGTCCTCGTCGTGGGCCTGCTGCACCAGGGCCGGGTCCATCGCCTTGATGTGGACGTACGAGATCCGGTCGGGGTACTTCCGGCACAGGTCGACCGGGTCCCCGCCTCCGTAGACGATGTGACCCGTGTCGAGACAGAACCCGACGTACTCGGGGTCGGTCGCCTCGAAGATGCGGTCGATGTCCTCGGGGGTCTCGATGTGGCTGTCGCCGTGCGGATGGAGCACCATCTTCAGGCCGTAGTCCTCCTTGAGGAGGCGCCCGAGCCGGTCGGCGCCGGCGATGTACTGGTTCCACGCCTCGGTCGACAGCACCCGGTCGTCGGTGTACTCCCAGGTCTTGTCGTCGCGGAACAGCGGCGGCAGGTGGACGACGTACTCGGCCCCGACGGCGGCGTGCGTCTCGGCGATGGCCCGGAATGTCGCCTCCGTCTCGGCCCAGGCCTCGGGCTGGTGCAGGATGCCGAACCCAGTGCCGGCGACGACCCGGAACCCGCGCCGGTCCATCTCCTCCTGTAGTCGCTTGGGGTCCTTGGGGAAGTAGCCGAACGGGCCGGTCTCCATGACCGAGAAGCCCGCTGCACCCATCTCGTCCAGCGCCGTCGCCCAGGGGATCTGCTTCTCGTCCTCGGGGAACCACACGCCCCACTGGTCGGGACACACGCCGATGGTCAGCTTGGCGTACCGCGGGTCGGTGTTCGTGGCTTTCGAACCGGCGGTCGAGCGGGTCACGTCAGGCATGGGTCGTCGTCCTCTTGTTGCGTGATGGGTCGTCGCGTGATGGGTCATCGAGTGATGGGGCCAGGGCGCGGGCGACGGCTGCCGCCTCGTAGTGGAGTCCCTCGTGGGCGATATGCGGTTCGTCGTACCGCAGCTCCCGCCCGTCGTGGGACCGGAGCGAGAAGCCTCCGGGTTGGTAGAACGGTCCGTCCAGCCGGAGGGTGGCCTTCGAGCCGACGACGGTGGCGGTCGTGGGCGTGTCGCCCAGTACGGTCGCGAACAGCACCGCGACGGCCCCGGCGGCGTTGCGCTGGACCACCGCGATCTGCCCCTCGACTCCGTCTGGACTCAGCGTGGGCGGAGCCGGGGTGGCCAGGTCCTGCACGGTCTCCAGCGGCCCGAGGACCCACCGGGCGAACCACAACGGGTAGGTCAGCAGGTCGTAGCGCGCCCCGCCGGCCAGGTCGGCGCGCATAATGCGATGGTCGGCCGGGAAGTACTCGCCCATATCCGCCTGGACGGAGTGGATCGTCCCGAGGACCTCGTCGTCCAACAGCTGGCGGATCACGTCGAACTTTGGCAGGTATGCGGACCACAGCGCCTCGCGGAGGAACAGGCCGGACTGCGCCGCTGCGGCCGTCATCCGCGAGACCTCCGCGTCGTTCAGTCCGATCGGCTTCTCCACGAAGGTGTTCCGGCCGGCGGACAGGGAAAGCAGAGCGTGGTCGACGTGGAGGTGATGGGGTGTGGCAACGTAGACGACGTCGACTTCCGCGTCGCGGACGAGCTCGTCGTACGACCCGTAGCAACGGGTCTGCTCGACACCCGTGTCCACGGCGAAGGCGTGCGCCGACTCGAGCGAGCGCGAGCCGACCGCATACACCTCCTGCCTGGTGTTCCGCCGCATCGTCCCGACGAACTGGTGGGCGATCCACCCGGTCCCGAGGATGCCCCACCGCAGCGGCGGGGCATCCATCGACCCGGGAGTGCGGGCAGGCGGAAGCGACGAAGGCAACGTCAAAGGCCGGCCTTCCTCGTGGGGTGTCTTCAGGCGTTCTGGGGGAAGCCGAGGTTGAGCCCACCGTGGCTGGGGTCCAGCCAGCGTGAGGTGACCACCTTGCCGCGGGTGAAGAAGTGGACGCCCTCGATGCCGTGCGCGTGAGAGTCGCCGAACAGGGAGTTCTTCCAACCGCCGAACGAGAAGTAGCTGACGGGCACCGGGATCGGCACGTTGACGCCGACCATGCCGACCTCGATCTCGTGCTGGAACCGTCGCGCCGCGCCACCGTCGTTGGTGAAGATCGCCGTCCCGTTGCCGTACGGGTTGGAGTTGATGAGGTTCACGCCGTCCTCGTACGAGTGCACACGGACGACCGAGAGGACCGGGCCGAAGATCTCGTCGTCGTAGACGGACATCCCCGGCTCCACGTTGTCGAAGAGCGTAGGGGCGAGGAAGTACCCCTCGCCGTCGGCGTCGAAGTCGGCGCCGCGACCGTCCACGACGAGGGTCGCGCCGTCGGCGACTCCCGAGTCGAGGTACGACACCACCTTGTCGCGGTGCTGGCTGGTGACCAGCGGCCCATGTCGCACCCGCGAGTCCCGTCACCGGTGACGAGCTTGCCCATCCGGTCGCGGATCTTGGAGACCAGCTCGTCGGCGATCGGCTCGACGGCGATGAGAGCGGAGATGGCCATGCAGCGCTCGCCGGCCGAGCCGAAGCCGGCGTTGACGGCGGCGTCGGCGGCCAGGTCGAGGTCGGCGTCCGGGAGGACGAGCATGTGGTTCTTCGCGCCGCCGAGGGCCTGGACCCGCTTGCCGTGGGCCGTGCCGGTCTCGTAGACGTACTTGGCGATCGGGGTGGAGCCCACGAACGAGACCGACTTGATGTCGGGATGGGTGAGCAGGGCGTCGACCGCCTCCTTGTCCCCGTTGACGACGTTCATGACGCCGTCGGGCAGACCCGCCTCCTTCCACAGCCGAGCGACGGCCAGCGCCGCGGACGGGTCCTTCTCGCTCGGCTTGAGGACGACCGCGTTCCCGCAGGCGATGGCGATGGGGATGAACCACATCGGCACCATGGCCGGGAAGTTGAAGGGCGAGATGACGGCGACGACGCCGAGCGGCTGCCGCATCGAGTACACGTCGACGCTGGTCGACGCGTTCTCGGAGAAGCCGCCCTTGAGCAGATGCGGTATCCCGCAGGCGAACTCGGCGACCTCGAGGCCGCGGGTGACCTCGCCCACGGCGTCGTCGAGGACCTTGCCGTGCTCGGCCGTGATGAGCGCGGCAATCTCCTGCTTCCGTTCGTCGAGCAACTGGCGGAAGGCGAAGAGCACCTTGGTGCGCTTCGCCAGGGACGCCTCCGCCCATTCCGGCCACGCCGCCTTCGCGTTCGCGACTACCTCACCGACGAGGTCGGTGGACGCGAGGTCCAGGACCCCGGTCTGCTCACCGGTTGCCGGGTTGAAGACCGGTGAGGTGCGCTCGGCGGTTCCCTCCCAGGAGGTGCCGGCGACCAGGTGGGTGATGCGGGTCGGGGTGCTCATGATGCTTCCTTCGAGTGCAGTCGCGGTGACTGAGGCTGTGGGGTGGCCCACTTGTCGAGGTAAGACGGATGGTGTCAAGCCTATCGACGCTGAGTCGGTCGCGCCGTCCTCCCACGCGAAACTCACGACGTGACGATCCCATCGAAGCCGATCCGCTCCAGGCCCGCGAAGAACTGCCCGAGTCGACCTCGCCCTGACCGATGTCGAGTGCTCGTGGACGATGACCCGTGAACCCAGCAGGTTGACGATGTAGCGCAGGCCGGACGACGCAGTATCATCATCAGCGTCGGCCACGTGGACCATGGTCGAGCAGGTCACCCGCCCTGTCCATGATGCCATCACCATCGTTCCCCTGGTGGAAGGTGTGAGGCGCGCAGTAGAGGAAGGAGACGAGCGGCGAGTTGATGGCGCGGATGAGGTCCAGGAGCGCGCTTCCCGTCCTCCTCCCAGTCGTCGAGGTACGGCTCCAGCACCAGCCGGATGCCGGCCTTCTCGAGCTCAGGCAGCAGCTCCTCCATGGACCTCCCGGACTGCCGCTCGCCACAGCCGCCTCGCGAGGGCTGCCGTTGAACTCCAGTTCATCGTGTCGACGCCGCAGGTCGCAGGCGGTCTTGATCGTCCCACTTCAGCACCACATCACCGCCTTGCTCCTCCTCGTCCGGCCCCGACCACCGGAACAACGGCAGCACCGAGGAGATGGCGACGCCGGCGGAGGCCAGCGCCCTGCGGAACACAGCGACGCCGGCGTCGTCGATCCGGGGATGGTCTGAAGAAGGGATGACGTCGTCGCGCGCGGACAGCTCGATCCACTCGTAGCCGAGTTCAGCGACGAGCCCCGGAGGCTCCAGAAGCGGAACAGTCCGGAACATGTACGGGTCGAGGGCGAGCTTCATTACTCGTCCTCTGCAATGGTCGGGGTGATCAGGGGACGTTGGGTGGCCTTGTGTGCTTGTACGTCCGGTAGGCGTCCTGGGTCGTGTCCAGCTCGGCGACCTCGCTGACGGGCACGTCCCACCAGGCGTCGCTGTCCGGCGCGTAGACCAACGGGTCGGTCTCGACGTGGATGACGACCGGTCCGCCGTCGGCCGGAGCGGCCTTGGCCTGCTTGATCGCCTGCTCCAGCTCGTCCGCCGAGTGCACCTCGATGACGTGGGCGCCGAGGCTTCGGGCGTTGGCGGCGAGGTCGACCGGGAGGACCTCACCGTCGAGCCGGCCGCTACCCACCGCGCATCCGGTACCGCGTCCCGAACCGTCGCGAGCCGAGGGACTCCGACAGCGACCCGATCGAGTGGAACCCATAGTTCTGGACCAGGACCACGATGACCTTGACCCGCTCCTGTACCGCCGTGACCAGCTCGGTCGGCATCATCAGGTAGCCGCCGTCGCCGACCATCGCGAACACGTCGCGGGTCTCGTCCGCCAGCCGGATGCCGATCGACGCCGGGATCTCGTAACCCATGCAGGAGTACCCGTACTCCACGTGGTACGCCTTTCGGTCGCGGACGCGCCACAGCTTGTGGAGGTCCCCAGGCATGGAGCCGGCGGCGCAGAGCACCACGTCGCGCGGGTCGGTCAGCTCGTTGACCGCGCCGAGCACCTCACCCTGGGTGAGCAGGCCGTCGGCGAGAGCGTCGGTGACCTCCACGGACGGGTGGTATGCGGCCTCGACCTCCGCGTCCCAGGCCTGCCAGAGCTCCGCCTGGCGCTCGCGGTAGGCGTCGTCGACGGCGTAACCGTCGAGGGCGGCGGTCAGAGCGGTGAGAGTGGCCCGCGCGTCGCCGACGACCTCGAGGCCCGCGTGCTTGGCGGCGTCGACCCGAGCCACGTTGATGTTGACGAACCGAACGTCCTTGTCCTGGAAAACGGTTCGCGATGCTGTGGTGAAGTCGCTCCACCGCGTCCCGATCCCGACGACCACGTCGGCCTCGGCGGCGAGCGCGTTGGCCGCCGTCGTCCCGGTCGAGCCGACCGCGCCCATCTCCTGCGGATGTCCGTGCGGAAGCGAGCCCTTGCCAGCTTGGCTCTCCCCGACCGGGATCCCGGTCTGCTCGCAGAGCTGCCGCAGGATCTCCTCGGCGCCGGAGTAGTGCACGCCGCCACCGGCGACGATGAGGGGCCGGCGCGCCGACCGGATGAGCGCCGCCGCGTCCGCGATGTCGGCCGGGTCCGGCTGCGCCCGGGAGACCCGCCAGACCCGGGGTGCGAACAGCTCGACCGGCCAGTCGAAGGCCTCCGCCTGGA
Source organism: uncultured Actinomycetota bacterium (assembly GCA_963787725.1). Lineage (GTDB taxonomy): Bacteria > Actinomycetota > Actinomycetes > Actinomycetales > Dermatophilaceae > Lapillicoccus. The sequence continues at coordinate 186,030 of CAWBEH010000004.1, read as the reverse complement.
CGTCCTGCGGCAGCGAGAGGGTGACCGCGCCGGTCTCGGCCGGGTCGGTCAGCACCCGCATCGCGTTCAGCAGGGCCGAGGCCAGCTGCTCCGGACGGCTCACCCGGTCGAAGTACCTCGAGAGGGGGCGGAACGCGTCGTTGACGGTGACGTCACCCGCATACGGCTGCTCCAGCTCTTGGAGCACCGGGCTGGAGACCCGCGTCGCGAAGGTGCCCGACGGCAGCAACAGCACCGGGATCCGGTTGATCGTGGCCAGCGCCGCGCCGGTCAGCATGTTGGTCGACCCGGGACCCACGGACGCGGTGCACACCCACGTCTGCAGCCGGTCCTTCTGCCGGGCGTAGCCCACGGCGGTGTGCACCATGGCCTGCTCGTTCCGGGCCAGGACGTAGGGGAGCCGGTCGTCGCCGGTCGCCGTCAGCTCGTTCTGGAGGAGCGCCTGGCCGATGCCGGCGACATTCCCGTGACCGAAGATGCCGAAGCAGCCGGCGAAGAGCTTCTGCCGCTCACCGTCGCGCTCGGTCCACTGGGCCGCGAGGAAGCGGACCACGGCCTGGGCCACGGTCAGTCGGACGGTCTGTTCACTCGTCGAACGTGTCACCGAACCCTCCCCAACGGAATTCTCGGGTCAATGGGCAGGGAGGTCCAGGTCTCGCGGACCCAGGCGTGCGCCGGGTCGTCGCAGATCAGCCAGGCGCGCTCGGGGCCTGGTCCCGCCATGACGTTGAGGTAGTACAGGTCGTAGCCCGGAGCGGCCATCGCCGGTCCGTGCCACCCGTAGGGCACGAGGACGACATCGCCGGTCCGGACCTCGGCGAGCACGTCGATCTCGCGGTCTGCCGTGCCGTAGACGCGCAGGTACCCGATCGGGTCGGCGCCCTCGGTCGCGCCTTCGGCGGCCTGGACCTCGTGGTAGTAGATCTCCTCCAGCTGCGACTCGACGCCGTCGCGGTGGGTGTCGTGCTTGTGCGGCGGGTACGAGCTCCAGTTGCCGGCCGGGGTGACGACCTCGCAGGCGATGAGCGACTCGGCCTGGAGCACGCCGGGCACCCCGAAGTTGCGGACCTCGCGGGATGCCTGGCCGGCTCCGCGCAGCTCGACCGGGACGTCGGCCGCGCGGAGGTGCTGGAAGCCCGGAACCGGCCCGACCGGCTCGGCGGGCACGACGGCGACGGCCAGGGCGACCCGGCACGGCTCGGTCGTCTCGAGCACGAGGTCGCTGTCGCGGGGGACGTACGCGATATCGGCCGGTCCGTCGAAGACCGAGGTGCGGCCGGTCAGCCGCACCGTCGACAAGGCGCCGGAGGACTCGGTGCACCGGACCTCGACCGACCCGGAGAGCGGAACGACCATGAGCTCGCGCCCCCCGGTCGACAGCCCGCGCTCCTCCCCGGGCCGGAGCAAACCCGCATACAGACCGGTGTACCGCCAACCGTCGACGCCCTCGTCGACGACCACCGCCCAGTCCTCGCGCTCGGCGCTGCCGAGCGGCAGGACCCAACGTCCGGTCATCGCGCCGTCCCGTGGACCAGGCCGGCGGCGATGTCGACGGCCGCGGCGACGTCACCGTCCGGAGGGTAGAGCAGTGCACGACCGACGACGAGGCCCCGCACGGCCGGCAGGTCGAGCGCACGACCCCAGGCGGCGTAGGTGTCCTGCGGGTCGCCCTGCGGATCGCCGCCCAGCAGCAGCGTGGGCAGCGTGGTGCTGTCCATGACGCGGGGAAGGTCGTCGACGACCGGCAGCTTCAGCCAGGTATAGGCGCTGGACGCACCCAGTGCCGACGCGATGTGGATCGACTTGATCGTCGAGTCCGGGTCGAGGAGGTTGGTGACGCGACCGTCGCGCCGGACCGAGAGGAACGGCTCGACCATCGCCATCAGCCGCAGCTCGGCGAGTGCCGTGACCGCGTCGGCGCTGGCCTCCAGCGTGCTGGCGGTGCCGGGGTCGTCGAGGCCGATCCGCGTGAGCATCTTGCCGCCGTCAAGGCCCAGGGTCGCGATGTCGCCGGCTCGGTATGCGGTGAAGCGGTCGTCGAGCTCGAACGCGGCGCCCTGCAACCCTCCCCGGTTCATCGACCCGATGACGACCTTGTCCTCGAGCGCGCCCATCAGCAGGAGGTCGTCAAGGATGTCCGGCGTCCCCAGGACGCCGTCGACGCCAGGGCGAGCGACCGCGGTCGCCAGCCGCTCGAGGAGGTCGCTACGGCTGGCCATGGCCATTCCGTCGGCCCGCACTCCGAGGGCGCCCCGGGCGGGGTGGTCGGCGGCGACGACGAGGAGGCGACCGTCCGTGCCGACCAGCGAGCGGCGGTGGCGGGTGGCCCAGGCGGACGCGATGCGGCCGGGCTCGCGGGCGCGAACCTCGGTCAGGTCCGCGACCGACAACGGGGTCAACGAGGTCGTGGCGTCGAGCGTCATCAGCAGCCTCCGGTCGGGACGGACCGCGAGGCGAGCGCGTCCCGGACCTCGGCCTCGTCGGGCATGGCCGTCGAGCACTCCAGCCGGGACGCCACGATGGCCCCGGCCACGTTGGCGAACTCCAGGGTCCGGCGTAGGTCCCAGCCGCCGAGCAGGCCGTGGACCAGCGCACCGCCGAACGCGTCGCCGGCACCAAGACCGTTGACCACCTCGACCGGGAACGTCGGCACCTCCACCCGCTCGTCCCGGGTAGCGGCGAGCACGCCCTTGGGGCCCTGCTTGACGATGGCGAGCTCGAGCCCCCGGTCCAACAGAGCGTCGGCGGCGCGGTTCGGGTCGGTCTCGCCGACGGCGACCTCACACTCCTCGCGGTTGCCGACGGCGATGGTCACGTGTTCCAGCGCCTTCTCGACCTGGGCGCGTCCGTCGGAGACGTCCGGCCAGAACATCGGTCGCCAGTCGAGGTCGAGGATGGTGTGCGTGCGCCGGCCCCGCCTCTCCCAGGCCGCGAAGTGCGCGGCGCGGCTGGGCTCCTGCGACAGTCCGGTCACCGTGGACCAGTAGATGGTGGCGTCCTGGATCGCCTGCAGCGGAAGGGTGTCCGGCTCGATGAGCAGATCCGGGGCGATGGGGTACCGGTAGAAATAGAGCGGGAAGCTGTCCGGCGGAAAGATCTCACAGAACGTCACGGGCGTCGGCGGTCCGTCGACCGGCTCGACGAACGCGTCGTCGACCCCGAGCGCCCGCAGCTGCCGCTTGACGTAGGCCCCGAACGGGTCGCGCCCGGTGCGGGTGATGATGGCCGAGCGGTTCCCGTAGCGAGCGGCCGCCACGGCCACGTTGGTCGCACTGCCGCCGAGGAACTTCTCGAACGTCCGCACGTCCTCGAGGCCGACCCCGTGCTGGAGCGGGTAGATGTCGACGCCGGTTCGGCCGATGGTGATGAGCTCGAACGGCATCGTGTCGGTCCCGTCACTCATGTCGCCGGGATCTCGTCGAGGCGGACGACGCGGCCATCGTGGCGAGACAGCTCGCACGCCTCGGCCATGCGGAACGCCTGCAGCGCGTCGACGACCGTGCACGGCGACGGACGCCGACCGGGGCGACCTCGGCGAACGCGGTCAGCTCCGCGCGGTAGGCGGGAAGGAACCGCTCCATGAACGACCAGTGCCGCGGGCCGCGGGTGAAGTCAACGTCGTCCTCGGCGGACGAGACCGCCAGGGACTCGTCGTAGCCGACCCCGATGGTGCCCTCGCTGCCGAACACCTCCATTCGCACGTCGTGGCCACCGCCGTTGTAGCGGGTGGCCGACAGGGTCACGAGCGTGCCGTCGTCGAGTGTGAGCATAGCCGCGGCGGTGTCGACGTCGCCGGCCTCCGTGAAGAACGAGGCACCCTTGTTGGCGCCGGAGGCGAAGACCGACACCACCTCACGGCCGGTGACGAACCGGACGATGTCGAAGTCGTGGATCGAACAGTCGCGAAACAGCCCGCCGCTCGTCGGGATGTACGCGGCGTGCGGAGGCGCCTGGTCGTGGGTGCTCGCCCGGACGGTGTGGACGAACCCGAGCTCGCCGTCGGCCACCGCCTGCGCCGCCCGCTGGTAGCCGCGGTCGAAGCGACGCTGGAACCCTACGTGAACGGGCACGTCGGAGCCCTCGGCCAGCTTCGCGAGGCCGAGGGTCTCGTCCAGGGTCGACGCGACCGGCTTCTCGCAGAACGTCGGCACGCCGGCCCCCACCCCGAGGCGCAGCAGAGGCGCGTGACCAGGGGTGGCGGTGGCGATGACGAACCCGTCGATTCCGGACGCGAGCAGCGCCTCCGGCGACTCGGCGAACCCGACGCCGAGCCGGCCGGCGACCTCTCGCGCGGCCTCGGGGAGCATGTCCGCGACGACGAGGTCGTCGACGAAGTCGAGACCCGGTAGCGTCTCCGCGTGGAAAGCGCCGATCCGTCCGACGCCGGCAAGCCCGATCGCATACCCACTCCCTCCTGTGTTGGCTCGTTTACGACCGGGCAACGCCGTCCTGTCGCTCCGATCGTTCAGCCCTGCGACCAATTGTCAAGCAAATGTCAGAACATTATGATCTGTATCATCCTTTGACATGGACTCATAAACTGGGCCATGCTCTCACGCTGGCATCGACGCTGACCGCATCCGCCTCACACCCACGGTCTCCGGCCCGAGTGAGTGTTCCTCCGCTGGCTTCATCACGGCCGGCGTCCCTCTGACCAACCGTAGAGGCACGACCTCGCATCCCCTCGGCAGCGGCCTCAGACCTCAATACCGCGTGATCTCACGCCTCGTCGCTCGAGCTCTTCAGGCTCGGGGACCGACCGACCGCACGCCGGCATCCCGGGTCGCGGCGACATCATGAAGGGAATCAACGATGACTCCGAGTCGACCCAGACGGGTAGGCATCGTCGCCGCGGCAGCAGCCGTGGCGACGCTGGCGCTGGCCGCATGTAGCGAAGGCGGCGCCAACAGCAACAACGCCCAGGGCGGCGGCGGTGGTGGGGGAGCCGGCGACAACTCCGGCTACACCTTCGCCATGATCACCCACGAGACCCCCGGTGACACGTTCTGGGACAAGATCAAGGCCGGCGCCACCCAGGCGGCCAAGAACACGGGCGTCACGCTCAAGTACTCGAACGACCCCGAGCCGAGCAAGCAGGCCACGCTGATCCAGAACGCCGTCGACTCCAAGGTCGACGGCATCGCGACGACGCTCGCGACGCCGGATGCCCTCGCCGGAGCGGTCAAGACCGCGAACGACGCCAAGGTCCCGGTCGTCGCCTTCAACTCCGGGATCGACCAGTACAAGCAGGTCGGCGCCTTGATGTACTTCGGCTCCGACGAGACCCTGGCCGGCCAGACCGGCGGCGCGCGGATCGTCAAGGACGGTGCGAAGCACCCGCTCTGCGTCATCCAAGCGGCTGGGTCGGTGGCGCTGGAAGCCCGCTGTGCGGGCATCAAGAGCGCTGCTCCGGCAACCGAGAACATCCAGGTCAACGGCGCCGACGACCCGTCGGTGGTCTCAGCCCTCCAGGCCAAGCTCCAGCAGGACAAGCTCGATCGACTACATCGTCACGCTCGGCGCCCCTATAGCGCTGGACGCCATGAAAGCGATCGACGCAGGCGAGCAGCAAGGCGAAGCTCATCACCTTCGACCTGAACGCCGACGCGGCGCAGGCCATCAAGGACGGCAAGATCCAGTTCTCGATCGACCAGCAGCCGTACGTCCAGGGTTACCTGGCGATCGAGTCGCTCTACCTGACCTAAGAAGAACGGCAATGACATCGGCGGCGGCAAGCCGGTCCTCACCGGTCCCTCCTTCGTCGACTACGACCAACATCGACGTCATCCTTCCGTTCGCGAAGAACAACACCCGCTAGTCCTGGACGAGGCGGCCAGCCGCTTGCAGGCTGGCCGCCTCACCGATCGTGCACGGATCGGAGCACCACTCATGAGCCAAGACGTCAAAACTCCGCCCGCCTCGGCGCCCGCCGAGGCCTCCAACCGAGTCACGCTCGGACTGTCGAACCGGCTGCTCGCCCGCCCCGAGATCGGCGCGCTGGTCGCGGCCATCGTCATCTTCATCTTCTTCCTCATCGTCGCACCGGCCTTCCGGACACCAGCCGCGTTCTTCACGGTCCTCTACCAGTCCTCGACCATCGGCATCGTCGCCGTCGGGGTCGGGATGCTGATGATCGGTGGCGAGTTCGACCTGTCCGCCGGCGTCATCACCACCTCGGCCGGCCTGGTCAACGCGATGATCTGCTACCAGCTCGGCATCAACCTCTGGGTCGGGGCGCTCTTGTCGCTTGATCTTCGCTTTGTGCGTCGGGCTTCCTCAACGGGTATCTCGTGATGAGAACAGGAATTCCCAGCTTCTTGATCACCCTGGGCACGTTCTTCGTCCTTCAAGGGCGCGAATCTCGGCGTGACGAAGCTCGTCACGGGCTCGGTGTCGACGCCGAACATCAACCGGATGGCGGGCTACGACTCGCTCAACGAGATCTTCTCCTCGAGCTTCCAGATCGGCTCGGTAACCGTGGAGATCACCGTCATCTGGTGGTTCCTCTTCGTGGCTCTCGCCAGCTGGATCCTTCAGCGCACTCGCATCGGCAACTGGATCTACGCCGTCGGCGGCAACGCGGACTCAGCGCCCGGGCCGTCGGTGTCCCCGTGCGGGCGGTGAAGATCGGCCTCTTCATGGGCGTCGCCTTCCTCGGCTGGTTCGTCGGGATGCACCTGCTCTACAAGTTCAACACCCTCCAGGCCGGCAACGGCGTCGGCAACGAGTTCCTCTACATCATCGCCGCGGTCGTGGGTGGCACGCTGCTCACCGGTGGCTACGGCAACGCGATCGGTGTCGCGATCGGCGCGTTCATCTTCGGCATGACCAGCCTGTGCATCGTCTACGCCGGCTGGGACCCGAACTGGTTCAAGGCCTTCCTCGGCGTCATGCTCCTGCTTGCCGTGATGGTCAACCTCTACGTGAAGCGACTCTCGACCGCTCGGAAAGGTGGGTTGACGACATGACCGACACGCTGCACGGAACACGCGGACCCGGAGCTGCACAAGGGCGAGCCCCTCGTCGAGATGGCCGATGTCGGGAAGACCTACGGCGCCATCCGAGCCCTCAAGGGCATCAACCTCACGGTCAACGCGGGGGAGGTGACCTGCGTCCTCGGCGACAACGGGGCCGGGAAGTCGACCCTTATCAAGATCATCGCCGGGCTGCACCCGCACAACGAGGGCACCATGAAGGTCGACGGGGAGGAGGTCACACTTCAGCTCGCCCCGCGAGTCGCTCGAGTCACGGTATTGCCACCGTGTACCAGGACCTCGCCGTCGTCAGCCTGATGGAGGTGTGGCGAAACTTCTTCCTCGGCTCCGAGATGACCAGCGGGCAACTATCCGCTGGCCCCGCTCAAGGTCAAGGAGATGAAGGAGATCGCCGACGCCGAGCTCCGCAAGATGGGCATTGTCGTCAAGGACATCAACCAGCCGATCGGCACCCTCTCGGCGGACAACGCCAGTGTGTCGCCATCGCCCGGGCGGTGTACTTCGGCGCCCGCGTCCTCATCCTGGACGAGCCGACCGCCGCCCTGGGCGTCAAGCAGTCCGGTGTGGTGCTGAAGTACACCGCCGCCGCCCGCGATGCGGGTCTCGGAGTCGTCTTCATCACCCACAACCCGCACCACGCGTATCTCGTGGGCAACCACTTCGTCATCCTCAAGCTCGGTCAGGCCGTTCTCGACAAGAAGCGGTCAGAGGTCACCCTGGACGAGCTGACCCGGCAGATGGCCGGCGGCGACGAGCTGACGGAGCTCTCCCACGAGCTGCAGCGATGACGGTCGCCGTCGCGCACCAGGTGTCGCCCACCAGCGACCAGGCGCTCACTGAGGGTGCCCGTGAGGCGTCGTTCCGGGGAACCCGGCTGGCGGTGATCCACGTCGTCGAATCACTCGACAACGACATCGCGGCTGCGACTGAGGCCGGGATCTCCGACACCGTGCAGAAGATCCTGGCCGGTGCCGGCCTGGCCGACGTGCCGTGGGACCTGCACCTGGTCGCCGGGGGTACCGAGATCGCGGACGTCGCAGGCGCCGTCCTCGACCAGGTGGGCGTCGTCGCCCCTGACCTGCTGGTGATCGGGGCTCGGCGGCGCTCGCCCGTGGGGAAGGCGTTCCTCGGGAGCGTGGCCCAGACACTCATCCTGCAGAGTGACGTGCCGGTGCTCGTCGTCAAGAGCGGTACGTGACGGTCGATCCGCGCCCCCTCGGGATCGGGATCGTCGGCGCCGGCCGCATCGGCACCGCTCACGCCGAGCTCCTGGCCCGCCATGTGCCAGGAGCTCGGCTGGTGGCGGTGGCCGACCCGCGACCCGAGGCGGCCGAGGCGCTCGCGGTGACGCTCGGTGCCCGGCCGTTCACCGACGCCGAGGCGCTGATCGCCGACGACGCTGTCGACGCCGTGGTCGTCACGGCGACGTCGGAGGCCCACGCCGACCTCGTGGTGGCCTGCGCCGCTGCCGGCAAGCCGGTGTTCTGCGAGAAGCCGATGTCGCTCAGCCTGGCGGACGCCGACCGCGCACTGGCGGCCGTCGACCGGGCCGGCACGATCCTCCAGGTCGGCTTCAACCGCCGGTTCGATGTCGGCTTCCGGGCCGCTCACGACGCCGTGGCCGCGGGTGCGGTCGGCGAGGTGCAGATGATGCGCTCGGTGACTCGCGACCCCGGGTTGGCCAACCCGGGCGCCGTCCCTCCCTGGACGGTCTTCCTGTTGACCCTGATCCACGACTTCGACGCGCTGCTCTGGCTGAACCCGGGCGCCGAGCCCGTCGAGGTCTACGCGACCGCCGACGCCCTCGTCGCGCCGGACTTCAAGGACGCCGGTCTCCTCGACACCGCCGTGGTGGTCGTCACCTTCGACAACGGGGCTCGCGGCGTGGCCGAGGCGAGCTTCTCGGCCGCCTACGGCTACGACGTGCGCGGCGAGGTGTTCGGGTCGAAAGGCATGGTGACCGCCGGCAACGGCGCGCGCAGCAGCGCGGTCCTCTACACCTCGGCGGGGCTCCAGCAGGACACGTCCCGGGGCGATGTCGAGCTGATGCGCGAGGCGTACCGGGCCGAGTTCGTCGAGTTCGTCGCGGCCGTCGGCGAAGGGCGTCAGCCTTACGTCACCGGCCGAGATGCCCGGCGGGCGCTCGCGGTGGCGCTGGCCTGCATCGAGTCGGTGCAACGCCACGCCCCCGTTCCCGTCGCCCCGAGCCCGAGCCGATGAGCGGGCCGTTCATGCTGGCCGTCTGCGCCGAGATGGTCTTCACCGAGCTGCCGTTCGTCGATCGGGTGCGGCGGATCGACGAGCTCGGGTTCCAGGTCGAGATCTGGGACTGGACCGCCAAGGATGTCGACGCCCTCGCCGCGACGGGGGCAACGTTCTCGTCGATGACCGGCTACGTCCGTGGCGAGCTGGTCGACCCCGACGGCGCCGACGAGCTGCTCGCGACGGCGGCGCAGTCCATCCCGGTCGCGGCTCGGCTGGGCATTCCCCGCCTCAACCTGCACGGTACCGGGCTCGACGCGCGAGGCCTCCCCGTCCGGCCGGTCGAGACCGTGACCGGGGAGATGTGGCTGGCGGCAGCCCGGACCCTCGAACGCGTCGCGGCCCTCGGCGAGCGCGAAGGGGTCACCTTCTGTCTCGAGAACCTCAACACCGCCGTCGACCACCCGGGTACGCCCTTCGGCAAGGCCGCCGACACGCTCGCCCTGGTGGCGGCGGTCGACAACCCGCACCTGCGACTCATGCTCGACCTCTACCACGCCCAGATCGGCGAGGGGAACCTCATCGAGCTGGTCCGCCGCTGCCTGCCGTACCTCGGCGAGATCCAGGTGGCCGACGTGCCCGGGCGCTGTGAGCCCGGCACCGGCGAGATCTGGTACCCCGCCATCGCCACGGCCCTCGCCGAAGCGGGGTATGCGGGTCCGGTCGGGCTCGAGGCGTTCGCGTCGGGAGACAGCGTCGTGGCGCTCGAGCGCTTCCGCGCAGCCTTCACTGTCTGAGAGGAAGCATCCGTGCCACTGGTCCGCATCGACGTCCAAGTGGGTCGTACGCCGGCGCAGCTCCGGCGGATCGCCGACGTGATCCAGGAGGTCATGCTCGACGTCTTCGCGGCACCACCACGCGACCGCTACCAGATCATCACTGAACATCCGGTCGGCCAGATCATCGCCGAGGACACGGGACTGGGCTTCGAGCGCACCGACGGTGTCGTCGTGGTCCAGATCGTCCAGCAGGGCCGGACCGCCGAGCAGAAGGTCACCGCGTACGAGCAGCTCGCGGCGCGGCTGCACGCGGAGTGCGGGGTCGCACCCACCGACCTCATCGTCTCGGTCTCGTCGAACGGCCGTGAGGACTGGTCCTTCGGGCGCGGCGAGGCCCAGTTCCTCCTCGGCCTGCTCTGACGCGCAGGAGGATGCGTCGATGACCGCGGACCGACCGACCGGCATACCGGGGGTCCTCGCCCGGATGGACGCACTGCTCGCCACCATGCCGCCCGACCTCGCCAGCCAACGGACCTTCCTCGCGACGTACCGCCGGACGACCATCGCGGTGGGCGAGCGGGTGGAGCTGGGCCGTTTCGAGGACCCCGGGTGGGTGGACCGCTGGGATGTCGCCTTCGCGGAGCTCTACGTCAGCGCGCTGGAGGCCAGGGTCGCCGGCGAACCGGTGTCGCGACCGTGGCGGCTGGCCTTCGGCGCCTCGGCCGACCTACCGCCACTGCGCCGGCTGCTGCTGGGGATCAACGCGCACATCAACTACGACCTGCCGCAGTCGCTCATCGCGGTCATCTCCCCGGAGGACTTCGACGAGCCGGCCCTGCTCGCCCGGCGGCAGCGTGACCACGAGCGCATCGACGCCATCCTGTCCGGGCGCGTGGCGGCCGAGGACGAGGAGCTGACGGCTACGTCGTCGGTCGGGCTGCTCGACCGCGTGCTGCGACCGCTCAACCAGGCCGGGTCGAAACGGTTCCTGCGGGAGGCCCGGCAGAAGGTCTGGCACAACACGCGGGCGCTGCACGAGGCGCGGCTCCTCGGTTCCGAGGCGTATGCGGCCCGGCTCGCCGAGCTGGAGATACTCAGCGCCGCGAAAATCGCCGACCTCCTCGCGCCGGGGCAGGTGCTGCTCCGGCTGTCCGTCGGCGGCTTCGGCGTCACCCTCCCGCCACCGGCGTGACGAGCGGCTGATGAGAACGCGGGACTAGAACGCTTCCAGCAGCGCGGCGGCGGTGAGCCCCGCGGCCAGGGCGACCTCGACGACGGCGCCGAGGACGTCGCCGGTGATCCCGCCCACGCGTCGGCGAGCGGTCCCGACGACCGCCATCGTTGCCAGCGCAGTCGCGACGACGACCAGCGCGCCCGTGGGCCAGGCGGCCCGCGCGAGCAGCGCGAGTCCGGCGCCGAGCGCAGCCCCCACGAGCGTGCTCGTCACCGCGGCGGCCACGCCGACCGAGCCGGCCACCGTGGCGCCCAGACCCTCGGGCCGCGCCGCCGGGACGCCGCGCCGACAGGCCACGGCGAGCGCCTGGCGGCTGGCGAGGAGGGCGACGACGGCGAGCGCGCAGCCGGACCGCGACGGCAGCAGTGCTCCGAGGGCCGTGACCTGCACCAGCAGGATCAGGACGAGGGTGACGACCCCGGTCGGGCCGATGTCACTGCGCCGCATGACGTCGAGGGCCCGCTCGCGGTCGTACGCCGCCGCGAGCCCGTCCGCGGTGTCGGCGAGCCCGTCGAGGTGCAACCCGCGGGACCACCAGGCGGTCGCGCCCACGGTGAGGGCGGCGCCCAGGTACGCCGGGAGGCGTCCGCCCGCGACCAGCAGGTGCACCAGGACGACGAGGACCGCGGGCGGTACCGCGGTCAGCGGTGCCAGCAGCATGGCCGCGCCCGCGGTGGCGCGGTCGACAGCCTGTGGCGGTCGCACCGGGAACCGTGTCAGGGTCCCGACGGCCAGGCGCAGCGCGTCGGTCACGGCACGACGGGCGCGTCGCTGAGGTCGAGCACCCGTCCGGCCACGACGAGGTGCACGCGGTCGGCCGTGGACGCGACGACCGCGTTGAGCCGGCCGAGCGCGTCCTGGAACCAGCGGCCGGACGGCGTGGTCGCGACCGGCGCCATGCCGACCTCGTTGGTGACGACGATGACGTCGGCCCGCGTCGTCGTGAGGGCGTCGCGCAGGACGTCCGTCGCGGCCTCGAGGAGGTCGGCGGCGGCGTCGAGGTCGTCCCAGAGTCCCGCGTCGTCGACCAGCCCGGTGACCCAGGTGCCGAGGCAGTCCACGACGACCGTGCCCCGGGCGGCGGTCAGCACCCCGGCGACGTCGAGGGTCTCCAGCACGCTCCAGCCCGAGGGTCGGCGCTCGCGATGGAGGGCCAGCCGACGCGCCCACTCCTCGTCGGTCCCCTGGTCCAGCCGTCCGGTCGCGACGTACGTGACGTCGGACGGACCGGTGGCGAGGGTCTCGGCGTGACGGCTCTTGCCGCTGCGGATGCCACCGGTGACGAGGGTGACGGACATGGTCCGCAGCCTGCCACGGGACCACCACGGGACCACGCAGCCGCGTCGGACAGGATGTCCGGCATGGAGCTCCCCGCGGTCGCGCCGCTCGACGCCGTCGGCGATGGCGGCCGCCGACGCCCGACAGGCCCGGCTGACCAAGCCGCCGGGCTCGATGGGACGGCTCGAGGCGCTGGGCACGCAGCTCGCGGGGGTCACCGGGGTATGCCCGCCGCCGCTCCCGGAGCCGGTCGCCGTCGCGGTGTTCGCCGGTGACCACGGGGTGCACGCCCAGGGAGTGACACCGTGGCCGCAGGAGGTGACCGTCCAGATGGTCGCCAACGTCTGCGCGGGTGGCGCCGTCGTCAACGCGCTCGCCCGTCAGGTCGGAGCTGACGTCGTCGTCGTGGACGTCGGGGTCGTCGGCGACGCGCCGCCCCACGAGCGGCTCACGACGGCGAAGGTGGCCCGCGGTACCGCCGACCTCAGCGTCGGTCCGGCGATGACCCCCGACCAGGCCCGGCGGGCCTTCGAGACGGGCGTGACGCACGCATACCGGCTGGTCGACGCCGGGTACCGGCTGCTCGTGACCGGCGACCTCGGGCTGGCCAACACCACGCCGTCCGCCGCCCTCGTCGCCGCGCTGACCGGCGCCGACCCCTCGGAGGTCACCGGTCGCGGCGCGGGGAGTGACGACGTGATGCTCGCCCACAAGGTCGACGTCGTCCGGCGAGCCGTCTCCCGACTGGACCCCGACGCCGACCCGATGACGGTCCTGGCCGAGGTGGGCGGGTTCGAGCATGCGGCCCTCGCGGGGTTCCTCATCGGCGCCGCCGCCCGGGGTGTACCCGCTGTCCTCGACGGGGTGATCGCCGGCTCCGCGGCGCTCGTGGCCGCCGCCCTCGAACCCGGCATCGTCGCGTACCTCGTCGCCGGCCACCGGTCCCAGGAACCGGCTGCGACCGTGGCGCTGCGAGCGCTCGGCCTCGAACCCCTCGTCGACCTCGACCTCCGCCTCGGCGAGGGCTCTGGCGCGCTGCTGGCCGTCCCGATCGTCCAGGCCGCCGCCCGGATGCTCGCCGAGGTGGCGACCTTCGACGCGGCTCAGGTCAGTCAGGCGTGACCGGGCAGCACCAGCGGTAGACCTGTCCGTCGCGGAGCTCGACCTCGGTCGGGGCGTCCAGCGTCTCGACCATCCGCAGCAGGGCGATCACCTTGGTCCGACCGCGCGTGGTCCGCCCCTGCTCGTCGGTGAAGCGCAGGTACGGGTGCAGGACTCGGCGGAGTGCGACCCAGTCGTCGCCCGCGACGGCCCCGATGACCGTCGTCACGTAGAGCTCCAGGGCGATCTCAGGCAGGGGTGTTGTCCTTCGCCCACATCCCGGTCAGCCCGCGGAAGTGGGCCATGAACTGCTCGCGCTCGTGCTCCGGGTAGGTCGCGTCCACGGTCTCGCGCAGAATCCGGTCGAAGTCGGGGGACGTCACCCAGTCGTGGACCTGCTCCGGCAGGTGGGGGAGGTACTCCTCGCAGAACTGCCAGTAGCGGTCGGTCGAGTAGTGCTCGTTGGCCAGCGCGAGGTAGGCGGTGATCTTGCTGTCGTAGGACAGCGACTCGTCGTCGGCGATGGCGAAGTACCGCTCGGTGTGCAGGTCGACAGACATCTTCCGGCCGGTGACCAGGGAGTAGACCGACCAGCGCACCAGGGCGGAGATGGCCCACGGGAAGTAGTAGTGCAGGGACGTGACCGCCACGTCGGGACAGGCGTTGGCGTAGTCGATCGGGTAGACCTCGTCGCCGGCGACGAGCATCTCGGCGGAGTTGAACTCCCAGCCGAAGAAGGCGTTGATGATCTTGCTGATCGCCGCGCACTCCGAGCCGGCCTTGGGCGACAGGAAGCCGTGCGAGACCGCATACCGGTTGTGCATCGGCTCGTCCGGCCGGAAGTCCATGACCATCGTCTCGGGACCGATCGAGAGGGCCCGGGCGAACTTGTCGTAGTCGACGGTCGCCTGAAGGTGCATCAGCATCTCGCCGGACTCGTCGTAGGCCTTGTGCAGGTCGTCCTGGTTGTTGATCCGCGAGACGCCTCGCCAGCCGCCGCCGTCGAACGGCTTCATGTAGAGCGGGTACCCGAGGTCGGCCGCGATGGTGTCGAGGTCGAACGACTGGTTGTACTTCGCCGCCGTGTAGGCCCACCGGGTGTTGTCGACCGGGTTCTTGTATGGGACCAGGACAGTCCGCGGGATCTTCAGTCCGAGCCGCACCATCGCGCAGTAGGCCGAGTGCTTCTCCATGGACTGGAAGGTGAACGGGCTGTTGAGCAGGTAGGTCCCGTCCATCAGCGCGGCCTTCTTGAGCCACTCGCGGGGGTGGTAGTACCAGTACGCGAGGCGGTCGATGACCAGGCCGGGGCGCACGGGGTCGGTCAGCTCGAAGGGCTCGATGGTGAGCCGCTCGGACTCGACGTCGTGGACGATGCCCGAGGCATCGGTGACCGGGCCGACCCGGCGGAGGATCGCCTCGAACGCCTGGGGCCAGTCCTCCTCGGCGCCGAGCAGCATTCCGATGAGATGACGCGAGTGGTCGGGCACAGGAGACCTCCTGGGGCGGGGCGGGCTCGACGAGACGACCGTATCGGGGGCGCGGTCGGCACGGAAGCGCGGGTCGGATCGCCCCACTGTTTACACGCTGGACGCGTGTTGGTCACACAGCACGCCACTCGTCCCCGGTAGAAAAGGTCCTGAACCCGCAGGCCTTGGGGCGACTCGTGCGCAGACAAGGTGAGACCCGGCCAAGTATGAGTTGGCCGGGTCTCGGTTTGTCCGGGTCTGACGCCTCCCGAACGCCGGTCAGCGCGCCTGGTCCCCTCGCGTCGTCCCGCGAGTCCAGTGGATTGCTCCACCGGTGTGGACCTCGATTGCTGTCCGACCGCCCCTCCTTGCGGAAGGGCGTAGGGAGATGTCTACGCCTCGGTCCGCCCCTTGGCAAGGGATGGATCGGACGATTTTCCAACGGGTTTCGTTGAACTCGGCGTGTCGGCTCGACACGCCGGGCGGCTGGGATGCGTGTGACGGTTGGTACGACCGGAGGGGTAGTTCCGGGGTTGCAGGGACGTCCGGCCGGCGCGGTGACAACCCGCCCGGCGACCGATGTGCCGACGCCCACCGTGCGGTCAGGCTGACGGTCATGTCGACCACCCCGACTCCGCTCCCGCCCGCCCAGTCGTCGCCCGGCGACCCACCGGTGGCGGCGACGGATGGGCTCCTCGCGAACGACGTCGTCAAGACGTACGGGCCGCTCGGACCGGACGAGGTGGCGCCGCTGGGGGGCGTCACCCTGACCGTGGGACCGGGCGAGAGCGTGGCGATCATGGGGCCGTCGGGCTCGGGCAAGACGACGCTGCTGCACGTGCTGGCCGGCATCCTCACGGCGACCTCGGGGTCGGTGACGTGGAGGGGTCGTGACCTGGCCCGGATGTCGGACCGGCAGCGCAGCGTGCTGCGGCGCCAGGACTTCGGGTTCGTGTTCCAGGCCGGCCATCTGCTGCCCGAGCTGCCGGCGGTCGAGAACGTCGCCGTGCCCCTGATGCTGGGGGGACGGCCACGGGCGGCGGCCGTCGCCGAGGCCGCGTCGCTGTTCCCGGTGCTGGGACTGCAGGGCCTCGAGCGGCGACGCCCGGGCGAGCTCTCCGGCGGGCAGGCGCAGCGGGTCGCGATCGCCCGGGCGATGGTCGCGCGCCCGGGCGTGGTCTTCGCCGACGAGCCCACCGGGGCGCTCGACCAAGGCACCTCGGCCGACGTCATGCGTCACCTGACCGCGGTGACCCGGCAGTCCGGCTCGTCGTTGCTGGTCGTCACCCACGACGTCGCCGTCGCCCAGTGGTGCGGGCGGGTCGTGCGGATGCGGGACGGCCGCGTGGAGCCGTCGCGATGACCGGGGCCCTCCGGGTCTGGTGGGGGCTGCGTCGCGGCGTCGGACGGGAGAGCCACGTCCCCGCGGTGCTCGCCATCGTGGCGTTCGCGGTCGCGACGGCGGCGCTGCTGGTCTGCGCGGGTGGGCTGCTGGCGTTCCGCGCGCGGGCGGATCTCGCGGATCTCGCGGCGACGGAGAGCGCGGAGTACTACGTCACGCTGGCCTCCGTCGCGTGTGCGGTCATGGTCGTGCCGATCCTCACCCTGGGCGGGTTGGCGGCCCGGCTCGCGGCGTCGCGACGAGACCAGCGGCTGGCGACGCTGCGGCTCTCCGGCGCGACGTCCGGCCAGGTCGTCGTCATGACGCTCGCGGAGGCGGTCGGTCAGGCGCTGCTCGGCGGCGTCCTCGGGGTGGTCCTGTATGCGGCGCTGCTGCCGGTCCTGGCGAGGCTCGACTTCCAGGGGCGTCCGTTCACGGTGGGGGAGCTGTGGGTGGGGGTTCCGGTGGCGCTGCTGGTGTTGGCGGCGGTGACCCTGCTGGCCGTCGTGTCCGGGCTCGTCGGGCTGCGGCGGGTCGTCATCGGTCCGCTCGGCGTGACCGCGCGGGTCACACCGCCCCGGCTGCGCTGGTGGCGCGCCGCCGTGGTCGTCGTGATGGTGGCGGGCTGGCTGGCGGTCGCTCGCAGCAACCTGGCGACCGCCGTGATCCTCACGGTGCTGGTGGGGGTGGTGGCGACGGTCAACCTCGTCGGGCCGTACCTCGTCATGCTGCTGGGGTTCGTCGTGGCCCGGACCAGTCGGAGGTTCCCGACGCTGCTGGCTGCCCGCCGCCTCGTCGACGACCCGCGGAGCACGTGGCGCGCGGTGAGCGCGATCGGACTCGGGGTCATCGTGGCGGGGCTGTCGACGATGGTCGCCGGCAACCGTGACGCGGGCGGCCCGGAGGGCTACGAGTTCCTCGGACCGGACATGGCCACCGGCGCATACCTCACCCTGGCCATCATCGCGGTGGTGTCCGCCACCTCGACCGGCGTGGTCCAGGCCGCCCGGGTCCTGGACCAGCGGGAGCAGTACCGCGCGCTCGCGTTGGCCGGTGCGGGCGAGCCCGCTCTTCATGCGGCGCGGACCCGCGAGGTGGCCCTGCCACTGGTGGTGACCGTGCTGCTGGCGGCGGGGATGACGGTCGCGCTGATGGCCCCGTTCGCCCAGCGGATCGGGCCGGACCTGGTGGCCCGGTTCGTCGTGGCGGTCCTCGCGGCGGTGGCCTTGATGGTCGCCTCGGTGCTCGCCTCTCGGCCGTTGGTCCGGTCGGTCTGCGCAGTTCCCTGACTCCGAACGCTCCGTTGTTGTGAGTTTCGGGCGCTCCCGCGCCCCGAAACTCACAACAACGGGCGTCCGGAAGCGGTCAGGCGCGGGGCGGGACCAGTCCGGACTCGTGGGCGAGGACCACCGCCTGGACCCGGTCGCGCAGGTCCAGCTTGCGCAGGATCGCGCCGAGGTGCGTCTTGACCGTCGCCTCGGCGAGGTGGAGCCGCCCGGCGATCTCCTGGTTGCTCAGGCCCTGGCCGACGGCGACGAGGACCTCTCGCTCCCGGTCGGTGAGCCGGTCGAGCCGGTCGAGCCGGTCGAGCCGGTCGTCGGGCCGGGCCGCCGCGCCGTCACCCGTGGCCGGCCCGGCCGGCGACGCCAGGACGTAGGCGTCGATGAGCCGTCGCGTCACCGCCGGCGCCACGACCGCATCCCCGCGATGCGCCGCCCGGATCGCCGCGAGCAGGTCGGTCGGGCCGGCGTCCTTGAGCAGGAACCCTGACGCGCCGGCCCGCAACGCCGCGACGACGTCCTCGTCGGTGTCGAACGTCGTGAGGACGACGACCGCCGGTGCCTGAGGATGCGCCCGCAGCCGGCGGGTGGCCTCCACCCCGTCGAGCCGCGGCATCCGCAGGTCCATGAGGACGACGTCGACGACCGGGGCGTCCGGGCCGAGGAGCACGTCGACCGCTTCCTGGCCGTCGGCCGCCTGCCCGGCCACCGCCATGTCGGCGGTCGCGTCGAGGATCATCGCGAACCCGGCGCGCACCAGCTGCTGGTCGTCGACGAGGAACACCCGCACCTGGTCGTCGGTCATCCCGACCCTCCGCCGGCCGACTCCAGTGGCAGCGTCGCCGTCACCGCATACCCGCCGCGCGTCCGCGGCCCGGCGACCAGGTGACCGCCCGTCGCGACGACACGCTCCCGCATACCGGCCAGGCCACTGCCCGGCCCGTCGGACGGCGCCGACCCGCCGAGCCCGTCGTCGGCCACCGTGACCCGCAGGCCGCCCGGCACCCGCTCGACGAGCACCTCGCTGTGGGCGTCGGCGCCGGCGTGCTTGAGGACGTTGGTCAGGCCCTCCTGCACGACCCGGTATGCGGCGAGCTGCACGTCCGCGGCGACGTCGGGGTCGACGTCGGGCAGCGACGCGTCGACCGGGACGCCCGCGGACCGGACCGCCGCGACGAGCCGGTCGATGTCGGCGAGACCCGGCTCCGATACGTGGTCGGCGCTCCCGGAGTCCTCGCGCAGGACGCCGACGACGCGGCGGGTCTCGGCCAGCGCGACGCGAGCCGTCTGCCCGATCGCGGTCAGGGCCGCGACCGCCTCGTCGCGGGTCCATCGGTCGGCGTGCTCCGCCGCGTAGGACGCCCCGTCGGCCTGGACCACGACGACGGAGAGCGTGTGGGCGACAACGTCGTGGACGTCGCGGGCGATGGCCAGGCGCTCTCGCTCGGCCACGAGCTGGTCCCGCTGCTCGCGGTCACGGGCCAGCGCCTCGTTGGCCTGCTGCAGGCGGTCCATGGTGCCCTCGCGGGCGCGGACCAGGTCCCCGAGCAGCCAGAGGACGGCGAGGAAGACCGCGAGCGCCAGGCCCAGCCCGACCGCGGCCCGCGTACCGCCGGCGGCAGTCGCCCAGCGCCACGGCCCGAGTACGCAGGCCAGCACGCCGGCGGCCACGGCGGCGAGGCGGACCCACCGCTGCGCGACGTGGGCCGCGACGGTGTAGAGGACGAACGGCGGGACGATGTCGGCGGGCAGTGGCTGGCTGGTCACCGCGAGCTGCAGCAGCGAGACCGCAACCGTCCACGCGAAGACGGCCACCGGCAGACGACGGCGGACCGCCAGCGGCAGGGTCAGCAGCGTCCCGAACAGGAGGCCGACCCAGCCCGCCACGACGGCACTGAGGAGGCCGACGGTGAGGAAGAGAACCGCGGCGAGCATCGCGTCGACGAGCACCGGGTGTCGGCGCGACCACGCATACAGCCGCGCGGTTCCCATCGGTCCAGGGTAGGCGACCGGCCCGGTCAGCCGAGCTAGCTGCGCCAGGGGTGCCGCCGCGGCCACCAGCCCCGGACGGCGGCACGGTATGCGTCGTACTCGGCGCCGTAGCGCTCGGCCAGCGTCGGCTCCTCGTAGACCCGGACGAAGGTCGCGGTCGTCGCGAGGACGAGCGCCGCGTAGACCAACAGGACCGGCCGGGCCAGGATCAGCGCCTGGCCGAGGATCACGGAGACGACGGCGATGTACATGGGGTTGCGGACGTACCGGTAGAGGCCGCCGACGACCAGCGCGTCCGTCGGCGCGACCGGGGCCGGCGTCCCTCGGCCCTCGACCGCGAACCGGACGAAGCTGGCCAGCAACGCCGCCGCTCCGACCACCACGAGGAGCCAGCCGACGACGACGAGGGCCAGGTTGGTGCTGCCGGCGACCCACCCCGTGAGCCACCACGGCACGAGGCCAGCGACGACGCCGGGCGCGACGAACAGGAACACCGTCGTGCCCACCCAGGCCCGGGCGCGGTTCATCGCCCCAGTCTGGCGGCCGGGTCAAGCCGAGCGGCACCACCGGGTCGTCGACGCGGAGCTCGTGGCCGCCACCGGTCCGCACCAGGCGGGTGCCGAACCAGGTCTTGCGATCCCATCGGCGGTGCCGCGCCATCGTGCGGATCGGCTCCTTGCCACCCTCGAGGGTGACCGGGTCGAGTGTGGTCATGACGCACCGGTCGCAGGTCTCGGTGGTCCGGAAGTCGACGTCGCCGATCCGGACCCCCGGCCAGCCGTCCTCGGCGAAGGGTGCGTCGCCGTCGATGACGACGTTGCCGCGGAACCGGAGGATGTCCAGCGGCTCACGCACCGGCGGGGCGGCGGCGTCGCTGATGTCGGCGGCGTCGATGTCCGCGACGTCCGGAGCATCGGACTCCGCGCGGATCCACTCGTTGAGCTGGGCCATCGACGTCTCGCTGACGAGGAGCACGGGTCCGGCGTCCGCGAGGTTCATCACGTCCCCGGGTCGGCCGCCGTGGGCGCCGGAGATCGGCCGCGAGGCCGGGTCCTCCTGCCAGACCAGTCGCACCCGGGCCCCGACCCGGTCGCTGATCCAGATGTTGACGTCCTCGTCGGCCGGGGCGAGGAACGGCTGCCGCGAGACGCCGACCGGGACCGGCCCGAGACCGAGGGGGGTGTCGACGAGGATCGACGCGTCGTCGGCCCGGTCGGTGAGCCGGATGGTGTCGTCGTCGACCGCCTCGGCCGTCAGCCGCAGGAGCTGGTGCACCTCGCGCGCGGTGACCTGGTCGCCCGCGTCGTCGACCAGCGCCCAGCGCCGGTCGCCGGCGAAGCCCGACGCCTCGACGACGACGGACTCCACCTCCACCCCGCCGAGAGACTTGACGGGGTAGAGGCGGAGCCCGGTCACGCGCATACGGGCGATGTTGTCACGCGAGGTATGCGGACAGCCGCCGGAGGGTCAGTCCTCGGCGGGCGCCGTTGCCGGCCGGTTCGGGAGGACCCGGGCGACGACCGCCGACACGACCATGAGGACGACGAGCACGCCGAGGGCGATCTCGAAGGCCGGCCCGAACATCTCGCTGGGCACCCCACCCGCGTTGCTCTCGACCACCGAGAAGAAGACCGTGCCCACGACGGCGACACCCACCGCGCTGCCGAGCTGGCCGGTCGTGCTGAGCAGCCCCGACGCCGATCCCGCGTGGGCGACCGGAACGTCGGTGATCGTGAACATGCCGATCGGGGCGACCATCAGTCCGAACCCCGCGCCGGACACGACGAACCCGGGCACGAACGCCCACGTCGAGGTGTCGGCCGTCGCGCCGTGAACCGTGACGAGCAGCAGCAGCGCGCCGACCGCCCACACGATGGCCCCGACCTGCAGGACGCGCGTCCCGATCCGCGGGACGAGGACCGCCATGCCGACGCCGGCGAAGACCGACGTGGCGACCGCGAACGGCAGACCGGCAAGGCCGGCGTGGAGCACGGTCCAGCCGAGCCCGGCCTGGAGGTAGACGGTCTGGCAGAGGAACGTGGCGCCCATCGCGACGAAGAGCAGCCCGTGCACGCCCGAGCCGGCGCCGAACGACCGCAGCCGGTAGAGGCTGAGGGCGACCAGCGGTTCCCGACCCTCGCGCTCGGTGCGCTGCTGGTGGCGGACGAACGCGACGAGCGTGACGACGCCGGCGGCGATGAGCGCGTAGCCCCAGGACGGCCAGCCGAGCTCGCGGCCCATCGTCAGCGGGTAGAGGACCGCGAGCAGGCCGGCGGCCAGGACCAGCACGCCGCGAACGTCGATGCCGGGACGGCGTTCGGAGACCGAGTTCGGCACCCACTTGACCGCGGCGACGATCGCGACGATGCCGACCGGCACGTTGACGAGGAAGATCGAGCGCCAACCGGTGCCGGCGATGTCGGCGTTCGTGAGGACCGCACCGAGCACCGGCCCGACGACCGCGGTCACGCCGGCCAGCGCGGTGAAGAGGCCCATCGCGGCCGCCCGCTCGTGCGGCGCATACATGACCTGGATGCTCGTGAGCACCTGCGGGATCATCGCCGCGGCGGCGAGCCCCTGCAGGGCGCGGAACAGGATGAGCGCCTCGGCGCTCGGGGCCAGGCCGCAGGCCGCGGACATGACGGTGAACGCGACCAGGCCGACGACGAAGAGCCGCTTGCGGCCCCAGAGGTCGCCGAGCCGCGAGCCCGTGATGAGGGCGACGGCGAAGGCCAGCGGGTATGCGGCGACCATCCACTGCAGCTGGGCGGCGGTCGCGTCGAGCCCGGCCTCGATGCTCGGGAGGGCGACGTTGACGATCGTCGTGTCGAGCAGCTCCATCGTCGAGGCGAGGAACAGGCTGAACAGCGCGACGGTGCGCGCGCGACCGGTCGGAAGGGCGGTGAGGGGCCGGTTCGTGATGGGAGGTGCGTCGATGAGAGCGGTCATGCGGTGCTCCTTGGTCCGTCGTGGGTGCTGCTTCCTTCACTGACCACGCTACGGAGCAATGCGGCCACTTTCTGACCTGATGGTGAGGCATTCTGGACGCATGGCCAACACCAGCTCGCGGGCGCTTCGTCTGCTCTCCCTGCTCCAGACGCACCGGTTCTGGCCGGGTCCGGAGCTGGCCGACCGGCTCGAGGTGTCGGAGCGGACGCTGCGGCGCGACATCGACCGGCTGCGCGAGCTGGGGTACCCCGTCGACGCGGTACGCGGGTCGGAGGGCGGGTACCAGCTGGGGTCCGGCGCGACGATGCCGCCGCTCACGGTGGACGAGGACGAGGCGATCGCCATGGCCGTCGCGCTGAACGGCGCGGCCCAGATGAGCTCGGGGGCGCTGTCGGAGGCGTCGGTCTCGGCGCTGTCGAAGGTGGTCCAGGTGCTGCCGCCGCGGCTCCGGCGGCGGGCCGAGGCGTTGCGGGCGGTGACGGTGGACTCGCCGTTCTCGTCGGCGCCGCCGGTCCGGGCGGACGTGCTGGCGACGGTGGCCCAGTCGGCCCGGGATGCCGAGCGGCTCCGGTTCACGTACCGCGCGGCGGGCGGGGCGGCGGCGGGGTCGGACCTGGGGCGCCACGTGGAACCGCATCGGCTGGTGACGGTCGGGCGGCGCTGGTACCTCGTGGCGTACGACCTGGACCGGCAGGACTGGCGGTCGTTCCGGCTGGACCGGCTGCGCGAGCCCGTCGGGACGCGGGCGCGGTTCCGGCCGCGCGCGGTGCCCGGCGGGGATCCCGCGGCGTTCGTCCGCGACGGGATGTCGCGCGGGGAGCAGGAGCTGCACGTCGTGGCCCTCGTGTCGGCGCGGTCCGACGTGGTGGCACGGCGGATCGGGCGGTGGGGTCAGGTCACGGCGGTGTCCGACGAGTCGTGCCGCCTGGAGATGTCGGCCCGGGACGCGCGCTGGATCGTGTTCGGCCTGGCGATCGTCGAGGCCCCGTTCGAGCTGGAGAGCGCTCCCGAGGCGGTCCGCCACGAGATGGCCGAGTGGGCCGGCCGTTTCGCGGCGGCGTCAGCGTGACCCGCTGACCCGCCGACCCGCTGCCCCGGCTGCCCCGCCCGCCTTCCGCCGAGAGGCCAACTTCGGTCGTTATGAGCGGCCTATAAGGACCGAAGTTGGCCTCTCGGCAGCAGAGGGGCGGACGTCCCGGCTGAACGGACACAGTCAGAGTGCGGGTCAGAGTGCGCGTGGTGTCGCCAGAACAGCACCGCCGGCACTCTGAAGCGCACATTGACCGGGGCGATCCCTGACTGCTCTGGTCTCTCGGCGGGAGGGGTTGAGAGGAGGCCGAGCGGAAAGAGGAGGGGGCCCCTGCCTTGCCGGCGAGAGGCCAACTTCGGTCGTTATGAGCGGCCTATAAAGACCGAAGTTGGCCTCTCGGCGGCAGGAGGGCGAGCGTCGGCGGGCGGTGCGAGGATTCCGGGCATGCTGCTGAGCGAGGTCGTCGCGACCGCTGCCACGGTCACGGCCACGTCGTCACGGCTGGCCAAGGTCGAGGCGCTCGCCGACCTGCTCCGCCGCCTGCCGACCGAGGAGGTGGCGCCGACCGTCGGGTTTCTCATCGGTCGCGCCCGCCAGGGCCGGGTCGGCATCGGCTACCGGACGGTGTCCGGCCTCATGGGAGAGCCGGCCGAGACGCCGAGCCTCACCGTGGCCGACCTCGACCACCTGCTCGACGACCTCCTCGCCGCGACCGGAACCGGTTCCGCCGCCCTCCGCCAGGACACGCTCCGGACCCTCGGCCGGCGGGCCACCGCCGACGAGCAGCTCTTCGTGACCCGGGTCCTCATCGGCGAGATGCGCACCGGCGCGCTCGAAGGGGTCCTCGTCGACGCGGTCGCCAAGGCCTCCGAGGTCCCGGTGGGCACCGTCCGGCGGGCGGTCATGCTCAGCGGCGACCTGGGCGAGACGGCCCGCCTCGCGCTGACCGGCGGCGCCGACGCCTTGGAGCAGGTCGGCCTCGCGGTCGGCACGCCGGTTCTCCCGATGCTCGCCTCCACCGCCGCTGACCCCGCGGCCGCGCTGGCCATCACCGGTCAGGCTTCGGTCGAGTACAAGCTCGACGGCGCCCGCATCCAGGTCCACCGCGACGGCGACGACGTCCACGTCTACACCCGCAGCCTCGCCGAGATCACCCACCGCGTCCCCGAGGTCGTCGAGGTCGTCCGGACCTTCCCGGCCACTCAGCTCATCCTCGACGGGGAGACACTCTCGCTCGACGAGGACGGCGGCCCGCGCCCGTTCCAGGACACGATGTCGCGGTTCGGCGCGGAGGCGCAGCGCAGCACGGTGCTCAAACCGTGGTTCTTCGACGTCCTCCACGTCGACGGCGAGGACCTCATCGACCGGCCGCTCAGCGAGCGGCTGCCGATCCTCGAGAAGGTCGTCGGCGCATACCGGATCCCCGGCGAGGTCACCGCCGACCCGGCCACCGCCGACCGCGTCTCCCGCGACGCGCTCGCGGCCGGGCACGAGGGCATCGTCGTCAAGGGCGTGGACTCCCTGTATGCGGCTGGTCGCCGCGGCAAGAGCTGGGTCAAGGTCAAGCCGGTGCACACCTACGACCTCGTCGTGCTCGGGGTCGAGTGGGGATCCGGTCGTCGAACCGGATGGCTGTCGAACCTGCACCTCGGCGCCTACGACCCGACCGGTGAGTTCGGCGAACCGGGTGAGTTCGTCATGGTGGGCAAGACGTTCAAAGGGCTCACCGACGCGCTGCTGCGCTGGCAGACCGAGCATTTCCCGACTATCGAGACCCGCTCGACGAAGCACGTCGTCTACGTCGAACCGGTCACCGTCGTCGAGATCGCCCTCGACGGGGTGCAGCGGTCCAGCCGCTACCCGGGCGGGATCGCGCTCCGGTTCGCCCGCGTCAAGCAGTACCGCGAGGACAAGCGCCCCGAGGACGCCGACACCATCCAGACCCTCCGCACGATGCTGCCGACCAGCTAGGTATGCAGGTCAGCGGGGTGGCATCCGCAGCGCGCCGTCCAGTCGGATCACCTCGCCGTTGAGCATCCCGTTGTCGACGACGTGGCGAACCAGGGCCGCGTACTCGTCCGGCTTGCCGAGCCGCGACGGATGCGGGATGCCGGCCTCGAGCGCGGCGGTCGCCTCGTCCGGCAGCCCGGCCAGCATCGGCGTCGCGAAGGTGCCCGGCGCGATGGTGACCACGCGGACGAGCTTGTCGGCGAGGTCGCGCGCCGCGGTCAGGGTGAGCGCGACGACGCCGCCCTTGCTGGCCGCATACGCGGCCTGGCCGACCTGACCGTCGTACGCCGCGATGCTCGCCGTCATGACGACGACGCCGCGGTCACCGTCGACCGGCTCGTTCGACAGCATCGCCGCCGCCGCCAGTCGCAGGACGTTGAACGTGCCGACCAGGTTGATGTCGATGGTCCGCTGGAAGTCGGCCAGCGCGAGCGGTCCGTTTCGCCCGACCACCCGACCCGCCGTGCCGACGCCCGCGCAGGTCACCGCGATCCGCAGCTCGCCGAGTGACCGGGCCGCGTCGACCGCCGCCTGGACCGAGCCCTCGTCGCGGACGTCGGCCGGCACGAACCGGACCCGCTCGCCCAGCTCCTCGGCCAACGCCGCGCCCGGCGAGGACGCCAGGTCGACGATGACGACCTGCGCGCCCTCGGCGGCGAGCCGGCGGGTGGTCGCGCCGCCCAGGCCGGACGCTCCGCCGGTGACGAGCGCGACGGTGGTGTCGGTGATCCGCAACGGTTCTCCTCAGGTGTTCTTCAGCAGCTGGCGCGAGATGACCAGGCGCTGGATCTGGTTGGTCCCCTCGAAGATCTGGGTCACCTTCGCCTCGCGGAAGTACCGCTCCAGCGGGAAGTCCTGCGTGTAGCCCGCGCCGCCGAGCACCTGGATCGCGTCGGTGGTGACCCGCATCGCGTTGTCGGTGCAGACCAGCTTCGCCACGGCCGCCTGGGTCGAGAAGGCCCGCCCGGCGTCGCGCAGCCGCGCCGCATGGAGGTAGGTCGCTCGGGCGCTGGTCACGGCGGCCTCCATGTCGGCGAGCATGAACGCCACGCCCTGGAAGTCGCCGATCGGCCGCCCGAACTGCTCACGCTCCTTGGCGTATGCGGTCGCCGCGTCGAGCGCGGCCTGCGCGAGCCCCGTTGCGGCGGCAGCGATACCGAGCCGTCCGGAGTCGAGGGCGGCCATCGCGATGGCCATGCCCTGGCCCTCGTCGCCCACCCGCCGATCGGCGTCGACCGGTGTGCCGTTGAAGACCACCTGCCGCACGGTGTCGCAGGCCAGGCCCATCTTGCGCTCGGGAGGCGCGAACTCGATCCCCGCCGCGTCCGCCGGCACGACGAAGCAGGACAGCCCGCGGCTCCCGTCGTCGGAGGTCCGCACGAACGACGTGTAGAAGTCGGCGTGGCCGGCGTGCGAGATCCAGGCCTTGGTCCCCTTGAGCCGGTATGCGTCACCGTCCGGTTCGCGGGTCGCTCGGGTCGTCATCGAGGCGACGTCGGAGCCGGACATCGGCTCGCTGAGGCAGTACGCCCCGAGCTGGTCGCCGCCGAGCATGCCGGGAAGCAGGGCCTCCCGCTGGGCGACCGTGCCCCACGACGCGACCGGGTAGCAGGTCAGCGAGTGGACGCTCACACCCACGGCGACGCTCATCCAGACCGACGCGATCTCCTCGACGACCTGGAGGTAGACCTCGTAGGGCTGGCCCCCGCCGCCGTACTCCTCGGGGTAGGGCAGCGACAGGAGCCCGGTCTTGCCGAGCAGCCGGAACGTCTCGCGCGGAAACTCTGCGGCCCGCTCCATCTCGTCGACCTGGGGCGCGAGGTCCTTCGCGCAGATCTCGCGGGTCAGGTCGATGAGGTCCTGCGCGTCCTCGGTGGGCATGAGACGGACGGCGGGCATGTCGGCATGCTACCGAGGTCGTCCCACATGCTGGACCGCGCGGGTTCCGTCGACCGCTACGGCCGCGGCCCCTGGTCCTGCGGCCACCCCGTGCCCGACGGGGGCTCGTCGATGGGCTGGGGCAGGTCGATGGGGTCCGGCACGTACGGCTCGGGCGCATACGTCCCCGCTGCCGCGCCGCCGGCCGCCGCGCCCGACGCATACCCACCGCTGCCGGGGCGGCCCGGCGGCGTCGCGCCGGGCGGGGTCGGACCCCCGGGGCGCTGCTCGGCGAGCTTGTCGACGCCTCCCGCCACCGTGTCCTTGGCCTTGGCGACCTTGTCGGCGTACTTGCCCTCGGTGCGCTCGTCGATCTTGGCGCCCGCCTTGTCGAGGTTCTCGCGGATCTTGCCGCGGTTCTCGTCGGCAAGCTCGGCCGCCTTGTCCTTGGCCTCGTGGGCGACCTTGTCGAGCTCGGCGGCGACCTTCTCCGCCTTGCCCTGGACGTCCCACTCCACGGCCTTGTGTTTCACCCGGCGAGACACGTCGTCGAAGAAGCCCATGGCTGCTGCCTCCCTAGTCGGCACAGTTGTCGTCCGAACCAACGCTTCTTCGCGGATCGGAGGTTCCCGGACTTGAACCTCACGCTCCGGAAGGTCCTAGCGTGCAGGACGTGGACGAGGAGCGCGAGCACCTGCGGATCGGGGACGTGGCCCGACGCACCGGCCTGACCGTCCGCACCCTGCGCTACTACGAGGAGATCGGCCTGCTCCCGCCCTCGGAGCGGCTGGCCGGCGGTCACCGCGTCTACGGCCAGGACGACATCCGACGGCTGCATCGGGTCAACCTGCTGCGCCACGTCGGCGTCCCGCTCGCGGAGATCCCGGCGGCGCTCGACGGACCGCCGGAGCAGCTCGCCGAGACGGTGGAACGGCACCTCGCCGTCCTCGACGAGCGGCTCGCCGCGATGGGCCGGCTCCGCGAGCGGGTCCGGGCGGTGGGGGAGAGCCTGCGGGTCACGCCGGAGGGCCCGGACGAGCGAGAGCTGGTCGAGGTCATGGAGGGGCTGGGCGAGATGGACCCGAGCATCACGCAGCGGCTGACGCTGCTGGTCTACGACGACATCGAGGCGGTCCACGACCACCTCGTGACGGTGTTCGGCTTCGGGCCGGGCCGGCTGTCCCGCGACGAGTCGGGCCGCGTGGTCCACGGCGAGCTGCACGTGGGCGACGGCGTGGTCTGGCTGCACCCGTCCTCGGAGCGCCACGGCCTCGCGTCGCCGGCCGGGCTGGGCGTCGCCACCCACTGCATGGCCGTGATGGTGGCCGACGTCGACGCCCACCACGCCCGGGCGGTCGCGGCCGGAGCCGACGTGGTCGGCGAGCCGCGCGACGAGGGCTACGGCTACCGCGAGTACGACGCCCGGGATCTCGAGGGTGGGCTCTGGTCGTTCATGTCACCACTGGAAGGAGACGACGATGGGTGAGATCCGCCCGTACATCTGCACCAACGACGCCCGCGCGGCGATCGAGTGGTACGTGGGCTCCATGGGGGCGGAGGTCACCTACGACCCGATCGTCATGGACGACGGGCGGATCGGCCACGTCGAGCTGTCCTTCGGCGGCGCGACCGTGATGATGTCGGACGCCTACCCCGACCTCTACGTCGAGCCGCCGGCTGAGGGCCGCGGTGCCGCCGTCACCCTCTACCTCACGACGGACGACGTCGACACGCTGGCCTCGCGAGCGGTCGAGGGCGGGGCCACGCTCGACCGCGGACCGGAGAGCAGTGACCACGGACGGACGGCCGTGTTCCGCGACCCGTTCGGCCACCGGTGGATGCTCGGCACCACCGACTGAGCCGAACCCGCGGTCGTATGCTGGCCGGAGGCGTCCAGGACGCCCCCGGTCCTCCAGGAGAATGGCTTACGCCCTTCTCCTGGCTCCAGGCTGGAGCAGGCGCACGACGAGTACGGACCGACCTCCTTTCGGCCCGACGCAGCGGACAGCGGGCTGACGAGAGGAGGCCGTCATGGCCACGTCCCTGCCCAGCAACCCGTCCCTGGAACGGTTCCGTCGCGACGCCCGTCGGCTACAGCGGGCCGTCCGAGTCGGAGTACCCCACGCCGTGAGGCTGGTCGAGCGCTACCACCCCGACGGTACGCCCGTGGCCCGGTCGGCGTTCACGCTCACCGACGCGCAGCTGGTCGTCGCCCGCGGGTACGGATTCGCCAGCTGGCCGAAGCTCAAGCACTACCTCGACGTCGCGTCCGAGCTGCGCCGGGACCCCGTCGACGCGCACCCCCGCGACGACGTCGAGCGGCTCTGCGACCTCGCCTGCCTGCAGTACTCGGGCGCGGACGAGCCGGCCCGCTGGGCCGAGGCGGCGAGCATCCTGGCGGCGCAACCGGAACTGCCGTCACGGAGCATCTACGCGGCCGCGGTCGCGGGCGACCCCGAGGCTGTGCAGCGGCACCTCGACGCCGACCCGGCCACGGCGACCCGCGAGGGCGGTCCGTTCCGGTGGGTGCCGCTGCTCTATCTCGTCTACTCCCGCCTCCCGCAGCGCGACGCCGTCGCGACCGCCCAGCTGCTGCTCGACGCGGGCGCCGATCCCGGTTCGGGATACCTGTGGCAGGGGCTGACCCCGCCGTTCACCGCCCTGACCGGCTGCTTCGGCGAAGGAGAGCAGGGTCCGGGCCGCCAGCCGCGGCACCCGGAGTGGGAGCCCCTGGCCCGGCTCCTGCTCGACCGTGGCGCCGACGCCAACGACGGGCAGACGCTCTACAACCGGATGTTCGGGCGGGACGACAGCCACCTGGAGCTGCTCTTCGAGTACGGCCTCGGGACCGGGGACGGCGGCGCCTGGTGGCAGCGGCTGGGCGACGCCACCGAGTCGCCCGCCGAGATGATGCTTCGCCAGGTCGACTGGGCCCAGGCCCACGGGTTCGACCGGCGGCTGGCGCTGCTGGCGCGTCATGGCTTCGCGCCGGCCGCCTCGACCGAACCGCGGCCCGGCCCCAGCGTGCACGCCGCCGGATCGCCGGAGGCCGTCACTGCGGCGGTCGACGCGGGAGCCGACGTCGACGCCTTCGAGGAGGGTCATTCCGCCCTGCACCAGCAGGCGTGGATCGGCGACGTCGAGATGGTCCGTGCCCTGCTGGCCGCCGGAGCGAACCCCGACCTCGTCGACGACGACCACGGCACCACGCCGCTGGCCTGGGCGGAGTACGGCCGTCAGCCGGAGACCGCGGAGATCCTCAGGTCCGTGACCGGCTCCACTCGGTGACCGGGCGGGGGATCCGCTCGCCGTCGATGACGTAGTCGGTGTGCTCGGCGTAGAAGGAGAGCAGGCCGCGCACCGGGGTGGCCTCATGGCGCGGGTCGTCGTACGTCCACACGATGTCCGCGACGTCTCCGTAGGACCAGTACGACGCCTGTCCCTTGTAGGCGCAGACGGTGTGGGACTCCGAGGGGGTGAGCAGGTCCATCCGGACGTCCTCGCGCGGGATGTACCACCGGGGCGGGAGCATCGTCTCGTTCAGCATGACGGCGCGGGTGGTGTCGGCGACGACCTGCCCGTCGATCTCGACGACGACGTGCCGCTCGGACGGCAGGCAGCGGATGGAGTGGAACGGCTCGCGCGGGTGACCGCGGACCTCCTCACCCTCCTCGAACCAGCGCGTGAACGCGTCCCAGTCGAGGACGGCGTACCCGTCCAGGTCGGGGTCGTCGACGACGAACGCCGCCCCGGGAAGGGGGCCGGAGGCCGTCTCGATGTCGTAGGCCGTGCCGGTCGCGGAGTGCACGGCGAACCGCTGGGCGGGACTGAGCACCGGTGGCAGCGAACGGCCCTCGGGAGTGAGCGGCTGGGGGTTGACGAGCGTGCCGGTGATGTCGCCTACCGGGACCGCGTACGAGGAGACGATGCGTCGCGGTTCCCACACGAGCCGCGCCTGGCCCGAGTCGACGACCGTCGTGTCGTCGTGCTCCGCTCGCACCCGGATCAGGACGGGGTGCTGGCGCAGCTCTCGCATGGCACTGGCCAGGACGGACATCATCTGGACGGACATGGGTTCTCCCTCGAGCTCAGCCGAACGCACCTCCCTGGTGCCCTGCTCGTCACAACACTCTCGAGGCTCGGCGCATGCCTGACCGGGCCGTACGGCATCCTCGGACATGTGACCCAAGCCCGCAACTGGCTGCTGACCCGCCCCGAGCGAGGCAACCCGAGCACGCGGCTGGACGACCGTCACGACGGCGACCACGCCTGGTCCGAAGGAAACCTCGTCACCCCCCTGGTCCACGGCGCCGCCTACTTCCGGGAGCTGTACGACGCTCTCAGCGCCACCCGCGAGGGCGACCTCGTGTTCTTCACCGACTGGCAGGGCGATGCGGACGAGCTCCTCACCGACGAGCCCGACTCGCAGGTGATCGACGTCCTGGGGTCGGCCGACGAGCGCGGAGTGGACGTCCGCGGCCTGGTCTGGCGCTCCCACCTCGACCAGACCGGGTTCTTCGCCACCGAGAACCGGCACCTCGGTGAGCGGCTCCAGCACCGCGGCGCCGAGGTGCTGCTGGACATGCGGGTGCGTCGCGGCGGCTCGCACCACCAGAAGTTCGTGGTCATCCGCCACCGTGACGACCCGTCCCGGGACGTGGCCTTCGTCGGCGGCATCGACCTCGCCCACAACCGCCGTGACGACGCCGACCACCACGGGGACCCGCAGTCCCAGTTCCTGACCAGCGAGTACGGACCCCGCCCGCCGTGGCACGACATCCAGGTGAAGATCCAGGGCCCGGCCGTCCACGACGTGGAGACCGTCTTCCGCGAGCGGTGGGAGGACCCCACCCCGCTGAGCCGCAGCCCGCTGCGCACCCTCTCGGACAAGCTCCGCCGGCTCGACGTCAGTCCGGACCCGCTCCCGGCGCAGCAGCCACCACCGCCGGAGGCGGGGACGCATACGGTCCAGCTGCTGCGGACCTATCCCAACCTGCGGCACGGGCGGGACTTCCCGTTCGCTCGCGGCGGCGAGCGCAGCGTCGCCCGGGGGTACACCAAGGCCATCGGCCGGGCGAGCCGCCTGGTCTACGTCGAGGACCAGTACTTCTGGGGTCACGACGTCGCCGACCCGTTCCTCACCGCGCTGCGCGAGCAGACCGAGCTCCGCCTGGTCGTGGTGATCCCGCTCGTCCCGGACGTCGACGGACTCGCCCGAGTACCGGAGCTGCTCGGGCGCAACCGGGCGTTCGCCGCCGTGATGTCGGCGGCGCCCGGTCGGGTGACCGCCTACGGCATCGAGAACCACGCCGGCACGCCGGTCTACGTGCACGCCAAGGTCTGCGTGATCGACGACGTCTGGGCCAGCGTCGGGTCCGACAACTTCAACCGGCGTTCGTGGACCCACGACTCCGAGCTGTCGTGCGTCGTGCTCGACGAGGAGTACGCCCGGTCACTGCGGCTGACGCTGGCCGCCGAGCACCTCGACCGGCTCGCCGAGGTGGAGGCGAACGGTCTGGAGGCCGTGATGGCGGACTGCGTCGAGCCCAGAGGCCTCTTCGACGCCTACGCGGCCAGCGCGGACCGGCTGGAGTCCTGGTACGCCGGCGGGCGGGTGGGGGAGAGGCCGCCGGGACGGCTGCGGCGGCTGCCGCTGCCGCCGCTGAGCCCGTTCCAGCGCCGGTGGGCCAAGGTGCCGCTCGAGGTCCTGCACGACCCCGACGGGCGTCCCGGTCCGATCCGCGGTGGGCAGGACTACTGAGGACAGGACAGCGAACTGGGCTCAGCTGAAGGCGTTCTCCCCGGTGAGCGCCTTGCCGATCACGAGGGTGTGCACCTCGGTGGTGCCCTCGTAGGTCAGGACGCTCTCGAGGTTGGCCGCGTGCCGGATCGGGCTGTACTCCAACGAGATCCCGTTCGCACCGAGGATGGTCCGCGCCTCCCGCGCGATCGCCAGCGACTTGCGGACGTTGTTGAGCTTGCCCACGCTGACCTGTTCGGGCGTGACCGTCCCCGCCTCCTTGAGCCGACCGAGGTGCAGCGCGAGCAGCATGCCGTTGCCGAGCTCGACGGCCATGTCGGCGAGCTTCTGCTGGGTGAGCTGGTATGCGGCGAGAGGCTTGTCGAACACCTCGCGGGTCTTCGCGTAGTCCAGGGCGGTCTCCAGGCTGTCGCGGGCGGCGCCCAGCGAGCCGAAGATGATCCCGAACCGCGCCTCGTTGAGGCAGCCGAGCGGCCCGCCGAGCCCGGCGGCGCCCGGCAGCATCGCGTCCGCGGGGAGCCGGAGGTCGTCGAAGACCAGCTCGCTCGTGACGCTCGCGCGCAGCGAGAGCTTCTGGTGGATCTCGTTGGCCGAGAACCCCTTCGAGTCGGTCGGGACGACGAAACCGCGGATCCGGTCATCGGTCCGCGCCCACACGACGGCGACGTCGGCGACCGAGCCGTTGGTGATCCAGAGCTTGGTGCCGTTGAGAACCCAGTCACCCGAGGCGTCGCGCTTGGCGACCGTGCGCATACTCGCGGGGTTGGAGCCGGCGTCCGGCTCGGTGAGGCCGAAGCAGCCGAGCTTCTCGCCGGCCGCCATGCCGGGCAGCCACTCCTGCCGCTGCTCCTCGCTGCCGTAGGCGTGGATGGCGTACATCGCCAGTGAGCCCTGCACCGACACGAGCGAGCGGAGCCCGGAGTCGACCGCCTCCATCTCCTGACAGGCCAGCCCGTACGCGACGGCGCCGGTCCCGGCGCAGCCGTACCCCTCGAGGTGCATCCCGAGGATGCCGAGGGCCCCGAGCTGTCTGGCCAGGTCGCGGGCGGGAACCCGGCCCTCGTCGAACCACGTCGCGACGTGGGGACGCAGCTCCTTGGCGCCGAAATCGCGGACGGTGTCGCGGATCGCACGCTCCTCATCGGTCAGCAGCCCGTCGATCGCATACAGCTCGAAGGCGTCCATCACGCGTCCTTCCGTTCCAGAGGGGTGACCTCGGGGCGCTTGGCGGTCAGCAGGTCGCCGGAGGACTCGCCACGCAGCCGGCGCTGGACCCAGGGCGCGAGGTACTCGCGGGCCCAGCGGGCGTTGCCCGCCAAGGCCTCTCGGCGCGGGACCGGCGCCGCGGCCGGCAGCGGAGTACGCCAGTCCGACTCGTCGGTGGCGTGGCCGAGCGTCCAGAGGGCCGCGAGGGCGACTCGTCGGTGGCCCTCCGCGGTCATGTGGATGCGGTCGTCGGCCCACATCCGCCAGTCGCGAAGGGCGACCAGGCTCCACTGGTCGAGGACCCGGGCGCCGCGCCGCTGGGCGATGCCCCAGACCAGGGCCGCGAAGGCCCCGGCCCGGCCGCGGGTGGCACGCACGAGCGGCGCCCCGACCGGGTCGAACGGCGTGACCATGAGGACGTCGGCCCCGGTGTCGCGGATCCGGATGACGGCGTCCTCCAGCTTGCCGGCGAGGGCGTCGACGTCGGCGCTCGGCCGCAGGATGTCGTTGCCGCCGCCGACGATGCTGACGAGGTCCGGTTCCAGGGCGAGGGCGGCGTCCAGCTGCGGCCCGACGATGTCGGCCAGGAGCCGCCCGCGCACGGCCAGGTTGGCGTAGCCGAACTGGTGGCCGGCGTCCGACGCGTACCGGGCCAGGTCCACGGCGAGCCGGTCGGCCCAGCCGACGTACCGGTCGGGGATCTCCGGGTCCGGGTCGGACATGCCCTCGGTGAACGAGTCGCCGACGGCGACGTACCGCGTCCAGACGCGGGGTTCGGGCTGCGTCGCGTTCATGCCAACCTCCAGTCGACGGGCCGGCCACCCGCCTCGACGAGCAGCGCGTTCGCCCGGCTGAACGGGCGTGACCCGAAGAACCCGGCGTGCGCCGACAGTGGTGACGGGTGGGCCGACTCGACGCGGGGCACACGGCCCAGCATGGGGCCGAGGGACTGGGCCTGGCGCCCCCAGAGGATCGCGACGAGCGGGCCACCGCGGGTCACCAGGGCGTCGATCGCCGCCGCGGTGACCGTCTCCCATCCCTTGCCCTGGTGGCTTCCCGACTTGCCCGGGCTCACGGTGAGGACGCGGTTCAGCAGCAGGACACCCTGTTCGGTCCAGGCCGTGAGGTCGCCGTGCGTCGGCGTGGTCTCGCCGAGGTCGTTGCGCAGCTCGGTGTAGATGTTGACCAGGCTCCGTGGCAGCGGCTGGACGTCAGGCGCGACGGAGAAGCAGAGGCCGACCGGGTGGCCGGGCGTCGGGTAGGGGTCCTGGCCGACGACGAGGACCCGCACGTCGTCGAGGGGCTGGCGGAACGCGCGCAGCACGTTGTCGCCGCTCGGCAGGTACCCGCGTCCGGCCGCGACCTCGGCTCGCAGGAAGACACCGAGCTCGGTGATGACCGGCGCGACGGGCGTGAGCGCGGGGACCCAGGACGCGTCCACGAGCTCTGCCAGGGGTCGTGCGGCCACGGACGTCACGGTATCCGGAGCCGAATTGGGGTGGACGCCGGCCGCGGTATGCGGGTCGACTTGCCTCTCGTGGACACCGACGCGCATCCGCGCATGCACGACGACGAGCTGGCGATCGACGCCGACCTGGTGCGCCGGCTGCTGGCCGAGCAGATGCCGGCCTGGGCGGGGCTGCCTCTCCGCTCTGTGGGCCGGGGGACGGTGAACGCGATGTTCCGCCTCGGCGACGACCTGGCCGTCCGCCTGCCGAGGACGGCCGAGTGGGCCGGCGACCTGGGTCGCGAGCGGGTGTGGCTGCCGCGGCTCCGCGACCGGATCTCGCTGTCGGTGCCGGAGCCTGTCGCGTCCGGAGAGCCGACTCCGGAGTACCCGCTGCCCTGGGCCGTCTACCGATGGGTCGACGGCGACCAGTACGCCGACACGCTCGTGGACGACGAGGCCGCCGCCGCCGACGACCTGGCGCGGTTCGTGCAGGAGCTACGCGCCGGCCCGGTCGACGATGCTCCGCCGGCCGGTCGACGGCCGCTCGCCGAGCTGGACGAGTGGACCCGCTCGGCGGTCGTCGAAGCGGGCGACCAGCTCGACACGTCAACGGTGCTCGCAGCGTGGGACCGGGCGCTCGAGGCGCCGGTCTTCGCCGGCGAGAAGGTCTGGATCCACACCGACCTGCTCCGCCCGAACCTCCTGGTCCGCGGTGGCCGGCTCGCGGCCGTCATCGACTTCGGCGCGGCCGGCGTGGGCGACCCGGCGGCCGACGTCATCGCCGCGTGGACCGTCTTCGGAGCCGTCGGTCGCGAGCGCTACCGGGAGAACCTCGACGTCGACGACGCCACCTGGGAGCGGGCCCGGGGGTACGCGCTGACGCAGGCGGCGCTCATCGTGCCGTACTAC
This sequence comes from uncultured Actinomycetota bacterium, assembly GCA_963787725.1. Classification (GTDB taxonomy): domain Bacteria; phylum Actinomycetota; class Actinomycetes; order Actinomycetales; family Dermatophilaceae; genus Lapillicoccus. The sequence continues at coordinate 149,126 of CAWBEH010000004.1, read as the reverse complement.
CGCGAGACCAACCCCGCGTTCACGGCGTCGGCCCAGCGCACCATCGGCGAGGTGCTGGCGGACCTCTCCTTCGACGCCCCTGGACTGCGTCCGGTCTCGTCGTGGCTCCAGCCCCCGCATACCTAGGCTGGTCGTTCGTGTCCCTGAGCCCCCGCTGGCCGTACGTCGTCTTCGACCTCGACGGGACGCTCGTCGACACCATCGGGCTGATCGTCGACTCGTACCAGCACGCCTTCACCACCGTGCTCGGGGCGCCGGAGGACGAGGTCCTCATCCGGTCGTGGATCGGCCAGCCGCTGATCCGGGCGTTCCGGGAGCACTCGCCGGAGCAGGCCGACCAGCTGTTCGCGACGTACGTCGAGTGGAACCACGCCAACACCGAACGGCTGGTCCGACGGTATGCGGGTGTCGACGACCTGCTCGCCGATTTGGCGGCGTCCGGGGTCCGGTTCGCGGCGGCCACCTCGAAGCTGCGGGGAGCGGCCGAGACGGCGCTCCGGCTGACCGGCCTGGACGCCTACCTGAGCGGGCCGCAGGCCCTGGTCACGCTGGAGGACACCGACGAGCACAAGCCCGACCCGGCGCCGTTGCTGCTGGCGGTCGAGCGGCTCGGCGGCACGTCGGCCGAGGCGGTCTACGTCGGCGACGCCGTGGTCGACGTGCAGGCGGCACGGGGAGCGGGTATGGCCGCCGTGGCGGTCACCTGGGGCGCCGGCGCGCGGTCCGATGTGGTCGCCGCGGAGCCCGACGTCGTGGCCGACACCGTCGAGGAGCTCCGGGCCGCCCTGCTCCACTGAGCTGGGACGTATCGCCACGGCGCCGTCGGCCTCCTCGTGCCCATGAGCCTCCCGTGGTCCACCCCTGCTCCCGACACCCACTACGACGCGATCGTCTACGGCTCCGGCGCCGCCGGACTCACCTGCGCCCTGACCCTCGCCCAGCAGGGCGCCAAGGTCGCGCTCCTCGAGAAGAACGCCTACGTCGGCGGGTACGCCCACGGCGACGGCGAGCAAGGCTTCTACTGGGACCACGGCGGGCACATCCTGCTGGCCTACCGGCTCGGCATGCAGCCGCGTGAGGTGTTCGAGCGGCTGGGCATCCCGCGGCGGATCGCCATGGTGCCGGACCGCCAGGACTTCCAGTGCGTGTTCCCCGACGAGCGCCTCGAGCTACCCGCCGACCTCACCGAGGCGGCGGACGTGCTCGGCGACCGGTTCCCCCACGAGCGGGCGGGGATCGCTCGGGTGTTTCTCGCGATGGAGCAGATGGTCGCGGACCTCGACAAGGTGGTGCCGTCGTTCCGGGTGGCCGACCGTCCGGGCCGCGGCAAGGCCATCGACACGCTGCTGGTCCAGTTCCAGAAGCCGTGGCTGAGCGACCTCATGAACCCGATGGCGCAGGCGTTGAAGTTTCCTGGGCATACCTTGCTGAAGTACCAGAACCTCACCCTCAGCGACCTGCTCGACGAGCACCTGACCGACCCGCTGGCCAAGGCGTACCTCGCCCAGCTGGCCGTCGGGATCGGGACCCCGCCCGGTCAGCTGTCGGCGGCGATCGCCGGGGTGTTCCTCACCCACGCACTCCGGACGATGTGGATGCCGGCCGGCGGGTTCGGGAGGCTGGCCGAGACCCTGCGCGACATGTACCTCGAGGCCGGCGGCGTCGTGGTCACCGGCGCCGAGGTCGCGCGGGTCGTGCTGCGGGGCGGGAAGGCACGTGGCGTCGAGACGGTCGACGGGCGGGTCTTCACGGCCAAGGCCGTCGTCTGCGCCTCCGACGCGCGGCGGCTCTACCTCGAGCAGCTGCCGGCCTCGGTCGTACCGGCCAAGCTCCGGGAGCGGTTGCCGCAGCTGCCCACGACGCCGTCGTTCTTCCAGGTCCAGCTCGGCGTCGACATGGACCTCACGCCGTACCGCGACCAGATCAAGCGGCTCAACTTCGTCTACGACGGCCACGACCTCGACGAGGCGATGGCCCAGTTCCCCAGCGGGAACGTCGACAAGGCCGCCTTCTACGTCTACGTCGCGACGTTCCACCAGCCCGACCTCGCGCCGCCCGGGATGGCATCGGTCAAGCTCGAGTGCCCCACGACGCTGGTCTCCGGCGACCTCGACTGGGAGCGCGACAAGGAGTGGATCGCCGACACGTTCATCCGCCGCGCGGAGCAGGTCATCCCCGGCCTGCGCGACCACATCGTCGTGCGCCGCGTCCGGACGCCGCTGGACATGGTCCGCGACACCGGCAACTCCGACGGCGCCTTCGCCGGGTGGGCGCTGGTTCCGCAGATGCTGTCGCGGCAGCGGCCCCCGCAGCGCACGGTCGTCCCCGGCCTGTACGCGGCGGGGCAGTGGACCACGCCGAACGCCGGGCTCCCGTGGGTGATGGTGTCGGGGTACAACACGGCGGGCATGGTCCTGCGGGACGCCCTCGGCCGCGACGAGTGGCAGGAGTACGCGGCGCCGGTTCCGGCCACGGAGGCCGCCGAGGCTGCCGAGGCGTCGGAGCCGGTGAGCGCGGCTGCCTGACCGACCCCTCCCACTCGGCTTGACGCAGAGACGGGCGACTTGACGCAGGCTGCACGGTGCGTCAAGTCACTCGACGCAGCGTCAAGCCCCGCGGCGGGGTGGGGAATCGTCCACGATCCCGGATTGGGGAGTCGGTCGGCGCGGCCGGGCGACACGCATACGATCGGCCGGTGCACCGGTTCGACCAGCCTCTCGCGCCGGCCGACGTGGACGCGATCCTCGCCTACGCGGCGGACCGGCTCAGCCTCGACCCGGTCCCCCTGGACGGGCCGCTCGACGACCAGGAGCTGCGCGAGGAGGCCGGCGTCACGGTGACGCCGGCCGGCCTGGGCGCGGCCCGCGCGCTCGACGTCTTCGCGGACGTCCTGGCCCCGTCGTGCCTGTCCACCGACCATCCGCGGTACCTGTCCTTCATCCCCTGCGCCCCGACCCAGGAGGCCGCCGCCTTCGACGTCGTCGTCGGCGCCTCGTCGATCTACGGCGGGTCGTGGCTGGAGGGTGCGGGCGCCGTCCACGCGGAGAACGAGACGCTCCGCTGGATCGCCGACCTGGCCGGCCTGCCCCCGGAGGCGGGTGGCGCGTTCGTCCCCGGCGGGACCATCGGGAACCTGTCCGCGCTCGTCGCCGCCCGGCATACCGCCCGGCACATGGCGCTGGAAGCCGGTTCGGATGTGCGGCCCTGGCGGATCGCCACCACGTACGGCGCCCACTCCTCCATCCAGTCCGCCTGCGATGTCATGGACGCCCAGCTCGTCACCGTCTACGCCGACGACCGGTGGCGGCTGACCGGCGCCAACCTCCGACACACCCTCGAGGACAACGACCCCGATACCTTCTTCGCCGTGGTCGCCACCGCCGGCACCACGAACTTCGGCATCGTCGACGACCTCGCGTCCGTGGCCGAGGTGTGCGCGGAGTTCGGGATCTGGTTCCACGTGGACGGCGCCTACGGCGGCGCGGCACTCGCAGCGCCCTCCGCCCGGGCGCTCTTCGAAGGCGTGGAGCGGGCCGACTCCTTCATCGTCGACCCGCACAAGTGGCTGTTCGCGCCGTTCGACTGCTGCGCGCTGATCTACCGCGAACCCGCTCTCGCCCGCGCGGCGCATACCCAGCACGCCGGGTACCTGGACGTCCTCACCGACGCCCCGGACTGGAACCCCACCGACTACTCCGTCGGCCTCACCCGCCGCGCGCGGGGCCTGCCGCTCTGGTTCTCGCTGGCGGTCCACGGCACCGAGGCGTATGCGCGGGCGGTCGAGCGCACGCTCGAGGTCGCCCGCTTCGCGGAGGCCGAGATCGGCCGGCGCGAGCGGCTGGAACTGCTCCGTGAGCGGGACCTGTCGGTGATGGTCTTCCGCCGGATCGGGTGGGAGCGCGAGGACTACCAGGCGTGGTCCGACCGGCTGCTGGCCGAGGAGTTCGCCTTCGTCGTGCCGACCACGCACGAGGGAGAGACCGTGACCCGGTTCGCTATCGTCAACCCCACCACCACCGAGGACGACATCCTTGCCATTCTCGACACGATGTCCTGAGCAGTCCGAGGCGAATGACATGGCTGTCATTTCGCCCTATAGTGTGGCCACCATGGACGCGCAGCGACACGAGGAACCGACACGTGCCGGTGACGGTGTCCTCGCTACCCGCGACCGGGAGATCCTCGCCTTCGAGCGGCAGTGGTGGAAGTACGCCGGCGCCAAGGAGCAGGCGATCAAGGAGCTCTTCGACATGAGCGCCACCCGCTACTACCAGGTGCTCAACGCGCTGATCGACACCCAGGAGGCCCTCGAGGCCGACCCGATGCTGGTCAAGCGCCTGCGTCGGCTCCGAGCGTCGCGGCAGCGGGCCCGCAGCGCCCGCCGCCTGGGCATCAACGTCTGAGGCGCACGCCAGCGTTGGAGGCCGAGGCTCTAGCCTGCGAGGCGTGACCCTCCAGCCCGGCCCCACCAACTCCCTCACCGACGTCGCCGGCCTGCGCGTCGGCCACTCGACCCGCCGTGAGCCGGGCTGGCTGACCGGCACCACCGTGGTGCTCGCCCCGCCCGGCGGCTCGGTATGCGGGGTCGACGTCCGCGGCGGCGGCCCCGGGACGCGCGAGACCGACCTGCTCGACCCGCGCAACCTCGTCGACCGCGTCAACGCCGTCCTGCTCGGTGGCGGTCGGCGCGTTCGGGCTCGTCGGCGGCCGACGGGATCGTCCAGTCCCTCTTCGCGGAGGGGTGGGCTGGCCGTTCGGCGCCCCCGGCCAGGTGGTCCCGATCGTGCCGGGAGCGATCCTGTTCGACCTCGACCGCGGCGGAGCTTCGGCAGCTCACCCCGGCCCGAACGACGGAGCGGACGCCTACGCCGCCGCGCATCGACGGCCCGGTCGAGCAGGGCGTCGTCGGCGCCGCCACCGGAGCCAGCTCGGGCGGCCTCAAGGGCGCCATCGGGTCGGCCAGCGCGGTGCTGCCGAACGGCACGACCGTCGCCGCCCTGGTCGCTGTGAACTCGGTCGGCTCGCCGGTCGACCCGCGGACCGGTGAGCTGTATGCGGTGCGCTTCGGCCTGGGTGCCGAGTTCGACCACGTCGGGGTCCCCGACCCCACCGAGCTCGAGGAGTGCCTGGCCCGGCGCCGCGGCGGCCGCCGCGGCCGAGCGGGCAGCGGGGATGCGGCCGGGCTGGCGACGACGATCGGGCGTCGTCGCCACGGACGCGACCCTGACCAAGGCCCAGTGCCAGAAGGTCGCCGGCATCGGCCACGACGGGATGGCGCGGGCGATCAACCCGGTCCACACGCTCTTCGACGGCGACACGCTGTTCGCGCTCGCGACCGGCACCCGCCCCGAACCGGACCTGCTCGAGCTGTTCCACCTGATGGTCGCCGCCGCGGACTGCGTCACCCGAGCGATCGCGCACGGGCTGCTCGCGGCCGAGTCGGTCGACTGCACCGACCGGGGCGGCGTGGCGCTGCGGTCGTGGCGGGACGCGTTCCCGTCCGCGCTCGCCTGACCCAAGCCGCCGAGAGGCCAACTTCGGTCGTTAACCGACGCTGATAACGACCGAAGTTGGCCTCTCGGCGGGTGGGGGGCGGGGCTCAGTGGTTGACGTCAGGGCGCCGAGCCGGCCTCGTCCTCGGGAAGCGGCGGCGCCGCCACGAGGTATGCGGTCACCGGGTGCCGCTTGCCCTTCACCTCGACCGCGCCCAACGGCGTGAGCGACGCGTCGTCGTCGAGCAGCTGCCGGGTGGTCTCGCCGACGACCAGCTGCCCGGGACCGGCCAGGCCCTGGAGCCGCGAGGCGAGGTTCGTGGTGTCCCCGATCGCGGTGAAGCTGCGGTGCTCCGCCGTACCGACGTTGCCGACGACCGCCCGCCCGGAGTTCACCCCGACCCGGAACCGGGGCCAGGCGTCGTTCTCCGCGATGTCCGCGGCCGCCCGCAGCAGCCCGAGCCCGGCGTGTACCGCTCGCCGGGCGTGGTCCGGCTGGTCGCCGCTCCCGTTGAACACCACCATGATCGCGTCGCCGGCGAACCGCTCGATGAAGCCGTCCTCGCGCGTCACGACCGGAACCGCCGCCGACCAGTACCGGTTCAGCATCCCGATGACCTGGGCCGGCGACCGGGACTCCGAGAACGCCGTGAACCCCTGGAGGTCGGCGAAGAGCACCGATACCTGACGCTCGACGCCACCGAGCTCGGCAAGGCTCGGGTCGGCCCGGAGCCGCTCCGCGACCTGGGGCGAGACGTACGGCGTGAAGAGGGCGTCCAGGTCGTGGATCTCGCGCGCCGCGCCGGCGAGCGCCCGGGCCTCGTCGCGCGAGATCCCGTCCCGCGTGACCAGCGAGTCGACCACGTCGCCGGTCGACTCGCCGCGCTCGATGGCGCCGACCAGCTGCTCGAGACCGGCGGCGGTCCGCTGGTCGACGCGCTTGAGGGTCTGGTCCAGGTAGAGCCCGCTGAACGCGCCGACCGACGACCCCGACCGGCGGTACTCCACCCGGGCCGTCCGGGCGACGATGACGAACGCCACGAGCATGAGCACGTGCCACTCCCACCAGGACGTGTGCCAGTTGCGGCCGAAGGTCACCGCCAGCAGGGCCTCGGCCAGGAGCACGTATGCGGAGAAGAGGGCGAGCGCCAGCGAGGACCGGCGCCGCCGGTACAGCACCAGATAGCGCCACGACGCGACCAGGTAGAACGCGAGCCCGGGCAGCGCGAGGAGCCGCAGGACCGCGTTGGCGCCGTCCTCGTCCAGGCGCGAGTTGAGCGGCGGTGCCCCGGTGAGGGACAGCACGGCCCACGCAGCCATGACCGCCATCAGCCCGTAGGTCATCGGCCGCTGGAGCCGCACGATCTGCGGGCCGATCCCCTGCAGGTCGAGGCTCGACCCGGCCGCCAGAACGGACGCGATGAGCAGACCGACCGGTGTTGCGACCACGAAGCCGGCGTTCGGGGCGGGCAGCAGAACCCCCGGTGTCGCCAAGGCGTGCAGCCCGAGGAACCCGGCCGCGGCCACGAACGACAGGCCCACGAGGACCAGCCGCGCGTCCCGGCGTCGACGGGCGGCGTCCGCGGCGACGACCCCCAGGGCGAGGTTGATGAGACCGGTGACGAGGACCAGCCAGAAGTGGGACGGGTGATGCTCCCAGCGTCCGTCGGTGTCCGGCCAGGTGAGCAGGACGAGGAGGCCGAGGAGAGGGGCGGCGAGGAGCGCGGCGACGCGCAGCACGCCCGAAATCTAACCGAGTGGGTCAGGATATGGTCCCGTTCCACGCCAGGCGGGCGTCGCAGCGCACCATGGCCGGGTGACTGGTCAGGAGACTCGGCAGGACACCTACACCCACGGCCACCACGAGTCGGTGCTGCGCTCGCACCAGTGGCGCACCGGGGCGAACTCCGCCGCATACCTGCTCCCGCACCTCGCCGCGGGGATGACCGTGCTCGACATCGGGTGTGGGCCGGGCACCATCACCCTCGACCTGGCCGAGGCCGTCGCCCCGGGGCGCGTCGTCGGCCTCGACGTCGTCCCGGAGCCGCTCGAGGCGGCTCGGGCGAACGCCGAGGCGCGGGGCGACACGACGACGGAGTTCAGCGTCGGCGACGTCTACGACCTCGACCTGTCCGACGACTCGGTCGACGTCGTCCATGCGCACCAGGTGCTCCAGCACCTCAGCGACCCCGTCGCGGCCCTGCGGGAGATGCGCCGAGTATGCCGTCCCGGCGGGCTGGTGGCCGTCCGGGACGGTGACTACTCGGCGATGGTCTGGTACCCCGCCTCCGCGCGGCTCGACGACTGGCTCGGCGTCTACGAGGAGGTGGCGCGCGGCAACGGCGCCGAACCGTCGGCCGCCCGGCACCTGCTGGCCTGGGCGCATACCGCCGGGTTCGAGGAGGTGACCTCCACCGCGAGCACCTGGTGCTACGCGACGCCGGAGGTGCGCGAGTGGTGGGGTGGCCTGTGGGCCGACCGGATCACGCAGTCGTCGCTGGCGCAGCAGGCCCTCGAGCGGGGACTCGCGACGCCCGAGCTCCTCGACGAGCTGGCCCGCGCCTGGCGCGAGTGGGCGGCCCACCCGGACGGCTGGTTCGTGGTCGTCCACGGCGAGATCCTCGCCCGCGCCTGACCGGGCGAGGCGTCCCGTGGGACAGTGCTGACCATGTCCGCCGGCCGGATCCGCACGAACTGGGAGCGCCTTGACGAGCGGTTCGCCGGGATCGGAGGCGACCGCTACGTCGAGGTGCTGTTCGAGGACGGCCGCTGGCTGGAGGGACCGGCCTACTCGCCGCTCTGGCGCAGCGTGCTGTTCAGCGACATCCCGAACGACCGGGTCATGCGCTGGGACGAGACCACCGGCACGGTCGGCGTCTGGCGCTCGCCGGCCGGCTACGCGAACGGGCGGATCGTCGACCGACGTGGCCGGGTCGTCCACTGCCACCACGGCAGCCGCTCGGTCACCCGGGTCGAGCCGGACGGCGGCGAGACGACGCTGGCCGACGCCTGGGACGGGCACCGGCTCAACAGCCCCAACGACCTCGTCGAGCGGGCCGACGGCTCGATCTGGTTCACCGACCCGAGCTACGGCATCCACAGCGACTACGAGGGGCACCGGGGAGAGAGCGAGACCGACGGCTGCCACGTATACCGGGTCGACGTCGACGGCTCGATCACCCGGGTGGCCGACGACTTCGCGCAGCCGAACGGGCTGGCCTTCTCGGCCGACGAGCGCGAGCTCTACGTCGTCGACTCCGAGCGGAACCACGTCCGCCGGTTCGACGTGACCGCCGACGGGACGCTGTCGGGCGGCGAGGTGCTGGTGACCGCCGACACCGGGGGCTACGACGGGGTCCGGGTCGACGACGCGGGCCGGCTCTGGCTGGCCGGCCACGACGGGCTGCACTGCGTCCACCCCGACGGAACCCTGCTCGGCAAGCTCCTCCTGCCCGAGGTATGCGCGAACCTCACCTTCGGCGGCCCGCAGGGGAACGTCATCTTCGTGACCGCGACCAACCTGCTGCTGTCGGTCCGGGTCACCTGTCGCGGAGCGTCCTACCCGGCCTGAGCCGGGTCAGGCTCTGGACGTGTCGCTCCTGCCCGTCGCCCTGCTTGTTCCGGCGGGGGTCGTGGCCGGAGTGGTCGGGAGCGCCGGCGGGATCACGTCGCTGATCTCCTACCCCGCCCTCCTCGCGGTCGGGGTGCCGCCGCTCCCGGCGAATGTCGGCAACATCGTGGCGGCGGTGGCCATCGGGCCGGGGTCGGCGCTCAGCTCTCGGCGAGAGCTGGAGGGCTCGCGACGTCTGCTGACGCGACTCCTGCCGGTAGCGGCGATCGGCAGCGTGGGGGGCGCCCTGCTGCTGCTGGCCACCCCGCCGGGAGTCTTCGCCCGCGTCGTGCCGTTCCTCGTGGCCGTCGGTTCCCTGGTGCTCCTGCTGCAGCCGACCATCCTGTCGTGGCGGCGTGGTGAGGCGTTCGGCGCCGGGACGCTGGGCCTGGTGGTGGCGCTGGTCTCGGTGTACGGCGGCTACTTCGGCGCCGGGTCGGGAGTGATGTTCCTGGCGGCCGTGCTGTTCTATGAGTCCCGCGTCCCGCGGGCCAACGCGGTCAAGAACGTCGTGGTGGCCGCGAGCTGTGCGGCGGCGGCGATCGTCCTCATCCTGACCGCGCCGGTCCCGTGGGCGTCCGTCGTGCCGTTGGCGGCGGGGCTGCTCGTCGGCAGCGCCCTCGGCCCGGTCCTGGTCCGTCGGATGCCCGGGAGCGCGGTCCGGTGGCTGGCGTCGGCGCTCGGGTTCGGGCTGGCGGTCTACCTGTGGCTCCAGCCCGCCTGAGCGGCGACGACGAGGTCGGCGACGACGGGGCGGTGGTCGGACGGCGATGCCTCGCCCGGCGGCCCGGCGACGACCCACGCGTCCGACACCGTGATGTCGGGAGTCACGAGCACCCAGTCGATCTGCTCGCCCTCGCCCTCGCCGTCAGCCTCGCCGGCCGGCTCGAGCCCGGTGAAGGTGCGCAGCCGGCGCCCTGAGCGGTCCCGAGGGGCCAGCGCGTCGACCAGGCCGGAGCGGGTCAGGATCCGGTATGCCTCGGAGTTCTCGGCAGCGTCGTTGAAGTCACCGAGGACCACCGTCGGACCGGTCGCAGCCTCGGCCGCGACCAGGGTTGCGCCCTCGACCCGGGCCTGCGCGCCCAGGTGGTCCAGGTGGGTGCTGACCACGGTGAACGCGGCGCCGGACTCCCGGTGGTGGAACCGCGCCGCCGTCAGCATCCGGGGCAGGTCGGCGTCGGAGGCCTGCGAGCCGGGAACCTCGGGAGTCGGCGACAGCCACCGGTGTCGCAGGTCGAGGAGGACCAACCGGCTCGTGTCGTAGACGACGGCGCCGTGCTCGTCGTGTCCGCTTCCACCGCGTCCCTCACCGACCCACCGGTACCGCGCGGGGAGGCGCGAGACGAGGTCGTCCAGCATGACGCGGGAGCCCTCCTGGGCACCCAGCACCGCGGGCGCGAGGTCGGCGACCCGGGCGGCGACGACCGGTCCCCGAACCGACCACGGCGGCGCGTCCACGGACGTCTCGGTCAGCAGGTTCCACGTCATCACTCGCACGGGCTCAGCCGGCCCGCGAGATCGACACCGACCCCTCGGGCGGCTGCCGCAACGACTGCCACACCACGCAGTACCGCTCGGTGAGCTTGGCCAGTGCGGCCAGCTCCTGGTCGCTCGCGTCGGTGTCGAGGTCGAACCCGAGCCGGATCTCGCGGAAGCCGACCGGCGCGTCCTTCGACACCGCCAGCGTTCCCCGGAAGTCGAGGTCGCCCTCCGCCCGGACCGACCCGCCCCGCAGGGTCAGCCCCATCGAGGTCGCCACCGCGCACAGGGTCACGCCGGCGCAGGCGACGAGCGCCTCGAGGAGCATGTCGCCGGAGCACAGCTTGCTGCCGTCGCCACCAGCGGCTGGATGCAGGCCCGCCTCGGCCAGCGCGCGTCCGGTGTCGAGCGAACACGACACGCCCTCGCCGAGCCGCCCACTGGCGCGAAGGTGACGAGGGCGGCGTCCGGGTCCTCCCGGTAGGACGCCTTGAGCGGGGCCTGCAGCGTGGCGAGGGCGTCCTGGTCCATGACCCGACGCTAACGCCAGCGCGTCCGGCGGCCTGTGCGAGGCTGGCGGACATGACGGCTGCCTGGACCACACCCGAGGAGCTCGCCGCCGCGCGGGAGACGATCGCCGCGTCCATCGAGGGGTGGAAGCGGCCGGCCGCATACGCCGTCGGTCTCACTTCCGCGACCTCGTCGGCGGAGTTCGACTTCCCGGTCATCAACGTCGGCGACCACTACCTGCCGGCGGTCGTCCTCGCCAAGACCATCGGGTATGCCAGCGGCACCTCCACCCATGTCCTCTCGGTCGCCGAGCTGACCCACGCGATCAACGGCCTGGCGCCGGCGGAGGCGTGCACCTCGATGGACCACCCGAACCTGCGGGCGTGGCGCGAGATCGTCGCGGAGGTGGAGTCGAACCCCTACCGCGGGATCGTCGCCGTCTTCATCGGCGCACCTCGAGGATCCGGTGTCGTCGGAGGCCGACGGCTCGCTGCGGACCCAGCTGCCCGACTGACGTGCCGACCGCGAAGGCCTGCGTCTTCTGCCAGATCGTCGCCGGCGAGATCCGTGCGCACGTGGTACTCGACGAGCCGGACCTGCTCGGGTTCCTCGACGCGCGGCCGGTGTTCAAGGGCCACGTCCTGCTCGTGCCCCGGGAGCACATCGACGCGCTCCCGGACCTGCCCGCCCGGCTGCGTGACCCGCTCCTCGAGGCCACCCAGCGGCTGGCCCGGGCGGTCGTCGACGGGCTCGGCGCCCAGGGATCCTTCGTCGCGACCAACACCGTCGTCAGCCAGTCGGTGCCGCACCTGCACGTCCATGTCGTGCCGCGCACCAAGGGCGACGGCCTCCGCGGCTTCTTCTGGCCGCGCACCAAGTACGCCTCCGACGACGAAGCGGCCGAGTACGCGTCGCGCCTCACCGCCGTGCTCGCCGCGCCGGAGGTCTAGCTCAGCTCGCCGGACAGCTGCGCGTAGCCGCGGGCGAAGGCGTCGGCCAGCCAGGGCAGCGGGTAGGGCAGCCGCGCGTCGGGTTCGAGCTGTGCCGGCGCGAGCGGCACGCCCGCGCCGTGCCGCTCCCGGATGACGTCGGCGAGGGCGGCCATCTCGTCCCGCTGCCGGGCCACGAACGCCGCGTCGACCAGGGTGCCGTGGCTCGGGACCACGACGGCGTCCGACGGCACGGCACTGAGGTGCCGGTCCAGGGTGGCCGCCCAGTCCATCGGCCATGAGTCCGAGCCGAGCGACGGGTCGGCGGACTCCTCGATGAGGTCGCCGAGGAAGACCACGCCGGCGTCCGGGACCCAGATCCGGATGTCGCCGTCGGTATGCCCTCGCCCGGCGTGGGCGAGATGCACCACGCGATCGCCGAGGTCGACGCTGGCCGACGTCGCGAAGGTGACGTCCGGTCCGCGGGGCACGGTAGGCGAGCAGGTCGCGCACGTCCTGGGCCGTGTAGCTCGCGTCGGGGCCCGGTTCGGGGTCCGCGCGGAAGCGGGCCTTGAGCCGCTCGGCGTCGGCGTCGAACGTCTCGCCCACCCGCTCGTGCGCGTGGATGGTGGCCTCGCCGAAGGCGCGGTTGCCGAACGTGTGGTCGTAGTGCACGTGGGTGTTGACCACGACGGTCACGGGAACCGGCAGCGCCAGGCGGGCGAGGTCGTCGACGACCTCGCGGCCCTGGACCTCGCTCCCACGCGTGTCGACGATGAGCGCTCGCTCGCTGCCCACGACCAGCCCGACGCTGACGTCCCACTGCGGGTACCGCGCGAGGAGCACCCCGTCACCGATCTCGACGAAGCCGGCCGGCCCCACGCATACCGGCGAGTCTGTCAGCCCGTCTGCTTCTCGACGAGGACGAGCCAGTTGCCCGAGTTGTCGCGGATGATCGCCTCCACCCCGTAGGGCCGGTCGGCCGGCTCCTGGAGGAACTCGACGCCCTTGGCCGATGAGCTGCTCGTACGTCGCCCGGCAGTCGTCGACCTGCAGGCCGAGGCCGCCCATCGCCCCCTTGCCGAGCTGGTCGCGGACGAACGCCGCGGCCTCGTCGCTGAGCGGCGGACCCGGGACCATCAGCGTGATCTCGAGCTCCGGGTGGTCCGGGTGGCCGACCGTGACCCACCGGGCGCCCGGCCACATCTCGGCGTCGGTACGCGGCTCGAAGCCGAGCTTGTCGACGTAGAAGTCCCTCGCCGCGGTCTGGTCGAGGCAGTAGATCGTGGTGAGGGAGACGTTGGTGATCATGGTCGTCACGCTAGGCCGGTGAGCCTGGCCCGGGCTTCTCCGAGGTTGCGGTTCCGGCCGCGGACGTCGACGGGACGACGCCCATCATGAACAGGTAGCAGCCGGGTATGCGCGGACCGCCGGTCGCTGCCCACCGGTCCCGGTACTGGGTCGGGGACTCGCCGACGAGCGCCGAGAACCGGGTGGAGAACGACCCGAGGCTGCTGAACCCCACGGCCATGCAGATCTCGGTCACGGTGAGGTTCGCCGAGCGCAGCAGGTCCTGCGCGCGCTCGATCCGGCGACGGGTGAGGTACCGGATCGGCGTCTCCCCGTACGCCGCCTCGAACGACCGGGCGAAGTGGTACTTCGAGACCCCGGCGACCGCGGCGAGCCCCGCGAGGTCGAGCTCAGCCGCATACCGGCGGTCGATGTGGTCCCGTGCCCGGCGCAGGTGCGGCAGCAGAGCCTCGCTCACCCCCGACGCGGTCGTGGTCACCCGGCTCACGATAGGCCGGGCACCTCGTTTGCACTCTCCCACCGAGAGTGCCAATAATGGCGTTAGCACTCTTGACCTGAGAGTGACAACTCGACCACTGGGCGAGGGCCGGAGAGCGCACGGAACGTGAGCGTGCGGGACCCGGGCCGTCCGTCGCGGGCGCCCACTGGTCTCCACATCGATTCGCGTGGGAGGAACCACCCGAATGGCCAAGATCATCGCATTCGATGAAGAGGCACGCCGCGGCCTCGAGCGAGGGATGAACACCCTCGCCGACGCGGTCAAGGTGACGTTGGGCCCGAAGGGCCGCAACGTCGTGCTCGAGAAGAAGTGGGGCGCCCCCACGATCACCAACGACGGTGTCAGCATCGCCAAGGAGATCGAGCTCGAGGACCCGTACGAGAAGATCGGCGCCGAGCTCGTCAAGGAAGTAGCCAAGAAGACCGACGACGTCGCCGGTGACGGCACGACGACGGCCACCGTCATCGCCCAGGCGATGGTGCGCGAGGGTCTGCGCAACGTCGCGGCCGGCGCGAACCCGATGGCGCTCAAGCGCGGCATCGAGAAGGCGGTCCAGGCCGTCTCCGACGAGCTGCTCGCCTCGGCCACCGAGGTCGAGACCCGCGAGCAGATCGCCCAGACCGCCTCCATCTCCGCCGCCGACGAGCAGATCGGCGACCTCATCGCCGAGGCGATGGACAAGGTGGGCAAGGAAGGCGTCATCACCGTCGAGGACTCCAACACCATGGGCCTCGAGCTGGAGCTGACGGAGGGGATGCGGTTCGACAAGGGCTACATCTCGCACTACTTCGTCACCGACACCGAGCGTATGGAGACGGTGCTCGACGACGCCTACGTGCTGGTCGTCAACAGCAAGATCTCGTCGGTCAAGGACCTGCTGCCGGTGCTCGAGAAGGTCATGCAGAGCGGCAAGCCGCTGCTGATCATCGCCGAGGACGTCGACGGCGAGGCCCTGGCGACGCTGATCGTCAACAAGATCCGCGGCACCTTCAAGTCGGTCGCGGTCAAGGCGCCCGGCTTCGGTGACCGTCGCAAGGCCATGCTGGTCGACATCGCCATCCTCACCGGTGGCCAGGTCATCTCCGAGGAGGTCGGTCTCAAGCTCGAGAACGCCGACCTCGAGCTGCTCGGCAAGGCTCGCAAGATCGTCGTCACCAAGGACGACACGACCATCGTCGAGGACCAGGAGGACCGCGCCCCGATCGAGGGCCGGATCGCCCAGATCAAGGCGGAGATCGAGAAGTCGGACTCCGACTACGACCGGGAGAAGCTCCAGGAGCGTCTCGCCAAGCTCGCCGGCGGCGTCGCCGTCATCAAGGCGGGCGCGGCCACCGAGGTCGAGCTCAAGGAGCGCAAGCACCGCATCGAGGACGCCGTCCGCAACGCCAAGGCGGCCGTCGAGGAGGGCATCGTCGCCGGTGGCGGCGTGGCTCTGCTCCAGGCCACCAACCGCGTCTTCGAGAAGCTCGACCTGCAGGGTGACGAGGCCACCGGCGCGAACATCGTCCGCGTGGCGGCCGAGGCTCCGCTGAAGCAGATCGCCATCAACGCCGGCCACGAGGGCGGCGTCGTCGCCGAGCGGGTCCGCGGCCTGGACAGGGGCCACGGCCTCAACGCGGCCAGCGGTGAGTACGTCGACATGCTCAAGGCCGGCATCAACGACCCGGTCAAGGTGACCCGGTCCGCGCTGCAGAACGCGGCCTCGATCGCGGCGTTGTTCCTCACCACCGAGGCGGTCATCGCCGACAAGCCCGAGAAGGCCGCTCCGGCCATGCCGGGTGGCGACGGCGGTATGGGCGGCATGGACTTCTGAGTCCGACGCTCTGACCACGCAGCACGACACGGAAGCGGCCCCCTCCATCGGGGGCCGCTTTCGTCGTCGCGTGCCGGTTTCCTGACCTTCCTGATGGTCTGCTGATCCCCACCCCGCCACCCAGTACGGCGACGGCCTCGTCGCCTTCCTCGGAGCAGCGGCACCGATCGCGATGCCGCTGGTGGGCACCCCGAAGTAGGAGCGTCCTCGCTCAGTGGGCGAACAAGCCCCGCACGCCTTGTTCGGTCTCGGCGTAGCTGCCGCTTGCCCGCGAGGTGAGCGCCGCGATCTGGGCGAGGTCGGCGCGGACCCGACCCTGCAACGCGGTCCACTCGCTGACCAGCCCCTGGAACTCGGTCGCGGCCGCGCCGGTCCACGACCCCTCGAGCGAGGTGAGACGAGCGTGCATCGCGCTGACCGAGGACTCGATCTCGCCGGCGATGCCGGACATGTCGGAGGCCGCGGCCTGGATGCGGTCGGTGTCGACGGTGAACATGGTTCCTCCTGATGGTGTGGTCCTGGCGAACGACGCTAGGGCGCCCGCGCCATCGGCCGCGCTGGTTGTCCACAGGCCCACTAGCGTGAGCCGCGATGACCATCTGGATCGACCAGCCGATCTGGCCCCGCCACGGCACCGTCTTCGCGCACCTCATCAGCGACACGTCGCTCGACGAGCTGCACGCCTTCGCCGTGCGCGTCGGCCTGCACCCGCGCTCGTTCGAGGGCGACCACTACGACGTGCCGCAGGAGCGGTACGCCGCGGTCCTCGCCGCCGGCGCGACGTCCACGACCGGCTCCGACGTCGTCCGTCGGCTCATCGCGAGCGGGCTGCGGCTGCGCAAGCGGCGCGGGGACCGGCCGGTCGCCCGCATACCGGCGTTGGTCTTCCCCGACGGGACGCGGGCGTCCGTCGACCTGATCGAGTCGGACCGTCCGGTTACCGCCTCCGGTGTGTTCGCGGCCATGTGCTTCGTTCAGGACGCCGCCGGCCGGTTCGCGGTCGTCCACTCGCCGAGTCGCGACGCCTGGGGCTCCCCGGGCGGGTGGCGGGAGGCGGAGGAGTCGGTCCCCGAGGCCGCGGTTCGCGAGATCCGGGAGGAGACCGGGCTCGTGGTCGGGGCGGACGACCTCGAGGTATGCGCGTACGAGCGGTTCACGGTCGACGGCGAGGTCCGTGGTCGGTGGCTCCCGGGTCGCAGCTACCTCCAGGTGTACCGGACCCGGGTGTTCGGGACGGCCCCGGCGATGGCGGGCACCGAGGACGACGTCGACGGGTGGCGCTGGGTGGACCGCGCCGAGCTCGAGCGGCTGTGCGGTGCCGACTTCTGGTGGCCGCTGGTTCCGCGGCTGTTCGGGTAGCTGTCGCCGTCAGGGCCTAGCGTCGTCGTCATGGCGATGACGGTCGGGATGTGCTTTCCCCGCGAGTGCCCGGGATCGGCGGTGACGGAGTTCGCGCGACGGCTCGAGGCCGGCGGGGTCGACGAGCTCTGGCTGATCGAGGACTGCTTCTTCACGACCGCGCCGCCGCTGGCCGCGGCCGCCCTGGCCTCCACGGAGCGTCTGGCCGTGGGTCTCGGCATCCTGCCCGCGGTGTCCCGGACCGCGGCGGTCACGGCGATGGAGATCGCGACCCTGGCCAGCATCGCGCCGGGTCGGGTGGTCGGCGGGATCGGACACGGGATCCAGTCGTGGATGGCTCAGATGGGAGCGGCCACCGCCTCGCCGCTCACCACCTTGGACGAGGTCCTCTCGACGGTGCGCGCCTTGCTTCGCGGCGAGACGGTCACCTTCCGCGGCCGCGAGGTGACGCTCGACGGAGTGCGCCTGGAACACGTGCCCGACCCGGTTCCGCCGGTGCTCGCCGGTGTGGGCGGTCCGAAGTCGCTGGCCCTGGCCGGCCGCGTCGCCGACGGCGTGGTGCTCGGCGGACCGAGTACCGTCCCGCACTGCCGCGCGGCGCGAGAGGCGGGCCGCGAGCGCGGCGGCTGGCAGGTCGAAGCGTTCGTCACCCTGGCCGTCGCCGCCGACGCGCGCGACGCATACCGGCAGATGGCGCCGTTCATCGCCGAGGCGCTGCGCTCCGTGGGGTTCGGTCACCTGCCCTTCGTCGACGAGCTGCGCGCGCGGCACCAGGCCGACGGGGTGGACGGCATCGTCACCATGCCCCGCGACTGGTGGCTGCAGATCGGCGCGATCGGCACCCGCGACGACGCGGTGGAGCATCTGGCCCTGCTCGACGCGGAGGGCGTCACCGGGGCCGCCTTCTTCCCGGCGCCGGACCTCGACACCGCCCGGACACAGATCGACGACGTCGTCGCCATCGCCGCGGCCCGCTGACGTGCTCGCCTCTCAGCCGCCGCTGACGGTGATGTCCCCCGACCCGGTCTTGACCTGGATCTGATGATCCGCGAGGTCCTGTCGCTGGACGACGATGTCCGTGTCGCCCGACCCGGTCTGCGAGTCGATGTCGTACGCCTGCCCGTTCGGCACCTGGATGTCGACGTCCCCGGATCCGGAGTTCGCCGAGATCAGGTTGGGGACTAGCGCGAACCGAAGCTCCATGTCTCCACTGCCGGTGCGCGTCGCGAGGTCGCTCGTCGTGGCGATGTCGGCTTCCACGTCGCCGGACCCGGTCTGCAGCGACACCGGTCCGAGGTTGCCCTCGAGCTCGACGTCGCCCGAGCCGGTCTCGGCGTTGACCGCCACCCCGGCCGGAACCCGGATCTCGTAGTCGATGTCACATCCGGTTGCGCAGTTGAGAGTGAGCGTTCCGCCCGACCAGCCGGTGAGCGCGAGGTCCGCCAAGTCGGTCGCCGACCTGGTCTTGCGGGTCACTTCGACCGTGCCGGGCGGACCGCCGGCCCGGACGGTGACGTCGCCGCCCCCGGCGTCGATCGAGAGCGCCGAGATCTCATGGGTCAGGAAGTCGTGCTTCTCGACCCGGTTGCCGCCGGCCAGCGCCACCACGCCACCCCCCGCCGCCGCGAGAACGAGGACCCCCGCGGCCGCGGCGGCGATCCGCTGCGGGTGGCGCGGCCGCTGACGCGCCGGAGGAGCAGCAGGCGGCGGGGTCTCCGGTGGCGGCGCAGCCCCGGCGGGCTGCGCCGAGTGGTCCTGAGGCCCGGCCCCACCCGACGGCGGTGTGGGCTGCGGCGCGGGAGGCCACGTCGGGCTGTCCTGCGGTCCTGCGGTGCTCACCGGATCACCTCCACTCATCCCCGATGGTCCCATCCCACCGGCGTCCGTCCGCAAGGGCGTGCTGGTCGATGAGTTTCGCATTCCTGGGTGGGCACCATGGCTCATGACCGCTCACCCGCACGCCCAGATCATCCCCCGCACCCATCCCCGCACGCGGCCCGAGGGCGACCCGGACCTGCCCGCGGCCGCGTGGCCGGATCTCGAGGGCCACCTGCGTGAGGGGTCGGCGACCACCTGGTTGTCCGTGTCCACGCCGCACGGCGTGCACGTCCGGCCGCTGTTCGCCGCGTGGACGGGGGCGACCTTCGTGTTCGCGTCCAACCCCCACGCCGCGAAGAGCCGACACCTCGACGCGGAGGGCCGTTGCACACTGGCCTTCGACCTCGGCCACGCTCATCTGGTGGTCGACGGCACCGCCACACGACTGACCGGCGCGCCGGACCTCGACCGCGCGTCCCGTGCACTGCTCGAGGTCTTCGACTGGCCGACCACGGTGGTCGGCGACGAGCTCGACGCGCCCTACGCCGCGCCGACCTCGGGAGGGCCGCCCTTCCGCGCGTACGAGGTCACGCCGAAGCGAAACCGAAGGATCGACACATGGAAACACGCTCACAGACAGACCTCGGCACCGGCCCGCCAGCCGCCCACGCCAGGTCGCTCCGGGCTGCCATCTACTGCCGGATCAGCAAGGACAAGGCCGGTGCCGGGCTTTGGCGTCGAGCGCCAGGAGGCCGACTGCCGGGCGCTGGCCTCGTCGCGGCTGGGAGGCCGCCGCCGTCTTCGTGGACGACGACATCAGCGCCTACTCGGGCCGGGTCCGCCCGCAGTGCCGGGAGATGCTGGAGGCGATCCGCTTGGGACAGGTGCGCGGGATCATCGCCTGGCACCCCGACCGGCTGCACCGCCGCATGGTCGAGTTGGAGGAGTTCATCGGCCTCCTCGAATCGCAGCGGGTGGAGGTCCGCACCGTCACCGCTGGCGACGTGGACCTGTCCTCCGCAACGGGCCGGATGACGGCCCGGATCATCTGTGCCGTGGCGCAGAAGGAGGCCGAGCAGACCAAGGACCGCATTCGCGCCGCCAAGAAGCAGGCCGCTGGATTGGGCAAGTACCGTGGCGGTCCCCGGCCCTACGGCTAACTCCGACCGAGGAATCGCCAGCATCGGCCACCGCAGCAGCGCCATCCGCTCCCACTGGACCTCCCCAGTCCGCCGATCCAGACCCGGCACTGCCGGTATACACAGCATCGGTGCAGCCGATCGGACCGGCGCTGCGTGACCGGATGCAATTCACCCACCGCGACGGATGCCCACTTCTGTGGACGCAGTTGCGCCATCTGCGGATCACCTTCGTCGGCTTCGACGGGAAGGCACGTGTCGGGGAATTGGTGATCCACCGGGACCACGCGCAGGCCGTCACAGAGGCTTTCGAACAGTTGTACGAGGCCCGCTGGTCGATCCACGAAATGCGGCTCGTCGACGAAAGGACAATGATGCGCGGCATTTACAGGCCTGCTGTCACGGTGCGGGGGCCGGAGCAAGCCCCGTGCAGTCGCGAAGCCGACGCCATTGCGCCTCAGCGCTGGCCGCAGCTTCGCCGGTGAGGGGAACTGGCCGTCCGTCTGGCTGAATCTCGGCAGCGATCCAGGCGTCGTCCACTACCGCACCGCCTGCGATCCGGACCTGGAGAACACCAGTTGCCGAATTGCGGTCGTGGTACCAGAGGAAGTCCCCAAGGCCATAGTTGACATAGGTGTCGCCCAGCCAACCGGACCCAAGTTGGACATGGGCGTGGGTGCCGACGATCACGTCGGCCCCCGCCTCGGCCAAGGCGCTGGCCGTGACCCGCTGCGAGTCGGTCGGGCAGCCCTGCAGCTCCTCCCCCCAATGGAGAAAGACGACAACGACGTCATCCGTCGTACTGGCGGTGCGGACCGCCGCGAGAAGAACGCTCGGGCTGGAGTGGGCGCCCGCCACACCGGGGTTGTCCGGCCCGGCTGCCCAGACGGTACTCGCCCCTTCCCGCATGGACCCGTCCGCTGCTAGGAACGCTATGTCAGTGCCTCGCATCGAGACCCGGTACGGCGCGAAGGCCTCCTCCTGGTCGCGGCCGATCCCAATCACCGGGATCGGACTGGTACGAATCGCCGCGAGAGTGTCCTCGAGGCCGATCGGCCCGAAGTCAGCACCATGATTGTTCGCCATGGTGATCAGATCGATGCCAGCTGCGGCAAGAACCTCAAGCGCGGCCGGCGAAGTGCGGAAATGGTATCGCTGGCTGGGAATCTCGCGTTCCTTCGCCTCCGGAACTCCCCGGGTCGTGATCGCGGACTCGAGGTTGACCATGGTGAGATCGGCGGCCGACAGGGTCTCGGTGATCGGACCCATCGCATCTCCCGTTCCGCCGAGCAGTCCGGCCAGATGCTGTTCGAAGTGCATGTCCCCGGCGAACGCAAGGACGACGGCGCCGCGATCCCCTTCGTCAGCGGCAGGCGGCTCGATGCTCGGGTCGGCTGGTGCCGTATCCGGAGCCTGCCCGACGGATGGAGGGAAAGAAGTCCGCCGCTGCTCACTGCAGGCGCTGAGGAGGACCTCGAGCAGCACCACCATCGCCGCACAGGTCAGCACGGCTGCCACGCGTGGGCCACCGCGAAGTTGGGCGGGCTCCCCAATGGACGGCCGAACCGACGTGGAACGCCGTCGAGTCGGCCGGGTCTCGGCGCGAGGTCGCGCGCACGCTACCGCGGCCACCCGATCGGGGGTCACTCGGGCCGCCCCCTCCGCAGCGATTGAGGGGCGACCGGCGGATCGAGTGGCGGGGGCGCGCTCGCGCCAACCAGCGGCGTGTGTCCCCGCTGGTGTCCGACGTCCCCGACTGCGGCCAATGGCAGACCTCCGACTGCTGCGCGCCGTGGACACGCCGCCGGGCGGCGACCATTAGCGCGCGTGGTCCTGCACCTGCCCCTCGAGCCTACGCGCCATGCCTCGAGGCTTGCTGTCCGAAACGGCCGCAAGGGGCTCGACAACGCAACGCTCCTGGATCGATTGGTCTTCGTTCCTGATCGCATCACATGCATGTGTGGACTCGACGCCCGGGCGGAACGGCCACCGAACATACCGCCCCTCCCGAATACCACCGGTGACGCGGGCAGGATCCCTCACGCCCGCGTGGGCCACTCCACCCCCTCGGCTTCAACGGTGTCCTCGATCTCGGATGCGCCGGCCTCGATGTCCTCGGACTCAACGCTTACGCGCGGCAGCACCCGAGATAGCCAGTTGGGCAGGTACCAGTTCGCGGCACCGAAGATCGTCATCAGGGAGGGGATCAAAGTGAGGCGCACGATGAATGCGTCCAGCAGCACGCCGGGTATTAATCCCGGCTGGCTTTGGCTGTCCTTCGCGGTATGGCAGGTGCAGGCCAAGGTGAAGGCGTGCTCCTGCGGTTCGGTAGTGGACGCCGTGAATCCCGCCGATCTTGACCAAGTGATTCTGCCTCCGGTTGATGAGGAGCGGGGCAACGACGCATATAGGTGCTGGCGGGACTTCGCGACTGCGAACGCGCTGGAAGCTGAGGCCATTGGCAATCTGGAGCGGGCGATCCTGGCAAAGGTGGGCGTAACCATCTCGGGCGTGGCCTTCGAGGCGATGCCCGGAGCGGTGTCCCACCGCCGTCCGTAAGATCCGGGGTCGTGGGCCCGGGCGCTCTGGTGGCTAAGGCCCGTCGTCGCGGCAGTCCCCCGCCGGAGCCGAACGAGGCCCGATGGGGCCACATCGCGGGGCCGGACGGCCTTCGGGAGAGGCTGCGCAAGGCGGTCTAGCCCCATGGTGTGTGACGAATGTCACACCATACGTCAAATGTAGGTTTCGCTGACGCGAGCGTTCGTGTTCCGACCGACGACCGGTTCGAACCGACTCGGTTCACCTTCCGTTGACGGGCCAGGCTCGGCCCTCTGATGAGGACTCGAAGAACTCGAGTACCGGGTAGCGACTAGGTCTGGAGCAGCGTCCCGCAGCGCCGCCGACCGGCCACCTGGCTGTCGTCGGGCGGCAGCTCGGGCTATGACAGCCGGGCCAGCTCGCGGTCGAGGTTCGCGCGGGCCGGCGGGTCCCAGTGCGTACGCCCGTATGCGGTGAGGTAGATCCCGTCGGCGCCGGCGAGGTCGCGCAGGATCTGGGCCCTGGCCGCCCGGAACAGCGGATCCGGCACCGCCGCGTACTCCTCACGGACCTGGAGGCAGTACTCGTCGAACCGCTGCTCCGCCGCGGCGAGGATCCAGAGGTCGGCGTCGTGGAAGGCACGGTGCAGGGCGGAGTCGCGGCGAACCGCGTGGTCCGCCGTCATCCGGACCAGCTCGACCACCGTCGCGACCGCCTCGTCGTCGAACCGCACCCGGGGGAGCAGGGACTCGGCCAGCTCGGCGCTCGCCGACTCGTTGGCGCCGACGACCGCGGTGGGGTCGTAGACCGCGTCGTGCAACCATGCCGCGACCCGACCCAGCGAGGCGTCGGCGTCCGTCAGCTCGCCGGCGTCGGTGAGGTCCTCCAGCGCCCAGAACATCTCGACCAGGTGCCGGGTCGAGTGGTACCGGCGCTGCGGCTCGCTCCAGCGCTCCAGCAGGTCGGTGCCGGTGGATGCGACCTCGTGCGGGTCGGCTCGCGGGCTCAGGGCGGTGACGTCCTGGGTCCACCAGGTGATGAGCGCCGGCACCAGGCCGAGTCTGGCAGACCTCGTGAGGCGGGTCAGAGCTCGATGAGCTGCCGCACCGCACGGCCGGCGGCAAGCTCGTCCATCGCTCGGTTGACGTCGTCGAGCCCGATGCGAGAGGACACCAGCTCCTCGACGGGGAACCGGCCTTCCCGCCACCACTGGGCGAACACCGGGATGTCCCGGGACGGCACCGACGACCCGAGGTAGCTACCGATCACCGTCCTGGCCTCCGCCACGAGCAGGAGTGGCGACACGCTCGCCCGCGCCGCTGCGTTGGGGAGGCCGACGGTGACGGTGCGCCCGCCCGGCTTCGTCGCCGCCAGCGCGGCCTCGAACGCGCTGGCGTTTCCCGCCGCTTCGACGACGACGTCGGCCTTGACCCCACGGCTCGCCAGCTCGGCCGGGTCGAGGGCCATCGTCGCCCCGAGCTCGCGAGCCTGGTCGCGCTTGGCCTTCACCCCGTCGACCACCACGACGTCCCCGGCGCCCAGCGCGACCGCGGTGAGCGCCGTGGCCATGCCCACCCCACCCAGCCCGACCACCATGACGCTCTGGCCGGGCTCGGGTGGTGCGGCGTTGAGGAGGGCTCCGCCGCCGGTGAGTACCGCGCACCCGAGGACGGTCGCCACGGCCGTGGTGACGTCGTCGTCCACGGCGACCACCGACCGCGTGTCCACGACCGCGTGCGTGGCGAACGCCGACACACCGAGGTGGTGATAGATCGGGTGGCCGTCGCGAGAGAGACGCATACCGCCGCCGAGCATCTCGCCGGCGTTGTTGCTCGCCGACCCCGGGCCGCACGGCATCCGGCCGTCGGTGGCACAGCCGGCACAGTCGCCGCAGCGGGGGAGGAACGTCATGACGACGCGTCGGCCCACCCGAGGCTCGGTCACGCCGGGCCCGAGCTCGGTAACGCGTCCGCAGGCCTCGTGGCCGAGCAGCATGGGCACGGGGCGCGGTCGGTTGCCGTCGACGACCGACAGGTCGGAGTGGCAGACCCCGGCGGCCTCCACCTCGACCAGGACCTCACCCGCACGTGGCCCCTCCAGCTCCAGCTCTCCGACGGTCAGCGGTCTCGTCTCCGCCCACGGTCCGGGACGGCCGACCTCCTCGAGAACGGCTCCGGTGATCTTCATGCCCGAAGCATCTCAGCGCGCTCGAGGAGCTCTCGCACAGCAGCGGGGATCGCTACCGGAGAGCGGGAGGTGCGGTCGATGTAGACGTGGACCCAGTGGCCCAACGCGGCGAGCTCCTCCCGCTCCGCGTCGAAGAGCCCGAGCGCATACGTGATGCTGCTCCTCCCGAGCCGCTCGACGCGGACGGCGACCTCGAGTCGGCGTGGGTACTCCAGCTCACGGAAGAAGCGACATCCCGACTCGGCGACGACGCCGAGCTCGGGCAGCGACAGGACGTCGGCCCCGGCGCCCGTGATCAGCCAGCCGTTGATCGCAGAGTCGAACAGCTCGTAGTAGACGGCGTTGTTGAGGTGGCCGTACATGTCGTTGTCGGACCATCGCGTCGTGGCCGAGACGACGTAGTCGAAGTGCGCTCGGGTCAGCGTGGACGGGTCGGTCACGGCACCGCACGACCCGCCTCTTGGCGGGCCGCCGCCTCGTCACGACGCAGCTGCGTTCGCGGCATCAGGATGAGGGCGACCATGGAGAGCACACAGCACCCGATGATGTACCAGCTGATCCCGGTGCTCGACCCGGTGTTCTCGAGGATGGCCGCCGCGATGAGCGGCGCGGGCCCACCGGCGATGACCGACGCGAGCTGGTAGCCGATGCCCGCGCCGCTGTACCGCAGGTTGGTGCCGAAGCTCTCGGCGATGAGCGCCGCCTGGGGTCCGTACTGCATGTCGTGGAACACCAGCGACACGACGATCCCGAGGAGGACGAACCCCGCGACCTTGGTGTTGAGCAGACCGAAGTACGGGAAGGCGAACAGCGCGGTGCAGACGATCCCGATGCCGTACATGAGACGGCGCCCGATCCGGTCCGAGAGGTAGCCGAACAGGGGGACGCTGACGAGGCCGACGGCGGCGGCCACCAGGGTGTAGTTGAGCAGCTCAGCCCGGTCGATCTTGAGGATCGTGGTCCCGTAGGTGAGAACGAACGTGATGAAGATGTAGAACGGCGCCTGCTCGGACATCCGGACGAAAGCCGAGGTGAGGATCTCCATCGGGTGCTCCTTGAGCACCTCGATGAACGGTCGCTTGACGACCGCGTCGGCCTTCTTGACCTCGCGGAACTCGGGACTCTCGAGGACGCGCAGCCGGACGTACAGGCCGATGAGGACGAGGACGAAGCTGAGCAGGAACGGGATCCGCCAGCCCCAGGCGTCGAAGGCCTCGGGGCTCACGAGCGCGGTCATCAGCCGGATCATCCCCGTCGACAGGAGCAAACCGATCGGCACACCGAGCTGGGGGAAGCTGGCCATCAGGCCCTTGCGGTGGCTCTCGCCCCACTCCATCGACATGAGGACCGAGCCGCCCCACTCCCCGCCGACGCCGATGCCCTGGGCGATGCGCAACAGGGTCAACAGGATCGGCGCCGCGACGCCGATGCTCGAGTACGGGGGCAGCACCCCGATGAGGAACGTCGCGACGCCCATGAGGACGAGCGTCGTGACCAGCGTGGTCTTCCGGCCCACCCGGTCGCCGTAGTGCCCGAAGATCGCGGCGCCGACCGGTCGCGCGGCGAAGCCGACGAACAGGGTCGAGAAGGACAGCAGGACCCCCGCGAAGGGCGAGCTGCCGGGGAAGAACAGCTTCGGGAAGACCAGGGCCGCGGCGGTGCCGTAGAGGAAGAAGTCGTACCACTCGATGCTCGTGCCGACCGTGCTGGCGAGCACCGCCCGCCGGCGGTTGACGGGGACGCTGTCTGACGCTGCGCTTACGGACATGGGGAACCTGCCTCGGGTTGTCGCGAGCCGTCCGGCGAACCCCCTCCCCGCCTGGCGGCGCGTCCTGGCCGCGTTGCCAGGCGGCCCGAGTCTTCGACCCGTGGTGGCACCTGTCAAATTGAAACGACGACTCAGGCGGCGTCGTCAGCGGTTCTCAGCTCGGCCGGTAGGTCGGCGGAGTGCACGATGGTGAGTGCCGACACAGCCCGGGTCAGCACGACGTACAACCGGCGCAGCCCGGTCCGCTGGTCGGGCTCGTCGGCCGCGATGGTCGTCGGCTCCACGACGACCACCCGGTCGAACTCGAGACCCTTGGCCACCGTCGCCGGGACGACATCGACCTGGTGCTCGACGTCCCCGTGGTCCGCCCCCAGCACGCCGTGGCCGATGCCGGCGCGCGTCAGGGCCGCCGACACCGGCGCGACGAGCGACGCCGGCGCGATCACCCCCACCGATCCCGGCTCCTCGGCCTCCCGGGCGACAACAACCGCCACCTCCATCGCCACGCCGGCCGCCGACGGCACCCGGACCAGCTCGAGCCGTCCTGGGTTCTCGCGCACCGAGACCGGCGCCCCCAGCCCCGGTGCCATCGAGGGGAGCAGCCGGGCCGCGAAGTCGATGACCGACGCCGGCACCCGGAACCCGCGGTCGAGCACCTCGATGTGGCCGTCCGGCTTCCCCAGGTGCGCGAGCGACGACGCCCACGAGTCGGTTGCCCACGGCGTCGTCCCTTGCGCGATGTCGCCGAGCACCGTCGCCGAACCGGTCGAGCAGCGCCGTCCGACCGCCCGCAGCTGCATGGGTGACAGGTCCTGCGCCTCGTCGAGCACGACGTGGCCCAGGCTCGGCGTCCGTTCCAGCAGGTCGGCCAGCTCGTCGAGGAGGACCAGGTCCGCAGCCGACCACTTCGCCGCGCCCTTCGACCGCGGCGGCGTGGGCCAGCGCAGCAGCTCCTGCTCGTCCGGCGTCAGCAGGTCACCGGCGTGCTCCGCGAGGTTCTCGGCCGACGAGAACAGCTCGAACAGCACCTGCCGCGGGTCGAGCTTCGGCCACACCTGTGCCGCGTACGCCCGCACCGCCGCCGACCGCGCGACCGAGTCCTGCACGCGGTCGTCCGGCGAGTCGCCGCTGCGCTCCATCGCCAGCAGCACGTGGTGCGCCAGCCGCTGCGGCAGGACCTGCCGGGCCGCCTCGTAGCGGATCGCCCTCTCGCGCAGCTCCTCCAGCACCTCGGTCACCGTGTATGCGGGCACCCGCCACTTGCGGGCCCCCCGCGGCACCACGAGGGCCTCGGCAGCCGGCCGGACCGTCGACCAGACCGCGCGTTCCAGGACTGCGGCGAGCCGGGCGTCGCCCTTGAGGACGGCCGCCGCCGTCGTGTCCCGTCCGCGGACCGCGCCGCCGCTGCCGACCAGCTCCTCGGCCGTCGTGTGTCCGACCTCGACCTCGCCGAGCGCGGGCAGCACGGCGCCGATGTGGTCGAGGAACGCCCGGTTCGGACCCACGACGAGGACCCCGGACCGCAGCAGCCGGTCGCGGAACGCGTACAGGAGCCAGGCCGCCCGGTGCAGCCCGACCGCAGTCTTGCCGGTACCCGGCGCCCCTTGCACGCATACCGTCGTCGCGGCATCGGCGCGGACGATCTCGTCCTGCTCCGGCTGGATCGTCGCGACGATGTCGCGCATCGGGCCGACGCGCGGGCGCTCGATCTCGTCGACGAGGATCTGGCTGCGCCCCACGTCGCCTACCTCGGGCGTGACCAGGTGCTCGTCCTCGTAGGCGGTGAGGCGGCCGTGGTCCACGCCGAACCGGCGCCGGAGCCGCACGCCCATCGGCTCCCCGCGCGAGGCCCGGTAGAACGCGCCGCTCAGCTCGGCGCGCCAGTCGATGACCACCGGGTCGCCCAGCTCGTCGTTGACGTGCCGCCGGCCGATGTACCAGCGCTCCTGGCCGTGCTCCTCGTGGGTGAGGTCGAGCCGCCCGAAGAACAGCGCCGTCGTCGGGTCGTCGACGAGCCCGGCCGCGCGGCGGGCCAAGGTCATCGCGAGGAACTCGTCGGACACCCGGTCGCCGCCGGACGCGCGCGCCGACAGGGTCTTCTCGCGCATCCGGGCCAGCTCGCGTCGGGCGTTCTCGAGGTATGCCTGTTCGCCGGCCAGCTCGTCGGTCACGACCGTGTTCTCGGGCATGCGAAAGGGGCCTTCCACAGGTGGCGCTCCTTCAGGGGAAACGCGCCAATGTACCTGTGGAAGGCCCCTACGGGGCAACCGGTTTCGCGAACCAGGGAAAGGCGAAACCGGTTTCCTTACCCTCAGCCGGGACGGGCGGCGAGGGTGATCTTGAGGTCCTGCTTCTGCGAGCCGCGGATGATGGTGACGGTCACCGTGTCCCCGACCTTGCGCTCGTGGATGTTGGCCACCAGCGCCTCGGAGGAGTCGATCGGCTTTCCGTCGACCGCGATGACGGCGTCCTGCGCCTGCAGCCCGGCCTGAGCGGCCGGAGTGCCCGCGGACACCGACTGGACCAGCGCGGCCTGACGCTTGCTGTTGCCGTCGGTGACCGTGGTGTCGCTCGCCGAGACGCCGATGTACGCGTGCTGCGCGGTACCGGTGGCGATGAGCTGGTCGGCGATGGACTTGGCCTCGTTCACCGGGATGGCGAACCCGATGCCGATGTTGCCGCTCTGGCCGCCCGCGGACGACCCGAGGGACGCGATCGAGCTGTTGATGCCGATGAGCTTGCCGTCGGCCGTGACGAGCGCGCCGCCGGAGTTGCCCGGGTTGATGGCGGCGGACGTCTGGATGGCGTTGGTGACGACCATGTCCGAGGTGCCCTGCTGCTGGGTGCCCGGCAGCTGGCCCTGCTGGCCCTGCTGACCCTGGTCTCCATCGGCCGCCTGCGTCGTGACGGGGCGGTTCAGCGCGCTGACGATGCCGGTTGTCACGGTCCCGGAGAGGCCGAGCGGGTTGCCGATCGCCATGACCGGCTGCCCGACGGTGAGCTGCGAGGAGTCGCCGATGGACATCGGGACGAGGTCGCTCGGGGGGTTGTTGAGCAGGAGGACCGCGAGGTCGGTCGACGGGTCGGTGCCGACGATCTTGGCGTCGTAGGTGCGTCCGTCGTTCAGCGTGACGTTGATCGTCGCGGTGCTCCCGGCGCCCGTGGCCACGTGGTTGTTGGTGAGGATGTGCCCCTTGTTGTCGATGACGACACCGGAGCCCTGACCCTCGGCCTGACCGCTCTGGACGGTGATCGACACGACGCTCGGAGCGACGGCCTTGGCGGTCGCGGTCCAGTCGGGCGCGGCCGCGTTGCCCTGGATGACCTGCGGCGACGTCGAGCCGTTGCTCTGGGTCGTCGCGGCCGGGCTCGACGAGGGGGCGGGCGTCGCATACCGGGTGGCGGCGTACGTCCCGCCGCTGGCGAGGGCGGCGGCGAGGATCGCGACCGCGGTCATCTGGCCGAGGCCCCGGTTCGGCTTGGCCTTGGGAGCGGGTGTCGGGGTGGCCGGCGGGTACGCGGGGTAGCCGCCGTTGCCGCCGTTGCCGCCCGTCGCCGGGGTTGCCGTACCAGTCGGTGCGCTGCTGGTCCGCGTCCGGGGTGCCGAAGCCGTAGCTCGGGAAGGCGCGGGGCGTCGGCGTCGCCTCGCCGGCCGGGGCGCTCGGCGCGGTCGGGCCGGCCTGCTCCTGCGGTGACTGCGTGGGGATGCCGGTGGTCGGGGCCGCGCCCTGGTGGCGATCGTCGGCTCCGCCGAACCACTGGTGGGCCGGCGGCTGCTCGTGGGCGTCCGCGTCCGGGCTGGTCCTCGTGGGGTCCGGGTGGATGTCCTGCTGTGTCATGGTTCTCGCTGCTCCTCTGGGTGACTTTCCCCTAATCAACCTCCTCGTCGTCAAGGCTCGCTGTCGCGTCACTGTGAGCATGCTGTGGGAGTTGGAGCACGAAGGTCGCGCCCCCGCCCGGCGTCGGCAGGACGCCCACCGTGCCGTGGTGCGCGCTGACGATCGCGGCGACGATGGCCAGCCCGAGGCCGGTCCCGCCGGTGGCGCCGTTGCGACGCCGGCTGCGGGCGGGGTCCTCGCGGTAGAACCGCTCGAAGACCCGTCGGGCCCGCGCCGGGTCGATGCCGTCGCCGTGGTCGCGGACCTCGAGGGCGGCGCACCCGTCGGGCCGGTTCCCGACCGCGATCTCCACGGGAGTGCCGCTCGGCGTGTGGTGCAGCGCGTTCGACACGAGGTTGGTGACGACCTGCCGGAGCCGTTGCTCGTCGCCGAGCACGTGGACCGGGCCGAGCGGCCCGTCGAGCCCGATCAGCCGTACGTGCCGGTCGGGAGCCAGCACCCGCGCGTCCTGGGTGGCGTCACCGCCGAGGACGGCGAGGTCGACGTCGTCGATGACCAGTGGCCGCTCGCCCTCGAGCCGGGCCAGCACGAGCAGGTCCTCGACCAGGCCGGACATCCGGGACGCCTCGCTCTCGATGCGGCCGAAGGCGCCGGCCACGTCGTCGGGCTCGCTCACCGCGCCCTGGCGGTACAGCTCGGCGTACCCGCGAACGGTGGCCAGCGGTGTCCGCAGCTCGTGCGAGGCGTCGGCGACGAACTGGCGCATGTGCTCCTCGCTGGCCTCCCGGACCGCGAACGACTGCTCGATCTGGGCCAGCATGGCGTTGAGCGAGCGGGACAGCGAGGCCACCTCGTCGCGGGTCGTGGGCTCGGGCACGCGTTGCGTGAGGTCGCCCGCGGCGATGGCGGCGGCCGTGTCCTCGATCCGGGTCAGCGGGCGGAAGGCGCGACGGACCGCGTACCAGCCGATCCCGAGCGCGGCGGCGAGCACCACCACGCCGATGAGGAGCGCGTAGCCGAGGAAGCTCCCGAGCGTGGCCTCCATCTGCCGCAGCGGGACAGCGACGACGTAGACCGCGTCACGGTCGGCGTTGATGCCGGCGATCGCCCGCCAGCGCAGGTCGGCGTTGTCGGACCGCTGGGAGTCGATCGTGAAAGGCTGCGAGGACGTGACCAGTGGGTCGGTCCGGGTGAGGTCGGGGATGGCCGGCTCGGCTCCGGGTTCCGTGGCGGCCTCGGCGATCTTGAGGACGCCGGTTCCGTCCAGCCGGTAGAGGCGGACGGTGAAGTTCGGCTGGATCGTCTGGGCGCCGCCGGTGCCGTACGCGACGGCGGCTGCGATCTCGCCGTAGGTCCGCAGCTCCTCGTCGGTGCGGTCCAGCAGGTACGTGCGCATCATGGCGGTGACGATGAGGCTGCTGGCCGCCAGGGCGGCGGCGAGCAGCACCGCGACGACGGTGAGCAGGCGGACCCGCAGGGGTATGCCCCGGAGCCCGCCGCGCCAACGGCCGGCGCTGCCGGGCGCGTCGGTCGTGCTCACCCCGCAGGCGTGCCCGGGGGCAGCCGCAGCACGTACCCGACGCCGCGCTTGGTGTGGATCAGCGCCGGCTCGACGGTGTCGATCTTGCGGCGCAGGTAGGAGATGTAGGACTCGACGATGCCGGACTCGCCGCGGAAGTCGTAGTCCCAGACGTGGTCGAGGATCTGGGCCTTGGACAGCACCCGGTTCGGGTTGAGCATGAGGTAGCGCAGCAGCTTGAACTCGGTGGGCGACACCTCGATGACCCGGCCGCCGCGGCGGACCTCGTGGGAGTCGTCGTCGAGCTCGAGGTCGTGGAAGCTCAGCGTGGCCGTGCTGGCCTCGTCGCCGCGGGTGCGCCGCAGGACGGCGCGGATGCGGGCCACGACCTCCTCGAGGCTGAACGGCTTGGTGACGTAGTCGTCGCCGCCGACGGTGAGCCCCTTGATCTTGTCGTCGACCGAGTCGCGGGCCGTGACGAAGACGATCGGCAGCTGGCGGCCGGACTCGCGGAGGCGCCGGGTGACCTCGAAGCCGTCCATGTCGGGCAGCATCACGTCGAGGACGACGAGGTCGGGGTTGCGCTCCGAGGCGCTGATGATCGCCGATCGGCCGTCGTTGGCGACGGACACCTCGAACCCGGCGAACCGCAGTGAGGTCGCGAGCAGCTCGCGGATGTTGGGCTCGTCCTCGACGACGAGGAGCGAGGCTTCGGCGATAGCGGTGTCGGTCACGCTGGAGAGTGTGGTGAGGATTCCTGGGAGTTTACTGGGAGCCACCCGAATGCGGCGGCCCGACGACGTATCTGGCCGGCCGCCCGACGACTCCTCTGGAACGCACGGCCGACCTGGCCGGGTACCAGTTCGACTCGAGACGGGGCTCGGGCACCTCGCAGAAAGCACAACCGTATGAAGCTCATCAAGCCCTTCCTCGTCGCTCTGGTCGCCTTCGCCGCGACCCTCCTCATGGCCGGTCCGGCCTCGGCGGCGGCAGCGAAGTTCCACTCCGCATCCGGCGCCGTCAACGCGGGCGGCGCCCTCGTCGTCTCGTTCGACGAGCGCGGCCTCGGCAACGACAACGTCGACTACTCCGTCACGGCTGACGCCACCGCCCTGTACGCCTGCATCAACGGGGGCGGCAAGCACCCCCAGGCGGCCAACAAGGAGGCGTTCGCGGACAGCCTCTCCGCGGGTGCCAGCTTCGAGCCGAAGAACGGCCGCGTCATCGCGTCGATCACGGTCGGTCCGCTCCAGGCCCCGCAGTTCCAGTGTCCGAACGGGCAGCGGCGGGTCCTCGCCGCGGTCAGCTACTCGAACATCGTCCTGACCGACCTCACGAACGGCTCGAGCATCGCCGTGGCCGACACCTCCCGGGTCTTCTTCGCCGTCTGACCCACACCCACCCGAGCCCGGCGAAGTCGCGTCGCCGGGCTCGGGCATACCCCGTCCCCGGCCTTTCCCGCTTCCGGACGCCCGTTGTTGCCAGTTTCGGCGGTCGGCGGCATACGAAAGTCGTAACAAGAGCCGTCTGGAAGCGGGAAAGCGGTCAGAGGACGGGCAGGTCGTCCGCGTCGACGATCCGGTAGGCGTACCCCTGCTCCGCGAGGAAGCGCTGGCGGTGGGCGGCGAAGTCGGCGTCGACCGTGTCGCGCGCGACCACCGTGTAGAAGTGCGCGGTCCGGCCGTCGCCCTTCGGGCGGAGCACCCGGCCGAGCCGCTGGGCCTCCTCCTGGCGCGAGCCGAACGTCCCGGAGACCTGGATCGCGACGGACGCCTCGGGCAGGTCGATCGAGAAGTTTGCCACCTTGCTGACCACCAGCAGCTGGATCTCGCCGACCCGGAACGCCTGGTACAGCTTCTGCCGCACGGGCACCGTCGTCTCGCCGGTGATGATCGGCGCGTCGAGGCGCTCGGCCAGGGACTGGAGCTGGTCGAGGTACTGGCCGATCACCAGCGTGGGCTCGCCCCGGTGCCGCTCCACGAGCTGCGACACGACGCGGTCCTTGGCGTCGGTGCACGACGCGAGCCGGTACCGCTCGTCCGGCTCCGACATCGCATACGCCATCCGCTCGCCGTCCGGCAGCGAGACCCGCACCTCGACGCAGTCGGCGGGCGCGATGTAGCCCTGGGCCTCGATGTCCTTCCACGGCGCGTCGTACCGCTTCGGCCCGATGAGCGAGAACACGTCGCCTTCGCGACCGTCCTCGCGCACCAGCGTGGCGGTCAGGCCGAGCCGCCGGCGCGCCTGGAGGTCGGCGGTCATCCGGAAGATCGGCGCAGGAAGCAGGTGGACCTCGTCATAGATGACCAGCCCCCAGTCGCGCGCGTCGAGCAGG
Source organism: uncultured Actinomycetota bacterium (assembly GCA_963787725.1). Taxonomy (GTDB): domain Bacteria; phylum Actinomycetota; class Actinomycetes; order Actinomycetales; family Dermatophilaceae; genus Lapillicoccus. Next base: position 114,981 of record CAWBEH010000004.1, on the reverse strand, counting down.
TCGAGGTGCGTGTAGACGCCCTTCCGCTTCGTCGTCAGGACCTGGTAGGTCGCGATGGTGACCGGCCGGATCTCCTTGCGCTGACCCGAGTACTCGCCGATCTCACCCTCGGTCAGTGACGTGCGCCGCAGCAGCTCGTCCTTCCACTGCCGGGCGGACACGGTGTTGGTGACGAGGATGAGCGTCGTCGCGGACGCGGCCGCCATCGCGCCGGCGCCCACGAGGGTCTTGCCGGCGCCACAGGGGAGGACGACGACGCCCGAGCCGCCGTCCCAGAACCCGTTGACCGCCTGCTGCTGGTACGGCCGCAGCGACCACTCCGAGGTGTCCAGGTCGATCGGGTGCGCCTCGCCGTCGACGTACCCGGCCAGGTCCTCGGCCGGCCAGCCGACCTTGAGCAGCTCCTGCTTGAGATGCCCTCTCTCCGAGGGGTGCACGGCGACGGTCAAGTCGTCGATCCGGGCCCCCAAGAGGGGCTGGATCCGCTTGTGCCGCAGCACTTCTTCGAGCACCGGCCGGTCGGTCGTATGCAGCGTGAGGCCGTGGGAGGGGTCCTTCTCGAGGCTCAGGCGGCCGTACCGGTCCATCGTCTCGGCGATGTCGATGAGCAGCGCCTGCGGCACCGCGTAACGGCTGTGGGTGAGCAGCGCGTTGACGACCTGCTCGGCGTCGTGGCCGGCCGCGCGCGCGTTCCACAGCCCCAGCGGGGTGACGCGATAGGTATGCACGTGCTCGGGGGCGCGCTCGAGCTCGGCGAAGGGGGCGATCGCGCGACGCGCATCCTCGGAACCGGGGTGGTCGACCTCGAGGAGGAGGGTCTTGTCGCTCTGGACGATGAGGGGTCCGTCGGTCATGGTCTTCAGGCCAACGGGCTCAGGCGGCGCTGTGTTCCGCGGGGCGGCTCATTGGTTGCTCAGCGCCCAGACGTAGAACCAGATGAGCAGGGGCAGCCCGAGGACGAAGTTCACGGCGTAGACGATCCAGCCGGTCGTCGTCCGCTTCCGGCAGGCGGCCGGGTCGGTGGCGTTCTGTCGCCAGGCGACGACGGAGACGATGGCGCTCGGGATGCCGATGATCCCGGTCGCGATGAGGGAGATGACCGACACGATGAGCAGGACGAAGGTGCTGACCGGGAACGGCGACGTCTGGGCCGGGACGTACCCCGCGTAGCCCTGAGGCGTCGGGCCCTGGCCGTACTGCGGCGGGTAGGCCGGCGGATACCCGGGCTGGTACGGCTGTTGCGGGTATGCGGCGGGGTAGGGCTGCCCCTGCGGCGGGGGGAAGCTCGGTCCCTGGGTGGGGGGCGGAGGCGGGTATGCGGGTCCGGGGGCGCGCGGGACCGGCGGGGACGACGACGGCTGGCCCGGTCCGGGCTGCGACCACGGCGCGGCGCCCGGCGGTGCGCCGAACGCGCCCTCTCCGGAGCCCTGCTGCGGCGACTCGCTCACACCGCCAACCTACCGTCCTGTCAGGATGGTCGTCGGCCGAAGAGGGCCCACGGCGAAGCTGGGGAGGCTGACCGATGAGAGGTCCACAGGTGGAGGCGGCCGCGGGGCTGCCGGCCCGGGTGACGGTGTACGAGGTGGGTCCGCGCGACGGTCTGCAGAACGAGAAGGGGCACGTCCCGACCGCCGTGAAGGCGGAGTTCGTCCGGCGGCTGGTGGCGGCGGGTCTGCCGATCGTCGAGACCACCTCGTTCGTGCCCGCGGCGTGGGTGCCGCAGCTGGGCGACGCCGCAGATCTCCTCGCGGACCTGGGACCGGACGCGCTCGGGCGGAACCGACCGGTGCTGGTCCCCAACGAGAAGGGGCTGGAGCGGGCGCTCGAGGCGGGCGTCCAGGCGATCGCCGTGTTCGGGAGCGCGACGGAGACGTTCGCGCGCAACAACCTGGGGCGGAGTGTGGACGAGTCGCTCGAGATGTTCCGCCCGGTCGTGGCGCGGGCCCGCGACGCGGGTCTCTGGGTCCGGGGGTACGTGTCGATGTGCTTCGGCGATCCATGGGAGGGGGACGTTCCCGTAGATCAGGTCGTCGACGTCGCGGTCCGCCTGAACGACCTGGGGCTGGACCAGCTGTGCCTCGGCGACACGATCGGCGTCGGGACCACCGGCCACGTGCACCGGTTGGTCGAGGCGCTCGATGCGCGCGGGATCGGCGTCGAGCAGCTGGGTGTGCACTTCCACGACACCTACGGCCAGGCGCTGACCAACACGCTCGCGGCGCTGGCGGACGGCGTGACCGTCGTCGACTCCTCCGCTGGCGGGCTGGGCGGGTGCCCTTACGCCAAGAGCGCCACCGGCAACCTCGCGACCGAGGACCTCGTCTGGGCCCTGGACGGCGCGGGTGTCGAAACGGGTGTGGACCTCGCCGCGCTGGTCGAGACCAGCGTCTGGATGGCCGAACAGCTCGGCCGCCCGTCGCCGTCCCGCGTCGTGACCGCCCTCGCCGGCGGCTGACGTCAGGACACGGCGCGCTGACGGACGCCGAAGACCTCAAGCACGGTCATGTCGTGCGTCATGTCGCGTCAGGTGGTGCCATCGCGACAGCAGCTGCGACATGACCGGCGATGTGACCTGCGGCGATCCCTGGCGCCGCGCGAGACTCAGCCGGCCAGATCGGCGACGCCGGTGATCCGGTACACCGAGAACCCGCGCTCGGCAGTCGAGTCCGCCACCCGGCCCCACGCCCGGCCGCCCTCGACCCGGGTCGGGTAGAAGAGGTAGCGGTCGGTGCGCCCGGTCATGTCGGCGTACCCGATCCACACCCCGTGCTGCTCGGCCGCCGCGTCGCGCAGCGCCGCCATCGTCACCGCGGGCTCGGTCGGCACGAGGGTCGGCCGGGAGTCCTCGCCGTCGGCGTCCCGGGTCAGCTCCTCAGCCGCGCGCAGGCCGCGGACCAGGCTCGACGCATACCCCGCGTCCACCGGCGTCGTCCGGGGCGGTGACACCGCCCGGCGGGCAGCGGCCCGGCGGCGGGCGGCGACGGAGACGACCACCGAGCCGTCCGGACGCTCCTGCACCGGCGAGTACCCCGCGTCGCGCATCAGCTCGAGCAGCGTCTCGGGATCGGCGGAGGAGACGAGCACGGTCGGCGCGATGCGCCGCAACCGCAGTGCCCCCAGCGAGCGCTCGACGAGCAGTGCCTCCAGGACCGACTCGTCGTCGCTCCGGATGTATGCCGTCGCGCCCCCGACCCGGGTCTGACCGTGGCGGCGGGCGACGTCGCGGACGAGGTACTCGAGGGGCTGGGGGAGCCCGGTCCGGCTGGCGCCGCGGAGGGAGTCGAGCAGCTCGTCGGCCGTCCACCCGGCGTCGAGGGCCTGCCGCACGGACCCGGGGGTGAACCGGTACACCGTGGCGCCGCCGCGCGACTCGACGTCGGCGGTGAGGCGCATGAGCTGGGCGAGGTCGCCGTGCAGCGGTCCCGGCGCGATGGCGGTGAGGTCGGCCTGGACGAGGACGTGGTCGACCGGCTCGGGCAGCTGGCTGGCCATCGTCGCGGCGACCGCGTCGACGTGGTCGCCGGCCACGAGCGCACGCCCGGCCGTGGACAGGGCCCCGCGACCGGTGACGCCCAGCCACTCGGCCTCGCGCAGCACGGCGGTGAGGGCGTCGCCGAGGCGGGCAGGGTTGCGCATCGGTCGCCGCCACCGCAGCCGGGCGAGCAAGGAGTCGGAGGTGGCGACGTGCCCGGGCGAGAGGCCGGCCAGCTCCGCCAGGACGTCGGTACGCATCGCGCGAACGGGCGGCCAGTGCAGGTCGGAGCTGAGGGCGTTCGCCGGTGACGACCCTCCCGGGAGCCGGGCGCCGACCAGGTGAGCGGCGCGGGTGGACGTGAGCCAGCCGGCCGCGAGCCGGGCCCACCGGGACCCGGCCTGTTCGAGGAGCCACTCGTCCGCGACCGGGGTGGGCGCCCAGACCGGAACCACCTCGCCGTCGTCCGCCACCAGACCGGCGCCGTACATGACCTCGACCAGCCAGGCGGCTCGCGTGGTGTCGACATCGAGCGACTCGGAAAGGCGACGCAGGTCGCGGACCGCCAGGCCGCCGGTGCGCAGGACCCGAGGTGGGGCGGGACCCCAGAGCTCGATGGCCTCCTCGACGAGGGCCAGCAGGTCGCTGACCTCGCCACCGGCGGCGGCGTCGACCCGGTCGGACCCGATGTCGTTGGTGTCCGCGTCGGGTGGGAGGAGGGCCACGGATTCGTGGAGCCGTCCACCGCGGAGCAGCAGCGCCACCTCGCGAGGCAGCAGCACCCGGGTCTCGCTCTCGCCCCGAGCCCGCTCGGTCACCGTGGGCATGATCACGTGCAGGAGCCGCTGGTCCAACAGCCAGCGCACGCCGTCGGAACCCGGTGCGTCCCGGTTGACGACCCCGACGGGTGGTCCCCAGACCAGCCGGTCCAGCACCCCGCGGGCCGACTCGGGCGCCTCGGCGACCAGGGATCGGATCTCAACGGGCGACAGCGGCTTCGCCCCGAGCTCGAGCGACGACGGGCCGAGCCCCGCCGGGTGGGCGCCGAGGACCTCGGGTGCGGTGCGCACCGCATACAGGGCCTCGGGAGCGCGCCACGCCAGGGCGAGGTCCCAGAGCCGCTGGAGCTGGGGCCGAACGTCCAGGCCGCCCATCAGGTCGTCCACCGAGCCCGAGCCCGAACCGTCCCCAGCCACGACGACCGCCTCGAGCACCTGGAGATGCCCGAGGTCGAGACTCTCGACCGCCCGCTGGACGCTGGCGCGGGTGCCGGCGCGGGCGGCCAGCGAGGTGAGGTCGGACGGCGCCGGGCGGGCGAGGTCGGGGCGGGACAGGACCAGGGCGGTGAGCTGCTCGTCGGTCCGGCTGCGGATGTCGTCGGCCAGGCTGCGCGCGCCGGCGGCCGACGCGGCAGCGTCGGTGTCGGTGGTCGGACCGGCGGACATGAGGGCAACGGTAATCGTCAGTTCGGGGGATGGCTCCGCGCGCCTCGGGGCCGCACAATGGGCCGATCGGGGTGCAGGAACCAGCAGGAGGAACCGTGACCGAGACGCCCCGCCCACCCAGCCTGTGGGACCAGGCCACGTCGACCCGCGGCGGCCGCTGGGCGGTTGCGGTCGCCATCGTCGCGATCTGCCTGCTCGTCGCCACCGCGGCTGTGGCCCTCGCGAGCTCGGCACGGCAGGACCGCGCTGCCCTCACCAACGCCTCCGTCGACGCCGATGCCCAGGCCAAGGCCAAGGACAAAGCCAAGGACAAGACCAACGGCAACAACGGGAACGGCCAGGCCAACGGTCAGGGGAACGGTGACCTGAACTCGATCCCGGGCCGGCTCGGCGGCACGCTCCACGGCGAGGTGACCCGCCCGTCGGCGGCCGGCGGCACCGAGACGCTCCTCGTCCAGACCGGCGAGGTCACCGTCTCCAGCGACACGTCCGTCACGGTCAAGAGCACCGACGGCTTCACCGAGACGTATGCGGTCGCGGCCACGACGACGGTCCGCGGACCGGCCAAGGCCGCGGGCCTGGCGGTCGGGACCCGGGTCACGGTGGTCGCCACGAAGGACGGCAAGACCGCGCTCCTCGTCGCGAGCAAGGGCGGTCCGTCATAGGTTGAGCCCGTGACCACCGAGGCCAGTGAGCGGTCCCGGCCCACCGGCGCTCAGTGGACCGTTCGCCGCGGCGGCGACGAGCTCGTCGTCGTGGAGTTCGGCGGCGGCATCCGCAGCTACTCCCGGGGCGGCGTCGACGTCGTCGCGGGGTTCGGCCCCGACGAGATGTCAGTGGCCGGCCGTGGTCAGCAGCTCATCCCCTGGCCGAACCGGCTGCGCGACGGGACGTACAGGTTCGGCGGCACCGAGCGTCGGCTCGCCCTCTCCGAACCGGCGAAGCACAACGCCAGTCACGGCCTGGTCCGCTGGACCACGTGGGACCTGCTCGACCAGACCTCCACGTCGATCACCGTCGGCCAGCGCCTGCACCCGCAGCCCGGCTGGGCCTGGGTGCTCGACCTGACCACGATCTACGCCCTGGCCGACGACGGCCTCACCGTGACGACGACCGCCCTCAACGTCGGCGAGGGGGACGCGCCCTACGGCTACGGCGCCCACCCGTACCTCTCCATCGCCGACACCCCCGTCGCCGAGGTCGCGCTGGAGATCCCGGGGTCCACGTACCTCGAGACCGACCCCGAGCGGCAGCTGCCGGTCGCGACCCACCCGGTCGAGGGGTCCCCGTACGACTTCCGCGCGAGCCGCCCGATCGGCGACCTCGCGCTCGACACGGCCTTCACGGACCTGGCCCGTGGCGCCGACGGCCGGTGGACGGTCACCCTCGGCGGCCTCGCCGCCGGCGCGGTGAGTCTCTGGGGCGACGAGGCGTACGCGTGGACGCAGGTCTTCACCGGTCGAGCTCACGCGCATACCGAGGGGACGACCGGCATCGCCGTCGAGCCGATGACCTGCCCGCCCGACGCCTTCAACTCCGGGACCGATCTCGTCGTCCTGCGACCCGAGCAGTCGCATACCGGATCGTGGGGGATCCGGCCGGCCTGAGCAGGGGCGAAACCGGGTGGCGCGCCCCGTTAGGCTGGGTCGTCGCGCACGACACGCGCAACGACCATGACGAAGGAGTAACCGTGCCCACCGGCAAGGTCAGGTTCTACAACTCGGAGAAGGGCTTCGGCTTCCTCACCGACGACGACGGGGGCGCCGACGTGTTCCTGCACGCCAGCGCACTGCCCGAGGGCACGACCGCGCTCAAGACCGGCGCGCGGGTCGAGTTCGGCATCGTCGAGGGTCGTCGCGGCGCCCAGGCGCTCTCCGTGCGGGTCCTCGACCCGGCTCCGTCCATCGTCGCGGCCAAGCGCGCGGCCCAGCGCAAGCCGGCCGACGAGATGGTCGTCATCGTCGAGGACGTCATCAAGCTGCTCGACGACGCCTCCGAGGACCTGCGTCGCGGCCACTTCCCGGACCGCAAGAAGGCCTCGGCGATGGGTCGCGCGCTGCGCGGCCTCGCGGACCAGCTGGAGGCGTGACGTGGTGGAGCTGAAGGTCGACGCGACGCTGCGCGCGGCGGTCGACCTCGCCCGCTCCGCCCTCGACGGCGTGGCCGAACCGGGCAGCGTCGGCGACCACCTCGAGATGGTCATGGACGGCGACCGCGTCGCCACGCACTACTTCGCCTGCCTCACCCCGGCCTACCTCGGCTGGCGTTGGGCGGTCAGCGTCTCCCGGGCCGCTCGCCAGAAGGTCGCGACCGTCTGCGAGACCAACCTCGTGCCGGGCGCAGCGTCCGTGCTGTCGCCGCAGTGGCTCCCGTATGCGGAGCGGATCGCCCCCGGTGACCTGAGCGCCGGCGACATCCTGCCGTTCCGGGCCGACGACCCGCTGCTGGTGCAGGGCTTCGAGGCGACCGGCGAGGAAGACGTCGACCAGATGGCGTTCTTCGAGCTCGGCCTCGGTCGACGACGGGTGCTCTCCGAGGAGGGCCGCGAGGACGCGGCGCAGCGCTGGTACGACGGCTCGCACGGCCCGACGGCCGACGTGGCCGTCCAGGCCCACGACCGCTGCTCGACGTGCGGGTACTTCGTCCCGATGGCCGGAGCGCTCCGCGCGGTGTTCGGGGTCTGCGCGAACGGCTGGTCCCCCTCCGACGGCCAGGTCGTCAGCCTCGACCACGGGTGCGGGGCGCACAGCGAGACCGACGTCCCGCCGGACGACGCGGCCGCGCACGGCCGCCCGATCGTCGACGAGTTCGCGGTCGACGTCGTCACCTGAGACCAGGTCCTCCACCCGCCGAGAGGCCAACTTCGGTCGCTAAGAACGCCGAATGGGGACCGAAGTTGGCCTCTCGGCGAGGGGAAGCGGCGTGGATCAGTCGCTGGTGAGCGTCGCCTCGGCCGCGTTGCCACGTCCCCGGCGCACGTACGCGTACCCGGCCAGGCCGAGGAGGAGCCCGGCGACGCAGCACCAGGGCCACCACGACCTCGGACCCTCGTGGAGCGCCGGCACGACCAGGGTCACGACCAGCGCCACCGCCCAGACGCCGATCCCGATCGCGACGATCCGCGTCATCGGGACCGCGACCGGCCGCAGCTCCTCGGCCGCGGCAGGTTCGGGAGCGCTCACGCCGCCAGCCTAGACATCCCGCGTTTCGTCACCGCGCGGAAACATCTCGCCACTACCGTCTGCGCCATGGCGACAACCTCCACGGCTCCTCCCCGTCCCGGTGGCCCTCAGGACACCGGCGCCCTCGACCGGTTCTTCTCGATCTCGGAGCGGGGCTCGACGGTCACCCGCGAGCTGCGCGGTGGGCTCGTCACCTTCTTCACGATGGCGTACATCGTCGTGCTTGAACCCCCTGATCATCGGCACCCAGGCGGACAGCACCGGCGCGTTCCTCGGCGGCGGCGACATCGAGCAAGGCCAAGCTCATGGTGGCCGCCGCGACAGCCCTCGTCGCCGGCGTCATGACCATCCTCATGGGCGTCGTCGCCAACTACCCGCTGGCGCTCGCGACCGGGCTGGGCCTCAACGCGTTCGTGGCGTTCGGCATCGCCAAGCTCCCCGGCATGACCTGGGCCGACGCGATGGGCCTGGTCGTCATCGAGGGCATCATCATCACCATCCTGGTGCTGACCGGGTTCCGCCGGGCGGTGCTCCGCGCCGTACCGACGCAGCTCAAGACCGCCATCTCCGTGGGCATCGGCCTGTTCATCACCTTCATCGGCCTGGTCGACGCCGGGTTCGTGCGGAAGCCGAGTGGGCCGGTGCCGGTCGAGCTCGGCATCGGCGGGTTCCTCGTCGGCTGGCCGATGCTCGTCTTCGTCGTAGGCCTGCTGGGAATCATCGCCATGCTGATCCTGCGGGTGAAGGGCGCCATCCTCATCGGCATCGTCGGGGCCACGATCCTCGCGATCATCATCGAGGCGATCTTCAAGGTCGGCAGCCAGACCGACGCCACGGGCCAGGTGGTCAACCCGTCCGGCTGGGGTCTCAACGTCCCGACCTGGCCGAGCACGATCGTCGAGATCCCCGACTTCGGGCTGCTCGGCCAGTTCAGCCTGCTCGGCTCGTTCAGCAAGATCGGGTTCGTCGCGGCGGCGCTGCTGATCTTCACCCTGCTGCTCGCCGACTTCTTCGACACGATGGGCACGATGGTCGCCATCGGTGCGGAGGCGGGCCTGCTCGACAAGGAGGGCAACCCGCCGAACTCCCAGCGGATCCTCCTCGTCGACTCGGTCGCCGCCATGGCCGGCGGCGCCGCCAGCGTCAGCAGCAACACGTCCTACATCGAGTCGGCCTCCGGCGTCGGCGAGGGCGCCCGAACCGGGCTGGCCAGCGTCGCGACCGGCGTGCTCTTCCTGCTGTCCACACTCCTCGCGCCACTCGTGGCGATCGTGCCCTACGAGGCCGCGACGCCGGCGCTCGTCATCGTCGGGTTCCTCATGATGCAGCAGGTGAAGGGCATCTCCTGGGACGACCTCGAGATCGCGATCCCGGCGTTCCTCACCATCGTGCTCATGCCGTTCACCTACTCGATCACCGCCGGCATCGGCGCGGGCTTCGTCACCTACGTCTTCATCAAGCTCGTCCGGCGCAAGGCCCGCGTGATCCACCCGCTGATGTGGGTGGTGGCCGGCCTGTTCGTCGTGTACTTCGCCCTCGACCCCATCAAGGCGCTGCTGCACATCGACTGAGTCCTAGGGTGGCGGCGTGACCTCGACGGACATCCAGCTCGGCCCGCACCAACGCCTGACCGTGGTGGAGTCGACCCCGGAGCGGCTGGTGGTCGAGTCCGCGTGGGACGCCGACGCCGACGAGCCGCTCCGGCACTACCACCCGACGCAGCGCGAGGACTTCGAGGTGATCGAGGGCCGGCTGCGGCTCGTCCGCGACGGCCGGACCGAGGTGGTCGAGGCGGGCGGCGGGTTCTCGGTGGCTCCGGGGGAGACGCACGGAATGACCGCCGACGGCGTTGCCACGCGGGCGCGCTGGACGATCACGCCCGGGCTCGGGACCGAGGCGATGTTCCGCGGGCTCGCCGCCGCGAGCGCCGGCGGCCGCCTGGCTCAGCTGCGGGTGCTGGCTCGGCACCGGGCCGAGATGCGGTTGGCCTCACCGCCGGACGTCGTCCAGCGGGTGCTGCTCGGCGTGGTGCGGCTGCTGCCCGGAGGCTGACCGCGCCCCGCCCGTGGGCCGGCGGAGATGCACATCGAAATAGTTAGCCTAAGTAATGAGTTATGCTAACTATCGATGATGACCACGACTCAGACGACACAGCAGCTGACCCGCATGGCGACGGACCTCCGTCTCGCCTGTATGCGGATCAGCCGGCGGGTGCGCTACGAGTCGAGCCACGACGTGGCCCCCCACCAGTTCTCGGTCCTGTGTCGTCTCGAGGAGGCGCCCCGCACTCCCGGTGAGCTGGCCGAGATCGAGCGCGTCGCCAAGCCGAGCATGACCCGCACGGTGGGCGCCCTGGTCGAGCGCGGACTCGTGCTGCGCCAGGACGACCCGTTGGACCGTCGTTCGGTGATCCTCTCGCTCACCGAGGACGGCCGCCGGTCGCTCGGCGCCATCCGCCGCAAGCGGGACGCCTGGATGGCCAGCCGCGTCGCGAGGCTCACCCCCGAGGAGCAGGACGTGCTCGCGCGCGCCACGGCGATCCTCGCCAAGGTGGCTAGCGAGTGAGCCCGACCTTCGCCTCGCTCAACGTCCGCAACTACCGCATCTACGCCTCCGGCTCACTGGTCTCCAACGTCGGCACCTGGATGGGCCGGGTCGGCCAGGACTGGCTGGTCCTCACCCAGCTGACCGACCATTCGTCCAGCGCGCTCGGCATCGTGACCGGGCTGCAGTTCCTCCCGTTCCTGCTGCTCGCTCCGGTCACCGGGATGATCGCGGACCGGTTCAGCAAGCGGCGCATCCTGCTGACGACCCAGTCGCTGCTCGGCATCTCGGCCCTGGTCCTCGCGGTCCTCACCCTCACCGGCCACGTGGAGCTGTGGCACGTCTACCTCATCGCGTTCCTCCAGGGCGTCGCGACCGCGGTGGACAACCCGGCCCGCCAGTCGTTCGTGTCGGAGATGGTCCCCAAGGACCGGCTCGCCAACGCCGTGGCCCTCAACAGCGCCTCGTTCAACGCGGGGCGGCTCATCGGTCCCGCGGTCGCCGGCCTGGTCATCGCGGCCCTCGGCACCGGGTGGGCGCTCCTCGTCAACGGCCTCTCGTTCGCGTTCGTCCTCGCGTCGCTGCTGGCCATGCGGGTCCGCGACCTCACCCCGGTGCCCCGCGCCCGGGGCAAGGGACAGATCCGGCAGGGCCTCGTGTACGTCCGGAGCCGACCGGACGTCATGCTGGTCATGGCGCTGGTCTTCGTCCTCGGCACCTTCGGGATGAACTTCCAGATCACGACGGCCCTGATGGCCACCAAGGAGTTCCACGAGGGCCCGACCGGCTACGGGATGCTCGGCTCGATCATGGCCATCGGCTCCCTCGCCGGCGCGCTGCTGGCGGCGCGGCGCAAGACGCCGCGGCTCCGCATCCTGCTCCTCGCCCTCGCGGGCTTCACGGTGTCGACGGCGATCGGAGCGCTCGCCCCGACCTACGAGATCTTCGCCCTCGCCCTCATCCCGATCGGGCTGTCGTCCCTCACGGCGCTCACGACGGCCAACGCGATGGTCCAGCTCTCGGTCGACCCTCAGATGCGCGGCCGGGTGATGGCCATCTACATGGCCGTCTTCATGGGCGGTACGCCCGTCGGCGCGCCGATCATCGGCTGGATCGGTGACGTCCTCGGCGCCCGCTGGACCATCGGCATCGGCACGCTCGCGGTGGGTCTGTCCCTGGTCGCCGTCGCCGTGTACCTGCGTCGGCGCGAGAATGTGCAGGTGCACTACGAGTCCCACCACCGCCCGCGGTTCAGCATCACCAAGGACCCGGTCGACCAGCCGGCCCCTGAAGCCGTCCGGTGAACGTCCGGTTCCGGCAGCGGCTGACCATCGCCGCGCTGGTGCTGCTGGTCGTGATCGCGGTGATCGCGGCGTTCGTACGCCGCTAGGGCGTCAGCCCAGTCGCTCCACCACGTACTCGACGCAGGACGTCAGCGCGGACACGTCGTCGGGCTCGACCGCGGGGAACATCGCGACGCGCAGCTGGTTGCGGCCCAGCTTGCGGTAAGGCTCGACGTCGACGATCCCGTTGGCCCGCAACGTTTTCGCGACGGCCGCTGCGTCGACGGTCTCGTCGAGGTCGATGGTGCCCACCACGAGGCTGCGGGCGGACGGGTCCGCGACGAACGGGGTCGTGTATGCGGTGCGCTCGGCCCAGGAGTACAGCCGGCTGCTGCTGTCGGTGGTCCGCTTCACGGCCCAGTCGAGGCCGCCCTGCTCGTTGATCCACCGGACCTGCTCGGCGAGGAGCGCGAGCGTGCCGACCGCCGGCGTGTTGTAGGTCTGGTTCAGCCGGCTGTTGCTGATGGCCGTCGGCAGGCTGAAGAAGTCGGGCACCCAGCGGCCGGACGCCTCGATCTCGTCGACGCGGGCCAGGGCCGCCGGGGAGAAGGCGGCCAGCCACAGGCCGCCGTCGGCCGCGAAGCACTTCTGCGGTCCGAAGTAGTAGACGTCGACCTCGGTGACGTCGACCGGCAGGCCGCCGGCGCCGGAGGTGGCGTCGACGAGGACCAGGGCGCCCTCGTCGGCGCCCTCGACCCGACGGACCGGCGCCATGACGCCGGTCGAGGTCTCGTTGTGCGGCCACGCATACACGTCGACGCCGGCCTCGGCGGTCGGGGAGGCGAGGGTTCCGGGCTCGGCCTTGACGATCGTCGAGTCGCCGAGGAACGGCGCGTTCTGGGTGACCGAGCCGAACTTCGCCGAGAACTCCCCGAAGCTGAGGTGCTGGGCCCGCTCGCGGACCAGGCCGAACGCCGCGATGTCCCAGAACGCCGTCGAGCCGCCGTTGCCGAGGACGATCTCGTAGCCGTCGGGCAGCGAGAACAGCCGGGCCAGGCCATCCCGGACCTCGCCGACCAGCCCCCGGACCGGCGCCTGGCGGTGCGAGGTCCCGAGGACGGTACGGCTGAGCGAGGCGAGGTAGTCGACCTGTTCCGGCCGCACCTTGCTGGGACCGGAACCGAACCGTCCGTCCAGGGGCTTCAGTGCGACGGGGATGGTCAGGGGTCGGCTCTGGGTGTGCTGGTCGGTCACGTCCTCATGGTCCCAAAGGCGTCGTGACAGCCCGGTCACGGGTCCGCTGGATGGACTCGTGACCTGGTTCACCCCGCCCACACAGCGCCGGGAACACCAGGGGTGGTGCGCACGTTCGTAAGTGTGTAATCATGTAATGAGACTTACGAAAGGGGCTCACATGAACACCACACCACAAGACGCGTCCGGGCCTCAGGACGGCCCCGACCACGGTCACCACGAGCACCACGAGCACGAGCACCACGGCGAGCGTCGTGGCGGTCGCCGGGGCGGCCGTCGGGGTCCTGGCGGACCCTTCGGCCCGGGCTTCGGTCCCGGTCCCTTCGGTCCGGGCGGCCCGTTCGCCCAGGGCTTCGGTCCCGGGTTCGGTCCGGGCTTCGGTCCGGGCTTCGGTCGCGGTCGCGGCCGGCGTGGCGGCCCGTTCGGGCGCCCGGGCGGCTGGCAGCAGGCCGACCTCCCGTCGGCGGACGACGCGGCGGACTGGTTCGCCGGGCGGTTGCCCTCCGGCTGGTTCGTCGGCGCGCCGACCGTGAGTGTCGACCGCGAGGAGATCATCGTCGTCGGAGAGCTGCCCCCCGTGGACGGCTCGACTGACGCCGAGACCTCCGCAGCGGCGGCCGAGGGCCGGATCTCCCGCTGGCGTGAGGAGACCCGCGGCGAGCGGATCGCCATCGCCCAGGAGGCGGAGTCGCGCTACGGCCGCAAGGTCGCGTGGGGCGCCACTCTCGGCGAGCACTCCGACCTGTTCACCCACCAGGCGGTCCCGGTCATGACCCGGCTCCGTCAGCCGCAGCGCATGGTGCTCGACACTCTCGTCGACGCGGGCGTCGCTCGGTCCCGGTCCGAGGCGCTCGCATGGGCGGTGACCCTGGTCGGCCAACACGCCGACGAGTGGCTCAGCGAGCTGCGCAACGCCATGGCCGAGGTCGACAAGCTTCGGTCCGAGGGTCCGCAGGTCTGACCTCATCGCGCTCGACACGGCGCCGCACTCCGATCGGGGTGCGGCGCCGTTCTTGGTCCGTTTTCGGCCCTTCTCCGCCCGGCTCGGCTCCGAGCCAGGCGGCTCGGCTCACGGTATTCCGAGAGCCGAGCCGCCTGACTCCGAGCCGAGCCCGACGGAGTCGGGGTATGCGGGGTATGCGGGAAGCCGCCAGGCCCGACCTTCGGCCGAGGCAGCCGGGTGCGGCAGACTCCGCAGGGTGGCCGACGCGCACTCCGACCCGCACACCGACCCGCACACCGACCCGCATACCGACTTCCCCGGCACCGACTTCACCGCCACCGGCTTCGGTGCCCCGGAGCCGGACGGCGCGTACGACGAGGTGCGGTTCACCAGTGCCGACCTGGTCGGCGCCGACGCCGGAGGGGCCCGCTTCCTCGAGTGCCTCCTGGACGGGGCCGACCTCACCGAGGCGCACCTGAAAGACAGCCGCTGGACCGACTGCCGCCTCGACCACGTCCGCGGCGTCGGGACCGAGCTGGTCGGAGCCACCCTGCAGGACTGCGTGCTGGTCGAGCCCCGCCTGGGAGCCGTCGCCGCATACGGGTCGAGCTGGAGGCGGGTGACCGTCCGCGGCGGGAAGGTCGACTACCTGAACCTGCGCGGCGCGGTCCTTCGAGAGGTGCGGTTCGAGGACTGCGTCCTGCTCGAACCGGACTTCGCCGAGGCGACCATGACCGACGTGACCTTCGACGGATGCGTCCTGACCGCAGCGCAGTGGAGCACGGCCACGCTGAGCGCGGTAGACCTCTCCCACGCCCGGCTCGTCGCGCCGCTGGGGCTCACCAGCCTCCGCGGCGCCACCATCAGCCGCGTCCAGCTCATCGAGCTGGGCGACGCCTTCGCCGACCAGCTCGGGATCCGGGTCGCCGACTGAGCGTCAGTCGGAACCCACCGCGGGAGCGTCCTTCGGGCCCTCCTCGGCGGGACGCTTCCTGCGGACCGTGACCTTGGAGACCGTCTTCTTCCCCGCCGACGACACGCGCTGCCGCGGCGACGGAAACTCCTCGGGCCTGCGCCGCCGGTCCAGGTCGGCGTGGGCGACGAGGTCGGCGAGCGGGACCCCGACATCGGGGTGCTCGGAAACGGGGACGTCGCCGCTGTAGACCACCCAGACCGGCTGCTCGCCGTGCAGGACGAGCAGCAGGCTGCCGTCGCGGACCGACCGGGCCTTGGTCAGCGCCAGCCGCCGCTGGCGGGTCGCCTCCATGGTGGCCTTGGCGTACTCCGAGGCGGGCCCGCGGACCTCTCGGACGACGGCGGCGATGTGCGGCGCGTACTTGACGCCCTGCCTCGCGCTCATGATGACGACCTTGCTCACGCCCACAGGAACCTCCCGTACCGCCGGCTCGATGCCAGCCTAGCCTTGTCGGTCAGGGCATACCCCGAAGGGAGCGCGCATGACCACGGTGCACCGCGTGGACTACTCCGGCGAGGGACTCACCGAGGCGGCGCTGGCGCCGACGCCGTGGCAGCAGGCCCGCCGCTGGGTCGACGAGGCCGACGCTCGCGCCGAGGCCGGCGACGACGTCCCCGAGCCTCGGGCGCTCTCGGTGGCGACCGTCGACGCCTCCGGCGCGCCCAACGTCCGGACCGTCCTCATGCGGTTCTTCGACGAGCGCGGCCCCGGGTTCGTGACCAGCCGCGACTCGACCAAGGGCGTCGAGCTGGCGAACGAACCCCGCGTGGCGGCGGCCCTCGTGTGGCCGGCGATGTTCCGGGCGGTCCGGTTCCGCGGAGTCGTCGAGGAGGTCGCGGGCGAGGAGGTCCACGCCTACTGGGCGTCGCGGCCGTGGGGCTCGCGGATCAGCGCCTGGGCCTCGCGCCAGTCCCGGCCGGCTACCGGTCGGGAGCAGCTCGAGGCGGACTTCGACCGGTATGCGGCGCAGTTCCCCGACCACGGTTCACCGGACGACGTGCCGGTTCCCGAGTTCTGGGGCGGCTATCGGGTGCGGTGCCAGGAGGTCGAGTTCTGGGCGGGGCGGCGGAACCGGCTGCACGACCGGCTGGTCTTCAGCGCTGTGGGCGCCGGCGGTGGCGCCGCGGCGCAGGACGTCGACGCCTATCCGAGCCTCGACGACCCTTCGGCATGGACGGTGCTACGCCTCCAGCCCTGAGGGCCGGAGCGAAGAGGAACAGCCCGTGGGCTACCGGACTCGACGACCTCGTCGGGTTCGGACCCGAGCGGGGAACGAGGAGGAGCCGGCTGCACGCTGGACGGGGCGTACGTACCCACGGGCTGCAGCGACTGCTTGGGATTGCGATCGCGCGTCCGGAGCTGACCGAAGGTGGTCAGCGGAACGGCTGCGCTACCGCGCAGTCACCTCACGTGTCCGATAGGAATGCACTATCTGACCACCTCCTTTCTCGTGTCCTTGGACGGTAAGCCGGGAACGCCCGCCGCGCAACGGTTTACCCGTACCTCGGGACGCGTCGGGCCACGTCGGGCGGCCTCCTTAGAGTGACGAGGTGGTCGAGACCGTCCGGAGCCTGCGCAGCATCGCGCTCCCGGCCTACGGGCCGACTGCTCTCGGCTCGGTCGGGACCGGCGCCGTCCTGCCGGTCGTCGTCCTCACCGCGCGGTCGCTCGGCGCCGAGGTCAGCGTCGCCGCCTTCCTGCTCTCGCTGATCTGGGTCGCCCAGCTGGCCGCCGACCTCCCGGCCGGCGCGGTGGCCCCGCGGATCGGCGAGCGCAGTGCGCTCGTCCTGGCCTGCGGGATCGAGGCGGTCGGCATGGTCGGCTGCGCCACGGCCCCGAACCTCGTCGTCCTCGGCGCCTCGCTCGCCCTGCTCGGGGTCGCGTCGAGCGTGTTCGGGCTGGCCCGGCAGGCGTACGTCACCGAGGTCGTACCCATCCACCTGCGGGCCCGCGCCCTGTCGACGCTCGGCGGCGTCAACCGGATCGGCATCTTCGTCGGGCCGTTCGTCGGCGCGCTCGTCGTCGCGCACTGGGGACTCACCGCGGCCTACGTCGTCGGGTTCGTGTCGTCGATGGCCGCCCTGCTGTGCGTCCTCCTGGTCCGAGACGTGACCTCCGGCTCCGAAGGACGAGGGAGTATGCCGCGCCGCTCGGTCGCCGGGGTACTGGCCGAGCATCGGCACACCCTCATGACCCTCGGGGTCGGGGTGCTCTTCATCGCCTCGGCGCGCGCGTGCCGGATCGCGCTGATCCCGCTCTTCGCGGAGGCGATCGGGCTGAGCGCCGCCCAGACCAGCCTCGTCGTCGGCATCGCGGGGGCCGTGGACATGCTGCTCTTCTACCCGGCCGGCGGGGTCATGGACCGGTACGGCCGGATGTGGGTCGCGGTCCCGAGCATGGTCGTCCTCGGCGTCGGCATGCTCCTGCTGCCGCTCGCCCACTCGTTCGGGACCCTCACCGCCGTCGCGGTCGTCCTCGGGGTGGGCAACGGGATCGGGGCCGGGCTCGTGATGACCTTGGGTGCGGACGCCTCGCCGGACGACGCTCGGATGCAGTTCCTCGGTGGGTGGCGGCTGATGGCCGACCTCGGCAACGCGTCCGGTCCGGCCGCGGTCAGCGCCATCACCGTCGCCTTTCCGCTCGCGGCGGCGGCCGTCGTCATGGGTGGTGCGGCGTTCGTCGGGGCCGGCTGGCTGCGGGTGTGGCTGCCCCGGTTCGACCCGATCTCCCGCCGATCAGCCGCGCGGGATGGCCCGAAGAGCTGAGATGCGAGGATGGCCGGTGTGACCGATCTCATCGACACGACGGAGATGTACCTCAAGACCATCTTCGAGCTCGAGGAGGAGGGCATCACGCCGTTGCGGGCCCGCATCGCCGAGCGCCTCGGCCACTCCGGGCCCACCGTGTCGCAGACCGTCGCGCGGATGGAGCGTGACGGGCTCATCCACCTCGCCGACGACCGGCAGCTGCAGTTCACCGACCGCGGCCGCGTGCTGGCCACCCGGGTCATGCGCAAGCACCGGCTGGCCGAGCGCCTGCTCGTCGACGTCATCGGGCTGGAGTGGGAGTTCGTCCACGACGAGGCCTGCCGCTGGGAGCACGTCATGAGTGAGCGGGTCGAACGCAAGATCCTCGGCCTGCTCGCGGACCACCACAACTCGCCCTACGGCAACCCGATCCCGGGCCTCGACGAGCTGGGCGAGGAGCCCGGCGAGGACTTCCGGGCCGGGGTGTCGACGTTGCTCGAGCTGGCCGGCGACGAGCCGCGCCTGGTCTGGGTGCGCCGCATCGGCGAACCGGTCCAGGTCGACCACGAGGCCCTGTCGCTGCTCACCATCGCCGGACTGCTGCCCGGCGAGCGGGTCTCGGTCCGGCGCCGAGACAACCGGATCATCGCCGTTCGCGAGGGCGTGGACGAGGCGTCGGGCGTCTCCCTGCCCGACGGGGTCGCCACGCACGTCTTCGCCGCCGCGGTGTGACCTCCGTCCCACTCGCGACCGCCATGTCGTCGGGGTCCCTGCTCAGGTCGTCCACTCCCTGAGAACGACCACGACGTTTCTTGGCAGTTCCGTGACCTCGACGTGACATTTCAATCACCGCTGTTATAGGGTCTGGGCACTCGGTCTCCCTTGGACCGAGGTCCTGGTGGGGATCGCCTAGTCCTGCCACTGCACCGGGAATCAGCACTCACCACACATGGCAGGAGCGGGGGAACCAACCTTTACGGGCGTCGCGAGACGTCCTTGGGGTGAAGTTCCCTTTCGTATGCCGGGCACCGTCCACGCCGAGCCCCTCGGCTGACGACGAGTCCACATACGACAGGGCACCGGGTGAAACACGAAGTACCTCCCACCCGAACCCGACAGCTCACCTCGTAGGCGTCGAGAGGTCAACTGTGGCTCGTTCACACCTGGGTCGCCACCGCGCGCCCGACTACAGCCCGCTGAACGAAATCGCCGACATCGCCGCCCGTTCGGCGCAGCCCGCTGTGAAGGCCTCTGCCGTGGCCGTGGCATCGGGTGGACTGGTCGCAACGTTCGCACTCCCCGCTTCAGCCGCCACCGCCGACGAGGACGCCGCCGCCGTCGCTGCTGCGGCCGGCTCGACGGTCCAGACGCTTCCGCAGATCGCCGGCCAGACCGTCGCGGTCGCGGCGCCGGCCATCGACAACGCGGTGGCCCCGACCTTCGGTGTCGTCGGCTTCACGGCGCAGCCCGCCGCGGCCGCCGCTCCGAAACCGTTGACCATCACCAAGATCGCTCAGCCGGCTCCCGCCGCCGCCCCGGCCGCCGCCGCCGCGACCACCACGCGCGCCTCGCGCACCACGACCCGGACCGCGGCCCCGCCCACGGTCAACGCCGCTCCGGCGCCGACCGGCGGGATCATCGGCATCGCGGCGAGCCTCTCCGGCATCTACTACCGCTACGGCGGCACGACGACGGCCGGATTCGACTGCTCGGGCTTCACCAGTTACGTCTACCGCCAGGTCGGCAAGTCCATCCCGCGTACCGCCGAGGCGCAGCGCGTCGCATCGTCGAAGGTGTCCAACCCGGTTCCGGGTGACCTCATCTTCTTCGGCTACCCGGCCTACCACGTGGGCATCTACGCCGGCGGCAACATGATGTACGACTCCCCGCGCACCGGTAAGACCACCGGCCTGCACGTCATCTGGACCCAGAGCAACGTCAGCTACGGCCGGTTCTGAGCCCTGACCTGACGGACGCTCGACCGATCGCGCCATCGGCCCCCCGCCCTCTCGGCGGGGGGCCGATTCGCTGCCCGGGCCGACCGGCGACCGCGGTGGCAGGATGGAGCCGATGACCAGCGGACCGCACGAACCGGCCGTCGTCCTCGATGTGTGGGCCGACGTGGTGTGCCCCTGGTGCTACATCGCGAAGCACCGGCTGCGGCGCGCCATCGACGGCTGGGAGCGGCCCCATGAGGTGCTGGTGCGGCACCGGGCATACCAGCTGGACCCCGGCATGGCCAAGGGCCGACCGGTACCCGTCAGCACCTACCTCGGCGAGAAGTACGGCGGCGGCGAGCAGGCCGGCGCCGCCATGTCGAGCCGGGCCGCGCGGATCGGAGAACAGGAAGGCCTGCGCTTCGACATGGCGCACGCCCTCAAGGTCAACAGCTACGACGCGCACCGCCTCGTCGCCCTGGCTCGCGAGATGGGCGGCCCCGCCCTCGAGGACGCCGCGCTGGAGCGGATGTTCTCCGCGCACTTCGCCGAAGGCCTGGCTATCGACGACCACGACACGCTGCTGCGGTGCGCCGCCGAGGCGGGCATGGACGAACGGCGGGTGGGCTCGGTGCTCGCCGACGACACGTACGGCGACTCCGTGCGTGACGACGAGCAGGAGGCCCGCGCGCTCGGCGTCACCGGGGTCCCGTTCGTCGTGGGGAACGGCCGGGTCGCCGTGTCCGGTGCCCAGCCGGTCGCCGTGTTCCTCGAGCTGCTCCGGGTCGCCGCACACCCCCCCGAGGCTGCGGAGATCGCTACATCGTCAGGACGCTGAGGATGTTGCCGGCCGGGTCGGTGAACCACGCGATGGCGTTGTCACCCTGTCGCTGGATCCCCTTCGAGTCGGTCTCGAACTCCGTCCCCTCGTACCGCTCGAACCGCACCCCTCGGGCCGTGAGCTCGTCGACGGCCTGGTCGATGTCGTCGACCGGGAAGTTGAGGATCGTGTATGTGGCGGGGACGAAGTCGGGCTTCGGGTAGACGAACGTGTCGCGGCCTCCGGCGAGGTGCAGCGTGAGCATGCCGTCGTCTTCCGTGACGTCGATCCCGAGGACGTCGCCGTAGAACGCCTTGGCGGCGGCCACGTCGGGCACGGCGAAGCCGCTGAAGGCGTTGGTGTCGTGGAACATGGGAGTCACCTTCCAGTGGGTGATGGACGGTCCAGCCAGTCGTCGACGATGCGGGCGACCAGCTCCGGTTTCTCCAGCATGGGGGCATGGCCGAGATCCGGCACGATCTCGACGGCCCAAGTGGGGTTCTCGGCGGCCAGGGCCCGCGCGGCGGCGACCGGGACCAGCCGGTCGCGCTCGCCGTGCACGAGCAGCACGGGAACGGCGAGACCCCGCAGCAGTGCGGCATACTTCCGGCCCCGGTTCAGGACGCGCAGGATCGAGCGGGCAGCGGCGAGGAATGCCACCTGCGCTTCCGGCGCATGCTGTCGCCGGTAGGCGAGCAGCTCCACTCCCGCGTCGAGCACCTCCGGGTCGGCCCGCGTCGGGTCGGCGAAGCAGAGGTTCGTCGTGTCCATGACCCGCTGGCGGTCGGTGCGCTCGCCGATCTTGCGGACGAACACCTCGCCGACGCGCGGGATCCCGTAGACGAAGAAGGTGGCCGCTACCTGGCGGTCGGCGTCGCGCCGGCGGGTGGGGACGGACGGGTCGAGCAGCACCAGCCGCTCCACGAGCGCGGGGTGGGCCGCCGCGAGGAAGATCGAGACCATCCCACCCATCGAGTTCCCGACGAGGACGACCGGCTCGCCGACGACCTCTCGCAGGAACGCGGAGAGCAGCGCCACGTTGGCCGTCACGGTGCTCTCCCGCTCACCTCCGCGAGTCAGCCCGAAGCCGGCCAGGTCGACCGCATACACGCGCCCGTGCCGTCGCAGCAGTGGCCCCAGCAGCACCCAGTTGAGGTGCGAACCACCGAGCCCGTGCACGAGGACCAACGGGGTATGCGGCTCGTCGCCGCCCACGGTCCCGACCGGGCCCTCGAACTCGACATAGTGCATGGCGGGAAGGTCCGGCCCCAGGTCGGCGAGGTGGCCGGCGCCGCCCCAACGGGCGGCCAGCGACAGCGGGGGAGGGCGTCGTCGCCGGTCCGCTCGTCCGTCGTGTCGAAGGTGGTCATCGAGGCATGCTAGGCGCGCCTGCCGGGTGCGCGGGGCCAGTACTCCTAGGGTCGGTGGCGTCAGGTCGTAGCAGGTGCAGGGCACGTCGAGAAGAGGGGTGCCGCCATGGCGGGCAAGTTCGAGCTCTACAAGGACAAGGCCGGCAAGTTCCGGTTCCGGTTGAAGGCCAGCAACGGCCAGGTCATCGCCACCGGCGAGGCCTACGAGACCAAGGCCAGCGCGGCCAAGGGGATCGAGTCGGTCCGCAAGAACGCCGGCGGCGCGGCGGTCGACGACCAGACCTGACCCGGGCTGCTCCGCACGGCTCGACGTCCCTCGCGGTCAACGCACCGCGAGGGCGAGCAGTCGTTCCGTCGAGACGCAGGAGACGAGACACCGCTCCTTGCGGTTCTCGGTGAGCGCCGCGGTCCATCCGGTGAGTCCGCCGTCGCCGACCTCGACCGGCCCGTCCGGTCCGGACACGTCGAGGCGGAGCGCCAGGTCGGTGTAGTACCCCTTGGCCCGGGTGCGCTCCGGAGCGTCGACGAGGGCGACATGCGGTGCGGTCCCGAGAGCCGGCCGGACGCGGTCGGCGACCCGTTCGGCGAGGACCAGGCTCCACGCCGAGATCTCGATCGTCGTGTCGAGCCCGGGCACCGCCTCGGCCAGGACGTCTCGCCAGACACCGAGGTGCCGGATGATCAGGTCCGCCTCGGTCACGCCCGAGCCCCGGTCACGCGCGCTCGAGACCAGGGTCAGCAGCCGGAAGTGCGCCGAGGCGCCACCCATCTGCTGGGTGCGCAGCTGGCGATGGCAGGCCGCCAGGTGCACCTCCTCCTCGGGTGCCTGGACGCGCCGTCGGCGAGCCGCCTCGACGGCCAGTGTCGTCGTCGAGTCGCTGACCACCTCGGTGCCCCGCGTCGTCGACACGACGCGGTCCTGACCGATCCCGGCTATCGCCGAGCAGGTCCCGAACGGGGTGACCGGCGACAGCTCGACGCCGACGAACTCGTGGGGGACGCGCTGCCAGAGGCGGGCTTCGAGCGCGCTGAGAGCGCGCGGGTCGGACGCCGAGGGCGACACCAGGCGGTCCGAGTCCCAGCGGCGTCGCACGTCGGACGGTGTCGCCAGGGTCGCTCGCCGCGACGTGACGTCCGCGAGCAGGGTGTGCAGGTCACTCGGGCTGAGGTCGTCCACGGCCTCGCGGGATCCGTCGGGCAGCGCGGACCACACCCGCGAGATGGCACCGGTCGGAAGCTCGTCGCGGGGCGGGGAGCCGGACATGCCGGAACCCTAGTGACGCCGGCCTTGACCGCCGGCGTCACCAGGTCGATGCGGTCATCGCGACCGCGTCACCGCATGATCGCGAGGGCGACGCCGGTCGTGAGCAGGATGGCCGGGACGAGGCCCCAGAGGAAGGCCTTGACGTAACGGCTGCCGTCGAGACCGCGGATCCGCGCCTCGCTCCGGTGCACGAACATCGGAATCAGCCCGAACAGCCCGAACAGGAATGTCGTCCAGAACGTCCACGCCGCGCTGGGCTGGGCGTAGGGCTCGGCGGACGTCTGGGTGTACGGCTGGGTGTCGGTGGTGTGGCTCATGAGTATCGACTCCTTCTCAGAAAGCGCCGAGGGTCCGCCCCTCGGAGTTCGCTCCTCACCAGGTTGTCCGACCCTGTCGCTCGGCGGCATCCGTCGATCGGCGCGGCCGTGGGGGGACTGTCTGTCCCCCGATCGGCGGACAACGGCGGCCTCCTGCTGACGGCCGGATCAGCGGACGTCGCGCCGAGGCGTGTTCCGACAGGCTTGTGCCAAGAGAACTCCACAAGAGCCGGACCACCGGCCAGAGTTCGACGACAAGGAGCGAATCCCATGCGCATCGTCACCACCCTCACCGGCACCGTCCTCGCCGCCGCCTGCCTGTTCGGGCTGACCGGACTCTCGTCCGTCGCCAACGCGGCGGAGCCGACCACCGGGAACGTCGTCACCTCGAGTGCGGCCGCCGATGTGAACATCCAGGCCTCGCGCCACTTCACCGTGACGAACAACAGCAGCGACACCCTCGTCGTGAACAAGGTCTTCTTCGTCACCGGCGGACGCACCAGCACTTCGCTGCCGGAGGACTCGTACCCCGCGAACGGCACGTCGCTCAAGCCGGGCCAGAGCCTCCCGTTCGAGGTCCAGGCCTGGTCGGACCACGCCGTCAACGTCATCCTGACCGACGCCTCCGGCCGCATGGTCGTCGTCTACCTGTACGTCTCCGGCGGCGACGCAGTACCCGTCGGCGCAGAACATGCAAGGCTCGGGCGCGACGTTCCAGCTCACTCCGCAGCCGTCGATCGGCCTGCTGACGATTTCCGACCCGCAGAGCTGAGCGAGGAACCACCTCGAGCTACCGAGGCCGTCGGGGCCGTCCCACCAGTCGTGGGCCGGCCCCGACGGCCTCAACGTCCGTGGGTGGAAAATCGGTATCGAACCAGGCGAACCCGTGACATAACCCCGCCCCCGGTTCTAGGGTCCGCAGGACGGAGGATTCGGCCCGGCCAGCGAGCGAGGCATCGATATGACGGCACGGCCCACTGCGTCACACTCGAACCGGCCCCGCTCGCGGGTGGCGCTCCTGTCCGGCGCGACGGCGCTGGCACTGGCGGCCGCGGCCTGCACCACCGCCTCGCCGACCGACCCGACGACGACGGCGGGCACGACAGCCGGCGCAACGGCTGGTGAGAGAGCGTTCGCCTACGTCACCTGCCCGAACCCGAACGTCAAGGACATTCCCTCACTCGACTTCCCGGCGAACATGCGATGCGGGTACCTCACCGTCCCCGAGGACCGGAGCAAACCCGGTGGGCGGACGATCCGCATCTTCGTGATGCGCGTGCCCGCCGTGTCGGCTAACCCCAGGCCCGATCCCATCGTCGTCCTGTCCGGCGGCCCGGGCGGCGGCGGGTCGTTCGAGTTCCCCTCGCGCATCAAGTCCGGGATGAACGCCGAACGCGAGCTCATCCTCGTGGACCAGCGCGGTACACATCTCGCCGACCCGCTCCTGGGGTGCGCCGACTACGACGAGTCGCAGAACCGGGACTACAGCATCGGGTTCATGTCGGCCGCAGCGGCCACCGCCGACGTCGCGGCCACCAAGGCCTGTGGCGACCGCTACAGGGCGGCGGGGTTCGACCTCTCCGCCTACAACACCAAGGAGAACGCCGCCGACCTCGCCGACCTTCGCGTGGCCCTCGGCATCACGTCCTGGAACATGTACGGCGTCTCCTACGGCACGAAGCTCGCCCTCGTCAGCCTCCGCGACCACCCGGAGGGGATCCGCTCGATGATCGTCGACTCGGTGTCGCCGCCGAACTTCAACATCGCCAAGGAGTGGTGGTCGGCGCCGGCGGAGTCGTTCAAGGCCATCTTCGCCGCCTGCCGGGCCCAGGCCGCCTGCGCGGCCGCCTTCCCGACCCTGGAGGCCGACTTCTTCGCCACCGTGAAGCGGCTGGACGCGGCTCCCGTCGTCGTCGAGACCAAGGACGCGTCCGGCGCGCCGGCGACCCTCCACGTCGACGCCTTCTCGTTCGCGTACACGGTCATCGACATCACTGAGCACGGCGACCCCGCCGTCATCCCGAAGATGATCGCCGACATGGCCCGGGGCAACTCCGACCTGGTCGCGAAGGCCATGCTGGGGGAGATGACTCCGCCGCCGATCGTCGGGCTGGGTGGTCTCGGGCTCGCATTCACGGTCTTCTGCGCGGAGGGCGCCAACCTCACCACGGAGCAGGAGGCCCTGGCGGCGTCGAAGGCCGTCCTCCCGGAGTTCCCGGACAGCGTGTTCTCATTGCAGCCCAAGCAGGGGCGGCTGTTTCAGCAGTGCCCCGTCTGGGACGTCGAGGACGCCGATGCCTCGATGATGACCCCGGTCGTGAGCGACGTCCCGGTGCTCATCCTCGAGGGGGCCTTCGACGCGGCGACCGCACCGTCGTGGGTCGGCCTCATCACCCCCGGTCTCAAGGCCCACCAGCTCGTGTCGATGCCGTTCACCGGTCACTCGGTCTACGGCAAGTCGCCGTGCGCTGCCCAGATCGCCGCGGGCTTCCTCGCCAGCCCGACGCAGCCCGTCGACAAGACCTGCACCGAACAAGCCACCCGTCCCTTCGTCACGAGCTGAGTCGCGCCCTCGGTAGGCGGTGCCGCCGCCGCGTATGCGGCGTCTGCGGCGCAGCGGTGACGGTTCCGGCCGAACCTGCGTTGACGTCAGACCGGAGGTTCCTGGTCGTCCGGAGGCTGGACGAACAGCGACAACCCCTCGTGCGCCTCCAGGGTGACGTAACAGCTGCGCAGGTCGTCGATCTGCCCCACGGGACGGCCGGTCATCATGTCGAACAAGGCGCTGCCGGGACGTAGGTGCCGCGACATCACGGTTCCCGCCACCGGGGACGCCGAGAAGTTGAGGACCGTGATCTGGCCGCCCTTGTCGAGCTGGTGGACCATGACGAGCATCGACTTGTTGGAGACCGCGGGCACGTCGAGCTGGGTGCCCGTGGCGATCCCGTACTTCGCTCGCACGCTGAGGATGTCGCGGAGCCCGCTGATGAACGACCCGTCGTCCTCGAGCTGGTCGGGCAGGGCGCCGTAGAGGGACCGGCCCTTCGGCATCTTGGACGCCGACTGTCGGGCCTCGGGCTGGTAGTCCATCAGGTCGTAGGCGGACCGGTGGATCCAGCGGGTGTCGCCGTCGCGGATGAGGTCGGCGACCTGCTTGCGCTCGAGGGTGAGGCCGCCGATGAGGTCCCAGCCGGAAAGCGCGAAAACGCCCGGCTGCCAGGCGTTGTACATCGCGAGGAGCAGGTGGGCGCGCTTGACCGCCTCGACGTCGTCGGCGGACAGCTTGCCGAGGTCGCGGAACCCCAACGCCGCCGCGATGAGCGACGCGGTGGTCGACGAGATCCCGTTGGTCGTGAAGATCGCGTTGTAGGGACCGCGTTCGCCGGTCAGCCGTTCGACCAGCTCGCCCCGGATCAGCGTCGCGAGGTCGCCACCGGAGATCGGCCGCCGCCGGAAGGTGAACGTGTCGCCGGCGTGCAACGTCGCGAAGTGGACCAGCTCGTAGGTCATCTCGTCGTGGTTCTGCAAGGCGTGCACAAGCGAGGCCGTGTCGACCCCCGCGTCGCGGGCGAGGTTCATCGTCAGGCGGAGGAACTCGGTGTCCTCCGTCGCCAGCGCGTGCTGGTACGCCGGCCGGTTGATGAAGTCGTACGAGAGGTCGGCGCCGCGCTCCTGGGTGTTCTTGATGTCGTCGATGGTGAGGTTCAGCTCCTGGAAGGTGAACCCGCCGACCTTGCGCACCATGCTCGCGATGAGCTGGTTCGCCGCCTCCGACAACGGGTGGCCCTCGGACCACGCCGGGCCGCCCTCGGTGCTCTTCTCGACCCCGAGGAACCCGTTGGCGTCGAGCCGCAGCGCCCCGCTGCCGAGGTCGCCGATGGAATGCAGCGCATCCCCGATGACCAGACGCATACCGGCGAAGGTCGGGTCGAGCCAGTTCAGGGAGGGCTGACCCTCCTTGAAGTAGTGCAGGTAGACCCAGCGGTGCAGCCTGCCGTCGGGGCCGAGCACGGGGGCGGTCGCCGACCAGTTGGTGTCCTTGAGCCCCGGCTCGTGGAAGATGACCCGCTGCAGCTGGCCGATGATGTAGCCGCCCTTGGCCAGCCGGTCCTCGGTCTCGTGGTCGAGGTTCACGGAGTCGCGGCCGCGCGGGACCTTCGGCAGGAGATGCCAGTCGGACTCGGGGATCTCGACCATGTGGTAGATCCCGGGGTAGTCCTTGTAGCCCATCTCCGCGAGGCGGAAGTCCGCGCCCTTGCCGGTGTGTCCCGGGACGATGTCGTCGATGATCGTGCCGCCGTGGGCGGCGGCGACCTCGCACATCGCGCGGAACTCGTCCTCGGTGCCGAACGCGTCGTCGAACTGCGTGCTGATCCGGTCGAAGTGTCCGTCCACGCTCGGGGTCGCGTCCCACCCGGTGATGCCGCCGGCCCGCTTCACCGGGCCGGTGTGGATGGCGGTGATCCCGATGGACTGGAAGGCCTCCCAGAGGTCCTCGTCGCCCATGGTGCCGAGGAATGAGTGGCCGGGCTTGGTGATGAGGGAGATCGGGTATGCCGCGAACCACACCGGCGCCTTCTCGATCGCCGCGCGCGGGTCGGGGTCGGCGAAGGGGTTCTGCCACATGCTGCCCTGGCCGGTGAACTGCTTGGCGAACGCCTTGGCGTCACCTAGCATCGACTCCTCGACCAGCCACTGGACGTACTCGGGGTTGTCGCCGGACGCCGGGCCGTTGCCGGGACTCCGCCGCTGCCACGGCCACATCCGCAGCCGGGCCCGTGGCCGGAGCCGGGCCGGTCGGGCGGGATAGAACTGCTCGTCGAAGTTGAGCTCCTCGGCCTGGACGTCGGTATGGCCGTCCAGCTCCGTGCCGTTCACCGCCGTGCCGTTCAAGGCCGGTTCCCCGGCCGCAACGGGAAAGTCGTCGGTCTGGACGTCAACGTCCTCGATGTCGGCCACGGGAAGACTCTCCTCCTACGAGGGTTGGGGCGATGGGCGGGCACTGTTCTCGTGTCCAGCCATGCTGCCGCATCCTCCTCGCCCACGGGGCCCGGGGTCCCGTCGTTCACACAAACCGCATGGCCGGCTCAGGGACGGCTCATGGCCACGGCCCGTGGAATCGACCGCACCAGGCCCGAGAACCGGGCGGGTGGAACAGGTCGAGGAGGCCTCGATGACGACAGCGACACGGGACCGGCAGGCGGCGGGTACAGCACTCGGGGGGCCCGGCGGGCTGCGCCGGGTGCGGGCGGCGGCCGTCGCTGTCGCGCTCGTCGGCACCGTTGCCTGCTCGGCCGCTCCGGCGTTCGGGGGAGCGGTTCTCGTCCGCGGCGGAGGGCCGGCGGGTGGCTACGGGTCGTACGGCGGGTATGCCGCCTACGGCGGGTATGCGACGCCGGTCTCGCAACCGGCGACCGCGGCGCAGTCCGCCGGGGTGGTCCTCATCGACACGGTGCTGCCGTACCAGAACGCCGAGGCCGCGGGCACCGGCATGGTGCTCACCGCCGCGGGACAGATCCTGACGAACTACCACGTCATCGAGGGCGCCGGGACGATCACGGTGACCGTCGCGACGACCGGCGAGAGCTACGCCGCGACGGTGGTCGGCAGCGACCCGTCGAACGACGTCGCCCTGCTCCAGCTGACCGGGGCGTCGGGCCTCACCACGGTCAAGGCGGACGACGACGTTGCGAAGGTCGGCGACGCCGTGACCGCGGTGGGCAACGCCGGGGGGACCGGCACGCTCACCGCCGCCGCGGGGACCATCTCGTCGCTGACGGCGTCGGTGACGGCGGCCTCGGAGGGCTCGACCGGTTCCGAGACCCTGTCGGCGATGGTCGAGACCACGGCCGACGTCGTCTCCGGCGACTCGGGCGGGCCCCTGTTCGACGCCGAGGGCGAGGTCGTCGGCGTCGACACGGCAGCCTCGACCGGCGCCGAGATCGACGGCTACGCGATCCCGATCCAACGGGCGCTCGCGATCGTCGACCAGATCACGTCGGGCACCGAGACCAGCACGGTCCGGATCGGGCCGGCCGCGTTCCTCGGCGTTGAGCTGAGCAGCGGTCTCTCGGCGTACGGCGACGGCTACGGCTACGGGTATGCGCGCAACGCGGTCTCGGGCGCGGTCGTGGGCAACGTCGTCCCCGGCGGCGCCGCCGCGGCCGCAGGCCTACAGGCCGGCGACGTCATCACCAGCCTGCACGGTCGCAGCATCGCCTCGGCGACGGACGTCGGTGCCGCGCTCACCGGGGCCAACCCCGGCGACCAGGTCACGATCGGCTGGACCGACCAGTCCGGCGTCGCGCACACCGCGACCGTCGCGCTGGGCGCGAGCCCCATCGCGTAGGTCACATGAACTTGTCGGAGCGGTACGTCGCCAGGGCCCAGATGACCGCGATGTCGAGCGCGATGATGACGATCGACCAGCCGGGGTAGTGAGGCAGGAACATGAACTGCGAGATGGCCTGGACCACCGCGATGCCCATGCCGGCGCCGCGGGCCCAGGACGCGCCGTAGAACAGCCCGACGCCGACGGCGAAGGCGATGATGCCGATGATGAGGTGGATCCAGCCCCAGGTCGTGACGTCGAAGGCGAAGACGTTGTTCGGGGCCACGACGTAGAAATCCCCGCTGAACAAAGCAGTGAGCCCCTGCAGGGCCTGGAAGATCCCCACGGTGATCAGCAGCGCGACCGCGAAGTAGGTCAGCCCTTCGGCCCACGCGGACTTCACGGCGGCTGAGCGCTCGGTCATGCTCGACTCCTCTCCGAACAGCGGTGGGTTCACGACCCTCATCCAAGCGTGATGGGCCGGCGATCACGGATGATCACCCGCGAGAGATGAGATCGCGGTCAGTAGGTGGCCCGGCCCCCGCTGATGTCGTACACCGCACCGGAGGAGAAGCTGCACTCGTCCGAGACCAGCCACGAGACGAGGGCGGCGAGCTCCTCGGGGCGGCCCAGACGGTGCATCGGGATGAGCGACACCAGCCGGTCCAGCACCTCGGGCGCGGTGTCGGCGTTCATCGGCGTCTCGAACACCGCCGGTGCCACCGAGTTGACGATGACGCCGGTGGTGGCCAGCTCCTTGGCCAGCGACTTGGTCATCGCGATGACGGCCGCCTTCGACGCCGAGTAGGCGCTGAGGTTCGGGTTGCCGTCCTTGCCGGCGATCGACGCGAGGTTGACGATCCGGCCCCAGCCGCGCTCGACCATCCCCGGCACGACGGCCCGGCACAGGTGGAAGGTGCCCTCGACGTTGACCTGGAAGGTCCGCCGCCAGTCGTCGTCCGACACCTCCCAGAGCGGGCGGTTCGGCCCCACGACGCCGGCGCTGTTGACGAGGACGTCGACGGCCCCGATCGCGGCGACGGCCTCCTCGACCTGCTGGGTGTCGGACACATCGACGACGTGGTCGGCGCCGTCTGCGCGGTCGAGCGTGACGACGTTCAGACCGTCGGCGCGCAGCCGCTCGACGCAGGCGGCGCCGAGTCCGCTCATCCCTCCGGTCACGACAGCGGTACGCACGACAGGCCTCCTTGCCTCAGTGGTGTCAGGGGTCGAGCAGGGCCCGCAGGTCGGCTCGGGCGTAGGCGCCGGTCTGGCCGGCGCTGAGGCCGCCGTCGACGGGCAGGACGACCCCGGTGATGAACGACGCGGCGGGGGAGGCCAGGAACGCCACCGCCGCGGCGACCTCTTCGGGGCGGCCGGTGCGGCGCAACGCATACCCCTCGCTGGCGTTGTCGAGCTGGTCGCCACCGATGAGGCCGGGGGCCACCGCGTTGACCCGGATGCCCTGCCCGCCGAGCTCGAGGGCCAGCACGCGGACGAGGGCGTTGACTCCGCCCTTCGCCGCCGCATAGGCGGAGATGCCGGGTGAGGCGATCGAGGCGGTGATGGACGAGATGCACACGATGGCGCCACCGGATCCCAGGAACGGGATGGCCGCGCGGCAGGTGAAGAACGTGGAGTCGAGCGTGGCGCCGAGGCCGGCGCGCCAGTCCTCGTCGGAGGTGTGCGTCGCCCGCGCCCGGGGAGTGACCGCCGCGGCCGGGACCACGACGTCGAGCCGGCCGCCGAGCCGCTCGCTCGCCTCGGACACGGCCTCGGTGGCCGCGGACGGGTCCGAGCAGTCGGCGACGAGATGGGGAAACGCGGGGTCGGCGAGTGGGGCGTGGCTGATCCCCACCACGGCGTCGCCGTCGTCGAGGAACCGGCGCACGATGGCCTGGCCGATGCCGGACGAGGCGCCGACGACGACGACGGACCGGGGCGCTCGCCCCGAGGTGGTCGACATCGGTCAGCGGTCCAGGGTGAGCCGGTAGCTGATCCGGGCGCCCGCGAAGTGCAGGTGCTCGAAGAGGATCGGGCGACGGTCGGGCGCGGCCCGCGAGGTGCGCTCCAGCCGGAGGACCGGGGCGCCGACGGCGATGGACAGCAGCCGGGCGACCCGTTCGTCGGCCGTCGTGGCCGACAGGACGTAGTCGGCGCCGGCCAGCGCGATGCCGTACTTGCTCTCGAGGATGCTGTAGAACGGCTCGTCCTCGAGGTTCTCGGTGGCGATGCGAGAGCCCAGGTCGGCGGGAAAGTAGCTGTCGTCGAACGAGATCGGCGTTCCGTTGGCCAGGCGCACCCGTTCGATGTGGACGACGGTCTCTCCGGGCGCGAGCTGCAGCTGCTGGCTCACCTCGGCGTCGGCGGGGCCGGACTCGATGAGCTCGACGATCGCGCTCGCGTGCAGTCCGAGCGCCTCCATGTCCTCGACGAACCCCGTCAGCCGGTCGAGCTTGGGCTCGACCTTCGGCTCGCTGACGAAGCTACCCCGGCCGGGCTGCCGGTCGATGAGGCCCATGGTCTCGAGGTCGCGCAGCGCTC
This sequence comes from uncultured Actinomycetota bacterium, assembly GCA_963787725.1. Lineage (GTDB taxonomy): Bacteria > Actinomycetota > Actinomycetes > Actinomycetales > Dermatophilaceae > Lapillicoccus. Next base: position 82,552 of record CAWBEH010000004.1, on the reverse strand, counting down.
GCCGGACCGTCGTCCGGCTGACGCCGAAGGCCGCCATCAGCTGCGGCTCAGTGGGCACCTGGTCGCCGGGGTGCAGCCGCCCGGACCGGATCTGAGTGAGCAGCTCGGTGCGGACGACGGAGTGCATGGGCACGTCGACCGGACGACCGAACATCGCCCCCTCCTCGTCGGACCGGCGGACCAACTTCGGGGCAACGGTACCGTCGGCAACCACAGGCGAACCGGAGCTCATCGCACGTCCGCCGCATCCAGGAGCCGGTCGAGGTCGGCGAGGTCGACTGCGTCCAGCGACGGGCTCGCGATCCGCACCCGGGTCGAGGTGATCACGCCCCGCCGGCGGAGGACCTCCTTGTGGAAGACCACGTTGTAGAGGACCTCGCGGGTGAACAGCGACCCCATCGTCTCGAGCAGCTGCTGCGCCGCGTCGGCGCCGGCTCCGCGGTAGAGGTCGTACGCCGCCACGATGCGGTCCACGAAGGCAGGGGAGGGCATCGTGCCGACGGCGCCGCGGTCCAGCTCGTTGACGAGGTAGACCCCGCCGACGCCGCCGAAGACGCCGTCGATCCGGTCGCCCAGCGCGCTGACGATCTCGGAGATCCCGTGCGTCGGCGGGTTGCTCTCCTGCTTGACGTAGCGCACCCCGTGGACCTGCCGGACGACCTCGGTGACGGCGCCGACGCCGAGCGGGAACCCGACCCTGGCGTTCTGGAGGATCACCGGAACGGCGGCCGCGCGAGCGACCTCGGTCATGTGCTCGCGAGCGAAATCGGTTGTGGGAGCGAAGAAGTGCTGCACGTAGGGCACCATCGACATGACCGCGTCCGCTCCGATGGAGCGGGCGTGCTCGGCGAAGGCGACGGCGGCCGCGGTGCTCGCACCGGTGACCCCGACGATGGCCGGGACCCTGCCGTCGGCGGCCGTGACGACGGTCTCGACCGCCGCGCGGCGCTCGTCGTCGGTGAGCGTGTAGAACTCGCTGACGACGCCGGGGTAGAGGACGCCGTGGGCGCCGGACTCGAGGCTGAACCGCACCTGCGAGGCCAGGCCCTCGGTGTCGAGCCGGCCGTCGTCGTGGAACGTCGTGACCGGGATCGGGATCACCCCGGACAGCGGTCCACGCTCCTGCGGCACTGCGGTCGGGCTCGTGTCATCGGTCATGAGGCTCCTCCACCCGAGATCCAGACGAAGCTCGCCCGCGCCACGGTCCAGAGGCCCATCGTGCCGAGGGCGTAGAGCGTGACACGGTCGATGATGGCGTGCTGCCGCGATGCCCACCAGCGGCCGACGGCGACGCCGGCCAACGCGCTGGGCGACAGCCAGGCCACGCGGCCGAGAGCGGCGCTGCCGACCTCACCACGCACCGCGAGCAGGCCGAGGCCGATGACGCTGACGAGGCCGACGTATGCGGCCATCGTCGCCACCTGCTCGCCGTTGGTGAGCCGGCGCCCGTGGACGTACATCGCGACGGCGGGGCCGCTCAGTCCGGTGCTCGTCGCGAGGATCCCGCCGACGATTCCGCTCGGCGCCAGCCAGGCGTGCCGCGAGGACCAGTCCCGGTCGGCGTACAGGCCGTACCAGGCGTACCCCACGAGCGCGAGACCGATGAGCCCGCTCACCCACAGCGGGTCGAACCAGTGGAAGATCACCAGCCCGATCGGCAGGCCGATCAACGAGAAACCGGTGAGCGCGAAGCACAGTCGCCGGTCGAGCTTGCCGCGCAGGTGGGGGGTCAGCAGCAGGAGCGCGCTGGTCAGCGGCACGAGGCAGAGGGCCATGACGACGACGTCATGCGGCGGGTAGATGAGCAGCAGCAACGGGACCGACAGGACGCTGAACCCGAACCCCGTCATGCCGGTGAGGAAGCCGGCCACCCCGACGACCACGAGGGCCGCGAGCCACGTCACGGGGAGGGCTCCCGGGCGCGCAGGTGCAGGACGACGAGTCCGTCCGGTTCCAGGGTCTCGGTCGTCCGGTAGGCGACGCCGGTCGACCCTCGCGGGTCGACGGACCCGTCGAGGTGGTGGGCCTCGACGGTCCAGTCGGTGCCGACCACGCCGAGTCGGTCCACGTCGACGGAGACCGTCACGGTGGCGTCGGCGTCGGTCGGGTTGGCGACGATGAGCAGCGCGTCGGCGCGGTGGGTGAAGACGCGGGCGTCTCCGCCCTCGACGCGGGCGGCTTCGAGGTGGCGGTACCGGCCCTCGGTGAAGAACGGGAGGAACCGGCGCCGCAGCGTGGTGAGCCGCCGCAGCAGGTCGACGAGCTGCGGGTGGTCGGCGAGGCGTTCGGTGAGGAGGCCGCCGGGCATGATGTTGAGGAGGGCGTCCTCCATGAACGCGACGACGGGTCCACGCGGGTGGGCCCCGACGTTGGCGTTGAGCCTGAACTGCGGGAACACGTAGCGGAACGGCGCGCAGTCGGCGACGTCGTACGCGTTTCGCCAGTCCCAGGTGTAGTCCATGACCGGGACCTTGAGCTCGCTCGGCCACTCGCCCGAGAAGCTGCCCTCCGGTCGTCGCTCGCGGATGATCCGCCGGGCCTCGCGCGCGAACTCGATGAGCCGCTCGCCCTCCTCGTCCGGCTCGCCGTCCGCGCTCGGGCTGTAGTTCGGCTCGCCCCAGGCGTAGAAGACGTCGAAGCAGATCGACTCCGCGCCGAGGTCGAGCGCGCGGCGGTACTCGTTCAGGCCGGTCTCCCGCCAGCCCGGGGAGAGGGCCGACGCCTTGACCATCGAGTGGGTCGCCGCGAAGAGCACGGGGAACTTGGGGATGTAGTCGGAGCTGTAGGTCCAGTTCCACACCACCGCCTGGCCGGTCTTGTTGCGGTGCAACCAGTCCGGGTCGGTCTCGTCGGTGTCGCGCAGGATGTGATGGCTGACGAAGAGGGAGATCGGCACGCCCATCTCGCGGCACCGGTCGAGGGCGGAGCGCAGCTCCTCCTCGGTGCCGAGCCGGTCGTCGAGGACGATCGGGTACCCGTTCTTGAGCCACCAGTGCCAGAAGACGACCTCGCCGACGCCGAGCGACGGGTCGGCGACCTCCGCCGCATACTCAGGCAGGTCGCGGTAGCGGAACCGCGGTGGCGCGTTGCGCACCGCCGGCCAGAGCGAGCGGATGGCGAGAGCCTCGCGCACGTGCCGCGGCGCGTCGTAGACGTAGCGGTCCTTGACGAACTGCCGGAAGGCCTCGGCTCCGGCGTACCAGTCGCCCACGTGCGGCAGCAGGACGACGTCGTCGCTGTCCCAGCTCTCTCCGGGTCCGAGCGAGGGGTACTGCGCCCAGCGGAGATCCAGCCGCTCGATGGCCCGGTCCGGCCGCTGGACCAGGAGACCCTGCGTCGTGTAGCGCGGGCTGCGCCAGTACAGGGTGAAACCGTCGTCGGCGTCGCCGTAGTCGAGCCATTTCATCGTCAGGTCGAGGCAGCCGTAGTAGATGTACTCCTGCAGCGGGACCTCGAGGAACGACAGGTCGTGCGGCGGCATCGCCAGCTCCACGAACGGTTCCATCCGCCGGCCGGGCAGCTGCAGGCGGGTGGGCGCCCCGTCGCTGCGCGGGGTGAGCCCCAGGACCTGGGGGAAGACCACCTGCGGGATGTCGCGGTCGCTGTCGTTGCGGACCCGCGCGCGGATCACCAGGCCGTCGTCCGAGGGCGTGAACGTGATCTCCACATGGACGTCGATCTCGAGGTGGTCCGACCGCAGCCGGTCATAGGTGAGCCGCAGCGCACCGTTCTCGGTCTCGACGACCGGCCGGGCGCCGCCGCACTCGACGTAGTGCGCGGCGTAGTCGTCGAGCGGGACCGCCAACCGCAGGATGCTGCCAGTGACGTCCGGGTCCACGTAGGACCGGGTCGGCGTGGTGATCGCCGTGATCGCGGCTCGGTCGGTGTCGACGACGACCTCCGCGTCGCCGACACGGAGCGCGACCACCGACTGTGCCTCGACCGTCACTTCTCGGATCCTCCCGTCAGGCCGTTGAGGAAGAACCTCAGGCCGCTGAGATAGAGGACGAACATGGGCAGGACGGCGATGGTCAGGCCGGCCATGATCGCGGGGATGTTGCTGGCGAACTCGCCCTGGAAGAGCGTCAGGCCAGCCATGAGGGTTCGCTTGTCCGAGCGCTGCAGGAACACGATCGCGATGAGCAGCTCGTTCCACACCCACAGGGTGTTGACGATCCCGAGCGTGATCAGCCCGGGACGGGACAGCGGCACGGCGATTCGGCGGAAGATCCCCCAGTGGCCGCAGCCGTCGAGCCGCGCGGCCTCGAACAACGAGGTCGGTAGCCGTCGGAAGAAGCCGGTGAGGAAGTACGTCGTGTAGGGGATCATCAGGCCGGCGTAGACGAGCACCGCTCCCTGCAGGGTATTGATGAGGTGCGTGCGCACCATTACGCGGAACAGCGGGATGATCAGCGCCACCGACGGGATGCCCAGCAGGGCCACGAACGCGATGAACAGCGGCTGGCGACCGCGAAAGTCCATACACGCGAACGCATACGCCGCCAGCGCCGCCACGGTGAGCCCGATCGCGACGGAGCAGACGGTGAGGATGAAGCTGTTGCGGATCCAGGTCACGAACTGCGGGTTACCGAGGAGGGACTGGAAGTTCTCCAGGGTCGGCGAGAGCGGCAACGACAGCTGGTTCTCCGCGTAGCCGACCTCGGTCTTGAAGGACGTGGACAGCATGAAGTAGAGCGGCACGAGCGCCGCGAGCGTGGCGAGGAGTGCCAGACCGTGCTTGCTCACCGCTCCGACGGCCGCATTGCTGTGCGTACGAACGGTGCTCACAGGACACCTCGCTTGCCGAGCACCGTGAGGTACGTGCCCATGACGGCAAGGATGACGACCAGCATGATCGAGGAGAGAGCCGCGGCGTTGCCGAAGTCGCCGTACTGGAACGCCCGGCTGTAGACGTAGTACTCGATGACGTACGTGCTCGTTCCCGGGCCGCCGCGCGTGAGGACGAGCACGTAGTTGAACACCCAGCTGAGCAGGGCGATGAGGACGATCCCGCAGTAGAACGCGATGATCGTCGACATCTGCGGGACGGTCACGTGCCGCAGCCGCTGCCACCAGTTGGCGCCGTCCACCCGAGCGGCATCGAAGAGGTCCAGCGGGAGCTGGGTCATCCGGGCCAGGAACAGGACGACGCCGAACGCCAGCTCACGCCAGACGACCACACCCGCCAGGGACCAGATGGCGGTGTTCGGGTCGCCCAGCCAGTCGTGGGCGAGGAAGTCCAGGTGCAGGAACCGAAGCACTTCGTTGACCAGGCCGTTCTGCTGCAGGATCTGGCCAAAGACCAGAGCGGCCACAACGACCGGGACGATGTACGGCAGGAAGATCAGCGCCCGGTAGAGCCGCCAGCCGCGGATCCGGTCGAACAGCACCTGGGCGAGGACGAGGGCCAGGGCCACCACGACCGGCAGGACGACGAGCAACTTGAGGTTGTTGCGCACAGCGTCCTGGAAGATCTCGTCCGCGAACAGCGCCCCGTAGTTGGTCATCCCGACGAACGCGCCGCTGCGTGGGTCCTGCAGGCTGGTGAGGATGACAGCGACGATCGGGTAGAAGAACACGAATCCGACCAGCAGGATGGCCAGGATCAGGAACCCGGCGGCCGCGTTGCCGTCCCGCCGGCGGCGCGGGCGACGGGCCACCGTCCCGCCACCCCCGCCGCCGGTGTCGGACATGCGGGGCTGAGTCGTGGTTGCTGTGCTCGTGCCGGGCGTCACGAGGACGCCTGCGCCTCGAAGCTCTTGAGGTCCGCCGCCGACTGCTGCCGCCAGGTGGCGAGCCGCTGTTCGATCTGCTGGGCGATCTGCTCGGGCGAGCCCTGACCGGCGAACAGGGACTGCACGCCGAGAAAGAGGTTCTCCCGGTCCATCTTCGACGGCCAGTAGTTCTGGTACCCGATGACGGACTTGTCGCGCAGGAAGCCGAAGAGCTGCTTGTCCTGGTCGGTCTTCATCACCGAGGGGTCGAAGCGGTCGTCGGCCGGGAAGAAGCCGGACGACTCGTACATGCCCTTGAGCACCGGCGCGGTGTGCAGGTACTGGAGGAACGCCGAGGGCAGCTGCTTGTTCTCGGCGAACGAGGTGATGAACAGCGGGTGCGAGTTGAACTGGATCCGCCCGGCGAGCTGGCCGGTGCCCTTGGTGGGCGTCGTGCAGATCCCCAGGTCGTTGCCCAGGGTCTTCTGGAAGTTGGTCAGGCTGCTGGAGATGCACATGGCGCTCTTCTTGGCCAGGAACATGTTCTGCGAGTCCTGGTAGGCCAACGAGGTGACGTCGCTGTTGAAGACCCCGGCATCGATCATCTGCTTGACCCAGCCGAGCCACCCGGAGTACTTCGGGTCGGTGTAGGACGCCTTCCCGAGGACGACCGGCAGGATCTCCTTGGGATCGTTCAGCTGCTGCAGGTTCCACAGGCCCGAGAAGTTGCCGGTGCCGGTGAGTCCCTTGAGGCCGTAGCCGAACGGCACGACGCCAGAGGCCTTGAGCTTGGCCGAGGCACTGATCAGCTCGTCGACCGTCGTCGGCGGTGTGCTCGGGTCGAGCCCAGCCGCGGTGAAGAGCGCCTTGTTGTACATGAGGACGACCGGCGCGTTGTACCAGGGCAGCGCCCAGGTCTTGCCCTGGTACTTGTAGAGGTTGAGCGCCGCCGGCGGCAGGACGTGGGCGAACTCGGCGTCGGGGTACGTACCGTCGCTCAGGGGGGCGATGCAGTTCTCGTAGACGAACTGCATCGTGTAGGGGCCGGAGTACTGGTGGTCGAGGCTGGGCCCGCTCTGGCTCTGGCAGGCGGTGCGGAAGTTGCCGACCATCTGCTCGGCCGGCTGGGTCACCGAGTTGATCGTGGTGCCCGGGTTGGCCTTCTGGAAGTCGCTGATGGTGCTGGTCATCCATTTCCCCATGGCGTCGGCGGACTCCACCGAGGGGTTCCACCAGAAGTCCATCTCTCCGGTGACCTGGCCGCCGCCGGCCGTGGCGCCGCCGCCCGCGTCCCCGGCTGTGCCCGACGAGCAGGCGGCGAGGACTCCGGGCCCGGCGACCGCCGTGGCACCGACCAGCCCGAAGGCTTTGAGGACCTGGCGGCGGCCGAGGGTCGAGGGGGTGGTCTGAGGGGGACGGGGCTGGGGCATCGGTGCTCTCCTCCGGTTTCCGCGCTGAAACGTAGGAACGTTATATCCTTACGACGATTGCCCGGCAAGTCGTCGTAACCGAGTCGTTGTCACCAGTCGTCGTCGTCACCGCGTCGTCGTCGACCAGCCCGCCGCGGAGGGGTCGACGAACGCGGCGTCCAGGCGCCGAGCCGCGATCCGCCAGCCCTCGTCGGTGCGCACGTACGCGTCGTGGTAGCTCCCGACGACCGCCGGCGACGTCTCGGCCACGGGGACCGACCAGTCCTCCGACCCGCGGCGCCGGTACAGGGTCAGGTAGACCACGCCGGTCGCGGCGGCGGGTTCGGTGACCTCGACGTGGATGTTCGTGCAGACGTGCCGGGTCCGCAGCTCGCGGACCTGCTCGCGCTCGGTGAAGACGCGACGGATCTGCTCCCGGCCGACGAGGTGGAGGTCGCCGTTGTCGAAGATCCCCTCCTCGGCGAACACGTCGGCCAGCCGGGAGGCGTGCCCGAAGTCGACGGCCTCGCAGTAGCGGTAGGTCAGCCGCTCGCACTCGCGCTCGGCGGTGATCCGGTCCAGCAGCTCCATGTCGGCTCCTTCGGGTTCAGGACAGCGGGTATGCGTACAGCCGGCCCTCGGGGTCGGGCGGCGGTTCGCCGTCGGGGCGGGCGAGGTCGCGGCGGGCGGTCGTGACGACGAGCAGCTCCCCGACCAGGGCCGGGGCTGAGGGCCGGGCGACGGGGGTGGCGAGCGTCGCGCGCAGCGTGCCGTCGGGCGCATACCGGCGCACCTCTCCCGCGTCCCAGACGGCGAGCCACACGTCCCCCGAGGGGTCGACGACCAGGCCGTCGAGACGGCCGGGCCCGGGCTCGTGGACGACGACGGCCGCGGCTCCGGCGGACCCGACCGGGTCGTAGGACGCCGTGCTGAGCGTCCCGCGCGCCGTGTCGACCCAGTACATCCGCGACCCGTCGGGGCTGAACCCGATGCCGTTGCCCGTGACGAGGTCTGTGACCAGCGGCATGGTCTCGCCGGTGTCGGGGTCGAGCCTGACGAGAGCCCCCCGGGGGCTCACCCGGTCCTCGGTGAACAGGCCGACGACGAGACGCCCGGCCGGGTCGAGAGCCATGTCATTCGTTCGTACGTCGGGGAACGAAGGGCTGACCGTGTGCTCCGGCCCGACGGCGGCACCATCCGGCGAGACCTCGACGACACCGGACCCGACGGCGACCCACCACCCATGCGGGCTGGGCACGGCCGCCGTGACGAGGCCCGGCATACGGAACCGCTCTGCCGGACCCCAGAGACCGCGACCGTCGAGGTCCGCCCAGCAGACGCAGCGCTGGACGATGTCGACCCAGGAAAGGCGTCGGCGCTCCACGTCCCACCGAGGCGACTCGGCGAGGACGTGCTCGCCGAACGGGAGCTCCCGCCAGCTGGTCACAGAGCGGCCGTGACCGTGGCCGTCGCCATCGCCGCGACCCGCTCCTCGTCCAGCTCGAGGCCGAGTCCCGGTCCGGTCGGGACCACCACCGCGCCGTCCTCGACCCGCAGCGGCTCGGCCAGCCACGGGTTGAAGGTGTCGAGCATCACCGGCTGGAGCTCCTGGATGTGGAAGGTCGGCAGGGTCGCCGCCACCTGCCACGAGGCCGACATCCCGACGACGGTCACCACGCCGGTGTGCAGGGCCACCGGCCGGTTGAACGCGTAGGCCAGCTCGGCGATCGCGACGGTCTCGGTGACGCCGTTGCGCATGAGGTCGGGCTGGGCGATGTCGAGCGCGTCGCGCTCGAACCAGGGAAGGAACGCGAACCGGGTCCGCAACGGCTCGCCCACGGCGATCGGCAGGTCGAGGTCGCGGGCCAGCCGGGCGTGGCCACCGACGTCCTCGGGGAGGAGCGGCGACTCGAGGAACCCCACGCCGTACTGCTCGAACGCCCGGCCCGCCCGGACCGCCTCCGGGTACGTGTAGCCCCACATCCCGTCGACCATGAGCCGGCCGTCGTCACCCATCGCCGACCGCAGCCGCTCGATCTCGCGCGCGTCCTCGACCGGGCCGACCCCGAGGCACGGCTTGACCCCGAGGCCCTGGGCCGCCCAGTCGGCGGCCTCGGCCTGGCGCCCCTCCGGTGTCTTCTCGCGCAGACCGGTGACGTAGGCGGGGAGGCGGTCACGGCGGCGCCCGCCGAGCAGGTCGGCGAGCGAGCGCTGCGTCGCCCGGCCGCGGATGTCCCACAGGGCGGTGTCGACCGCGGCGATCGCGTCCTGCTGGTAGCCGCCGACCTGGCCGCGGACCCGCATCGTCTCGTACATCTCGTGGTACCGGAGCCCGGTCGTCTCGGCGTCCCGCCCGAGGACCGACGGTGCAAGGACCTCCTTGACGATGCTGAGGATGATCTCGGTGCCGACCGGCGCCTGAGCCTCGCCCCACCCGACGACGCCGGCGTCCGTCTCGACTCGCACCAGGGCGGCCTGCGACCGCGCCGAGTACAGCTGTGGGTAGTCGCCGAACCGGAGGTAGTCGCTGCCGGGCAGAGTGGTCCCCGTCGTGACCCCGCCGGACATCGCGTACACCTGGTCGGCCTTGACGGCGTACGCCGTGACGCGCGTGATGAGCATGGCGACGAAACCTATTAACGTTATAACGTTTCGGCAAGAGCTGGCCGAGGGTGCCGCTGCGAGAGGACGCCGGTGTTCCGCCTGGGTACCAGCCTCTCCGTGCAGACCGATGTGGGCCGACCCCTCCCGGAGCGGGTCCGCGCCGCCGGGTACGCGGCGCTGGCGTACTGGTTCTACCGCTGGGACTGGGGCGAGGCCGTCGCCCTCGACGGGCTGCTCGCGGCCGGCCGCCGGTTCGGGATCCCGGCCTTCACGGGCGCCGTCGTCGACGACGTGTCCTCCTGGGTGGCTGCCGAGCGCGGCCGGGAGCCGAACGCCCTCGGACCGTGCGTGGCCCTGCTCGACCTGCTCGAGTCGGGGTCGGTGCGTCGCGACCTGGTGCCGGAGGCGTGGGGCCTGCTGCGAGCTGTCGTCGACCGGGTCGTCGCGACGGGTGACGTCGTGGGTGGCTACGCGCCCGAGTCCGACGGGCGGCGGCTCTTCGTCGACTCCCTCTACGGTCTGCCCGAGCTGCTCGTCCGCGTCGGCGACGCGACCGGCGACGCCGGGATGCCCGCCACCGCCGCCGATCTCGCCGCCCGGCACTGCGCCGCGCTGCAGCGGGAGGACGGTCTGTTCGGTCACCTGGCCGACCCCGACGCACCGCAGGCCGAGAGCATCCCGTGGGGGCGCGGCAACGGCTGGGCGGTCCTGGGTCTCACCCGGCTGCTCGTCGCGCTGGGGCCGGAGCGGGTGCCGGAAGACCTGAAGCGGCGCTACGACCGGTTGGCCGCCGTCCTGCGCGACCGTCAGGACCCCGGCGGCGCCTGGCGCAACCTCGTCGACGAGCCGACCAGCTACCCCGAGTCGTCGACCACGGCGATGGCGGCCGCCGCGCTCACCCAGGCGGTTGCCGCGGGACTGCTCCCGGAGGAGTACCGTCCGGTGGCCGACGCGGCCTGGCGCCACGTCGCCTACCGGATCGACACGAACGGGCACCTGACCGGGGTGTCCTACCGGCCCGGGGTGAACAGCGACCGGAACCGGTACGAGCACACCCCGGTCACCGGCAGCTACCCGTGGGGGCAGGGCCCGTACCTGCTCGCTGCGACCCTGAGAGCGGAGGAGGACGCATGAAGCTGGGCCGGCTCGGACCGATCGGCGGGGAGGTACCCGTCGTCTGGCAGGGGGACGAGGCATTCGACCTGCGTGGAGTCTGCAACGACATCGACGCGGCGTTCTGGTCGTCGGACCAGCCGGACGAGGTGCGTCGCCGGCTGGAGGCCGGCGACCTGCCCCTGCTCGACGGCGCCGAGGGGATGCGGGTCGGCGCGCCGATCGCGCGGCCGGGTGCGGTCGTATGCGTCGGTCTGAACTACGCCGCGCACGCCGCGGAGTCTGGGGTGGAGCCGCCCAAGCAGCCGGTGATCTTCCTCAAGACGCCCAACACCGTCGGCGGACCGGACGACGACGTGCGAGTTCCGTTGCGCAGCAACAAGACCGACTGGGAGGTCGAGCTCGGTGTCGTCATAGGTCGCCCGGCCAGCTACCTCGCGTCGGCTGAGGAGAGCCTTGCCTGCGTGGCCGGGTTCGTCCTCACGAACGACCTGTCCGAGCGCACGTTCCAGCTGGAGGAGTCGGGCGGCCAGTGGAGCAAGGGCAAGTGCTGCCCCGGGTTCACGCCGACCGGGCCGTGGCTGGTGACACCGGACGAGCTGGACCACGGCTCGCTGGCCCTGCGGTCGTGGGTCAACGGCGAGCCGCGGCAGGACTCGACGACGGCCGACATGGTGTTCGGGGTCGAGCATCTCGTGTGGCACCTGAGCCAGTACCTCGCCCTCGAGCCGGGCGACCTGCTCCTCACCGGCACGCCGGAGGGCGTCGGGCTCTCCGGCCGGTTCCCGTACCTGCGGGCGGGCGACGTCTGCGAGCTCGAGATCCCCGGGTTGGGACGCCAGCGCCAGACCTTCGTCTGAGGGGGCGCCTACGGTAGGCCCGGTCGAAGGGAGGTCACGGTGACCCGGCGGGGCTGGTTGCTGTTCGCGATCCTCAGCGTCTGCTGGGGCATCCCGTACTTGTTCATCCGGATCGCGGTCACCGACCTCGACCCGCTCCACCTCGCCTTCGGCCGGACCGCGCTCGGCGCGCTCATCCTGCTGCCGCTGGCGGTGCGGGCTCGTGCGCTGCGGCCGGTGCTGCGGCGGTGGAAGGTCCTGGTCGTCTACACCCTGGTCGAGATCGTCGGCCCCTGGCTGCTGCTCGGGCACGCCGAGACCCGGCTCACCAGCTCGACCACCGGGCTGGTCATCGCCGCCGTGCCGATCGTCGCGGCGATCATCCTCACGGTGATGGGCCACGACCGGCTCGGCTGGCGCCGCATCCTGGGTCTGGTCATCGGGCTGGTCGGGGTCGCCGTGCTGCTCGGTCTCGACGTCCACGCCGACGACCTGGTCGCTGTGGGCCAGGTGCTGCTTGTCGTGGTCGGCTACGCCATCGGTCCGATCATCATCAGCCGGCAGCTGTCCGACCTGCCGTCGATCGGGGTCGTGACCGCGTCGCTGATCCTCGCGGCGGTCGTCTACGCACCGTTCACTCCCTTCGTACCGGCCTCGAACATCACCCCCTCCGCGGTGATCTCCGTGGTCGTCCTCGCGGTCTTCTGCACGGCCATCGCCTTCCTCGTCATGTTCGCCCTCATCGCCGAGGCCGGCCCGGCCCGGATGACGCTCATCACCTACGTCAACCCGGCCGTCGCCCTGCTGCTCGGCGCGCTGGTGCTCCAGGAGCCGATCACCCTGGGGCTGGTGATCGGGTTCCCGCTCGTCATCGTGGGCTCCATCCTCGGGACGTGGGGCCGGGCGGCGCCGCCGCCCGAGGCGGTCGTGTGCGACCAGGAGACTCATGAGGCGGTTCTCGACGAGGAGACGCCGCGACGCTGACCCGCGCCGCTGGCCGTCCGCATCGGTCGCCCACAGGCTTCCAACGCCGCCAGGACGGAGTGCCCGCTCGGCTCGACTCACAGCCGGGCGTCTCGGCTGGGTGTATGTCGGCAGTCGAGTCGCTCGACTCAGAGCCAAGCCGGGCGGGCAACGGCTAGGTTCACCGGCATGACCAGCGAACCCACCCGCGTCGACTTCCCCAGCAGTGACGGCGTCACTGTGGCCGCATACCGATGGGACCCCGAAGGCACACCGAAGGCGATCGCCCAGATCACCCACGGGGTGGGGGAGTACGCCACGAGGTATACACGGGTGGCCGACGCGCTGACCGCCGCGGGCTACATCGTGTATGCGCACGACCACCGCGGTCATGCGAACTCCGTTGCGGGAGAAGCGGACTACGGCGTCCTCGGCGAGAATGGCTGGACCGAGCTGGTCGCAGACATCGGCCGGATGGGGGCGCGGGCCAAGGAGGCGCACCCCGGTCTGCGGCTTGGCCTGGTGGCGCACAGTCTCGGGTCGTTCGCCACGCAGCAGCTCCTGCTCGACCACAGCGAGGACGTCGACGCCGTCGCGCTCTCGGGCACCGCGGCCATCGACCTGCTCGAGCCGTCGATGGACCTCGAGGCCCCGATGGACCTGTCCGGCTTCAACGCCCCGTTCCAGCCGCAGCGGACCGACTTCGACTGGCTCAGCCGGGACGAGGCGGAGGTGGACGCCTACATCGCGCACGAATGGTGCGGGTTCGGGCTGGACGTCGGGGGGAGCAAGGGGCTGTTCGCCGGAGCGCGTGCGGTCACCGACCCGGAGCGGCTCGCCGCGATGCGGAAGGACCTGCCGGTCTACATCACCGTCGGCGAGATGGACCCGGTCGGGGGCGGCCTCGTCTTCGTCGACGCGCTGGTCGACCGCTACCGCGCCGCCGGACTCACCGACATCACGGTCCGGGTCTGGCCGGGGGCCCGGCACGAGGTGTTCAACGAGACGAACCGGTTCGAGGTCATCGTCGACCTCGTGGACTGGCTCGACTCGAAGCTCTTGCGCGCGACGGTCTAGCGAGCCGTGGCCGGCTGCGCGGACCTCTGGCGCGCCCAGGGCACGACCGCCAGCACCACCAGGGCCGCCACCGCGGCGAAGAGCGCCACGACGAGCGACTGCGGGCTGCCGCTGCTGCGTCCGACCGCGATCCACCCCAGACCCCAGGCCATCGCGACCGCCACCGCCCAACGGCCGCCCAGCGTCCGGGCGAAGACGACGCCCAGCGCCGCCGCCACGAGGAGGACCACGACGGCCAGGGTGTCGCTGACCGCATCGTTCGGCCGTACGCCGGAGGCGACGAGGGCGGCGGTGACGTTGGCGCACGTCGCCACGGCGACCCAGCCGAGGTAGAGCCCGAAGGTCCCGTCGACGACGACCCGCTCGGCCACGCCGGAGGCCGGCTGCCGGGTGATCCGCCGCAGCAGCTCGCCGAGGACCAGTGCGAGGGCGAGGATCACGACGACGCTCGCCCAGATCCAGCCCTGCTGGGTCACCAGGAGCCAGCCGGCGTTGAGCAGCATCGACACCGCCGCCAGCCAGCCCGTGGACCGGGTCCGCTCCGTCACCGAGGACGGCAGCCACTGCCAGACGGTGTATGCGACCAGGCCCAGATAGATGACGCTCCAGATCGAGAACGCCGGCCCTGCGGGTGCGAGGCGGGTGGCCTCGGCCGAGAGCGCCCCGCCGGCGCTCTCCTCGACCCGGGTTCCCCCGATCAGGCCGACGCCGAAGAGCGTTCCGACGATGCAGAGGATCTCGGCAACGGTGACGCTCACCTGCCGGGCGCGGTCGCGACGGGTGGCGGACTCCCGATTACTGAGCATGCTGAGCAATATAGGTCGCTAGGGTCGGCTCGTGCGAGCCGACGTCACCTCCGCAGCGCCTGTGGGTGGCCCGGGGGACCCTAGTGGGCCGGCTGGCTGGTCGCTGGGACGGCTGCTCTCGACCGCGGCCCGGCTGGTCGAGCACGACTGGAACGCGTGGCTCGCCGAACGGGGACTCACCCACGCCGGCCTGCTGGCCCTGCACGCCCTCGACGAGGGGCCGCTCACGCAGCGACGACTGGCCGCGGCCAGCCGGGTCGAGGAGCAGACCATGAGCCGGGTCCTCGACCGGCTGGAGCGCACCGGGCACGTGGAGCGGCGCCGCGACACGGTCGACCGACGCCGGCTGGTCGTGAGCCTCACGCCGAGCGGCCGGGACGTGCTCGGTCAGATCCGGGCGGCCGACATCGCGGACGTCCTCGTGGCCGAGCACCTCGAGGACCCGGTGGGCTTCCGGGCCGAGCTCGTGCGCCTGGTCACCGGAGTGTCACCGCGCACGACGGCTGCGACGGACCCGCATACCGACAGCGTCCGACGGCGCCCGTAGGTCAAAGGGGCGGGAACTGGCGTCCCACGGCCTCGCCCTGCTCGAAGATGCGTGACGCCGGACCGAGGATGAGCGGGTCCGGCTCGGCGACGAGCTCGGCGTCCTTCTCGTCGTAGTCGTAGAGGCTGAGAACGTGGCGCATGGCCGCGAGGCGGGCCCGCTTCTTGTCGTTGCTCTTCACGACCACCCACGGGGCATGGTCGGTGTCGGTGTAGAAGAACATCGCCTCCTTGGCCTCGGTGTAGTCGTCCCAGTGGTCCAGGGACTTGAGGTCGGTGGGCGAGAGCTTCCACTGGCGGACCGGGTCGATCTGCCGGATGAGGAACCGGGTGTGCTGCTCGGACCGCGACACCGAGAACCACAGCTTGACCAGAAGGATCCCCGACCGCGTCAGCATCTCCTCGAACCGTGGTGCCTGGCGCAGGAACTCGCGGTACTGCTCGTCGGTGCAGAACCCCATGACCCGCTCCACGACGGCCCGGTTGTACCAGGACCGGTCGAACAGCACGAGCTCCCCGGCCGACGGCAGGTGGGCGACGTAGCGCTGTAAGTACCACTGGCTGCTCTCGCGCGAGGTGGGCTTCTCCAGGGCGACGATCCGCGCCCCCCGCGGGTTGAGGTGCTCCATGAACCGCTTGATCGTGCCGCCCTTGCCGGCGGCGTCCCGCCCCTCGAACACGACCACCAGCCGGTGTCCGGTCCGCTTGGCCCAGTACTGCAGCTTGAGCATCTCGATCTGCAACAGCCGCTTCTCGCGCTCGTACTCCGTGCGGTCCATCCGCTCGCCGTACGGGTAGCCCTGCCGCCAGGTGTCGACCGCCGACCCGTCCGCACGCAACAGCACCGGGTCGTCATCGTCGTCGTCGATCACGCGGAACCCGCTCGTCGACAGCAGCGGCGACCCGCTGCCGTCGACGGCGAAGGAGGAGGTCATGCGCTCATCCTGCCGCGTCGCGCGGCGTCGACGCAGTGGTGTCGCGTATGCGTCGGGCCCGGTGCCTCCCGACCGGGGTTGGGGCCGCAGCTACCGTTCGGAGGGTGGCGGTCGACTGGACGCGCAACGGGCCGGAGCTGCTGCTCGGCCTGGACCGGACTGCCGGTACGCCCCTGGCTCACCAGCTCCAGGAGCGGCTGCGCGACGCGATCCGCTCCGGACGGCTCGCCCGCGGCGAACGACTGCCCGCCTCCAGGGCGCTCGCCGCGCAGCTCGGGGTCTCGCGGGGGGTCGTCGTCGACACGTATGCGCAGCTCGAGTCGGAGGGGTACCTCCGGTCCGCGCAGGGCTCGGGGACGGTGGTCGCCTCGAGCGCGGGCGACGTCCGGCCGGCCGAGCCGCGCCGGGTCACACGACCACGGTTCGACGTTGACTTCGAGTACGGCGTCCCCGACCTGCGTAGCTTCCCGATGCGCGACTGGCTCTGGGCCATGGGCGTCGCGGGACGGACCGCGACCGCCGCGGATCTCGGCGACGAGCTGGGCGCCGGGTCGACCCAGCTGCGGGAGGTGCTCGCCGCATACCTGCGCCGGGTGCGTGGGGCGGTCGCCGACCCGGAGTCCGTGTTCGTCTGCGCGGGGTTCAGGTACGGCCTCAACCTCGTCCTGCGCGCCCTGCTCGCCGAGGGCGTCACCACGGCCGCCGTCGAGGACCCGGGACCGGTCGACCACGACGCGATCGCCCGGCGTTCCGGTATGCAGGTCGTGCCGGTTCCGGTCGACGAGCGCGGCATCGACGTCGCGGCGCTCGCCCGCACCCCGGCCCGCGTCGTCGTCGTGACCCCGGCGCACCAGGCGCCGACCGGGGTCGTGCTCGCGCCGGAACGACGCCATGCCTTGGTCGAATGGGCCCACGCCGTGGACGGGTTCGTCGTCGAGGACGACTACGACGCCGAGTTCCGCTACGACCGGCAGCCGGTCGGCGCGGTCCAGGGGCTCGCGCCCGACCGCGTCGTCACGATGGGCTCGACGAGCAAGACGCTGTCGCCGACGCTGCGGATGGGGTGGCTGGTCTGCCCACCGCGACTCCACGAGTCGGTCGGCGTCGAGAAGCAGCTGCTCGGCCGGGGTGCACCCGGCCTCGACCAGCTGGCGCTCGCGGCGCTCGTCGAGTCGGGGCGGTACGACCGGCACCTGCGGCAGATGCGGAGCGTCTACAGGGGCCGGCGGGAGGCCCTGGTCGAGGCGCTGGCCCGGTATGCGCCGGACGTCGCGGTGACCGGCCTGGCCGCCGGCTGCCATGCGGTGCTGCGGCTCCCGGCCGGCGTCACCGAGGAGGACGCGGTCGCCGGGTGCGCCGCGAGTTCCGTTGCGGTGTATGGGATGAGCCGGTACCGCAGCGATCGCGAGACCGAACCCGCCGAGCTGGTCCTCGGGTTCGGCAACGTGAAGGAGAGCGCCATCGTCGAGGCGATGCGCCGGGTGGGCCCGATTCTTCGCCGGCGGTAGGCGCGGTGGAATTGGTCCGAATGATCGGGTCCCGAGTGGACCTGGCCGGCGGACCACACCTGCGTCAGAGTCGTTCCCAACGGAAGCACTCGAGGAGACGACATGGACACCACCACCGCCGCATACCTGAACCGCCTCGGCGTCGAGGCCGAGCGTCCCTCGGCCGAGGCCCTGGCTCGGTTGCACCGCGCGCATGTCGAGCGGATCCCCTACGAGACGTTCTGGATCCACCTGGCGCAGGGGTGGGGGATCGACCCGGCCGAGTCCACGCGACGGGTGGCCACCACGCGGCGCGGCGGCTACTGCTACCAGCTCAACGGCGCGTTCCGGACCCTGCTGACGTCGCTCGGGTACCGGGTCTCGGTGAACGTGGCCGGTGTGCACGAGGCCGGCGGTCCCGACGTGTCGACCCTGCGGAACCACGCCGCGCTGGTCGTCGAGGATCTTCCGTCCGACACCAACCCCAGCGGCCGCTGGTGGGTGGACGCCGGGCTCGGGGACGCGCTCCACGACCCGATGCCGATGCAGGACGGCGTGGTCGCGCAGGGCCCGATGCGGTTCGGGATGGCGGAGGTCGGGGCCGAGGGCGTCGGCGACTGGCACCTGACCCACGACCCGTCCGGGTCCTTCACCGGCGTCAGCATGGTCGACCAGCCGGTGGCGATGGGCGTCTTCGCCGCTCGGCACCTCTACAACTCGACGTCGCCCGAGTCGGGCTTCGCGAAGACGGTCACGGCGCAACGACGTCACGCGACAGGGACCGCGCTGGTCCGCGGGTGCGTCCTCACCCAGCGCGACGGGGACGTCGTGACCACGCGGCCCTGCGAGTCCCTCCACGAGTGGCTCGACGTGCTCGAGGGCGAGTTCGATCTGGCGTTCGACGACGTCCCTCGCTCGGCCCTTGACGCGCTCTGGGGCGCCGTGCGCACCGCGCACGAGGCCTGGACCGAGACACGGCAGAGCGCCTGAGGGGGACCCAGAGATGACTCGCGTGATCTGGTCCGTGATGAGCTCCCTGGACGGTCGCTCGGCCGCGCCCGGTGAGGGGTTCGACACGATCGACTGGTTCCGGGCCGACGAGGAGTGGCTGGACTACTCCGTCGAGCTGCTCGACGATGCGGACACCCTGCTGTTCGGCGGCGTCACCTTCGCCGGGATGGAGCAGTACTGGCCGTCCGCCGACGGTGCCGTGGCCGAGCGGATGAACGCCCGGCCCAAGGTCGGGTTCTCCCGCACGGCTCGGGTGACCTCGTGGCCGAACGCGCGGATCGACACCGATCCCGTCGCCACCATCGCGGGGCTCCGGCGCGGCGACGGTGGCATCGCAGTGCTCATGGGCAGCGCGAACCTCGCCGGCACCCTCAGCGCGCACGGTCTGGTCGACGAGTACCGCTTCGCCGTCAACCCCGTGCTGCTCGGCGGCGGGACGCCGGTTTCCAGTCCGGGCAGTGCCCGCGTCGAGCTGGACCTCGTCGACACGCGAAACTTCGGATCCGGCATCGTCGAGCTGCGCTGCACGCCGCGGTCATGACCGCCTCCTCCTGAAGCAGGCCACTGGTCCGCGTCGTCCAGCTACGCGCTGCGGCGGCTCGGCCCCGGTCCGCGCAGCGCATCCTCCGGCTTGCCCTCCGGTCGGCCCTCGCCGGTGGTGACGAGGTTCGGCAGGCTCTCGCGCAGGTAGTAGCCCCAGGCCTTCGAGCAGACCTCGTAGCACTCGTGGTCCGGCAGTAGACCGACGTGGGTGAAGCGCACGTCGGTCCCACCGTCGCGCTCGGTGAGGTCGAAGCGAATCTCGGTGTCGACCCACTCGGTCTGGTCCTCGACGAAGCTCATGTAGTTCTCGAGCACCGTCCACACGACCCGCTCGCCGGGGACCAGCTCGGTGACCCTGATCTGCGAACGGTGGAGGTCCTTGACCCGGAACGTGAACTCCTCGCCCTCGACGTCGGTCGGGCCGGCGACCTCCGCCGACCACCAGGCGCGTACGTCGTTGATGGCGTCGAACACCTCCTGCGGGGTGCGATCGACCGAGAAGGTGGTGGTGAAGCTCTGGTCAGTCATGATGCCCTCCAGGGGAACTCGTTGATGTGCAACCGTAGAGTTGCAGATTAGCACACCGTTGAGTCAGGCAGGGCTGCCATGCTGGCGGGGTGACCGAACGCAACGTCCTGGGGGACGAGCTGCAGGAGTGCGGCACTGACCCGATGACGGGGTTCTTCCGCGACGGATGCTGCAGCACCGGGCCTCAGGACCTCGGCAGCCACACCATCTGCGCGGTCATGACGGCCGAGTTCCTCGAGCACCAGCGCAGCATCGGCAACGACCTGTCCACGCCGATGCCCCAGTTCCGCTTCCCCGGGTTGGCCCCCGGCGACCGTTGGTGCGTCACGGCGCCGAACTGGGCGCGGGCATACAACGACGGCGTCGCCGCTCCGGTGGTCCTCGCGTCGACCAACGAGGCGGTGCTGGCGGTGGTGCCGTTCGCCGCGCTGAAGCGGCACGCCGTGGACGTGCCGGACGACGCTAGCTCGCTGGAGTAGCCGACCGGCCCTGGACGGCGGTGAAGGCGATGGTCT
This sequence comes from uncultured Actinomycetota bacterium, assembly GCA_963787725.1. Classification (GTDB taxonomy): domain Bacteria; phylum Actinomycetota; class Actinomycetes; order Actinomycetales; family Dermatophilaceae; genus Lapillicoccus. The sequence goes on along the minus strand of CAWBEH010000004.1, from coordinate 62,462 downwards.
GGGTCCACCAGTTCGGGTCGGCGCACTGGGTGAGGAACTGGTCGACGATGTCGTCGTCGAGCGCGCCGGACTCGACCAGTCCACCGCGGAGCTCGGTCACCGTGTCGACCCAGTAGGTCGCCCATGGCGAACCGCCTTGGTAGACAGCGGTTTCCGACGCACCGTCGATCTCACCGATGCTGAGAGCGGCCAACCGTCGCGCAAGTGTGCGGCCGAGGAAGTAGTCGATGCCCTGCTCCAGAGACCACTGCAGCCAGCCATCCCAGAACCGGTGGACCTCCACCGGCTCGGCGATGCTGACCGGAAGGAAGTCCGGTTCGATGAGCAGGATGGCGCCACCCGGAGCCAGGCTCGCGACGAGGTTCGTCATCGCCGTGTCGACGTCGGCGACGTGGTGGAGAACGGCCCGCGCGGTCACCAGGTCGAAGGTGCCCGGGTCGACCGGGCCGGCCACGATGTCGGCCTGGAGGTAGTCGAGGTTGGCCGGCGCGGTGTTCTGGTCCACGAGGGACAGGTCGATGTCCACGGCGACGGCCTGCCCGGTCGGACCGACCAGCTCGGCCAGCCAAGCGGAGACCGAGCCGTTTCCGAAGCCGACCTCGAGGGTTCGCGCACCGGGTCCGATGCCGAGCGCCTCGATATAGCGGCGGTGCATGGGGTCGAGGAGGCGCGACATCAGTGCGAGACGTGCCCCCTCGCCGTGGAGGTGGTGGTCCAGCACGTAACCCGGCATGGTGTCGATCGTACGAGCCGGGGTCGTGGGATCCGGAGGGCGGTGTTGGACGGGCGAGTCACTAGGCAACGCAACGGAATTCGCTGTGGAGGGCGCTGGAGGGCTGTTCGAACAGGTGTACGATAGAGGCATGAGCCTTCCCGCCGCGGTGGTCCTGCGCCAGCAGGAGATCGACGACCTCGAGACCGAGGTGTCGGTGGTGGCCGCGCGGCTGAACCGGGCACATGCGGAGCTGGTCGATCTCACTCGTCGGGTGCTCGACGAGGAGCGATGGGGCGGGAGCGGAATTCGCTCTCCCGAACACTGGCTGGTGCTGCACGCCGGTCTGTCGCCGGCTCGCGCCGCGGACGTGGTTCGGCTGGCGCGCCGTTCGACCGAGCTCCCGACGACGGTGGCCGCGATGGCGGCCGGACAGGTGTCGGTCGACCAGGCAGCGGTCGTCGCTCGCTACGCGCCCTCCTCGCACGAGGTCTCCATCGGCGAGCTGGCGCCGATGACGACGGTGCCGCAGCTTCGCCGGGCGCTGTCGAGATACCAGTTCGGGTCAGAGGCCGGCGGGGTCGGTGGCTCTCCCGATCCGGTGGGTCGCGACGAGCGGGACGTTCCCGGCACGGAGGCGTTCGCGGCCAAGGCTCCGGAGCTGTCGATGTCCTACGGTGACGGCCGCTTCGTCCTGCGCTACTCCGCGCCCGCCGACATCGGGGCGCTCGTGGAGCAGGCGGTGCGGGAGGCCAAGGACGCGCTCTTCACCAGCGGTCAGACGACCGCGTCGTATGCGGACGGCCTGGCCGAGCTGGCATCCCGGTCGCTGGCGTCGGTGCAGTCCGGTGGCCGGGCAGCTCGCTACCGCGTCTACGTCCACCTGTCCACCGACGGGTCGTGGGTCGGCGGGCGCGGTGCGATCCCGACGTCGCTGGCCGCGAAGTTCGCGTGTGACGGGCTGGTCCAGCCGGTGTGGGAGGTCGACGGTACGCCGGTCAGCGTGGGTCGCAAGCAGCGGATCGTGCCGGATCGGACTCGTCGCCTCGTCGAGGACCGCGACCGCGGCTGCGTGTTCCCGGGCTGCCAGGCCACCGGGTTCCTCGAGATCCACCACCTCGACCACTGGGCCGACGGCGGCGCGACCGACCTGGACCGGCTCGTATGCCTGTGTCCGCTCCACCACGACGCTCACCACCGCGGCGAGTTCGCCATCAGTGGCTGCCCCGATCCACCCCGACCGGTTGGTTCAACCGACGTCTGCTGGCGCTGCGGGGCTGGTCTTCACCAACGCTCACGGCCGGGTCATCGGCCTCCCAGTCCGACCCGTTGCGGCGCAGCCCCAGCCGCGAGAGCCGGTCGTCGACGCATACCGAGGACCCACCGGTGAGCGGTTACAGACCCGATGGCTGGACCTGCGCCCCAACCGGCCCGCACTGAGCGTCGTCCCCGACATCGACCCGTACCTCGACATCTCGCCGCCGATCGGAGCGGGACCACCGGGCGAGCCGTAGGGTCGCCGCCGGTCAGGGGCCTTCGGTCAGGGTCGGGAACGTCCACGAGCCGTCGAGGATCTCCGGCCGGGGTCGGTAGAGGCGGACGGCGTAGTTCCAGCCGTCCATGATCCCGATGGTGTTCGGCGCGTCGCCGTCGCCGAAGTGGACGGTGACCGAGCCGTCGTCGTTCCGCGCGGCCGTGACGCTGTTGATGCTGACGACACCCTTGTCGTTCGGCTCGAAGTAGCCCGCCGCGTTGTAGACCGAGACCGACCAGAACGCGTCGTTTCCTCTATCATACCTCTCAGTACCTCAAAACTCAGTATCCTGGTTACATGGAGTCAAGCGCCGGCGCTGCATACATCCCCCGACTGACCTTGCCGATTCGTCCCCTCTTCCACGGCGTCCACCGGGACCTCGCCGACGTCGAGGCGGTAGTGCCCGACGGGGAGTCCGGGCTCGACGTTGAGGTAGAACGTAGGTACCCTCGCGCTCCGGCAGACCGCCCCAGCCACCGGCCGTGCCCAGCAGGTGACGGACGGGGTCGACGTCCTCCTTGCGGCCGAACGTCCGGTCGAAGCGGTCGACGCCTCGGCCGAGCGTGAGAAGCGGGTCCCGGGTGGCGTCCAGAGTCGCATGGTCGTAGTCGGAGGACTCGTAGGGCCGGTTCGACCGGCGGTCAGGCAGAGAACGTCCGGTCAACGAGTAGCTCAACCGCAGCCGCCTCGGTCCGCCCTCGAGCAGCGGCGCGCGCAAACGTCTAGAGCTCATGCTCGAGTCGCCCGGACTTATCGCCGGTTACCCGGCGGTCAGGCTGATCCGGTCCTGGAGCTCGTTGACCGTCGCCACGTCGCCGGCGTTGTTCGGGTCGACGAGGATCCGCGCGGCGACGAGAACATAGTCGGTGTCGTAGTCCGCGACGGGGAGCCGTACTCCCCGGCGTCATGCAGGATCCGGTTGATGTAGTGGTCTCGCGAAGCAGTGACCAGGTACCGCTCGCCGGGTCGGGCAGAGCCAGCGGCGCCGACCAGTGGAGTTCAGGTTTACAAATTATGGTGAAATTCTGCGAGCCTACCTAACGGAGAACGTCGAGCTTACTGCGAGTTCATTCCTACGATGGCCCTTCAAAGTTTGCTAATTCTCGCGTAACCTCATGCCTGGTTATTTACCGGAATAGGGTTCGCGTCTCGAGTAGCATCGGGTGACCCGATTCTCCGCTGGAGGACCGGCGGGGCAGCCTGACCACGCGTTGGCGTGAGGGTTGGAGACCTCCCGGACGTGGGCAACTGGCATGTTCTGGCATCGGAGGAAGTTCCTAGCGCATTCTTACCGAATGTATCCGAGGAAGACGTGACCATCACTGACCTGTTTGAGGTTCATCGCGGCATCGCTACGGGTGCTAATGACTATTTTGTTCTTGATGCCGAAGAGGTGGAAGAGTTTAGAATTCCTCGAAAATGGCGCAAGCCAGTAATTCCCAAAGCGTTCAAATTGTCGGAGTCCATCATCGATGGCCGACCGAACGGTGATCCCTTACTGGAGGAGTTTTCGTGGGTTATTGATAGCGACGCGCCTATTGGCGCGATACAGGCAGAGGCGCCTGCTTTCGCTAAGTATCTCCGGAGAATCGAACCCCTCGTTTCGCTACGCACCCTTGTTCGGAGGCGCCAGCCTTTCTATCGACAGGAGCGCAGCCGACCTCCGATGTTTGTCTTCACATATATGGCGAGGACGAACGGATTGAGGGGGCGGTTCTTTCTTAATCGTAGTGACGCCGTTGCCCTCAACAATTATCTTTGTCTTCATCCCCGCGGCGTAACGCTGGAGGGCTCGCCGAACATGGCGGGAACGATGTCTCGTTGCCCGAAGCTTTGAATTCTCGAACGGCTCTGTCCATGGCTAAGCATGGGCGCATCTACGTGGAGGGCCTCACAAAGGTTGAACCTCGAGAATTGGGGGGCCTCGTCTTGGCGAAGGCACCCGTTGACCTTCGGGCACGAGTCCATGAACTCGGGGTCCCAACCTGCGACGGTAAGTTGGAGACTGCTCAGCGGTGGAGTCGAGGCCGGGGTGTTCGTTCGGGCTCGTCCGGTGGTGCGCCGGGTTGCAGCGGACCTGTTCGCCCCAAGCACCGGGAAGCGGTTCAGGGCAACAGAACGGAGCCCTTACCGGAGCCGGTCACATCTTCGACCAGACGTGAGTGCCGAGCAGGCGCAGTGGGTACGCCATCCCGTCCTCAGCGAGACCGACCGGCAGGCGGACGATCACGCCCATCCCGGCTCGACGACCGGACAGGTTCGTCGAGCGGGTCCCCGCCCATGACCGACACAACAATGTCGTGCGGACCCCGCGGCATCGAGCGGCCCTGCACTCGATGACCCCAAGTCTGAGCCAGCCCGTCCGCCGCGAGCGTGTAGTCCAGCAATCGACATCACCTCGGCCTGCGCAACCGGGCTGCGGCCGCGCGAGCTGCGCGGGCTGCGGGTGCGCGATGTGGCGTCGGTGCCTTATCCGGGCCTGGTGGGCAAGAGGTCGGTGCCGCAGTCGGGTCGGACGGGCGCGGTGATCGAGCGGTCGACGACGAAGAGCGGTGTGTCTCGGGTCGTGCCGTCCATCGAACGGGTCCGCCCGGTCGTCGAGGAGTGGGCGGCTGGGCGAGATCCGCACGAGCTACTGTTCCCTGCGCGCGAGGGCGGCTACCTCCACGTGCAGACCTGGCGTCGGTCGGTGCGCTGGTCGACGAGGAGCTTGACGCCGGCGCACGACCTTCGGCTACGGCTGCAGCCACTGGACTCGGCCGTGTCGACATGAATCTGTGTCGAGTGGCTCGGTCACTCGACGGCGAGACTGAACTCTGGCGACCTACGGCCACTTGATCGGAACCGATGCCGACCGCGTGGCTCTGGAGCGGGTGAACCGGGCTCTCGGGGGGCCCACCGGGGGCGCAGAGCGGTTCGGAGCGTTTGGTAAGCGGTTCCAGGAGCCAGGTAATGGCGGCTGACCTGCGGTTTGTGTTGGTGCCCCCGGGCAGATTCGAACTGCCGACACCCGCTTTAGGAGAGCGGTGCTCTATCCCCTGAGCTACGAGGGCGGAGCCGCTTCGGCGCCGCAGGAAGGGTAGCCGACCCCGTCCTCGCCTTCGGTGATCGGAACCGGTCAGAGTGCGGGTCAGCGTGCAGGAATGGTCGCTCTGGCAGCACCAACCGCACGCTGACGCGCACTCTGACCGCTGATGAACGGGGCCGCTCAGGACGCCGAGAGGCGCTCGACCTCGTCGTCCGGACGCCGCAGGTCCGCGGCGGCCACCGAGTCCTCGATGGTGGACGGTCGCGACGAGCCAGGGATCGGGATGACCACCGGGGACAGGGCGAGCATCCAGGCCAGCGTCACCTGCTGCGGGCTCACCTCGTGGGCCGACGCCACGTCCGCGAACGCGGCGAACCGAGACCCCACCTCGGCGGCACGGGACGCTCCGCCCAGCGGGCCCCACGGCAGGAAGGCGATGCCCAGCTCTGCGCAGAGCCGGAGCTCGGGCTCCGACGAGCGGAACGCCGGCGAGAACTGGTTCTGCACGCTGGCCAGCCGTCCACCGAGGATCGCCTGCGCCTCTCGGATCTGCGCCGGGTCCGCGTTCGAGATCCCGGCCATCCGGATCTTCCCCTCGTCGAGGAGGTCGCGGAGGGCGCCTACCGACTCGGCGTAGGGGACGGCCGGGTCCGGCCGGTGGAACTGGTACAGCCCGATCTGCTCCACCCCGAGCGCGGTCAGTGACGCCTCGCACGCCGCCCGCAGGTGCTCGGGCGAGCCGTCCACCTCCCAGCGACCCTGCGGCCGCACATGCCCACCCTTGGTCGCCACCAGCACCTGGGACGCGTCGCCGCCCCACGAGCGGAGGGCTTCCCCGACGAGCCGCTCGTTGTGTCCGGTCTCGCTGTTGTCGAGGCTGTACGCGTCGGCAGTGTCGATGAGGGTGACGCCGGCGTCCAACGCGGCGTGGATCGTCGCGACGCCCTGGGCGGGGTCCGGCCGTCCGCTGATGGACAGCTGCATCGCCCCGAGCCCGATCTCCGACACGGTCTGGTCTCCGATGGCTCTGGTCTTCATGCCCTCGAACGTACCCAGACCGCCGGCCCGCCTACCCAGCCGGTATGCGCGGGGTCGCTCGCGGGTTAGCCTCGCGGTATGAGCTGGGGCGGCCTCGTGGAGATGTTCAACCCCGGGCACCGCCACCTCCGGGAGGAGATGGACCGCAAGCGGATCGAGGCACAGATCCCGGGTAACGAGGGCGACGGCACCACGCAGGTCGACCTCGAGAACAACGTCGTCCGCATCGCCCAGCCGCGACCCAAGGAGCGACCCGACGACGGCCCGGCCGAGACCCCGGACGACGCCGCCGACGGCGGACCCCGGGACGAGTGACCCTCCCCGCCGGCGCCGTCCCGGACGGCCTCGACCTCCAGTCGCTCGCGGACCGGCTCACGACCGTCGAGGGTGTCGTCGGAGTCGTCCTCGGTGGGAGCCGCGCGCGAGGCGACCACACCCCGGACTCGGACGTCGACCTCGGGATCTACTACGAGGGCGACCTGGACATCGCCGCTCTCGCCGCGATCGCCCGCAACGTCGCCGGCGGGGACGCGGAGATCACCGAGCGGGGCGACTGGGGACCCTGGGTCGACGGCGGCGGGTGGTTGGTCATCGACGACGTCCATGTCGACTGGATCTACCGCGACGTCGATCGCGTCCGGGAGGCGTGGGCGCGGGCACACCGCGGCGCATACGACTGGAACGCCCAGACCGGACACCCGCTCGGCGTACCTGACTTCGCCTACGTGGGCGAGCTGGCCCTGGCCGTCGTCCTCGCCGACCCCGGCGGCGACCTCACCGACCTGCGGAACGCCGTCACCTACCCGGACGCCCTCCGCGCCGCGCTCGCCCGCAATCTCTGGGAGGCCGACTTCCTCCTCCAGATCGCGGCCAAGGCCACGAGCCGGGGCGACGCCGCATACGTGGCCCTGTGCCTGAGCCGGGCGATGCTGCTCTGCGCCCACGCCCTCCACGCGCACGACCGGCGCTGGCTGGTGAACGAGAAGGGAGCCATCGCCTCAGCGGGCCGGTTACCCTGTGCGCCAACGGATTTCGAACGTCGGGTATGTGACGTGCTCGGTAGCGTGGGTATCTCACCGGCCGAGCTGGCCGCCACCATCGAGAACGCCACCCGGATCATCGAGGAAGTGAAGGCGGTATGGACGAACGAGACCTGACCCACCTGCGGCGCTGCGTCGAGCTGGCCGCCGAGGCGCTGGCCGCCGGTGACGAGCCGTTCGGCTCGGTCCTGGTCGATGCGTACGACGTGGTGTGCGCGGAGGACCGGAACCGCACCGCGGACGGCGACCAGACGCGGCACCCCGAGTTCGCGCTGGCCCGCTGGGCGGCGACCTATCTCTCGCCCGAGGAGCGCGCCGGCGCGACGGTCTACACGTCGGGCGAGCACTGCCCGATGTGCTCGGCCGCGCACGCCTGGGTCGGGTTGAGCAGGATCGTCTACGTCGCGTCCACCGAGCAGCTGGTGGCTTGGCGTCGCGAGTTCGGCCTGACCAGCCCGTCACCGCTGAACCCGTTGCCGATCAACGCTGTTGCGCCCGGAATCATCGTCGAGGGACCCGCACCGGAGCTCGAGGGCGAGATCTACGAGCTGCACCGCCGGCACGCCGAAGGACGGACTCAGGGCCCGATCACGTAGGAGTGCGGCTCGACGGCGACGCCGCCCACGTCGGCGGACTCGTCCCCGGCGTTCAGCGCCAGCGTCAGGTGGTCGTCGCCGGACCGCAGGTGGATGGTCATCGTCGTCTCGGTGACGTCGGACGTCGAGAGCCGGGCGTCGACCAGCCACGGGTGGTTGCGGCGGACCCGGACGAGCTCCCGGTAGACCCCGAGCGTCTCCGCCCCGAACGGCAGGAGCTCGGCGGGCGTCGCCGGGAACGGCGGCCGGACCGGGTCGTCGCCGCGCGGCTGGTCGAGCTTCTCACCGGTGAACGCCTGCTCGTCGCCGGCGTAGATCGTCGGGACCCCGGGCACCACCATGAGGATCGCGACGGCCAGCGGGAGGTTCTTCAGGTCCTTGAGGAGGCTGGCGATCCGCGACTGGTCGTGGTTGCCGAGGAACGTCTGCGACCGGAACGAGGCCGAGAACTCCGCGTGCCGCTTGAGGGTCCACTCGAGCTCGTGGAGGTTCTGGTCGTTGAGCGAGCTCCAGATCGCCTTCCACACTTCGTACTGGGTCACCGAGTCGACGCCGCTCTCGGCCACGAACTCCGGGTACCCACCCTTGATCAGCTCGGCGACGATCCAGGCCTCGGGATGGGCGGCCTTCACACGGTCGATGACCGGCCGCCAGGCGGCGCCACCCGGAGCGAAGGCGGCATCGAGCCGCCAGCCGTCGACCCCGCGATCGAGCCAGAAGCACATGACGTCGACGATGTACTCGACCACCGGGGGATGGGCGAAGTTCAGCTCGACGAGGTCGAGGTTCCCCTCGAACCCGATCGTGTACCCGTTGTCCCACGTCACCCATTGGCCGGCCTCGGAGTCCGGCCCGTCCCGCAGGGCCCGGCGCACGATCTCGTGGTCCTGGCTGACGTGGTTGAACACTCCGTCCAGGCATACCCGGATGCCGCGGTCCTTCGCGGACCGCACCAGGGCGTCGAAGTCGTCCAGGTCCCCGAGCCGTGGGTCCACGCGGAAGTAGTCGAGGGTGTCGTACCCGTGGGACGTCGACGCGAAGACCGGGGCGAGCATCAGGCCGTTGGCGCCCAGCTCGAGGAGGTAGTCGAGCCAGCCGGTGATCCGGCCGAGCCGATGCTCGACCTGACCCTCCGGCAGCTCCTCTGACCGCGCTTCGGCACCGACGAACCGCAACGGGTAGCAGTGCCACCAGATCACCGAGGCGACCCAGTCCATCGTCATAGCCCCCTTCGCCACGCGCAGTCTCCGAACGCTACCGGGCGGCCCGGTCGTTCAGAAGGCGCGTCCAGCCCTGAGCACCAGCTCCAGCTCGAACCGCACCTGTGGGTCGTCCAATGCGTCACCGAACAGCTCGCGCAGCTGGGTCAGCCGGTAGCCCACCGTCTGCGGGTGCACGTTGAGCTCGGCGGCCACCGGCGCACGCTGACCCCAGTGCCGCAGCCAGGCGTACAGGGTCTCGGCCAGCTTCTGCCGCGACGCCGGCCTCAGCCCGGCCAACGGAGCGAGCCGCAGCTCGGCGAGGTCGTCCAGCGCCTGCGACTCGGCCCCGATGACGAGGTCGGCGAGGTGCTCCTCGACCCAGACCGGCCGCGCGCTCCGGTCCGCCTCGCCCCGATCCGGACCACGGGAGAGCGAGGTGGCCGCGGTCGACGCCAGCCGCAGCGAGTCCGGTGCCCGCCGCCAGTCACGGGCGGGACCGATCACCGCCCGTCGTCCACGGAGGGCGCGCTCCAGCTCGGTTCGTTCGCGGGCTGTCCGCGGGGCGGGGACCAGCGCGACCGCGTCGGTCGCCCGCGCCATGGTCAGCGCGCGGGAGCCGAGCTGGAACCGGACGCCGGAGGCCTCGTCCAGGGGCATCGTCACGGCGACCAGCGCGTTCGGCAGCACCCAGCCGGCGGCGGCGGAGGCCTCCTGGGCGGCCACGTCGTCGGCGGTGCCGTGCAGCAGCAGCTCGAGCAGGTCGACCCGCCGGCGGTCCATCTCGCCGGCACGTTCGGACTGCTCGAAGGCGAACCCTTCCGCGCTCGCCGCCGACAGCTCCTCGATGTAGGCGAGGATCGACTCGCCCAGGGCCACCAGCGCCTCGGTGTCCAGCCCGGCCTCGAGCGCGTCGCGAGACATCCGGCGCAGGGTCACTCGGGCTCCGGCCCGGTAGGCGGATAGCAGCCCGTCCAGGGTGCGACCCTGCCGGACCTCTCCGCGGCCCAGCGCCGCATACACACGACGGCTCTCGGAGGTGAGGGCGGGTTCCGTGGTCCCGGGAAGCTCGAGGAACCGGCCGAGCGCCACCTCCACCCCCTGTCGTACCCCGTCGCCGAAGCGCCCTTCGAGGGGTCGCGCGTACGCTGGGACGGCGACCGCGACCGCCGCGATGACCTCCTCCACGACGTCGGTGAGGCGGGGCCGCAACATCTCGCTGATCTGTGTCGGCACGGCTAACCAGGGTGGGTCTGGCGGAGTAATCGTCACAGCAAAGCCCCAGTATCTATCACGGCGCGACAGTTTCGTGGTTTACATCGTATGCCACGATAGGAGCGCCGGGGGCGGGTTGCTTGGAACCCTGAGTAGGTGAGCAACATCCGTCCCCTGAGCCGCGTCGCGTCGGTCTTCACGACGCCGCGCGCCCCGGAGGACTTCCTCTGGCTGGTCAACCCGCTGAGCTCCTCGCGCCAGCTCCGTGGAGTGGTCACGGCGGTCGTCCCCGAGACGTCCGACTCGGCCACGATCTCGTTCCGGCCCGGCCGGGGCTGGAAGGCCCACCAGGCCGGTCAGTATGCGCGGGTCGGCGTCGAGATCGACGGCGTCCGGCACTGGCGGTCCTACTCGCTGAGCACCCCGGGCGGGTCGGACCCGGCGATCACCGTGACGGCGAACGGTCGCGTCTCGGAGACCCTGGTCCGGCGGACCCGGCCCGGGCACGTCCTCTTCCTCGCCCCTCCGCAGGGCGACTTCGTCCTACCCGAGCACCCTCGGCCGCTGCTCATGCTCACCGCCGGCAGCGGTCTCACGCCGGTGATGTCGATGGTCCGCACGCTCGTCGGTCGTCGGCGTGACGCGGACGTCGTGCTCGTGCACTCCTCCCGCACGCTCGACGACGCCCTGTTCCGGCACGAGCTGGCCGAGCTCGGCGAGGAGCACCCCGGACTGCGGGTCGTGCACTGGGTCACCACCGACCAGGGGCGCATCGACCTGACCCGAACACACGACCTGGACACCGTCGTCCCCGACTGGCGGAACCGCGCCGCATACGTGTGCGGTCCCGCCGAGATGCTCGACGCGGCGACCGCCCTCTGGCAGTCGGCCGACGTCCCCGGCCGGCTCACCGTGGAGCGGTTCGCGCCGGTGCTGCTCGCCGGCGCCGGTGGCCAAGGCGGGCTGGTGACCTTCGAGACCTCCGACAAGGAGGTCGAGGTCGACGGCTCGACCCCCATCCTCGAGGCCGGCGAGGACGCCGGCGTCGTCATGCCCAGCGGCTGCCGCATGGGCATCTGCCGCAGCTGCCTGACCCCCCTGCTCGCCGGCCAGGTCCGTGACCTGCGCACCGGCGAGGTCCACGGGGACGAGGGCGAGCTCATCCAGACCTGCGTGTCCGCCGCGGCGGGCCCCGTTCACCTCGAGATCTGAGGAGCACCACCACATGACCGCTCTGCCGATGACCACCCTGACCCGGCTCGCGCCGGCCCCGTCCGACACCCCCGACGTGAGAACCCTCCGCCGTCGGCCCGTGCTCGCCCCCGAGGGGCACCCGGCCGTCCGTCCGGCGGCCGCCGCCCACCTCACCGACGAGGACGTGGCCGAGCTGGGCCGCGAGCTCGACGCCATCCGCGACGCCGTCCTGGCCCAGCGCGGAGCCACGGACGCCGCCTATATCCGCCGGGTCATCCGGGCCCAGCGCAGCCTCGAGCTGGGCGGGCGAGCCTGCCTCGTCTTCGCCAGCCTGCCGCCCGCGTGGGTGGCCGGCGTCGCCATGCTGAGCGTCGCGAAGATCCTCGAGAACATGGAGATCGGCCACAACGTCCTCCACGGCCAGTGGGACTGGATGCGCGACCCCGACATCCACTCGACCACCTGGGAGTGGGACTTCGTCACCCCGGCCGCGTCGTGGAAGCACACCCACAACGACCTGCACCACACGTGGACCAACGTGATCGGCAAGGACCGTGACGTGGGCTACAACATCCTGCGGATGGACCCCAAGCAGGAGTGGCAGCCCTGGAACCTCGGCAACCCGCTCTACAACGCGCTGCTGGCGCCGGTCTTCGAGTGGGGCATCGCCGTCTACGACCTCGAGCTCCAGGACTTCGCCGAGGGGAAGAAGTCCAAGACCGACCTGCGGCGGGACCTCAAGGCCATGGGCCGCAAGATCGCGACCCAGTTCGCCAAGGACTACGTGGCCACGCCTGCCGTCGCCGCGCTGACCGGGTCCTTCGTGCCCGCGCTCCTCGGCACCCTCACCGCCAACGCGATCCGCAACGTCTGGGCGCACGCCGTGATCTTCTGTGGCCACTTCCCCGACGGCACCGACACGTTCACCGAAGAGATGATCGAGGGGGAGACCCGCGGCGACTGGTACGTCCGGCAGATGATCGGCTCCGCCAACATCTCGGGCAGCAAGGCCATGCACCTGATGACCGGCAACCTCTCGCACCAGATCGAGCATCACCTCTTCCCGGACCTCCCGTCGAACCGGTATGCCGAGGTGGCGCCGAAGGTGCGCGAGATCTGCGAGCGGTACGGCCTGCCCTACACGACCGGGCCGCTCTGGAAGCAGGTCGGCTCGACGTGGGGCAAGATCTTCCGCCTCGCCCTGCCGGACCGTAAGCCGGGACGCGCAGCGGTCGTTGGTTAGCCTCTGCGGGTGAGCCCCGGCCCGTTCGAGAGCGACACGTCGCATACCCCCGAACGGACCGAGGCGGTCGAGGCGGCGCTCGCGGGCTGGCGTCGGCAGCTCACCGCGCTGGGCGGTCCGAACACCCTGCTCTGGTACGTCGAGCAGACGAGCGGCGCCCTCGACCTCACGACCGCGCATCCTGGCGGGCTGTCGATGCTCCTCGCGGGGCGGCCGACGCGGCTGTCGGATCTCGTCCGCGAGCGCGCCGCGTTCGGTGAGGCCCGAGCTCGCGCCGCGGAGATCCGGGCACGAGCGGTGTCGCTGCGGGCGACCCGCGGGGTCGAGACGTCGTTCCTGGCGGCCGGGATGGCCACCTGGGAGCATCCCGGCGCCCCGACGCCGCCGCACGCCCCGGTCCTGCTGAGGGCCTGCACCCTGCGGCCGACCGACCGGGTCGCGAGCGACTTCGACGTCGTGCTCGGCGACGAGGTCGAGGTCAACCCGGTCCTCGAGCAGTACTTCCGCACCACCGCCGGCATCGAGCTGGACACCGCATCGCTCGCCGAGATGTCCACGCTCGCCAGCGGGTTCGACCCCTACCCGGTGTATGCGGCGCTGGCCCGTCAGTGTGACGCCCTGCCCGGGTTCACGGTCGCGCCGCGGATGCTCGTGGGCAGCTTCCCGCACGGCAAGCTGGCCATGGTGGGGGACCTCGCCGACCTCGCGGAGCCGGCGTCGGTCGCTCGGCTGGCGCAGCACCCGGTCGTGTCGGCGCTCGCGGCGGCGGTCACGTCGCCCGCCGACAAGGGCGCGCCCGTCGATGCGGATAGTCCCGGTCGCATACCGGTCGAACCCGAGAAGGACCTCGACCCGGACCCGGACCCCGCATCCGAGCGGCTCGTCCTCGACGCGGACGCCGCGCAGAGCGCCGTCGTCGACGCGGTGCTGCGGGGCGAGGACGTCGTGGTCCAGGCGCCGCCGGGGACGGGAACCACCCAGACCGTCGCCAACGTCGTCGCGGCCCTGGCCGGCCAACGGAACTCGGTGCTGCTGGCGGCCGAGCGGCGGTCGGAGATCGACGACGTGAGGCGGCGGCTCGAGACCGTCGGGCTCGGGTCGCTCGTCGCCGATGTGGGCGGATCGCTGTTCGACCACCGCGGGACGCTAGCCGAGGTGGTCGCGCTGCTCGAGACGCCGGGGGTCGACGAGTCGTGGGCCGACCGCCTTCCCGTCGAGGGCAGCCGGCTCGAGGGACGGTTGCGGACCCAGCGGGACGCGCTGCGGGACCACGTGGCGGCGCTCCACGAGGTCCGCCTGCCGTGGGGCGTCAGCGTGCACGAGGCGCAGTGCGCCATCAGCGAGCTGGGGTCGCGGACTCCGGCGCCGGCGTCACGCGTCCGAATCCGTGGTGCGGCGCTGGCCCGGCTGTCGCGGGTCCGTCTGCACGAGCTGGCCGACGAGCTGGCTGGTGCCGTCGCGATCGGCGCGTGGGCCGCGGGCGACGCCGGCGACCCCTGGTACGGCGCGCGGATCACCACCGACGAGGAGGTGGCCCGGGCGTCGTCCATCGTCACCCGGCTGGCCGACGGCGGCTTCGACCGGCAGGCCGCGACCCTCGACGAGATCCTCGTCGAGTCGTCCCTTCCGCCGGCGCGCACGGTGCAGGACTGGGGAACCGCACTGACGACGATGACCGGCGTCCGCGAGACGCTCGAGGTGTTCCGGCCGGAGATCTTCGACGTGCCCCTCGACGAGCACGTCGCCGCGACCGGGACGCGCGAGTACCAGCGCGCTCACGGCGTGGAGCTCGGCTGGTGGGCCCGGTCGCGGGTCCGCCGCCAGGCGACGCGCCTGCTGCGTCCGGGACGTCCGCCGGAGGACCTGCACGCGGAGCTGGTTCGGGCGCGTACCCAACGCACCGCCTGGTACGCCCTGGTCGGGGCGGGCGGTCGCCCCGAGATCTCTCCGCGGCTGGACGAGGCCCAGGACGCGTACGACGAGATCGACGCGGACCTCGCCTGGCTCGGCGAGCGCCTGGCGCCGACCGCGGCCGGGGGCACTCTGCATACGACCCCCGTGGCGGACCTCCGGACCCGGCTGGCCGCGCTCGCCGCTCGGCCGGAGCGGCTCGCCGTCCTCCCCGCCGTGGTACCCGTCGTCGACGACCTCCGGGCCGCGGGGATGGGCGAGGTCGTCGACGACTTCGCGGGCCGTGGCGTCGAGGCGGACGAGGTGACGGCCGAGCTCGAGCACATCTGGTGGGTCTCCATCGCGCGGCACGTCACGGACACCGACCCGCGGTACGGGCAGCACGACGGCACGGGGCTGCGGGCGGCGGCCGAGGGGTACGCCGACGCCGACCGGGAGCACCTCACCGAGACCGCGCGACGGACCCGGGTCGAGGCGGCCGCCTGGCACCGGTCCGTGGGCGACGGCAACCGGGCAGCCGCCGCGATGCTCCGGGCGGAGGCGGACCGGACCGGTCGGCCGATGTCGTTGCGCGGCGCGTTCGAGCCGTCCGCCCCGCTCCTGCTCGGGGCGGCACCGTGCTGGGCGATGAGCCCGCTGGTCGTCGGCGAGGCCCTGCCGCCGGCTGCGTGGTTCGACGTCGTGGTCGTCATGGGGGCGGGGTCGCTGACCACCGCGGCCGCGGTCAGTGCGCTCTCGCGGGCCCGGCAGGTCGTGGCGATCGGCGACGCTGAGACGAGCTGGCCGACCGGGTTCACCGCGGGGCCCGGCCTGGTCGCCGAGGACGGGCCGCCGGTCCGCTCACTCCTCGAGGACCTCACCGGGACGCGCCCGACCCATCGGCTGCGGTGGGCGCATGCGTACCGCGACCCTCGCCTGCTCCTCCTCGCCGGTGGTGGGTCTGCGGGTGCGCTGGTCGGTCCGCCGAGCCCGGTGCTCGAGCCGACGGTCGCGCTGGAGCTGGTCGACGGTCGCGCCGGCGTGGAGCCCGGTGAGGACACGACGATCGACTCGACCGATGTGGAGGTCGACCGCGTCGTCGACCTGGTGCTGGCTCACGCCCGGCACCGTCGGGACGAGTCGCTGGGCGTCATCGCCGTGACGGAGCGTCACGCGGAACGGATCCGATGGGCGGTGGCCGCCGCGGCCGGCGCTCTCGACGCGGCCGCCGAACCCGACGTGCTGGCGTACCTCGACGCGGAGGCGGCACGACCGGTTTCCGTCGTGTCGCTGGGCGCCGCCGCGGGACTCGCCTGCGACGCCGTGGTCCTGAGCGTGGGATACGGGAAGACCCCGCACGGCCGCGTACTCCACCGGTTCCCCGCGTTGTCCGCACCGGACGCGCCCCGGCAGCTGCGGGCCGCCCTCACCTCGGCCCGGCGACGGCTGACCGTGGTGTCCTCGATCGGACCGGACGACCTGGACGAGAGTCGTCTTCGGGACGGCGGCGTGGCGCTGCGGGACCTGCTCCGGTCGGCGGTGGGCGGTTCGCTCGAGACGGTCGGCGAGGCTCCGGTCGTCGCACCCGACCCGCTGATGACCGAGCTGGCCGCCCGGCTGCGGCGAGAGGGCTTGGTCGTGGCCGAACGGGTGGGGACGGGTCCGCATCGCGTCGACCTCGCGCTGACGGTCCCCGATCACCCGGAGCGCTGGCTGCTCGCGGTCGACGGCGACGGTCCGGAGTATGCGACCTGGCGCGGTACGCGGGAGCGGGACCGGCTGTGGCCGCAGGAGCTCGAGCGGCGAGGCTGGCGGCACCTGCGAGTGTGGAGTACCGACCTCTACCGCGACCCGGCGCGTGACGTGGCGCGGATCGTGAGCATGGTGCGTGAGGAGGCTCGAGCGGCGGGGGTGCCGGCGCCCGCCCCGGTCGAGCCCACGGGCAGCGAAGCGGACGACTCCGCGGAGTCCACGCCTACCGAACCGGGCTCGTCGGCAGGACCCGAGGCCGAGGGGTCGGCGCGGCGGCCGCGGCGCGCGGTCCGGCGCGGGACCAGCGAAGGCCCCGATGCGGCCGGCCAGACGGCCGACGACACCGACGCGGGCTGGGGCGAGCGCCGCGACGAGGGCGCGCACGACCAGTGGTTGCGCAACCAGCGCCCGCCGCACTGGGACTGAGGGCGCAGCTACCGCTCCCGGACTGCGTACGTCAGGTGGGTCACCCGCTGCGTCGGCTCCGCGCGGACCGGCTCCAGGGCCAGGCGCCCCGCGTCCACGCCCTCGAACAGGCGGACTCCGGAGCCGAACAGCACGGGTGAGAGCGCGATCGTGAACTCGTCGACCAGGCCGGCGTTCACGTACTCCAGGATCGTTTCGCCGCCGCCCGCGATACGGACGTCCCGGTCGCCGGCGGCCTCGCGGGCCTGGTCGAGTGCGGTCTCGATGCCGTCGTTGACGAAGTGGAAGGTGGTCCCACCCGGCCGCTCCCAGGGGTCACGCTTCCCGTGCGTCACGACGAACACCGGCGTGTGGAACGGCGCCTCGGCCGGCCACGCGTGCTCGCCGGCGTCGAACATGCGCTTGCCCATCACGCTCGAGCCGGTGCGCTCGAACGTCTCCCGCACGATGTCGTTGTCGCGCCCTTCTTCGCCGCCCTCGCCGAGCTTGAGGTTCTCCCGGAAGAACCGTTGTGGGAAGACCCACCGCTGCAGCTCCATCCACTGCCGACCCATCAGGTCCTCGAGGGACTCGGGGGCGATGAACCCGTCCAGCGACATCGACACGCTGAAGAACACCTTCCCGGGCATGCTTACTCACCTCCCGTCGGAACGATCTCGGTGACGTAGGCCGCCAGGTGGCTCAGGGTCTGCCGGCCGCCCTCGATCGCGTGGTACCTCTCGACCGCCTCGTCACGCAGCTCCCTGGTGGGGAACACCGTGCGCATCTCGATCCGGGTCGTCGCGCCGTCCGGCGCGAACGTGAGGACCGAGTCGAAGGCGTTCGGGTCGCCGCGGGACTCGCCGTGCCGCAAGGCGATCCGCTCCGCCGGGGCGATCTCGGTCCAGCAGATCCACTCCTGGTAGTCCGTCCCGTCCGGTCCGTGCATCACGAAGTCCCACTCCCCGCCGACGCAGAACTCGAACGCCCGGGTGGTGGTGGTGAATCCCTCCGGTCCCCACCATCGCGACAGGTGCCGGACTTCGGTGAACGCCTCGAACACCAGCTCCCGCGGGGCATTGATGACCCGCGAGATCACGATCTCGCGGTCCGCCGTCGCCGACTGCGCCGGCGCGTCCCACCCTGTCGCTGCCATCGGTCACTCCTCCTGCCGTGCCTGCTCGAGGTCCTGCACGTAGGCGTCCAGCCGGTCGAGGCTCTCGTTCCAGAACCGCTCGAACCCGCCGCTCCACTCGTGGACCGGCCGCAGCCCGCGGGCGTCCAGGTCGTACAGGCGCTGCTTGCCGGCCTTGCGGTCCCGCACCAGCCCGACCTCCCGGAGCACCCGCAGGTGCTTGGACGCCCCCGGCTGGGTGATCCCCAGCTCCTGGGCCAGCTCGGTCACTGGCCGCTCACCACCGCGCAGCAGGACGAGGATCTCCCGTCGCTGCGGCTCGGCGATCGCGTTGAAGACGTCCGACGTCGTCGCTGCGCGGGCCACGACCGCAATCATATGCCGATATCGGCATACGTCAAGCCGCGTGGAATGTGACGGTCGTGTCAGACGACGATCGACACCCTGGTCAGCGGCTCATTGCTGGTGGTGGACCGCCTCGACGTTGTGGCCGTCGAGGTCGCGGAGGAACACGGCGTAGTAGCCCGGGTGGTACTCGGGGAAGATCCGCGGCGCGTGGAGGATCTCGGCGCCCGCGTCGAGGGCGGCCTCGTGCACCGCGTCGACCTCGTCGGTGCTGAGGGCGTTGAAGGCGATGTGGAGCTCACGGGTCTCCGCACCTCCTGCCGGCCCGACCCAGAAACCGGGGAAGCCCTTGCGACCGGCGATGCCGACGGCGAAGGAGTCACCGACCGGATGCCGGACGACCTCGGTGAACCCGATCGGCCCGAAGACGCGGAGGTAGAACGCGACCGCAGCGTCGACGTCGGCCGCCTGGATGCCTACGTGGTCGAACATGTCCGCACCCTAGAGCCATCCGCCGACGCGCGGGCGGGGTCCGGCGACTCGCCGAACCCCGCCCGGTGCGCGGTCAGCGGATCGGCGCCGCTGGCGGGGTGTCCGGGCCGGCTCCGCCGCTGGGCGGTCCGACCACGGTGGTGTCGGCGCCGCCGAGCAGGTCGCGGATCTGCATCAGGATCAGGACCTCTTCGGACGGTGACTCGGGCTCGGCCTCCTCGCCCTGCTTGCGCATCGCCGCCAGCTTGTTCATCGGGGCGACGAGGACGAAGTAGACCGCCGCGGCGACGAAGAGGAAGTTGAGGATCGCTTGGAGCACGGCGCCGATCGAGAAGTTGGCTCCGTTGATCACGAAGTTGCCGACCTGCGTGATGTTCGGCTTTCCGACGATGGCGGCGATGAGCGGGTTGATGATGTTCTCGACGAGGGCGGTGATGATGGTGCCGAAGGCGGCACCGATGACGACCGCGACCGCGAGGTCGATGACGTTGCCGCGCAGGACGAAGTCCCTGAATCCCTTGAGCACGATGTGTCCTTCCCTTCCCCTGAAGCCGACGGAGCTACAGACGGAGCGTGAGTCGGCACGTCGACCCTAGCGAAGGCGTGTGTCGTCGAGGTGAACGCGGTTCCCGGCGCTCGCGGCCGGCGCGGGCTCAGCCTCGGACGGCGACGAGGAACCCGCCCGGAGAGGCCGAGGGGCCGAGCCCCACCGCCAGCGCACGAGCCTCGTCGGCGGTCACCGCGACCACGAGGTGGCCCTGTGTGCCGCCCGCGCTCGCCAGCACTCCCGAGCCGGGACGGTCCGTCGCGAGCACCCGGGCAGCGGTCACCAACGCCTGACCGGTGCCGGCGGCCAGGACCGAGACGGTGTCCGCCGGCCGCACGCTCGCCAGCAGCACCGGGTCGGAGAGGGGCAGGCTCACCGCTAGGAACCCGGGGCCCAGCCCGGCCAGCTGGCTGGCACCGCGGAACCTCGCCGTCGTGACGATCTCACCCGCCCGCACCGGACCCGACACCACCTGACCGATCGCCGCGCCGACCTCGTCGAGCGCACCGGCCGGCCGCTCGTCGGCTGCGCGCTTTTCGACGCGCAGGTCGGCAGCGGTCAGCATCGAACCGAGGGACAACTCGTGGGCCATGACCACGGTCGGCACTCCGGGATCCGCCGGGACCGGAAGGATCGCCCGGACGACGAGCCAGGTCGCGACCGCCACGAGCGCGACGGCCACGAGTCGGAGCATCTGGGACTGCCGCCATCGACGCCGGCGAGACACCGGTCCCCACCGAGGTCGCCCCCAGCGCGTCCGGCCCCACGGCGGGTCGCGCTGGTCCGCGACCGCGTCCGGCGACGGGCCGGCCTCGGTCGCCACGTCGCTCATGTCGGCAGCGTGAAGGGGAGGGTCAGGCCCTCCAGCGCCAGCCGGCAGGGGCAGGTGGCGGCATCGTCCGGCTCGGTCTCGGGCATACCGGCCACCGCGTCGGTGAGCACCAGCTTGAGGCCCTCGATGTTCTCGGCGAAGACCTGGAGGACCTCATCGTGGGTGACGCCGGACTCGCCCTCGACCCCGGCGTCGAGGTCGGTGACCAGCGCGACCGTGGTGAAGCACATGGCCAGCTCGCGGGCGATGGCGGCCTCGGGCATCCCGGTCATCCCCACCACGCTCCAGCCGGCCTGCTGGTGCCAGAGGCTCTCTGCCCGCGAGGAGAACCGCGGACCGTTGACCACGACGAGGGTTCCGCCGTCCTCCACCGCAAGCCCGGCGTCGCGAGCCGCCCGCACCACCACCGGACGACCACGCGGGCAGTACGGCTCGGCGAACCCGACATGGACCACGGCGCCCGGCTCGTCGTAGACCGTCTGCGCGCGTCCCCACGTGCGGTCGACCACCTGGTCGACGACGACCACCGTGCCGGGACCGAGCTCGCGGCGCAGCGACCCCACGGCGCACGGTGCCAGCACCTGGCGTACCCCGACGGAGCGCAGTGCCCAGAGGTTGGCGCGGTAGGGCACCCGGTGGGGAGGGAATCGGTGACCCTTCCCGTGCCGTGCGACGAACGCGACCCGACGACCGCGAAGCTCACCGATCACGAGGTCGTCGCTCGGCTCGCCGAAGGGTGTCTCGACGCGCACCCGCTCGGCGCCCTCGAGGAACTCGTAGAACCCCGACCCGCCGATGACCCCGATCTCCGCCCGTACTGCGCTCGTCATGGCGACGACCCTATGAGCCGGCTGCCGGCGTCGGGATGCGCTTCAGCTCACCTGTGGACGCTGTGACGAGCTGCCCGGACCATGGGGACGACCGCGCCCCCGAACGGGCACGTCAGCGTGCGGCGGCGGTGCTGCTCGACGAGCTCGACCCGCTCGACGAGGAGCCGGTGCTCGACGTCGACGACCCGGCGGTGGAGGTGTCCGAGGACTTCGCGGCCGAGGTGTCACCGGACTTCTCGCCCGACTTCTCTCTCGACTTCTCGCCGGACTTCTCACTCGACTTCTCGCCGGACTTCTCACCCGACTTCTCACTCGACTTCTCACCCGAGGACGACTTCTCGGCGCCCTTGCCGGACCCGTTGCTCGAGGCGCGCGAGTCGTTCCGGTAGAAGCCCGAGCCCTTGAAGGTCACGCCGATCGACGTGTAGACCTTCCGCAACCGGCCACCGCACTCGGGGCACTCGGTCAGGGCGGCATCGCTGAACTTCTGGACCGCGTCGAATGCGTGACCGCACGCGGTGCAGGCATACGCATACGTCGGCACGGATGATCTCCTCGAGATGTGGGGCAGGGCCCACAGGTCGGGCCGAGCGAATTCTACTTGGGGAACGCTTCCGCGCCCCAATCGCTTCCCGGCCGCTAGGCCCAGCCGGCCAGCCGGCCACCCTCGTCCACGGCCCGGATCCGCTCCTCGGTCTTGCGACGGGCGTCGGCGCTGCTCACGACGAGGAGCTGGTCGCCGTGCCGCAGCACCGTCTGACCCTGGGGCACGAACCCCTTCCCGTCGCGGACCACGAGGGTCACGTTGGCGCCCGCCGGGAGCCGCAGCTCGAAGACTTCGACCCCGTGCAGCCGGGACCGATCGCCCACGGTCACCTGGATCACGTCGGCGCCCATCGTCTCCAAGGGGGTCGTCTCGAGGTCCAGCTCGAGCTGCTGCACGGACTCGGTCAACCCCAGCCGGCGGGCGACCCAGGGCAGGGTCGGACCCTGCACCAGCGTGAAGATGACGACGAGGACGAAGACGAGGTTGAAGATCCCGTCGGCGCCAGCGGTTCCCGCCGTGGCCGGAACCGTCGCGAGCACCACCGGGACGGCCCCGCGCAGGCCGGCCCACGAGAGGAACGCCTGGTCGCGGAGCGGTATCCGGAACGGGGTCAGGGACGCGAGCACGGACAGCGGCCGCGCGAGCAGCAGCAGCACCAGCCCGATGACGACGGCCGGAAGGAGCTGGCCGACGAACTCGGTCGGCGAGGCCAGCAGCCCGAGTAGGACGAACAGCCCGATCTGGGCGATCGACCCCATGGCCGAGGCGAAGCTGTGCACCGCTGCGCGGTGGGGAAGGCCCATGTTCCCGAGCAGGAGGGCGGAGAGGTACGCGGCGATGAACCCGGAGGTATGCGCGGTGGCGGCGATCGCGTACGCGAGCACCGCGAGGCTGACCACGCCGATGGAGAACAGCGCCGAGGACGCTCCGGCCACCCGGCGCAGGAGCCGCCCGCCGAGCCAGCCGACACCGAGCCCGATGACCGTCCCACCGACGAGCTCGAAGACCGCCATGATGAGCAGCCACCACCACGGGTCGTGGGGTGTGTTGGGGATGCTCGCCGCGGCCAGGGCGACGACGAGGATCACCACCGGAGCGTCGTTGAACCCGGACTCCGCCTCGAGCATCCCGCTGAGCCGACGGGGGAGCGGCACGGTCCGGAGCACCGAGAACACGGCGGCCGCGTCCGTCGAGCTGAGGATCGCCCCGATCAGGAGGGCCACCGGCCATTCCAGCTGCAGCACGTAGCGCGCCGCCACGGCGACCACCACGACCGAGACGATGACCCCCAAGGTCGACAGCACTGCCGCGGGCGCTACGGACCGCCGGATGCCCGACCACCTCGTCGTCAGGCCGCCCTCGGCGAGGATGAGCACCAGCGCGCAGTAGCCGAGGACCTGGGTCAGCTCCTCCGAGTCGAAGGTGATCCCGAGTCCGGACTCGCCGAGCAGCAGCCCGATGGCGAGGAAGATCAGCAGCGACGGCAGCCCGGAGCGGACCGAGATGCGCACGGCGGCGACGGCCACGAGGAGGACGGCCGACCCGATCAGCAGTGACCAGGTGAGGTCGTCGAGGAGGAACTCGGTCGGGACGGGGGCCAGCCGGGTCACCTCGCCTCCCTCCTCCAGGGTCGCCCTGCCGGTCCGTGTGCGCGGGGTCTACCGTCTCGATCCCATCACCGTTGCGTGGTGACGGTCTCGCCTGACTCGTGGTGCTCCGCGGGTGTCCTAGTCTCGCAGGGTGGCACGTGCGAAGGTGGCCCGCCGGGTCGGGCTGGGCGTGCTCATCCTCGTCGTCCTCCTCGTCGTGGCGCTCGCGGTCGTCGTCACCGGTGTCGTCCGTCAGTCCTGGCCGCAGACCAGCGGCGAGATCAAGCTCAACGGGCTGGGCGGCCGGGTCGAGGTGATCCGCGACGCCCGGGGCATCCCCCAGATCTACGCCGACTCCACCGACGACCTCTTCCGGGCCCAGGGTTTCGTCGCTGCCCAGGACCGCTTCTTCGAGATGGACTTCCGCCGGCACGTGACCGCGGGCCGTCTCTCGGAGATGGTCGGCTCGGCCGGGCTGTCCACCGACAGGGTGGTCCGCACCATGGGCTGGCGCTCCGTCGCGGAGAAGGAGCTGGCCCTCGTCTCGCCGGCCACCCGCCAGTACCTCAACGCGTACGCCGACGGTGTCAACGACTACATCGCCCGGGCGGACAGCACCGGCGACATGGGTCTCGAGTACGTCGTCCTCGGCCAGCAGTACCCGGGCTACACCGTCGAGAGGTGGTCGGCCGTCGACTCGCTCGCCTGGCTCAAGGCGATGGGCTGGGACCTCATCAGCAACTACGGCGACGAGCTCACCCGCGCGCGCCTCGGCACGACGCTCGCTCCCGACCGGCTCGCCGTCCTCTTCCCCGACTACTCCGTCGCCGGGCACCCGCCGATCCTCGGGCCCGACGAGTGGGCGCCGGGCTCGGCCCCGGCGGCGAGCGCCCTCCGGCCGGCTCTGACCGACGCGGGCGCGGCGGCAACGGCGTCGGGGTCGACGGCGACGGCGTCGGCGGCGGCCTCACCCGTCCCGCTGGGAGCCATGACGTCGGCGGTGTTCGAGAGCGCCCAGGCGGCGCTGGACTCCGTCCCCGCGCTGCTCGGCCGCGGTGACGGGATCGGCTCCAACTCCTGGGTGGTCGCCGGCTCGAAGACGACCACCGGGAAGCCGCTACTGGCCAACGACCCCCACCTCGGAACCTCCATCCCGGGGATCTGGTACCAGACCGGCCTGCACTGCCGCACCGTCTCGGCCGCCTGCCCGTTCGACGTCTCGGGGTACACGTTCGCGGGGATGCCCGGCGTCATCATCGGGCACAACCAGACGATGGCCTGGGGCGTGACCAACCTCGCGCCCGACGTCTCGGACTTCTTCCTCGAGAAGGTCACTGACCAGACCTACCTGCGCGACGGGCAGCAGGCGCCTCTCGAGACCAGCACCGAGACGATCAAGGTGGCCGGGGGCAACGACGTCCAGCTGCAGATCCGCCGGACCGTGCACGGCCCGATCCTCTCCGACGTCATCGACTCCCTGGGTCGGGTCGGCCGGAACGCGCTGGTCCGGCTCGTGCCGCAGCAGGACACGTATGCGGTCTCGCTCGCCTGGACGGGGCTGGTCCCCAACACCACGGCGGACGCGATCTTCGCGATCAACACGGCCAGCAGTTTCACCGAGTTCCGCGCCGCCGCCGCCAAGTTCGCGGTGCCCTCGCAGAACCTCGTGTATGCGGACACGGCCGGCCACATCGGGTACCAGTCACCGGGGATGGTCCCGGTCCGGTCCACCTCGGTGCCCAACACCCCGCCCGGCTACTGGCCGGCGCCCGGATGGGACAGCCAGTACGACTGGAAGGGCTTCGTGCCCTTCGAGCGGCTGCCGTGGACCTACGACCCGCCCGAGGGGTACGTCGTCACCGCCAACAACCAGGTGACGGCGGCGACCGGTCCGCAGGTGCCGTTCCTCACCTCCGACTGGGACTACGGCTGGCGCAGCTCGCGGATCGAGACCCTGCTCAAGCAGAGCGACAGCGTGGGCGCGAAGATCTCGCCGGAGCGGATGAACGAGATCCAGAACGACACCTACAACGGGTTCGCCCCGACCCTGGTCCAGTCCCTCCTCCAGATCGACCTGTCAGGAGACGAGTTCACGCAGCAGGCACAGATCCTGCTCGGCGACTGGGACTTCCTGCAGCCGTCCGACAAGGGCCGGTCGTCCGTTCGCGCCGCCTACTACAACGCCGTGTGGATGCGGATCGTCGAGTACACGTTCAACGACGAGCTGCCCCAGGACCTCCAGGGCAACGGCGGCGCGCGGTACATGGCGGCGATGCTGACCCTGCTCAAGGACCCGACCAACGGATGGTGGGACGACCGCCGCACGCCGGGGCTCGTGGAGACCCGCGACGAGATCCTTCGCAAGGCCCTGGTCCAGGCCCGGCTCGACCTGGCCAAGCACCTCGGCAAGGACCCGGTGACCTGGTCGTGGGGCGAGCTGCACACCCTCACCGAGGAGCACCAGGTGCTCGGCGGCCCGACCGTTCCGGACCTCGTCCGCCGGATCTTCAACCGCGGACCGGTCGAGCTCGGCGGCGGGTCGTCGATCGTGAACGCCAACGCCTGGAACGCCTCGTCGGGGACGTTCGACGTCACGGCCGGTCCGTCGATGCGGATGGTCGTCGACCTCGGGAACCTCGACGCGTCGACGTGGGTGAACCAGACGGGGACCAGCGGGCACCCCTACTCCGCGCACTACATCGACCAGATCGACGCGTGGGCCGCGGGGGAGACGTTCCCGTGGCCGTTCAGCCGGGGCGCCGTCGAACAGGCCCGGCGGGATGAGCTGATCCTCAGTCCGCAGGGTGCGGCGTCACCCTGAGCCCAGCCGGACCACCCCGTCGGACGCGGTCACCGCGACGTCGACCGGCACGTCGTGCTCGTCCACCGGCACGTTGCCGGCGGGGAGGAGCTCGCCCTCGTGGAGCAGCACGACGACCAGCGCGTGCGGGTCCCGTCGGGCCAGGGCCCGGTCGTAGGAGCCGCCGCCCTGACCGAGCCTCCCGCCGCCCCGGTCCGCCGCGAGAGCGGGAGCGACGACGACGACCGCGTCGTGGATCGCGTTCAGCCCCAACGGATTTGAGGAACGGGCCACCCGCCAGTCGAGGTCGAGGTCGGCGAGGGTGATCGGCACCACGACCTCGTACCCCGCCGCCGCCAGACGGTCGATCAGCACGTGCGTGGGGGGTTCGGTGAGCCGTGACTCGTACGCCGCCACGCGGCATACCCGACCCTGCGTGTGGTCCTCGACGAGGGCGGTCACGTGGTCGGCCAGGGCGGTCGCCTCGGCCTCGACGTCGCGGTCGGCGAGGTGTTCGCGGCGGGTCGCACGGAGCCGCCGGCGGAGGGCCGTCTTGGCCGTGGACGTCTCCTCGACGGTCACGGCGCCATCGTAGGCTGGCGGCATGAGCGCTGCGGGGCTGGCGGAGGCACGACGGCGGATGGTCCAGCACGGCGAGAGCGAGGAGGCGGTCCTCGCCTTCGAGCGGAGCTACGCCGAGCTGGAGCGGGTGCTCGAGACGGGGTCCGGCGGCACCATCCCGGAGTCGACGATCGACCCGCTCACGGACGTTCCGTCGCTGGAGGACTACACACCGTCCGACGAGGCGATGGCCGGCGCGCTACGCCAGGTCGCGATGGTCAAGCTCAACGGCGGCCTCGGGACGTCGATGGGGATCACCGGCCCGAAGTCGGCACTCGTCGTCAAGGACGGCCTGTCCTTCCTCGACGTGATCGCCCGGCAGACCCTCGCACTCCGCACGGAGTACGGCGTCGACCTGCCCCTGATCCTCATGAACTCGTTCCGCACCCGCGACGAGTCGTTGGCCGTCCTCGGCCGCTACCCCGATCTCGCGCTCGAGGGGCTGCCGCTGGACTTCCTGCAGAGCGCCGAGCCCAAGCTGCGCGCGGACGACCTCGCGCCCGTCGACTGGCCCGCCGACCCCGACCTCGAGTGGTGCCCTCCTGGTCACGGCGACGTCTACCTCTCCCTGGCCGCGACCGGTCTGTTGCAAGGGCTGCTGGACAAGGGGTTCCGCTACGTCTTCCTCTCCAACGCCGACAACCTCGGCGCGACCTGCGACCCCCGGATCGCGGCGTGGCTCGTGGAGAACGACGTGCCCTACGTCGCGGAGGTCTGCGACCGGACGGTCAACGACCGCAAGGGGGGTCACCTCGCCCGCCGCAAGAGCGACGGTCAGCTGGTGCTCCGCGACAGCGCCATGGTCGAGCCGCAGGACGAGCAGCAGTTCCAGGACTACACGCTGCACACGACCTTCCACGCGAACAACCTGTGGGTCGACCTGCGCGCCCTCGACCGGCTGCTGAAGGACAGCGCGTCCCGCGGCGAGGCCGGGATCGGGCTTCCGGTGATCGTCAACCGGAAGACCGTCGACCCCTCGGACTCGTCGTCGACCGACGTCATCCAGATCGAGACGGCCATGGGCGGTGCCGTGGTCCGGATCGACGGCGCGCGCGCGATCCACGTCCCCCGCACGCGGTTCCGCCCGGTCAAGACGACCAACGAGCTGCTTCTCGTGCGGTCCGACATCTTCGAGCTCGACGACCAGTCCAACATCGTCTCGGTGATCATCCACCCCGACCCGTTCGTGGACCTGGACAAGCCCTACAAGCTGGTGCCCGCCTTCGAGCAGCGGTTCCCGCGCGGCGCGCCCTCGCTGCGCCAGGCCACTGCCCTCCGGGTGGAGGGCGACGTGACCTTCGGAGCCGACGTGGTGTGCATCGGCGACGTGACGCTGAAGGCGGCGACACCGGCGACGGTCGAGGACGGCCGTCGCCTGACCGGTGTGACTGTGCTCGACGGAGCCGGCTGACGTGCGGAGCCTGGACGAGCACCGTGCCGCCATCCTCGCTGCGACCACACCGGCGGACCCGGTCCGGCTCCCGCTGCCGGAGTGCCACGGGCTGGTCCTCTGCGAGGACGTGACCTCGCTCGTCGACCTCCCCGGCTTCGACAACTCGGCGATGGACGGGTATGCGGTGCGGGCCGTGGACGTGTCGGCCGCCGATCCCGGCGTGCCCGACTCCGCCGTTCGCCTGCCGGTCGTGGCCGAGGTCGCCGCCGGCGGGGTCGCGACGCGTCGCGTCGGTCCCGGCGAGGCGGTCCGGATCATGACGGGAGCGATGCTCCCCGAGGGCGCCGACGCGATCGTCAAGGTGGAGGACACCGACGGCGGCACGGAGACCGTGGAGATCCGAGCCGGGGCACCGGTCGGCACGTCGGTCCGTCCGGCCGGCGAGGACGTCAAGCAGGGGCAGGTCGTCCTGCAGGCCGGCCTGGTGGTCGACGCGCGACGGGTGGCCCTCCTCGCGGCGACCGGGCACGCCGACGCCCTGGTCCGGACCCGACCTCGGGTGGCCGTGGTCTCCACCGGCGCCGAGCTGGTACCACCCGGAGAACCGTTGCGGCCTGGGCAGATCCACGAGTCCAACTCGTACATGCTCGAGGCCGCGATCGTCGCGAGCGGGGCCGTGGCCGTCCGGCAGGCGACGGTCGACGACGATGCGGCCGCCGTCCTCGCCGCAGTTGCGGAGCTGGCGGCCGACGTCGACGCGATCGTCACCAGCGGCGGGGTGAGCATGGGTGCGTACGACGTCGTGAAGGAGTCCCTGCGCGACCACGGGGTCGACTTCGTCCAGGTGGCGATGCAGCCCGGCAAGCCGCAGGGCTTCGGCCTGGTAGGCGACCGGCAGGTGCCGCTCTTCGCGCTGCCGGGTAACCCGGTGTCCTCCTACGTGTCGTTCGAGGTGTTCGTCCGGCCCGCGCTGCGCCGGCTCATGGGCCTCCAGCCGGAGGTGCGGCCGACCCTCACCGCGCGGCTGGAGCACGCCCTCTCCTCACCCCCCGGGCGCGCGCAGGTGGCGCGGGCGGTGGCGACGCATACCGGGCAGGGCTGGCGAGCCGACCCGGTCTGGGGACAGGCCTCACACTTCGTCGCCGACCTGGCGCGGGCGAATGCGTTCGTGTTCGTGCCGCCGGACGTGACCCGGGTCGACGCCGGCGACGACGTGGAGATATGGCTCCTCGACGATCCTGGGGCAGGATGACGCCATGAGCGACGGCCGGCTCGAGGCAGGACGGCTGACGCACGTCCGGGCCGACGGCTCCGCGCACATGGTGGACGTGAGCGGCAAGGAGATCACCGCTCGCCAGGCTTCCGCCTCCGGACGCGTGCTGCTGTCGGCGGCAGCGGTCTCGGCGCTGCGGTCCGGCAACGTGCCGAAGGGCGACGCGTTGGCTGTGGCGCGGATCGCCGCCATCCAGGCGGCGAAGCGGACCCCGGAGCTGGTGCCGCTGGCCCATCCGGTGGCGGTCCACGCGGTGGCCGTCGACCTCGCGGTCGCCGACGACGGCGTCGACATCGTCGCGACGGTGCGCACGGCGGACCGGACCGGGATCGAGATGGAGGCGCTCACGGCGGTATGCGTCGGGGCCCTCGCCCTCGTCGACATGGTCAAGGCCGTGGACAAGCACGCTCGCATCACCGACGTGCGCGTCACGGCGAAGTCGGGTGGACGGTCCGGCGACTGGACGGAGGCGTGACCGCCACGGCGCGGCGCGCGGTCGTCATCTGCGCGTCGACCCGGGCCGCGACCGGCGTCTACCCCGACCGCACCGGTCCACTCATCGTGGCCGCGCTGCGGGAGTGGGGTTTCGACGTCGATGACGCGACGGTCGTCCCGGACGGCGAGCCGGTCGCCACGGCGCTGTCGTCGGCGCTCGCGGGTTCGCCCGCCGTCGTCGTCACCACCGGCGGCACCGGGATCTCGCCGACCGACGCAACGCCGGAGATGACCCGTCGTGTCCTGGACCGCGAGGTGCCGGGGATCGCCGAGGCGATCCGGGCGGCGGGTGTGGCCACGGGCGTGCCGACCGCGATGCTCTCGCGCGGTGTCGCCGGGGTGGCCGGACGGTCGCTGGTCGTCAACCTGCCCGGGTCGACCGGGGGCGTGAAGGACGCGCTGGGGGTGCTTGCCGACGTCGTCGGACACGCCGTCGACCAGATCGGGGGCGGTGACCACCGGTGATGTCACGGTGATGCTGGAGCGCCCGGTCCAGGACTGGCCCGTGTCGCTCGTCTCGCACGACGAGCGCCGCCCCGGCCTCGTGCTGCGCGCGTTGCGCCAGGCGGACCGGGGCGAGTGGGACCGGGTGCGCAACGCGAACCTGCACTACGTCGGCCAGTGGGAGCCGACCGCGCCGGATGGGGTCGGACGGCGGATCACGTTCCGCCAGTATGTGAAGAGTCTCGACCGGGAGGCCCGGGCCGGCCGGATCGTCCCGTTCCTCATCGAGGCGGACGGGCGGATCGCCGGGCAGATGCACCTGTTCGGGATCGTCCACGGGTCGCTGCTCTCCGGTGCGGCGGGGTACTGGGTCGCCGAGGAGTTTGCGGGTCACGGCGTCGCGACCCGGGCGCTGGCGATGCTGTGCGACTACGCGTTCGGCCCGCTCGCCCTGCACCGGGTAGAGGTGAACGTGCGCCCGGAGAACGCCGCGTCCCTCGCCGTCGTGGAGCACCTGCGGTTCCGGGACGAAGGTGTACGCGAGCGGTACCTCCACATCAACGGTGGCTGGCGCGACCACCGGACCTTCGCGTTGACGAGCGACGACGCGCAGGGTGGGCGGGTGCTCGACCGCTGGGCGAGGGCACGACAGCCCTGACCCGCGCCGGGTGAGGTCTGGCGCCGAACCGGCTCGTCACACCAGTCACACCGGACACATCAGCGACACACCGTTATGGGTACGAGATCCACGCGCCCACACCGCCTACCGTCGGTTTCGTGCAGCCCAGCAGCCTGATCTTCCTCGTCATCGTGGCGATCTGGGTTGCCTACCTGGTCCAGCACTGGGTCCGTCGCCGCGAGCACCTCGCGACGGCTCGGTCGGTCGACAAGTTCAGTGAGGCGATGCGCGTCCTCGAGCGGCGCAACCCGCTCCCGACGACGGCGCTCGCCGAGGCGACGGCCTCCGCCGGCGACGGAGGGGCCGGGCACGACAGCCGGCCCGAGGTCGTCGTCAAACACGCCAGCGTCAGCTCGCCGCTGCGGGCGCGTCGTGGCGAGAACACGCTGCCGCCCGCGCATCCGGTGCCGCTCATCGAGCTCGCCCCGCACCGGAGCGCCGCCGAGGTGGCGATGCGCCGTGTCCGCGGGCTCCTGTTCCTCGCCGCCCTCGTCGCCGTCCCGGTGACCTTCGGCCTCGCCGTCGCCAACATCCTCAAGTGGCTCAGCGTCGGCATCGCCGTCGCCGCCCTGGTCGGCTCCGTCGTCTGGTTGCGCGTCTCGGCGATCCAGGAGCAGAAGGCGCGTCAGGCCCAGCGCCTCCAGAAGCGTCGCCTCGAGGAGGCTCGGGGCCGCGTGGCCGCCACCGCCCGCCCGACCCGCGCCGTCGCCGGTCAGGCGACCGTGGACCCGGCGCATACGCGTGCCCCCGCCGAAGAGACTCCGGGAGGATGGAAGCCGGTCCCGGTCCCGCCGCCTACGTACACCCTCAAGGACCCGGCCTACCGGCCCGAGCCGGCGGCCGACCCCGACCGTCCCGTGCCGATCGAGGTCGAGGACGACGACGTCGAGGTCGTCCCCGTCGGACCACGCCGGCGCGTCGTCGGCAGCTGACGTCGACCGCCGACGTCGACGTCGACGTCACCAGGACGTCATCGGAGGTTCGCCGCACCGATGAGTCTGTCGGTGCTCGCGGGTCTACTGTCGTGACCCACCCCGAGTGGGTGACCACGATCAGAAGGAGCCCCCATGTCCATGCGTCTGAACCCGTACATCCAGTTCGGCACCAATGCGGCCGAAGCCCTCGACTTCTACAAGGGTGTCTTCGGCGGCGAGACGGCGCTCAGCTACTTCAAGGAGTACGGCACCGAGGGCGCCGACGGCGACCTCGTCATGCACGGCCAGCTCGAGACCGGCGCCGGCTTCACGATCATGGGCGCGGACACCCCGTCGTTCATGGACAGCCCGGCCGCCAGCGGCTCCAACATCACCGTCAGCCTGAGCGGTGACGACGCCGACACCCTGCGCGGCTACTGGCAGGGCCTCTCCGACGGCGCCAACGTCAGCACGCCGCTCGAGAAGCAGATGTGGGGCGACGAGTTCGGGCAGCTGACCGACAAGTACGGCGTCGGCTGGCTGGTCAACATCAGCCAACCCCAGGCCTGAGCGACCGCCCGGAGGGTCCGCCCGCGGTCAGGCGGGCGACTCTCCGGCCGCCAGCGGTGCGTCGTCGAGGTGCGGCCCTTCGCCCGTGTCCTCGCCAGGGTTCTGGTCGTCGCTCCCGCTGTCGTCGCGACGGAAGAGGTTCTCGGCCACCGACTTGACCACCGCGGCGATCGGGACCGCCACGAGGGTCCCGACGATGCCGGCGAGGATCGCGCCGGTGGCGATGGCGGCGATGACGGCCAGGGGGTGGATCCGTACCGACCGCCCGAGGATGAACGGCTGGAGCACGTGCGACTCCAGCTGCTGCACGCCGATGACGACGGCCAGCATGATCAGCGCCGTCACGGGTCCCTGCGCGACGAGGGCGATGAGGACGGCCACGGCGCCGCTCAGCAGTGCGCCGACGATCGGGATGAACGACAGCAGGAAGACCAGCACCCCGATCGCCAGGGCGAACGGCACCCGCAGGATCAGGGCGCCCGCCGTGATGCCCACCGCGTCGACGGCGGCGACCAGCACGGTGGCCCGGGTGTATGCCGTCAGCTGCCCCCACGCCACGGTGCCCGACGAGTCCACGCGGTCGCGGGCGACCCGGGGGAACAGGCGGACCAGCCACGCCCAGATCCGTGGGCCGTCGTAGAGGAAGAAGAACAGGGCGAAGAGGGCGATGAAGGTGCCCGCGACGAAGTGTCCGGCGGTGATGCCCGCCTTGCTCAGCGACGAGCCGAGGTTGGCGCTGGAGAGGAACTGCTTGATCTGCTCGAGGTACTCGCCGAACTGAGCGTCGCTGACGCCGAGCGTGTTCCGGATCCAGTCGCGGATCTGCCCGATCCCTTGGCCGACCTGAGTCGACATCGTGTCGAAGCCACCCGAGATCTGCGTCCCGACCAGCACCAGCAGTCCGGCGATGACCAGCAGCGTCCCCAGCACGGTCACCCCGGCGGCGGCTCCGCGAGGCATGACCCGCGCGAGCCGCAGGTGGGTCGACGACAGCAGGGCGCACAGCAACAGCCCGACCGTCAGCGGGATGACCACCTCGCTGAGGAAGCCGAGCAGGTAGAGGAGGGCGACCACCGCGAGGCCGATGACGATGGATCGCCAGGCCCACTCGCTCGCCGCCCGGACCAACGGTGGCACGAAGGACTCGCGGGTGGTGGGGTTGGTCGACGTCACGGGCTCCGCCATACCCGCGAGCGTATGCGGTGACACCCGAGCACCTTGATCGCCGCGTCGGTGGCTCCCGACGCGGAACGCCTGAAGTGCGGGTCAGCCGGCGCGCAGCTGCTCGTTGAGCGCTTCGACCACGTCGCTGGGCCGGCTGACCAGCGCGAGCCGCGCGTTGGCGGCCGCCGCCAGCTCGATGGCGTCGTCGGCGTCGGACGCCGGCGCGACGACCAGCAGCTCGGTCAGGCCCGTCGCCGCCGGGACCGGGTCGACTCCATCCGTCGCGCGACAGTCGGACAGCAGCACCACGACGCGACGCGACGCCCGGGACCTGCCCACCGTCTCCGCGGCGCGGTCCAGCGCCCCGGCCAGCCCGGTGAGGCCGTGACCGCGAAGGCGCCAGCGTCGCGTCGACGACGTCCTCGGTGCGGGGAGAGTCCCGCAGGTCGCGCACGACGGTGACCGACCGGGCGAAGGCCAGCACCGCATACTCCTCGCGCGCGCGCAGGGCGCACGCGGCGACGGCCAGCGAGGCCGTGGCGAGGCGCTCGCCGGCCATCGACCCGGACGTGTCGACCAGCAGGCATACCGCGAGCTCGGGTCGCGCCCAGGCGTGCGCTCGCAGGTCTCGCAGATCGGGGTGCCGGCCGGCCGCGCGGGCATCGCTGAGCGCGTCGAGGGAGGCGTCGACGTCGAGGTCCGCGCCCTCCTCGGCTCGGACGCTGCGGAGCCGGCCGAGCCCCGTCGCGGCGGGCCGCCCGTGCCGGACCCGGTCGAGGACCAGACGCGCCGCGAGCCGCCGCGCCTCGTCGCGCAGGACCTCGTCGGTCGCGTGCACCATGTCGGCCAGCAACGTCACGGCCGCGTCGAGGTCCTCCGCGGCCAGCCGACCGAGCGCGTCCTGGTCGACGACGCCGACCTCCGGTGAGACCTCGGCGAAGTTCGGTCGCCGGGACAGCTCGGCTCGGCCCACGGTCCGGGACGTCGCGCGGTTCTTGGGCTGCGGCGAGGGTGGCCCGTCCCGCTGCCGGGGCGGGGACGGGCTCAGGCTTCCCCCGGCGGGGGACTCCCTTCGGTAGGCGTCGTGTCGTCATCGGGCTCGGCTCCGAAGACCGCCGTGTAGAGCTCGGTCACGAGCGACTCGGGGTCGCGACGGCTGGACTCGACCAGCCGGATCCGCCCGGACAGGGCCACCAGGGCGGCGTCGAGACCCACGCGCCAGTCGTCGGTCGGCTGGCCACGGAGCCGGGCCAGGGACGCCGCGACCTTGACCATGTCGATGGCGCCACGAACGGACGAGCCCACCCGGACGTCGTGGTGGTCACGGGTCCGGCGGACGAGGTCAACGACCTTGCCGCGCCAGACGTCGTCGACGACGACCGACCGCAGTGCCGTGATGCGTTCCTCGTCGGGGGCGGACTGGTACCCCATGGCGATCCGGCAGGTGCGGTCGTAGACCGCGGAGGAGATCCGCGCCGTGCCGACCGCGTCGAAGGGGTTCATGGCGGCGACCAGCCGGAATCCCGGCTCGGCGCGGATCGTCCCGAGCCTCGGCACGGTGAGCTCGGCTTCCGACATCACGGTGAGGAGGACGTTCAGCGTCTCCTCGGGCACCCGGTTGAGCTCCTCGAGGTAGAGCAGCGCCCCGGCCCGCAGCGCCGCGACGAGCGGTCCGTCGACGTAGACGTCGGGCTGGTACCCGCGGCTGAGCACCTGGGCCGGGTCGAAGTGGCCGGTCAGCCGGCTGGGCGTGAGGTCGGCGTTGCCCTCGACGAAGTGGAACGGCCGCCCGGTGGAGGCCGCGACGGCGCGCAGCAGGGTGCTCTTGCCGGTTCCGGGTGGTCCCTCGAGGACGACGTGTGCGCCGCTGTCGAGGGCCGCCCGGAGCAGCTCGGTCTCGCGGGTCCGGCCTACGACGCCGGCCGGACCCGCATACTCGTCGCTCTCGGTGAGGCTCACGAGTGGTCGTGGACCACGATCCCTCGCACGTTCTTGCCGGCCAGGAGGTCGTCGTACCCCTCCTGGACCTGCTCGAGCGTGTAGGTCCGGGTGATCAGCTCGTCGAGCTTCAGGTCGCCGGACTGGTAGAGCCCGAGGATCTTGGGGATGTCGGTCGTGGGGTTGCAGTCGCCGAACAGGCTGCCCTTCACCGTCTTGCGGTACAGGGTGAGGATCGTGCCGGGCAGCTCGATGGTCTGCTCCATGAGCTTGTTCAGCCCGGTGACCACGACCACGCCGCCCTTGCCGACCGAGTGGAACCCCTGGGTGACGATCTCCGAGGTCACCAGGCCGGGCGTGAGGATCGCGGCGTCGGCCATCTGGCCGCGGGTGAGGTCGGTGAGGACCGGCATGGCCTCCTCGGCGGTGGCGAAGGCGTGGGTCGCGCCGAGCTCCATGGCCTTCTCGCGCTTGTTCTCGAGTGGGTCGATGGCGATGACGTTCTTGGCTCCCGCGTGCCGGGCGCCCTGCACGGCATTGATGCCGATGCCACCGACGCCGAAGATCACCGCGGTGTCGCCGGCCTTCAGCGCGGCGGAGTTGACGGCGGAACCCCATCCGGTCGGCACCCCGCAGCCGACGAGGACCGCCTTGTCGAGCGGGAGGTCGTCGTCGACCTTGACGCACGAGGTCTGGCTGATGACGCCGTACTGGCTGAAGGTCCCGAGCATGCACATCGCGCCGTAGTCGCCGCGCGGACCGGTGATGGGGAAGCGCGGTCCGGGCAGGTACCCCTCGAGGATCGTCGCGCCCATGTCGCAGATCGACTGGCGACCGGTGGCGCAGTACCGGCAGGTGCCGCAGTTCGGGATGAAGGAGCACACCACGTGGTCGCCCACCTTCACGCGCGTCACGCCCGGGCCGACCTCCTCGATGATCCCCGCACCCTCGTGGCCGAGCACCATGGGCAGCCGGGCCTCGAGGTCGCCGTGCGCGACGTGGACATCGGAGTGACACAGACCCGCATATGTGTAGCGGATCAGGACCTCACCCTCCTTGGGTCCGTCGAGGTCGAGGTCCTCGATCTCGATGGGCTTTCCGAACTCGTACACGACGGCGGCCTTGGTCTTCATCGACGTCCCTTCCGGGGTGGGGGCTGCTCACGGCGTCGGGAGCGCTCCTCACGCTAGTTCGGCCCGTGACGGCGCAAACCCTCCGATGAGGCAGGCCCCGGAGGAGACGCGGACGACGCCTCGAGCGTGGTCTCGGTCGGGTGCCGCCGGGTGTTATCGTTTGGTCCGCACTTGGGGCTGTGGCGCAGTTGGTAGCGCGTCTCGTTCGCAATGAGAAGGCCCGGGGTTCGAATCCCCGCAGCTCCACCAACCGACACCCCGTCTGACCAGCGCAAATGGTGACATCGTGGCGAGGGTTTCGTCCATGAGACTTGCCTCTGCCCCCTTGATGCCCCCCGCCTGACCACTTCTCACAACCGTGAGAAGGGCGATGCTGGTCCAGGACATCGGGCGGGTTACGACGCTCCGCTGGGCGGCCCTAGGAGCGTGGCGTAGGAGGTCGGGTCGTCGGATCAGGACGTCGGCAGGGACGGATCGCGGGCCGACGTGGGGTCGGGTCAGGGTCGGCGGACGGCGATCGGCGGTAGCGGCGGCATGGTGGGGCGTCCCGCCCCGACAGCGGCATAGGTCGGGCGTCCCCCCGACAGCGGCATGATGGTCGGGCGTCCCGCCCCGACAGCGGCATGATGGTCGGGCGTCCCGCCCCGACAGCGGCATGAGAGTGCGTTGCAGGGCGTCCGACTCGCGGCTTTGACGCAATGCGGGCGCTGCGCGCCCTCGAGCTTGCGGGGCAATGGACCCGGGCCGCGAATGGCTCGCCCCAGCTCAGTCACCCACGCAGCGCCGCCTCGCACGAAGGAGGCCATTGTCGATCACGGCCCGCCAACGCTGCCGGGATCGTCAGGGTGACGGGCTGAGCCTGATCTCGAAGTCCGCCTGATTGTTCTCAGTGCTGTCCGGGTCGACTTTCATGAGGAGGTCCTCGCCGTCATGCGTGAATACGACCGTCCAGTTGGTGCAGCCCTCCGTCCCATACGGGTCGAATCGCGTCGTCAGCTTGTTGTCGGTCGCGTCGCTCACGTGGAGCGGACCTTGGTGGCAGCCCGAAGGGCCGCCAAGTCGGCCGATGCTCAGACCATCGCCGAGCCTGGCTGTGAACTCCGCCTGTGAGCCGTAACTGTCCGATCCGGTACCTATCCACACGCCGTCGAATGACGACGGGATTGTGGTTGAGTGACCAGCTTCCGTCTGATGGCGCCAGGCAAGGAAGCCCGCGACCAGTAGCACGACCGCGATTGCGGCCAGAGCCACTCCCCGGCGACCGGACAGCCATCGACGCGCACCCGACCGCTCCGTCGGTGCGTCGATGGGCTCAGCAGATGGGCTGGGAAGATCCGCGCCGGTGGCTGCCGCCACAGGCGGCGACGGGTTCGGCGTTGCTGGATTCGGCGATGGTGCGCCCGAGGGCGGTGCGACGGGCGCAGCGCCGAGTGCCGCCGTGGCAGCGGGAAGCGTCGGCGGTGTCGGATGGAGGGTCGCGGTGAGCGCAGCCGGAGGATCCGTGCTGTCCGGGGCGTGCAGGTTCTCGAAGATGTTGCCGTCGGGTGAGCGCATGTAGAGCACGGGCGTGGACCATTCGTCGCTGTACTCCGCCATCAGCGACTTCCGGGCGCTGCTGACCGCCTGGTCTACCGGCAGTCCGTCGACCAGCGCGCCGTAGAACTCGCCGGTGAAGCGCACCGCGGCGCGGTCGCTGATCGGGAACTGCATCGCCACGACGGCCGTAGCGTCCTGCTGGACCAGCCCCTGCGCCATCCCACCGAATGGATCGATGCCGTCGGACCTCGCGGACCGGCAGGCGTTCAGCACCACCATTCGCAAGGCATCGTGGTCGCGCAGGTAGGGCCCGAGAAGAGACGACGTCACTTGGGCCCCTCGGCCGTACTCGTCCTGGAAGTACAAGACGCCCTCGCGCAATCGATCGTCGAAGTCGCCATGCCCCACGAAGTGCACGACATGGGTCTGATGCCGGCGCAGCCACGCTCCGAGGCTCGGGACCGTGGCGCTCGACAGTCTGTCGACGGCGACCAGCCCGGCATGCACCCGTGGCTCGAGCGCATCGCGGATACGTCGCCACTCGGCCTCGACGTCGAGCTCGACCAGGTCGATGGGGGAGGAGATCACGACGAGCACCCGCAGGGGTCCGTCGACGGCGATGGGGCGCGGTGCGTGTGGCAGGTCGAGGAAGCGGACAACCGGTGTGCGCTCGGATTGGGCGATGAAACTGTTCGTGCGCGCGTCGTACAGCAGCTCCCAGGGGAGACCCGCGATGGCCGGCGCATCGTCGAGGAGGAGCCGGAGTCTCAGTCCCTCGGCGTCAACGGCGCGCACCTTGTCGAGGCTGCGTTGCCAGGCCAGGGCGACTTCGCCGGTGAACACCGCCTCGAACAGCGGGCCGCCGAAATCCATGGCGGCCTGCTGGTGGCTGCTCGCCCCCACCCGACGAGTGCCCGAGCGCCCCGGGTCGAGCTTGAGGAGCAGGATCTCCAGCGTCTGGGCGTCGAAGGGCAGCTGGAATTGCACGCGCGGTGTCCCGTCCAGCGGGAACTCGGTGACGCGCGCCCGGTAGCGACCGTCTCCCACTTGCTCGAGGAGCAGGTCGAAGTTCAGGTAGCGCCTGATGCCCATGAGCGCCCTCTGCGTGCTCGGATGCAAACAGTATGACCCGCCCCGAGGCCAGCAGGCTGCTCTCGCTCTACAGCCCCGAAGCCTGGCTACAAAACGCCTGGCAGATGCGCGCTCATCGGCATGAGCGGTCGAACCAGCCATTGTCGAGGTGCGTCTAACTGGCGATGTGGGGCACATCTGCCGCCGGCGTCGATCTTTGGCAGGCAGACCCGTGCATTGCTAGGCGTCAGGACCGCCGTGGCCACACCAGTGAGGTACCGCGGCGCAGCTTCAGCCGCGCGGGTGGTGTGGCAGGAGTCTGTCGGAGATCTGTCGGAACCGGTGCGGACGTGTCGGCACCGGCTGAATCAGCGGGACGAAGTGGCACCGACTGGTGGGACGCCTCCTCAGGTCATGGACGTGCCGGTCCGAGACGGCTCGACGTGGGCGAAGGGCGGCTTTCAACGGAACACAAGGTTCGAAGGTCGAACCTCTTCGGTGACCAGGCTCGCCCGCCAGGGAGCGATTGGCGTGCCCCCCCGGTGCCCCCCGCGGACGGCACCGGGGCACCGTGGCGGTCAGCGCGCAACTCATGCAACGCATAGACCGGTGACCGATGGGGTCGGGAACGCCTTCGCAATGAGAAGGCCCGGGGTTCGAATCCCCGCAGCTCCACCAACCAAACCCCCGTCTGACCAGCGGAAACGGCGACATCGCGGCGAGGCTGCGTCCAAGAGACTTGCCCGTGCCCCCCTTAATGCCCCCCGCCCGACCACTTTTCTCACGCTGTGAGAAGGGCAATGCCGGCCCGGAGGGCGAAGGCGCGCGTCGGAAAGGGTCAAGAAGGGCTTCCGGCCTCCATCTGCATGTTGAGCCGCCCGAATCGCTAACAGCGGACGCCCTGCCAGTCCATACACGGCGGAGTGTGCCAGCCGCTCTCGCGGCGGTGTGATGCGCTCATTCGAGGAGCATCAGCCAGGCTGCTCTGTGAGCAATGGTCAGGGAAGGCTTGGGTCCGGGTGATCTCGCGTGAACCGTTGGGCAGCGTCCTCTTCGATGAGTCCCTCCTCGGCCAGCCACTGCACGGCTCGAGCCCGTGCCCGGGCGCCCCTCAAGGCGTGCCAGGCGGCGATGAGATCAGGGTGACCTTGGTAGAGCTCGTTCTTGAAGCGACGGAATGCGCCCTTGCCTTGCAGTGAGCGGCTTAGGCGCTCGCCGGCGGCGCGGTCACTGATGCCGTGGGTGAAATCGACCATGTCCTGGTACCAGACGTAGGACGGAAGGGGGTCGATGAGGACCAGGTCGAGCTCGTCGATTTCGACCGGATTCTCCCCGTCGATGCCGGTGTCGCTGGTCCAGAACGCCACCTCACCGGTCCGTGGGTCGATCAGCCACCGATGCTCGTAGTCGGTCCGGTCAACCAGGGCGGTGGCGATCTCCTCGACATCAATGGCGTCCAGGTCAAGCACCGTGTCAGCGTAGGACTGCTGCCGATCGCTGCCCCAGCCCGAAACGCAACCGCGGCAGCCCAACACGCGGCTACTAGACGATTCCGGGTAGGACCGTTGTCCGGCCAGACTCGGTCTAGGTGCTCGGCGGGTCGCTCTCTTTCGCGGCTGCCCACCCGATGTGGGTGTGGCTCTCTACCGGTCTGCGGTCCCGTCGCGTGCCGTGCCGGTGCGTGGCTCACGAGGGGACTGCCCAGCTCGTAGTAGCAATGCCCGCCCGGCGTCATCAGCAACGACGACGGAAGGGCGAAGCTCATGGCGAGGGTGTTCATCGGGGTCGATCCACACAAGCTGTCGGCGACGATCGAGGTCGTCGACGAGCGGGAGACGGTCCTGGCGACCGGCCGGTTCGGCACCGACAAGGGCGGGTACTCGGCGATGCGCAGGAAGGTGGCGGCGTGGCCGGAGCGGACCTGGGCGGTGGAGGGCAGCAACGGCGCGGGCCGGTCGGTGGCGCAGCGGCTGCTGGCCGACGGGGAGCGGGTGGTCGACGTCCCCGCGAAGCTCAGCGCCCGGGCGCGGTTGTTCGACACCGGGCATAACCGCAAGACCGACGCTCATGACGCCCATGCGGTGGCGGTGGTCGCGGTGCGTACCCGGACCCTGCGGGTGTTGGCGTATGACGAGGAGCTGGAGGTGCTGCGGATGCTGGTCGACCGGCGCGAGGAGGTGACCCGCCAACGGATCCAGACCGTCAACCGGCTACAGCGCCTGCTCGCCGAGCTGACCCCTGGGAAGGTGAAGAGGGACATCACCGCGTTGCAGGCCAAAGGAATCCTGGCCTCGGTCCGACCGCGGGACCTGGTGGGCAAGACCCGCAAGATGCTCGCGCTGGAGCAGCTGGCCGAGATGGTGGCGCTGGACAAGAAGGTCAAGGCCTCGACGAAGGAGCTGAAGATTCTGGTCCTCGAGCGGGGCTCCACCCTGATGGACCTGACCGGTGTCGGACCCGTGGTCGCCGCGCGGATCTTGGCCGACGTTGGCGACGTGGCCCGGTTCGCCGACCGGAACCGGTTCGCGTCATGGACCGGCACCGCGCCGTTGGACGCCTCGTCCGGCGAGCAGATCCGGCACCGGCTCTCCCGGGCCGGTAACCGCAAGGCGAACCACGTCATCCACATCGCCGCCGCCTGCCAGATCCGCCTGGACACTCCAGGCCGGGCCTACTACCGGCGCAAACTGACCGCCGGCAAGAAGCCACTAGAAGCGATGCGCTGCCTGAAACGACGCATCTCCGACGCCATCTATCGCCAGCTCGTCGCCGACGCCAAAGCCGCCGCGGACGCGAGCCTGAATATCGATGTTGACGCGGGTCCGGGAGGGCACCGCGGGGCGTCTCATGTATCCAGCGCGGCCGGCTCGAACCC
This sequence comes from uncultured Actinomycetota bacterium, assembly GCA_963787725.1. GTDB lineage: Bacteria > Actinomycetota > Actinomycetes > Actinomycetales > Dermatophilaceae > Lapillicoccus. The sequence goes on along the minus strand of CAWBEH010000004.1, from coordinate 20,393 downwards.
GCACACCGACGCTTCGGATCAGCCACTTCCCGGACCCGCACCCACGACGCTACCCGCGCCGACAACGCCGAGGAAGAGGCCTGCCAAACCACTCCAGCCCGCCTCTTGACACAGAGGGGAGCCGGAGTGACTCACCTGCAATTGACGTCGGTAGAGGAAGACTTCAGCGTCGTCTCAGCCCTTGATGGACCCCACCCGGGGAGGGTTCAAGGTGGCGATGCAGGTCACCGTCCTATCGCCCTGCTTCCACGTTTCGGCCGTGGGGTAGAGCGCGGACAGCTGGACGGTGTCGTCGGTGATCGCAGCGGGTGAGTAGTCGGCCAATGCGGGGCTGCAGCTGTCCAGGAAGGCGTCGATCGCGGCTTGGCCGGGGAAATTTCCATTCGGCATGTTCAGCACCGCGACGACCTCGCCGGCATGCGACTCCTCGCACGCAACGGTCTGTACCGCCCCCACCAGGGTGCCGTCGGGGATCACCTTGAGGCAGTCGCCGACCTTGACGTCCGTCGCGCTGACTGCGCCTTTAAAGACGGTCAGGGACGCCACGACGGCGCCGACGATCGCGAGCACGACGAGCATCCCGACCACGATGAAGACGACCTTGGTCGAGTTCGACGGCGGCGGTGGTGGTGGTGGCGGTGGGTGGTAGGCGGCCTCGGGCGAGTACGGCTGCGGCGGCGGAGGAGGGTATTGCGCCGCTTGCGGCGGCGGGTGCGGCGCGGCGGGCGACGGTGAGGACTGGCTCGGCGCTGGCGCGTCAATTGACGACAGCGGCGGTGGGTCCGGCAGCGTATGGCCAGGCGGCGTAGGAGCGGCGGATCGACCGCCTTGAATTGCTCTGGTGGCTCCAGGCACGAATCGGATGGATGCGGGATACCGCCACCATTCACCACGTGAGGCTTGGACGGCCCCGTAGATGCTGAGAACAGTCCAGGCGACCGCCGCCAGGATCGACATCAGAATGACGACCAGCACCAGCCAGCCCGGTGAGCCGGTCCCGGGATTGGTCGCACTGGTGATGACCAGCGAGCCGATCAGTGCTAGCAGGACGACAAGGAAGGTGAGCTGGCCGTTCAACGCCTCGGTGGAGTGGTGCTTGCTGTACGGCTCGCGCTCGCTGCGGATGAGCCTAACGAGAAGCGGACAAATGATCGGAAGGACGAACCAGCTCAGGTGGGAGAAGATCGACCAGGTCGCGTCGGGCCTCTGCTCACTGGATGGCAACACCCAGCGGGTGCCGTCCCACCACTTCGTTTGCCCGGTGACGTCGCGGTACCAACCGGGCGGCGCGACCTGCCGATCGGGAGGAGTGGGGTACTCCATGGCCACGACTCAGTGTGGCCCCATGGAGACCATCGCGTGGCCGGAATCCGCCCGAGCACAGGCCCCTCGCGGCCCAGGCCGATCAAAAAGTCGGGACCGTAACGGCGACATTCACGGCCGAACTCGCCTGCCTAAACAGCGCTGCGCGTGGGGCGACTCGCGGCTGCTAGACGGAATGACGCACCTCCAGCGGGCAGGAGTGAGCGTTCAAAGTCAACCGTTTCCGAGTGCGGCCCCTTGGGTGGGCTCCGGCGGAGTTGGCCGGTTGCGCGGCAGCGTAGATTCCACGGAATCTAGTTGAGGTAGTGTTCGCTGGTGGGTCTCGATGTTGTCGGACTGTTCGGTGATCTCGTTCGTCTGGAGACCGAGCTGTGGAATCGGGTCGAGGCGCAGGTTCAGCAGGCCCATGGGGTGCCGCTGGCTTGGTTGGAGGTGATGCAGGTGGTGGCGGCGACGACGGACTGCCGGGTACTGGACATCGCCAAGGCCTTGTCGATCACTGTCGGTGGGGCGAGCAAGGTGGTGGACCGGGTGGAGGCGGGCGGCTTGTGCCGGCGGCAGCCCAGCCCCACCGACGGGCGCTCGAACTTCATCAGCCTGACTGCCTCTGGACAGAGTTTGCTGGAAGCCGGAAACGCCACCTTCGCGCGCACTCTGGACGGTTTGATCGGTACCGCCCTGCCGACGGACGAGTTGGCTGAGCTGTCGGTCACGTTGCGTCGGTTGCGCCAGCACCTGGCCCGTTCACGGATGGCCACGATTGGGTGAATAGTTGATGTCGACCATGAAGGCGGTGGTGCTGGAGGCGCCAGGACCGCCGGAGGCGCTGCAGATCCGGGACCTCCCGATCCCGGTGCCTGACTCCGGGCAGGTGTTGATCCAGGTTGCCGCCTTCGGCGTCAACCGGTCCGAGCTGCACACCCGGCTTGGCCTGGCCCAGGGCGTGACCTTTCCTCGCGTGTTGGGGATCGAGGCGGTGGGGACGGTGGCGGCGTGTGGGCAGATCGTGGTCCTTTCGTGAGCCGCTCGTCGCCTGCCCGTTCGACCGCTCCCACTCCCGGTCGGCGGCGGGGGGATGCCGGGGGTGCGGCGGTGTCCACGTCGTTGGTACTGACGCTGGCTCTGCAGAGCGCTGTCCCGCCGTTCGCGACGGACATGTACACCCCGGCGTTCCCGCGGGTGACGGCCGACCTGGCCACGTCGGCGTCGCTGGTGGGGCTGACGTTGACCACCTTCTTCTTGGGGATGGGGTTGGGGCAGCTGCTCGGTGGACCACTGTCGGACCAGCGTGGTCGGCGGATGCCGATCATTCTCGGCGGGCTGATATGCACCATCGGCGCGGTCGGCTGTGCGGTGGCGCCGTCGGTCGGGATGCTCGTCGTGTTCCGGGTGGTGAATGGCTTCGGTGGGGGGGTTGCGGCGGTGGTCGCCCGTGCGGTGGTCGTGGACGTCGCCAGGGGTGACCTGCTGGCCAAGGTGATGTCCATCCTGATGGCGCTCGGTGGGTTGGCGCCGATGGTGGCGCCCGTCGTCGGCGGTGCGGTGCTCACCGCGGGCGGAACCTGGCGGACGGTGTTCTGGGTTCTGGTCGGCTTCGGGGTGCTGATGGTGCTCACCGCCATCGTGTTCGTCCCCGAGTCGCTGCCGCGGGAGCGTAGGCACGGCGGGGGTCTGCGTCAGTTCTGGTCGGGTCTGAGGCAGGTGCTGCGGATCCGCCTGTTCGTCGGCTACGCGCTGACCGCGGCGTTGTCCGGGTTCACGATGATGGCCTACATCGCGAACTCCTCCTACGTCCTGCAGGAGATGAAGGGCATGCAGCCCATGCCGTTCGCGCTGTTCTTTGCCGGCACCGCGTTGACCCAAGTGTTGCTGTCGATCGTCAACGCCAGGATCGTCGGACGGTTCCGGCCGCGAACCCTCATCGGGTTCGGGCTGACGCTCGCGGTCGTTGCCGTCGCGGCCCTGACCGTGGGCGTGCTCGCGCTCGACACCCCGCTGCTGCTGACCTGCGCCGGGTTCCTCGTCCTGATGGCGGCCCAGGCGTTCGTCTTCGGCAACGCCAGCGCGCTGGCCGTTGGCCAGGCCCGGCATGTCGCCGGCGCCGCCTCCGGCGTCCTCGGCGTTGCCCAAGCGGTGGCGATGGCCACCGCCGCGCCTCTGGCCAGCTCCGGCGGCGGCGTCACCGCCGAACCCATGATCTGGGTCATGATCGCGGGCGTCGCCGGCTCCCTCTTCTCCTACCTGGTCCTGGCCCGACCATCCGGTGCCCGCACGATCGAGCCTTCGCCGACCAACTGAGGGAGAGTCATTGTGCATCAATGCCTCGTAGTGGCTAACCAGACGCTCGGCGGCCAGGAACTGCTGAACGCGGTCCGGGACCGGATGTCCAGCGGGCCGGCTGAATTCTGGATTCTCGTGCCGGCCAGTCCCACAACGCATCTCGTCAATGACTTCAACGCGCTCAGCTGCGCCTTCCCCGTCGACCCTGACCTGCTGCCCAGTGCCGCCGACGTCGGCACCCGCGAGCAGGGCATCGCCGAGGCGAAGTCCAGACTCGACACGGAGTTGGTCCGCCTACGCCAGATCGGCGCCACCGCCGACGGCGCCGTGGGCGACCCGGACCCCGTCAAGGCCGTCGAAGAGGTCCTCGTCCAACGAGCCTTCGACGAGATCATCCTCTCCACCCTGCCGCAGGGCATCTCCCGCTGGCTCGCACTGGACCTCCCTCACCGGATCCGACGCAGGACCGACATCCCACTGACCGTCATCACGCACCCAGTCAGCGCAGGCGAGCGATCCTTTCCGCTAGACGCGGACGGGACGCCGTAAGCGATAGGCGGGATCGACGCACCCCCAACATTCCCGGCTCTTCTCAGCCAAGCGTGGTGACCCGGTGGTGACACGAGCTTCTGCCTGAGCCTGGGAACGGGCCTGGGGGTCCGTCCGATCAACGGTGTTTCTGGCGTTCATTGATTTAGAGGTTTTCGGCGGCCGGCATGCGGTCGGCGAAGGTGACGGCGAACGCGTTGAGGGCGGGCTTCCACCGCACCGCCCAGCGTGCCTGGCCGGTGCCCTTGGGGTCCATCCCGCGGGTGACCAGATACAGCGTCTTGATGGCGGCCTGCTCGGTGGGAAAGTGTCCGCGGACGCTGATGGCGCGGCGTTAGCGGGCGTGCAGGGACTCGATCGCATTGGTGGAGAACAGGACCCGTCTGATCTCCACGTCGTACGCGAGGAAGGGAATGAATTCCTGCCACGCGGCGCGCCACAGCTTGGGGATCGCCGGGTAGGGCTTGCCCCACTTCTCCTCGAGCTCCTCGAACGCCGCCCACGCCGCCTGCTCGGTCGGGGCGGTGTAGATCGTCTTGAGATCGCGGGCCAGCTGATCCCAGTACTTACGGGAGGCGTACCGCAGGGTGGCAGTCGTGAACACCGATCAGGTGGATCACGCACGCCTGGACGATGGCCTGTGGAAACACCGCGTTCACGCTGTCCGGCAGGCCCTTCAGGCCGTCGCAGACGATGAAGAACACGTCCTTGACGCCGCGGTTGCGCAGGTCGGTCAGCACGCTCATCCAGAACTTCGCGCTCTCGCCGCCACCGTGCCCGGCCCACAGGCCCAGCACGTCCCGGTGTCCGTCCAGGTCGACCCCGATCGCGGCATAGAACGGCTGGTTGCCGACCTGGCCATCACGGACCTTCACGTAGATGGCGTCGATGAAGACCGCCGCGTAGATCGGCTGCAGCGGCCGCGAGCACCAGGCCTGCATGTCCTCGACCACCCGGTCGGTGATCCGCGAGACGGTGTCCTTAGACACGCTCGCCCCGTACACCTCAGCGAAGTGCGCGGAGATCTCACCGGTGGTCAACCCCTTCGCGTACAACGAGATCGCCACCGCGTCGACGTCACTCAGCCGGCGCTGCCGCTTCCTGACGATCACCGGCTCGAACGTGCCCGCCCGGTCCCTCGGCACCTGCACGCTCACCTCACCGGCTGCGTCGGTCAGCACCGTCTTCGGCCGGTGACCATTGCGGATGTTCCCCGCGCCGGCAGCGTCGGGGTCAACGGGCACACGGTTCTTCTCGTGGCCGAGGTGCTCGGTCAACTCCTCCTCGAGCGCAGACTCCAGCACCGTGGCAGTGATCGTCTTCAACAACCCGTCCGGGCCGGTGATGCTCTCGCCACAGGCGCGGGCGGCCTTGACCAGCTCCCGCACCGCGGCGCGCTCGGCCCCACCCGGCGGGTGCTCCGCGGCCTTCTTAGCAGGGTTCACGCCTACCAGTGTCTCTTGGGGCGGCGGATGCCGATCCGGCTCTTTGATACCGGCCACCACATCCGCAAGGCGAGTGCCGGCGGCGCCTGCGGCTGCGCGAGGGACTGGCCTGGTAGCCAGCACTCCGGACCCCGTCTACATCTTGTTCGAGGACTTCACCCGCGTGAAGTTCTATCGACTGTCACTCAGAGCATCCGTCGAACTCGATGCCGGCCCGTTCCCGGAGGGGTTCCATCACGTCGAGGGGTGGGTGCCCCAGCGACTCGTGACCGCGACCGGTCCGAACCCCCTGCCGCCCTGAGCGGCGCCTGAAGTCCGGTGCGACCGCCCGCCACGTGCCGCGACTCGTCTTGATACACGTGCTCGCCCGCGCTCACGACGCGGCTCGACCCGCGGGATCTGCCATCGACGACCAGTTGCCTGCTACCTGGCGGTGTTCCGCCGTAGGGTCTCCCAGCCGACGATCTCGACCTGTGGCGTGCCGTCGACGCCGCGGGAGAGCTTCACCCGGTTGCGCAGGAGGACGCCGGGGGCGTGCGCGATGACGTAGCCGCCGTCGCCGGTCTGCCGCAGCGGCCAGACACGCGGGCCCAGCCGGATCTGCACGCCGCCGCCGTCACGCTCCAACGTGTAGCCGCGTTCGTAGAAACCGAGGTAGGGCGTGATGGCCTTGAGGTCGACCTTCGCGGACTGCCGCCCCACCTCGACGATGCCGCTGAGGAGGCCGTCGTTGAAGGCCAGAACCTTGTCGGGGACGCCGCGGTTGATGCCGAGCTGGTTCAGCAGCAGGTTCAGGACGTAGGGGTCGGTGAACAGGCTGCTGTCGAGGTTGGTCAGGGCCACCAGACCGAGGTCGTGCTCGGGGAGGAACGCCATCAGCGAGGAGAACCCGTCGACGTTGCCCCCGTGCTGGAGGAGCGTCGTCCCGTCGGTGAACTCCTCGCGGAACCAGCCGAGCGCATACCGCTTGCTCACTGCGTCGGGGTCGAAGTCGCGACTGAACGGCGTATCCACGCCCGGCTTCCAGCACTCGGCGAGGTTCGCCTCGGAGACGACACGACGGCCGGTGACCGAGAGGCCCCGCCGGAGCTGGAGGCGGACGAAGGCCGCGAGATCGGCCAGGCCGGCCAGCGCCGAGCTGGCCGGCGCGGTGCTGCCGAACGCCGCATACGGGAGCTCGGTCGGCGTGCCGGTCAGGTCGTACCCGTACCCGGCGGCGTAGTCGGCGGACACGTCTCGCGGGTCGGCGGCGATCCGCGCACCGCTCATGCCCGCGGGTTCGAAGATCCGGGTGCGCATCGCCTCGACGTAGGCCTGGTAGAGGTCCGCGGGAGCGACCCCGGAGGCGAGCAGGGGCAGGAAGGCGCCGGCCGCATACACACCGTTCAGGTAGAAGAACGAGGTGCGGGGCGGAGATGTGACCGGCAGGTTGACCAGGGACTGGAGCATCTCGGCGGGTGTGTAGGCACCGAGATGGAGGTCGGTCGAATCGGGCGCCGTGATCCCCGTCGCCATGCCCAGCAGGTCGCGGATCGTCAACGACCTAGTCAGCTCGTCGGTCGGCGCACGGAACCCCGGCCAGGCATCGACGGCCTTCTGGTCCCACCCGACGACGCCGTCGTCCACATAGCCGGCCACGAGGGCCGAGCTCATCGCCTTGGTGGTCGACGCCACGACGAAACGGGTCGTCGCTGTGACCGGCCGTCGAGGGGCGCGGGTCCGGGACCCCAGGGTGAGGGTGTGGAGGATCTGCGTGGAGCTGACCACCGCCACCGCGGCTCCGACCAGCCTCATCCGGTCGAAGCCCGCCTGCACGTGGTGGTCGAAGGTGGACCAGTCGATCGCCGGAGCAGCCGTGCCGGTCATCCGACGGTCCGCCGCACGGTCTCGACCCCGACGATCTCGACATGAGGCGTGGCGTCCCGCTCGCGCGCCAGCCGGACCTCCGAACCCACCATGAACCCGCCCGACATCACGTAGGTCCCGTCCGGCATCACCTCGAGCGGGAACACACGGGGCCCGATCCGCAGCTGGAGGTCGCGTCCCTGACGCACCAACGAGTAGCCGCCCTCGTAGAACCCGAGGTACCGGTCGACCGCCGCGAGGTCCACAGGCCTGGCGTCCTTCCCCACGCCGGCGAGGACCCCAAGCCACCGGGCGTTCTCGGCCAGCGCCTTGGCCGGGACGCCGGCGTTGAGCCCGAACCGCTGGCTCAGCAGAAGGTTCAGCACGTACGTGTACCAGAACGTCCCGGTCGGTCCGGAGGTCATGTTGGTGAGCACGACCAGGCCCAGGTCGTGCTGCGGGAGGAAGCCCATGTAGGACGTGAACCCGTCGATCGCCCCGTTGTGCAGGACCAGGGACGAGCCGTCCCGGTACTCCTGCCGGAGCCAGCCCATGCCGTACCCACCCTTCACCGCGTCGGGGTCGAGGTCCGGGGCCAGGGGCGTCGTGACGTGAGGCCGCCAGCACTCGGCGAGGTTGACGGCAGACACGACACGGTGAGCGGTGACCGACTGCCCCTGCCGCAGCTGGAGACGCACCCACGCAGCCATGTCCGACAGACTGGCCGACGCGCCGCCGGCCGGGGCGTGGCTGCCGACCGGCCCAAACGGAATGGTCGTCGCCCGGGGACGGAGGTCGAACCCGGAGCCCGTGGCGTAGTCGTCGACCAGCCCTCGCGGGTCGGGCGCGATGCGGGCCGTACTCATCCCGGCCGGGCCGAAGACGCGGTCCTGCATGGCCTTCCCGTATGCGGCGGGCAGGTCGCCGGGTGCGACGCCGCTCGCGAGTAGCGGCAGGTAGGCACCGACCGCGTTCACGGTGTTGTTGTAGAAGAACTCCTGGTCGACCTGGTCCGCCACAACGGGCAGGTTGACCATCGCCTGCATCAGCTCGGGTGCGGTCGGGCCTCCGAAGCGGAGCGACGTGTTCGCCGGCTCGCCGAGGCCGGAGGCCATCCCGAGCAGGTCCCGGACGCGGAGCGCTCGCGTCATCACGTCGGTCGGCGCGCGGAACCCGGACCACACGTCCAGGCACTTCTGGTCCCAGCCGACGGTGCCGTCGTCGACGTAGGTGGCCACCAGGGCGGCCGTCATCGACTTCGTCGTCGAGCCAACGGCGAAGGACGTGTCCGTGGTGACCCGCTTGCGGCCCTGCAGGCTGCGCACCCCGAACGTGGCCGTGTGGAGCACCTGACCCGCGCTGACCACCGCGACCGCGCCACCGACCAGCTTCATCTGGTCGAACGCCGACCCGACGGTGCGGTCGAACGCGGCCCAGTCGTCCGGCGGGACCTTCGGCTTGGCCACCGCCGTCGAAGCGGGGACGGGTCCGGCCCCGACAGCCAACGCGCCGGCGGTAAGGCCCCTCAGGACGGTCCGGCGCGACAGTCCGGACACAAGCGGCTCCCGCGCAACGCTGCGTGTCGTCTCGGAGTCCATCGCCCTCCGTCGAGTCGGCGCCGTCGTCTCGGCGGCACACCCGAACCCGCGACGCACCGTCGTGGGACGTCTCTCAAAACGTACCAGCGAGTTCCCAGCCTGTCCGGCGATTGGGTTCGGCCGGTGGCGCGGGACGGCCCGCCGGCCGGTCAAGTGGGTTCCGGAGAGGCTGAGCCAGCGATACCCGTAACGCGGCGGAGTGAGTCACCTGGTGGCGCCGGCTCGGCGGCGAAAGGACGCACGCGCGAGCAGAGCACGCTGAGGCCGATCGCCGGCCCGCGATTCGTGAGACGGCACGCGTTTTGCAAGCAGCTTTCGCTCTGGCCGGCTGGCGGCTTTGTGAACGCGCAGGCGTGGGGTTAGCGGGACGTGTCTCGAGGTCTTTGACGATCATCTGGCTTCGATGCGCATCTCCACGTTCTGGGGGAGGTTCTTGAAGGCGTTGAGGTCGGTGAGGTGATTTCGCCCATTTTGGTGAGGGTGGGGACCGAGCTGGTCTCTGCGTAGATGATGGTGATGCTGTCGCAGGGGGTTGTAATAGACGATGTCTCCGGGTTGTACGTCGGTGTAGAACGGGCCGGTCTCTGTCATGGGGGCGTCGAGTTCGGTGATGTATTCGATGCCGGCGTTGCGGAACCAGGGCAGCGTGGCCGGGAGGGTGGCTTGAAGTCCTGGGCGACCTGGCTGTCGTTGAGGGTCGCGGTATGACTAGTCACCGGCGGTGATGGTGATGGGTTCCCGCCGTGGACGCCTCGTCGCGCGGAGCCGAGGACCGGTGTGGCAGGTGGCGGGGCGACGCTGCCGGCGCCGGCCGACATTGGGGTCGTGATGAGCACGCGTCTGGGCTGCGGGATGCGGATGCGTCGATGGCGGCGAGTGGGATCTCATGTGGTTGCCTTTCGGCGATGTCGATGAGTTGTGGGTCAGTGCCGGTCGTCGGTTTGCAGTGATGCGTGTGGGTCGTTAAGGTCGTCTTGTCGTGGGCCATGGCGGAGGACAGCGTCGCGGTGGGCGTCGACCTGGTCCAGGAGGTCGTGGGCCTTCTGCTCGACGCCGGCGACGACGTCGGCTCCGGCGACGAAGCGCAGTGGGGGGTTTCGAGGGCGGCGAGCTGACCAGGGCGCGCCGAGCTTGGCGGGGTCGCCGCCCTGCTGGCCGTTCATGCTCTTCCACGCGGCGATGGTCGGTCGGTGCGCTCGGCGTAGTCGTCGATGGACAGTTCCGGCCAGATCGAGGAGGCGCCCTCGACGAGGAGTTCGGTGCGGAAGAAGCCGGGTTCGACGATGGTGGTGTGGATGCCGTAGGGCGCGAGGTCGTACTGCAGCGACTCCATCCAGCCTTCGAGGGCGAACTTCGATGCGGCGTAGGCGGCGGAGAACTCCTGGCCGATGATGCCGGCGGCGGAGGAGATGGTGATGACGTGGCCGCTGCGCTGCGTGCGCATGACCGGCAGGATCGCGCGGGTGACGTTCAGCGGGCCGAAGAAGTTGGTTTCCATCTGAGCGCGGAACTGGGCGTCGCTGATCTCCTCGAAGTAGCCGGCGTAGAAGTTGCCGGCGTTGTTGACGAGATGTCGATGCTGCCGAAGCGTTCGACGGCGGCCTCGACGGCGGCCGCGGAGGCGGCGGGGTCGGTGATGTCGAGGGAGAGGGCGAGCAGGTTGTTGTGCTCGCCGAGGGCGGCGGTGACGTTGGCTGCGTCCCGGGCGGTGGCGACGACGCGGTGGCCGGCGTCGAGGGCGGCTTTGGCGAGGTCGATGCCCATGCCGCGGGCAGCTCCGGTGATGAACCAGACGTTGGATGTGATGTTCAGTCATGCCGGGCCCTTCGGGCGGCCGATGTTTCAAGTCAAGGCGGGTCGCCGCGACGACCTAGCGAGACCCTGCCTAGGGGTTAACGACAGGGCCCCTCCAGGGCCCGCCGGGGCACCGTCGATTCCATGGACAACCAGGACGACCTCAGCCAGTTCCTCATCTCGCGCCGGGCCAAGCTCACCCCGCAGCAGGTGGGGCTGCCGATTTCGGCGGACGCCGCCGGGTCCCGGGCCTGCGGCGGGAAGAAGTCGCCCTCCTGGCCGGCATGAGCTCGGAGTATTACAAACGGCTCGAACGCGGCAACGCCAACGGCGTGTCGGAGGCCGTGATCGACGGGGTCAGCCGGGCCCTCCAGCTGGATGAGGCCGAGCACTCACACCTGTACGAACTGATCCGCGCAGCCAACCGGCCCACCCGGACGCCGCCGCGCCGCCACGCGCAGAGATCCACCCGACCCTGCAGCAGACCATCGACGCGATGTCCACGTCCCGGTGTTCGTGCAGAACGGCCGGCTCGACGCGGTCGCCACCAACCGGCTCGGGGCCGCACTGTTCTCGGAGATGTTCGACACCCCGCAGCCAGTGAACGCCGCCCGCTTCGTGTTCCTCGACCCCAGAGCCCAGCCTTCTACCAGGACTGGGAAGCCAACACCCGCCAAATCGTCGCCCTCCTCCGCGTCGAAGCCGGCCGTCCCCCTACGACCGGCACCTCAGCGACCTCGTGGGCGAACTCTCCACCCGAAGCGACCTCTTCCGAAAGCTCTGGGGGGCACACGACGTCCGCGAACACCGCACCGGCATCAAGAGCGTTCACCACCCCATCGTCGGCGACCTCGACCTGAACTACCTCGGACTGGACCTCGCCACCGACCGCACCCTCCAGATGCTGGTGTTCTCCGCCGAGCCAGGCTCCCCATCCCACGACGCCCTCCGGCTGCTCGCCACCTGGGCCGCCACCGCCCACATCGACACCACCCGCGCCGACCCCCCGATGACCACCGACGCCAACGCCGTCGACAGGACTTGACTGACAGGGGCAACCCGGCGTGACGAGACACTGCCAGCAGGTTTGAGAGGCACACCAGTGGGCGGACTCGGAGAAACTCACGCAGCGACCCGCGAGGTCGAAGCGGCCGGTCCATGCCACACAGCCCGCGCTCGGAGACACACGCCGGCACGCGGCGGAGTGACCAGCGCTCTTCGAAGCGCATGCAAGCCTCCGACTGTCTCGTTGGGGCTCCAGCAGCCTCCTGGTCGGACATCGTCTCGGGTCCACGACGACGACACGGGTCACGCCACGCGTGACACCATCGGACTGACCCAACGTCGCGCGGTGAGGGCGTAATGAATGATCAACTAGTGGCGCGTGTAGTTAGTTGATTTACGGTTGGTGGGCTGGGACGATGGGGTATGGCGAATCGTCCTGCTCCGGCGTTGGTGCTGCGTGAGGGGGACCGGGAGGAGCTGTCGCGGCTGACGCGGTCGTCGACGGTGCGGGCGGGGTTGGCGCAGCGGGCGCGGATCGTGTTGCTGGCCGCGGATGGGGTGTCGAACACGGCGATCGCGGAGCGGGTCGGGGTGTCGCGGCCGACGGTGATCGGCTGGCGGGACCGGTACGCCGCGCAGGGGTCTGGCGGGGCTGGACGACGAGCCGCGCTCGGGCCGGCCGCGCACGATCGACCACGCGGCAGATCGTGGCGGCGACGCTGACGCCGCCGCCGAAGAAGTACGGGGTGACGCACTGGTCGTCTCGGCTGCTGGCCCGGCACCTGGGGATCGGCGACGCCACCGTGGCCAAGGCGTGGCGCGAGTACGGGGTGCAGCCGTGGCGGGCGGAGTCGTTCCAGTTCTCCACCGACCCGGAGCTGGTCGCCAAGGTCACCGACGTCGTCGGGCTGTACCTGGCCCCGCCGGAGAACGCGATCGTGCTGTGCGTGGACGAGAAGTCCCAGATCCAGGCGCTGGACCGGACCGCGCCGATGCTGCCGATGCAGCCCGGGCTGCCCGAACGCCGCACCCACGACTACGTCCGGCACGGCACCACGACGCTGTTCGCCGCGCTGGAGATCGCCACCGGCAAGGTCACCGCCGCCTGCAAGCCGCGGCACCGCCACCAGGAGTTCCTGGCGTTCCTCAAGCAGGTCGCCCGCGCCTACCCCGACCAGACGAGCTGCACCTGGTGATGGACAACTACGCCGCCCACAAGCACGCCGAGGTCCGCGACTGGCTGGCCGCCAACCCGCGGATCCACGTGCACTTCACCCCGACCCACGCCTCCTGGATGAACCTGGTCGAGGTCTGGTTCGGCATCATCGAACGCCAAGCCATCCACCGCGGCACCTTCGGCTCGCGTCAACGACCTCAACGCCAAGATCCGCGCCTTCATCGACGGCTGGAACGACCGCTGCCACCCCTTCGTCTGGACCAAGACCGCCGACCAGATCCTCAAGAAGGCCAACCGTCAGACCACTTCAAACGCGGGGCACTAGCGAGCTGACGGCTCCTAGCCCCGGTCATTCATGGGCTTGGTGAACGGCGGCCTGAGCCGGCCGCGAAGGAGATCGCCTGTCTGGTGCGCGATGGAGGTCCGCGTGGCGCTGCGGGGCGGGTCTCCGGGTGTGCGGTGGTGGGCGGTCAGGGGAAGGTGACCGATGCTCAGGTGGGGGCGGGGATCGCGGTGATCGCGTCGAAGAGGGTCTTGAGCTGCTCGGCCCACGGCCACGTCGCAGGCAGCCTCAGCCGGCGCCGTCGGCTGCCGCGGGTGAGGCGGGCGGGGACGTGCAGCAGCCGGTAGCGCAACGCCTTCGGCTCACACGTCTTGAGGGAGTCCGGTAGGGCGAGCAGGCGGAGCCAGGCGGTGAGGTCGGCTGCGAGGGTGACGACCTGCAGCCAGGCCTGGTTGATCGCGAACTCGCGGGACGGGAACCGGCCAAGGCCGGTGTCCTTGGCGTGCCGGATCCGGTCCTCGACCCGAGCATGGGCACGGTGCCGGGCTTCGAGGAACGCCAGCTGGCCGACCTTTGTGTTGGTGGCCACGGCTTGGTAGCGCCACCCGTCGTGCTCTTCGAACAGGGACAGCTGCGCGCCGGGGTGCGGTCGTTCCCGGCGGATGATGACGCGCATCCCGGCTGGCCAGCGGGTCAGGTCGAGCAGGTCGGTGACCTCGACGACGTCCCCGCCATCGCGCAGGTCGCCGTCGGCGTCGACGGCAGGGGTCCACGCCCTGGCTGGCACCCGACTGATGGCGGTGCGGACCTGGTCGGTGACCGCGAACCCCACCGAATACTCCACGCTGCGGCGCCGTTTGGTGTCTTGGGCGGTCAGCCAGTCCAGCAGGCCATGGGAGGCGCCGGCGCCGTCCGCGCGGACCAGCAGTCTCTTGCGGTGCGCCGGTGGAACCTGCCCGATAGCGGCGGTCAGCACGGCGATGTGGTCGCTGGTGGTGTTCGAGCCGGCGTTCCCGGGCCGCAGCATCGCCGCCAGCATCTCCTGGGTGTTGTCGCACCACACCCCGATGGGGTGGTACCCGAACCCGCCCTTGAACGTGGCCGCGGCGGACTCCTTCTCCGAGTGCACCGTCACCAGCGTCGCGTCCACGTCCAGGACAACGGTCTCCTCGAGGTCGGCGCCCGCGACCTTCGAGGTCGGCAGCCCACCCCGGCTCGCGGCGAGCTGGGCCCACACGTGTCGGCGGGCCGTGGCGCGGGCCTTCTCGACCCGCCTCATCGAGGCGGGGGTCAGCCCGTCGAGGGTGCGCCACACCGTTGGGGCGGACGCGACCGGGCCGAGGACTTGGCTTTGGTGGCGGAGCACGTCGATGTCGGCGATCGCCTCACCGCCGTCGGCCAGCAGCACGGCCAGGTCGACCAGGACCCGGCCCCGGTCGTGGACAGGCCGGAACGACCGCCTCGCCAACGCCGCCGACAGGGCTCCGGTCAGGCCAACCCGGTCGGCCAGCAGCCTCGTCGCCACGCTCCCGGCGTGAGCCACCACGCCGGTCCCGTCAGCGGTCACTGACAACCCCGTCGACCACGTCATATGCTTCACTCGCGAAGTGCCTTCCGTCCGAGCATGCTGAACCGTAGAGAAGCCCAGTATCTCGTTACGCGACAGGCACTTTCGCGCGTCCAAGGCACATGTCAGATCACGACCCGTGAACGATCCGGGCTAACCCCGGTGATTCATGAGGTCGGCTGACGGCGTCTGATCCTCGTTCTGTCGGGGTTTCCGGATTTAGGCGCGACGGAGGTCCGCGTGGCGCTGCGGTGCGGGTCTCCGAGGTCTTCGGATGGTGGGTGGTCAGGGTCGGTGACCGACGCTCAGGTTGGTGCGGGGATGCCGATGACCGCGTCGAAGACGGCCTTGAGGTGGTCGGCCCAGGGCCAGGTTGCGGGTAGCCGTAGCCGTCGTCGCCGGCCGCCGCGGGTGAGGCGGGCGGGGACGTGCAGGAGCCGGTAGCGCAGCGCCTTCGGCTCACACGCCTTGAGAGGATCCGGGCAGGGCGAGCAGGCGCAGCCAGGCGGTTAGGTCCGCGGCAAGCGTGACGACCTGGAGCCAGGCCTGGTTGATCGCGTACTCGCGGGACGGGAACCGGCCGAGGCCGGAGTCTTTGGCGTGCCGGATCCGGTCCTCGACTCTGGCGTGGGCGCGGTGTCGGGCCTCGAGGAACGCCAGCTGCCCGACCCGGGTGTTGGTGGCGACGGCTTGGTAGCGCCACCCGTCGGCCTCCTCGAACAGGGACAGCTGGGCGCCGGGGTGGGGTCGTTCCCGGCGGATGATGACCCGCATCCCGGCCGGCCAGCGGGTCAGGTCGAGCAGGTCGGTGACCTCGGCGACGTCACCGCCGTCACGGATCCCGCCCTCGGCGTCGACCGCCGGGGTCCACGCCTTCGCCGGCACGCGGCTGATGGCGGTGCGGACCTGGTCGGTGACCGCGAACCCGACCGAATACTCCACGCTGCGGCCGCGTTTGGCGTCCTGGGCGGTCAGCCAGTCCAGCAGCCCGTGCGAGGCTCCGGCGCCGTCCGCGCGGACCAGCAGCCTCTTCCGGTGGACGGCTGGGACCTGGGCGATCGCCGCGGACAGGACGGCGATGTGGTCGGCGGTGGTGTTGGAGCCGGCGTTCCCCGGCCGCAGCATCGCGGCGAGCATCTCCTGGGTGTTGTCGCACCACACCCCGATGGGGTGGTACCCGAACCCACCCTTGAACGTGGCCGCCGCCGACTCCTTCTCGGAGTGGACGGTCACCAAGGTGGCGTCGACGTCCAGCACGACGGTCTCGCCGAGGTCGGTGCCGGCGACCTTCGAGGCGGGCACCCCGCCACCGGCGGCCAGCTGCGCCCACACGTGCCGGCGGACCCTCGCCCGGGCCTTCTCGACCCGCCGCATCGCGGCGGGGGTCAGCTCGTCCAAGGCCCGCCACACCGTCGGCGCCGAGGCCACCGGACCGAGCACCTGCTTCTGGTGGCGCAGCACGTCAATGTCGGCGATCGCCTCACCCCCGTCGGCGAGCAGCACCGCCAGGTCGACCAGCACCCGGCCCCGGTCATGGACCGGCCGGAACGAGCGCCGAGTCAACGCCCTCGACAGGCCGCCGGTCAGCCCGACCCGGTCCGCGAGCAACCTCATCGCCACGGACCCGGCATGCGCCACCACCCCGGTCCCGTCGGCGGTGACTGACAACCCGGACGACCACGTCATATGCTTCACTCGCGAAGTGCCTTCCGCTCGACCATGCTGAACCCTAGAGAAGTCCAGTATCTCGTTGCGCGACAGGCACTTTCGCGCATTCCGGCCCGTGTCAGATCACGACACGTGAACGATCCGGGCTAACGGTGCGCTGCCATTCGACATTAGCAATTCACAGGACTTCGCTAGGAGAATTCGGAGGCAACTTGCCTAGTCGAGAGTATGAGAACCTCTGACCTCAGAATCTTGATTGGTGAACACGGATTATTCCGGGGGCGGGCGGAGCACTCAGCTGGGGGCGGCGAGGCAGAGAACAAATCTCGCTACCTTTTGAGGAGGAGGACCTGAGGGCACTTCTCAAGACATTGAATCCTGGGCCGTCCGGCATGCATGGCTCGGCGGCTGTCAAAACGGAAGCGGCGGCACTTCGTAGTTTGGTTTGCGTCGATTTGAAAGCGTCTTTACGGAGACCGTCGGGGAACTTTGGTTAGGAAGAGCCAGCATAGCGTCATGGCCCGGAACAGAAACCTAAGGCTGCGCCTATCTCTGGATGAGGCGCCCGCGCTCGCTGGCTTGCCTTGGGAACTCCTGCATGACCGTCGTATTGCAACGTTCTTTGCCCAATCAGAACGTACGCCCGTCGTGAGACTCCTGGATCTGCCGGCCCTGCGGCAGGCACTCTCGCTACAGGGACCGCTCAACATCCTGGTCGTTGCTTCGTCTCCAACGGATCAGGTCGAACTGAATGTCGACGAAGAATGGCGGCGATTTGCAGGTGCCCTAGGGCAGAAGATCGCTGGGGGTTCTGTTGTGATAAGCCGGCGTACGCCCCCGATGATGTCGGGACTGGAGAGATTGGCTGGACGGGAATGAAGTGCATGTTCTGCATTTTGTTGGTCATGGGGGCTTTGACGCGGCGCAGCGACGACGGGTTCCTCCATTTCTCGGACAATTATGGACGCTCAGATCCCGTGACTGCGTCTTGCCTAGGCATCGCGCTGGCCGATCACGATGCTTTAAGGTTGGTCGTCTTGAACGCTTGCCAATCGGCCCCGCGTTTACGGTAGCGACCCGTTCAATGGCGTGGCTCAAGGTTTGGTCCAGAAGGGCTGCCCTGCCGTTGTAGCCATGCAATTTCCGATCAGTGATGGGGCTGCCGCGACCTTTACGGACATCTTCTACGGGAGGATGGCTGCCGGGTACCCAGTCGATCAGGCGGTCGCTCGAACACGCCAAGCGCCTACTCGACCGGCACGCGATCGAGTGGGCGACGCCGGTCGTTTTTTTGCGGTCCGGCACAGCGGACATTTTCAGGGTTTCTACAGGCGAGCGGGTCGGCGAGCCCGATAATTCGAGATTGGAGCGGCTCGGACCGCAGGCCTCGGGACTGAGTGGCAACTCGAGCCGAGCAAGTCGCGGAGGGCCGCGGCAGCGGATGAGAGGTCTCAATGGGTTTTCCAAACCTTTGATCTTGTCATCGAGGCCTCGCAAGGAAAGTATCGAGCGAGTGTTAACAACTTGCCCGTGCGGTTGCTGCCAGTTCCCACTTCACGCTGCCCAGCTTGCGGCCATTGAGCGACTCATGCTGCACATCGGCCCCGGGCTCCCCGGCGTGGACGTGGCGTGGCGGGCGCTGCAGGTGGCGGAGGAGCTGGAAACTTCTGCACTCCGCTCGGATGCGGCAAAGGAACTTGGCCACTTGTTGTTCAAGGCGGTGTTTTCCGGCGAGATCATGCTCGCTTGGTTCCGCTCGGAGCGGTTAGCCCGGGCGGAGGGTGCGGTGGGGATTCGTCTGCGCCTGCGCGTGGACGCGAGTTCGATCGCGCGACTTCCTTGGGAGCTGCTCTACGATCGGCGATCAAGGAGCTTTATCGCACGATCTTACAGAGGACCCCGGTAGTGCGCCACATCGCTCATGCGTTTCCCGTCTCGCACTATGGCGGTGCGCGGTCCGGTCAACTTTCTTGTACTGGTCAGCACTCCTAAGGATCTCTCGACCATCGCATGGGACTCGGAGTGGCAGCTTATCGAGCGGGCCCTTGGTGGCCGGGTCGCCAGCGGCAGGGCACGCCTGGACCTGTTCTGGCACAAGGCCAACGCTGGTCGCGCTTCGCAGATGGTTGCGCGACCAGGAGGTGCACGTTATCCATTTCATCGGACATGGCGGCTACGACCCGCGACTTGGGGGTACTCTCATTTTTTGCGATTCGCAGGGCCGCGGAGTGGGCGTAGACTCTGGCACCCTTGGCCATGCGTTGCAGGATCACGACCCGCTGCGTCTGGTCGTGTTCAACGCAAGAGAAACAGCCCGCGGACACCCTGGGACGCTTCAGCCGGGATGGCGCAAGTCCTGATCGAGCATCAGATTGACGCAGTAGTCGGCATGCAGTTCGACATCAGCGATCGCGCTGCCGGCACATTTACGGAGGACTTCTACGGGGTCCATCGCTGCTGGGTTGCCTATCGACCGACCGGGCTGCCACCAGCGCTCTGAAGGCATTGTCAGAGATTGATGGCATGGAATGGATCACACCGGTGCTGTTTATGTGTTCTTTGGACGGCCGAATATTCGAAAACGGCGGGGTCAGGTAGTCCCGTCCTCTGCCCGATTGGGCTGCTGAACCTGACCGCGCACTGTCGGCGGACAGAACCCGGAGACCTGCATCTACATGCGCGGCACCAGCGAAGTCCTGCTTGCCCGACTGGTGATGGTCAAATCGAGGGACGGCAACGAGGAGTCGGCCGCCAAGTCGGTGGTACGCGCGGGCGGCTCCCTGTGGAGCCGATCCCACAGCATGGCTGGGACACGCCCCTTCTGGGCGGAAGGACGCACGTGCTCATCGCCACATCCGGTGGGCACCATTTGGTGGCCGGTTGCCTCAGTGATTTCCCCGGGTCAGACCGTGTTCGCGATGGCCGCGCTGACGCATACCCCTAGGCAGGTGAAGTAGACAACGCCGCTGAAAAGGGCGTGGAAGACGACGCGCGGAGGCAGTTCGGCCCGGCTTAGCCCGGATCGTTCACGTGTCGTGAATCCCACGCGGGCATTGAATGCGCGAAAGTGCCTGTCGCGCAACGAGATACTGGACTTCTCGACCAGTTGAGCACGCTCGAGCGGAAGGCACTTCGCGAGTGAAGCATATGACGTGGTCGTCCGGGTTGTCAGTCACGGCCGACGCGACCGGGGTCGTGGCCCACGCCGGCTCCGTGGCGATGAGGTTGCTGGCCGACCGGCTCGGGCTGACCGGCGGGCTCCCGACCGCGCTGGGCTCGGCGCCTGTTCCGGCCGGTCCACGACCGAGGTCGGGTGCTGGTCGACCTGGCGGTGCTGCTCGCCGACGGAGGTGAGGCCATCGCCGACATCGACGTGCTGCGCCACCAACGCCAGGTGCTGGGACCGGTCGCCTCGGCGCCGACGGTGTGGCGGACCCTGGACGAGCTGACCCCCGCGGCGATGAAGCGGGTCGAGAAGGCCCGCGCCGAGGTCCGCCGCCACGCGCGGGCGCAGCTCGCCGCAGGTGCCGGCGTGCCGACCTCGAAGGTCGCCGGCACCGACCTCGGCGAGACGGTCGTGCTGGACGTCGACGCCACCTTGGTGACAGTGCACTCGGAGAAGGAGAAGGGCGGCGGCCACGTTCAAGGGCGGGTTCGGGCACCACCGATTCGGCGTCTGGTGCGACAACACCCAGGAGATGCTCGCCGCGATGCTGCGCCCCGGCAACGCCGGCTCGAACACCACCGCCGACCACATCGCCGTCCTGTCCGCGGCGATCGCCCAGGTCCCAGCCGTCCACCGGAGGAAGCTGCTGGTCCGCGCGGACGGCGCCGGAGCCTCGCACGGGCTGCTGGACTG
>CAWBEH010000003.1:0-48268 GCA_963787725.1 uncultured Actinomycetota bacterium | reverse complement strand
AGCGCGCTCCGACCCGGTGGCGTCGGCCCGGTCCGGTGGGGATGTGCGTCCGAGCTGCGACAACGGAGGAGGTATGCCTGTGTGTCCGTTGGATGCTCAGCCCACCGTCGGCGGGTCGGCTTTCCGGTCCAGCGACCGGCGCGCCGCTCCCGCCAGCAGCCGGACGATGACGGAGATGAGCACGAGGCCGAGCAACACCTGCGAGCTCACCGCCATCCGGGCGCCGACGCTCACCGGCGCAATGTCGCCGTACCCGACGGTCCCCAGCGTGACCACAGTGAAGTACAGCGAAGCGGGCTTGTCCAGGGTCTGGCTGAAGCTGTCGGGGGAGGCGGCCGAGATGCCGACGTAGGTACTCGCGTACACGACGATGAAGGTCGGGATCGCCACCATCAGCGCCTCGACGGCCTGCAACGCGGGCACGGGGGACCGCAGGATCCGTCTGACCTGCCACGCGAGGATCGCCGCGAAGAACAGCACGCCGAGCACCAGCCGGAAGGCGCTCCACCCGTCACCGCCCCAGTCGCCGACCGGCAGCAGGAAGTAGATCCCGAGGATCACGGCGAACGCCAGGACCGAGCGGAACGCCGTCGTGATCAACGCCTGACGACGCTCCCGGGTGGACAGAATGGCGAGACGTTGCCGCATCCGCTCGGCCGGCTCGCCTCCGGAACTCATGGCGCGGAGTCTTCCGGCTGGGCGAGGAGGCGGCAAGCACCTGACGTGGAGCGTCCACACGGTGGGCCGGGTTTGGAGGATAGGTAAGCCTTACCTACACTCGGCGCGTGCCCACGGTGACCGTCAAGAAGACGTGCTGCAAGGACAAGCCTCGCTGCACCAAGTGTCCGGTCACGTGCATGCGCCTGGAGCGTGAGGGCTACGCCGAACGGGAGACCAAGCGGAAGTACCAGGTCGACAAGAAGGTCCCGAAGAAGGTGCTCAAGGCCGCCCGGGCCCGCTGACCCCTGCGGCGGCCTCGTGCGGGGTGTGCGCCTCGTTCAACGTGGGGTCGGGTATCCGGTCGGATACCCGAGGGGGTCGTGACCACGACCGAACGGGTTACCCGACTGGGTACCCGACTCGCCGCTCGTCGACAGAAGGGTCAGTCGTCACTGGTCCGGAGCCCGCGACGCGCGCTGAGCAGGTCGGCCTCCGGTCGCCCGGCAACGAGTCGCTCGACCGCGTCCAGGACCTCGACGGCGTGATTGCGGTCGGCGGCCACCACGGCCGCGCCGACGGTCGCGCGCCGGTGCAGGTCCTGGGTGTCCACCTCGCCCGCCGACACCGCGAACCGCCGCTGGAGCTCGGCGACGATCGGACGGACGACCGCGCGCTTCTCCTTGAGGGAGTGGACGTCGCCCAGCAGCAGGTCCAGCTCGAGCCACCCGATCCACATGCGGATCAGCCTCCCATCCCGCGGACCGGCGGAACGCGCCGGTCAGCGGCACCATGGTCGGGTGAGCAACAGCGAGTTCCCCGACCTCCAGCGGTTCGTCGACGCGCAGGACTCCGGCGACACGTATGCGACGGCGCTCGCCGAGCTGCGGCGCGGGCACAAGCGGTCCCACTGGATGTGGTTCGTGTTCCCTCAGATCGCCGGTCTGGGCCAGAGCCCGACCGCGGCCCACTACGGCATCCGTGGATTGGACGAGGCGCGCGCGTACCTCGCCCATCCGGTGCTCGGACCACGTCTCGTCGAGTGCGCCGACGCGCTCACCGGCCTCGACTCCACCGACCCCGTCGAGGTCCTCGGTGGCATCGACGCCGTCAAGCTGCGCTCCTCGATGACCCTGTTCTCGCGCGCGGCCGACGACCAGGGGACGAGTCGTCAGTTCACCGCCGTGCTCGACCGCTACTACGGCGGCGAGGAGGACCCGGCAACGCTTGCTCGCATCTAGCGGTCGAGGCGTTCGAGCAGTCCGACGGCGTCCCACGGCGCGCGTCCGCGCGCGTCGTTGTCGAAGTAGACGTACACGTCTCGTCCGGCCGCCGCCCACTCGCCGCACCGACGAGCCCACTGGTCCAGTGACCGCGAGCTGTAGCCGCTCGCATACAGCTCGGTATGCCCGTGCAGCCGCACGTACCGCACCCCGCTGGTGTCGGCGTCGATCACCGGGAACTTGCCGGCCGCGTCGGCCCAGACGGTGCCGATGTCGTTGGCTCGCAGGAGGTCCGCGGCTTCCGGCGTGGCGAAGCTGGCGTGCCTCGCCTCGAGAACGTGGCGGACCGGCCGCTCGTCCACGGCGTCGACCAGGGCCCGGGACTCCGGGACCTTCTCGTCGTGCCCTCGAGCCAGACCAGCGGCCTCGGACGTCCAGCGGGGGAGCCGGTCGAAGAAGTCCGCGAGCCGGGCGGCGTCGAACCGGGTCCGGGCCGGCAGCTGCCAGAGAACGGGACCGAGCTTGGGTCCGAGCGCCAGAACGCCGGAGGCCCAGAAGTTGGCCAAAGCCACATCGATGTCGACGAGCTGCTTCATGTGGGTGATGAACCGGCTGCCCTTGACCGCGAAGACGAAACCGTCGGGCGTCGCGTCCCGCCACCGCGCATACGACGTGGGTCGTTGCAGCGAGTAGAAGGAGCCGTTGACCTCGACCGACGTCATCCGCTCGGCCGCGTACGCCAGCTCCCTGGTGTGCGGCAGACCGGCCGGGTAGAAGTCGCCGCGCCACCGCGGATATGTCCAACCGGAGATGCCCACGCGGATCTGACCGGAGGGCAAGCGACTCAGCCCTCCACGCCGGTCGCGGTGTGCGGCGACCCCACCGGCTTCGACTCCGGCGACCCACGCTGGCGCAGGTAGATGCTGAGGACGACCATGCTGCCCACCGCGAGGAACTCCGACTGCCAGTTCTGGAGGGTTCGGTTCCAGAAGTTCGCGGAGATCGCGTACTGGGGGATCGAGACCGGCGCGAGGAGGTTCTGCAGACGGTCACTGTTGTAGGCGCTCGTACCGGCCACGAGCTGGGCGCCCCACGAGCCGAGGAAGAACAGTCCCATGACGATGCCCAGCGAGTTGGAGTAGAGCGCCGTCCGCCAGCCGCCGGCGCGTGCCCAGCGCGGAGACTGTCGGCTCGTGTGCGGGCCCAGCTTCTGCTTGCGGTCGTCCTCCCCGCCTTCCTCGCCGACGGGCTTGGACTCGGGGGAGCCGCGCTGAACCAGCCAGACCGTGAGCACGATGTACAGGAGGAACTGGAGGTACTCGGACTGCCAGTTCTCCGCGACGTCGACGGCGAACTGGGAGGACGTGACGTACTCGCCGATGGTCATCCGCGGAAGGTCGTCGACGGCGACCGTCGAGTTGTACTCAGCCAGCCCGGTGAACGCCTGGCCGACGATCGTCAGCAGCAGGATCAGCCCGAAGAACGCGCTGAGACTGTTCTCTCGCAACGCCTTTCGGACCTTCATCGCTGAAGGAACCCGATCGTGAAGAGGTACGCCAGGCCTCCGACGATGAAGACCAGGTACGCCACGAACATCGCTCTCACGTCAACCTCCTGACACGTCGCAGTCGTAGGGCTTCTCGTCGGACGGTCCGGGCCGGCAGCCGGCAGCGGTGACCTTCCACCCGTCGGGGAAGCGCGCCAGGAAGACCGTGTCGTTGTCGAAGCGAGCCATCGCATCGTGCCCGTAGACCTCCACCGAGAGCAGGGGGAGGGGTCCGGCAGGTCGTCCTGGCCGAGCGCGTCGGCGCAGGGTTGCTGCGCCGACTTCTCGACCTCGTCGCGGGTCCGCGAGGCGAGCAAGTCGCAGGCCTTCCCCGCGTCGCTGACCGCGGCCCGCTCGAAGGCATCGGCCACCTGGGCGGCCTGGTCGGCGCCCGGTCCGGTGCAGGCCGACAGTGCGAGAGTCCCTGACGCGGCAAGGAACAGCACGATGTATGCGGGCCGTCGCCCGCCGTGCGGAGGGCGACCGACGGTCACGGGTGCGACAGCTCGTCGTCGGGGCGGTCGTCACCGGCCGCGTCGTCGAGGGTGACGATGCCTCCGAGCAGCAGGCGCCGGGCGAGGTCGAGCCCGAGGTCCCTCACCGGAGCGGTCCCCGCGGAGAGCAGGCGGGACACCAGCTCGGTCTCAGCCGCTCCGAGAGACACCTCTCCGGCTCGACTGCGGAGCGTGTCGCCGTCCATCTGCGGCTCGAGGTGGGGTCGCACGACGACCTCCTCGTGTCCGTCGAGTCCCGCCGCGGCACGGACGGTGGCGACCGGGGCGACCGGTGCGGCCCGTTGGGCGCGGCGGCTCTGCAGCGCCAGCGCGTCGGCCAGTGAGGCGGCGGGCACCTCACGGAGAGCCCGGACCAGTGCCTCCCGGACGACGTCGACGTCGCCCTCCCAGCCCTGCGGATCGGTGACGTCGACGCCGAGAGCGAGCGACGCGCGTACCCGCTCGTCGTCACTCGCCGCGGCGACGGCGCGCGCGACGAGCTCGTCGGCGAGGTGACGCCGCGTCCACGGGTGGACGCCGATGGTCAGGTGGGTGCTCACGTCGCCGAGGGCGCTGGCCGCGTGGAGGTACCCGCGGGGCAGGTAGAGGCAGTCGCCCGGTCGCAGCGTCTCCTCGAGCAGCGGCGGTCGCGCAGCGGCCTCCTCCACGGCACTGCGCCGGTCGGTCCAGGGCTGGTCGCGCAAGGGACTGGGGTGGACCGGCTCGCGGATCCGCCAGCGCTTCTCGCCGGCGACCTGGAGGACGAAGACGTCGTGCACGTCGTAGTGGTCGCTGAAGCCGGTGTTCTGCGCCGGCGTGACGTAGGCGTTCACCTGGACGGGGTGTCCCAGGTCGGCCGCGAGGTACTGGGTGAAGGTCAGCACCGGCTCCCAGGTTCGGTGAAGACCCTGCAGCACGATCGTGGAGCCGTCGGCGAAGAGGCGCAGCAGCTTGTCGTCGCTGGCCTGGTCGGCGATGCCCGCGCCGGTGCCGCCGCCGGCCGTGAACGCGCTGTCGGGCAACGTCGTCCCGTTCTTCGCGACCCGCAGGAACGGGGCGCGGAGGCCGCGTCGCGACACGAGCTCGTCGACCGCGTCGTTCGAGAACAGGTCGCCGAACCCGCTCGGCAGGTCCGCGGCCCGGCTCAACAACGGTCGCGATCCCCAGTAGTCCCGGGCGAACTCGTCGACCGGGGTGCTCACGAGGCGCGCGAGTGCGGAGTGCCCGCCCGTGGGGGCGGGCACCCGCGTCCGCGTGGGAACCGTCACCTAGATCCCGGTACCGGCCCCGCTGTCGGCGCCGCCGTCGGCACCGCCGTCCGCGCCACCGTCGGCGCCACCGTCGGCCGAGCCGTCGGCTCCGCCGTCGTGGCCCGCGGGGTTCGCGCCGCCGTCGGCCGTGCCCTCGGCGCCGCTGTCCGCGCCGCCGTCGGCTCCGCCGTCATGTCCGCCCACGTTGGCGCCGCCGTCCGCGGGGCCTTCGGTGCTCGGGTCCAGTGGGTTGTCGCTCATGGGACTCCTCCCTCGTCAGGACGCCACACCGTTGTGAGCGTCGATGTTCGGCATACCCCGAAGGGTCGGTGGCCACACGCTGCCGGTCGGCGACCGGCGCCGGCCACTGCGCCGGGCCTCCGAGCGTATGCCCGTGGTCCGGCGCGCGCGCACCCGCATGACCGACTCCTCGAGGGTCGGTACGTTGTGGCCATGCGCGTCACCCACCTCGGCCACGCCTGCCTTCTCGTCGAGATCGCCGACTCTCGGATCCTCATCGACCCGGGGTCCTTCTCGACCGGCTTCGACACGCTCCGCGACCTCGACGCGGTCGTCGTCACCCATCAGCACGCCGACCACCTCGACGAGGACCGGCTGCCGGCGCTGCTGGCGTTCAACCGACAGGCGCCGGTCTACGCCGACCCCGAGTCGGCCGAGCTGCTCGACGGAAACAGCAGCGACATCGTCGTCCTCGCCGAGGGCGAGCAACACCGCGTCGGGACGACGACGATCCTCCCGGTCGGGCGGCTGCACGCCGTCAACCACGACCGCGTGCCGCGGTGCACCAACGTCGGCGTGGTGCTGCAGGCGGACGGCGAACCGTCGCTCTACCACCCCGGCGACGCCTACGACGGCGAGCCGGGCGAGATCGACGTGCTGGCCGTCCCCCTCAACGCGCCGTGGAGCAAGGTCGCCGAGACGATCGGCTTCGTCAGGAGGGTGGCGCCCCGTCAGATCATCCCGATCCACGACGCGCTGCTGTCGGAGGCCGGACGCCGGCTGTACCTCGGGCACGTCGAGGGATACGGCGGCGACGGCCTCACCGTCCACGATCTCGCGGGAGGCCGTGCCGCCGACATCACCCTCGACTGAGCCGAGCTCCCCGGCTACTTCGCTGGGAGCCGGGTGATCCAGTAGGGCGTCTCGAGAACCGGCGGGGTGGAGAACCGTGCGTTGACGACCCACAGCCAGCCGCCGGCGAGCGCTGCCGTCGATGGCACGTCGAGGGTCTCATCCGTGCGGGCGCCGGCCCACTTCGCCGTCCACCCGGTTCCCGACTGGCGGAGCAGCAGGACGGACACCTGGTTCGGGCCGCTACCGCGGACGTTGTAGAGGGTCGTCCCGTCGATCTCGAGCCCGTCGCCGCCGATGATGCCCGGGCCCCCTTGGACGGGGATGGTGGTCGCTACTCCGGTCGTCGCATTGACCTGCCACAGCCCACCGACGCGGCTGTTGTTGAGGACGAGCGAACCGTCCGGCAGCTCGCGAATACCGTTGGCATTGGTGGTACCCGCGGGGCTCACCGGCCAGGCGCCGGACAGCGCCAGCTTCCCCGGGGAGCCCTCGGGGAACCCGTCCGCGTCGAGCGGGACCACGACCAGCCAGTCGTTGCGAGAGTCGGTGACGAACACCCGGTCCTCGGTGACCACGAGGTCGTTGTGGAACCCGCCGCCCACGACGGACTCCGCGTACTCCACGCTGCCGGAGGCCGTGTCGATCGCCCAGACGTATTGGTCCGTGTTTACGTTGCCGGCCGCCCATAGCAGTCCGGTGCGGTCGTCGTAGTAGAGGCCGCGGATGGCTCGGCCGGTGAGCGCGGGGAGAAGTTCGGACCGGGATCCGGTGAGCAGGTCGCCGGTCACGATGCTGCCGAAACGCATCGAACCCGCGTAGTACATCGTGCCGGGACCCGAGGCGATGCCTTCGGGCCGGAAGCCGTTGGGGAGGGCGACGGTCTCGGGAGCCGGACCGACGCGACGGCGAGCCTGTGCCGTGCCGCCCGACACCGCGATCGGGAGGAGAGCGGTGCCGGCAGCGATGCCGAGGAGCGCCCGCCGGGACAGGGACTTCCTGGGAGTTTCCTGAATCGGGGTCATCCCGTCATTCTGGGCAGACCTTTCGCCCAATGTCGAGACCTGGTCGTTGAACCATCGACGAGTTTTCGACGTCTCCGGTCAGTCCTTGTGGCGGCCGCGTTCCTCGTGCGCCAGCCGGGCGGCGCCGATGATTCCCGCCTTGTTCTGCAGGGTGGCGGGGATGATGGGGGTGCGGAGCTTCAGCTTGGGCAGGAACAGCTCCGACTCCTTGGAGATCCCACCGCCCACGACGAACAGGTCGGGCGAGAACAGCGCCTCGACGACGGAGTAGTAGCGCTGGAGGCGGGGGACGTACTCGTCGTACGTCAGCCCGAGGGTGTCCTTCACCGACGACGCGGCCTCGTCCTCCGCGTCCTTGCCGTCGATCTCCAGGTGGCCGAGCTCGCTGTTGGGCACCAGGACGTTGCGGTAGAGGATCGCGCTGCCGATCCCGGTGCCGAGCGTGGTGAGGATGACCAGACCGTTCTCGTCCATACCCGCGCCGTAGTGCAGCTCGGCATAGCCGGCCGCGTCGGCGTCGTTGACGAGGTAGACGTCGCGACCGAGCCGCTTCTCCAGGGCCTTCTCGCCCTCGAACTCGATCCACGTCGGGTCGATGTTGGCGGCCGACAGGACGACACCGTGCTGGACCACCGCGGGCACGGTGACACCGACGGCGGTGTTGTCGTCGATGTCGTCAAGGAAGTGGTCGACGAGCTGGGCGACGACCTCGATGACCGCCTCGGGCGTGGCCGGCTTCGGGGTGAGGATCTTCTTCCGCTTCGTTGTGAACTCGCCCTTCTCGAGATTCACGACGGCGCCCTTGATTCCGCTTCCCCCGATGTCGATCCCGAGGGCCACATGGTGCTTGGCCATGGTCGTCCGCCTGCCTTCGCCTGCTCGTCGGTGAGTTGGTCGGTGCGTGTGCGTGCTGCTGCGGAGCAGTCTGGCAGGTCACCCCGCCGTCACGGCAGGGTCAGGATCTCGTTGCCGTCCTCGGTGATGTGGATGGTGTGCTCGAACTGGGCCGACCGCTTCCGGTCGGCGGTGACGACCGTCCAGCCGTCGTCCCACATCTGCCAGTCCGCGGTGCCGAGGTTGAGCATCGGCTCGATCGTGAAGGTCATGCCGGGCTCGATGAGGTTCCCGTATGCGGGTGCCGCGTCGTAGTGAGGAATCACCAGGCCGCTGTGGAAGCTCGTCCCGATCCCGTGCCCGGTGAAGTCGCGAACCACCCCGTAGCCGAACCGGCGCGCGTACGACTCGATCACCCGGCCGATGACGTTGATCGGCCGGCCGGGCAGAGCCGCGCGGATACCGCGCATCATCGCCTCGCGGGTGCGCTCGACGAGGACCCGTGACTCCTCGTCGACGTCACCGACGAGGTAGGTCGCGTCAGTGTCGCCGTGGACGCCGCCGATGAAGGCGGTGATGTCGATGTTGACGATGTCGCCGTCGTCGAGACGCCGCGAGTCGGGGATGCCGTGGCAGATCACCTCGTTGACCGAGGTGCACAGCGACTTCGGGAAGGCCTTGTAGCCGAGCGTCGACGGGTAGGCCCCGTGGTCGAGGAGGAACTCGTGGCCCACCGCGTCGATCTCGTCGGTGGTGATGCCCGGGGCGATGACGGCGGCGGCCGCCTCCATGGCCTGGGCCGCGATCCGGCCTGCTACCCGCATTCGCTCGACGGTCTCGGCGTCCTTGACCTCCGACCCGGTGAAGGGCTGCGGGCGGGGCCGGTCGACGTACTCGGGCCGGGCTATCCGGGCGGGTACGGGCCGGCGCGGCGAGACGTCGTGCGGCGCGACGGTTGCGAAGGTCACCGGCATACGCTGGAGTCTAGGCACGGCGTCCGAGAGGCCGCGTTCCAGCCGAGCGAGAGCAGGTGAGCACCCGTGAGCTACTGGTACAACACGGCGACCGGTCAGGTCGAGACCGACGACACCCGGGGCCAGGCCCAGGACGTCATGGGTCCGTACGAGACCGAGGCGGAGGCCGCCCGAGCGCTGCAGAGCGCTCACGAGCGCACCGAGAAGTGGGACGAGGAGGACCGCCGGTGGAACGCCGGCGGCGCGGCGTCGGACGACGGCGAGGACTGAGGCGTACGCCGATCAGCCCTGCTGCTCGGCCCGCTCGGCTCTGACCTTTCGTTCGTGCACCGCGTACGGGTCGGTGCGGTCGTCGTAGGTCCAGAAGCCCCGTAGCCACAACGAGGTGGCGGCGACTCCGAGAACACAGAGGATCCCGCCGCTGGTGATGGCCTGCCGGACGCCGAACTTGTCGGCGACCAGCCCTGACCGGATCTCCCCACCGATAGGGCCGATCGAGTACGACAGCATCTCGATTCCGGCCAGCCGGCCGCGCATCGAGTCCGGGATGGTCTGGTGCCAGATGATGCTGCGGAAGATGCCACTGATGTTGTCCATGGCACCGGCCACGGCGAAGCACAACAGGACCAGCCAGGGGTTGTAGAGCAGACCGGCGACCGCGACCGACGCGCCCCAGGCCATCGCAGCGAGGACCACCGCGCGGCCGTGATGGTGCATTCGTCCGGTCCATCCGGAGGTGAGCGACGCGATGAGCGCACCGACGGTCCCTGCGGAGTAGAGCAGTCCGAGCATCTCCGGTTGCTGCAGCACGTCCTGCGCGAAGGCGGGGAAGAGCACGGTCGGCATCGCCATGAACATCGCGACGATGTCGATGACGTAGGTGCCGAGCAGGTCTCGGCGACCGATGGCATACCGGAGTCCTTCGCCGATCCCGCGCAGGCTGGGCGGGGCGGCGTCCTCCACCGGTGGGTACGGGCGCATCCGGAAGAACAGCGCCGTCGCGATCGCGATGCCGACGACGTCGACGAGGAAGCACCAGCCGGTGCCGACCGCGTGCAGCAGCACACCGCCGACCGCAGGCCCGGCCAGCATGCCCACCTGGACCCCCGCCGTCGACAGCGCGACCGCCGCCGGGAGCTGGTCGTGGGCGACCGTGCGGGGGATCAACGCCTCGCGCGACGGGCGCTGCAGCGACTGCGCGGCGGACAGGAAGCCGGCGACGACGAAGATGAGCCAGACCTGCGGCTCGGCCAGGAACGCATTGACGACGAGGACGCCGGTGAACACCACCTGCGCGACGCCCGTCCACACCAGCAGGGTCCGCCGGTCCATGTGGTCGGCCAGCGCGCCGCCGTAGAGCCCGAAGACGATGAGGGGGACCAGCTCGACCAGGCCGACCGCGCCGACGACGAAGTTCGACCCGGTGATGTCGTAGAGCTGGTAGGGGATGGCGACATAGGTGACCATCCCGCCGAGGTAGAAGACGGTGCCGGCGAGGAACAGCAGCCGGAAGTCGCGCGACTGGCGGTAGGGCGTCACGTCCATCCGCAGCCGGTTCACCAGGGTCGCCCACGCCACGACCGGAGTGTCCCGTCTTCACCGTGTCGGAACAACGGCTTTGGCGGGTCAGGTGGGAGTGGACTCCCGCAGGGTGCCGACCACCACGTAGTTGCCGAGGTACTCGGCGCGGTTCGGGG
The DNA here is from genome assembly GCA_963787725.1 of uncultured Actinomycetota bacterium. GTDB lineage: Bacteria > Actinomycetota > Actinomycetes > Actinomycetales > Dermatophilaceae > Lapillicoccus. The sequence goes on along the minus strand of CAWBEH010000003.1, from coordinate 37,476 downwards.
CCACGACGCAGCTGATCGCGACGACGGTGTCGGCGCGCACTCGGACCACCTCGTCGGTGGAGGTGAGCCGGTCGAACGGCACGGTCAGGACGGTGGTCACCGCGTAGACGAAGACTCCCTTGGTCGTCGTGAGGACCAGGGTGTCGCCCGTCCGGACGTTCTGTAGCCGGGTGAAGACGCCGCGCTGGGGGTCGTCTGGGTGGTACCGGTTCGAGTGTCCGGTGATGAACGTGGTCTCCCGGCCGGGCACGGTCGGCGGCGCCCCGAGGTCGATGCGGGCGACCTTGTCGAACGTCGGCGCGTCGTAGCAGGGCTGTCCTGGCACCTCGCACCGGTCGGACGTGTTGTACCGCGCCAGCCCGGACGAACCGGCGTCGATCAGCGTCACGCCGGCCCGCTCGACCCGGAACCCGGTGAGCTCGCCGACCGGCACGGGCCGGATCGGGGAGGACGTGGTCGAGGTCTCGGGAGGGGAGGACGACGGGGCGGACGAGGCCGCGGTGGTGGGGGCAACGGTGTCCGTTACCCCCACCACCGCGGCGGGGTCCGGCGTCCCGGCACATCCGGCAGCGAGCGCCAGGACGAGCGCCGCGCCGCCGGCACGGGCCGCCGTCGCTAACCGGCTCATGCCGACCCGTACCCCCCGAGCGTCGCCGGCGAGGCGGGCCTCGCCGGCGACGGTGCTTCTCCGATCACTCTCTCGGCGAACCGATCCGCCGGAACCGCAGCCGCCGCGGGGACCGCAGCGAGACGAGCAGCGCGGACATCCCCAGAAGGCCGATCAGCAGCAGCAGCCCTTGCAGGGGCGTCACGCCCCTGGGAGCGACCGGGTCGGACGTCGCACCGGCGGCCACCGGCTGCAACGGGTAGGTCGTGACCGTCGACACCGCTCCGCTGGAGCTCGTCGTGCTGCTGGACGGGCTCGTGTGAGTGCCGGTGGTGTGAGTGGTCGTCGTGGTCGTCTTGGTCGTCGTCGTCGAGGTCGGCGGCTTCGTTGTCGTCGACGGCGGCGGAGTCGTCGGCGGGGTGACGGGCACGTAGGTCACCGAGTAGTGGCTGACCGCCTTACCGCCGGGGTACGTGATCGTCACGGACTTGGTGGGGGGATCCACCACCACGAACACCGGTCCACCCGTCCCGCCCTGGACCGAGCCGGCCTTCACGCAGTACCCACTGATCAGGAACCCGGCCGGCGCGGTGACGGTGACCGAGGTCTGGTCCCCGGGGACGTCGATCTTGCCCGAGTCGCCAGGCGGGCAGACGTCGCCGTCGGCCGCGTTCGCGCGCAGCGCGGGCAGCACCAGCGCAAGCATCAGCACGACGCATCCGAGGAGCACGGCCATCCCTGCCCTGCTAACCGTCGTAATTCTCATGAACTCAACGCCTTCCTCTGCAAGTCGGAGCGAGCAAGCACGCGCTGGTCCGGGTCGCGCGGACCGCCCCATGATCCCCGAGGTCATGGGGCCGCGTGTGCATTTCCCGCCCCTTGGTGAAATGACGTGAGGTGTCCCGCAAGGCCCCCGGAGCGGGACGACCGGGGAGAACGCTCCCCAGGGACAACGATGCCCCTGGATGGCTCATGGTGCATACCGATCACGTGGATTGATGTCGGTGAGTTCTTCGAACCAGGGTTGAAAGGACTCTTTCGAAAGAGTACTTTCAACCCATGCCCGGTCTCCGCCGCACCGTCACCGACGCCCGGATCCTGCGGGCCATGGCGCACCCGCTCCGGCTGTCGATCATGGAGCAGCTGACGATCCACGGACCGCTCACCGCCAGCGAGCTGGGCGACCGCCTGGACGAGACGCCGGCCAACTGCTCCTGGCACCTTCGCAAGCTGGCCGAGCACGGGTTCGTCGAGGAGGCGGCGGGCGGGACCGGTCGGCAGCGGCCGTGGCAGGTGACCCACCTGGGGATGGTCTGGGGCGAGGAGGGTGAGGGCCGCACGATCGGCGCCGACGAGGCGATGGCCGGGCAGGCGCTGTCCGACGTCCTGATCAGCCGAGAGGTCGACCGCCTCCACGACAGCCAGACGCGGATCCGCGAGGACGATGTTCGGTGGCGGGTCGCCGCGGCCTCGGCCCAGTCCATGTTGTGGCTCACCGCCGACGAGCTGGAGGAGATCAACCTGGCCGTTCGCGACCTGTTCCTGCGTCACATCGACCGGCACGAGGACCCCGCGCTCCGGCCACCCGGGGCGCGGCTCTGTGGCCTGGTCGCGTGGGGCGTGCCCACCTACGGGCTGGCCGACGAGGTTCCGGCCGGCCCGCCGGCGCAGGAGGGTTGACATGCGAGCGGCATTCTCGGAGAAGCGCTTCCGTCGGCTCTTCGTCGGCGTCACGGCCTCGATGTTCGGCGACTCGGTCATGCTGCTGGTCCTGAGCATGTGGGTGAAGAGCATCACCGGTTCCAACGCCGCCGCCGGCCTCACCTTCTTCTGGATGCTGCTGCCCAGCCTCGTCGCTCCGCCGCTCGGCATGCTGGTGGACCGGCTGCGGCCGAAGCCGGTGCTGGTCTGGGGGAGTGCGGCCTCGGCTGCGGCCGTGCTGCCGCTCACCCTGGTCCACGACGTCGGCGACGTGTGGATCGTGTATGCGGTCGCGTTCCTCTACGGCGTGTCCTTCGTCGTCCTGCCGGCGGCGCTCAACGGCCTGCTCAAGGAGCTCGTCCCCGACGAGCAGCTCGTCGAGGCCAACTCCACCCTCCAGACGGTGAAGGAGGGGTTCCGGCTTGTCGGGCCGCTGCTCGGTGCGGCCCTGTTCGCCGGGGTCGGCGGCGGCGCCGTCGCCCTTCTCGACAGCGCCTCGTTCGTCGTGGCGGCGGTCGTCGTCGCGACCATTCCCGTCCACGAGGACCGACCCGTCCGCGAGGAGCACCACTGGTGGCACGAGATGACGGCCGGGATCCGCCATCTCGTCACCGACCGGCTGCTCCGGCACACGCTGGTGGCCTTCGGCTTCATGCTCCTGGTGCTGGGGTTCACCGAGGCGTCGATCTACGCCATCGTCGACGTGTTCGAGAAGCCGGTCGAGTTCGTCAGCGTCATCGTCGCCGTCCAGGGAGTCGGCGCCGTCGCCGGCGGTATGACGGCGACGCGGTGGGTCCGGTGGGTGGGGGAGATCGGCACCATTGCCATCGGGACGGTTCTCATGGCTGTGTCGCTGGCCGTCATCGCCGCGACCCACAACCTGACCGTGCTGCTGGTCGACGTGGCCCTCTTCGGGTACTCGATCCCCCTGCTCCTGGTCGCCTTCACCACGATGGTCCAGCGCCGGACCCCACTCGCGATCATGGGCCGGGTCTCGGCGGCCACCGAGGTCGTCCTCGGAACGCCACAGGCCGTGAGCCTGGCCGGGGGCGCCCTGCTCGTGACGATTCTGGACTACCACCTGATCTACGGGATCATGGCCGCCGTGACGGCCGCGGCCGCCGCATACCTGCTCGTCGCACTGGGCCGTCAGGTCTGGCGTCCGGTCGCACCCTGGGAGCCTCCACCGCCCGAGCCGCGCCTCGACGAGGTCTCCTCGTCCCCGCCGGCGTAAGACCTCGGTGTCCCGCACCCGGACCCAGCGCCACCACTAGGCTCCGGACCGTGAACATCGTCTTTGTCGAACCGGCCTTCCCGAACAACCAGCGCCGGTTCGTCGCCGCGCTGGCGGGTGTGGGAGCCGGCGTGATCGGGGTGGGCGAGTCCCCCGAGGGAGCCCTGGGCGACGAGCTGCGCGGCCAGATGCGGGCGTACTACCAGGTCTCCAACGTCACCGACGAGCACCAGCTGGACGCCGCGGTCCAGTGGGCCCAGGGCCAGGTGTGGGTGGACCGGCTCGAGTCGACGATCGAGTCGCACCAGATGACCGCCGCCCGGGTCCGCGAGTGGCGCGGCATACCGGGCACGTCCGTCCGCACGACCTGGCTGTGCCGGGACAAGCCGTCGATGAAGGAGGCACTGCGCCAAGCGGGGGTCCCCACGGCCGCGTCCGCCGCCGTCGACACCACCGACCAGGCCAGGGAGTTCGCCCACCACGTCGGCTACCCGCTGATCCTCAAGCCGCGGGCCGGGGCCGGCGCGCTGGGCACGACCCGCGTCGACAACGACGCGGAGCTCGACGCCGCGCTCGTCTCCTTCGGTGACGCCGACTCCATCGCGATCGAGGAGTTCGTCGAGGGTCACGAGGGCTTCTACGACACCATCGCCGTCGGCGGCCACGTCGTGCACGACTGGGCGACGCACTACTACCCGAACGTCCTCGAGGCGATGCGGCACCGCTGGATCTCGCCGCAGTTCGTCACGACGAACCGGATCGACCAGTCCGCCTTCTACGGCGAGGTCCGCGAGATGGGCGCCCGGGTCATCCACGCGCTCGGCATCGAGACCTCGGCCACCCACATGGAATGGTTCTACGGGCCGAAGGGGCTGCGCTTCTCGGAGATCGGGTGCCGGCCGCCCGGCGTCGGCGCCTGGGACCTCTACTCCGCCGCCAACGACGTGGACGTCTACCGCGAGTGGGCCAACGGCATCGTCCACGGTGGCCCGGACCGCGCCCTGTCGCGCCAGTACTCCGCGGGGATCGTCGCACTGCGACCCTCGAGCGACGGGTCGATCCATGGGTACAGCGGCCTCGACGAGATCCGGGACCGGTACAACGAGTGGGTCATCGACGCCCACCTGCCCAACCCCGGTACGCCGACGCAGCCGGTGGAGGCGGGGTACATGGCCAACGCGTACGTCCGCATGAAGCACCCCGACTACGACGCGTTGCGCGGGATGCTCGACGACGTCGGCCGCACCGTCCACGTCCACGCGGGCTGATCCTGCCGCGAATGTCATCGACCCATCTGCTCGGCCCGCAACGGTTCCTCACCACCGCGGGAGCCGTCGTGCGCTCGCTGAGCGTCGAGGGTCCCGTGGCGACCGTCACCGCCGGGTGGGAGGAACGCGAGTCCGACGACGGCGAGCTCGACTCGGTGCTCGAGGGCCGTTCGCGCAACCTGCGCCTCTTCGGCCGGATGATGGACGTCCTCGAGCGCGACCCGGAGGTCGCCGCGGCCGCGCTCGCGCTGCGGGACGCGGTCGGCGACCTCTCCGGGGCCTACTCCGTCCGACTGCACCACGCCCTCGACTCGGTGTACGCCGTTCGGCGCCGTAAGGGTCGTGACGACGTGCTCAGCGCGGCCTACGAGGACGGCGTGGAGGCCGTGCGCCGGCTGGACGGGTGGTACCTCGACGAGGTTCGGAACCTCTACAGCGAGGCGTACGCCACCGGCGCCGTCGACCGCAGCGAGCTCTGGGCCCAGCACCGGGCCGAGGTCGCCGAGGTGCTGGCCGAATCCTCGGTCCTCGCCGTGGCCGGGGGACACGTCGGCATGCTGCTGCGCACGATGCAGTTCTTCTCGGTTCGCCCGTCGGCCGAGCTGCCGGTCGTCGCCTGGTCGGCCGGCGCCATGGCCATGACGCGAATGGTGGTGCTCTTCAACGATTTCGCGCAGTCCCACCCCGCCGCCGAGGTCTGGGACCGCGGCGTGGGTCGCGTCGACCGGGTGATCGCGCTGCCGCACGCTCGGCGACGCCTCCTGCTCGAGGACCGGGTGCGCACGCAGGTCTTCGTGCGCCGGTTCCAGGGGTTTGCGTGCCTCCTCCTCGACGACGGCGCCAAGGTCGCCGTCGGCCCAGACGGGTCGCTTCCGGCCGGCGCGCGGGTGCTGCGGGCGGACGGCACGGTCGGCGTGGTCGAGGCCGCGGCATGACGTCCCCCGCCACGACCGCACCGACGAGCGGCCACGCCCGCAAGCTGGCCATCAACCGGCTGCGCGACCGCCTGGCGACGTCGGACGCCGGGGCCGTCGACCGGTTCCTCCAGCGACACTCCGCGCCGATCATCGAGGGTCGCTATGCGACGTTCCTGTGGCGAGGTGAGGCGGACGAGGTGATGGTGCGGCATCGGGTGGTGGGGCTGCCCGACCCGCTCCATCTGCGCCGGCTGGCCGACACCGACCTGTGGCACGTGACGATCGAGCTGCCCGAAGGGTCCCGGGTCGAGTACTCGTTCGAGATCGTGCGGGGAGGCGTCCGGGAGGAGTACGTCAACGACCCGCTCAACCCTCGCCTGGCGCACGGCCCGTTCGGGTCGCAGTCGGTGGCTGCGGCCTCGGGTTACGCCGTCCCGGCGTGGACGTTGCCCGACTCGGAGGCGCGACCAGGGACTCTGGACTCGATCTCGTTGCGCAGTAAAGCACTTCGTCGCGAGCAGTGGATCCGCCTCTACCGCCCCGCTCGGTTCCGTGAGGTGCGCCGCTACCCGCTGCTCATCGTCCACGACGGCGACGACTACCTCAACTACGCCGCGGCGAAGACCGTCCTCGACAACCTCATCCACCGCGGCGAGGTCGCCCCGCTCGTCGCCGCCTTCATCCCGCCCGGGAACCGGCTCGTCGAGTATGCGAACTACGCGCCACACGCGCGGTTCGTCGCCCGCGAGCTGGTGCCCTTCCTCACCGAGGAGCTGCCGCTCATCGACCTGCCGGACGGCCGGTGCCTGATGGGGTCGAGCTTCGGCGGTGTGGCGTCCCTGTCGACGGCCGTGCGCTACCCGTCGGTGTTCGGCTCCCTGCTGCTCGAGTCCGGGTCGTTCGTGTTCACCGACATTGGCGCAGAGCACGGAGGCGGCCCGGCCTTCGACCCGGTCGTGAAGTTCGTCAACGCCTACCGTGCGCGGCCCCGGGTGGTCGCCGACCGGATCTTCCAGACCTGCGGAATCTACGAGCCACTCATCACCCCGAACCGGTCGATGGTCTCGACGTTCCGCGACACGGGCATGGAGGTGCGGTACGTCGAGGCCCGCGACGGGCACAACTGGGAGAACTGGCGCGACCGGCTCCGCGATGCGTTGACCTGGATCTTCCCGGGCGAGCAGAAGTTCGTCTACGAGTAACCGACCGACTGAGAGGCACGCTGACATGGGACTGGGCGACAAGGTCGTGGAGCGCTGGCACTCGCCGCGTACCCATCGCGAGCTCTCGCTGGCCCGATGGGGCCACTACGGGACGCCGCTCCTGGTGTTCCCGACCGCGGGCGGTGACGCGGAGGAGATCGAGCGGCACCACCTGCTCGCCCACCTCTCCGAGGCGGTGGACGCCGGACGCGTCAAGGTCTACTCGGTGGACAGCACCGCCGGTCGGGCACTGTCGACGCACGAGGGCTCGCCGGAGCACCGGATGTGGCTGTTCAACCAGTACCACGACGCGATCGCGTCGGAGGTGGTCCCCGCGATCCAGGCCGACACCGGCGGCCACGAGATCGTCGCGGCCGGGTCGTCCATCGGCGCGTTCAACGCCTTGGCGATGGTGTGCCGCTACCCGCAGCTCTTCCGCGCGGCGATCTGCATGAGCGGGACGTACCACATGGAGAAGTTCATCGGCGGGTTCAACGACGACCTCTACTTCTCGTCTCCAGTGCACTTCCTCAAGGGGATGGAGGGCCCGCAGCTCGACCTGCTGCGCCAGCGCTTCGTCGTATTGGCGTCCGGCTCTGGGCGGTGGGAGGACACCGGGGAGTCCTGGGCGGTCGCGAAAGTATTGGGGGAGAAGGGGATTCCCAACCGGGTCGACGACTGGGGCCCGGACTACGACCACGACTGGCCGACCTGGTGGAAGATGCTCCCGACCTACGTGGGCGAGATCGTCGGATGACGTCCGGCGCCCTGGCGTCGGCAGTGGACCGGCTCATGCCCCGCGCACGGGCCGACCTCGAACGGCTCGTCGCGATCCCGTCGGTGGCGTCGGAGGACCGGCTCCCGGTGCCGGCCGGCCGGGAGGCCGCCGAGGTGGTCGCGGACCTCTACCGCGAGCTCGGCGTCGACGACACGGAGCTCCTGGACGCGGACGACGGCAGTGTCGTCGTCATCGGTCAGACCGAGGGTCCGGCCGGCGCGCCCCGGGTGCTGCTCTATGCGCACTACGACGTGCAGCCGGCGGGGGAGTCCGCCGCGTGGTCGAGCGACCCGTGGACGCTCACCGAGCGCGACGGCCGCTGGTATGCCCGCGGCGCGGCGGACTGCAAGGGCAACCTCGTCATGCACCTGACGGCGCTGCGGGCCCTTCGCGAGACCGACGGCGGGTGGCCGGTGTCCCTGACCGTCGTGTGCGAAGGGTCGGAGGAGATGTCGACCGGCGGGCTGGAGCGCCTGGTGGCCACGGAGCCCGACCGGTTCGCGGCTGACGTGATCGTCGTGGCCGACACCGGCAACGTCGAGGCCGGCCTCCCGACGGTCACGACCAGCCTGCGCGGGACCGGCAGCGTGCTCGTGACCGTGCGGACGCTGGAGGGCCCCGTGCACTCGGGGGCGTTCGGGGGAGCCGCCCCCGATGCGATGGCGGCGCTGATCCGGGTCCTCGACACGCTGCGCGACGAGGCCGGTGCGACCACGGTAGAGGGGGTCCCGTCCGATGGAGCGTGGACGGGCGCCGCCTATCCGCAGGAGCGGTTCCGTTCCGACGCAGGCGTTCTCGAGGGGGTGGACGTCATCGGCGGAGGTGACGTCGCGGACGCTCTCTGGGCGCGGCCGGTCGCGACGGTACTCGCGATCGAGGGTCCGGCGGTCAAGGACGTGACCGCCTCGGTCCAGGCCGAGGCGCGCGCCGTGGTGAACCTGCGCGTGCCGCCCGGCGTCGACGCCGCGGACGCCCAGCGGCGGCTGGTCGACCAGCTGACCGCCGCCGTGCCCTGGAACGCGAAGATCTCGGTGGAGCCCAAGACGCTGGGGCGCCCGTTCGCGGCCCGCACCGACGGACCCGCATACGCCGCCCTGGCCGTGGCGATGGAGGAGGCGTTCGGCCGGCCGATGGTGCAGCAGGGACAGGGCGGGGCGATCCCGCTGTGCGTCGCGCTGGCGGAGGCCCAGCCGGCGGCCGAGATCCTGCTCATCGGGGTGGAGGAGCCGGCGTGCCGGATCCACGCGCCGAACGAGAGCGTCAGCCCCGAGGAGCTGCGTCGGACGGCGCTGGCCGAGGCCCTGCTGCTACGCGCCCTCGGCGCCTGACGCCTCCCGGAGCGGACCCAACGCATACCGCCAGGCGTTGGCGCGGATCGGATGGCCCTTGGGGTACTCGAAGTCCTGCTCACCCTCGAGGACGAAGCCCACTCGGCGGCAGAGCGCGTTGGACGGGCCGTTCGTGATGTTCGGATAGGCGTAGACGTCCTCGCGCGTCCCGTGCGTCGCGGCGTGGGCGAGGCACGCCTCCAACGACGCCGCGGCCAGCCCTCGGCCCTGGAACTCGGGCAGAATCCCGTAGGCGCACTCATAGACCTCGCGACCCTCGTGCGTCCGGTTCCAGTAGCCCACCAGGCCCACCGGCTCGCCGTCGACCCGCGCGGTGAACATCCACGCGATGCCCTCCCGCCAGTGGCGTTGGTAGCGCTCGTGGCGGTGGAGGACCTTCTCCGGGGACTCGGGTCCGCCCAGGTGCACCGTCATCTCCGGCGTGTTGTTCCCTTCGAGGACCGGGAGGTCGTCGGCCGACCACGGGCGCAGCCGCACCTCCGAGGTCACGACGGGTCCAGGTCTTCCTCACGCCAGCGACTGGTGATCGGGAGGCGCCGGTCCTTACCGAAGGCGAGCGGCGAGATCTTCGGGCCGGGCGCGAACTGCCGGCGCTTCCACTCGGCTCGGTCGACGAGCTGGATGACCTTGTCGACGGTGGCCGGGTCGAATCCGTCGGCGATGAGCCGTTCACGGCCGTGGGCGACCCCCACGTAGCCCGCCAGGATCGCGTCCAGCACCTCGTAGGGCGGCAGCGAGTCCTGGTCGGTCTGGCCGGGACGGAGCTCCGCGGACGGCGGTTTGGTGATCGTCGCCTCGGGGATCGGAGGGTTCTCACCGCGCGACTCCGCGAACCGGTTCCGCCAGCGGGCGAGCTCCCACACCAGTGTCTTCGGGACGTCCTTGATCGGCGCGAACCCGCCCACGCTGTCGCCGTAGATCGTGGAGTACCCGACCGACACCTCCGACTTGTTGGAGTTGGCCAGGACCAGCGGCCCCTCCTGGTTCGACACCCCCATCCAGATGACGCCGCGCACGCGCGCCTGGAGGTTCTCCTCCGCGATGCCGGTCAGCCCGAGCGACGAGAGGAAGGGGTCGACCATCGACTGGATCGGCACGACGCGGTAGTCCAGCCCGAGGTTCTTGGCCAGCTCGGCGGCGTCGTCCTTGGACCCCTCGGACGAGTACTTGCTCGGGTTGCTGATGGCCACGACGTTCTCCCCGCCGAGGACGTCGGCCGCGAGCGTGGCCACCACGGTCGAGTCGATCCCGCCCGAGATGCCGAGGAGGACCTTGCGGAACCCGTTCTTGCGCACGTAGTCGCGCAGCCCCAGCCCGACCGCCCGCCACACCTCTTCGACCGGGTCCAGGCGCGGGTACATCGGCGGGTCGACCGGCGCATACCGCTCCACCGGGTCCGGCGAGACGACGACGTGGACGACGCCGGGGGGCAGCGCGGTGTCGTCGACGGTAGAGGGCGTCAGCTCCAGGTCGACGACGACGAGCGACTCCACGAACTGAGGACCGCGGGCGAGCACCACGCCGTCCGCGCTGACGACCATCGAGTCCCCGTCGAAGACCAGCTCGTCCTGGCCGCCGACCATGTTGAGGTAGGCCAAGGCGCATCCGGCCTGAGCCGCACGACGCCGCACCAGCTCGAGGCGGGTGTCGTCCTTCTCACGCTCGTACGGCGAGCCGTTGATGACGAGGAGCATCTCGGCGCCGGCGTCACGGGTCTGCGCGACCGGACCGCCCTCCTGCCAGAGGTCCTCGCAGATCGCGATCGCGACGTCGACGCCGCGGACGCGGATCACGGTCAGCGAGTCGCCCGGGGCGAAGATCCGGTACTCGTCGAAGACGCCGTAGTTGGGCAGGTGGTGCTTCGCGTACCGGCCGACGACGCGCCCGCCGTGCAGGACCGCGGCGCAGTTCTGGGGGAGCGTTCGCCCCGGGTCGGCGTCGAGGGTGCCCTCACAAAGTCGGCCCGGTCGAGGTAGCCGACGACGACGGGCACGTCGCCGAGTCCGTCGGTGGCCAGTTCGGCGGCGAGGCGGACGACCGCGCGCCGGCTCGCCTCGACGAAGGAGTCGCGCAGCGCGAGGTCCTCGACCGGGTATGCGGTGAGCACCATCTCCGGGAACGCCACCAGGTGCGCGCCGGCCGCAACGGCCTCGGACACGCGGTCGCGGACCATCCGGGCGTTGCCGGCGACGTCACCGACGACCGGGTTGACCTGAGCCATCGCGAGTCGCAGCTGCGCCATGGATCGAGACTAGTTGGCGGCGCCGAAGCCCGGGCGGGCCGGGATGTGGTATGCCACTGCAACCTTCGTAAAGTCTGGGTAAAAACTTCCAAAGTTCCGCTAAGGATCGGTGATTTATCCGCCAGGGCTGCCTAGGTTGGCCCGTTGGCGCGCCAAACACCCCGGATGCGTGCCAACGACACTGGAGGATCCCTCGTGAAACCATGGCACTGGAGGGTGGCCTCAGGCGTGGCGGTCTCCGCCCTCGCCTTCGGCGCACTGCAAGCCCCAGCCCAGGCGGCTCCGTCGGTCAGCGATCCCGACGCTGCGACGACCAGCCGGCCCGACAACCTGCCCAACCCGTTCGCCGAGCAGGCGGCCGCCCAGCGGGCCGACGCCGTCGACCAGCTGCTCAAGGGTCAGGCGACCCTCGAGACGCGGGGTGGCCAGCGCGTCATCAAGGTGGCCAAGAACCCGGACGACCCTGCGTCGAAGGACAAGTTCGTCCTCTACGACGTGAACCGTGAGGAGGACATCTTCACGATCCTCACCGACTTCGGCACGCAGACCAAGGCCGGTCAGTCGGCGGCCCCCGGACCGGTGCACAACCAGATCCCCGCTCCCGACCGGAACTGGGACGGCAATGCGACCGACGACAACTCCACCTACTGGGTCTCGGACTTCAACCGGGCCCACTACCAGGACCTGATGTTCGGTAGTGGTGAGTCGTTCAAGGACTTCTACCTCAAGCAGTCGGGTGGCCGGTTCCTGGCCAAGGGCGACGTCTCCGACTGGGTGACCGTCCCCTACAACGAGGCGCGCTACGGCTCCAACACGGTGGCTCAGAGCGACGGTTACTGGAACTACATCAAGGACACCGCGAGCGCCTGGTTCGCCGCACAGAAGGCCGCCGGCAAGTCCGACGCCGAGATCGCGACCTACCTCAAGCAGTTCGACAAGGTCGACCGCTACGACTTCGACAAGGACGGCGTCTTCAGCGAGCCGGACGGCTACATCGACCACTTCCAGGCGATCCACGCCGGCGAGGGCGAGGAGGCCGGTGGTGGTGCCCAGGGCGCCGACGCCATCTGGTCGCACCGCTGGTACGCCTTCAGCACCGACGCCGGCAAGACCGGCCCGAGCAACAACCTGCGCGGCGGCGTGCCCCTGGGTGAGTCGGGGCTCTGGATCGGTGACTACACCACCGAGCCGGAGAACGGCGGCCTTGGCGTCTTCGCGCACGAGTTCGGCCACGACCTCGGTCTGCCGGACCTCTACGACACCGCCGGTGGCGACAACGGCACCGGGTTCTGGACGCTGATGTCAGCCGGGTCGTGGCTCAACCACGGCACCGACTCGATCGGCACGACGCCGGGGTACATGGGCGCGTGGGAGAAGCTCCAGCTCGGGTGGCTCGACTACAAGGTCGTCCCGTACGGCCAGGAGTCGACCGTGAAGGTCGGTCCGGCCGGCCAGGACGCCCAGACGAACTCGCAGGCGGTCGTCGTGACGCTGCCTGACAAGTCGACCACCACCGCGTACAACAAGCCCTACTCGGGCTCGGCTGAATGGTGGGGCGGGGTCTCGAACAACCGCACCGCCACGCTGACCCGCAGCGTCGACCTGACCGGCGCGACGACGTCGGCGGCGGTCTCGGCGTGGGTCGAGGCGGACATCGAGAAGGACTACGACTACCTCTACGGCGAGGTCTCGACCAACAACGGCTCCACGTGGACCCAGGTCGGCACTCCGCTCACCGGCGTCTCGGCCTGGACCCAGCGCAGCTGGGACCTGTCCGCCTACAAGGGTCAGACCGTGCAGTTCCGGTTCCGGTACTCCACGGACGGCGGCACCCTGGGCAAGGGTCCGTTCATCGACGACATCGCGGTGACCAAGGACGGCGTGGCCGGCGCGGTCGACGACGTCGAGTCGGGTGCCGGCGCGTGGACCGCGTCCGGCTTCTCGATCATCGACGGCACGGAGACCCGGGTGACCCCGCGGTACTACATCGCGGAGAACCGCACCTACACCGGGTATGACGACACGCTGCGGACCGGTCCGTACAACTTCGGCTGGGCGAACACCCGACCGGACTGGGTGGAGCGGTTCCCGTACCAGAACGGCCTGCTGGTCAGCTACGTCGACTACGCGTTCTCCGACAACGACACCATCAGCCACCCGGGTGGCGGTCTGGTGCTGCCGGTCGACGCGCGGCCTGCGCCGATCACGTTCCCGGACGGCGTCAAGCTCGGCAACCGCCGGCAGCCGTTCGACGCGACGTTCGGTCAGGAGGCCACCGAGGCGGTGACCTTCCACCGCAACGGCACGGCCCTGACGGTTCCGTCGTCGCCCGCTATCCCGGTCTTCGACGACACCAACCCGACCAAGTACTGGAGCTCCGCGAACCCGTTGAGCTCGGTCAAGGTGGCTGGTACGGGCACGTCGATGACGGTGACGAACACGAGGGACGGCGGCAACGAGCTGCAGGTCCACGTGGCCTTCGCCGGCTGACGCGACACTCCGCACGACGCGGGCGGCCCTCGGGAGAGCTCTTCCCGGGGGCCGGCCCTCGTCTCCGTGGCAGGATCGGGCGAATGCACGGCCTCTCGACCTACGACGACGTCGTCGTCGGCGCCGGCCACAACGGGCTGACCGCCGCCGCATACCTCGCGCGGGCCGGCCGGCGGGTGCTCGTGCTCGAACGGCTGGACCACGTCGGCGGCGCGGCGGTCTCCGCGGCACCGTTCTCCGGCGTCGAGGCCCGGCTCTCGCGCTACTCCTACCTGGTGTCGCTTCTGCCGCGCCGGGTGGTCGAGGAGCTCGACCTCGACGTCCGCCTCGTGCGGCGTCGGTATGCGTCGTACACGCCCCTTCCCGACGACCCCACCCGCGGGCTGCTCGTCGACGCCGCCGACCCCGAGGCGACTCGCGCGTCGTTCGTCGCGACCCTGGGCGACGACGCGGACTTCGTGTCCTGGCAGCGGTTCTACGGTCGGATGGCCGCGGCGGCTGAGCGGTTGTGGCCTACCGTCCTCGAGCCGCTGCGGTCGGCCGACGAGGTCCGGCGGCTGGTCGCCGACGACGCGCTGTGGGACGCCCTCACGGCAGCACCGCTCGGGGCGTTGCTGCGCGAGACCTTCGCCGACGACACCGTCCGCGGAATCGTCGCCACCGACGGTCTGATCGGGACGTTCGCGGACCTCGACGACCCGTCCCTCGTCCAGAACGTCTGCTTCCTCTACCACCTGGTCGGCGGCGGCACCGGTGACTGGGACGTGCCGGTCGGCGGGATGGGCGCCGTGACGGACGCGCTGGCCAAGGCCGCGGCCGGAGCCGGGGCCGAGCTGGTCACCGGAGCCGACGTGGTCTCGGTCGACGCCGACGGCGAGGTCGTCTGGCGGCTCGGCGACCGCGAGCACCGGTCACGCGGCCACGTCCACGCCGGGCTGGCCCCGGCGCAGCTCGACGCGCTGCTCGGCGCCGCTGGCTGCTCGCCGGTCTCCGAGCCGCGGCCCGGCCCCCGAAGGCGCGCAGCTCAAGGTCAACATGCTCCTCACCCGCCTTCCGCGCCTCAAGGACACCTCGGTGGACCCCAGGGTCGCGTTCGCGGGCACGCTCCACGTCCACGAGGGCATGGCCGGGCTGCAGGATGCCCACGCCGTGGCCGCGAGCGGCCGCATCCCTCCGCTGGCTCCGTGTGAGGTCTACTGCCACACCCTCTCCGACCGCAGCATGCTCGGACCCGACCTCGCCGCCACCGACGCCCAGACGCTGACCCTCTTCGGGCTCCACTTCCCGGCCCGGCTGTTCCACGGACGCTCGGGCGCCCGGCAGGCGGTCCGCCGCGAGGAGGCCACTCGGGCGGTGCTCCGGGCGCTGGACTCGGTGCTTGACGAGCCGCTCGCCGACGTCCTGGCCCGCGACTCCGAGGGGAACCCCTGCATCGAGGTACGGACGCCGGCCGACCTCGAACGTGACCTGGGGCTGCCCGGTGGCAACATCTTCCACCGGCCGCTGCGCTGGCCCTGGGCGGAACGTCCGGAGGAGGTCGGGACCTGGGGCGTCGAGACGGTCCATCCGAAGGTGACCGTCTGCGGAGCCGGAGCGCGCCGCGGCGGCGGAGTGAGCGGCATCCCGGGTCACAACAGCGCCCAGGCCGTCCTCGCGTGAGACACCGAGTCCCCTCGGTCGTCGACCACGCGGCACACTCCCGCTTCTCCGGACCCGGGGAGGCATGCGCCGCTGCTGGAGGCGGTCGGCCCCGACCTCGCCGCGGTCGATGAGGTCGCGCGCAACGTCGTGGTCCACTACCGGGCGTCGGGTGAGCAACTGCCTGCCGAGACCTCCGACGAGGTCGCCTCCCGCTGGGTCGCGACCATCCTCGAGCACGACCAGGCGTGCCACCCGGGGCCGCTGACGACGCCGCGCGAGGCGGCGTCCCGTGTTCAGGGCTGCTGCCGCGACGTCACCCTCCTGTCGGTCGCGATCCTGCGTCAGCACGGGTTTCCGGCCCGGAGCCGCGTCGGGTTCGCGGCGGTTCGAGCCGCAAGTGGCCGAGGGGCGAGTGGGGATCACCGACCCGCTCGACCTCGACACCGGCGAGGGCGCCGGCTTCGAGACCGCCGCGGAGGTGTGGCGGGCATACCGGGCCGGCCGGATCGACGGCGAGCGTTACGGCGTCGACGAGTCGATGCCGGCGATCCGCGGCCCGTGGATGATCCGCAACGACGTCGTCCAGGAGGTCGCGCACCGGTTCGGCGACGAGATGCTGCTCTGGGACGACTGGGGGATGTGCGGCGGCCCGGGTTCGCAGGACGACGACGCGGCGTACGTCGACGAGCTGGCCGCGCTCCTCGTCGCGAGCGACGCCGGCGACCAGGCCGCGGAGCAGCGGCTGCTCGACCTCTATCGGCGTGACGACCGGCTGCACCCGGGTCCTCGGGTCCGGTCCGTCTCGCCGACGGACGGGTCGGAGGACTGGGTCGACCTCACCGCTCAGCCCTGAGGGTCAGGTCCCGCCGTCGCGGGCCCGCTGGGTGTAGACGCCGCCCGAGAGGGTGCCGTAGCTGCTCCCGACGATCTCGGCCAGCACGTCGAGGTCGACCGCGGAGACGTCCTTGAGGTAGAGGCAGCCGACACCGGTCGTGTGCGGGCCGAGGCGGGCCAGCTCCTCGGTGTGGGCGCCAACGCCGTCGACGAGGTAGACCGTGCTCGCCGCCTTGCGCGGGGCGAAGGAGACCGCGGCCGTGTCGCCTTCGCGGCCGCTCTCGTACTTGTAGTGGTACGAGCCGAACCCGACGATGGTCCCCCAGAGCTTCGGCTCCGCCCCGGTAACCCGGGCGAACAGCTCGAGCAGGGTCTCGGCGTCGCGGCGGCGCCGCTCCGGCTCGACCTTGGCGATGAAGTCCCGCACCTCTGCCGGAATGCCCATGTCCTTCTCCCTCCACCCGCTACCAGGCTGCCGGTTCGCCGGGTCGGTAGGTGCCGAGGGTCCACTCGACGCCCTGCGGGTCGACGACCCGACAACGGTAGTTCCACTCACTCTGCTCCGGAACCCACACACTCGTGCCGCCCGCGGCAGTCGCCGACGCATACCCCTCGTCGACGTCCTCGTTCGTGGGCACCGCCAGGTAGATGCCGATGCCGCAGGTGTCGCCCTTGCGCGGCGGCCGCTCGTAGCCGGTCTCGTCGGTGAACAAGGTGATGGCCGCGTCACCGCGGCGGAGCTCGACGTGGGCGACCGTGTCACCCTCCTCGGGCCAGCGCCGGACCAGCTCGAAGCCGAGTCCGCGCTGGAGCCAGTCGATCGCGGCCATCGCGTCGGGGTAGCCGAGGTAGGCGTGCAGCGTCGAGGTGGGCGACTCCGTCATCGGTCGAGCGTCGCATACGTGGCGGACATCCCGTCCAGCCTGCGAGTTGGTCACGTCACCGAAACCTGCGTGCGGCAGGATCGGCACATGGATCGCCAGCAAGAGTTCGTGCTCCGGACCATCGAGGAGCGCGACATCCGCTTCGTTCGGCTGTGGTTCACCGACGTCCTCGGCACGCTGAAGTCGGTCGCGGTCGCGCCGGCCGAGCTCGAGGGCGCCTTCGCCGAGGGGATCGGCTTCGACGGGTCCGCGATCGAAGGGTTCGCGCGGGTGTTCGAGGCGGACATGCTGGCCAAGCCCGACCCGGCGACGTTCCAGGTGCTGCCCTGGCGCGGCGAGCATCCCGGCACCGCCCGGATGTTCTGCGACCTTCAGATGCCCGACGGCTCCCCGAGCTTCGCCGACCCGCGGCAGGTGCTGCGGCGGGCGCTCTGGCGGGCGGGGGAGCTGGGCTTCACCTTCTACACCCACCCCGAGATCGAGTTCTTCCTGATCAAGGACAGCTGGAAGAAGGGCCGTCGTCCGAAGCCGGTCGACGAGGCGGGCTACTTCGACCACGTCCCGCACGGCAACAGCCACGACTTCCGGCGCGCGACGATCACCATGCTCGAGGCGATGGGCATCTCGGTCGAGTTCAGCCACCACGAGGGCGCGCCCGGACAGAACGAGATCGACCTGCGCTACGCCGACGCGCTCACCACGGCCGACAACATCATGACCTTCAAGACCGTGGTCAAGGAGGTGGCGCTGGAGCAGGGCATCTACGCGACGTTCATGCCGAAGCCGTTCGCGGAGTACGCCGGGTCCGGGATGCACACGCACCTCAGCCTGTTCGAGGGCGACACGAACGCCTTCTACGAGGCCGGGGCGCCCTACCAGCTGAGCAAGACCGGCCGCCAGTTCGTCGCCGGTCTGCTCCGGCACGGCGCCGAGATCACCGCGGTGACGAACCAGTGGGTCAACTCCTACAAGCGGCTCTGGGGTGGCGGCGAGGCGCCGGAGTACATCACCTGGGGTCACAACAACCGGTCGGCGCTGATCCGCATCCCCATGTACAAGCCGAGCAAGGGCCAGTCGACCCGGGTCGAGATGCGGTCCCTCGACGCGGCCTGCAACCCCTACCTCGCGTTCGCGCTCATCCTCAGCGCCGGCCTCAAGGGGATCGAGGAGGGGTACGACGTCCCTCCCGAGACCGAGGACGACGTCTGGAACCTCACCGCGTCCGAACGGCGGGCCATGGGCATCGAGCCGCTGCCGCGCTCGCTGGGCCGCGCCCTCGAGGTCATGGAGCGCAGTGAGCTCGTCGCCGAGACGCTCGGCGAGCACGTCTTCGACTTCTTCCTGCGCAACAAGCGCGCGGAGTGGGAGGACTACCGTAGCCAGGTGACCCAGTTCGAGCTCGACCGCTACCTGCCGCGCCTCTAGCGGCGGCGACGCGGTGACCACGCGGGCCATGTCCACCGGGGGTCAGCTCGCCCGACTCGGGTTCGCGGACCCTGGGCGCGCCGAACGACTTCTGCAGGACCCAGCGCTCACCGGCTTCGCCGACCCGCTCGAGGACGTCTTCCACGACGGTCTGCCGGACGCGCTCAGTGCCGCGGCCGACCCCGACCAGGCCCTGCTGGGGCTGGTCCGGGTCCTGGACTCGTTGCGCGACCGCGGCGTCCGAGCGCGAGCCCGGATCGTCCCGGAGAACGGCCGACCCGTACCCGACCGTGACGACCAGAGCGCCGCCCTGCTCGTCGCCCTGCGCCGACCCGGACCCGCTCGCGACCGGCTGGTCGCCGTCCTCGGCGGCTCGATCGCCCTGGTCGACCACCTCGTCGGCCACCCGGAGCACTGGCGCTGCGTGGCCGAGGCCGCGCCGCCCACCGCGAAGGGTCTGCGGGAGAGCCTCGTGGCGGCGGTCGGCCCGGACCAGCGGGGCGACCACAGCGCCTACGACGCCCTGCGGATCGCCTACCGGCGCGAGCTGCTCGCGGTGGCCGCGCTCGACCTCACGGCGAACGACGCGGTGGGGTACATGCCGTCCGCGGCGGAGCAGCTGGCGTGGCTCGCGGAGGCGGCGCTGGAGGCCGGCCTGGCCATCGCCCGTGAGGAGTACGGCGACGGGGCCGACGACGCCCGGCTCGCGGTCATCGGGATGGGCAAGACCGGCGGCGGTGAGCTCAACTACGTCTCTGACGTCGACGTCATCTTCGTGGCCGAGCCGGCCGAGGGGGTCACCGAGGAGCGCGCACTCACCGTCGCCACCGCGCTGGCGACGGGGATGATGAAGGCGTGCTCGGCCAACACCGGCGAGGGCACCTTGTGGCCGGTCGACGCCGCGCTGCGGCCCGAGGGCAAGGCCGGTCCGCTGGTCCGCACCATCGCCAGCCACCGCACGTACTACGAGCGCTGGGCCAAGACCTGGGAGTTCCAGGCCCTGCTCAAGGCGTGGGTGTCGGCCGGCGACCACGAGGTGGGCCGCACGTACAAGGAGGCGATCCAGCCGCTTGTGTGGGACGCCGCGGGTCGCGACCACTTCGTCGAGGACGTGCAGGCGATGCGCCGCCGGGTCGAGCAGCACGTCCCCGTCGCCGAGGCCGACCGGCAGCTCAAGCTCGGCCGGGGAGGGCTGCGGGACGTCGAGTTCGCGGTCCAGCTGCTCCAGCTGGTCCACGGGCGTGGCGACCCGTCGCTGCGGTCCGCGACCACCCTGGAGGGCCTCTCGGCCCTCGCCAAGGGCGGGTACATCGGCCGCGAGGACGCACTGACCCTCGGCGAGGCATACCGGCTGCTGCGGACCCTCGAGCACCGCATCCAGCTCTACCGTCTCCGCCGCACCCACCTCATGCCGACCAGCGAGGCCGAGCTGCGCCGCCTCGGCCGGGCGGTGGGGCTACGGGTCAACCCCGCCAAGGAGGTCGTGGAGGTCCGCGCCTCGCGGTCCCGGGAGGTCCGCCGGATCCACGAGCGGCTGTTCTACCGGCCGCTGCTCAACGCGGCCGCCAAGCTCACCTCCGCGGACACCTCGCTGACCGCCGAGGCCGCCCGGGCCCGGCTGGCGGCGCTCGGCTTCCGCGACCCCGCCGGGGCGATGCGGCACCTCGAGGCGCTCACCTCGGGTGTCACGCGACGGGCGGCGATCCAGCGGACCCTGCTGCCGGTGATGCTCGGCTGGTTCGCCGACGAGGCCGACCCCGACGCCGGCCTGCTGGCCTTCCGGCGGGTCAGCGAGGAGCTCGGCACGATCCACTGGTACCTCAAGATGCTTCGCGACGAGGGCTCCTCGGCGGAGCGCCTGGCCCGCGTCCTCGGCCGCAGCCGGTATGCGGCGGACCTCCTGGTGCGCTCGCCCGAGTCGGTCGCCATCCTCGGCGAGCCCGGTGGGCTCACCCCACGGAACCAGGAGCAGCTGCAGCTCACCTTCGGGAGCGCCGCGGGTCGACGGGCCGACGCGGACGCCGCCATGGCGGCGGTGACGTCGCTGCGCCGCCACGAGCTGCTGCGGGTCGTCATCGCTGACCTGGCCCACGAGGTCGACCTGGCCGGCGTCGGCACGGCGCTGGCCGACCTGGCCGGGGCGACCCTGCACGTGGCGCTGGAGATCGCGGTGCGCAAGATCGAGGAGCAGGTCGGCGCCCCGCTCGGCACGGCCATGGCGGCCATCGGGATGGGCAGCTTCGGCGGCGGCGAGATGGGGTATGCCTCTGACGCCGACGCGATCTTCGTGCACCGGGCCACCGGCGAGGTCTCCGACGAGGAGGCGCAGCGGCGAGCGGTCCTCGTCGTCCAGGAGGTGCGGCGGCTGTTCGGCCCCGCGGGTCCGGACCCCCAGCTCAGCCTCGACAACGACCTGCGTCCCGAGGGCAAGGCCGGTCCGCTGGTGCGCAGCCTGGCCGCCTACACGACCTACTACGAGCGCTGGGCGGCCACCTGGGAGTTCCAGGCACTGCTGAGGGCCCGCCCGGTTGGCGGCGACCACGACCTCGGCCAGGCCTTCATGGACGTCATCGAACCCGTGCGGTACCCCGCGGACGGCCTCACCCTCGCTCAGGTCCGTGACATCCGGCTGATGAAGGCGCGCGTCGAGGCAGAGCGGCTCCCTCGCGGTGGAGACCGTCGCACGCACCTCAAGCTCGGACTCGGGGGGCTCACCGACGTGGAGTGGACCGTCCAGCTGGTGCAGCTCCAGCACGCGGCCGCCGAACCACGGCTGCGGACGACGAGCACCATGGCCGGCCTCGACGCGGCCGAGCTGGCCGGACACGTCTCGGCGTCCGACGCGCGGAGCCTCCGCGCCGGCTGGACGCTCGCCGCGTCGATGCGCAACGCGTCGGTGCTGTGGCGGGGACGCCCGGTCGAGTCGGTACCGGCCGACATGCGCGACGGCGACGGCATCGGCCGGATCATCGGACGCCCGCCGGGTGCGCAGGCGACCCTGGAGGAGGACTACCTGCGGGTGGCGCGCCGCAGCCGCGCGGCCACCGACCGGTGCTTCTACAGAACTCGCCAGGACTGAGCCGGACCTGTAGCGTCACCGGGGTGCCGGGGCAAGGGACACATCAGACGTCCATGCCGCCGTTGTCGCAGGTGTTCGCGGTCCGCGGCTACCTCGCCCTGTTCATCGCGGCCAGCCTGTCGACCTGGGGCGACTACATCGCGCGGCTGACCATCGCCGCGGTCGTCTACCAGCGCACCGAGTCGCCGCTCGCCACCGCCACGACACTGGCGGTGAGCCTGATCCCCTCGATCTTCGGACGTAGCCTCCTCGGCCCGCTGGCGGACCGCGTGCCGTACAAGTACGTCCTCATCGCGTCGCACAGCAGCCGGGCGGTCATGGTGCTCGTGCTGATCTGGGCGGTCGCCATCGAGGCTCCGATCGCGACCCTGCTCGTCGCCCTCTTCGTCCTGGAGACGCTCGGTGGCCCGGCCGCGGCGGCGCAGCTGGTCCTCATGACCGACCTCTTCAGCGACCGTCTCGTGTTCGTCCGGGCCATGGGCCTCTCGGCGCTGATGGAGCAGGCCAACCAGGCCCTCGGGCTGGCGCTCGGCGGCCTCATCGTGGCGGGGCTCGGACCGGCGCGCGGACTGGTGCTCGACCTCGTCACCTTCGTCGTCTCCGCGGTGGTCATCGGTGTCGTCGTCCGTGCCCGCCCGGTTCCCGGTGAGCCGAGACCAGGGCTCGGCGGCTTCTTCGCCGACCTCGGCACCGCCGCCGGTGTCGTGGCCCGGCACCGGATCCTGCGCCGACTCCTCGGCCTCAGCCTCGTCGCGGCGCTCGGCATCTCCGCACCCGAGGCTGTCGCGCTCCCGTATGCGGGTAACGCCGGCTTCGGTGGGCTGCTCATGGCCTGCCCCATCGCCGGGGCCGCCGTCGGCGTCGTCGTGGTGAGCCGGTGGGAGCCACACGTGTCGAACGCCCGGATCATCGCCATGGCGCTGGCCATGCCGGTGCCGCTGCTGTTCACCGCGTTCCGTCCGCCCATCCTCGTCACGGCGGCGCTGTGGTTCTGCGCCGGAACGCTCCAGGCGTTCATGCTGCCCCTGCAGTCGACCTTCTCGCTCGTGACGCCGGAGCAACGACGTGGAGCCGTCTTCGGGCTCGGTGGTGCGCTCTCGGTCACCGCCGCGGGCGCCTCGTACCTGGTCGCCGGATGGCTGACCGAGCTGACCAACCCGGCCGCGGCCGTGACCATGTGCGCGGTCGTCTGTCTCGGCGCGACGGTGCTGCTGGCGGCCCGGTGGCCGGCCCGTGAGCTCGACCTCGCGGTGGACCGGGCCTACGCGTCGTAACGTCCGGCGCGGCGGTCGACGGACGGGCGATGTCGCTCGGTACCGCCCTTCGCCCGAACATCGGCAAACGGTCCCGGAGGTCCCAGGCGCCCACTAGCGTGGGATTCCGGCTCGTACGGTGTGCTCGGGGCGCGGCCGACAACGCGCATACCCCGATGGTGTCGAGCCGGGCCCGGCCCGAACGAGAGGGCGAGCAACCCCCATGGAGCTGCAGCGGTTGACCCGGCTCGGCCGGGTGACCCGAGATCTCTCCGCGGCGACCGACCTCGAGACGGTCACCGACATCGTGACCCGGCTGGCCGGGGACGCGGTCGCCGCAAGCGTGACGATGCTCGCGCTGCGCGACGGCGACGACCTGGTCACGCTTGGACTGCGCGGCACACCGCTGCTGCCGGAGCTGGCGAGCGGCCGGTTCCCCCTGAGCATGCCCGTCCCGATCTGCGACGCGGTCCGCGGCGCCGCTCCCGTCCTGCTGCTGGATCACGACGAGGTCGCGGAGTCCTACCCGAACCTCGCCGGTCACAACGCGGTGGCCATGCTGGCGTTCCCGCTGCGCACCGGCGACGACCCGCCCCTCGGGGCGATCGCGCTCCGGTTCGACGCCCCCGCCCCCCGGCCGGAAATGGCGGAGATCGAGCTCCTGCACATCGTCGCCGACGTGTGTACCCAGACGGTGCTGCGGCTCCGGGCCGAGGCCAGCAGCGAGAAGCGGTTGCGGCAGATCGAGTTCCTGTCCGCGGCGTCCGAGCAGCTGGCTCGGAGCCTGGACCGCCGGGCGACGATGACCAGCGTGACCGAGCTGGCGGTCGCCTCGTTCGCCGACTGGTGCGCCGTGCGGCTGTTCGACGACAGCCGGCTGCACTCGCTGGTCGTCGCGCACGCCGACCCGGACCTCGCCGGGAGCGCCCATCGCCTGATCTCGCGTCTCCCGGTGGACCTGGACGCCGCCGCGGGGTCCTACCGCGTGGTCCGCACCGGTCAGAGCCAGCTGTACTCGCCGGTGACCCCCGAGCTCATCCGGGCCGTCTCGCCCGACCCGGAGGTCGCCGACCTCGCTCAACGGCTCGACCTGCGGTCGGCCATCGTCGTCCCCCTCGTGGCCCGCGGCCGGATCACGGGGACCATGACCATGGGGTCGAGCACCCGGCTGTTCACGGACGAGGACCTCACCTTCGCCGAGGACCTGGCCCGCCGTGCTGCGCTGGCCATCGACAACGCCGACCTCTTCTCCCAGACCCAGCGCGCGGCCGAGACGCTGCAGCACGCCCTGCTGCCGCAGCGGCTGCCCGACCTCAAGGGCTGGGACGTCGCGACGCTGTACCAGCCGTCCGGGCGGCTCGAGGTCGGCGGCGACTTCTTCGACGTCATCGAGCTCACCACCGACCGGTACGTCGCGGTCATCGGTGACGTCATGGGCCGCGGCGTCGACGCGGCCGCGACCGCCGCCCGGCTGCAGGCGGGGGTCCGTGCCCTGGTCGCCGCCGACCCCGACCTGTCCGCCGTGTCCGCGGGACTGGACCGGCTGCTGGAGCTGTCCAGCGAGCAGCCGCTGGTCACGCTGGTCCTGCTCGGCTTCGACGGCGCGTCGGACGCTGCGGACGTGCTCGTCGCCGGGCACCTTCCACCCTTGCTGGTCGCGCCCGACGGAACCCCCTCGCGCTGGCACGGCACGGTGTGGCCGGCGTTCGGCGTCGGGGCCTTCGACCGGCACCCGGACTCGGTCGACATGCCGCGCGGCGGAGTTGTCCTGCTCTACACCGACGGCCTCGTCGAGCGCCGTGACGAGGACCTCGACGCCGGCCTGGACCGGCTCGCCGCCGTGCTCCGGCACTCGGTTCCCGAGGACCGCGAGCACCTGCAGACCTTCCTCGAGCGGGTCGCGCGACGGGTTCGGGGGGTCGGACTGGCGCGCCACGACGACGACGTGGCGATGCTGGCGGTTCGCCGCCTGGAGTAGCGCCCGGGGTGGCGGCCGGCGGCGTTCTCTGGGAGGTTGCCGGGAACCCATCGGAATACGGGTCGTTGGACCAAGGGAGCCGCGACCGCACCGTACGCCGACCATCGACCTCGATCCGCGCGGCTCCAGAAGGAGTGATCATGGGATTCCTCGACAGGCTGCTCGGCCGGGAAACCCCGCAGCAGCAGCCCTACCAACAGCAGGGCTACGGCCAGCAGGACTACCGCCAGCAGCAGGGGTATGCCAGCGGCCCGCAGGACTCCACGACCGGGGCCACTGCCCAGGACCGTGCCGCGATCGCCCGCTACCGCTACCTGCTGCGCACCGCACCCCCGGAGCAGATCGAGGAGGCACACGCCCAGGCCTTCTCCCAGCTGACCCCGCAGCAGCGACAGCAGGTGCTCCAGGAGATGACCCAGACGCTGCCCGCCTCGGAACGCCCCCAGTCCGACGACCCGCGCCAGATGGCTCGGGCCGCTACGCGGGCCGAGATGCAGCAGCCGGGCTATCTGCAGCGCACCTTCGGCGGCCGGGGCTACGCCGGTGGCGGGGGTATGGGCGGGGGTATGGGCGGGGGAATGATGGGGGCTCTCGGGGGCTCGCTGCTCGGCACGATCGCCGGCGTCGTCATCGGCACCGCTGTGGCTGACGCCATGCTCGGCGGCTTCGAGGGCTCTCCCGAGCAGCAGGACTTCGCCGCCGGTGGCGACGGGTCCGGCGAGGCGGCCGGTGACACGGGCGGCGACGCGTCGGGTGGTGACGCCGGGTCCGGCGATGCCGGCGGCGCGGACGCCGGTGGGTACGACTCCGCCGGCGGGTACGACACCGCCGGGGACAGCGGCTGGGGTGGCGGCGACTTCGGTGGCGGCGACTTCGGCGGTGGCGACTTCGGGGGCTTCTGACCCACCGACCTGACTCCTCGACCTGACCCAGTCACAGGGGCGACGACCCGTGGGGCCGGCGCCCCTGCGATGTCGGGGTCAGACGGGGAGTCAGGTCCTGCGCACGGTGGCCGGAACCCATCGGGAGGCCACCACCGCGGCGACGCCCGTGACGAGGGCCGTCGTCCAGATGGCCGCCGCGAACCCGTCTGCGGCCTCCTGGGCGCTGAGCCCACCCGCGAAGTCGGCGGCCACCCCCGCCACGCTGACCCCGATGACCGCACCGAGCTGGCGGGACTCGGTGACCAGGCCGGCGGCGGTCGGACGCTCCTCGTCGGGGATCGCGTCGATGGCGGCGGCGCTGGCCGGCGTGAACACCGCCGGGCGGGCGAAGCTGAACAGGAGCAGTCCGGGAAGCAGCCACGCCACGCTGAAGGACTCCGCCAGCGTCGCGCACCACCCGAGCCCGAGGGTCACGGCGACGAGGCCGGCGGTGACCAGGCGCCGGGGCCCGACCGTGTCGGCGAGCCGTCCGGTCGTGATCGAGAGCAGCGGGCTGCCCAGCCCGGTGAGGGCGACGACGAGACCGGACACGGCCGCGGCCGCTCCGATCCCGAGCTCGAGGTAGGCGACGAGGGACACCATGGTCGCCAGGACCGCGAACTGGACGGCGAAGAGGGCGACGAGCGAACCCGCGACGCCGCGGTCACGGAGGTACCGAACCGGGATCAGGGGCGCGGTCGCCCCGACCTGGGCCCGGCAGAAGAGGGCGAGAGCCACCACCCCGACCGCAAGGAGCGCCGCCGCGAGCGGACCCCAGATCGGCAGCTGGCTGACCCCGACGACCGCGGCCGACAGAGCGAGCAGCAGCCAGACCGTGTCGCGCATCGGCAGCCGGGGACCGCGCGGACCAGACACCGGTCCGACCCGGGCCATCTCGACAAGGACGTAGACGAGGACGGGGAGGTTGACCAGGAACAGCAGCCGCCAGCTCCCGACCGAGAGCAGCCCGGAGGCGATGAGGGGTCCGAGGACGAGGAACATGCTGCCGCCGCTCGACATGAAGCCGATCACCCAGCCACGGCGGTCGGTCGGGATTCCGCGGGCTCCGACAGAGAGGGCCATCGGCTGCATGACCGCCTCACCGAGTCCCATCACGAAGCGGAGGGCGATGAGCGCCGGCAGCGAGGGAGCGGCCGCACAGAGGGCGGAGGCAACCCCGAACGTGGCGAGACCCACCAGCAGTAGCCGTCGCCGCCCGAACCGGTCCGCCAGCCGCCCGACCAGCGGCATCACCAAGGCCAGGGCCAGCAGGTTGACCGTGACCGTCCACTGCGCCGCGTGGACGCTGGCCCCGAAGTCCTGCCGGATCGCCGGGAGGGCGACGACGACGGCGGTCTGGTCGAAGAACAGGAGGGCGAGCGAGGCGA
Organism: uncultured Actinomycetota bacterium; assembly: GCA_963787725.1. Classification (GTDB taxonomy): domain Bacteria; phylum Actinomycetota; class Actinomycetes; order Actinomycetales; family Dermatophilaceae; genus Lapillicoccus. The sequence goes on along the minus strand of CAWBEH010000003.1, from coordinate 10,283 downwards.
GGCTCGCCGCGATAGCCCGACGCTGCGGGCGGGTGACGAGGCGCCAGGTCGACACGCGTGCCCCGTCATCCCCTCCCACGGGGGCATCGTGCCATTCGCGCCGCGACGCCCCGCGGAGAAACGGCTGGCCGGGTCACGTGCTGGCGAAGGCGATCGCCGGGTCGACGCGCACGACCCCTCGCACGCTGAGCGTGCTGGCGGCGACGCCGACGAGCAGGGACAGGCCGACGAGTCGGAGGCTGTCGACCACGCCAAGGGAGATCTCCAGCGGGAACAGCGGCAGGAGCAGGTGGGCCACGAGGAGGGCCACCCCGCCGGCCAGGAGGCTGACGAGTGCGGCCTCGAGCAGCAGGGACACGACGAGCCGACCGGTGGTGACACCGTGCGCCTTGAACACGGCGAAGTCACGGTGCCGGTCAAGGCCGGAGAGGAAGGCGAGCATGCCGACGATCGCGGCGGTCACCAGCCAGAGCATTCCCGTGACAAGACCGATCGCGGTCGTGGCCACCGCCAGCGGACGGCGTAGGTCGTCCCGAACCGCGCTCGGGCTCATCGTCGCCAGCTCGGCGGGCAGGCCCCCGGGCGTACCGCGCACGATGAGCGCGCTGGCCAGCGCGCGGCCGTCGTACGCGATCCTCTGACCGTCGTCACAGGGTGATCAGCACGGTGGGGGTGCCGCCGTTGTAGGTGAGTCCGCGGACCTCGCCCACAACGACCAGCTGACGACCCGCGAGGGTGATGACATCGCCGAGTGCGGCGCCCAGCTGCACGTCGACGGCCGCCTCACCCGGTGCGGTAGGTGAGCGACCCTGCTCGATGTGCGGCACGACGACGCCGTTCGGGGCGTAGGCGATGACGTTGACGTCGGTGAGCCCGTCCCCCCGCCCCTGGATGGCGTGGCGGAAGATGGCCACGGGTGTCACCGTCTGGGGACCCGCCTCGCCTCGCAGCCTGTCCGCCCAGGCCTGCGGCATCGGCGAGTTCGAGGTGAACGGTCCGGAGACGCCGGCCGGGATCACCCAGGTGTCGCCGCCGAAGAAGGCGATGGTGCGGTCGGTCTCGTCGAGGAAACCGTCGTGGAGGGCGCCGAGCAGCGCTGCGATGGCCAGGACCAGCGAGGTCGCGGCGAGGCCGATGACGATGCGGCGGGCCCGCCACTGCATGTCCCGCAGGGTCACGAGCATCATCGGCGGCGACCCGTCGAAGATGCCCCGCGTACCCGCGTACTGAGCGGCACCACCAGGCAGAGGACGACCAGGACGAGCACCGCGCAAACTCGGACGTCGACCAGACCGAAGAGTGCGCAGACGCCGACGGCCCAGGCCGGGAGCAGGAACGCGACGAACCGGGCACCGCCCGGGTACGCCATCGAGCTCGAGCATCAGCGCCCCCAGCACCGCCAGGCCAATCGCCAGGACCGTGGGAGAGGTCGTCAGGACCCCGAGGGCCAGCGCGGCGATCGATGCCGAGGTCGTGGGAAGCCCACGGAAGCCTCGTTCCGCGCTGCGGGTGGCGGCGTAGTCGGCGAGACGCACGAGAGCGGCGATGGCGTACACCCCCCCGCCCGCCGCGAGCGTGGCCCACTCCGCCGAGGTGGCCGTACGGGGGACCGCAAGAACCGCAACCACCGGTGCGACGCCGAAGGTGACCCCGTCGGCCAGACCATCGAGGAGCGGGCCGAGCGGCGTGCCTCCCCAACGGCGCGCCGCCATGCCGTCGACCATGTCGAGGACCGTGCCGGCGATGACGAGCAGTGCGGCCACCCGGTAGCGGTCGGCCGGTTCGGCGGCGGCGAAGGGACCGAGTCCCGTGACCGCCACGATTGCGGCCAGCCCACACATGGCATTGCCGAGCGTCAGGCAGTCGGCAATGCCGGGTCGCCGGGCCGTCACCGGGCCCACCGCGGATCCGGTCTCGCCACGACCGTGGCGCCGGCCGAGAGCCGCTCGCCGGCTCGTACGGTCACCCGAAGCCCGGCCGGAAGCGTGATGTCGACCCGTGACCCGAACCGGATGAGACCGATCCGTTCCCCGCGTACCAACCGGTCGCCCGTCGACCGGTAGGGGACGATGCGGCGGGCGACGGCTCCGGCGTACTGGGTCAGGACGAGCTCGCCGTACGTGGTGGACAGCCGCCAACGCAGGCGCTCGTTGTCGTTCGCGCTGCGGCTCGACGCTCGCTGATGACGTCCGGGCCGGTAGTCCTGTTCGACGACCACGCCGTCACAGGGCGCTCGTGTGACGTGGACGTCGAGCAGGTTGAGGTAGGTGGACACGGTGGTTCGACCGGCCGCGTCCTGCGCCACCGACAGGACAAGGCCGTCGGCGGCGGCAACGAGCCCGTCGCCCTCCGGCGCGCGATCCGGGTCCCGGAAGAACCAGGTGACCGCCGCAGCCACCGCGATGGCGATGGTGCGCGGCGGCAGCCGCCTCACGACCGCGGGCAGGAGCCAGAGCACGGCGACGAACGGCGGGGTGCCGCGGGCCAGCCTTGCCGTCACGAGCTCACCGGCACACCAGCGCCCGGACCCGTGCGGGCCCGGGCGCTGCTCCCCATGTCCACGACCTTGTGTGCAAGCGGATGGAAGCGTTCGTCGTGGGTGGCCACGACGACGAGCCGTCCCGGCCCGTGCAGTCTGTCGATGAGAGCCAGCATGCTCTCGGCCTGCTCGGGGTCGAGGTGGGCCGTCGGCTCGTCGGCCACGAGGAGGGGCGGGTCATGGACCATGGCCCGGGCGAAGGCGATGCGCTGCTGCTGGCCGCCGGACAGCTGCCCGGGACGTTGCCGCGCCTGCGGGGACATCGCCATCCGGTCCAGCCAGCTCATCGCCACCGCGCGAGCCTCTCGGTCGCGGACGCCAGTCATGAGGAGCGGCGCCATGACGTTCTCGAGTGCGGTGAGGCTCGGGACGAGGTTGAACGCCTGGAAGACCACGCCGACCGAGTGGCGCCGGTATTCGACGAGCGTGCGACCGACGAGGTCGGCCACCTCGGTGTCGCCGAACCGGACCCGTCCGGCGGTCGGTCTGAGCAGACCGGCCAGGACCGACAGCAGGGTGGTCTTGCCGCAGCCACTCGGTCCGAGCGCCAGGACCAGCTCACCGTCGTGGGCCGCGAAGGTCAGGCCGTCAAGGACGCGGGAGATGCGAGAGCCCAGGACGTACTCGACGCTCAGGCCGTCGACGGAGAGCAACGGGGGCGGGCGGTCCACGGCTTCTCCTCCCGAGCTGGATCGGGCATCCTCCGGTCGGAGGCCCCGATTCCTGCCCCGGAAAGACGGTCAGCATATGGGAGCATCTCGCCGTATCCGGCCCGAACTGGTGAAAGGTCAACGGTCGAACCATGCTTCGTCGGGCGCTGCTTCGAGTGGCCGTTCGGCTTCGCCCACCCGACACCGGCGTCGACGTCCTGTCCCTGCTGCCCGACGCCGCGCTGGCCGCCCTACGCAGAGACGAGCTGGACCCCCTTCTGGATCCGTCGGCCGGTCCCGTGCGGAGGGTCCCGCTGCCGTGGGGGTTCCGGGGCTGGCTGGTGAGCGGCTATGACGAGGTCCGCCAGGTCTTGGCCGACCATGAGTCCTTCAGCAACGACTTCGGCAACCTCGTCGGCCGGAACAGGGTCGGCGCCGACTCCGACCCCGGCGGGCTCGGGTTCACCGACCCTCCTGAGCACACGCGACTCCGCCAGATGCTCACGCCGCACTTCACCGGCCGACGGCTCCGGGCGCTCGAGCCCGCCGTGTCGGGGTTCGTGGCGGACAGCGTCGCCGAGGTGGGGCGTCGGATTGCGTCGGACGGGTCGGCCGACCTCCTCGAGCACTTCGCGCTACCCGTGCCGAGCCTCACCATCTGCGAGCTCCTGGGAGTTCCGTACGCCGAACGTGACCAGTTCCAGCGGTTGAGCCGGGCGCGGTTCGACGTGTCTGGAGGCGGGTCGCCGTCGCTCGCAGCCGTACGAGAGTCATTGGACTACCTGCAGGAGCTGGTTGTGCGGCTCCGCCGCGAGCCCGGCCCCGGGCTGATCGGCGGCCTCGTTGCCGAGCACGGTGCGCAGCTGGGCGACCGGGAGCTCGCCGGGGTCGCCGACGGACTCCTGACCGGAGGACTCGAGACCACGGCCAGCACCCTCGGAATGGGCGCCCTGGTGCTGATCCGCAGCGCCGACGACCGGATGCGACTCGCGGACGACCCGGAGCTCGTCGCGCCCTACGTCGAGGAGCTGTTGCGCTACCTTGCCGTCGTCCAGGTGGCGTTCCCCCGATTCGCGCGCCGGGACGTCGACATCGCCGGGCTCCGTGTCCGCCGGGGCGACGTGGTGCTCTGCTCGCTCAGCGCGGCCGGGCGGGATCCGCGGGTCGGGGTCCATCCGCACCGGATGGACCCCGTCAGTGGAGCGCCCACCGCAGCTGGCCTTCGGGTACGGCATCCACCGGTGCGTCGGGGCCGAGCTGGCTCGGCTGGAGCTGCGCCTGGCGTTGCCCGAGCTGTTCCGTCGACTCCCCGGACTGCGGCTCGCCGTCCCGGACCACGAGCTGGAGTACCGCCCGCTCTCGCTGGTCTACGGTCTCTCGTCGCTCCCGGTGACCCTGACCGGGTGAGCGGCTGCTGCTCTGGTCCGGGCCCGAGCGGTGGCGGAGGCCGTGGAGTTGCCGGTGGTGTCGGCCGTGGTGTCGGCGGGGGAGTGGCTCACCCAGTAGCGGCGGTCGGCGACCAGGAGGACGAAGGCGACGAGGCACCACGCGATGGCGTAGGTCCAGTTCAGCCGCTCGAGGTCCGCTCCGGCGGCCCAGAAGCTCGTGACGCGGACGCTGCCTTCCGCGCCGTGGGCGATGAGGGTGAGGAGCGCGCTGCCGGACGCGTGGTTGAACAGCCATCCGTAGAAGAAGGTGACCGCCACCGTCGTGACGAAGCCGATCGGGTGGGCGGCGAAGACCCCCATGAGGAACAACGGGGCATGCCAGCCGCTGATGGCCAGCGCCATGATCGCCGTGGCGCCGAGGCGGGACCGGGTGCGCTGCAGCTCGGGCTGCGCGTACCCGCGGAAGCTCGGCTCCTCCATGATCGGGCCGCCCATCGGGCTGACCATGTGCATGCCCAGGGCGAGAGGCAGCGCGTACCAGGGAGAAAGGAAGTCGAGGGCGGGTGCCGACGCGCCGGCGCCGACGTTGAGGGTCACCGCGAGCGCGTCCACACCGAGCGGAACGGCGATGGCCAGCATGTACCAGACCCAGCTCACCCGCCACCGGGTCAGCCGGGCCCCGATGTCGCGCAGTCCCGACCATCCGTCGGTCAAGCCCGCGACGACGAGGGCCGCGATGAGCGCTCCGGGAGCGAAGAAGCTGCCCCACGGGATGGCGCCCCACGCCAGCACGTAGGCCAGCACGAAGAAGCTGAGCACGCGGTGCCGCCGCACGAGTTCCATGACCGTCCTCCTTCTGCGAGCCATCGGTTGGCTCCGGAACCAGCCTCGGGGGCATCGGTAGGTGCCGACAGCCGGTGCGCTGGCGGAGGGATTGGCGGGTTTTCTGGTATGTCCGCGGGTGCTCCCACGCCGTTACCGTGAGCCATGGTCGAGGAGACGCCCGCCGGTCGGTCGTGGGTGCTGTGGGCACTCGCAGTCGCCGGTCTCGGCATCCTCACCGGGGTCCTCATCCTCGGCGTGGCCAGCGCGCGCCTCGAGCCGTCGGCGCTGAGAATCTTCCTCATCGCGTGGATCGTGGTCCCCTACGTCCTCAGCGGGGCCGTGGCCTGGTGGCGGCGGCCGGCCAGCCGGCTCGGCCCTCTGATGATGCTGACCGGGTTCGTCATAGGGCTGACGCCGATGCAGTGGTCGAGCCAGCCGCTGGTGCACAGCGTCGGCAACTTCTTCGACATGCTCCCGGCGGCGCTGTTCCTGCACGTCTTCCTGGCCTTCCCGAGCGGCCGGGTCCGGGACCGGGCCGAGGGGGTCCTCGTCGCGTTCACCTACGCCGTCACCCTGGGTCTGCAGCTCGTCAAGATTGTGCTCGGCAGCAACCCCGACAGCCTGTTCACCGTCGTCTCCGCGCCGGCCGCCGGCACGGTCGTCGAGCAGGTCCAGCTCGCCTTGGTGGCGGGCTGCCTCATCGTCGGGACCGTGCTGTTGCACCGGCGCCGGACGGGCCACGAGCGGCTGCGGCGACGTCCGGCGACGCTGGTCGTCGACGCCTTCAGCTTCGCGCTGGTGATGCTGGCTCTGCTCTACATCGGCGGGCTGTTCAGCTGGCCGTTCCTCGATCCGATCCGGCTGGTCACCTTCGCCGCCCTCGGTCTGGCGCCGATCGCGTTCCTGTTCGCCCTGCTCGACCTGCGGCTGGCCCGCGGTGACGTCGCGGGGCTGCTCGTCGAGCTGCAGTCGGAACCGACCACCGACCTCCAGGCTCCACTGGCGCGGGCGCTGCGCGACCCGACCCTCCGGTTGTCCTACTGGTTGCCCGAGTTCGGCACCTGGGCCGACCAGGACGGCGCTCCGACATCGACGCCGACCGCGAGCGCCAACCGTGGTGTCCGGGTGCTGTCCCGAGAGGGGGAGCCGATGGCGGCGCTGACGTTCGACCCCGCCCTCGATGAAGAGCACGAGCTGCTCGACGCCGTTGTCGCCACCACCAGCATCGCCCTGGAGAACGGCCGGCTGCGGGCCGAGGCTGCGCGCCCGGCTGAGCGAGCTCCAGGACTCGCGGGGCCGTGTGCTAGAGGCGGGTCGGCAGGAGCGGCAGCGGCTCGAGCGGGACCTCCACGACGGCGCCCAGGTGCGGCTCGTCGCCCTGTCGATGGAGCTCGGCATGCTCGGCGCCGCTCCGGGTACGGACGACGAGCTCCGGACCCGGTTGCTGCACGCCAAGGGCGAGGTGTCGGCGTCGCTGGAGGAGCTGCGCGACGTGGCACGCGGGATCTACCCCGCCGTGCTGTCGGCTCGCGGTCTCGACGTGGCGCTGGGGTCGCTGGCGGCGCGGGCACCCGTGCCGGTCCAGCTCACCGTCGCCCTCCCCGAGCGGCCGCCGCCGGCGGTCGAGGTGGCCGCCTACTGCGTCGTCAGCGAGGCCCTGGCCAACGTCGGGAAGCACGCCCAGGCGACGGCGGTCCAGGTATGCGTCAAACATCAGGACTCGTGGCTGGTCGTCAACATCCGCGACAACGGACGGGGAGGGGCGCACGCGCCTACCGGATCGGGGCTGGACCGTCTCGCTCTGCGGGTGGAGGCGCTGGGCGGTCGGCTCTCGCTCCGGCCGGCGGACGGTGGCGGCGTCCGGTGCACGCGGAGCTCCCGTGTCCCTGAAGGTGGGCATCGCCGAGGACAGCGTGCTGCTTCGGGAGGGCCTCACCCGGATACTCACCGAGTCCGGCCTGGACGTGATCGCCGCCTACGACAACGCGGACGACCTGCTCAACCGGCTGAAGGTCGAACCCCCTGACATCGCCCTCCTCGACATCCGGCTGCCACCGACGCATACCGACGAGGGGATGCGGGCTGCGCTGACGATCCGCCGGGAGCACCCCGCGGTCAGCGTGCTCGTCCTCTCCCAGTACGTGGAGCTGGGGCTGGCGATGCAGCTGCTCAGCGAGTCCGCCGAGGGTGTCGGCTACCTGCTGAAGGACCGGATCGGCGACGTCGCAGACTTCCTCGACTCGATCCGGCGGGTGGCCGCGGGCGGTTTGGCGATCGACCCGCAGATCGTATCCACGCTGCTGCACCGTCGCCGGGCCGGCAGCCCGATGGAGCGCCTCACCCCGCGAAACGGGAGGTGCTCGGCCTGATGGCCGAGGGGAACTCCAACGCCGGGATCTCGGCGAAACTCGTCATCACCCAGCGGGCGGTCGAGAAGTACGTGTCCAGCGTCTTCGACAAGCTCGGGATCCCGTCCACCGGAACGGAGTCCCGGCGCGTCCTCGCGGTGTTGCTGTACCTCCGCGGCTGAGCAGGCGGCGAGCCCCGTGGTCGTGACGACCGCGGGGCTCCGCTCTGGTGCTCAGGTGGTCAGCCGAACACCGGCGTGATGATGACGATCCCATCGGTGTCGCCGAGGCCGCGGTAGCCCTTGGCGTTGACCGCCTGACCGTCCGACACGCGGGGACTGTCGGTGTAGCTGAGGCCACCGCCCCCGCCGCCGCCGCCGGCGCCGGCCAGGGACCCGTCGGGCGTCTGCCACCGGGCGCGCCGGGCAGTGGTGGCCCCACCGAGGGGGCCACCCGACGCCCAGCCGCTGCCCTCGCCGCCCTTGCGCCCTCGCGGCCACTGCGAGCCCCTTTTTTTTTTTTTTTTTTTTTTTTTTTTTTTTTTTTTTTTTTTTTTTTTTTTTTTTTCCCCCCCCCCCCCCCCTCATTGGCGTTGGTGGCCCGGGCGGACGAACCGGTACCTCAGGAACGCCCACGGCCCCACGACGATGATGATAGGGACGAGCGCGACGAACAGGCCGGCCGTGCGGGAGAACTCGTCGATGGTCATGCCGAGCGACGTCCCCGCGTCGGCGAGGGTCTGGCCGGCTGCCCCGGACATGCTGACAGCGATCGAGTCACCCGCGACGACAGGCTGTCGGCCGCTGGGCGCACCTCTTGGATCCCGCTGTAGACGTTCCACCCGGCCGAGACAGAGAGCACGAGCCACACGACGGCCAGCACGTCGGAGAGGATCTGCCACTGCCGGCGGTTGGTGGAGTCGGCGTAGTATTCATCGAGCGCATGGAGGGCATGGACCTCATCGGACTCACGGAACTCATGGAAGCCTCCTTGGCGGTGGGTGCGCGTCGTCCCCGCGATAGGTGTCGACGGGCCACACAACCAACGGTCCTCGGTCCGCCTGCGCTGCGGAGGAAACGGGATGTTTCCCCCGAATTCCGACATCAGCGCACGATGCGCTCTCTACACTCGACGGGGAACGTGACGGCAGTCGGGGCTGGATAACCCGTCATCCGGAGGAACTGAGGAGACGCGAATGAGCGACCAGTTCAGCATGGGACGAACCGACGCGAAGGGCCGCGGACAAGAACAGAAGCTCCGAAAGTCCCTCCAGGACGGCAAGGCCTCGGTCGCGGGAGCGCGGAAGTCGTTGAGCAAGGTTCCCGACAGCTTCAAGAGTCAAGCGGAGGTCCTGGTCGACCGAGCTGACGCGGCGTTCAGCCAGGTCGCGAAGCTGGTCGAGCAGGGCCAGTACACGCAAGCGGGGGAGGTCGTCGACGCATTCGAGAAGACGAACGGGACCACGCTGACGGCGCTGGAGGAGCGAGTCGAGAGTGGTCAGATGCCACTCAACATGGTCGCGGTACTCGTCCAAAACCTTCGCACCGCTCGAGACCTGACCGTCGGGCTGTAGCGAAGAGCGGGTGATGGTCTCGGACCGGCAACTGGCCAGCGCCATCACGGGCGTCGTGCGGGTCGTGGGGTGGTCGCAGGACGCCGTGCTCGGTGAGATCGCCCAGAGCCCGGTCATCGACCAGCGCGCGGTCGATGCGGCCTCACGCGCTCTCCTTGGACGGCCCTGGCCCGCCGGTCGTATCCGCAGCCGACGCTGCCGAGCCCAAGGCGCCGAGGGCAACAGTCGCGACCGCATGCGCGAGTTGCACGCCGCGCCAAGGATGTCGCCGACCGGGTGGACCCCCTCACCGACGCTGCGCGAGACTTCGCGCAACCCATGACCTCCGCCGCCGCCTACGTCGTCCGGGGGGACCTCTATCCCGGACACGAGCAGTGGTCGTCCGTCGAGCTTTCGCAACGGGCCGACTGGTGGGCCCATCGCATCGGCACCCTGATCGGCGCGGTCGCGGCCCTGCCGGCGATCACCGGTGCGGTGCCAAGCTGGTCAAGGTCACCCCTCTCATGGGATGTGCGGCACAGTCCGTGTCCGTTTGCGCGGTCGCCCGAGGGGCCAGGTTGACGACGAGGCTCGCACGGTCGGGCTGGTCTCACGCGTGGTCTTCAACCGAACCCTGAACCCGGATGACGTCGCTCAGGCGATCAGCGCCTACTCCCTTCCCACCAGGGACCTCGCCGTTGACGACGACGTCTCGTCGCTGCGTCGCCTGGGGGCAGCGGGACGGGCCGCCAACAGGTCCGGGTCATCCGCGGCGCCATGCAGGCCCTGAGAGAGGTTGACTCACTGCTGGAGGCCCGACCTCGCGCCGGGTGGGCCGTGAGGACCATGACCAACATCCCGGTCGCCGGAGCGGCGGCCACCTTCGTCTCCGAGCGGGCGGGAATCCACAAGGCGGCCGAGGAGACGGTGCGCCTCCTGGGCTGACGCACGCGAAACGCCGCCCGATCGAGCGCCACGCTG
>CAWBEH010000002.1:0-152487 GCA_963787725.1 uncultured Actinomycetota bacterium | reverse complement strand
ACCGAGGTGGGCCTGCCGCTCCTCGACGGTGAGGACGTGGCGCTGCTGCCGGCCAATGTCGCGGCGTTCACGGACGGTCTCGGCATCGACGTCGGCGAGGTCCGGCTCTACCTCGCGGTCCGCGAGGCCGCGCGCGCCCGGCTGTTCGCGCAGGTGCCGTGGCTCGGCCCGCAGCTCGAGGCGGCGGTCCGGGACTACGCGCGGAACATCACCATCGACACCGACGCCATCGAGGAGCAGGTCCGCGACATGGACCTGCAGAACCCCGCCGGCATCCAAGAGGCGTTGCGCGACAAGCTCTTCTCGCCGACGCCCACCGCCGAGCAGCGCGCCGCGCTCGACCGGCTCGAGACGTCGCTGGCCCTCGTCGAGGGCTGGGTCGACCTCGTGACCGAGCAGGCGACGACGGGGCATCTCCCGCACGCCGACGCGCTGGGCGAGGCGCTGCGCCGCCGCCGGGTGAGCGGTCCCGCCCAGAAGACGTTCAGCGGCCTGGTCGGCCTCGAGCTGCGGCCCCGCCGCCTCAAGGACGCCAAGAACCTCTGGGCGGCCCTGGAGAACTCCGGTGGGGCTGACTTCCGCGACGCCCCCTGGGAGCACCCCGACATCGCGCCGACCGGCGCCGACCTCGACGACCCGCTCGGGTACGTCGAGAAGCGCCGCGACGCCGCCTCCAGCGACGATGTCGACTCCGCGCTCGACGCGCTCCTTCGTGACGACAGCGGCGACGACGGGGACGGCGGCGCCACCGATGCGGGGTCCGGACCGACCCGAGAGGGCTGACCCGTCCACGAGACGACCTCCTCGCTGCTGCTCGCGGACGCGACCCGTGTCCTGCACGCCTACGAGCCCGCCGACCGGCAGCAGGAGGCGCTGCGCCTGGAGTACCTCGCATTCCTCGCCGACCACCCCGACGGCGTCTGGAAGGCCGGCCCTCCGGAGCACCTGACGGCCAGCTGCCTCGTCCTCGACGAGGCGCTGGACCGGGTGCTTCTCACGCTCCACCGGCGGGCGCGGATGTGGTTCCAGTTCGGCGGCCACCTGGAGCCGGCGGACCGTTCGGTGCGTGCGGCGGCTGCGCGTGAGGCGGCCGAGGAGTCGGGCCTCGAGGCGCTGCGAGTCACGCCGGTTCCCGTGCACCTGGACCGGCACGTGCTCCTCGGCGACTTCGGTCGGTGCCGTGAGCACCTCGATGTGCGGTACGCGGCGACCGCTCCGCCCAACGCCGAGCCCCGGGTCAGCGCCGAGTCGCTCGACGTGCGGTGGTGGCCGGTGGACGCCCTACCCGAGGGACACGTCGAAGAACTGGGTGGCCTCCTGTCGGCCGCCCGTCGCGCGCTGGCGGGCGTCTAGAACAGCGTCGTCGGCTCGGCTTCGAGCTCGAGAGGTTCATCGTCCTGCCAGGCTCCGAGCCCGGCCGCGGCGGCCACACCCTCCAGGTAGCCTCGCGCGCGCTCGACCCTGGGGTAGGCGGCGAGCAGCCGCCAGAACTCGCGGTCGTGCGCGGGCCGGAGCAGGTGGGCGAGCTCGTGGAGCAGCACGTAGTCCAGGACGTACCCGGGCATACCCTTCAGCCGCTCGGAGACCCGGATCGTTCCGTCCGCCGGGGTGCACGAGCCCCAGCGGCTCATCTGGTTGCCCACCCAGCGCACCGACGAGGGACGGGCGGCGTCGTCGAGGTAGCGCGACGAGAGGGCGCGGGCCCGCGCGGACAGCTCGGCGTCGTCCGGTCGCCGCCGGCGGTCCCCCGCGGCGAGCCGGCCGAGCATCGTGTCGACCCAGTGCCGCTCCTCGGCCTTGGTGAACCGGGCGGGGATGAGGACGATGGTCCGGCCGCCCTCGCGGTAGGCGCTGACGGTGCGCCGGCGTCGGCCGCTGCGCCGCACCTCGACGGCCGACGGGGCCGGGTCCGTGATGCGGTCCGGCGCCGGTCCCGTCCCGTTCCCGGATCGCGCCACGGCCATGAACCGAGGGTATGCCGAAACGCGCGTTTCCGAGCCTCTCCTGACCACCCCGGAAGCGAGGTTTCCAGCACCTCCCGAGAGCGTTCTCAGGGTCGCCCGGAGGGGTCGGCCTGAGCGTGTCCTCGTGCTCAGGATTCGTCGTTTTGTGCTCAGGTGGGGCTAGGGTGGATCGCGGTCCAGCGCCACCACCTGTGGCGCGGCAGACAAGGAGACAAACCTCTATGACGAGCAACGAGACCTACGCAGGCGAGTTCTACTGCGTCAAGTGCAAGGAGAAGCGCGAGGCGGAGGGCAAGGTCGTCGTCAGCGAGAACGGTCGGCGCATGGCCAAGGCCGTGTGCCCCGTGTGCGGCACGAACCTCAACCGGATCCTCGGCAAGGCCTGATCGACGCCGGTGCGGCGGGGGCCGCACCCGACGGCATGACGTCCGGACGGGGCGGGACCATCTGGGGTCCCGCCCCGTCAGCGTGCCTGTGGACGACCGCCCGGGCCGTCGCGGTCGCTGTGCGAGATTTCCGGGGCTGACCCCCGACCTCGCGCACCCGCTGAGGAGGCCTCGCCCCATGGCCGCCCGTCCCCGGTTCACCTCGCCGCTCCGGCCGATCCTGCGCTCGGGCGGCGCGGTACAGCTCGGCGTCGCGGCCGAGGCCGGGGGCATCCTCCTGCGCGGCCTGTCCCCGGGCGAGGTCGCGCTGCTCCAGCGCCTCGACGGGAGCCTCGACGAGCCGGGCGTGTTCGCCGTGGCCCGCGCGTGCGGCGTGCTGCCCCGCCGGGCGGCGGAGCTGCTGCACCTCCTCCGCGACCAGGACCTGTTCGGAGGTCGTGACCCGCGGCTCGAGCGCCGCGCGGCGGTGCCCGTCCATGTCCCTCGTCCGGCCCGCACCGTCGTCGGCTCGGGCGACGCCGGGCGGTTCGTCGTCGTCGACGGGCCGAGCCCCCTGGCCGCCTCGGTCGCGAGGCTGCTCCGCGCCGAGGGCGTCGAGCGGGTCCAGTCCGGCGTATGGGCCGCCGACGCTGTGGACGCCGAGCTGCGACTCACCGGCTCAGACGCTCCGGACCTCGTCGTCCTCGTCGCCCACGGGGCCCTCGACGCCCGCGCCGGCGAACCGTGGCGGCGGCGCGCCGTCCCCCACCTGCCCGTCGTCGCTGACGGGACCCGGGTCGTGGTCGGTCCGCTCGTGACCGATGACCCGGCCCAGCCGTGCCTGTACTGCCTGCGGCTGACCCGCTCCGAGCTCGACACCGAGTGGCCGGTCGTCGAGGCCCAGAGCCGGGGCGCCACCGTGTGGTGCGACGAGTCGCTCCTGGCCATGGGCGCCGGCATGGCCGCCATGCTCGCCCGAGCGGTGGTCGCCCCCGGCGAGACGCCGCCCGGAGTCCCGGTCGGCGTCTCGGTCGAGGCTCGGCCGCCCTGGCCGCGGGTCGACCATCGCCGGTGGGAGCGGCATACCGAATGCCCCCATCACGACCGCGACGGTCAGACCGGGCGCCCCGCCCGCTGAGCGAGGAGGAGCCGCAGCGCCGTACCCACCAGCCACACCAAGGCGGGACTCGCTGTCTCCCTCGTCGACAGCGCGGACGACGATGCCGACGTCGACCGCATCGTGCGCGAGCTCGCGCAGGCGACCGGCGACCCGCGCGCTCAGGTCGCCGCCTTCGTGGGATACGACCGGCGGCTCTTCGAGCACGGCGGCGACGCGTTGCGGGTGATCGTCGAGGGGATGCGCAACGAACCGGCGCTGGCTGCCGCATACGACGAAGGGCGCGGTCGCGGCGAGCGCGCCCGCCAGGAGGTGTTCTCGACCTGGCCCGCGTCGGCGCGGCGCAAGGGAGTCACGCTCCAGCGCGCCCTCGACGCCTACGCGATCACCGTCTCGTTGCAGGCGTACGACATCGCCGTCCACGAACGAGGCTGGGAGCCCGAGCGCGTCGAACGCTGGTGGGTCGACACCGCCGCCGCCCAGATTCTGGCCTGACCGCGCCTACCCGACGGGGTGGCGGCAACCGGGCGCGGCGCGGGTGACAATGACCCCGTGACCGACCTCCCCCGCAGTGCCGTGGTCCGCGCGGCCCGGCTGGCCAGCCTGCCCGTGGGCATGGCCGGCCGCGCCGCGTGGGGCCTCGGGAAGCGGGTCGGCGGGAAGCCGGCCGAGATCGTCGCGGCGGAGCTCCAGGCCCGGACCGCCGAGCAGCTGTTCAGCGTCCTCGGCCAGCTCAAGGGCGGCGCGATGAAGTTCGGACAGGCACTGTCGATCTTCGAGTCGGCGTTCCCCGAGGAGATGGCCGCGCCGTACCGCGCGATGCTGACCAAGCTGCAGGACAGCGCACCCCCGCTTCCGGCGTCGACCGTGCACGCCGTGCTGGCCGAGCAGCTCGGACCGCGATGGCGGCGCAGCTTCGTCGAGTTCGACGACGTCCCCGTCGCGGCGGCCTCGATCGGCCAGGTCCACCGTGGCATCTGGCGCGACGGGCGCACGGTCGCGGTCAAGATCCAGTACCCGGGCGCCGGGCCGGCCCTGCTCAGCGACCTGGCCCAGGTCTCTCGCGTGGCCCGCCTGGCCACCGCGTGGGTACCCGGCATCGAGATCGGGCCGATCCTCGCCGAGCTGAAGGGCCGGATGGCCGAGGAGCTCGACTACCGCCTCGAGGCGCGGTCGCAGGAGAAGTTCGCCAAGGGGTTCGACGACGACCCGCACTTCCTCATCCCGCACGTGGTCAAGTTCGGCGAGCGGGTCATCGTCAGCGAGTGGATCGACGGCGAACCGCTGTCTCGAATCATCAACGAGGGCACCGAGGAACAGCGCGACCTCGCGTCGCAGCGCTACATGGAGTTCCTCCTCGTCGGGCCGGGCCGGGTCGGCCTGCTCCACGCCGACCCGCACCCCGGCAACTTCCGGCTCATGCCGGACGGCCGGCTGGGGATCATGGACTTCGGCGCCGTCAAACGGCTCCCTCACGGACTCCCCGACGAGATGGGCCGGTTCCTCACGCTCGCGGTCGACGGCGACGCCGCGGGCACCCTCGCCGGGCTGCAGGAGACGGGGTTCGTCCGGCCCGGCATGGAGGTCGACGCGGAACGGCTCCTCGAGTACCTCGAGCCGTTCATCGTGCCGCTGCGCAGCGACACGTTCCGGTTCTCGCGCCCGTGGCTGCGCGACGTGTTCCAGCACATCAACGACCCGCGCCGCCCCAACTACGCGGTGGGTATGCGGCTCAACCTCCCCGCGGAGTACCTCCTGATCCACCGGGTCTGGCTGGGCGGGATCGGCGTGCTGTGCCAGATCGGCGGCGAGGTGCACGGACGCGAGGTCGTCGCCGCATACCTGCCGGGGGTGGACCTCCCGCCGCTCGGCGACCCCGTGGGGTAGCGGCCGCTCACCACCAGCCGGAGTCGAGCTTGCCCTCGATGCTGCGCAGGTACTGGCGGCTGCAGACGTCGCAGGTCCAGACGTCTCGGCCGTGTTCCACGCTGCGCGCCCAGGTGAGCAGGGCCTCGCCCTCGGCGGGTGCGGTCCGGCCGCACGTCGCGCAGACCAGCTGCTCGGGGGTGTCCGGCATCAGCGAGCCGTGGCCGCCTTCTGCTCCTTCTTGAACGCGCGCACCTGGTCGAGCGAGTCCTGGTCCACGACGTCGGCGACGCTGCGGTGCGAGCCGGGTTCGGCGTATGCGCCGGCCGCCTGCTCCCAGCCGTCCGGCCGCACGCCGAGCTGCTTGCCCACCAGCGCCGTGAAGATCTTCGCCTTCTGCTCGCCGAACCCGGGCAGCCTCTTGATGCGAGCCAGCAGGTCCGCGCCGGACGACGCTTCGGTCCAGAGCCGCTCGGCGTCGCCGTCGTAGTCCGCGACGACCGCGCGGGCGACCTCCTGGACCCGGCCGGCCATCGAGCGGCCGTATCGGTGGATCGCCGGCGGGGTGGCGCAGAGCGTGGCGAAGGCCTCCGGGTCGGCGTCGGCGATGGCCCGCGGGTCCAGCGTCCCGAACCGCTCGAGGATCTTGGCCGGCCCGGCGAACGCGCGCTCCATCGGGAACTGCTGGTCGAGCAGCATGCCCACGAGCAGCGCGAACGCGTCGGTCGAGAGCACCTCGTCGGCCGCGGCGTCCTGGGCGATGTGCAGCGAGGCCTTCATGACGGCCACCCTACGACCGGGGACGGACGTCCGAGCGGGGGCTGACGGGCCGCCCCCACGCGCGTCCGGACTCAGATGGTCGTCGGTTCTCGGCCTCTTGGGCGCGACGCTCACAGCCCGGAAACCGAGAAACATCTGAGTCCGGACGCTGGGGGCGAGCCGTTCAGAGGAAGTAGACGAACCCCGGGCCCTCGTCGCGGAACGGCACGCCGAGCGACTCGAGCGCGGGTCGCCAGGAGCCGGTCACGGACGGGTCCGCAGACTCGAAGCCGTGGTCCGCGGTCAGCAGGAAGGACACGTCGTCCAGCACCCCGAGCTCCTCGAGGTGGTCGAGGAACACGCCGAGCCGGGCGTCGGACTGGCGGAAGGAGTCGCGGGCCATCTCGGACCGCGGACCCGCGCCATGGTGACCGGCGTCGGTCACGACGTTCGCCCACCAGGTGAGCCGAGGCATCCGAGACGCGTCGGTGAACAGCTCGCGCATCTGCGCGAGTCCCAGGTCGTCGACGCTGACGCCCCACCGGAAGTAGCCGTCCTCGAGGAACGCCTGGTCGCCGAGGAACGGGGACTGGTCGGCCGGAGGCAGCCGGTCGCCGAGACCGCCGGCTCCGTTGCCGCTGCCGCTCTCCCGGATCACCTGCATCGTCGAGTAGTCGGAACCCCGATCGATGGCCTCGTCGATGCAGGCGGTGCGCGGGTACCCTTGGAAGGCAACGTGATCCGCGACCATCTCGAAAACCGTGCGCACCCCGGGACGCAGCCACTCCGCCGACCGGTGCCACGTGGTCTCGTCGTTCGGCACTACCCGCTCGTCGGTCTCGCGGTCATAGAACACGTTGCCGAGAACCCCGTGCCGGCCGGGACCGGTGCCCGTGAGGATCGACGTGTGGTTGGTCAGCGTGACGCTCGGGAACTGGGCGACCGCCCCACCGCGCAGCGCCAGGCCGCGCTCCACGAGACGGGCCGCCGCCGGCAGCTCCCCCGTCTCGGCGAGGTGCAGGAGGTCGCTGCAGTGCGCGCCGTCCCACAGGATGCCGATGACCGCTCGGGGGGTCACGGCGGGGTCGAGGTATGCGTCGAGCACCCGTCCGTCGAGTGGCACCCCCGCCGCGTCGCGCAGATCGTCGCGGGGGACGCCGGACAGGGCGGCCAGGGTCGGGCCGACGTCGACGAGGTGGGCGTGATCGTCGAGGTACCCGCGCCGGGCGACCCCGGTGCCGGAGAGGACAAGCGGCGCCCGCGACTGGACGACGTCGAGCGACCCGTGCTCGCCGTGGTGGCCACCCTCGTCGGGGAAGTAGTGGCGCGGGGTGTGGACGACGGCGAGGTCCGGGCTCCGGGCGGGGTCGGCGAACAGCGAGAGGATCCGCTCCGCCGCATACGGGTAGGCGTTGTCGGTGCTGGTCCGTGGTCCCTCGCCGTCGACCTCGCGCCGGTACGGGAGGAAGGCCATCGGGTCCTCCGACGCGATGGGGTCGGTCCCGTCGAGGACCTCGTGCATCCCACCCGGGCGCAGCCGCACGGTGCCGAGGTGGTTCGCGGCGTGCGCCACCCGCACGCCGTCGACGTCGTCTACCCACACGACGAGGTCGACGATGCTCGCGAGGTCGTCAGCGGTCAAAGCGGCGATCGCGCGCCCGCGGGTCTCCTCGCGGGTCAGGGACTCGGTCATGGCCGGACGGTACCTGCTGGCCGGCGGACATGACGAAGGGCGGGGAGCCCCCTTGCGCTCCCCGCCCTTCCGGTGGGTGGTTCGGTCTCGTGGCCCGCCCCGTGACGGGCGGTCTCACCGCTCTTGCTGCCGGTGCTCCGCGCGGCGCGTGCGGCGGATCTCCAGAGAGATCAGTCGGGCGCTGCGACGGATGCCGGCGTGCGGTGCACGACGCATTCGTTCCTCGATCGTGGCCTTGGCCAAGTCGGGATACGTCTGGTTCGTGAACATATCCGCTCTCCTGTCGGTCAACGTGCTGCTGGTGGTGGTGGTGGTGCCGGTGGACAGACGGCTCGGCGGCGTCTCAGATACGAGCCGGCCGGTGTCGGCGCTGCGGTGTCCCGATGCCTGAGCCGTCATCGTTAGGCGGCGATCTCGTTCTTGCGCGGACGTCCTCGCGGCCGCTTGCGCGGAACGACGACCCCCTGCACGAAGAGCTGCCCGCCCCAGACTCCCCAGGGCTCGCGCCGCTCGAGCGCACCCGCGAGGCACTCCTGGAGTGCCGGGCAGGTCCCGCAGAGCGACTTGGCGAACTCGACGTCCGCCGGGCTCTCGGCGAACCAGAGCTCGGCGTCGTACTCACGGCACGGGATGGCCTCGCCGTCGGCCTGCGCGTCCGTGCGCAGGTCGATGAGCTCGGTCAGGCTGAGCGTGGTCATCTCCCTGGTCACCTCCCTTCTGTTCTTCCCCTGTGTGTCGACAGGGGTCTCCCTCTGCTGTCCGGCGTCACCGGGGTGTCGGTGACGGCGGTCGTGTGCATCACGGTGCGGCGCGCGTCCCTCGTGGTGGTGGGTGCGCCGTGCGGTGCTGGTCATGTCGGCCCTCTGCGTCTGGTGCTGCGGCTGGTTCTGGTGCGGTGTTCGTGTGGTGTGGCGGCCGGACAAACAGAAAGGCCGCGGATCCCGGATGTCGGGTTCCGCGGCCTGGAGGGAGACCGGTGTCTGGAGCTCAGACGGGTGGTCTACCGGTGCGGAACGGTGGGACATCCATGTAGTTGATGGCCTTGGACGGAGTCGTGCCAAAGGCCGGAGCGTCCTGGACGGCGACCTGCCCCTGGAGTCCGGCCTTGCCAGAGCCGGAGATGGGCAGAGTCGTCCCCTGGACAGTGACGACGAGGTCTGCGAGGAGGCGGGTACCCGGCTGCAGACGGTCACGCCAGACGCGCGCGTGGGCGCAGGTCGTGTCGACCGCGCCGCTCGTCGTGCTGTTGCTCTCCATCAGGGTCACCCCTCCTCTCGGTCTTGTGGGCTCAGGTGTGGGTGCCAGACCACACACGGGTACGTGGAAAGAGGGTAGCGGGCGCCGTGAGATACCACCACACTATTAATGGCGATTCCGTGACTTCTTTTCGGCGGGCGGGGCGTCCGGCGTGGATTTCGTTGCGGCAGAAGCGTTCTGGGCGATGAGTTCCGGATCTCCGCCGCCCAGGACCTCGAGGACGGCGGCACCGTGGGCCTCGAGCTTCCGGGCGCCCACCCCCGAGATGGCCGCCAGCCTGGCCAGTGAGTGCGGTCGGGTCTCGGCGATGGCCACGAGCGTGGCGTCGGTGAACACGACGTATGCGGGGACGGCCGTTGCCCGGGCGACGGCGAGCCGCCAGGTGCGCAGCGCCTCGAACGTCGTCTCGTCGTAGGTCGGCGGGCAGGCGTCGCAACGGCCCACCTTGCGCTGGGCGGCGGTGGTCAGCTCGGTACCGCAGCTGCGACAGGTGGCCGGCGTGCTGCGCGTCGGTGCCGCGTCGCGGCGCCGTCGGGTCCCGCTCTCCGGGGCCTTGGCGCCGGGCCCGAGCACGGCGGCCGCCGGGTCGAGGAAGCGAGACGGCCTCCGGGACGCCCGGCCACCGGGGTTGCGCGCCGACGCCCACGAGAGTCGCAGGTCGCGGCGTGCGCGGGTGACCCCGACGTAGAGCAGGCGGCGCTCCTCCTCGATGGCCGCCGGCCCCTCGGCCAGCGTGATCGGGATGAACCCGTCGCTGCAGCCGGCGAGGAAGACGGTGTTCCACTCGAGGCCCTTCGCCGCGTGCAGCGAGGCGAGCGTGACGCCCTGGACCGCCGGGGCGTGCTGGGCGGCGATCCGCTCGTCGAGGTCGCGGACCAGGTCGGCGACGCGAGCCTCGGGTAAGACAGCGGTGAGGTCGTCGGCCAGCGTGGCCAGCGCCGTCAGCGACTCCCAGCGCTCGCGGACGGCCCCACCGGAGCTGGGCGCCTCCGGGGTCCACCCGGCACCACCGAGCACGTCACGGACGAGGTCGGGCAGCGGCACCGACCCGTCGTCGCTGCGCGCGGCCCCCCGCAGCAGGAGCACGCCCTGGCGCACCTCGGGGCGGGCGAAGAACCGCTCCCCGCCGCGCACCAGGTAGGGCACGTCGGCCGCCGACAGTGCGGCCTCGAACGCCTCCGACTGGGCGTTGGTCCGGAACAGCACCGCGATCTCCGACGCCGGGTGACCCTCCCGGACCAGCCGGGCGATGTCCTCCGCGACTGCGGCGGCCTCGCTCGGGTCGTCCGGGTGCTGCCGCAGCGTCGGGTTCGGGCCGGCCGGCGACTCGGACACGAGCTCGACGTACGCGGCGGGAGGACGTGACCCCCCGCGTACCGAGGGGTTGGTCTGTACCGACGCTGCCCGGGAGACGAGGTTGGCCAGGGCGACGACCTGCGGAGTGGACCGGTAGTTCCGTACGAGAGTGACCACTCGGGAGGAGGGGAACCGGCGGGGGAACCGGAGCAGGTGGTCGGGCGAGGCGCCGGTGAACGAGTAGATGGTCTGGGCGGGGTCGCCCACGACGCAGACGTCGTCGCGCTCGCCGAGCCACAGGTCGAGCAGCCGCTGTTGGAGGGCGTTGACGTCCTGGTACTCGTCGACGACGAAGTGGCGGTACTGGCCCCGAACGGTGCGGGCGATCTCCTCCCGCTCGGCGAGGATGCCCGCCGTCAGCAGGAGCACGTCCTCGAAGTCGATGACGCCGCGCTGGGTCTTGCACTCCTCGTAGGTCTCGAACAGGCGGGCCATCTCGCGCAGGTCGATGCCGGCGGGGTCTCGACCGGCCGTCCGGGCGCGCGCTGCATACGACTCCGGCGTGAGCAGGCCGACCTTGGCCCACTCGACCTCGGCGGCGAGGTCGCGGATGGCGGTCCGGTCGAACTGCATCCGCAGCCGCGAGGCCGCCTCGGCGACGACCGGCGCCTTGTACGGGAGGATCTCGGGCGCGGCCCCGCCGACCGCCTGCGGCCAGAAGTAGTGCAGCTGCCGCAGCGCCGCGGCGTGGAAGGTGCGCGCCTGGACCCCGGCGACACCGAGCCCGCGCAGCCGCGTACGCATCTCCCCCGCAGCGCGCGCCGTGAACGTGACCGCGAGGACGCGCTGCGGCTGGTAGGCGCCGGAGTGGACCCCGTAGGCGATGCGGTGGGTGATCGCGCGGGTCTTGCCGGTACCGGCCCCGGCGAGCACGCACATCGGGCCCACCGGGCTGCTCGCGACCTCGCGCTGCTCGGGGTCGAGCGCGGCGAGGACCTCGTCGGCGCTGGGGACGCCGGGAGCGTTACCGGCGAGCGCGGCGACCTCGGTCATGACCCGAGCGAGTCTAGGTCGGTCCGCCGACGCCGTGGCGGCCGTCCCCAGCCGGGGTCAGGAACGGACCAGCCCGTACGCGTGCTCGACCACCAGCCGGGCGACCAGCCGGCGGTCGTCGACCATGGCCCGCCGGTAGTCCGCCCAGTCCGGATGCTCGCCCGCGGCATCCCGGTAGATCCGGACGAGCTCCTCGACGGTCTCGTCGTCGTGGAACGTCGCCACCGGGGAGAGCTCGACCGTCCCCTCGACCACGGCGTAGGACCAGCCGGACCCGCCCGAGACCAGGAAGCTGGCGCGCGGGTCGCGGCGCAGGTTCGCCACCTTGGCCCGGCCGTCGACCGTCGAGATGCGGACGATCTCCCGGCCGTCATCGTCGGGGTACCACGCATACGTCACCACCGAGAGCTGAGGGCGACCGTCCCGGCGGAGGGTGGCGAGGGTTCCGTTCTGGCGCGACGCGAGCAGGGAGGCGATGTCGGCGGGCACGACGGGCATACCGGCATCCCACCACGGGGAAGAAGTGACGACCCTGAGAGGTTGACCGTTCTATGACCATCTCGAACCCCGAGTCGGGCACCGTGACCATGTTCAGCACGACGTGGTGCGGCTACTGCCGCCGGCTGAAGTCGCAGCTGGACCGCGAGGGGATCGCCTTCACCGAGGTGGACATCGAGCGCGACCCGGCGAGCGCGCGCTTCGTCGAGCAGGTCAACCGGGGCAACCAGACCGTTCCGACGGTCCTCTTCCCCGACGGGTCTGCGGCCACCAACCCGAGCGTCATCGAGGTCAAGCAGCGCCTCGGCGCGGCCTGAGCGGCTACTTCGCCAGCTTGGCGGCGACGTCCGGGACGTAGCGCTGCGTGTCCTTCGGCGGGCGGACGACGCCCTTCGCCTCGGGGCGCTCCGGGATCTCGACGACCGGCGGGTCGACCCCCATGTACGGGATCGACTCCAGCAGGTGCGAGATGACGTTGACCCGCGCCGTCCTCTTGTCCTCCGACTCCACCACCCACCACGGCGACATCTCGACGTCGGTGTAGGCCATCATCTCGTCCTTGGCGAGGGAGTAGTCCTCCCAGCGCAGCAGCGACTCGGGGTCCATCGGCGACAGCTTCCAGCGCCGCATCGGGTCCGCCGCGCGGGACCGGAACCGGGCCTCCTGCTCCTTGTCGGAGACCGAGAACCAGTACTTGCGCAGCATGATCCCGTCCTCGATGAGCATCTCCTCGAAGACCGGCGCCTGCCGGAGGAAGCGCTCGTACTGCGTGTCGGTGCAGTAGCCCATGACCCGCTCCACGCCGGCCCGGTTGTACCAGGACCGGTCGAAGATGACGATCTCGCCGGCGGACGGCAGGTGCGCGATGTACTTCTGGAAGTACCACTGCGACTTCTCACGGTCGCTCGGCGCCGGCAGCGCTGAGATCCGCACCTGGCGCGGGTTGAGCACCTCGGTGATGCGCTTGATCGCCGAGCCCTTGCCGGCCGCGTCGCGTCCCTCACAGACCACGACGACGCGGTTGCCGGTGTGCTTCACCCACTCCTGCATGACGACGAGCTCGGCCTGGAGCTTCGCCAGCTCCTTCTCGTAGGCCTTCTTGGGGAGCTTCTTCAGACCGGACGCAGTCTTCTTCGCCATGGGCGGATTGTGCCAGTCCGCTACCAGGAGACGTCGGCGATCTCAGCGATGCGTTGGCCCAGCCAGTGCTCGATGAGGCGCTGCGCGATAGAGATTCCGCTTGGCGTGCGAATCTCTTTGTCGTGCAACGCCTTGCGGTACTCGTCGCGCGTGAACCACCGTGCCTCGGCCATCTCGACGGTGTCCGGATGCAGCGACGTCGTGGTGGCGCGGGCGCGGAACCCGACCATGTCGGAGGACGGGAAGGGCCACGGCTGGTTCCCGAGGTACGTCACATCGGTCACCTTGATGCCGACCTCCTCCTCGACCTCCCGGGCGACCGCGGCCTCGAACGACTCCCCCGGCTCGACGAACCCGGCCAGCACGGAGAACCGGCCCTCTGGCCACTGCGCGTTGCGACCGAGGAGCAGCCGGTCGTCGTCGTCGACCACGGCCATGATCACGGCGGGGTCGGTCCGCGGGTAGTGCTCACTGTTGTCACGGGTGCAGCGGCGGATCCAGCCGGCCTGCTCCGGCTCGGTGGGCGCGCCGCACCGCGGGCAGAACTGGTGGGCGGCGTGCCAGTTCGCCAGGGCCTGGGCCGTGGTGAAGATGCCGGCGTCGCGGTCGCTGAGGTCCACGCCCGCGCTGCGGAGGGTCTGCCAGTCGTCATGGCCGCTCTCGGTCGGGTCGCCGACGACGGCGAGGTATGCGACGCGCTCGGTCCCGCTGCCGGCGTCGGCGGATGCCTCCTCCCCGAGGAAGAAGGCGAGTCGGTGGCGGTCGTCCGGCGTGGGCGGCCGCAGGGCCAGGGCGCCGTCCGGGAGGACCTCCATGCTCTCGGCGACGATCACCGCCACCCTCGTGGCCGGGTCGGCGAGCAGCTTCGGGACGAGGTCCGGTTCGGCGCGGCGGTGGGCGGCCCGGTCCAGGCTGCCGCGGGAGAGCGGAAGGTCCCCGAGCGGCATCGATGCGGTCGGGCGGGACACGCTCGTCACCCTACGCGCGGCCCGTCACCGCCTCCGGCACAGGGCGTCAGGGGGCGTCGAGGCGTCGGGGCGTCTCGGGGCGTCTCGGGGCTGACCCTGCGTCGGTCAGTGCCCCCGCCACTCGGCTCGGCTGTGAGCCAAGCCGCCCGGCTCACCGAATACTCCGAGCCGAGCCGCTCGGCTGCGAGCCGAGCCCGGCGGTGGGAGTCCAGTGACGTGCACCGCCCGGCTCCTGGACGCATACCCGCCGAGCGGCGCCGAGGTCCGCGGTGATCGGTGACCCACCGAATACCGTGTGGACGTGACCCGCACGCCTGCCTACCTCGCCGCCGTGGCGAGCTCGGCCGTGCCCGGTTTGGACGCCGTCGCCGTGCGCGCGTCGCGCGGTATGCCGGGCAACCGGTGCGACGTCGGCTTCGTGACCGACACGCAGCGCCGGGCCTGGGTCGTGCGCATCCCGACGACGTCAGCGGTCGGCGCGCAGCTCGACATGGCCGCCGACCTGCTGCCACTCCTGCATCGGCGGGTCCCCTACGGCGTGCCGATTCCGCGCGGCTTCCTCGCCGTGCCCGAGGGGCGAGCGGTCGTCTACGCGTACCTGCACGGCCGGTCGGTGGTCCTCAGCGAGGTCGTCCCCGGCCCCGGCGTCGCGGCCGAGATCGGCCGAGCGATCGCGGGCCTGCACAACGTGGACCGGGCCGTGTTCGACGAGGCCGGGGTCCCCGTCTACGACGCGGAGACGTGCCGCGCGCGGCACCTCGCCGACCTCGACCGGGGCGCGGCGACCGGCCACGTCCCGACCGCGCTGCTCTCCCGGTGGGAGCAGGCGCTGGAGGACGTGTCGGCCTGGCGGTTCGCGCCGACGCCGGTGCATGGCGACCTCACCGGGGGCCGGTTTCTCGTGACCTTCGCCGACGAGGAGGACCCGGAGACCGCCTCGGTACGCGCCGTCACCGGGTGGGAGCACGCCAAGGTCGCCGACCCGGCGGACGACTTCGCGGCCATCGAGGCGGAGTGCTCACCGGAGACGTTCGAGAGCATCGTGGAGGCGTACTCGTTGGCCCGGATCGAACGACCCGACCGACATCTGCGGCACCGGGCGAAGGTCGTCTCCGAGCTGCGGCTGCTGACCCGCCTGCTCGACGCGGTGCATGCGGCCGAGCCCCCGCTCATCACGCGGCGGGCGGCCGAGCTGCGCGTCCTGGACGAACAGACCGCGAACGGACCCGACCTCGTCGTGTCGGAGCCGGCCGGACCCCGGATCCCCGCTGCCGCGGCATCGGTGGCCCCGGTGGCTTCAGCAGCGGAGGCCGCGCCCGAGGTGCGCGAGGACGACACCCAGCTGCTCAAGACCGGGACGGCCGCGGATCCCACGGCGGTCATCCCCGCCGAGGAGCTCGACCGGCTGCGCGCCGAGACCGCTGCCGCGTCGAGCGGAGACACCGACGACGCCGAGTCCTGGTACGAGGTGCTGGAAGCCGCTCCGGCGGTCGATGAGGCGGAGAGTGGCGGGGACCTCGTCGACGACGACGAGGTCGCGACCGAGGAGACCCTCGGTGACACGGCAGGATCCGAGCCGACCGAGGCGCAGGGGGAGGTCATCGAGGCGGAAGTCATCGAGGCGGAGGTCGCTGAGGCGGAGGTCGCTGAGCCGGAGGTCACCGAGCCGGAGGTCACCGAGCCGGAGGTCATCGAGGCGGAGGTCACCGAGGCGGAGGTCACCGAGCCGGAGGTCACCGAGCCGGAGGTCACCGAGCCGGAGGTCACCGAGGCGGAGGTCACCGAGCCGGAGGTCACCGAGGTGCTCGAGCTCTCCGACGCCGAACCTGAGGCCACCGACGAGGCCGTCGAGCCCGAGACCGAACCCGAGACCGAACCGGCAACGGACAACGAACCGCCTGCGGACGACGAACCTCCCGCGAAGCCGGTCCGTCCGCCCAAGGCGGCCCCCGCCCGACGGAGGACCCGCCGCCGTCGCTGAGCGGCGAGCGGGAGCGAGCGGTCATCCCTCGGCGGCCACCCGCGGACCCACCACGCGGTACCGGAGATGCGTCACGTCCGGCGCCTCGACGACGGCGACGGGCGCCAGCCGCCAGCCCACGGACCCCGCCGCGAACAACGGCGTCCCCGCTCCCACGATGACCGGCACGAGGTGCAGCTGGACCTCGTCCACCAGCCCGAGCCCGAGGGCTTGTCGCGCAACGTCCGCGCCACCGCCGATCGTGGCGTACCGGTCCCCGGCGGCCGTCTGAGCGGCGGCGACCGCCTCGCGTACGCCCTCGACGAACCGGAAGTCCACCGGTCCCGGCGTCACTCGCGGCGGCCGGTGGGTGACGACGAAGTGCGGCACCTCGTAGGGTGTCTCGTCCCAGCCGGTTGCCTCGTCGCCGCGCCCGAAGACGCCACGCCCCACGACGATCGCGCCGGTGGTGGCCACGGTCTCGGCCGCGATGTCGGCGTTCGGACCGGAGGTCGCCGCATACCAGTCGTAGAGCCCGACGTCGGCGCCATTCGGCCCGTCGATGTACCCGTCCAAGGACACGGCCATGTCGAGCAGCACCTTCCCCATGGCCCCGAGTCTTGCGCTACTCCGGGACCGTCGCCAGCAGCGAACGGAGCGCCTGCTCGCGGGGCAGCTTGGGGCGCACCGTGGTCCCTGTCGCGGCGTAGTAGAACGCCGCGTCGACGTCCCGCGCCGGAAGGTGGCGCAGCCGGGCATACGCGAGGGCGTATGCGGCGAGCTGGAGCGTGCGGTGGCGCGCCGCGCGGGCGTCGGGCTCGGTGCCGGTCTTCCAGTCGACGATGGTGAACCCGCCGTCGTCGCGCGCGAAGACGGCGTCGATGCGACCGCGGATCGCGAAGCCGTCGAGCACCGTCTCGACGGCGATCTCCACGGCCTCCGGAGCCCGGTCGGCCCATTCGCTGGCGAGGAACAGCTCCTTCATCCGGGCCAGCTCGGCGCCGGTGATCGAGTCGGGGGCGGTCTCGTCGGCGCTGCCGGGTAGGTCGACGACGTCGACCATCGCCGCCCGGTGATAGTGCTGCTCCACCCAGGCGTGGAACGCGGTCCCCCGTCGGGCGGCGAGCGCCGGAGCGGCCGGCATCGGTCGCCGCAGCGACATGGCGAACCGGTTGCTGTCGGCCGCGAGCTGGACGACGTCGGACGCGGACAGGTGACGTGGGACCTCGACGACCACCTCGTGGCGAGCGAGGGACTCCGCTCGCTCGGCGAACAGCAGGTCCAGCTCGGCCGCCGTCTCGGCGTCGAGGGGCACGGTCTCGGACGGCGACGCGAGGGCCGCCGCGACCAGGGCGACTCCGTCGGCCAGCTGAGCGCGTCGGCTCTCGAGCGGGTCGTCCGGCCACGGGTGGCGGACGGGCTCGACCAACCTGGGGTTGGTCGCCCGACCGGACGCGTCGGCGACCGGCATGTCCACCCAGGGTCCGCGGACCAGCCCGGGCGCCTCGAGCAGCTCGTCGAGGAACACCGAGGTGACCTTGGGCGTGGCGGCGTCGGCCCACACCGGCGCGGTGAGCAGCAGCTGGGAGCGCGCCCGGGTCAGCGCCACGTAGGCGAGCCGCCGCTCCTCCGCCGTCGCGTGTCGGCCACCGTCGAGGGCGAACTCGGTGAAGTCCTTGGCCAGGACCTCCCAGTCCGGGGTGTCGCGCCAGTGCAGCCGGGGCAGTCCGTCGGCGTCACCGCGCAGGTCGTAGGGGACCCCGTCGGCGCCGATGCACCAGCCCTTGTCCCGCAGCTCCGACACCTCCCAGTGGTCGCCCCGCCAGGAGCTGGCCGCGCCGCCCTCGCGGGCCGGGAACGACGCCTCCACGAGTCCGGGAACGGCGACGCAGTCCCACTCGAGGCCCTTGGCCGCGTGCACCGTGAGCACCTGGACCGCGTCGAGGGACGTCTCGATGGTCGGGGCGTCCAGGCCACGTTCCTGCTCGATCGCGGCATCGAGCCAGGCGAGGAACCCGCCGAGGGTGGGCCGGTCGGCCGATGCCGAGAAGTTCGCCGCGACCTCCGCGAAGGCGTCGAGGTGCGCCCGGGCGGTCGCGACCGTGTGCTCCGGGCGGGCGAGCACCTCGATGTCGAGACCCAGGGCACGCTCGCCCTCACCCACCAGCTCGGCGAGCGGCAGGCCGGTGAGGCGGCGCAGGTTCTTGACGACCCGGCCCAGCGCGCGCAGCCGCTCGAGCCCGCACTCCGACACCCGCTGCCCCTCGGCGCCCCGCCAGGCCGCCAGCGGCAGGTCGTCGAGCGCCTCGACGATGCTGGCGCGGTCGGAGCTCTCCGGCGCTTGATCGCGGGCCTCGCCGGCGCCCGGATGGCGCACCATCCCCGACTCGTCGCTCCCGCGGGACCCGGGGTCGAACTCCCCCGGCTCCTCGAAGTCCTCGTCGGGCGCGGTCTCCAGCCCGGGCAGCTGGAGCACCTGCGCCTCGCCGGGTAGGCCGCTGGCCCGCTGCTGCGCCCGCGCCCAGGCGGCCAGACCGTCGAGGTCGGCCGGTCCGAGCCGGCAGAACGGTCCGACCAGCAACCGCATCAGACGGTCGCCGCGCGACGGGTCCTGGACCACCCAGAGCAGGCTGACGAGGTCGTTGACCTCGGGCGTGAGGAGCAGGCCACCGAGGCCGACGACCTCGACCGGAAGGTCGCGCGCCTTGAGCGCCTCGACCACCAGCGGGAACTGCGACCGCTTCCGGCAGAGCACCGCCGCGCTGTGACCGCTCCGCCGACCACTCGGCGAGCGCCAACGGCTGGCGACCCAGTCGGCGACGTAGCGGGCCTCGTCCTCGGCGGTCTCCAGGCGAGCCGCCTCCACGCGACCGGCGCCGGCATCCGGCCGAGCGCGCAGCGGCGCGACGATCTCCGAGCGCAGCGGCCCCGAGGTGGTGTTGGCGACGCCGAGGATGGCGTGGTCGTTGCGCCAGCTGGTCCGCAGCGGCAGCACGTGCGCGACGCCGCGGTCGTCGGCGAACTCGCGCGGGAACCTCGTCAGCGTCGTCGCGCTGGCGCCACGCCAGCCGTAGATCGACTGGTTCGGGTCGCCCACGGCCGTGACACCGACCCCGGAACCGGCCGCGTCGCCCTGCACGCCGAACAAAGACCGCAGCATCACCAGCTGCGCCTCCGACGTGTCCTGGAACTCGTCGAGCAGCACGGCACGGAACCGCGTGCGCTCGGTGACCCCGATGGCCGGGACCGACCGGGCGAGCCGCGCCGCCAACGCCATCTGGTCGCCGAAGTCCATGGCGTCGCGCTGGCGCTTGAGGTCGAGGTACGCGCGGACCATCGGCAGGATCGCCCGCCGGTTGCGCAGCGCCGGCAGGACCCGTTCGGTCTCCATCGGGTGCGACCGCTTCTTGGTCAC
This sequence comes from uncultured Actinomycetota bacterium, assembly GCA_963787725.1. Taxonomy (GTDB): domain Bacteria; phylum Actinomycetota; class Actinomycetes; order Actinomycetales; family Dermatophilaceae; genus Lapillicoccus. The sequence goes on along the minus strand of CAWBEH010000002.1, from coordinate 133,136 downwards.
GCCCTTGGGAACCGCCCGCATCGCCACCTCGAACTCGTCGATGTAGCGGCTGACGTCCTCGGGTTCGAGGAGGTGCTCGGCCATCTCCCCGGCCAGCGACACGACCGCCTCGGTGGCCGTCGACTCGGCGGCGGTGAGCTCCTCGACGTCGCCGTCGTAGCGGCTCACCACCTCGTAGGCGAACTGCCACGACGCCGCTTCGGAGAGCAGTCGCGACTCCGGCTCGTACCCCAGCCGCAGCGCATGCTCGCGCACCAGCCGACCCGCATACGAGTGGTAGGTCGAGACGACGGGGATGCCACCGAGCGGCTCGGCCCCGTCCTCGTCCAGGGGCTTGGGGGTCCAGATCCCGGCGTGGGTGAGCCGCCGCAGACGCCGGCCGATCCGCTCCGCGAGCTCGGTGGCGGCCTTGCGGGTGAAGGTGAGACCGAGGACCTGGTCGGGCTCGACGTGGCCGTTGGCCACCAGCCAGACGACGCGCGAGGCCATCGTCTCGGTCTTGCCGGACCCCGCGCCGGCGACGACGAGGACCGGGCGGCCCGGGTCCGCCTCGATGACGGCCCGCTGCTCGTCGGTCGGCGGCGGGAGCCCGAGCGACGCGGCGAGGGTCACCGCGGAGTGGTCGGTCATCGCAGCGTGCTCCCCTCGGGCATGGCGGGGCACGACGTCTTGACCGGGCAGAAGGTGCACCACGAGCCCGGTGTCGCCGCGAACTCGCCACCCCCCATACCGTCGGCCGTCGCCGCGACGAGCCGGGCAGCCCACTCGGGGTCGTCCTGGCCGGCGAGCGGTTCCTGCTGCTGGAGGGCGGGCGCCCCCGACGTTCCGGCCGCCTTGCCGAGGTGCAGCAGTGCAGCACCGGCCGAGGTCCGGCCCTCGGTCCCGAACGCCCCGCTCTCGACGGCCAGCTGGTAGGTCCCGAGCTGCGGATGGGTCGCCACGTCGTCGACCTTGGGCTTGCTGCTGCCGGTCTTGTAGTCGAGGACGCGCAGGGCGCCGTCCGGCTCGCGCTCCAACCGGTCGACGCGGCCGCTGATGGTGGCCCGGCCGACGTCCACGCGCAGCGGCACCTCGGACCCCACCTTCTCGGGACGTCCGGTGTCCGCGAGGTATGCGGCCAGCCGGCGGGCCATGAGGTATGCCTGTTCGCGCTGCCGGTCGGTGGCCCACCCGGGCGGCAGGCCCAGCCGGCCCCAGCGCCGCTCCACCTCGGCCACGAGCGTGTCGGCGTCGACGTCGTCGCCGAGGTCGTGGGCGATGTCGTGGATGAGGGTGCCGAGGTTGGCCGAGCCGTGGCTCGGCGCGTCACCGCCGGCGCTGGTCAGCGCCCAGCGGAGCCGGCAGTCGCCGAAGCTCTCGACCTTCGACGGCGAGAGCCGGACCTGCTGCTCGGGACGGCGCAGCGGCCGGTCGTCGCTGAGGACCCGCTGGACCCACCACTGGCGCGGGTCGGCGCCGTCGATGCCGGCCGCCGCCAGCCGCGCGAGCGCCGTTGCGGCGGCGACCGCCGCTCCGGAGTCCAGCCCACCGGCGGCGTCGGGCCCACCAGCCGCGTCGACCGCGTCGCCAGTCCTCGCGGCGGAGCCGGACAGCACCAGCCGTCGGCGCAGGTCGGCCACCAGCGCCGGCAGCGACAGCGTGCGCGCCAGCTCGGTGAAGTCCCGCTGCTCCGGCGGGGCGTCGCTCGTCGACTCGCGCGCCGCCACCAGCGGGTCGACGAGATCCAGGTAGACCGACGGCTGGTCGTCCTCGCTGCGCACCGCGGTCACCAACAGCCGTTCGGAGGCGCGTGAGACGGCGACGAGGAACAGCCGGGTCTCGTCGTAGCGGACGGCGGTCTGCGCCGCCCGGAAGGTACGGTCGCGTCCGGTGACGACGGCCACCAGCTCCTCGGAGCCCAGCAGCGAGCCGCGGAGCCGCAGGTCGGGCCAGACCCCTTCCTGGACTCCTGCCACGGCGACGACCCGCCACTCCCGGCCAGAGGCGCCGGCGGGGGTGAGCAGGGCGACGCCGTCGCCCGACTGAGCCCGCGCGGCGAGGGTGTCGCCCGGCACGTCCTGCCCCTGGATGTGCTCGAGGAACGCGTCCGGACCGGCCGCCGGGAGCCGGTCCACGTAGCGCTGGGCCGCGTCGAACAGCCCCACGACCGCGTCGAGGTCGCGGTCGGCGCGCGCCCCCCGCTTGCCGCCGCGCAGGGCCAGCCGGCTCCACCGCGGCGCCACGTCGAGGGCCTCCCACACCGCCCAGAGCACCGTCTCGGCGCTGACGCCCGGAGCCCACGTGCGTACGCCGTCGGTCTCCACGACCTTCGCGACCCGCAGGCCCGCGTCGATGGCCGTGGCGAGGCGGCGGACCGGGGTCGCGTCGTGCCCCAGGGCGGTCGCATGACCGGGTTCGAGCAGGATCGCCGCCAGCAGCTCGTCACTGGACCGCTCGCCGCCACTGTCCAGCTCCTCGCGACGGAGGAGCCGGCGCAGACGGCGCAGCCCGACGGCGTCGCACTCGCCGAGTGGCGACAGGACGAGGTCGATCGCCCGTTCGGGTTCGATCTCGTGTCCGGGTTTCAGCGCCACCGAGAGGACCGTCTCGACGAGCGCCAGCAACGGGCGTACCGCGACCTCGTCGCGTACCGGGGCCTCGCTGGCCGACGGCAGCATGGGCACGCCGTGGGCCATGAGGATCCGGCGCAGCGCCTCGTCGCGGCCCTCGCTGCGGACCACGACGGCCATCTCGCCCCACGGGACGCCGTCCAGGAGGTGTGCCGCCCGGAGCCGCGCCGCGATGTGCGCCGCCTCCTGAGCCGGCGACCGCAGCAGCGCCACCTCGATGTCGCCACCGGCGCGGATCGGCTCGGGCGCCCGCTGGCGACCGCCGGCCAGCGCTCCGATGCGGGTCGTGATGGTGCGGCTCACGTCGAGGAGCGCCTGCGGCTGCCGGTATGCGGTGTGCAGGACGACCGCCGACGGCTCGGCGCCCGCCGGGTCGCGTCGGCCGAGGTCGGCCCAGCCGTTGGCCAGGATGCGAGGGTCGGCGCCGCGGAACGTCTGGACCGCCGCGTCGGGGTCGCCCACGAGGACCAGGTCGGGCCCGGCGGTGGAGACGACCCGGAGCAGCCGGGCCGCGGCGAAGGTGAGCTCCTGGGCGTCGTCGACGACGACGAGCCGCACCTGCGCCCCCACTCTCGCCAGCGCGTCGGCGTCGTCCTCGAGCAGGTCGGCGGCGGCGGTGAGGATCCAGGCCGGGTCGTAGGCCCCGGGCCGGGAGAACGCAGTGACCTCGTCGTACTCGCGAAGCACCTGAGCCGCCGCCACCCACTCCGGCCGGCCGTGCTCGGCACCGAGCTCCGCGAGCCGGTCGGCCTCGATCCCGTGCTCGACGGCCCGCATGAGCAGGTCGCGCAGCTCGGCGCGGAAGCCGCGCTTGTCGAGGGCCACGAGGACGTGCTCGGGCCAGGGCGGGCGCGGGGCGTCGCCGCGAGCGTGGCCGCCGAGCAGGTCGCGGAGGATGACGTCCTGCTCCGGACCGCTGATCAGCCGCGGCGCTTCATCACCGCGGAGGGCCGCCTCGCGACGCAGGATGCCGAACCCGAACGCCTGATGGGTGCGGGCCAGCGGTTCGGTGGACGTGCGGGCCAGCCGCGCGGTGACGCGCTCGCGGAGCCGGGCGGCCGCGACCCGCGTCGGGGTCAGCAGGAGGCACTCGTCGGGCGTCAGGCCGCCGTGGAGGACCCGGTCGACGACCAGCTCGACGGCAGTCGTGGTCTTGCCGGTCCCCGGGGCGCCGAGGACCCGCAGCACCGGTGCCCGCGTCGCGAGCACGGCCAGCTGCTCGTCGTCGAGGCTCGGCGCGTCGACGACGAGAGCCGGAGCTCGCCGCAGGAGGACCACGCCGTCATCCCACCACGCGCGGGCGACACCTCGTCGTCAGCTCGCGGGACCGTCCCAGCGCGCCCTGGCGAGGTCGACGCGCAGGCCCTCCAGCGTGCCGCGGATCATCGGCGTGCTCTCCTCGCGGTAGTGGTCGCGCGCCCGGTCCTCGAGACCACGCGGCGGCCACCCTCCCGAGCGGACGACCCGCCACCAGGGGACGCCGGAGCCGTACCGGCTCATGACGTTCCCGACGAACCGCGCCCCCCGGCTGCCGACCAGCTCGGCGACGTCGCCGTAGGTGAGGACCTTCCCCTCCGGGATCTGGTCGACGATCTCGAGCACCTCCTCGGCCTTCTCCGGCAGCTCGAAAACGGGGTATGCGTCGGGCACGGTGCGATCCTGCCAGCCGGCGGGGCGGTGTCGGCGACCGATGCCAGGGTGGTGGGCATGGCGATCCGTGGACGGCAACGACAGGGCTGGCTCGGCGTCGTGCTCGGCGCCCCCGACGCCCGCGACCTGGCCTACTTCTATCGCGACCTGCTCGGCTGGGAGGTGGCCACCGACGAGCCCGACTGGTGCACCATCGGCATGCCGGACACCCCGGTCAACCTCGCCTTCCAGACCGAGGAGCACCATGTGCGCCCGGTCTGGCCGGCCGGTCCCGGAGACCCGCAGATGCAGCTGCACCTCGACCTGCAGGTCACCGACCTGAACGCGTCGGTCGAGGACGCGGTGGCGCTGGGCGCGACCCTGGCCGAGTTCCAGCCGCAGGACGACGTGCGGGTCCTCCTCGACCCGGCCGGGCACCCGTTCTGCCTCTACCTCTGACCGCGTCGGGCCGGGGCATCCGCCCGGGCCGACGCGACCGAGGTCTACGGGGTGATCTGGACGTAGGGCACGACCACCGGCGCAGCCACTGTCCAGTCCAGGGCGCTGGACTGGGGAGTCGTCCCACTGATGATGTCGACGGCGTTCGGGTCGGCCGTGACGGTGTCGACGCTCGGCAGGCTCGGGTCCCAGATCCCGGCGCCCCCGCCGAACCGGTACCCGCCCACGAAGCTGGGGCACCCCGTGCCGGCCCAGCAGTCCGCGCTGTAGACGGGCCGGACGTTCCCGATCCCTTCGCCGTCGTCGGCGTCGCTGAACATCGAGACCTGGTACCCCGCGGTGCCGACGTCGATGCCGGTGAAGACGCTGCCCGGAATGGTCACGACGATCTGGCGCGTCGTGGGCAGCACCTCAAGCATCGCGTCGCCGACCCGGGAGAGGTCGGCCGCATACACGCCCTCGCCGTAGGTGCTGGTCTCGTGACGACCGTCGACGACGATGGCCCGCGACCACGGCCCGGCGGCGTTCATGTTGGTTCCCGGCAGCAGCGACGTCGACGTCGTGGCAGCGCTCGGGTCCTTGAGGTAGATGTTGAGCCGCTGGGTGCTCATGCCGTTACCACCCCAGGGGTTGTTGATGGCGCCCTGGACGCCGGTGACCATCCGGATGCTGTCGCCGTCCCGGTAGACGTCGAACTGGGTGAGGTCGAAGCTGCCCGGGTTGAAGGCGCCGTCGGTGGGATACACGTAGCTGCCCGGCCCGTTGTCGTCACCGCTCGGGTCGGTGATGCCGCCGGCGCGGGCGCCGAAGAACGTGACCGTCCGGACCGCCTGCGCCGTGCCGCCGTTCTTGCCCACGGCGGCGATGACGAGCTTGTTGCTGATCGCCGGCAGGGTGATCTGGGTGCTGAAGGCCCCACCCGTCACGTCGACCTTCTGCTTCACGCCGTTGACCGAGAGGTACACCGACGACGCGGTGGTCGTGCCACTCACGGTGACGGTCCGGGTCGAGGCGGTCGACAGGTCGGCCGGGCTGGTGACCGTCAGCTGCGGAGCAGCGGGCGGAGCCTGCTTGGCGTAGCGGTCGGCCACGACGGCCGGGGTCTCGACGACCTTGCCGGCGCCGATGCCCTGGGCGAGCCGGACGTACTGCGACATCGCCCACGACAGCGGGGCCGCCGATCCGGTGCCCTTGCCGAAGACGTGGTTGTAGGCGGTCGGGTCGGCCTGGTCCCAGACCTGCTCGGGGATCATGAGCCCGTCGTTGGCCGAGTTGGCCATGGTGCGCAGGTACGGCAGCGCGTCGCCACCCCGGCCGAGCACGTACTCGCCGCGCTCGCCGGAGAGCAGGGGCCAGGGGCGACCGATGCCGACGCCGGTCCACGGGGCCCCGTCGGCGGTCTCGCCGTAGCCGTCGAAGGTGTACCGCTTGAACATCTCACCGCTGGGAGTGGTCACCTTGAGCGACTGGTCGACCGCGATCAGGGAATGCTCGACGTAGGGATCCTTCGGCGCCTTGACGCCGAGTCTGGTCAGCTCGAGGAACCCGGCGTCGGTGATGGCGTTCTCGGGGTGGGCGCCGGCGCCGTTCGCCCAGTTGCGGACGGCCCCGTCGTTGGGGTTCCCGCTCCCGCTGATCCGGATGTAGTACTTGCCGTCCGACAGGTTGCCGTTGGTCGTGTAGGTCCACTTCTCGATGCTGCGCTGCCACTCGTCGGCCGTCGCCTGGTAGATGGCGGCGCCCGCCTTGTCACCGAACTTGGTCGCCAGCGAGGCTGCCGCGGTGAGTCCCGCGATCATGTCCGCGATGGTCGACGGCGAGTACCCACCGGTCTCCTCCCACCGCTCCTGGGGCGTCGTCGGACCGCGAGCCACGAGGTAGTCGGCGGCCTTGACGATGTGGTCGCTGTAGAACTTCTTGGTCACCGACCCGACCTGCTGGGCGAGCACGAGCGGGTATGCGGTCTCGTCCAGCTGGATGTTGGTCTGGTCCGGTGTGCCGTCGGGCGCGGAGTTCTGCGGGAAGTGGCCGTCGGGTTGCTGCTGCCGGGTGAACAGCCAGGTGACCGCGTCCTGGGCGGCCTTCCGGTCGCCCGCGGCCAGGAGGCCGGTGACCTGCTCGTATGCGTCGCGGGCCCACACGAAGTGGTAGCCGTTGCCGGCGCCGCCCTCGCCGCTGGCGTTGACCGCCTGACCCCAGGGGATGGTGAGGCTGGCGATGAACGCCCCCGGGTACGTCTTGTCCTCGTGGGCCTTCACCGTCATGACCGAGGCCCAGTACTGCGCGGTGAGCCGGGCGTCGAGCTGCTTGGGGGCCGGGTTGAGGGACTTCGTGTAGCGGTGCCACCCATCCTGGTAGGCGGCCTGCTGGGTGGCGAACGGCTGCGCGAGGCTGGCGTTGGCGGTCTTCAGCGCGCCCGCGGTGTCGGAGCCGAAGCCCAGCGCGATGGTGAACGTGGTGCTGGCCCCGTTCACGGGGATCCGACCGACCTGCGCGATGTTGCCGGGTCCGGCCGCCGCATACGTCGTCGACAGGGTGTGGTTGGCAGCGAGGTCGGCGCGCCCGTCGGAGGTCCCGACGTACCCGCTCGACGTGGCGGAGAACGGTGCCGACGAGACGAGGGCGGAAGCGACCGCTCCGGCCGGGCTGTGGCTGTCGGAGGAGAGCAGGGCGGAACCGGACGTGCTTCCCGAGTCGTTGCCCGCGTCGCCGGCCAGGGACGGGTCGTATAGCGCGTACAGCTGGTAAGGCCCGGGTGTGAGCGCCTCGAACCGGACGTCGAGCAGGACCGTCGGCCGAGCCGGGTCGGTGATGTACGTCTTGGTCAGCCGCCAGCGGCCTTGTGCGTCGGTGCTGGTCTGCCGGTAGGTCAGGGACTGAGGGTCGACGAGGCTCACCGCCCGGGTGACGGTGGCGTCGGACTCCAGCTGCGTGGAGGTCGACCCGTCGGTCACGGCGAACTGGAGCTCCCGCGTGTTCGGGGTGGTGCCGCTCGGGTAGTAGACCTCGCTCATGGTGCCGCCGGTCAGCGTGTACCAGAGCTTCGACTCCGCGGTGGTGGACGTGCCGAGTCCCTCCTTGTCGCCTGTCGTCCAGGTCGCGGCCGCACCAGGAGCGCCCGGCGCATCGGTGGGGGCGCCCAGCGCGGCGCCGGCGGTCCCGCCCATGACCGCGGTCGTCGTCGCGGCGATGGCCGCGGTTGCCTTCCAGCGGCGAAGGCGACGTGGGGGTGTCCTCATCGGGTTCTCCTCGTTGAGAGCCGGCGCGCTGCGTGCCCCCCGCTGCACCAGCAACTCCTAGCCCCCTACCCCACTCCCGTCGATGTCACTCAGCAACGCCCTGAGCGGTCCGTCGGTCAGCGACCGCGCAGCTGCGCCAGCAGGGGAAGCTGTCCGAGCGGGTCGGCGCCGGTGTTCCAGTAGACGTGGCCGACGCCCAGCCCCGCGGCCTGGTCGAGGTCGGCAGCCACCTGCTCCGGCGACCCGAGCAGCGGTCCACGCTCGTCCAGGGGGTCGGCGGTGACGCTGCCGTTGACCTGCAGCATGACCGGGAGCGAGTCCGCATCGAACCCGGCGTTACCGGCCGCCGCCCGGAAGGTCGCGATGGCGTCGCGGACCGTCTGCCAGTCGAAGATCACCAGGGTCAACCCGGTACCGAGTCGCCCGGCGCGCTCGATCGCCGACGGGGATGCCGACCCGACCACGAGGCGGGGTCCACCCGCGCGGACCGGCTTCGGGCCGATGTCGGCCTCGGGTATGCGGTAGAAGCGGCCGTGGAAGCTCACCGGGTCCGGACCCCACACCGCGCGCATGGCGAGAAGGTGCTCCTCGAAGCCGGGACCGCGCCGCTTCATCGACACGCCGGCCGCCTCGAACTCCTGCTCCATCCAGCCCTGACCGATGCCCACGACCAGTCGACCGGCGCTCAGCTGGTCGAGAGTGGCCAGCCGGCGCGCGAGGATCACCGGGCTCTGGAACAGCGCGTCGAGCACGCTGGTACCCAGGGTGATCCGGGAGGTTCGTGCGGCGACGTAGCTCAGCGTCTCGATCGGGTCGTACACGCACCCGAAGTCATCCGGCGCGTCCATCACCGGGCCACCGGGGCCGCCCATGGCGATCGGCACGGTCGGCCGCATCAGCCGCTCCCAGGACCACACCGAGTCCAGCTCGAGCCGCTCGGCCTCCTCCGCGACCTGCGCGATCGCCTCCGGTGAGGCGCTCTGTCCCGCCACCGGAAGGTGCACGCCCAGCTTGATCGACGTCATCTCGTCCTCCTCGCGTCGTTGCTTCTGGGGGCAGACCGGTCCGGCTGGGCATTCTCATCGGGCGACCTCGCTGGCCGTTTCCGCCGGGCCACCACCCGGGTCTGGGGCGGGCGGAGCAGACTGTGCACCCTTGAGGACACCGGGTTTGGCCGAGTCGAGGGGAAGAAGAGCGTCCGATGAGCAGCAGCCCAGTGCCGGACGAGCGGACCATCTACTCGTCTGCTCGGCACGACGGTGTGGACGCCCTGGCGTGGCCCGTCTTCAGCGAGCACGCGTTACAGCTGCTTCGGGCGTGCGGTGAGGTGTTGCGGCCCGAGCCCGGTGAGGTGCTGTGGGAGGCCGGCGACCCCTACGACCTGAACCTCGTCCTGGCCGGCGGTGTCCTGCTCATCGACCGTCGCGTCGATCGCGTCGTCTTCGTGGTCGAAGCGGGCGACTTCGTGGGCGAGCTGGGCATGTTGATGGGTCAGCGGGCCTTCCTGCCCGGTGTCGCCGCGGAGGGGACCGAACTGCTCCGCGTGCGGGTGGCGGACCTCCGCAGGCTCGTGGAGATCTCGGGAGAGCTGAGCGACGTCCTCCTGACGGCGCTCGACGCCCGGCGAACCCTACTGAAGCGCACCGGTGAGGGTGGTCTGGTGCTGGCCGGGGATGACGACCGCGACCTGCACCGGCTTCAGGACTTCGCCGAGCGCAACCAGCTCCCCTACCGGACGGTGCTGCGCTCCGACCCGTCGGCATGGAGGGATCTGGAGGAGACCTGCACCTTGCCGGAGGCGGGGACGGCCGTGGTGACCGGGCAGCGCCGGGTCATGACGGCACCGACGACCCGCGACCTGGCGACCGCGCTCGGGATCGACCTGTGGGGCATCTCCGACGGTTCTCGATGTGACCTGCTCGTCGTGGGCGCCGGGCCGGCGGGGCTGGCCGCCGCCGTCTACGGGTCCTCGGAGGGACTCGACGTGGTCGTCGTCGAGGACGTGGCCATCGGGGGCCAGGCCGGGAGCTCGTCACGGATCGAGAACTACCTCGGCTTCTACCGCGGTGTGTCCGGGGTCGAGCTGGCCCGGGCCGCGATGCTGCAGGCGGTCAAGTTCGGGACAAGGCTGGTGTCACCCCGCTCGGTCACCGGACTGTCGCGGGACGCCGGCGGGTTCCGCGTCCGCCTGGACGACGAGCACGATGTCGTCGCGGCCGCGGTGATCATCGCCAGCGGTGTCCAGTACCGGCGACTTGACGTGCCAGGTCTCGCTGACTTCGAAGGGCGAGGCGTCTACTACGCCGCGAGCCAGCTCGAGGCCACGGAGGTGTCCGGACGGAACGCCGTGGTGGTCGGGGGTGCCAACTCGGCAGGGCAGGCGGCACTCTTCCTGGCTCGGCACGCCGACCGGGTCCACGTCCTGATCCGCCGCGACGACCTGCGCGACACGATGTCGAACTACCTGGCCCAGCGTCTGCTTCACGACGAGCGAATCACCGTTCACCCTCGCTCTGAGCTGTGCGGGGTCCACGGCACGAACCGGCTCAGCGCCCTGACCTGGCGCGACCACAACTTCGGTCAGGACGTGCAGCTGGACGCAGCGGCGGTCTTCCTCATGATCGGCGCCGACCCGCATACCGGCTGGCTGGGCGCTGTGGGAGTCGAGCTCGACGACAAGGGCTTCGTCGTCACCCAGGACGGCTTCACGACCACCGTGCCAGGGCTCTTCGCCGTCGGTGACGTGCGGTCCGGGTCCGTCAAGCGAGTGGCGTCGGCGGTCGGCGAGGGGTCCGTGGTCATCTCCGCCGTCCACTCCTATCTCGCGGGGATGCAGACGAGCTGAGCGTCCACGTCGGCACCTGCTCCGAGGTCTTGAGGTCGGCGGTGCGGTGCCACATCCTGAGGACCATGGGTGTCATCGACTTCGAGCTCGAGCGCCATATCAGTGCCCCTATCCACGACGTCTTCGCGCGGCTCTCGGACATCGAGGGACACAACGAGTGGATGCCCAAGAAGGGCAGCATCCTGCGTCACACGCAGCAGACGTCGCCCGGACCGCCTTCTCTGGGAACGACGTTCATCGACGAGACGAGCTACGGGCCGACACCGGGGGAGATCGTCGAGTTCGACGCACCGAACCGCTTGACCTACCACTGGTGGGACAGCTTCAAGTCCGGCAGGGTCAAGGCCGAAGGATGGCCCAGCTATTCGCTGGAGACCGCCGAGGACGGCGCGACGCTCGTCCGCCACCACGCGACCATGCACACCTACGGCATCTACCGTCTGGCCACGCCGGTCCTGCGGAGGATTGCCGTCAGGGAACGGACCGCCACCGTCGACGCGCTCAAGGCCTCGTTCGAGTCGAACCTGTAGCGGCGCGGAGCGACCATGGCTGATGACAGCTCGCGCCGATGCCCTTCCGTCGCAACGCCCATCGCACCCTACGAGCTGATCCCCGAGCCGCACGTTCTCGTTGCCGAGAATGGTGCCCCGGACACCATCGCGCGGTGGCAGGCGCTGGCCGACAGCCTCCTGACCGATCAGGCCTGCGCGTTCCACCGCAACGTGGAGATCTCCTCGCGCTACGCCTGGATCTACAAGGCGCTGCCCAGCTGCTTGAAGTGGGCCGGCATGGCCGCCATTGCCTCGCACCACGTTCGCCTGGCGCTCTTCCCGCTCCGGCTGGACACGGATCGCACGGGCTACGTGAACATCCCGCACAGCCTCGGGCGGCGGAGACTCCTGCTGGCCGACGTGGACACCATCCGGGCCACGAACAACGCCATCTTCAACGACATCTTCTGGGTGCACCTCGCCTACGTCACCGCCGAGGACGGCATCCAACGCCTCCGGACCCTGCTCCACGGACAGCCCGAGTACGCGCCGGTCCTCGCCGGCTTCGAGGTGATCGACCGGGGGCGTCGAGTCCTCGAGGACGTTTCGGCGTCCGCGCAGGAGCGACGGTGGGCCGATGACCTCATCTGGGTCGGCAACGTCCAGCTTCTCGAGCACGAGCAGCGCGCCCTCGTGCAACCCCACTTCGATCACCTCTCGTGTGCGTTCGCACGCCTCGTCTCGCTCGGCGCCGCAACGAACTTCGAGGTGCGTGGGAGACGGGGTGAGCTCGCGTACTTCACGTCGTTCTACCTCTACTCGTTCACCCGAGGAGTGCCGTACGTCCTCCGCGCGAGCTCGTGGCCGAGAATCACTCGCTACGACGACCGCTGGCGCTGGATCGCGACCAGCGTCGTGCCACACTTCCGCAAGTTCGACGCAGACATGCGCCGTGTCGACGCCAGCCTCCTGCGCATCTTCAACGACGCACGCGGCTACGCAGCGACCCCGTGCGTACTACCGGCAGTCAGGACACGGAGCGAGCCCGACGCCCAGCGGTAGTGCGCTCAGCACCGGCGACGGTATGCGTCGGCCGTCGCCTCGTGTAGATCGTGTTCAGTACCTTCCATCGACCTTCAGTCCGCACCAGGTGGGCGTACTCGACATAGACCGTGCTGTGGACGACGGCCGTGGCGATCTGCTCGTGGACGCCGAGTACCTCGACCCGGATCTCGAGACCCGCGGGTCGCTCGCGGACCCCCGTCGCCGTCCCTGGTCCAACCGACCATCTGTTGCGCGGTCATCGACACGACCTGCGTTCCGGACTCGTCAGCTCGGACTCCTCGTTTCGCCAGGTTCGGGTGCAGCGCGGATTCCATCCTCGCCGGGTCGCCTTCGAACCACCCTTCGAAGTAGTCCATCGGCGCCGCCGTGATGCCGCGCTCATCCTCCGCCCAGTGGTCTCCGTCCGCTATGAACCTGACGCTAGGGGTGGTGTGGCCAAGCGGCGAACACGGCGTCCAGGTCGGGGCGGCATTCGATCAGCGGGTCAACGTCGCCTGTCTAGGTCAGATGGACAGGTCGGAGTTCATCGGGTTGTCGTTCGAGGTGGTTGAGTCCGGTTGGAGAAGCTGCTCCACCAGCACCAGGGTCTGCTCGTCCTCAGCAGTCATGCGTCGACCGAAGGGCCCGCGAGCGCGGGCAAAGCTCTGACCCAGGCCCAGCAGGGCCGACCTGACTCGGGATGCCTCGACGGGGTCTGCCCGATCAAGCAGCCGGACGACGGCATTCAGTCCAGAGACGATCGGCCGGTCATCGAGCGTGAACTCGTCGAAGAGCCAACCCCGCTCGGCGGCCATTGCCTCAAGAACTCGTCTGGCGAGACCCTGGGCCCGTAGGGCGGCATCGGTGACGGCATCCCAGAACGCGTCCTGCTCGTCAGTGTCGAACTGGGTATGACCCACCAGGGCGCTCACGATCCAGACCCCGCTCAGGCGCAGCGTGAGCGACTCCGACTCCGACCACATCTCGCCGATGCCTGTCACGCGGTGCACCACCTTCTGCCGGCTCGTCCGATCGACTCGTGACGACGCCCACAGCCCGCCGGCCGTCCTCGCGATTGTCGACTACCACTATGCGGCCCTCACACCCGAGCAGCGGTCGGAGCAAGCCACTCACCATGGAAGCGGCCGCGAAGAGCACGTCTTCGTGCTCTCCCCCAGCCTTCGACTGGGCAAGGGCGCCGAAAGGACGCAGGAGACGGCCGCACGCCCGCCGGGCTAGTCGGAACGGCCTCACATGGGCAGGCTCAAGGCGTGCGCCAACACCATGACCCACCGGCCCTCGCGCGACACGAAGACGTTGCTCATCATGGTGAAGTCCTCGAAGCGTGCGTCGTTCGGCATCCGCAGGACGGCGTGCTGCACCCCCGTCACCACCACGGCCGTTCCGAACGCGTCCGCTCGTAGGTCGTGACACGCGATGGACACCACCTCACCGGGGAACGAGGTCATCCTCTCCACGAACGCCGACCGGTCTCGGTCCTCCTCGCCGGGAGTCCGGAGGACGAAGTCGTCGGCCAGAACACGCATCCACGCCTCGGGGCTCTTGGCCTGCATCGCGCCCCACACGTCTACCCGTTGGACGTCGAGCACCTCTCGGGCGGCGGCGCTGTTCATCGGCCACCAGCTGGTACCCCGTGTGGCCGCCTCATGACGCTAGTCTGCCTCCGCGCGGGAACTGGCCGCCGGCCGGATGGCGTGGTTGCGAAACAGCACATCGCCGCCGCTAGGACCTGGCGTGATGGGCCAGAGTCGGGCATCGCCACGCCGACCTTCTCGGCGCGAGAGCTCCTTGCCGGATCGACCGCGATCACGCGGGAGTTGGCAAGGACGGTCGGCTGACGGCCGGTGTCTTACCCGAGCGGTTGCTCTTTCCTGGTCTGCCACTGGGTCTTGTCAATGGGGCGCGCGAGTCCGGACGCCATTGAGGTTGTCGACGCTAGAAAAGGCGCCAAAGCGCTTTTCGACAACGCTCATTTCGTGCTGTCCTTCTCCGGCACGGGCAGCTCCTTCAGATCTGGAAAGTCAGAGACGTCAGGACCGCCACGTCCCATTGACCAGCGTCCGGCGAGCGGTCAGCATGGGGCCCGTGGCGCTGGAGGTGCTGGAGGCGGACTATGTGGTGGTCGGCGCGGGTGCGATGGGGATGGCATTCACCGACGCCCTGGTCGATCATGCGGACGTCAGCGTGGTCCTGGTCGACCGGAGGCACGGCGTCGGCGGGCATTGGCTGAACGCGTACCCGTTCGTTCGACTTCACCAGTCCTCCTCGACCTACGGCGTGGCGTCCACGCTGCTCGGTGATAACCGGGTTCAGGAGAGCGGGCCCGAAGCGGGCATGGACGAGCGGGCTTCGGCGCCGGAGATCTGCTCGTACTACGCGCGAGTGCTGAGGGAGCGCCTGCTCGACTCCGGCCGGGTTTCCTTCTATCCCAACTGCGACTACATCGGCGAGGGACGGTTCGTCTCGCACGTGTCCGGGCAGCAGTTCGAGGCTCGCGGCCGCCGACGCGTCGTCAACGCCCACTACCTCTCACCGATGATCCCGGCGACGAGCCCACCGCCCTTCGGGGTCGCAGAGGGGGTGCGGGTGGTCCCGGTCAACGACCTGGTCGAACTTGATGAGGCGCCCTCGCAGTACGTGATCGCCGGCTCGGGCAAGACGGCAACCGACGCCTGCATCTGGCTGCTCGACAACGGCGTCGATCCCGACGCGATCGTGTGGGTCCGTCCGCGAGACCCGTGGATGATCAACCGCGCGGCCGTGCAGCCGGATCCGGTGGTGTTCTTGGCTACGGAGGCCGAGATCATGGAGGCAGCGGAGGCGGCCAGCTCTCCAGACGACCTGTTCTTCCTGATGGAAGAGGCCGGGGTGATGGTGCGGATCGACCGATCCGTGACTCCGACGATGGCCAAGATCGCAACGCTTGCGCACTGGGAGCTCGATCGATTGCGCACCATCGAGCGGGTCGTCCGGCTCGGCCACATCGTGCAGGTCAAGCCTGGACGGTTGATGCTCGCCGACGGCGAAGTCGCGATAGCCCGGGACGCTGTGGTCGTCCACTGCGCTGCTCGCGGGTTGCGGTACCCACCACTGGTGCCGATTTGGGGACCGGAGGCGATCACGCTGCAGACGATCCGCAACACGTACGCCTGCTTCGGTCCCGCACTCGCGGGCTACGTGGAAGCGACGCTGGAGGATGATTCCGAGAAGAACCGCATGTGCCCCCCAGTGCCGTTCTCCAACACCACCGCCGACTGGGCTCGCCAGCAGGTACTGGGTGCCCGGGCGTCCTTCACGTCGCACCCCCACGTCGAGGAGTGGGCCGACAGCGTGTCGCTCAACCCGGCCCGCGTCCCGCCGGAGCTGGTCGGGTCTCCGGCCGTCACTGCTGCCGCCCAGCGGTTCCGTCAGCACGAGGGTCCGGGGATGGCCATGCTGGCCATGCTCGCCGACATGCATCCGGTGAGGGCCTGACCCCTCGACAAGCGGTCGCCGGCTCGCCACTCGCGGCATCAGTAGGCGGCGGAAAGGCCGGTGCTGGTCTGCCCATGGCGTGTCTGGGATGGTGGAGGTGGCATGGCTACCAACCCGCAGGTCCGGCTCGTGGACAGCGAGGACGGCCGCCGTCTGCGAGTCGAGATCGCCGGATCCGGCGACCGGATGATCTTGGCGCAGCTGGGCACGCCCAATGCTGGCGTGCTGTTCGAGCCGTGGGTGCGGGACGCCGGCGCGCGCGGCTTGTCCCTGGTGACGTATGACCGGCCCGGCTACGGCGGGTCGTCGGCGCAACCAGGACGGATCGTCGCCGACTGCGTAGCGGACGTCCGCAGGATCGCCAAGGTGCTGGGATTCGCACGCTGCGCGGTGTGGGGATTCTCCGGAGGCGGCCCGCATGCGTTGGCGTGCGGCGCACTGGCCCCCGATCTGGTGGCGGCCGTGGCGACGATCGGCTCGCCCGCTCCTCCCGACGCCTCCGGCCTGGACTATTTCGCTGGAATGCCCGACGGGGCGCGACAGGACCAGGCGCTGTTCCGCACCGACCGCGCCGCATGGGAACGGGTCAGCGAGCAGCAACGCCAGGCGTCACTGGCGATGACCGCTGCCGAGCTCGCCGAGGCCTGGTCCTCGGGAAAGGCGCGGATCGACCGGGCGGCGCTACACGGAGACTTCGGAGCCTGGCTCCACGGCGCCGTTCAGGCGGGCCTCGGCCGGGCCATCGACGGGGTGCTCGACGACAACGTGGCGCTCTTCTTCACCCGGTGGGGTTTCGAGCCGGTGTCGATCGCGGTCCCGGTCAAGGTTTGGCACGGCGCCCACGACGGCTTCGTGCCCTACGGGCACGGCCGCTGGCTCGCCGAGCACATCCCGGGGGCCGAGGCCGCCCTGAATGACACGGACGGGCATCTCAACGTCGCCGCCGAACGCATCGGTGACGTCCACGAATGGCTGGCCACCTACCTTTAGTCGCCCCCAGGCGTAGGAAAGTGCGCGGGCCGTTCCGGGACCTCCTTCTCCTGGGCGAGGTAGCGTCCGCCCCCGGCGAACTGCGTGCCCCAGATGCCGATGTCGATGCGGTTTTCCTGGACGAAGGATCCGGTGTCGGGGGCGTTGATCATGGTGGGGTGACCGTGGACGCGGCCGACGTACATGCCGACATGGTGGATGTAGCCGGTCTCGGTGGCGAAGAAGACAAGGTCGCCTGGTCGGAGCTCGGCCATCGTTGGGATCCAGGTGCCGACAGCCGAGCCGGTCTGCGGGGGGCCGGTGTAGTTCGGGTTACCAGCGGCGTCGGCCTGGGCATCGGCGTCGCGGGGGATCTCCACGCCGATGGAGGCGTACACCTCGTGGGTGAAGCCCGAGCAGTCGTATCCGAATCCGGAGATGCCGCCCCACAGGTAATCGAGTCGAAGGAAGCGCCGAGCCGTGGCGATGAGCTGGGCTGCGCTCGCCGGCGGGGTGCTCAGGGTCACATCGGCGGCGTTGAGGTACAGGTGGCCGCCGTGGTTGTCGAGTACGTCGACCCAGCCGGGCTCGGCGTGGGCGACGGCGAGGGTGGTCCCGAACGACAGCTCGATCAGGCGTCCAGTGGTGCCTCGCGCCGCGGCGGACTGGGCGGAGTCGTACGCCCACGCGGTGACGCCACCCTTGGCGTAGTGACCTGGGCCGGATGCACGGCCGGTGACTCGAGCCGTGCCGCCGGCGGGCTCGGGTGGCGGCTGTGCGGTCAGCTGCTGGTCGGGGATCCACCCGGGGTAGCCGCCGTAGTGGTTGGTGTCCCGCGGAGTGGGCTGGCCGTCGACCCAGGCGTGGACCCAGAGCAGCCCGTCGACGACGACCTGTTCGTCGATCGTGACCCTCGTGCCATACAGCGACTGTGTCTCGACCAGGGAGTTGAGGCCCAGCTTCTCCTTCCTGGTCATCGATGAGACCCACAGCCGAGGGTTGGCGGGGTTGGCGATGGCCACGTCGTCGATCCCCGGACGGTTGGCACCCGGTGTGACCCACGATGTCGCGACGGACACATCGACATACTTCGTCGCCGGCGGACTCACCGTGCTGGGAAGGGGCGCAGGGTTCTTGGCCGCCGACGCCGGCGAAGCGGCCCAGGTGGCCATGGTGCCCAAGGCCAGCACGACGACGATGGTGCTCAACCCGCGTTTCATGCGAGTTCCTCCCGCGGATCGACCGTGACCGGCATCAGCACGCTTAACGCTTCTCGCACTGACCGCAGCGACCGCTAGCTGCGGTAAGTGCGGTTCATCACATGGTGTCGGCCACCGCAACATTGTGCAACGTCAGGTCCTGACACCTGCAGGCGCACACGGCTGAGCGGCTGATCGTCTACGCTCCCACTAGTCAGTCGACGGGAGGGCCGTGATGGGCCGGGGTGCTGCGCGCGAGTTTCGTCCTGTTCGTCTCGGCGTGATGGCGATGGTCGTACTCGGCCTCGTCGCCGTGTCCCTGAGCGCGCCGAATGCCGCGGCGGCGAGTCCCGGCTCGCGGAGCGGAACTGCAGCGATCAACTGGACGGCGTGCGACCCGCCGGACAGCGGCCTGCAGTGCGCCACAGTGCCGGTGCCGCTGGACTGGGACAACCCCGACGGCAAGCAGATCGAGCTGGCGGTCATCCGGCATCTCGCCAGTCGGCCCGAGGAGCGGATCGGGTCCCTGTTCGTGAACCCTGGCGGACCGGGGGCGAGCGGCGTCGGCTTCGTGCAGAACCTCGCCAGCACGATCGACGAGTGGGGTGCGGGCCGGTTCGACGTGGTGAGCTGGGACCCGCGCGGCACGAACGCCAGCACGTCGGTGACCTGCTTCACCAGCGACGCCGCGCGGGACCAGTTCTGGCAGGGGAGCACGATCCCCATCACCCGGTCCGAGTCGAAGGCGTTCCAACGCAAGACCGTCGAGCTGGCGCAACGGTGCGGTGAGGTTAGCGGCGAGCTTCTGCCTCACGTCTCGACCGCCGACACCGCCCGCGATCTCGACGCGCTGCGCCGTCTCGTCGGGGACGACCAGCTGACCTACGTGGGCCTGTCCTACGGGTCGATGATCGGCCAGACCTACGTGAACCTGTTCCCGGATCGGGTGCGGGCGATGGTGCTCGACGGGATCGTGGACCCGGTCGAGTACACCACCAGCGCCGAGGCACGGGTCACCAACCAGGCGAGCGCCTTCGACGCGGTCTTCGACACGTTCCTGGCCCTGTGCGAGCAGGCGGGACCTGGTCACTGTGCACTGGCCGGCCACGGCGAGACCGCCGCTCAGCGGGTGGCACGGGTGTTCGACACGGCCAGGCGGTCGTCGATCCCGGCGCCGCGCTCGGATCCGCCCGGCGCGCTCGACTACGCCGATCTGATCCTCGCCTCGTTCAACCCGCTACGGGCCCGAGCGACCTGGGCCGGCTTCGCCGCGGACCTCAACGCCGCGGCGGACGGCGACGCATCCACGATGGAGGACAGGGCGCGCGCTCTGCGAACCCCGGCCGGGTTCGCCGGTGCGACCACGTCGTCATCGATCTCGTGCCTCGACGGTCCCGCTCGCAAGCCCTCGCAGTCGTGGCCGAGTGTCATCCCGAAGTTCACCGACACCAGCACCCTGTACGGGCCGTTGCTGGGGTGGTGGCTCTGGGCGCCGTGCGCGTCGAACTGGCCGGCGCGAAGCGCCGATCGCTACGCCGGCCCGTGGGGAGCCATGACCACGACCCCGATCCTCCTGATGAACAATCGCCACGACCCGGCTACTGGGTACCACAACGCCGTGGCCGCCGAACAACGGCTGGGCAACGCCGTGCTGCTGACGCAGGACGGCTACGGCCACCTGACGATGAACGATCCCAGCCAGTGCGTCGACCAAGCGAGGACCCGCTACCTGGTAAGCCTCGTCCCGCCGCCTCGCGGCACCGTCTGCAAGGCGGACGTGCCTCCGTTCCCATAAGGACTGCGAGTCCCCCTGCCCGGTCGGGCCTGATTCAGGGCCGATGCAGCTACGGCGGTCCCAACGGGCTGCCCAACAGGACGCCACCGCGTTCAGTAGGTCGGTTGCGTCGGGTCCACGTCGCGGACCCAGGCGAGCACGCCGCCCTCGAGGTTGGCCACGTCCGTGTACCCGGCCTCCTGCGCGAGCCGCGCGGCCTCGGCCGAGCGAGCGCCGACCTTGCACATCATGACGATCCGGCGCCCCCGCGCCGCGAGCTCGTCGTGTCCGAAGGCGGTCCCGTCGCGGAAGTCGTTCAGGTGGATCGCCACGGCACCCGGGATCGACGCGATCGCCCGCTCGTCCGGGCCGCGTACGTCGACCAACAGCGGCGGTGCGTCGGACGCCAGCGACGCCGCGAGCTCCGGCGCCGACACCGCCGGGATCGCTGAGCCCCCGGACACCTGCACAGCACCCGGCACGCCACAGAACTCCTCGTAGTCCACCAGCTCCGTCACCGTCGGAGACGAGCCGCATACGGGACAGTCGGGGTCCTTGCGAACCGTCAGCGAGTCCCACGTCATCGCCAGCGCGTCGTGGACCAGCAGCCGCCCGACCAGCGGCTCCCCCACCCCCAGCAGCAGCTTCACCGTCTCGGTCGCCTGGACCGACCCGATCGCCGCGCAGAGCACCCCGAGCACGCCCCCCTCCGCACACGAAGGAACCGCCCCAGGCGGAGGAGGGTCAGGGAAGACACACCGGTAGCAGGGACCGTGCTCGGCCCACCACACCGACACCTGACCGTCGAACCGGTAGATGGACCCCCACACGTGCGGCTTCCCCAGCAGCACGCAGGCGTCGTTGACGAGGTACCGCGTCGGGAAGTTGTCGGTCCCGTCCAGGATCACGTCGTAGTCCCGCAGCACCTCCAATGCGTTGGACGAGTCCAGCCGCAGGTCGTGCCGCACCACGGCGACAGAAGGGTTGACCCGCGCGACCGCCTCGACGGCGGACTCCGTCTTCAGCCGGCCCACGTCGTCGGAGGAGTGGATCACCTGCCGCTGCAGGTTGCTCGTCTCGACGACGTCCGCGTCCACGACACCGAGCGTTCCCACCCCGGCCGCCGCCAGGTACAGGAGCGCCGGCGACCCCAGGCCTCCGGCCCCGACGACCAACACCCGCGACGCCGACAGCCGCTCCTGGCCCGACTTGCCGACCTGCGGGAGGAGCACGTGACGCGCATACCGCTCCACCGCGGGGCGGTCCAGCGGGCGACCCGGCGACGCGATCGGCGGCAGAGGCACGTTCCGACGTTACCCGCACCCGTGGAGCACGCCGAGCCGGATAGCTACTCGTGCGTAGGATGACGAGAGTGGAGGACGACCGATGACGGCGACGGCGAACGGCCCTGCGCGGGGCCAGCGCCTGCCCAAGTCGGCGCGCCGTGCGCAGCTGCTCGATGCGGCCCAGGCCACCTTCGTCGAGTACGGCTACCACTCGGCCGCGATGGACGAGATCGCCGACCGCGCCGGGGTGAGCAAGCCCGTTCTCTACCAGCACTTCCCGGGCAAGCTCGACCTCTACCTCGCCCTGATCGACCACCACCGCGGGCTCCTCGAGCAGGCCGTCCGCGACGCGCTCGCCAGCACCCACGACAACAAGCAGCGCGTCGTCGCCTGCGTCGCCGCGTACTTCGAGTTCGTCTCGCGGCAGGGCGCCCCGTTCCGGCTGATCTTCGAGTCCGATCTCACCAACGAGCCGGCCGTCGCCGAGCGCATCGAGGGCGTCGCACTCACCTGCGGCGAGGCGCTGGCCGAGGTCATCGCCGGCGACACCGACCTATCCGATGCCGACGCCCACCTGCTCGGGATGGCGCTGACCGGAATGGCGCAGGTCTCCGCGCGCTACTGGCTGTCTCGCAGCGACGAGGTCCCGCGCGAGGAGGCGGCCCGCATCGTCGGCCAGCTGGCCTGGCGCGGGCTCGGGGGTTTCCCCAAGAGCGAACAGGTGGAACAGGCAGCCCTCAGCCGCAGTTGACTGTGCGGAAGCAACGGGCGCCGGTATGCGGGTCGCCCACGATCGCCGACGGCGTCACCATGCCGTCGGCTCCCCAACGAAAGGCACCACCGTGGAGGTCAGGATCGGCGTCCAGAACGTCGCCCGTGAGCTGTCGTTCGAGTCCAGCCAGAGCGTCGAGGAGGTCACCTCGTTGGTCGACGAGGCGTTGAAGAAGGGCGGCACGCTCGCCCTCAGCGACGAGAAGGGCCGCAAGTACGTCGTCCCGGTCTCCGCGCTCGGGTACGTCCACATCGGCGAGACGGAGAAGAGCCGGGTCGGTTTCGGGACCGTCTGACCTGGGAATACTTCCCCTGGGGGAGACGGCCGTCTCGGGGCGATCGTCACCACATCGCAACCAATTCGGTCGCCTCAGTTAGCCCATCCGCCGCCCTTCGAATGAGACGTTGGGTGGCGCGCAACAGTTGGTAACGCCCGGACCTAGGATCGGGCCACACGGTCGCCGCCCGCGACCAGAAGGAGTGCGGACATGATCGGAACAATCATCGGGGCCATCATCACCGGTGTGATCATCGGCGCCCTGGGTCGGCTGATCCTCCCCGGGAAGCAGAACATCTCACTGCTCGTCACCATCATCATCGGCATCGTCGCCTCGCTCGTGGCGAACCTCATCCTCGGCGCGATCTTCGGGTACTCCGGTGGCGGCGGGTTGTCGTGGTGGTTCTGGATCGTCGGCGCCATCCTGGCCGCGATCGGCATCATCATCTATGGACGTATGACGGCGGGCCGCTCGAACGTCTGAGCGCTCCACCACCGAAGGAGCCCGGCCGCCTGGTGCGGCCGGGCTCTTCGCGTCTGACGAGGTGACCTGCCGACGGTGGCGGGTCAGGCGGCGAGGCCGAGCCGCGCCATCCGGCGCGTGTGCTCGTCGGTCAGGCGCGCAAACATGCGGCCCAGCTCGGCGAGGTCGGCACCCGGGCGACCGGGGGCTCCGACGAGCAGGGAGGCGAGCGCGTCCCGCTCGACCCCGACCCGCTGGGCCTGGGTCAGCGCCTCGCCGACGAGCCGGCGGCCCCAGAGCGCCAACCGGCCGCCGATCCGGGGGTCCTCGGCGATCGCCTGCCGAACCGCGCGTACGACGTACTCGTCGCGACCCATGCCCTCGATGACCGACTCGACCAGGGCCCGCGTGTCGGCGTCGACATAGGCCGAGATCTCCCGGTAGAAGTCCTGGGCGATCCCGTCCCCGACGTAGGCCTTGACCAGGCCCTCGAGCCAGTCGTTGGGCGCGGTGCGCTCGTGGAAGGCGTCGATGGCCAGGGCGAACGGCGCGATGGCCTCCTGTGGGTCTGCCCCGAGCTCCTCGAGCCGCGCCACGATCTGTTCGTAGTGCAGGAACTCGGTGACGGCGAGGCGAGCCACCTCGGCCTTGTCGCGGACGCTCGGCGCCGACTCGGCGTCCGCCGCGAGCTGGCTGAAGGCGCTCAGCTCGCCATAGGCCAGCGCGCCCAGCAGGTCGACGACCGCCGCGCGGAAGTCGTCGGTCCACGCGTCGGAGGGTGCGGGGGCGTCGGCGCCAGCGCTGGGGTCGGTCATGCGCTCACCGTAGCGGCGGAGGTATGCGGGTCGCGGCCTCCTACATTGGGTGGGTGCCCGCACCACAGTCCGAACCGCCGGGTCCGCCGCGCGTCGCCGAACCGGAGGCGCACCGCCACCGCGAGTGGGCGGAGTCGTTCGGCACCGACCCTGAGCGCTACCACCGGACCCGACCGCGCTACCCCGCCGCCTTCATCCGCGAGCTGGTCGACGAGCTCCCGGGCCGGGATGTCCTCGACGTCGGCGTGGGGACGGGCATCGTCGCTCGCCAGCTCCAGACCGCCGGCTGCCGTGTGCTCGGTGTGGACGTCGACGGCCGGATGGCCGAGTCGGCGCGCCGCGGCGGGGTCGAGGTCGAGGTCGCCCCGTTCGAGTCCTGGGACGCGGCCGGACGGACGTTCGACGCGGTCGTCGCCGGTCAGACCTGGCACTGGGTGGACCCGGCCGCGGGTACCGCGAAAGCGGCCGCCGTGTTGCGGCCCCGCGGGCGCCTGGCAGTGTTCTGGAACGGCGGAGACCCACCGCCCGAGCTGGCCGAGGCGTTCGCCAGCGTCTACCGACGGCTGCTCCCCGAGCTGCCCATGCTGTTCACCGTCCGGTCGGCGGTCGACGGCTACGAACGTTTCCTCAGCACGGCCGAGGACGCCATCCGGCAGACCACCGGGTTCGGCGAGCCGGAACAGCGGCGGTACCCGTGGGAGCAGACCTACACGCGGGACGCCTGGCTCGACCAGCTCCCGACCAGCGGGTTCTTCGCGCAGATCCCACCGGACACCGCGCGGGCCGTCGTGGCGGGCATCGGCGAGGCGGTCGACGCCGCCGGTGGAGCCTTCACGATGCGTTACACCACCGTCGCGGTGGTGGCGGAACGGGTCCCAGCCCCCTAGCCGGTAGACTCACGCATACCTTCGGTGCCCGGTCGGCACGAATCGATGAACCCGCTGAGAGACTCAGCCCGCCCGTCAGGGCGACGACAGACCTCCGATCGGCCCGCAACACCGCCGCGACGACGCGTTTCGACTCGCGCGGCTCGATCGAGAGAACTCCATGACCGACACCTCACTAGAGGCCGGCGCGCCCGACGCCGCCGAGCCCGACCAGCCCGTCGTCGAGACGCCGCTCCCCACGTTCGCGGACTTCGACGTCCACCCCGACATCGTCGAGGCGCTCACCGCCGTCAACATCGTCAACCCGTTCCCCATCCAGGCGATGACCCTGCCGGTCGCGCTCGGCGGCCACGACATCATCGGTCAGGCCAAGACCGGCACCGGCAAGACCCTCGGGTTCGGTGTGCCGATCCTCCAGCGCGTGGTCACCCCCACCGACGAGGGGTATTCGTCGCTGGTCAAGCCGGGCAAGCCCCAGGCCCTCGTCGTCTGCCCCACCCGCGAGCTGGCCGTCCAGGTGGCCGGCGACCTCGAGCGGGCCGGCGTCAACCGCGGCGCGCGGGTCATCACTGTGTACGGCGGCCGGGCCTACGAGCCGCAGATCGACACCCTGCGCAAGGGCGTCGAGATCGTCGTCGGCACGCCGGGCCGGCTGATCGACCTCGCCAAGCAGGGGCACCTCGACCTGTCCCAGGCGCGCACCGTGGTCCTCGACGAGGCCGACGAGATGCTCGACCTCGGCTTCCTCCCCGACGTCGAGACGCTGATGGCGCAGACCTCGCCGACCCGCCAGACGATGCTCTTCTCCGCGACGATGCCGGGCGCGATCGTGGCGCTGGCCCGCCGTTACATGCGCCAGCCGACGCACATCCGGGCGATGGGCGACCCCAACGAGAACGCGCACACCGTCAAGGCGATCGAGCAGTTCGTCTACCGGGCGCACGCCCTCGACAAGGTCGAGATGCTCTCGCGGATCCTCCAGGCGCGCGGGCGCGGCCTGACCCTGGTGTTCAGCCGGACCAAGCGCACCGCCGCGAAGGTGGCCGAGGACCTCGCCGAGCGTGGGTTCGCCGCCGCGGCGATCCACGGCGACCTCGGCCAGGGTGCTCGCGAGCAGGCGCTGCGGGCGTTCCGCCACGGCAACGTCGACGTGCTGGTCGCGACCGACGTCGCGGCCCGCGGCATCGATGTGGAGAACGTCACCCACGTCATCAACTTCCAGTGCCCCGAGGACGAGAAGACGTACGTCCACCGGATCGGCCGGACCGCTCGCGCCGGCAACACCGGCATCGCGGTGACCTTCGTCGACTGGGACGACATGCCTCGCTGGGGCCTCATCAACCGCCAGCTCGACCTCGGCATCCCGGACCCCGAGGAGACGTACTCCTCGTCCGACCACCTCTACACCGAGCTCGACATCCCGACCGACGTCACCGGCCGGCTGCGCAAGAGCCAGCAGACCCGCGCCGGGCTCGACGCGGAGGAGCTCGAGGACCTCGGCGAGACCGGCAAGGCCTCCGGGCGCCGCACCGGCAAGCCCGCGGACGACCGCCGCGACGGTGGTCGTCGCGACCATGGCCGCAGCGAGGGCCGGGCCGCGAAGCGGGACGACACCGGGTCCGAGGAGCGGCCGCGCCGCAACCGGAACCGTCGCCGCACCGTGAAGACCCACGACGGAGAGACGTCCGGCTCGACGGCCGCCGCCGAGTCGCCCACTCCGAGCGGTTCCGACCCGGCCGGCTCCGGAGAGTCGGCCTCAGGCGAGTCGCGTCGTCCGCGGCGGCGCCGTCGTCGGGGCGGCAGCGGCGAGGGTGCCGGTTCCGAGAAGGCGCCCGCCTCGACCGAGGGCTGAGCGCGGCGCCGTCCCGTACCTTCGCGGTCGAGAGGCCAGCTTCGGCCGCTCTGACACCACCCAGAGCGGCCGAAGTTGGCCTCTCGGCGGCTCGGATCGGCGGCTCGGATCGGCGGCTCGCGATCGGGGGGTGAGGCCGTCGGGTCAGCGGGTCGCCAGCAGCGCGGCGGCGACCTCGCGGTAGGCCACGGCGCCTTTCGACGACTTCGAGGTCGAGAGGATCGACCGGCCCACCGCGGGCGCCTCGGCGAAGCGCACCGTCTTCGGGATCGGCGGTTCGAGCACCGGCAGGCTGTACCGCTCCCCTACGTCGGCGAGCACCGCCTGGGAGTGGTTGCTCCGGCCGTCGAACATCGTGGGCAGGATGCCGAGGATCTGCAGGTCGGGGTTGAGGATCCGCTGCACGTCGGCGACGGTGTCGAGCAGCTGACCGACCCCGCGATGGCTGAGCATCTCGCACGGCATGGGGATGATCAGGGCGTCTGCGGCGGTGAGTGCGTTGAGCGTCAACACGCCCAACGACGGCGAGCAGTCGAGCAGGACGACGTCGTAGTCGTCGGCCACGCCTTCGAGAGCGGTCCGCAGGACGTACTCGCGGCCGGGCCGTGAGAGCAGCTGCGCCTCCGCGCCGGCCAGCTCGATCACCGACGGGACGAGGTCGAGACCTTCATCGCACGACACGATGGCGTCGGCCACCGAGGCCTTGCCGACGAGCACCTCGTTGACCGAGATCTCGACCGTGTCGGGGTCGACGCCGAGCGAGAAGGTCAGGCAGGCCTGGGCGTCGAGGTCGACGAGGAGGACCCGTTCACCCCGCTCGGCGAACGCCGCCCCCAGGCTCGCCACCGAGGTCGTCTTCGCGACCCCGCCCTTCTGGTTGGCCAGTGCGACCACCCACCCGGACCGTGCCCTCGAGGAGCTCTTCCTCGGGGTACCTCTCGCCATCAGCGCGCCTCTCGTCACCCGGCTCGAGGGCAGCCCACGAGGACTTCTCCGGCCCCATCCGCTGCCCCTCGGGACAGGCAGCACGGTAGTCGCACCAGGTGCAGAGCGCCGAGGGCAGGGGTGGGAACGACGAGGACTCGACGCCCAGCTCACGGAACGAGGCGTCGGCCCTCCGGGCGTCGCGCGCCAGGGAGTCGGCCTCGTCGAGCTTGCGGCGTAACGACTCGACGGTATGCGTGTGGGCGGCCACGGTGCCGGTGGGCACGTGGTGGAGCTCGACCCGCAGCGTCCGGCGCCGGAACATCTTCCAGGCCGCGGCCGCGTACAGGGCCAACGGCAGGGAGGTCCGCGCGTCCTCCTCGGTGCAGGTGCGCCGGCTGGTCTTGTAGTCGACGACGACGAGCTCCGGCCCGTCGTCGCCCGGACGTTCGTCGATGCGGTCGACGCGGCCGTTGAGGACCAGGCTCTCGGTGCGCATCGCGACGGTGCGCTCGATCCCTCGGGGCTGTGCGTCCGGGTCGACGTCGCCGAGGTAGGCCTCCACCTCGCCGCCGACGCGTGAGCGCCACCGCCCGCTCTGGTCGTCGTCGCGGAATCCGGTCTCGATCCAGGCCTTGCGCAGCAGGGCGGCACCCCCGGCCGCCGTGCGTTCACGAGGGGGCAGGTCCCACCAGTCACGCAGCGCGTTGTGCGTGGCGATGCCGACCGAGGTATGCGCCCGCTGCGGGCGTGAGGTCGGGCGGGGCCGGTCGAGGTACTGGAACCGGTAGCGCCGCGGGCACTCGAGGTAGGCCAGGAGCCGGCTCGGCGACGCGGCATACAGCGGCGTGGGCATGCCCTCGAACACGCCCTGCCCCGCCGCCGGTGTCGTCACCACACTCGCACGGTACCGAGGGAGGGGGACGACCCCCGGCATTCCTCCACAGGCGTGCCGGGGGACGGCCGACGGTCCTACCGCCCGTAGTAGCTGTCGCGCACCCGGTTGGCCTCTTCGCGGTCGCGGACGACCTTGGCGACCACGACGACGGCGAACATCGCGCTGAAGATGCCCATCCCGATGGTCCAGCGCTGCTGCACGCTGACGTCGAGGAGCCAGACGTTGATGAGGTTCCAGACCGCGGTGATAGCGAGGAAGAGCAGGGCCGACCCGAAGAAGGCCGCGGTGTGCGTCTGGACGGGCTGTTGCGTGGACATGGCGGTACGCCCTTTCGTGACGGTTCGAGTGAAGGTTCGAGTGAAAGTCCGGCCGACGGCCGGGCGGTCAGTGCTGGCTGCGCCGCTCGGCGCGGACCGGCTCGGCGGCGCGCCGGTGCCGGCTGCTCACCGCGGCCTTGGACAGGCTGTGCCGACGGCCGTCCAGCTGGTGCACCTTGAGCACCTGCTCGAGCTTGGTGTGCCGGATCCGGCTGGCCTGCTTGCTGATGCCCTGGGCCGCGCCGATCTCCCCGTAGCTCGTCTGCGGGAGGGTGTTCCGCAGCTCGTGCACGGCCTGCGCCTCGATGATGTCGAGCGCCACGCGGGCCTGGGAGATGAGCCGGATCATGGTGAGCTCGTCGCCGTTCGCTGCGGCCGGGCGCTCGGGTCCCGAGGCCTCGTGCAGCAGCGAGAGGATGTAGTCGTACATCTCCGTCGGCGTCATCTCCGAAGTATCGTGACGACAACGAAAGTTGTCAACGACAAGTTATGTTGTCGTTATTCTCAGACGCCGTCGGTGACGAAGGACTGGACCGCGTTCGCGACCATCTGGACGGCGATCGCGGAGAGCAGCAGCCCCGCGATCCGCGTCGCGAGCACCGTGCCGGACTCGCCGAGCACCCGCCGAACCACCGTGGCGAACCGAAGGAAGAGGTAGACCACGCCCATGGTCCCGAGCAGCGCGAGCCCGACGGCGACCTCCCCCGCCACCCCGGCCGTTGTGCCGGCCTGCTGGACCGCGAGCATCATCGCGACGATCGCACCGGGTCCGGCCAGCAGGGGCGTCCCGAGCGGGACCATCGCCACGTTGACTCCGGCGTCCGCCATCGCCTCCGACTCCTGCCCGGTGAGCAGCTGGAGGGCGACGAGCAGCAGCAGCAGCCCGCCGGCGCCCTGGAGCGCGGCGATGGAGACGTGCAGGTAGTCGAGGATGCGCTGCCCGAAGACGGCGAACAGCGCGATCACCCCGAACGCCACCAGCGAAGCCCGCCGCGCCGCCCCGGCCCGCTCCTTGGGCGTCATCCGAGCGGTGAGGGCGAGGAAGATCGGCACGGCGCCGGGCGGGTCCATGATGACGATGAGGGTGATCAGCGTCGAGACGAAGATGGTCAGCGCCGCCGAGAGGTTCTCGTTCATCGCAGCACCGGAACCCTTCCGCTGGAACGAGCCTCGATCTCGGCCAGCACCTCGGACGCGGTGGTGTTCTCGCCGAGCCGGTTCTCCTTGCCCGCCCCGTGGTAGTCGCTCGAGCCTGTGACGAGGAGGCCGAGCCGCTCCGCGAGCTCCCGGCCATGAGCGCGCGCCGCGTCGTCGTGGTCGCGATGGTCGACCTCCAGGCCCCCGAGCCCGGCAGCGGCCATCTCCTCGATGACTGCGTCGCCCACTCCGGTGCCCCGACCGCGCCCGAACGGATGGGCGTGCACGGCGACCCCGCCGGCCTCGACGACGAGGCGCACCGCGTCGACGGGGTCCGGGGCGTAGTGGCGTACGTAGTACGGGCTGTCGTTGCCGAGCCAGCGGACGAACGCCTCGTCCCGGTTCGGGACGCTGCCGTTGGCGACCAGGGCGTCGGCGATGTGCGGCCGGCCCTCGGTCGCACCGGGCGGCACCTGAGCGACGACCTCCTCGTACGTGATGGGGATCCCGTCGGCCGCCATCCTCTCCACCATCCGCCGCAGCCGAGAGACCCTGGCCTCCCGAGCGTGCCCGATCTCACCGGCGAGGCCGGGGTGCTCGGGGTCGACGAGGTACCCGAGCAGGTGGACGGACCGGCCGTACCGCGAGCAGGAGATCTCGATGCCGCGCACCAGGGCGACCCCGAGACGCGCGGCGGCGTCGGCCGCTTCGGACCAGCCATGAGCGGTGTCGTGGTCGGTGAGCGCGACGACGTCGAGGCCGGCCCGGTGGGCCGCGGTCACGACGACGGCCGGCGCCTCGGTGCCGTCGCTCGCCGTCGAGTGGGTATGCAGGTCGATCCCGCTCACGTGCCGCTCCCCGCGCGCGCGGCTCGCCGCCGCCGGATCCTCGTGACCATGACGATGAACACGGGGATGAGGGTCCAGATCGCGAAGGCCCAGGCATACACCAAGAACGCCACGGGGATCGACACCAGGAAGCTCACGACGAGGACGCCGTTGCGATGGTGACCACGCCAGTACAGGACGGCGTCCCCGAAGAAGGTGAGCCGGTCGACCGCCGTCTTGGCGGCCTCCGCCGTCGCCGACAGGCCCATCCCTCCGGCCGACGTCCCCCCGCTCACGCCGGTCAGCGTAGCGACGGGGTATGCGTGCGGCGCCGTAGTCGTTGTGAGTTGAGTCCTGGGTGCCGAGAGTTGTCCGGCTTTCAGAGCGCTGTTCCCCCGGTTCACCGGACAAGCCACGGTTGGGATCAGGAGCTGTGACGTGCCCGTTCGCTCGCCGTGCTCATCGCTGCCCGAACGCGAGCCAGCACGCGTTCCGGCTGTGCCAGGTCCGACCAGGTCACCCGCACCACCTCGTAGCCGAGGTCACCCAGCCGGTCTTCGCGCCGCTTCTCAGCGAAGAGGACCCGCCCCGAGCGTCGCCGTCGACCACACGCACCTGGGACCGGACCGGGAGCCCGGCGCTCACGAGCAAAGAGCCGCAGCCTCGACTCGCCGACGGACTCGGAGCGCTCGTCGCAGAGCCGGATCATCGTGGCCACCCGCCGCGTCGCCCACCGCGGCGCTCGCCGGGCAGCTGGCGGCACACACCTTCGTTCAGGTGGCGATAGTCGTCGTGGGGGCGTTCAGCATCCTCGGAGCGTTCGGGTACCTGCCCGCGCTCCGGGCGGAGCGGGCTCGCCGGCGCGAGCCGGAGATGGTTCACGTCGGCTGACCCGGCCTCGCGCGCACACACCGACGGGCGTTGGTCGCTGTTGACCCCCATTTCGGGGCCGCCAGCGGGACCAACGCCCGTCGGTGTGCGCGGTTCAGACGAGCTCGGCCGGTTCCGGTTCCCAGCGCAGGCGTCGGGTGCCGCGGACCGCGAGCGGACCCACGCCGGCGACGAGAATGACGGCGGCGCACGCCGTGAGGACCTGGTGTGTCCCGAACCGGTCGGTGAGGACGCCGGCCATGGCCTGGCCCAGCGGCATCCCGACGAACGACGTGACGATGTCCCACGACGACACGCGGGCCAGCAGGTCGTGGGGCACGTGGTTCTGGATCGCGGTCTCCCAGCCGCGCCGCGGCTGCGAACCCTCGACGAGGCCCTTGTGGACGGTGGGACGAACCGGTCGCACGCTGGGGATGAATGCGCCGAGCTACCCCTGGGGAACCGGGCGGCCGGGGTGGTCGCCGCCGCGCGCGTCCAAGTACGACTGCTTCGGCACCATGACCTTGCGGCGGAAGATGCAGACCAGCGTGCCGTCCTGGTTGTACCCGCGCGTCTCGACGTGGACGATCCCGCGGTCGTCCTTGCTGGTCGACTCCCACTTCTCCAGGACGGTCGTCTCGCCGTAGATCGTGTCGCCGTGGAACGTCGGCGCGACGTGCTTGAGCGACTCGATCTCGAGGTTCGCGATCGCCTTGCCGGAGACGTCCGGCACCGACATCCCGATGAGCAGCGAGTAGACGTAGTTGCCGACGACGACGTTCTTACCGAACTGGGTCGAGCCCTCGGCGTAGTGCGCGTCCAGGTGCAGCGGGTGGTGGTTCATCGTCAGCAGGCAGAACAGGTGGTCGTCGTACTCGGTGACCGTCTTGCCGGGCCAGTGCTTGTAGACCGCGCCGACCTCGAACTCCTCGTACGTGCGACCGAACTGCATGGCGGCATCCTGCCGGACCCCGCGGTATGCGCGTACCTCGCCGACGCGTGCCGTTGCTCACGCTCAGGAACGCGTGAGTCGATCCGCCAGCGTCCGGACGGTCTGGGTGGCGAGCCGGGCCGCATACGTGCCGAGCGAGACGCCGGCGGCGAGCCCCATGCCGACGCCGACCGCGCCGAGCAGGGTGCCGAGGCCCTGGTAGAGGCCGGAGCCGTTCTCGCCGGACACGATCTCGAACAGGCCGCGGTAGACCGCACGCCCCGGCAGCAGCGGCACGATCGCCGCCGTCGTGACCGCGAGCGCGGAGAACCGGATCCGCTGCCGCATCAGCTGGGTCCCGAAGCCGATGGCGGACGCCGCGAGCGCCGCGGCGAAGGCGGAGCTCGTCCCGGAGTCCGTGAACAGGAGGTTGACCAGCCAGCCGCCCGCCCCGGCGACCGCGGTGAGCAGGGCGCTGCGGATGCTCGTGTAGGACGAGATCGCCCAGCCGGCGGCGATGATCGCCGCCGCGACGAGCTGCAGCACCGGCCCGGCGAGGATCTCCGACTCCGGCGAGATCGCGAGGACGATGCCCAGCCGGTTGGCGGCACCGAGGGTGACGACGATCCCGACGACGATGCCGAGCGTCAGCACCATCACCTGGAACACCCTCGCGGCCGCGGTGACGTAGAACCCCTCGATCGCGTCCTGGGCCGCACCGACGAGGGACAGACCGGCGAGCAGGACCACGATGCCGGACGCGACGACGAGCGAGGAGAGGACGCCGTCGAGCAGCCCGGTCGACTCCTGGACGATGGCCAGCCCGACGGCGAACACCGTGGGCACCGCCGCGCCGATCGCCTGGGCGAAGAACCCCGGCACACTGCGGCGACCCAGGGCCGTGAGGACCCGGAAGATGACCGCCGCGCTGACGATGCTGGTGAGGACGACGACCCAGCCGCCGCCGGCGAGCAGCGACGTGCCGGCGCCCATCGCGGCGGTAGCCACTGTCGTGACCCAGCGGCGGTACGGGTGCGGCGCGCGGATCACCGAGTCGAACCGCTCCCGGGCGTCGGCGACCGGGAGCGGGTCGTCGGCCACCTCGTCGACGACGTCGTGCAGGCGGGCCAGCCGGGTGAAGTCCTGGTTCCGCGCCCGGACGATGCGAGTCATGGTGAGTGGGTCGGCCTGGGGTCCGCGGTGGTACGAGACCGTGAGCGCGCTGAAGGTCACGTCGACGTGGACGGAGCGCAGCCGGTAGGCCGCGGTGATCCGCAGCACGCTGGCGACGACGTCGGAGGCCGCGGCGCCGGTCGCCATCAGCGCGACGCCGGCGCGGACCGCCAGGTCGACCACGGCTCGGCCGATCGTGACGTCCACCCCGTCCGGCTGGGTCCACACGGGGATCGGGTCGGTCGGTGGGTCGCTGGCCCGGACCACCTGGCTGGTCCGGCGACGCAGGGCGTTGCCCGCGGCCACCCGGCCACGCCGCGACCGGGACGGTCGCCAGGGCGGGACGGCGTCGGGCACGACATCACCCAACCAGACCGCCGCGCTCAGACGTGAGGGCGCGGGCCCGGATGTGAAACCCTGGCCGCATGGCGGACTTCGTCGGCGCGGTCGACCAGGGCACCACGAGTACTCGCTTCATGGTGTTCGACCACGACGGCAAGGAGGTGGGCCGCCACCAGCTCGAGCACGAGCAGATCCTGCCGCGGGCCGGGTGGGTGGAGCACGACCCCCTCGAGATCTGGGAGCGGACCAAGACGGTCGTCGGGTCCTGCCTGACCAGCCTTCACCTGACCGCCGCCGACATCGACAGCATCGGGATCACCAACCAGCGCGAGACAACGGTTGTCTGGGACAAGAAGACGGGTCGGCCCTACACCAACGCGATCGTCTGGCAGGACACCCGCACCGACTCGATCGTCAAGGCGCTCGACGCCGACGGACGCGGCGACACCATCCGGCAGCGGGCCGGCCTGGTCCCTGCGCCGTACTTCTCGGGCGGCAAGCTGCAGTGGATGCTCGAGAACGTCGACGGCCTCAAGGACGCTGCGGCCGACGGCGACGCCCTCTTCGGCACCGTCGACTCCTGGGTGGTCTGGAACCTGACCGGCGGCCCCCATGGCGGGCAGCACGTCACCGACGTCACGAACGCCAGCCGCACCATGCTCATGGACCTCGAGACCCTGCAGTGGGACGACGAGCTGCTGGGGTTCTTCGGCATCCCGCGCTCGATGCTTCCCGAGATCCGACCGTCGAGCGACCCACGGCTCTACGGGCATACGGCGAGCGGTGGTCCGTGGAACGGTGAGATCGCGATCGGCGGGGCGCTCGGTGACCAGCACGCGGCCACCGTGGGTCAGGTCTGCTTCGCGCCCGGCGACGCGAAGAACACCTACGGCACCGGGAACTTCATGCTGCTCAACACCGGCGAGGAGATCGTCCGTTCGCAACACGGGTTGCTCTCGACGGTCGCCTACCAGCTGGGGGACGCCAAGCCGGTGTATGCGTTGGAGGGCTCGATCGCCGTCACCGGGTCCGCGGTCCAGTGGCTGCGCGACCAGCTCGGGCTGATCCGCTCCTCCGAGGACGTCGAGACGTTCGCGCGGCAGGTCGAGGACAACGGCGGCGTCTACTTCGTCCCGGCGTTCTCCGGGTTGTTCGCGCCCTACTGGCGGTCCGACGCGCGCGGCGCGGTGGTCGGCCTGTCGCGGTTCAACACCGCGGCGCACCTGGCCCGCGCGACGCTGGAGGCGATCTGCTACCAGACGCGCGACGTGGCCGACGCGATGGTCGAGGACAGCGCCGAGGCCGGCCGCCCCTTGGACCTGCGCGTCCTCAAGGTCGACGGCGGGGTCACCGCGAACGACCTCTGCATGCAGATCCAGGCCGACGTGCTCGGGGTCGAGGTGAGCCGACCCAAGGTGCGCGAGACGACCGCCCTCGGCGCCGCGTACGCCGCCGGTCTGGCGACCGGGTTCTGGGGCGACACCGACGAGCTCGCCGCCAACTGGCACGAGGACCGGCGGTGGATCCCGGCGTGGAGCGACGACCAGCGTGAAGCCGGGTACGCGGGCTGGCGCAAGGCCGTCGAACGGACCCTGGACTGGGTGGAGATCTCATGACCACGACCGACCGGAGGCCCCTCGCATGAACCCGCGTCCCCTGTCCCCCGCGGCCCGCGCGGCCGCCATCGAGCGGCTCGAGTCCGGGGACGAGCTCGACGTCCTGGTCGTCGGCGGCGGCGTCGTCGGCACCGGTTGCGCCCTCGACGCCGTCACCCGCGGCCTGACCACCGGCCTGGTCGAGGCGCGCGACTTCGCCTCGGGCACCTCGAGCCGGTCGAGCAAGCTGGTGCACGGCGGGCTGCGCTACCTCGAGATGTTCGACTTCCGGCTGGTCCACGAGGCGCTGACCGAGCGCGGGCTGCTGCTCACCCGGCTGGCTCCGCACCTGGTCCGGCCGGTCCCGTTCCTGTACCCACTGACCCACCTGGGTTGGGAACGCGGCTACGTCGAGGCGGGCCTGTCCCTGTACGACTCCATGGCCCGCACGACCGGGAACGACGGCGGCCTGCCGTGGCACAAGCATCTGAGCCGACGGGCCACCCTGCGGATCGCGCCGGCGCTGAAGAAGTCCGCCCTCACCGGCGCGGTCCAGTACTACGACGCGAAGGTCGACGACGCGCGGCACACGATGGAGGTTGCTCGGACCGCGATGACCTACGGCGCGCACGTCGCGTCGCGGGTGGCAGCGGTCGGGTTCCTCCGGCAGGGCGAACGCGTCACGGGGATCCGGGCGCTCGACAAGCTGACCGGCCGCGAGTTCGACGTCCACGCGCGGCAGGTGGTCAACGCGACGGGCGTCTGGACCGACGAGACCCAGGCGATGGTCGGCGAGCGCGGCCAGTTCCACGTCCGGGCCTCCAAGGGCATCCACCTGGTCGTGCCGCGCGACCGGATCCACTCCCGGTCGGGCATCATCCTGCGCACCGAGAAGTCGGTCCTCTTCGTCATCCCGTGGGGCCGGCACTGGATCCTCGGCACGACGGACACCCACTGGGAGCTGGACAAGGCCCACCCGGCCGCCACCTCGGCCGACATCGACTACCTGCTCGAGCACGTCAACAAGTTCCTCACGACGCGGCTGACCCAGGCCGACGTCGAGGGTGTGTATGCCGGGCTCCGGCCGCTGCTCGCCGGTGAGAGCGAGCAGACCTCCAAGCTCTCCCGCGAGCACGTGGTCGCGCACCCGACGCCGGGGCTCATCGTCGTCGCGGGAGGCAAGTACACGACGTACCGGATCATGGCCCGCGACGCCATCGACGAGGCCGCGCGGACGCTCGGCGGGTCGATTCCCGAGTCGACGACGCAGGACATCCCGATGGTCGGCGCCGTCGGCTACCACGCCATGTGGAACCGCCGGGCCGCGCTCGCGGAGGAGTCCGGCCTGCACGTCGAGCGGATCGAGAAGATGCTGATGCGGCACGGCATCCTCACGACCGAGATCCTCGACATGGTCGCCGCGGACCCCTCGCTCGGCGAGCCGCTGCCCGGCGGCGAGGACTATCTGCGGGCCGAGATCGCCTACGCCGCCTCGCACGAGGGCGCGCTGCACCTCGACGACATCCTCGCGCGGCGGACCCGGCTGTCCATCGAGACGTGGGACCGCGCGGTGGGTGCCTCGCGTCCGGCCGCGGAGATCGTGGCGCCGATCCTCGGGTGGGACGCCGCCACCGTCGACAACGAGGTGGAGCACTACCGCCAGCGGGTCGAGGCCGAGCGCTTCTCGCAGACGATGCCGGACGACGAGGCGGCGGACGAGGCGCGGCTGCGTGCCCCCGACATCAACGGCTGAGTCTGGGGCTACGCCAGGCTCAGGGAGAGCCGCTCCAGCAGCTCGGAACGGGTGGCGGCCCCGCTGCGCCGCTTGATCCGCGCCATGTGGTGCTCGACGGTCTTGGCCGACAGGTAGAGCGACTCGCCGATCTGGCGGTACGTCAGGCCGGCCAGGACCAGCTCGGCCACCTCGCGCTCGCGCGGGCTGAGCGGGACGACCCCCGCCTTCGACTCGGCCGGCGACGGGCCGGCCGGTCGCGAGCCGCCGCTGGACGACGTGGCCAGCAGGTCGCGGGCGCACTCCATCAGCGCCGCCGTGTCCCGGCGGTCGCCGGCCCGGGCCGCCGCGTGCCCGGCCAACCGGGCGCCCTCCCAACGTTGCCCGACGGCGCCGAGCCCCCGAGCGGCGCCCTCGACGGCGGGCGGGTCGACGTCGCCGGCGAGGACCGCGACCCAGGTCCGGCCGGCGCGCGCCAGGGCCGCCGCGAACGGGCTGGTCCGCGCGGCGCTCAGCAGGGCGGTCGCGTGGGGCGCCATGGCATGCGGGCGGTTCGTGAGGATGGCCGCCTGGATGCCGTACCAGTGGAAGGCCGGCGACCAGAGCGGCGGGTGGCCCAGACGGTCGAGCAGGGTCATCGCCCGGTCCCAGACCGGCGCCGCCAGCTCGGGTTCGTGCATCCGGGCCGCCGCCAGCCCGATCTCGCCGAGCGGCAGCAGGCTGTAGAGGTCGACCGGGTGGCCCACGAGGACCCCGCGGGCGTCGACCCACAGGCGGGCGAGCGCGCGGACGTCGTCCTGGCGCCGAGCCAGCCCCACCCGCAGCCCCCACACCCACGGCTGCTCGCGCGGCGAGGCCGGGTCGATCTCGTCGAGGAACGCGTGCGCGTCCGCATACTGTCCCGCCTGCATCGCGGTCCAGGCCCGCAGGGCAGCGGACCTCGAGCGGGCTGCGGCCCCCGCCTCGACCGACTCGGTATGCCGGGCGAGGACCGAGTCGGCCATCGCCAGGTCGCCCGCGTGCAGCGCGACCAGCGCCGCGAGGGTAGTCGCCCGGTCGGGTGCCAGCTCGCGGCGGCCGGTTCCGGAGGTGAGGGCCTGCTGGACGAGGGGCGACAGGGCCGCGGCCGGGTCGCTACCCAGCGACCCTCGCACCGCAGTCGCGAGGGCCCATACCGGCGACTCGGTCAGGCCCGGCGTGCTCCGAGCCGCCGTGTCGAGCAGCCCGCCGGCCAGGTCGGCGTCGCCGCTGGCGTAGAGGACGTACGCCGCGACCGCCGCAGCGTCCGGGTCGCCCCCGAGCCGGTCGCCCTGGGCCGCCCATCGGCACAGCGACGCCGCCTGGTGGAGCTCACCGCTCAGTACGGCGACCGTTGCGGCCACGCGCACGCCGGCGGGGTCCGGGGTCTCGTGCCGGGCCGAGGCCTCGGCCAGCGCGGCTCGAGCGGCATCGAGGTCGCCGTCCAGTGCGAGCGCCTCGGCGATCCGGATGGACAGTCGCATGCGGTCGCCACCGCCGTCGGCGGCCGCGGCATACAGGCGGGCGCTCACCGCCGGCTGCTCCGAGAGCAGCGCGTCGCCCCGGTCGAGGAGAACGTCCACCAGGCGAGGGTCACGGACCCCGGCGCCGACCAGGTCCGCGGCGAGTGCTCCGAGATCGGCGTCGGCCGCCTCGAGGTCGTCGACGACGCAGGCGAGGTACGGACGGATCCGATGCCGCGGTACGTGGTGGAGCACGGCGCGGCGGACGACAGGGGGCACCTGACCGTCGCGGCTGAGGATGCCGGCGTCGTAGACGCGGTCGAGCAGTCTGCTCAGCTCCGCCTCGTCCAGCGCCGCCAGCGGCGGCGGGAGGGGGCCGCGGTCGACCGCATACCCCGCGCAGAGGGCCATGACCACCTCGTTCACCGGCCGCGGCAGCCGGCCGAGCGCCCGGAGGACCTCTCGTTCCGGTCGGGAGGGCTGTCCCGGCCGGCCCTGCGCCGCGGACTCCCCCTCGGCGAGGAGCTCGGTCACGAGCCACGGGAGGCCTCCGGTGGCCGAGACGACGGCCTCCGCCTCGCGGACCGGGTCGCCGTCCCCGGTCTGCTCGAGGAGGGTGGCCACCTCGTCGGTCGGTCCACGGCTCGAGGGTGACGACGGTTCCCGCCGCGGCGATCCGGTCGAGGACCTCCCCGAACGAGCCGTCTCCCGGCGGGGGCTCGACGGCGGCGACCAGGCGGGCCCCGGAGGCCAGCCCGTTGCCGAGGACGGCCAGCTCTTGCGCGGGCAGCAGGTGGGCGTCGTCGACGAGGACGATGTCGGGCAGGTCGGTTCCAGCCGCGACGGGGTAGCGCTCGGTGGTCAGGCCAAGGGTCCGGCCGCTGCGTTCGAGGTGCCGGAGGGTGCTCGTCTTGCCGAAGCCGGTCGGTGCGACGAGCAGCACGTGACCACGACCGTCGGCCAGCACCCGCAACGCGGACATCGCGGCTTCGGTCACGACCTCCGCCGTCACCCGTGGGGACGTGTCGGGTCACCAGAGCCCCTACGGCGCGATGCTGCCGTCGGCACCGTCCGCGTCACCGGCGGCGCCA
The DNA here is from genome assembly GCA_963787725.1 of uncultured Actinomycetota bacterium. Lineage (GTDB taxonomy): Bacteria > Actinomycetota > Actinomycetes > Actinomycetales > Dermatophilaceae > Lapillicoccus. The sequence continues at coordinate 93,714 of CAWBEH010000002.1, read as the reverse complement.
CCGCCACCACCGGAGTCGTCGGCGGCCGGCGTCGCGTCGGCGACCGGCTCCACGTTGGTCGGGACCGGGTCGGGCGTGGACTGCGGGGAAGGATCGCTGCCTGGATCCGGCGCCGGCGGGTCGCTGGGGGGCGGATCCGAGGCGGGCGGGTCGCTGGCCGGCGGGTCCGACGCGGGCGGGTCGCTGGCCGGCGGGTCCGACGCTGGCGGGTCGCTGGCCGGCGGGTCCGACGCCGGCGGGTTGGCCGGCGGCGTCGTCGAGGCCGGAGTGGAGCCACTTCCGGCGGGCGTCGACCCACCGGCGGGAGTGGAGCTGCCGGCCGGCGCAGCGGCCGCGGCCGGCGCGGGCCCGGCCGCGACCGCCGCAGGCGCGCCGCCCGCCGTCGACGGCATCGAGCTCGGCGAGGAGTCGGCAGCGGCCGGGCGGACCATCGAGAGGAGCTGGTTCGGACCCAATGTTCCGGTGGGGTTGGCCAGCCACTGGCTCACCGCCGGCCCGGCGGAGCCTCCCGCTCCGGGGGTGAAGGCGAGCCCCGCTCCGCCGAAGAGCCCACCCGCCGCGCCGGCGACGGCGGCGCTCCCGGAGCTGGGCGCGGCGGCCGTCGTCGGGTCGTCGGCGTCCTGCATCGCTCCGCTGATGGCGGGCACGGCGGCGACGGCGATCAGCACCGCGGCCGCCATGGCCAGGTGGGTCGGCCGAGGAACCGGGATCCGCGCCAGACGAGCCCCGGGTCGCACGAACGCGGCCGGGAGCGGCGACGCGGCCGGTCCCGGTGCAGCGGTCGACGGCGCGGCTGTCGACGGCGCGGCCGAGCGCGGGGTCAAGCGCGGGGTCGACGCCGGTGCGGTCGCCCGAGGACCGGACGACGTCGACGCGACGGCCGTGGCCGCGGTGAGCGGCACCATCGGAGCCCAGGGGCGTCGCGCGCGGGCCAGCACCGCAGCCGGCGACGCGTCGTCGTCCTCCGTCGGACTCGGCGCGGTCGCCGCGCCACGAGGAGCCGTCGTCGCATACCCCGCCGCGGAGCCGACGCCGCTGCGGTCGGCGGCGGCGGTCGCCGGCCGCGCGAGCACCTCGCCGACCCGCGGCACGGCGATCACGGGAACCTCGAAGCGCGCTCCGGCCGCCTCGACCAGCGACGGAGTGGCCGACGCCCCGCCCAGGAGCAGGATCAGCCGCAGCGGCGACCCATCCCCTTCCGAGCGGCCGAGCACGGTGCCCAGCGTGTCGAGCTGTCGCGTGACGAGGGGGGCGCTGAGCTCCTCCACGTCGCCTCGGACCATGCGGACCGGAACACCCTCGACGTCGACATCGACCGCCGTCTCGGCCGACAGGGCGACCTTGGCGCGTTCGCACTCGCGCCTCAGGCTCGGCCGGTCCACCTGCGGCCAGCCGGTCGGCCGGCCGAAACCGGTTCCCCGGCTCAGCGCGCTGAGGAGGGTGTCGTCGACCGCATGGCCGGCACCGCCACGGTCGACCCGGACCGCCACGACCTCACCGGTGGATGCACCGGACCGACGCCAGACGGCCGCTTCGACGCTGGAGCCGCCGACGTGCAGGACCCCGACCCGGTCTCCCGGCGCGAGGTCGGCGCACTCGGGCGTGGCGGCCACGGCCGCTTCGGCCCGCGACACCCAGGTGACCTCTGTACCGACCGGAAGCCGCCGGGAGAGATGGCCTTCGACGGCCGCCCGGCCGCGGCGAGAGAGGTCGACGGGGTGCACCAGCGTCAGCCGGGTCGGCGTGGCGGCCTTCACCAGGCGTACCAGCGTGGCGACCTGCCGGGCGACCAGCTCTGCACCGGACAGCGCATCACGGCCGATGATGACCGGAACCGGGTCGTCCACCCGCGCGAGGACGTTGGAGACCAGCAGGTCGCCGTCGCGCCGCCGGCGCCCTGCGCCCCAGAACCACCGGCCCGCCTCGGTGACCCGCAGGTCGGCCGGGAACTGGCCCGGCTCCGCCCCCTTGACCAGCTCCGGCCGCGACGTCGTCCCGTCGCGGTCAACCGACACCCAGAGGTTGGTCTCTCCAAGCTCGACGACCAGCTCGGTGGTCACACGCGTGGAGGTCCGGTCGGCCGATCCCGCCGTCGCAACCGTTCCCTCAGATCTGCTGACCCACGACGTGGCAATCGGGTTCGTCAGGGCGCCGCGCCCTGCTGAGGCAGGGGCCAGCCCTGCGACCCTGTCGACAATTACGTCAGCAACTACGTCAGCCATAGCCCCACTGCCCATGCTTGCTTCCCCCGTAGTCCGCCCTGCCTAACCACCATAGCCACCCACAGGCATACCCGCTCATCAGCCGTATAGACACGGGGGGTCCCCGGGGATTGACCCCCTAGTCATCCCCTAGTCCCTCACCCCGGGCGGGCGTCGCGCCCCCGGCCGGCCCGCGGGTGGGGGAGGTTGCCCCGATGTGGCGGCGGACCCCCCAGTCCCTACCGTCCTCGGCAGGGCAGGGAACGGTTCCCGGCTTCCATCCGCAGGGGAAGGACCACACGCATGGCCATCACCCAGAGTCTTCTGGACTTCATCCTCAACCTCCTTCGCGACCCGCAGGCCGCAGAGGCCTACAACGCGAACCCGCAGAGCGCACTGTCGGACGCCGGCCACGGCGACCTGAGCTGCGCGGACCTCGACGCGGTTCGTCCGGTCGTTCTCGACTACGCCTCGGTCAGCATGGACCGCGAGTACAACACCGGCGGCAACCACTCCTCCGCTGACGGCGGCTCCTCGTGGGGCTACAGCGGTGGTGGCGGCGGCGGTGGCGGTGGCGGCGACCACGGCGGCGGGCACGGCGGCGGGCGGCCACGGCGGCGGCGGCCACGGTGGCGGCGGGCACGGCGGCGGCGGCGGGCACGGCGGCGGCGGTGGCCACGGTGGCGACGACGACCACTCGCACGCGGTCGCCCAGCTGACCTCGATCGTCAACAACTACACGTACTCGTCGGCCATCGACGACCGCGACACCGTTACCGACCAGTCGGTGAACCAGAACATCTGGGCCGACGGCGACGTCCTGCAGATCTTCGACAACGACGCGATCATCGCCTCCGGTGACGGGGCTATCGCGGCCGGCGGGTCGGTGGCCGTGGGCTCCTTCAACGAGGACGACCACTCCACCAACATCGAGGACTCGTTCAACGACGACCACTCCACCAACGTCGACATCGACGTCGAGGACTCGTTCAACGACAACTCCGACAACTCGGATAACTCCGACAACTCGGTCAACACGGCGATCAGCGACTCGTTCAACGACAACTCGGATAACTCCGATAACTCCGATAACTCGGATAACTCCGATAACTCGGACAACTCGGACAACTCTACGAACATCAGCGACTCGTTCCAGGACAACGACGGCATCGACAACGACGGTGGCGACAACGACGGCATCGACATCGACAACTCGGGCAACGACAGCTCCGACAACTCCGACAACTCCACGAACATCAGCGACTCGTTCCAGGACAACAGCACCGATGTTGACGTGGACGTCGACGTGGAGGACTCGTTCAACGACGAGTCGGTGAACGACTCCGGCAACGGCAACACCGTGATCAACGACTCGTTGAACGACAACAACGTCGCCGTCGACTCGGGCAACGACAACACGGTCGACTCGGGCAACACCGACGTGGATGTGGACGTCGAGGACTCGTTCCAGGACAACTCGACGAACGTCAGCGACTCGGGGAACGACAGCTCGACCGACCTGGACGTCGACGTGGAGGATTCCTTCCAGGACAACTCGGTGAACGACTCGATCAACGACTCGCTCAACGACAACGAGGTGGACCACTCGTTCCAGACCGACCCGGTCAACGTCGACAACAACGACGTCGCGGTCGCCGTGGACGACTCTGAGGCCAGCAACTGAGCTAGCCACCCCTGTCTCTGATCTGAGACGCAGCGAGACCCGGCGGGTTACCCCCGCCGGGTCTTCTGCCGTTCGAACCCGATCGACGGCCCGAACCTGCTCGTTCCGACTTCCCCGCCTACCGGCTGACCCCGGAAGCCGGGATCCGCTGAGCGGGGTAGCGACGAAGCCCTACCATCGACGCTGGTGGCCGTCGGGGTTCCACCACACCAGGAGTGATGTCAGTGAGCGTGGCCGCACCAGATCTCATCCGTCGCACTCGCACGCTGTGCGAGCAGCAGGGCCGATCCGATCTCGTGTCTCGCCTGGGGCATACGACTCGTCGCCTCGCGGACCCGTCGGTCCGCGTCCTCGTCGTCGGGGAGTTCAAGCAGGGCAAGAGCCAGCTCATCAACGCGCTGGTCAACGCTCCGGTATGCCCGGTCGACGACGACCTCGCGACCTCGGTGCCGATGGAGGTGCGCTACGGGGCCAGCCCGTCGGCTGCCCTCCTGGTCGCCTCCACGGCGATGTCCGCCGACGGCGGGTTCGCCGAGCCGGAGGAGCTGGCGGTCCCGATCGACTCCCTCGCGACCGCGATCGTCGGTCGTACGGACCGTCGGGACACCCGTGCCGTCGTCGGAGCCAAGGCGCTGCTGCCGCGGCAGATCCTCAAGGACGGCCTCGTCTTCGTCGACACCCCCGGCGTCGGCGGTCTGGCGTCGAGCCACGCCGCGAGCACCCTCGCGGCGCTTCCTACCGCTGACGCGGTCATCCTCGTGTCCGACGCGTCGAGCGAGTTCACCGCCCCGGAGATCACCTTCCTCCGGCAGGCCCTCGCGGCCTGTCCGACCGTCGTCTGCGTCTTGTCGAAGACCGACCTGTTCCCCGACTGGCGCCGCGTGCGCGACCTCGACGCCGGCCACCTCGAGCGGCTCGGCCTCCGGATGCCGACCTTCCCCCTCTCCTCGAACCTGCGGCTGGCCGCCGCCGCACAGGGCGACGCCAGCCTCAACGAGGAGTCCGGCTTCACCGAGCTCATCCGGTACCTGCGCGCCGACGTGCTGGGTCGGCGTGACCAGCTGCAGCTGCGCTCCACGGCTCACGACATCTCGGGCGTTGTCGACAACCTGCGGCTCGCCCTCACCAGCGAGCGCGACGCGCTCCAGGACCCGGCCGCCATCCCCGAGATGGTCGCCGTCCTCAACAAGGCTCGCGCCGAGGCCGACGAGCTGAAGCGCCGGTCGTCGCGGTGGCAGTCGACCCTGTCCGACGGTGTCGCCGACCTCAACGCCGATCTCGACCACGACCTGCGCGACCGCGTGCGCGTCATCGTCCGCGAGGCCGAGACCTCCATCGACGCCGGGGACCCCGGTGACGCGTGGGACGAGTTCGTCGTCTGGTACGAGCAGCGCATCTCGGCCGCGATCGCCGACACGTTCCTCTGGGCCGAGGGGAACGCCGGGTGGTTGGTCGAGGAGGTCGGTCAGCACTTCTCCCAGGACTCCAAGACGCTGTCCCCCGACTTCCACCTCGACGACACGACCGGAGTCGTCGATCCGGTCAGCGAGCTCGGCCAGCTCGACACGGGCAAGCTCAAGACGATGCAGAAGGTCCTCGTCGGGCTTCGGGGCTCCTACGGGGGAATCCTCATGTTCGGGCTCCTGACCGGTCTGGCCGGCATCCCGCTGGTCAACCCGATCTCGGTCGGCGCCGGAATCGTGCTCGGCACCAAGGCCTACCGCGACGACGCCGAGCAGCGACTCAAGCGACGTCGCGCCGAGGCCAAGGTGCTCGTGCGGAAGTACTCCGACGACGTGATCTTCTACGTCGCCAAGCAGCTGAAGGACCGGCTGCGCATCGTCCAGCGCGCCGTGCGCGACCACTACAACGACGTCGCCGAGGAGCTGTCGACGTCCCTGCAGGCCTCGGTGACGAACGCCCAGAAGGCCGCTCAGGCCAGTACCGCCGAGCGGGTGGCCCGGCTGGCCGAGGTCCAGAAGTCGCTCGCGCAGCTCGACGAGCTCTCCTCCGCCGCTGCCCGGCTCACCGCTGAGACGGCGCCGAAACCCGCCGGTACGCCGGGCAGCCCCACCGGTGCGGGACGGCCGACCCGTGCCGGTGCCGCAGCCGCCGTGGCGAGCGCTTCGGGAGCGCCGATGAGGCCGACCGCGTGAGCGCACGCACCCCGGCCGACAGCTCCGCCCGGGAGCTGCTCCGCGAGGCTCGCGAGCTGCTGGCCGGAGACGCCTCGGCGCAAACCCGCCTGACGACCGCCGAGGAGCGCCTCGACGAGCCGCTCCGGGTCGCTCTCGCCGGCAAGATCAAGGCCGGCAAGTCCACCCTCCTCAATGCCTTCCTCGGTGAGCGGGTCGCGCCGACGGACACCGGCGAGTGCACCCGGGTGGTCACCTGGTACCGCCACGGCACGGTCCCCCGGGTCACCGTGGTCCCCCGCAGCGGGAAGCCGCGGCCTCAGCCGGTGCGCCGCGTCGACGGCCGGCTGGTCCTCACGACCGGTGGCCTGGCCATCGAGGACGTCGAGCGGATCGACGTCCACTGGCCGGCGCCGGCCCTCAAGGACCTCACCCTCGTCGACACCCCGGGGCTGGCCTCGCTGTCCGAAGAGCTGAGCCTCCAGTCGACGGCGGCGCTCACCCCGGACGACTCGGTGTCACTCGTCGACGCCGTCGTCTACCTCATGCGCCACCTGCACGCGACGGATGCCCAGTTCCTCGAGGCCTTCCGCGACTCGCAGTCCGTCCCGAACCTGTCGGCGATGACCCTGGTCGTGCTGTCCAGAGCCGACGAGGTCGGGTCCGGCCGGATCGACGCGCTCCTCTCCGCCGCGCGGGTCGCCCAGCGGTACCGCACCGACCCGGCTGTGCGGGCCCTCTGCCTCGACGTCGTTCCCGTCGCCGGGCTGCTCGCCGAGAGCGGCCGCACCCTGCGCCAGGTCGAGTTCGAGGCGCTGCGCGAGCTGTCGGTGCTCGGACGGGAGGACCGTGACCGGCTGCTCCTCTCCTCCGACCGGTTCGTGACCACGCCGCTGCCCGACTCGCCGACCGCGACCTCGCCGGTGCGCGCGGCGCTGATCCAGCGGTTCGGCGTGTTCGGCATCCGGCTGGCCACGGTTCTCGTCCGCGACGGGTTCCTCACCGGGTCGGCACTGGCCGACGAGCTGGTCCGCCGGAGCGGCCTGGACGAGGTCACCCGCATCCTCACCACCCAGTTCGCCGCGCGAGCGGACGCCTTGAAGGCTCGCTCGGCGCTGCTGATGCTCGAGCGCGAGCTGAGGTCGCCCGAGAACGCCCGGACGCCAGGCGCCGAGGACCTCGCCGACCGGGTCGACACCGCACTGCGTGCCCGTCACGACGTGGAGGAGCTCAGCCTCATCACCGCGCTGCACAGCACGCCGCCGGCCGAGCTGCCGCCCGAGCGCCTGGCGGAGGCCGAGGCCATCCTCGGCGGGGGCGGCACCTCGCCGGCCGCGCGGCTGCGCCGCAGCGCCGCCGCGGACCGCGAGACGCTGCGCGAGGAGGCCATGACGGCGATCCAGGAGTGGCGCCGGTTGCAGAGCGACCTCGCCAACGGCGAGGGCGCCCGAAACCTGTGTCGGGTCGTCATCCGCAGCCTGGAGGGCGTGGTGGCCGGGCTCGACGCGTCGGGACAGCCCGCGGCCTGACCGACTCAGTTCGAGGCGACGGCCTGGTCCTCGTGCCGCGTACGCAGCCAGCCGGAGACCGACGGCGCGAACGCGCGTACGGACGCGACCAGGGCGAGCAGCCCACCGAACACCAGCGCGACGACCAACAGCCAGCCCTGCCAGGCGGCCAGTGGGATGAGCAGCGTGCAGAGGACCGCGACGACGACGTGGAGGATGGCCACGGGAACCATGACGATCCGCGGCCACGGACGCCGACGCGTCAGAGCCGTCGCGAACGCCCACTCCGGGATGGCCACGACGAGCAGCGCGGCGATGGCCGCGTAGACGATCATCGGAGCGACGTCGGCCAGCCGGGTCTCGGACACCGTGGCATCCTGCTCGTGGAGCAGCTCGGTGAGGCTCGTGGTGATGCTGGCCCGAGTCATGACGATCATGACCACCGAGAAGAAGAGCATGGCGACCGCGACGTACCACATGGCCTGCGACCGACGCAGGGCCAGCGGAACCGCCGCCTTCCCCGTGACGGGCGCCGGCGTGCGGTCGGACAGCGCCGGTCGTTCCGGCCTCGCGACGCCGGTCTCGGGACCACGCGGCACCCAGGTGCCGCCCGTCCGGTTCTCGTCCCCCGATGACATATCGGTCACTTTACGGGGCGCTCAGCGGGCAGTCAGGCTCGACTCCTTGTGGGCGGCCTTGGCGCCGGTCTTCTCCGACTGGACGATCCAGTAGGGCTCGTCGTCGCTCGCGTTGAACTTCTGGCCGTCGAAGGTGAACTCCGACGTCCGCTTCTCCACGGCCTTGCCGTGGGTCGTGCCCTGAGAGGTGTTCCAGGACACCGCCGCTCCCTTGCTGATCGCCATGCCTCGACGGTATGCGAGGGGGTTCTGGGCCGCCTCTCGGCGACCTCCCGGCTCGGGCGCCCGTAGGGCACATCGGCAAACCGTGGCTAAGCCCCGCTGCGCGGGAGCACACTAGGCACTGCCGAGGACCGGCAGCGCTTGCCCTCACCGGGAGGCCCACGTGGACGTCGACGCCTCGCACGACGCCGCCCGCGAGCCAGAGCGGCTCTCGGGACCGTTCGACGCGCAGCCCGGGCCGCGGGCCCAGCTCACCGCCATCGTCGAGGTGCTGTCGGTCCTGGCGCGGTCCGCCTCCTCTCAGACCGAGGTCTTCGACGCCGTCGTGAGCAACGCCAGGAGACTGTGCGGCGCCGACGTCGCGCAGATCCATCTGCTCACTGCTGACGGCCTGGAGCTCGCCCACTCCATGGGACTCAACGAGGACTACGTGCGATTCTCGACGTCCCATCCCATCCCCGTGGACCGGAACGGTCTCGTTGGACGAGTGACGATCGACCGGGCGACGCATCAGATCACCGACGTGCTGGCCGATCCCGCATACCGTAACCGCGAGTACCAGCGTCGAGGCGGGTTCCGCACGATCATGGGCGCGCCCATGCTCATCGGCGACGACGTCGTCGGTGTTCTCTCGGTGTGGCGTACCGAGGTGGAGCCGTTCGACGCCCGGATCGCCTCGGTGCTGGGGACGTTCGCCAACCAGGCCGCCCTGGCGGTTCGCAACGTCCAGCAGACCACGGCACTGTCCCGCAAGGTCGACCAGCTCGAGGCGCTCTCCGCGGTCGGCAAGGTCGTCGGCTCGTCCCTCGACGTCGAGCAGGTCCTCTCCACCATCGTCAGCCACGCCGTGGAGCTGTCGGAGACCGACGGCGGCTCACTCATGGAGTACGACCAGACGACCCGGCTGTTCCGGGTGCGAGCGGCATCCGGGACGAGCGAGGCGACCCTCGACCAGCTCCGGCGCGCACGGATCCACGCCGACGAGACCTGGGTCGGCCAGTGCGCCTACGCGACGTCGTCGTTCCAGATCGAGGACCTCGCGACGGTCGACCGCGACGCGCACCTCGAGATCCTCCACGCCGACGGGTGGCGCTCGCTGGTCGCCGTGCCGCTGCGCAGCGCCGACCAGGTGGTCGGGGCGTTCGTCGTGCGGCGCCGGCAGCCGGGCGTCTTCGACGACGAGGTATGCGACCTGCTCTCGGCCTTCGCCAGCCAGTCGGCCGTCGCCCTGACCAACGCCCGGCTCTACCAGGAACTGGCCCGCCAGAGTCTGGAGCTGACCGTCGCCAGCCAGCACAAGTCGGAGTTTCTCGCGAGCATGTCCCACGAGCTGCGGACTCCGCTCAACGCGGTGATCGGGTTCTCGGAGGTCCTTCTCGAGCGGATGTTCGGCGACCTCAACGAGCGCCAGGAGGACTACCTCCGGGACATCCGCGACGCCGGGCGGCACCTGCTCGCGCTCCTCAACGACGTGCTCGACCTGTCCAAGGTCGAGGCCGGCCAGATGGAGCTCGACCCCACGACCTTCGACGCGGCGGGCGCGTTCCAGTACGCCCTCTCCCTCGTCCGGGAACGTGCGGCGCAGCACCAGATCAGCCTCGTCCTGGAGCTGTCCGACGACCTCACGGCGATCCGGGCCGACGAGCTGAGGTTCCGCCAGGTCCTGCTCAACCTGCTGAGCAACGCGGTGAAGTTCACCGGCGACGAGGGCTCGGTCACCGTCTCCGCCTGGCTGGAGGCCGGCGACCTCATGGTCACGGTTGCGGACACCGGCGTCGGTATCGCCCACGCGGACCAGGACCGCATCTTCGACTCGTTCCAGCAGGGTGGCCGGTTCGTGGTCAGCTCGGAGGGTACCGGGCTCGGTCTGACCGTGACCAGGCGGATCGTCCAGCTGCACGGCGGTCGGATCTGGGTGACCAGCTCCCCCGGCGTCGGCAGCTCGTTCGGGTTCAGCATCCCGGGCCAGCCCGCTGGTGCCCTGCCCGACACGGCAAAGACGGCGGATGCCGCCCTCGGGGATCCCCGGCCCGCCGTGGTCGTCATCGAGGACGACGAGCGGTCCGGCGAGCTCGTGGCCCTTCACCTCACCGCGGCGGGGCTGCGGCCCGTCGTGGTCCGCGACGGACCCGACGGGCTGGCCGTGGTGCGTTCGCTGCGGCCGGTGGCCGTGATCCTCGACATCAGGCTGCCGCGCATGAGCGGGTGGGAAGTCCTGCACTCCATCAAGTCGGACCCCGACATCGCCGGCACTCCGGTGGTCATCGTCTCCGTGCTTCCCGAACGCGGCCGCGGGTTCGCCCTCGGCGCGGCCGACTACCTGGTCAAGCCGGTCAACAAGGACGAGCTCATCAGCTCCGTCCGTCGCCTGGTGGCCGCCGCCACGGGCCACGTCGAGGGGCGCACCATCGTCGTCGTCGACGACGACCCGATGGCCCTGGAGCTCGTGCGGGTCACCCTCGAGCCACAGGGCTGGTCCGTCAAGGTCTGCGAGCGCGGGGCCGACGCCATCGAGCTCGTCGCCTCGACCCGGCCTTCGGTCGTGCTCGTCGACCTGCTCATGCCGGAGATCGACGGCTTTGCCGTCATCGACGCACTCGCCGCTCGACCCGAGACCGCCGACATCCCCATCGTCGTCCTCACCGCCAAGTCACTGATGGCCGAGGACCGGGCGCGGCTCGAAGGTCGGATCGCCTTCGTGGCTTCGAAGTCCGCCCTCGACCTCGACGTCCTCGCTCAGCGCCTGGTCCGGGTGTCGCGGCCCTCGGCGGCGGGGGCACCCTCACCATGACGGCGGAACGGATCCTCGTGGTCGAGGACAACGACAAGAACCTCAAGCTGACGCATGACCTGCTCGTGTGGGCCGGTTTCTCGGTCGCGGTGGCCACGACCGGCGAGGACGCGGTCGTCCAGGCGCAGCAGTCGATCCCCGACCTCATCCTCATGGACCTCCAGCTGCCCGGGATCGACGGGCACGAGGCGCTGGCGCGGCTGCGGGACCACCCGGGGACCCGGGACGTCCCGGTCATCGCGCTCACGGCCTCGGCCATGCCGATGGACCGCGAGCGCGCGCTGGCCGCCGGTTTCGACGGGTTCCTCGAGAAGCCGATCAGCGTGCGCGAGTTCCCCGACCAGGTGCGACAGCACCTGCGGAACGCGCGATGACCGCCGAGGCGGCGCCGGCCGTCCTCCTCGTCGTGGACGACCTGCCGATGAACCGCCGGCTGATGCAGGCGATCCTCACGCCGCACGGATACGAGGTCGTCGAGGCGGGGTCCGGCGAGGAGGCGCTGGCGCTGCTCGACGATGGACGGATCGACCTCGTCCTGCTCGACCTGCTGATGCCCGGTCTGGACGGGCACGAGACGTGTCGCCGGATACGGGCGAACCCTGACACCGCATACCTGCCCGTCGTCATGGTGACGGCCAGCGGACCGACGGAGAAGGTGCGGGCGATCGACGCCGGCGCCGACGACTTCATCGCCAAGCCGCTGGACCAGGCCGAGCTCCTGGGTCGAGTCCGGTCCCTGCTGCGCGTCAAGCGCTACTACGACACCGTCGTCGCCCAGGCCGCCGAGCTCGCCACGTGGAACCAGGAGCTCGAGGCGCGGGTGGCCCGGCAGGTGGAGCGGCTGGACCGGCTCGGCCGGCTCCGGCGGTTCCTCTCCCCCCAGATCACCCGGCTCCTGCTGGACCAGGATGACGACTCGTTCCTCGCCAGCCACCGGCGCGAGATCACCGCGGTGTACTGCGACCTGCGCGGGTTCACGGGTTTCGCCGAGACCTCCGACCCGGAGGAGGTCATGTCCGTCCTCGCCGAGTACCACCGCGCCCTGGGCGACCTCGTGTTCGAGTACGAGGGGACCCTCGAGCACTTCGCCGGCGACGGACTGCTCGTCTTCTTCAACGACCCGATCCCCATCCCTGACGCACCGGCCCGCGCCGTGCGGATGGCCGTCCGGATGAGGGAGGCCGTGGCCCGGCTGGCGGATGACTGGCAGCGGCACGGGTACGAGCTCGGCTTCGGCGTCGGCATCGCGCGCGGTTTCGCCACCCTGGGTCAGATCGGGTTCGAGGGGCGCTACGACTACGCGGCGATCGGCACGGTGACGAACCTGTCGGCGCGGCTGTCGTCCCGCGCGAAGGCCGGTCAGATCCTGGTCAGCCAGCGCGTCATGGCCGGCGCCGAGGAGGTCGCCGTGGGACGTTCTCTCGGTCCGCTCGAGCTCCGGGGGTTCTCCAAACCGTTGGTCGCCTACGAGATCGTGGGCCTGAGTGACGACGAGGTAAGCGCGTGACCACAAGCCTGCCCTCCCCCACCTCCCCCTCGCGGCTCGAGGACCTCTCCGAGGACGAGCGCAACGAGGCCTTCGACCGGCTCCAGCAGCGGCTTCCAGCCGTCTGGCGGGCGATCCGGTCGAATGACCCCCGGGAGTCGGTGATCGTCGTCCCGTCGATGTCGATCGACCGGATGCTGCCCGGTTCGGGGGCGGCCAACCAGGCCTTGGAGGAGCGCTCTCTCTTCATGCTGCTCCTGCTGCGACAGCCCCGGCTCAAGCTCGTCTACGTGACCTCGATGCCGATCGACCCCGCGGTCATCGAGTACTACCTGTCGCTGCTACCAGGAGTGATCCCCAGCCACGCGAGGGCCCGGCTGTCCCTCGTCTCGGTGGGCGACTCCTCCGCGACCCCGCTCACCGAGAAGCTCCTGGCCCGGCCGCGGCTCGTGAGCCAGATCCGTTCTCTTATCCCGGACCCGGCTTTCTCGCACCTGGTGCCCTACAACACGACCACGCGGGAGCGGGACCTCTCGCTGCTGCTCGGGATCCCGATGTACGGGGCAGACCCACGCCACTTCCCCATCGGAACGAAAACCGGGTCTCGCGAGGCGTTTGCCACCGCGGGAATCTCGCATCCGATTGGGGTCAACGACGTCCGGTCCGTCGACGACGTCGTGACCGCCCTAGCGGGGCTGCGGGCCGCCCGCCCGAGAGCCACTGCCGCGATGGTCAAGCTCAACGAGGGCGTGTCAGGCGCGGGCAACGCCGAAGTCGACCTGACCCGGCTGCCGGCGAGCGGCGACGACACCGAACGCGCGGCCCTGCACGACCGGGTCATGGGCATGACGCTCGAGAGCGAGCGGGCGGACCTGCCGATGTTCCTGAACCGGCTGACGGAGCGGGCCGGCATCGTCGAGGAGCGCGTGACCGGCGAGGAGCTGCGCAGCCCGAGCGTCCAGCTGCGGGTGACCCCGCTGGGCGCCGTCGAGCTGCTCTCCACCCACGACCAGATCCTCGGCGGCACGACGGGGCAGTCCTACCTCGGCTGCCGCTTCCCAGCCGACCCCGGCTACGCCGGCCTCATCTCCGCGGAGGCCATGAAGGTGGGCGAGGTCCTGGCGAGCAAGGGCGTCCTCGGCCGGTTCGCTATCGACTTCGTGGTCAGCCGGGCCGATGGTCAATGGACCTCGCACGCCATCGAGATCAACCTGCGCAAGGGCGGCACCACCCACCCGTTTCTCACCCTGCAGTACCTCACCGACGGCCGGTACGACGCGGAAAGCAGCCGGTTCCTCACGCCGGCCGGCGACGAGCGTCACCTCGTGGCCACCGACCACTTCGAGGATCCGTCGCTGACGGGGCTGCGCATCGCCGACCTCTTCGACGTCGTGGCTGTGTCCGGGATTCACTACGACCAGTCGCGAGAGCGCGGGGTCGTCTTCCACATGATCAGTGCGCTCACCGAGCTCGGCCGGGTCGGGATGACCGCGGTCGGGGCCACCGCCGACGAGGCGTCGGAGCGGTACGCCGACGCCGAGACCCGGCTGCGGGATGAGGCCCGGGTGGCCTCGGAGCCCCACACGATCTGGTGACGCACGGCCGGCCGGACCCCCAGCGGTCCGGCCGGCCGTGGCCGGGACGCCCCGTGTCCCGGCAGTGCCGGGACGCCCCATGGTCCCAGCACCGGCTTGCGGTACGCCTAGCCCGTAACGGTCACGGCGCGATCAGCTGCGAGTGCAGGAGCGCCTCGACGACGGCCGCGGGCCATGACAGCGCATCGGTGGAGTCGCGACGGGAAGCGCCACCACAGCTGCACTCCCAAACCCACGTCGCCTTTCCGATCTTGCGGATCCGGGGGTGGTGGTGAGACAGGTCCCGGTGACTGCGACGAAGTGGAGCCATGATCGACCTCCGGTGTAGCGGTGCCGGACGATTTCCGGCTGGCTCTCACGGTCGGCCCTTCTCCCCCCTGGGTCTGTGCCGGCGGCGACAGAGCAGAGGTCTCCCTCCGCACACTGCGGTGACGACGATGGGCCGACAACCCGGTCCGGAACGTTGCCGGGCGGGTCGTCGACGTGGTGCACTGCCGCCATGGAGTGGCAGCTGCTCGCTGCGTTGACGCCGTCGCAGCAGCGGCTGGTGCTCGCCGGGACTCGGCGTCATCGGTACGCGAAGGGCGAGACGCTCTTCCACGAGGGCGACCTGGCCGAAACGCTTCACTTCCTGCACGAGGGTCGCGTCGTGTCCCGGCGGACCACACCCCACGGGGACGTCGCCACGTTCGCCGTACTCGGTCCGGGTGAGGCGTTCGGCGAGATGGCCATGTTGGCCGACGACCACCGGCGGACGTCGACCATTGTGGCCATCGAGCCCGTCATCACCCTGTCTCTGCGGTTCGACGAGTTTCGGCGGCTGTGCGACGAGCACCCGGACGTCAAGGACCTGCTCGTCCGGATGCTCGCGCAACGCGTCGACCGCTTGTCCGCGCACCTCATCGACGCGCTCTACCTGTCAGCCGACGGCCGCGTCCTCCGCACTCTGCTGGACCTGTGCGGGCAGTACGCCGACAGCACGGAGCCCGTCGAGGTCCACCTTCCGCTGACCCAGGTCGAGGTGGCCGAGCTGTCCGGCGCCTCGCGGCCCACCGCGAACCGGTACCTGCGCCGGCTGGAGCGGGACGGGCTGCTCCGGCTTCAGCGCGGGCACGTCACCGTGGTCGACGTCTCCGCGCTTCGAGCGGTCAGTGGACCACGAAGGGGTTGATCACCGAGCCACTCCCGGTCACCTCTCGGCGAGTTCCCGGGTGGATGGGGCACCGTTCAGGGGTTGCTCGGTGGAAGGAAGGTCCGTGGCGTCCGACGACCCGGCTGACCCGACGGGACGGCGCCGCCGTTCCTGGCTCGCCGCCCTCGCCGCCGCGGTGCTCGTCGCCGCCGGTGCGACGGGGATCGTCCTGCTCACCCGGCATACCGGAGCGGGCACCGACCCGGTCGCCCAGGTCACGGTCACCGCGACTCCCAGCGTGAGCCCCACGTCCGGCGGGACCGCCGGGCCAGGGGTGGTCGTCCTCGGCCCGACCGAGCAGCCGCGCAGCGCCATTCCGTGGGGGCAGGTCGGCCCCGGCTGGAGCGCGGCGAGCTGGTCGTCGTCGACGGAGGCGACATCGGCGACCCTCTTCCTCCTCAGCCCGACCGGCAGCCGCTACGTCATCGGGACGATGCCGAATGCCGCCGTGTACGACATCACGCCCGACGGTCGCCGAGTTCTCACTGCCGCCCCCGAGCCGACGTCGGTGCTGGAGTGGGACGTCGCCGCCGGGACGTCACGCACGATCGCCCTCGGCCAGCCCGGCGGCGCGACCTACACCCGACCGGACGGCAAGGCCCTGCTCACCACCGACACCTCCGGCGGCACCACGCGGACGCAGCGACGCGCCCTCGACGGGTCGGTACAGGTCACCTTCCCGGCCGACACCGGCATCGCGTCGATGACCCCGGACGGCCTCTCCCTCGTCGCCGGCACCACCTCGGGACTCGCGGTCTACGGCAACGCGACGGGCACCTTGGTCCGCACGCTGCCGGCTCCGGCGGGCTACGGCTCCTGCTCGGTGGTCTCGTGGTGGCCGGACGGACGGGCGCTGACGCGATGCGCGCTCGGCGGCAACGGCGTCGCGAACCTCTGGCTCTACCCGGTCGACGGCGGAGCGCCGACCGAGCTCACCGCCGCGACGGCCGGCTCGGCGACCCCCTTCGGCTTCCAGGCGGCCTGGCCGGTCACCACCGGGACGCTGGTCCAGGAAGCGGTCGGCTGCGGCGTCGGACCGCTCGCCATGCTGACCTCGCCGACCAGCTCGAGCCGGCTGACCTTCTCCGTCCCCGGCCAGCCGAGCAACACGCATCCGGTCCCGAACCCCGTCGCGGTGGTGGGCAACGTCGCCTACCTCCTCGTCTCGGCGGCGGAGTGCGGTGGCGCGCCATCGCGCGCCCTGGTGGTCCACGACGTCGTCACCGGCGTGACCAGGGTGATCCTGGGTCCCGGGGTCGACGCCGGCACCGTCGGTCCGGTGGCGGTCATCGATCCGGGGCGCTGACCTGTTCCGAATGCGACGATGAACACCTGACGGCGCGACCAGGGTCGCGCGCAACGTGGCGGGAGGTCTGCCGTGCGAGGTCGCTCCGCCGTGTCGACCGACCTCGATGGTCTGTATGCGGCCCAGCGCCTCACCATGGTCCGGCTCGCGGCGCTGCTGGTCGGCGACCGCGACGTCGCCGAGTCCGTGGTCCAGCGGGCCTTCCTCGTCCTCATCCGGCGGCACGACCGCCGGGCGGATCCCGGCACCGCGGTCGCCGAGCTGCGGAAGCAGGTCGTCGCCGGATGCCGCGCGGTGCTCCGCGGGCGTCGGGACGAGCCGGCTCCCGCGTCGGGGCGGGACACCGCCGACGACGTCCGGAGGCTGCCACCTCGACAGCGCGAGGTGGTCGTCCTCGAGGTGTGGGCGCGGCTGAGCCGGCCGCAGACAGCGTCCACGCTGCGGGTCGGCGAGCGCACGGTCGCCGCGGCTCGCACGTCGGGACTCGCCGCGCTTCGCCGTCCGAACGAGCCAGCGGACGGCACGGCCACCCTCGAGCGCGTCGCCGAGGCGCTCGAGCGGCAGGCCGACGCTATCGGCGCCGACGACCTCAGGCATCGGTTCGCGGAGGTCCTCGACGAGGACGCCCGGCGGACAGCACGCCAGCGTCACTGGTGGCTGGTCGCCGTCGCGGCGCTCATCGCCGTGGCTGTGGTGGTGGCCGTGGTCACCGGCGTCCAGCACTACACCGGCCCGTCTCCCACGCCGACTCCAGCTCCCGCTCCCTCCACGACGCCGACCCAGCCCGACAGCCCGCTCTCCTCCCCGGCGCTCGCACCTGGGGAGCAGACGCGCGGCGCCATCCCGTGGTCCGAGGTCGGCGTCGGCTGGGCCGTGATCGCGACCGCCACGCCTCCTACCGCGGTGACGACGACCCTCCTCCTCGTGAGCCCGACCGGAACCCGCTACGCCATCGGGAGTGCGTCCGACGGCATCGTCGTCCAGGACGTCAGCGCCGACGGTCGGCACATCCTGGTCGCGCTGGGGGGCCGGGCCGAAGACTGGGACGTCCAGGCCGGCACCGCGCATCCGGTGGCGACGCCGTACGGCTGGAAGTCGGTGCGCTACAGCGGACCGGACCCGAGCTACGGCTACCTGGTGTTGTGGACCGACAGCAGCTCCTCCGTGCGTCTGGGGCGCTGGACCGCGGACGGCGACCTGCGCACCGACTACGACACGGCACTCGCCAGCACCGCCGGCAGCCCGCGCCATCCCGGCGTGCTGGTCAGCGCCGACGGGTCCACGGCGCTGCTCTCCTCGCGGGACGGTCCGCTGCAGCTGCTGGACCTCGCCACCGACGCGGTGTCCGGTCCCGGCCCCTTCACCCAGCCACCGTCCTGCGAGCCGCTCGGGCGCTGGACGCGGACCGAGGCGGTCGTCGGTTGCGGCTCGTCGGTCCAGGTCAACACCTACGACAGCCTCGTGGGTTTCCCCCTCCTCGTCACCCCGGTCGGGGCGAGCCCCACTCGCGCGGCCGTGGTCTGGGCGACCACCGGCTTCCCCGTCGTCCAGCTGGACAACCTCTGCTCCGGGTCGGTGGCGACCCTCAGGGCCGACGGTCACGTCACGCCGATCACCCTGCCGAAGGCCGCGACCGGCCTGGTCCCCAACGTCGCCGTCGGCGGCACGCTGTTCCTCGGTGGCACCCGCTGCGCTTCGGACGGCGACCGGCTGGTCGCCTACGACCTCGGCTCCAGCCGGGTGACCGACCTGGCCGGCCCCGGTACGGGCGGCCGGACGGTCCGTCAGGCCTTCGTCCTCACCACCCCGCCGTGAGTGCGACGATGACTCCGTGAGCGAGGCACAGAAGAAGAGCGAGAACCGCAGCAACCCGACCACCGAGGAGTTCCGCACCTTCGTCAAGTCCGGCTGGGCGCCGCGGTCGGTCACGACACCGGAGCGGGCTGAGGTCGCCCCGTATGCGGCGGCCCGCCGCGACGCGGTGAGCGCCCAGTTCCCGGGCGAGCGGCTGGTCATCCCCGCCGGCGGGTTCAAGGTCCGCAGCAACGACACCGACTACGTGTTCCGTCCGCACTCGGCGTTCGCCCATCTCACCGGGTTCGGCGGCGACCAGGAGCCGGACGCGGTGCTGGTGCTCGAGCCGCTGCCCGGAGGCGGCCACGACGCGGTGCTCTACTTCAAGCCCTGGGGCGGCCGCGAGTCGGACGAGTTCTTCGGCGACACCCGGTACGGCGAGTTCTGGGTCGGGGGCCGGCCGACGCTGGAGGACATCGAGGCCGAGTTCGGGCTGACCGCGCGCAGCATCGACGAGTTCGGCGACGCCGTGGCCAAGGACGCCGGCGAGGTCAGCATCCGGGTGCTCCGCGACGCCGACCGCGACGTGACGGAGCAGGTCGAGGCGGCACGGGCCTCCGCGTCGGAGCAGGCGGCGTCCACCGACGAGGTCCAGGCGCAGGTCGACGCCGACGAGGAGCTCTCCCGGTTCCTCTCGACGTTGCGGCTGGTCAAGGACGAGTGGGAGGTCGAGCAGCTGCGGCTCGCGGTGGCGGCGACCCAGGAGGGTTTCGAGGCGGTCATCGCCCAGCTGCGCGACGCGGTCGCCAAGGGTCGCGGCGAGCGGTGGGTCGAGGGGGTCTTCGGCCTGCACGCCCGGCATGAGGGCAACGGCGTCGGGTACGACTCGATCTGCGCCAGCGGCGACCACGCGACGACGCTGCACTGGATCAAGAACACCGGCGACGTCGAGGACGGCGAGCTGCTGCTCCTCGACGCCGGCGTCGAGGTCGACTCGCTGTTCACCGCGGACATCACCCGCACGCTGCCGGTCGACGGGACCTTCACCGAGGCCCAGCGGAAGATCTACGACGCGGTGTATGCGGCGCAGCAGGCGGCCATGGAGGCGGTCCGGCCGGGGGTCAAGTTCAGCGACATCCACGACACCGCCATTCGGGTGATCGCCGAGTACCTCCACGAGTGGGGGCTGCTGCCTGAGGGCGTCAGCGTCGAGGACACCCTCGATACCGAGCACGGCCAGTACCACCGTCGCTGGATGGTCCACGGGACCAGCCACCACCTCGGCCTCGACGTTCACGACTGTGCGCAGGCGACTCGCGCCGACTACAAGGACGCCGAGCTACGGCCCGGCATGGTCCTCACGGTGGAGCCCGGGCTGTACTTCAAGGCCGACGACGAGCTGGCGCCCGAGGAGTTCCGTGGCACCGGCGTGCGCATCGAGGACGACGTCCTGGTGACCGAGGACGGCTACGAGAACCTCTCGGCGGCGATGCCCCGGAGCGCCTCGGACGTCGAGGCCTGGATCGCCCGCCTTCAGTCCCGCTGACGGTTCCCCGGCGTCAGAGCTGGTTGGCGGGGGGCTGCTGCCCGTCGCTCTGGACATCCGACGCATACCCAGGGGTCGGCACGTAGCCGTGGCTCGCGCCGCCGAGCCCGGCGCCGCCGAGGATGTCGCGCGCCTGCTGGGCGAACTTGTGCTCGACGAGCACCTCGTACTTGCTCGGCACGATGAGGCTGACCGAGCTGAAGTCACGCTGGCCGCCGGTGAGCGCATACGTGCCCGCCGCCCATGCCAGCCCGAACAGGGCGCCGAACAGGACGGTCGAGATCACGATCTGGATCACGTTGCCGCCCTGAGGGGCGAACAGCGCGAAGATCAGGCCGACGAACAGCCCGAGCCAGATCCCGGACAGGGCGCCGCCGAGCAGCACCCGTCCCCAGGTGAGGCGGCCGGTGATGCGCTCCAGCTGCTTGAGGTCCGTGCCGACGATCAGGCAGTTCTGGACCGGGAACTCCTTGTCGGACAGGGTGTCGACGAGCTTCTGCGCCTCCTCGTACTTCTCGAACGTCCCGAGCGACATCGGGTACTCGAGGTGCAGTCGGGCGCGGACCTGGCTCAAGCCGTTGGGCTGCGTGCTCATGGGCCAAGTATCACAAACGCCCGACCCGAACGAGTGACGCGGTCATCCCCGCGCGGCGTACTCCTCCAGAAGCCGCCGTCCGATGATCATCCGCTGGATGTCGGCCGTGCCTTCGCCGATGAGCAGCATGGGCGCCTCGCGGTAGAGCCGCTCGATCTCGTACTCCTTCGAGTACCCGTACCCACCGTGGATCCGGAACGCGTCCTGCACGACCTCGGCGCAGTACTCGGAGGCGAGGTACTTGGCCATGCCGGCCTCGAGGTCGTTCCGCTCGCCGGAGTCCTTGAGCCGGGCTGCCTTGACCATCATCTGGTGGGACGCCTCGACCTTGGTCGCCATCTCGGCGAGCCGGAACAGCACCGCCTGGTGCTCGGCGATCTTCTTGCCGAACGTCTCGCGCTGCTGCGCGTAGGCGATGCCCAGCTCGAAAGCCCGCCGGGACACCCCGCAGGCGCGCGCGGCGACGTTGACCCGGCCGACCTCGACGCCGTCCATCATCTGGTAGAACCCGCGGCCGGGTGCGCCGCCGAGGATCTGGCCTGTCGAGCTCTGGTATGCGTCGAGCACCAGCTCCGTGGTGTCGACGCCCTTGTAGCCCATCTTCTCGATCTTGCCGGGCACCGTGAGGCCGGGCGCGACCTCACCGAAGCCGGGCTCCTTGTCGACGAGGAACGTGGTCATGTTCTTGTAGACCGACGACGCGCCGGTGTCGGTCTTGACGAGGACGGCGACGAGGTTCGAGGTGCCGCCGTTGGTGAGCCACATCTTCTGGCCGGTGATCGACCACGAGTCGCCCTCTCCGGGAACCGCTTTGGTCCGGATCGCGCTGACGTCGCTGCCGCAGCCGGGCTCGCTCATGGAGAACGCGCCGCGGACCTCGCCGGTGGCCATCCGCGGCAGGTAGCGCTGCTTCTGCTCGTCGGTCCCGTGCTGCAGGAGCAGGTACGCCACGATGAAGTGCGTGTTGATGATGCCGCTGACGGACATCCAGCCGCGCGAGAGCTCCTCGACGGTCAGCGCGTAGGTCAGCAGCGACTCGCCCAGACCGCCGTACTCCTCGGGGATCATCAGCCCGAAGATGCCCATCTCCTGCATCTGCTCGACGATCTTGGTCGGGTACTCGTCGGCATGCTCCAGCGCGGTCGCCACGGGGAGGATCTGCTCGTCGACGAACTCCCGCACCAACGCGAGCAGCTCGCCCTGCTCGTCGCTGAGGCCCTCGGTCTGCTGCAGCCGCGCCATGACACGCGAGTATGCGCGAGGTCGCCTCGCGCCGCACCCAAACGTGACGCGCGCCTCTCGCGCCCCTCCCTCCCCGGTTGGAGGTATATCCGAGCGCCCTAGCGCTCTCAGAGCTCTCCACCCAGCAACAGCCGGGCCTCCTCAGGCGTAGATCGGGCCCACCGCCGGGTATGCCCCCGTCAGCAGGCCCCGGATCGCCGACAGCGGCGGGGTCGGCGACGTGGCCGACGACTGGAACCCGTTGTCGAGCCGCATCGGCTTCCCCCACGCCACGAGGGACTCGATGGTCGGCGACGCCGCGTTGCCGGACAGCTGGCCGAACCAGTCCTCCCGCGCATACGTGATGTCCCCGCCGATCGAGACCAGCTCGACCCACGACGGGTCGGCGAGGCACACGCTCTCGTACGGGTCCGTGTGGTGCCTCTCGAGAACGAGCAGATCGGCCGGGCGCCCGACCGCGACCGATCCCAGGTGGTCGGACAGTCCGGCCACCCGAGCCGCCACCGACGTCACCATCGCGACCAGGTCGGCCGCGGAGATCGGATGGCCCTCCAGCGCCAGCTGGCGCCGCGCCACCTTCATCTCCCCCAGCAGGCTGGTCGACCCGGACGGCAACCAGTCCGCCCCGAGAGCCACGGGCATACCAGAGGCCCGAGCCGCTCCCGCCAGCGTCGTCGAACCGTAGAGCCGCAGGTTCGACTGCGGCGACCACACCAGCCGGCAGCCGGCGTCGGCCAGCGTCTGCAGGTCGCCCTCCGACAGCGCCGAGCCATGGATGACGTTGGTCGCGGGCGTCGCCGCCCCGGAGTCGAGGAACGCCTGGAACTCCTTCGCGCTCCGCTCGTCGCCGCGTGTGCCCTCGCACAGGTGGAGGTAGAACGCGTTGACGTCGCCCGCCCCGATGTCGGCGATGATCTTCTTCAGCCGGGGCATGTCCCGTGACGAACCGCTCGGCAGGTCGATCATCGCCCGGGCCTTGTGGTCGCCGAAGATCCAGAGATCCACGTTGCGTACCAACGGTTCCGCGTTCTTGCTCGTACTCGCCGCGCTCGAGCCCTGGATCGCCGTCGTGCCGCCCGCGAGCGCTCTGATCTCCGCATACCGGCTCTGCGTCTGCGGCGGCAGGGTGCTGAGGATGGTGTTCTGCGGGTCGCGCACCAGGGCCTTGTACGGCGCGCTGGCCCGCCACCGGTACCGGTTCGCGTAGAGCTTCGGCGGCTCCCACGCGGCGAACACGTTGAAGTCCGGGTGCCCGTGCAGGTCGATCAGTCCCGGCAGGATCACCCCGTCGGTCTCGACGACCTGCACGTCGGTGGGCTTACGTTTCGACACCGCCGAGATCGACCCGGCCGCCACCGTCACGTACCCGCTCGACCACGCCTCCTCCGGCGTGATCACCGCGCCGTGCAGGGCGAACGGCGCCGGTGGCAACGCCCGTGGTCGGCTCGGCGGCGGCCCGACCTTCTCCGGGACGCCTCGCTTGTATGCGCGTTCGAAGGGTCCAGCCACGGCTCAGCCTTCCGGGTTAGGAGGGGTGGGTTTGGGGAGGACCGGCCAGAGCCTGGCCCGTCTCGGCACGACGACGCTGATCGTCGCGCGCTTGGTCTGCACGTCGGCGCCGGTTCGCGACGCCCAAGCGGCCAGGTCGAACCACCAGTCCGGCGAGCCCGGCGGCAGGTCCGCCGTCGGGATGCGGACGAGGTCGCCGTCCTGCCAACCGGTCCCGTACAGCGAGTCCTGCGACATCCCCTCGGGCATCACGTGGTCGCGCAGAGCGGGCAGGTGCGCGTTCCAGTCGGCCAGCAGCTTCGCCGTCGTCTCCGCCAGGGTTGTGTCCCCAGCGCGCGACGCGCTCTCCGGGTAGGTCGGATGCCGAAGCGCGGCGTGGTGCAGCCGAGCGACCGCGGCCGGCTGCGTTGCCGCCCACGCCTGGTACGCCGTGTCCGCCAGCTGGCCCAAGGAGATGACCGCGGTGACGTCGGTGCCGACGAGCAGGGCGTCGAGCCACGCGTTCCGGTATGCGGCGATGGCCTCGTCGTCCTTGTGCCGGTTGCCGCCGCCCTGGCCGTACACGCTGTAGAGGAACGTGTTGACCATGACGTAGCGGCGCGTGATCCCGAGCTTGGCCAGCAGGCCCTGGACCCGCTGGCCGGCCTCGCCGACGAGGATGCGTCGGCTGATCGACTCGTGGGTGGCCGGGTCCTGCCCGAGCACCACGACCCGCGCCGTGCCGTCGAGCCGACCGCGGTGGAAGATCGGCCCCCACTCCACGCGGAAGTCGCCGCTGGGATAGACCTCCTCGCCGGGGTAGTCGGCCACGAGAGCGTCGAACGGCGGGGGGTAGCCCGGGCAGAACTCCACCATGACGACCTCCTACGCCAGGAGCCCGAACGCGGCCTTCTTGGCCTTGGGCGAGGCCTCCAGCTGGGCGCGCTGGGTGAAGTCGCCGGTCCGCAGGCTCTGGCTGACCGCGGTGAGCAGCGCGGTCCGGCTGGCCGCGCCGTCCTGGGCCAGGGCCTTGAGGAAGTAGTACGTGAACGCGCCGCTGTAGCGACCGTCGAAGTAGGCGTCCGCCGAGGTCTGGTCCGCCTTGCAGCCGGCGAAGAGGACGGCGCGCGTCGCGGCCGGCGTGGTCTTCACCAGCTCCTGGTAGCCCTTCGGGTCGGACTTCGCGGCGAGCCGCTGGACCCCGCGACGCGTCGGCGGCGGGAGGAACCGCGCCTTCTGGCCGGGAAGGAGGTCCTTCAGGCCGGTCCCGCTGTGGCACGTGTCGAGGAACACCTCGACGAGCACGTTCTTGGGGATGTCCGAGAGCAGCGCGTGGAGCTCGTCGTCGATGATGACGGTGTCGCGGTCCCAGTCGGCGCCCTTCTGCGCGATGTCGTAGCAGGCGAACGCCTCGTCGACGTGATCGACCGTCTCGTCGCCGTTCTGGTCCGGCACCTGGGTGCCGTGGCTGGAGAACGAGAACACGACGTGGTCGAGCTTGCCGGCCTTGGCCTTCCCGATGATGTCGGTGAGCTTGGCCATGACGTTGGCCTTGGTCGCGTCCTTGTCGGTGAGGACGGTGATGTTGCGGCGCGAGAACCCGGGCTGGGTCCGCAGCAGAGCCGCCATGTCGTTGGCGTCGTTGACGCAGCCGTTCAGCCAGTTCGCGTTCGGCAGGTTGACGAACTCGTTGATACCTACGCACAAAGCCTGTGCAGCCATGGGTTTCGGACCTTTCGTGAGTGGTGGGTACGGCGGGTTGGGTGGATGGGTGCGGAGGAGCGGGTATGCGGTTCAGCTCCGGACGAGGACCGCGTCCGGTCGGGCGTAGATGACGTAGGCGAGCCAGGTCGCGTCTCCGGACGCGCGGGCGGCCTCGCGGGCGGCGAGGGCGGCGTCGGCGACCGTCTTCTCGTCGAGGAGCTCTCGGTAGAAGGTCTCGACGAAGATCCGCGCCGGCGTCTGGTTCACCGACCACAGACACGACACGAAGGCCGATGCGCCCGCCTCGAGGAACGCGCGAGCGAACCCGCCGAGGCTGCTCAGCTGCTCTCCTGAGCGCCCGACCTGGCAGGCGTTCAGGACGACGAGCGGCCCTGCGCCGGAACGGTTCCCGAGCTTCGCGTTCTCGGCGACCGTCGTCGAGCTCAGGTAGTCCGACACCAGAGTGCCACCGACCGTCCGACCGGCCAGGACGATCTTGGCCTCGGCGATGTTGCCCTGGTCGGCGAGGCCGTGACCGCTGAAGTGGAGCAGGTCGAACCCACCACGCCGGCGCAGCAGCTGCCGCACCTTCTGCTCCGTGGCGTTGACCGCCGTGGCTCCGAACGTCGTCGCGAGGAACTGCGCCTCGGCCTGGACCTCCACGAGATCCAGTGACGGGTCCTCGTACTCCGGGCACACCGCGAAGACCTTGCCGGCCCGGGCCTGGAGCTCCGGCCGCGCCGGGAACGGGGTGAACTGCCAACGCACCAGGCCGAGCTGGCCCAGGAACCGAGGAGCCCTCTGCCGCGGGCCGACCGGCGGCTTGAGGTGGACCAGCTCCCACGGGATGAACGGCTCGTCCGCGATGAGGAACAGGTTGTCGAGGTTGTCGCGGTTCTTCCACAGCACCGACTGGAGGTCCTGGGGGAAGAGCTGCTCGAACAGGGACGAGCCGAGGTCCTGGAGGTCGGCGAGATACTTCGCCGGCTTGTCGGAGTTGTCGAACCACAGCTGGTGGACCTCGCGGAACAGGTTCGTCACGAACGCGTCCGCGTTGCGGATCGGGGGCGAGGTCCCGGTGATCCGGTCACCGTTCCCCGGCAGCCGCAGCTCGTAGCGGAACCGCGTGTCGCCGTCCGCCTCCACCTGGGCGATCTCCAGCCAGGCGACGTCGGCCAGCACCGGAGACGACGCCGACGCGACCTCGACCTGGGCCCGGGTCAGCGCCTGAGCGCCGCCGGTCACGTCGTTCGGGTCGACGGCGTCGGCCTCCAGCGTGACGCTGCCGAGCAGCTCGCGCCCCTGACGCGCCAGGACCTTGAGCCGGACCGGCCCGGCCGCCACGGCGTGCAGGGCGAACTGCAGCTCGGACCAGCCGCCGCCCGGAGGCAACAGCAGGCGGTCCAGGTCCGGACCTTCGAGCGCGACGTTCTTGCTCGGGATGACCTGGACGTCGACCGGGGTGTCCGGCCGCACCGCCAGAACCGTCCGCGCCGACGCGGTGCCGTCGGCGGCAACCAGGGCGGTCCGCGAGACGCGAACCCGCAACGTCGTCGAGACTCCCACCGGCGGGTTCTGGGGCAGCTCCGCGACGAACGTCGCCTGGATCGACTCCGGCACCGGCCTGGGCGCGATCTCGGGCCTGGGAGCGGGAGGAGGTTCGGCGGACGTGGCCTCGTCGGGTTCG
The DNA here is from genome assembly GCA_963787725.1 of uncultured Actinomycetota bacterium. Lineage (GTDB taxonomy): Bacteria > Actinomycetota > Actinomycetes > Actinomycetales > Dermatophilaceae > Lapillicoccus. The sequence continues at coordinate 66,900 of CAWBEH010000002.1, read as the reverse complement.
GCGCCGGTGGTCGGCGGCGGCTCGGCGAACGAGTCGTCCGGCGGCGGCTCCACCATCGGTGGCGGCGGTGTCAGCGACGGGCCCCGGGAGGGACCGCGCGACCCCCCGTTCGTGCTCTCGCTGTCGGTGTCAGGGACCGGCGCCGCCTGCTCCCGGCCCTCGAGGTGGTCGACCCGCCGCACCAACCACGCCTCGAGGGCCTCGGCGACGACCGGCTGGGCGAAGTAGTTCGTGTGGTACACAACGCTGTTCGGCGGTAGAGCCAGCTCGTCGCGGACGTAGCCCCCGCCGTGCGGAAGGTCGATGGCGCTCATCGAGTCGACGTCGACGACGAGATCGTTCGGGCCGGTGAAGACGTGGTCGACCACGCCGTCGACGAGACGCGTGACGACGGCGACCGGCATCTCCGGTGGATGGTCGTCGACGGTGACTTCGAAGTCGGACGAGACGACGAACCACGGCGTGCCCGAGCGCGGCTGACCCCGCTGGTCCGCGTTGAGGTCGGTGACGAACGGGCCGTCGGGGACCATCGCGGCGATACCGGGCACGCTGTCCGGGTCGGTGGCGAACGAGGCGAGCCAGCGCACCAGGACACCGACACCGCGCACCGCTCCGACGACGAGCGCCGCGATGGGCGCACCGCCGGGGAGCGCCGCGATCGCGCGCGCGTTGGCCGCGACGAGGTTGGTGTACAGGTCGGCGAGGTCCGCCCAGCGGGTCTCGTCGGCGAAGTGGGTCCCGGCGTTCGTCGCCCCGACGAAGACGGCCCGGTCGACCTTTCCGCGCCAGGACAGCCCGGGCAGCACGGACTCGACGAAGCTGCGGGCGGTGAGGCCGCCACGGCTGTGACCGATGATGTCCAGCGTCACCTGGCGTCCACGGAAGGGCGTGAGCAGGTCGGCCAGGTCGCGCGCGTTCTCCAGGGGGTCGACGCTGAGCGTCCGGTGGTCGAAGCCGACGACCGCGTCGTAGTCGGCGAGCGCCTGGGTGAGGAACGCCCGCCCGGCCTCGGTGGCCGCCAGGCCCCCGAAGGCGCCGAGGGTCGAGTCGAACGTCCCGTGGACGAACAGCAGGACGCGGCTGTTCCGGTCCCGCGTGAGCCCGGTGTCGGCCAGTGAGCCGACGTGGCGCCAGTCGGCGGGGTCGACGCCCGCGAGGTGGACCAGACCCGGCTCGACGACGAGCTCGAGCGCCCGGATCGCCGCCGTGGCGAGGAGCGGCGACGCATACGAGAGGACCGTGGCGCGGGCCGCTCCGGCGGGCAGGCCCGCGAGGTCGCGGCTGCCGGCCCCGGCCGGCGGGACGACGAACTCGAAGACGGCGACCCGGCCCGCGAGCTGCGGGTCGCGCGAGGACTCGTGGCGGGGCCGCAGCCACGTGTAGCAACCGTCGTGCTCGAGGAGGACGACCGCGTCCTCCTCCGGAGCGACGTCCAGCGCCAGCGACACCGACGTGCCCTGAGCCGCATCGCGGCTCCTGCCGCGGCCGGGTCCGACCACGACGCGATGTACTGCGTCGAAACCGTTGCGCCGCAACGTGTCCACGATCAGCGCGTCGACATCGCCCGAGGCGTTGAGGTCGATCGAACGAGTGCGCGTCGACGTGGCGCGGTAGCCGTCCGAATGCGTCACCCGAAGCCGGCCGCCGACGAACGACGTCGTCGCCACAATCGCCTCCTCCGACACAGGTGGAAGCCCCCCAAGGACACCTGGACACCAAGGGTGCACCCCGGCATCGCGCTGGGTGGCGAATTCGGACATTCTTGCTGGTGACGTGGAGGCGGATACGAGCATTCCGATACATCCGTCCCACCGACGCCCGGAAAACCCGTTGCCGACCCCGTGCCCGCTCCGTCATCCTGGCGGGGTTCCCTGGGTCGCCGGATCACCGGCGCATACCCGAAGCACTACGACTCCAAGGAGGGCCGACATGTCCACGACTGTCCTGGGTGCTCAGCGCGCCCTATCCCTCACACCCTTGGAGAACCGCAGTGACGAACCAACTCGCCGACGGCTGGGAGCCCGAACGCTTCGCCGTTGACACCAACCCCGACGGACCGCCGGAAGGCGAACGCTGGTCGTCGTGGGACGGGTCCATGCACGGCCCGAAACCGCGACCCGACTGGGTCATCACCGCGCTCGGCGCGGTCGACGCCGACCTCGGCGTGCTCAAGACCGGCAAGGAAGCCGACGTCCACCTGCTGCAACGCTGGGTCCCCGGCGACCCGAGCCAGGACGTCGTCATGGCCGCCAAGCGCTACCGCGGGCACGACCGTCGGCTGTTCCACCGGGACGCCGGCTACCTCGAGGGCCGCCGCGTCCGGCGCAGCCGCGAGACCCGGGCCATGGGCCGTCGGACCGAGTTCGGCAAGGCGGTGATCGCCGGCCAGTGGGCCATGACGGAGTTCGACGTCCTGGGCAAGCTCTGGGCGATGGATCTGCCCGTGCCGTACCCCGTCCAGCTCCAGGAGACCGAGATCCTCATGGAGTTCGTCGGGTCCGGCGGGGAGGCGGCACCTCGCCTCGCCCAGACCCGCCCCGAGCCCGACCTGCTGCCAGAGCTGTTCGAGCAGGTGCGGGAGACGATGTCCAGGCTCGCCCTGCACGGCTGGGCGCACGGTGACCTGTCGCCGTACAACGTGCTGCTCCACGAGGAGCGGATCGTCGTCATCGACTGGCCGCAGATCGTCGACATCATCGGCAACCCACACGGGTTCGAGTTCCTCGAACGGGACGTCCGGAACATGTGCGACTGGTTCGTGCGGCGAGGGTACGAGGTGGACGCCGGCGAGCTGCTCGGCGACCTCGTCGCCGCATCGACCTCTCGGTGGTGATCCTTACGCCGCGATGACGTCCGGCGCGCAACCGGTAACGCGGCGCTTGCGGCCGCCATCCGCGGGGACGCGGACGCCGGGTTCTGGGCCTTGATGGGGAGGTCGCCGGCAACGGCCGGCGCCCCGCCATCACGAAAGGCCAAACTAGGCACCGAACCCCATCTCGTCCGCCGGACCCTCTCCGTCGCGGACCGTCTCCGCCCTGCAGATCACCGACCACGGCTTGGTCCTGCGCGACACGGTCCCGACCCTCGGAAGCCTGCCGGTCAGCGTCACCGCGCGCGGCGGTGTCGGGTACGTCGTCAACCAGGGCAGCGACACCATCACGGGCTTCCGGTACGCGTCGGACGGTGACCTCTCGCCGCTCCCCGGGTCCACCCGCGCGCTCACCCCGAACCCCGCCGGTGGCATCACCGACGCGGCGCAGATCCAGTTCACGCCGGACGGCTCGGCGCTGCTCGTCACCGAGAGGGCCAGCAACACCCTCGACACCTTCGCGGTCGGCGGCGGGTATGCGGGCACAGCGGCGCCGCACGCCTCGGCGGGGACCACGCCGTACGGCTTCGACTGACGCCCGCGGTCACGCCATCGTCTCGGAGGCGGCCAGCGGCTCGGCGTCGTCCTACGCGGTCGGCCGGCGCGGCTTCGGCGTCATCTCACCCGCGGTGAGCGACACCCAGGCTGCCGCCTGCTGGCTGGTCGTGGCCCACGGGTACGCCTACGCCGTGAACGCCGCGAGCGGCACGGTGTCCAGCTACGGCATCGCCAAGGACGGCTCTCTCACCCTCAAGGACGCCATCGCCGCGAACACCGGCGCCGGCGGCACGGACGCCGCGCTGAGCGCCGACCAGCGGTACCTCTACGTCCGCATGGGCGGCGGAGTCGTGTCGTCGTGGTCGGTCGGGCGCGACGGCTCGCTGACCGACCTCGGCACCACGCAGGGCGCTCCCGCCTTCGGTACCGCCGGTCTCGCCGCCAGCTGACGCAGACGAGGTCAGGTCGCGGGGCGGGTCTCCCGGCTCGCGACCGCCTCGCGCATCGCGAGCACCCGGTGGGCCGTGTCGACGTGGAGGCTCTCGACCAGCCGCCCGTCGAGGGTCGCGACGCCCCGGCCCTCCGCGCGCGCGGCCTCGAACGCCTCGATGGTCCGGCGGGCTGTGTCGACCTCGTCGTCGGTCGGGGCGAACATCCGGTTCGCCGCGTCGACCTGACCGGGATGGATCAACGTCTTGCCGTCGAACCCGAGGTCGCGGCCCTGTGCGCACTCCGCGGCGAACCCTTCCGCGTCGCGGACGTCGTTGTAGACGCCGTCGAGCACCGCCACGCCCGCGGCCCGGGCGCCGAGAACGGCCAGGCTCAGAGCGGTGAGCAGCGGTCCGCGACCAGGGACCGCCCGCGCCGCCAGCTCCTTGAGCAGGTCGTTCGTCCCGAGCACGAGTACGGTCAGCCGGGACGACGCCGACCCGATGGCGGCGCAGTCCAGCACCGCTTGCGGCGTCTCGACCATCGCCCAGAGCGCCGTCCCTTCGGGCGCCCCGGCCGCCTCCATCGTGTGCACCAGGACCCGCACCTCGTCTGCGGTGCTGACCTTCGGCACGACGATGCCGTCCGGCCCGGCCGCGCAGACCGCGGCGAGGTCGTCGTCGTGCCACGGCGAGCCCAGCCCATTCACCCGGATGGTGAGCTCACGCATACCGTATGCGCCGGAAGTGGTTGCGGCGCAGGCGAGTTCGCGAGCAGACACCTTCGCATCCGGCGCCACAGCGTCCTCGAGGTCGAGGATCAGGGAGTCCACCGGAAGGGTCTTGGCCTTCTCGAGGGCGCGTTCGTTGGACGCCGGGAGGTAGAGGACCGACCGCCGCGGGCGGACGTCGCTCACGGGGCGGGCTCCGCCGCATACGCCTCGGCCAGCTCGGGGTCGAGCCGCGCGAGTCCCTCGGCCAGGTCGAGGAGCACGCGGCACTGCTTGAGGCTGGCGTCGTCCTCCATCCGCCCGTCGAGCATGACGGCACCGGTTCCGTCGCCCATGGCGGCCACCACGCGGCGGGCGTGCGCCACGTCCTCCGCCGAGGGGCTGAAGACCCGCTTGGCGATGGCGATCTGGCTCGGGTGCAGGGACCACGCCCCGACACAGCCGAGCAGGAAGGCGGCGCGGAACTGGTCCTCGCAGCCGACCGGGTCGCCGATGTCGCCGAACGGCCCGTAGTACGGGTAGATCCCGGCCAGAGCGCACGCGTCGACCATTCGCGCGACGGTGTAGTGCCAGAGGTCCTGCTGAACGGCCACGCGGGGCGCGTCGGGGTCGCCAGGGGTGGGATCCGCACGCACGACGTAGCCCGGGTGGCCGCCGCCGACGCGCGTCGTCTTCATCCGCCGCGAAGCGGCGAGGTCGGCCGGGCCGAGGGACAGGCCCTGCATCCGCGGCGACGCCGTGGTGATCTCCTCGACGTTCGCGACGCCGCGCGCGGTCTCGAGGATGGCGTGGACGAGGATCGGCCGGCTCAGACCGGCCTTGGCCTCCAGCTGCGCCAGCAGCCGGTCGACGTAGTGGATGTCCTCGGCGCCCTCGACCTTGGGGACCATGACGACGTCCAGCTTCGCGCCGATCGCCGGGACCAGGGTCGTGACGTCGTCGAGGAACCACGGTGAGTCGAGGGAGTTCAGCCGCGTCCAGAACTGGGTCGGCCCGAAGTCGACGCTCTCGCCAAGCCGGACCAGCCCCTCGCGGGCGGCGATCTTGCGGTCCGCCTTGACGCCGTCCTCGAGGTTGCCGAGCAGGACGTCCACGGTGCCCACCATGGAAGGGACCTTCGCCGTCATCTTCTCGTTGCCGGGGTCGAGGAAGTGGATCACCCGCGACGGCGTGGCCGGGACCTCGCGCAACGGCGCCGGAGCTCCGACCGCCAGCGGCGCGAAGAAGTCCTTGGGGCTGCGCACGGGGCGAAGGTAGCAGCGCGCCCACGCGGGACGTTATGACGACGGTCACCCCGGTCGAGCAGGCGGGTCCCCTAGTCTCGGACCGTGACCGAGGCACCGCGTCCCGAGGCCGCCGCGCCGGCGCCCTCCACCGCGCCGGTCGCGACCAACGTCACCGCGCTGGTCGGCGAGGCGATGACCAAGTCCGGGATCATCTGGGTCGAGGTCCCGGGCGACCGCGCGTGGCCGGTGTGGCACGCCTGGGTGGCGCCGAACGCGTACGTCGTCAACGGCCCGGGCGAGCAGCACCTGCCCTGGCTGCCGGAGGAGGTCGTCCTCGTCCTGCGCAGCCAGGACACCGGCGGACGGCTGCTGCGTGTCAAGGCGCGGGCCCGGGTGCTGACCGACTCCGAAGCGGAGTGGCAGACGGCCGTCACCGCTCTGCAGGCCGGCCGGCTCAACGCCGTCGACGACGTCGTCGAGCGGTGGCGCGCCGAGTGCGCCGTCACCGCCCTCACACCCTTCGGCAACCCGGTCGAGGGACCCGGTTCGTATGCGGACGGCTCGGGTGCGGCGCCCCCACCGCCATCGCGCGCGACCACCGTGCAGTGGCGTCCGTGGCACCTCGGCGGCCGTCCGAAACGGCGCCGCGGCAACCGCTGACGCGCACGGGTCGGGCGCGGCCAGGCGGCTAGCCTTGCCCCGTGAGCCCGGCTTCCCGCGTCTTCGTCGCGCGCCTTGCGGGGATGCGCGTCTTCGACCCGCTGGGAGACCCCGTCGGGCGGGTCCGCGACGTCGTCGTGACGTTCAGCTCGACGACCGCGCGGCCACGGGTGATCGGTCTGGTCGCCGAGGTTCCCGGGCGGCGGCGCGTGTTCGTGCCGATGACCCGCGTCACGTCCCTGGACGCCGGCCAGGTGATCACGACCGGGCTGGTCAACATGCGGCGGTTCGAGCAGCGCACCAACGAGACATTGGTCCTCGCCGAGCTGCTCGAGCGCAGTGTCACCGTGCACACGACGGACGGGTCCTTCCCCGGCACCGTCGAGGACATCGCCATGGAGCCGCGGGGGCGCAACTGGAACGTCACCAAGGTCTTCTGCCGCAAGGCGTCGTCGTCGGCTGGCCGCGGCCTGCACCTACGGCGCCGCGGTGAGACGGTGCTCGTCGACATCGAGGAGGTCACCGGACTCCAAGTACAGTCCGGCGACCAGAGTGCGGCCAAGCTGCTGGAGAACTACGACGACCTGCGCGTCGCCGACCTCGCCGAGGTCATCCACGAGCTCAACCCGCAACGCCGCGCCGAGGTCGCCGCGGCGCTCGACGACGACAAGCTGGCAGACATCCTCGAGGAGCTGCCCGAGGACGACCAGGTCGAGATCCTCTCCAGCCTCGACACCGAGCGGGCCGCCGACGTGCTCGAGGCGATGCAGCCCGACGACGCCGCGGACCTTCTCGCCGAGCTCTCCGCCGACCGCCAGGAGCAGCTGCTCCAGCTGATGGAGCCCGACGAGGCCGCCCCGCTGCGACGGCTGCTCACCTACGACGAGAAGACCGCCGGCGGCCTGATGACGACCGAGCCGGTGATCCTGGGACCGGAGGCGACCATCGCGGAGGCCCTTGCGGTGGTTCGGCGCGAGGAGCTCGCGCCCGCGCTCGCGTCGACCGTGTTCGTGTGCCGGCCACCGCTGGAGACACCCACCGGGCGGTTCATCGGCGTCGTGCACATCCAGCGGCTGTTGCGCGAACCGCCGCACTCCTCGGTGGGTTCGGTGGTGGACCGGGGAATCGAGCCGATGCCGGTCGACGCGCCCCTCGAGCAGGTCACCCGGATGCTCGCGACCTACAACCTCGTCGCGGTGCCGGTCGTCGACCGGGAGGGCCGCTTCCTCGGGGCCGTCACCGTGGACGACGTCCTCGACCACATCCTCCCGGAGGACTGGCGCGAGGACCGCCACGAGGACCACCCGCATACCCGCTCCATCGCCGTGGAGCGCACCGAGGTGAGTCGTGGCTGACCGTCCCGACCGCCTCGGCCCCCGCCGACGGTCCACCGATGTGCTGCGCCTGGACCAACCTCAGGAGTTCCGCCGCCGGTTCGTCCCGACGCCGTCGTTCTCGCAGGAGACCTTCGGCCGCTGGAGCGAGGCGTTCGCGCGCTGGATGGGGACGGCGACATTCCTCTTCGGCATGACGGTCTTCGTCGCGGTCTGGCTGGCCTGGAACACCTTCGCCGACCAGTCGTTGCAGTTCGACCCGCGCGAGACGAACTTCACCCTGCTCACCCTGATCCTGTCGCTGCAGGCGTCGTATGCGGCGCCCCTCATCCTCCTCGCGCAGAACCGCCAGGCCGACCGCGACCGCGTCGCGTTGGAGCAGGATCGGGCGCGCGACGAGCGGAACCTCGCCGACACGGAGTTTCTCACGCGCGAGGTGGCGGCGCTTCGAATCGCTCTACGGGACACGGCAACTCGCGACTTCATCCGCTCCGAGCTGAGACAGCTGCTCGAGGAGATGGAGGAGCGCGGGATGGCGCCCGCTCGGGCGGCGTTGGACGACGACGGCCGTCGCTGACCCGCCTGCCGAACTTTTACATTTGCCCTCGGTCATTTCCGAGGACTCGGGTACAGAATGGCGGCGTTACCTTCCGGCTCCAACGATGGCGTGAGGACGGGGCTCCATGTCTGAGGCGAGTGCGGCACCTACTGGCGGCGATGTCACGCCGGAGGAACAGTTCCACACCGGCGCATCGATCAAGGTGGCCACGGTCGCTGCCCTCGGTGGCTTCCTGTTCGGCTACGACAGCGCTGTCATCAACGGCGCGGTCAGCGCCATCGGTGAGGTGTTCAACGTCGAGTCCACGACGCTGGGCTTCGCCGTGGCGTCGGCGCTGCTCGGTGCCGCGGCCGGCGCCATGTCGGCGGGCCGGATCGCCGACCGCTTCGGGCGGCTGCGGGTCATGCAGATCGCGGCGGTGCTGTTCCTCGTCAGCGCGCTCGGTGCCGGGTTCTCCACCAGCGTCGGCATGCTCATCGTGTTCCGCATCATCGGCGGACTCGGCGTCGGCATCGCCTCCGTCATCGCACCGGCCTACATCGCGGAGATCGCGCCCGCGAGCCTTCGCGGACGGCTCGGCTCGCTGCAGCAGCTGGCCATCGTCACCGGCATCTTCGTCTCGCTGCTGGTCGACTACATCTTCGCCACCGTCGCCGGCGGCTCGACCCAGACGGTGTGGGGGCTGCCGGCCTGGCGCTGGATGTTCCTCGCGATGGCCGTCCCCGCCATCGTCTACGGCGTGCTCTCCCTGACGATCCCCGAGTCACCGCGCTACCTCATCGCGAACATGCGCATCCCGGAGGCTCGCAAGGTCCTGACGAGGATGCTCGGCACGGCCGGCACCGAGGTGCGGATCGAGCGCATCCAGCACTCGCTCGAGTCCGACCACAAGCCGTCGTTCAAGGACCTGAGGGCGCCCAAGAGCGGCCTGCTGCCGATCGTCTGGATCGGCATCCTGCTGTCGGTGTTCCAGCAGTTCGTCGGGATCAACGTGATCTTCTACTACTCGAACGTCCTCTGGGAGGCGGTCGGGTTCAGCGAGGCCGACTCGTTCAAGATCACCGTCATCACCGCGATCGTCAACATCGTCACGACGCTCATCGCCATCGCCTCGATCGACCGGTTCGGCCGCAAGCCACTCCTCATCATCGGGTCGATCGGCATGACGATCACGCTGAGCATGATGGCCTTCGTCTTCGGCATCGCCAAGACGACGACCGACGCGAACGGCGCGGTGACCCCGGTCCTGGAAGGGTGGCAGGGCCCGGCCGCCCTCATCGCCGCGAACGTCTACGTCATCGCCTTCGGCATGTCGTGGGGTCCGGTGGTGTGGGTGCTGCTCGGCGAGTCGTTCCCGAACAAGATCCGTGCGGCCGCGCTGTCCGTGGCCGCCATGGCCCAGTGGATCGCGAACTGGCTGATCACCGTGAGCTTCCCCAGCATGAAGGACATCTCGCTCGCCCTGGCCTACGGCTTCTATGCCGGGTGCGCTCTGTTGTCGCTGTTCTTCGTCATCAAGTGGGTGAGGGAGACCAAGGGCAAGGAGCTCGAGGACATGGACGAGATGATGATCGCGCCCCACTAGGCGCCGGGGCCGCCGTCCGGGCGGTCGCCGTCCCCGACATACCATGGCTGGTGTGCCGACCATTGTCCTGCCGTCCCGCGACGAGCTGCTGACCGCGCTCTCGCGGGTCAACGACCCCGAGATCCGCAAGCCCATCACCGAGCTCGGCATGGTCAAGTCGGTCGAGGTCGACGAGACCGGCCGGGTGGCGGCGGCGATCTTCCTCACGGTGGCCGGCTGCCCCATGAAGGAGACCCTGACGCGGGACGTGACGACGGCGCTCACCGCCGTCTCCGGCGTCTCGTCTGTGAACGTGACGCTCGACGTCATGAGCGAGGAGCAGCGGGCCGCGCTGCGCACCCAGCTGCGGGGTGGCCAGTCCGAGCGTGAGATCCCGTTCGCCCGACCCGGTTCGCTGACCCGGGTGTATGCGGTGGCCTCCGGCAAGGGCGGCGTCGGCAAGTCGTCGGTGACGGTGAACCTCGCTGCCTCGATGGCGGCCTCCGGGCTGCGGGTCGGTGTGGTCGACGCCGACGTCTACGGGTTCTCCGTGCCGCGGATGCTGGGCGTCTCCCAGCGGCCGACCCAGGTGGACGACATGATCCTGCCGCCGATCGCGCACGACGTGAAGGTCATCTCGATCGGCATGTTCGTCCCGGGCAACCAGCCCGTGGTGTGGCGCGGCCCGATGCTGCACCGCGCGCTCCAGCAGTTCCTCGGCGACGTGTTCTGGGGCGACCTCGACGTGCTGCTGCTCGACCTGCCGCCGGGGACCGGCGACATCGCCATCTCCGTGGCCCAGCTCATCCCGAACGCCGAGATCCTCGTCGTGACGACTCCGCAGCAGGCCGCGGCCGAGGTGGCCGAGCGAGCCGGCGCGATCGCGCTGCAGACGCACCAGCGGTTGGTCGGCGTGGTCGAGAACATGTCGTGGCTGGAGCTGCCCGACGGGTCGCGCCAGGAGATCTTCGGGTCCGGCGGCGGCCAGGCCGTCTCCGACTCGCTCACCCGGTCGGTGGGCGCTCCGGTTCCGCTGCTCGGCCAGATCCCGCTCGACACGCGGCTGCGTGAGGGTGGCGACTCGGGTGTGCCCGTGGTCCTCGGCGACCCGGACTCGGCCGCGGCGGTGGCGCTCCGAGCGGTGGCGCGTGGCCTCTCGACGCGAGCGCGCGGCCTGGCAGGACGGCCCCTGGGCCTCACGCCCGCCGGCCGCTGACCCCCACGTCGCGCCGCTGGTCAGCGTGAACGATCGTTGCCCCTCTGGGGTAGACGATCGTCCACAGTCTCGTCGGCCTGAGCGCTGGGCGCAGCCACGAGCTACGTCGCGTCGGCGTCCCAGGGCGTGGGCTTGGCCGGGTCGTGGAACGGCTGGGGTACCGGAGCCATCACCCCGGACTGCGGCTTCTCCGACTCGTCGGCCGGTTCCGGTGCCGGGTCGTCCATCAACGCCTCGCGCACGATCCGGCGCGGGTCGTACTGGCGCGGGTCGAACTGGCGCCAGTCGACATCCTCGAACTCCGGACCCATCTGGTCCTTCAGCTGGGTCCGGGCGTTCGTCGCGAGGTTGCGGACCTGACGGACCATGTTGGCGAGCTTCCCCGCATACTCCGGCAGCCGTTCCGGCCCGAGCACGAGGATGCCGACGACGACGAGGAGAATCAGCTCCCAGCCGTTCACATCGAGCATCTCGTCACCTTCGCGGTCGTTCCTAGGCTCATTCTGAGGGGTCAGCTCGGCGCCGACTGCAGGGTCATCGTGACATCCGTCGTCTGACCGCCGCGCTGGACCTTCATCTTGACGTTGTCGCCCACGCTACGGGCCCGGATCGCCACGATCAGCGAGTCTGCGTCGGTGACCTTCTTGCCCTCGAACTCGACGATGACGTCGCCGTCCTGCAGCCCGGCTTGGGCCGCCGCGCTCCCCGCCTGGACGCCGCCGGAGGCCAGCTTGGCGCCGTCGCCGGTGTAGCTCCGGTCGACCCGGACACCGAGCGCCGGGTGGTCGGCCTTGCCGGTCGTGATGAGCTGCTGGGCCGTCTTCGACGCCTGGTCGCTCGGGATCGCGAAGCCGACGCCGATGTTGCCGCCGGAGTCGGTGGTCGAGCCCGGGATGCGGGCGATCGCGGAGTTGACGCCGATGACCATGCCGTTCATGTCGAGCAGGGGTCCGCCCGAGTTGCCGGGGTTGATCGCGGCGTCGGTCTGGATCGCGTTGATGAAGCTCTGGTCGTTGCCGTCGCCCGGCGTCACCGGCCGGTTCAGCGCGGACACGATGCCGCTGGTGACCGTCGCGTCGAGGCCGAGGGGTGCCCCGACCGCGATCACCCCGTCGCCGACCACGACGTCCTTCGACGCGCCGAACTGCAGCGGCGGGATGTCGGTGGCGTCGATCTTCAGCACGGCGAGGTCGTAGGACGCGTCCGAGCCGACGATCGTCGCCGGCAGGGTCTTGCCGTTGTTGAGCTCGACGGTGATGGTGCCCGAGTTGCCACCCGCCGTCGCGACGTGGTTGTTGGTGAGGATGTGGCCCTGGTTGTCGATGACGAAGCCGGACCCGGTCCCGTTGCCGTCGGCCGTCGCGATCCGGATGGTGACCACGCTCGGCAGCGCGTCGGCCGCGATCTTGGCGATGCTGCCGTCCGGACGGGCCGTCGACCCGGGACCCGGTGCGGGGACGGACGAGCCGAGGCTGGTGGTGCGGTTCAGCAGCTGCTGGCCGCCGAGGACGACCGCGCCGCCGATGAGGGCGGCGACCAGGGCGATCGCGGCCATCGGCAGCCACGACCGGGAGCGGCGCTCGGTCTGCGGTGAACCCGACGGCAGAGCTTCGGTATGCAGCCCGCCCGGTCCCGAGGGCGGGGTGGCGCCCTCGCCCGGCTGGGAAGCCCAGCCCGGCGCATACGGGTCACCGGTGGGCGGCGGTAGCAGCGGGACAGCCGGTGGGGTCGTGGCCGTCGACCCGGCGTCGGCGCTGCCCGGCGTCATCCACCAGGGCCGCGACGCTTCGTGCTCCGGCCCGGTGTGCGAGTCGGCCCGGGACTGCACCCAGGGATCCTGGCCCTGCTCGACCCGGTGCTCCGGCCGGACCTCCTGGGTGGTGGAGGTGTCGATCGGCTGGGTCAGCTCACCGTGCGGCCGCTCCCGCATGGCCGGCGTGTATGGCGGCGGCTCCGGTGCGCCGCCGTGGGGGACGCCGAAGCTGTGCCAGGCGGGCGCGTCGTGCTCCGGCCGCCCCTCACCGCTCTGCTCGGGTCGGGAGTCGGTCATGAGATCTATCTCACCGTCCCGGGCGCTCGAGCGCCTGTCGCAGTGGAGACGAGGTCAGGCCGGACCCCATGAAGGAGGCCGGCACGGCGGTGGCGGTGGCGCTCCCCGAGACGCGAGGGGCGGGCGCACGGAGCGAGGCGGAGCCGCCAGGACCGGGGCCGACGACGGCCAGGCCGATAGCGGCGGCCGCGGAGGCGCCCGCGGCGAGACCGGCGATGGCCGCGGCTCGGCGCGGAGACCGGTGCAGCGCGGGAGCGGCCGGAGCCACGGTCGGGACCCGCATCTGGCGGATCGACTCCGGGGCCCTCGGGATGGGCGGCGCGCCGCTCGGACGGGAGCGCCCGCGCAGCCAGCCCGTCGACGTCGGCGCGACGGCCCCGTCGGCGAGGCCGACCGCGGGCGAGGCCGCGGTCGCGGGAGAGGGCTGCGCCATGGCGAGGAGCATCGACTGCAGGTCGGCCGAGAAGCCGGGGGTGGGGCCGGAGCGCAGCGACGTCAGGAGGCGTTGCTCCTCGTCGGCGGCATACCGGCAGACCAGGCACACGGCAAGGTGCTGGTCGAAGGCGTGCAGGACCTGTGCGTCGAGCCGTCGGTCGACGTACGCACTGACCTGCATGCCCAGGTGACGCGTCACGAACTCGTCACCGGGCCCCCGACAGCACCCCGGCGGGCCGGATCGCAGGACGAGAAGCGGTGGTCGCCGGGACCACCTCACGCTGCGGAGCGCGATGTGCGAGCGCCTCGCGCAGCTGCGCGCGGCCTCGGTGGATGCGAGAACGGACGGTTCCGAGCTTGACCCCGAGCGTCGCGGCGATCTCCTCGTAGGAGAGCCCCTCGATGTCGCAGAGGACGACGGCCGCGCGGAAGTCCGGCGGCAGGGCGTCGAGCGCCTTCTGGACGTCGTCGTCGAAGTGGGTGTCGTCGAACGTCTGGGCGGGGCCCGGCTCGCGGCTGGCCATCCGGCTCGCGGCGTCCTCGGGGAGGGCGTCGAACCGGATGCGCTGCTTGCGGCGCATCTTGTCGAGGAAGACGTTGGTCGTGATCCGGTGCAGCCAGCCCTCGAAGGTGCCCGGCGTGTACGAGCTCAGCGACCGGAACACCCGGATGAAGACGTCGTGGGTGAGGTCCTCGGCGTCGTGCGGGTTGCCGGTGAGGCGGTAGGCGAGCCGGTAGACCCGCGCGGAATGCTGCTGGACGATCTCCTCCCAGGTGGGAGGGGTCCAGGCGGCGTCAGGAGCGGACTCGTGGTCCGTCGCGTCCGCCGGGTCGGGGGAGGAGGAGGCCGCATCCTTGAGGCCCGCAGGTGCGGTCAGGGTGTCGGTCACGTGATACGCCTTTCGAGAGGTATCCGGTCATGTGACGAACCGGTATGCCTCAGAGTTCCCGAGGAAGTGATGAGTTTACTGTGCCTGGCCTATGTGCCAGCCAACCATCGGGTGCAACCCTGATCCGTCCCTGATCCTTCCGGCGGATTGGTCCTCCGCCGTGCGAGTGCCCGCCGAGTAGGGTCGAACCATGAGCGCACAGAAGGCGGCCAGCTGGGCGTACGCCGACGACTTCGTCGACGAGAGCGAGATCGTCCAGACCGCCCGCCGCCGCGGCGAGGAGCTCGGCTGCACGCCGGTGGGTCCGGGCGCCGGCGCGGCGCTGCGGATGATCGCCGCCGCGGCCGCCGCCCGGGCGGTCGTCGAGATCGGCACCGGGGCCGGCGTCTCGGGCCTGTGGCTGCTCGCCGGGATGCCGTCGGACGGCATCCTCACGACGATCGACATCGAGGCCGAGAACCAGCGGGCGGCCAAGGACGCGTATGCGTCGGCCGGGGTCGCCCACCAGCGCACGCGCGTCATCACCGGGGCGGCGATGGACGTCCTGGGCCGGATGACCGACGGCGCCTACGACATCGTCCTCATCGACGCCGACAAGGACGGCTATCCCGCCTACGTGGAGCAGGCCGCTCGCCTGCTCCGTTCCGGCGGCGTCATGGTCCTCGACAACATGCTCTGGCACGACAAGGTGGCCGACCCCGCCGCGCGCGACGACACCACGCGGACGCTCCGCGACCTGGGCAAGTCGATCCGCGACGACGAGCGCTTCTTCACCAGCCTGCTCCCGGCCGGCGACGGCCTGCTGGTCGCCGTCAAGCGCTGACCGCAGCAGTACGCCCCCGGACCGTCGTGGGCCGGGGGCGTCGTCGGGGGACGGCGTCGGGTCAGGACACCCCGTCGCACCCTTGGATCGCGTCGCGCAGGTTCGCAGCCTCGTCGGGCGTCATCTCGACGACCAGACGTCCGCCGCCCTCGAGCGGCATACGCAGGACGATCCCGCGGCCCTCCTTCGTCACCTCGAGAGGTCCGTCGCCCGTCCTGGGCTTCATCGCCGCCATGGTTGGCCTTCCGTGAGAGTGGTCCGTGAGGTCGCGCGTCCGCACGTGAGAAGTGCTGGAGACCATTATCACCTGCGCGTTATGGCGAGAGGAAATCGGTCGTCGGGCACGATGGTCATGGCGGCAGAATCTGGCGCACACCGGACCTTTCGAAGGAGTTGAGCGCGGATGACGACGACGTCGGACCCGCAGGCCCCGGACCGCGCGACGTCGGGGGACGTGGTCGAGCTTCACGTCGACGGCGGCGTCGCGACGGTCGTGTTCAACCGGCCGGATGCCATGAACGCCGTCGACCTCGCGCTCAAGAAGCGGCTGCTCGAGGTCCTCGAGCAGGTGGCTGACGACCCGCAGGTGCGCTGCGTGGTCCTGACCGGGCGCGGCCGAGCGTTCTGCGTCGGGCAGGACCTCAAGGAGCACATCGCGTCGCTGATGCGCGGCGACGAGGCCCTCGGGACGACGGTCGTCGACCACTACAACCGGATCGCGACGTTGCTCGCCACGATGAACAAGCCGGTCGTGGCGGCGCTCAACGGGGTCACCGCCGGGGCCGGCGCGTCGATGGCCTTCGCCTGCGACTTCCGCGTCCTCGTAGAGGGCGCCGGGATCAACCTGGCCTTCGCCGGCATCGCGCTCTCCTGCGACACCGGGTCGTCCTGGTCGCTCCCGCGGCTGGTCGGCACCGCCAAGGCCAAGGAGCTGCTCATGCTCCCGCGCACCATCCCCAGCGACGAGTGCCTCGCGCTCGGGCTCGTGACCAGGGTGGTGCCGGAGGACCAGTTCGAGCAGACCGTCGGGGAGCTCGCCCGGAGCCTCGCGGCCGGGCCGACCCTCGCGTACGGGTCTATCCGCCGCGCGGTCGCCGCGAGCGCGGGTCAGGACCTCGGCAGCTCCCTCGCCTACGAGGCCGAGCTGATGACCCTCACGGGCGCCAGTGCCGACCACCGGAGCGCCGTCGACGCGTTCCTGGCCAAGGAGAAGCCGGTCTTCGAGGGCCGATGACGCCTGGCCGGGGTCCCCGCGAAGTATCGGAGCGGAGCGGAGAACTTCGTGGGGTGACTTGTCGGGGTCCCCGCGAAGTATCGGAGCGGAGCGGAGAACTTCGTGGGGTGACTTATGGCGGGTAGTCCGTCGGCGGGATGAACCGCCAGAGGATGTCGATCCAGTACCACTGCCCGACCACGAACGCCACGAGCAGCACCCCGAACCGCACCCACACCCACCGCCGCCAGCTGCGCCACAGCGGGTAGCCCGCGGCGCCGATGAGGACCGCTGCGAGCGGGAACAACGGGATGAGGTACCGGAATATCGACGTGAACGGGTCCAGGACGACCAGCAGGTAGAGCGGGTATGCCAGTGACCACATCCGCAGCTGCGGCCCGAGCCGCACGGCCCAGGGACCGAGGACCATCACGCCGATGACGACGAAGAGGACGGTCAGCCACACCGGTCCCCAGGTCTGTCCGAAGTAGTACCGGGACATGTCCAGCCATGGTCGGAACGGGACGATGTCCCGACTGGCGCGCCACGTGGACATGGTCGCGGTGTAGGCGTTGCTCTGGCCGGTCACCGCGCCGGCGATGACCGGCCAGAGCAGCCCGGAGACGATGCACCCGCCCAGCGCCGCGAGGGCCGCGGCGATCTGGGGAGGCGTCAGGGGTCGCTCGGCTCTCACTCGCCATCGGCACCACAGCGCCACGACGGTGACGGCCGCGATGGGCACGGCGATCGGGCGGGTCAGCCCGAGCAGGAGCGCGAGCGACATCGCCCACAGCCACCGCTCCCGGCTCAGGGCCAGGAGGAACAGCGTGAGCAGGGCCATCGCCATGGCCTCCGTGTAGCCCACCTGGAGCACGACCGCCGCGGGCATGCTGCCCCAGAGCACGACCACGGCGATGGTGAACCGGCTCCCGATCCGGTCGCGCAGCAGCAGGCCCATGGCGCCGGCCGCCACGAACCCGAGGACCAGCGAGAGCGTCGAGCCCACCCAGTAGAAGTCCAGGTGCGTAAGGTCCATGAGGACCCGGCTGAGGAAGGGGAACAGCGGGTAGAACGCCCAGGCGTTCTGCTGCACCAGCCCGCTGGCGTCGGTGGGCAGGCGCCTCGGGTATCCCTCCTCGGCGATGCCCTGGTACCACTGGCCGTCCCACTGCGCCGTGAACGTCAGGTAGCTGACGTCTGGGCCGGTCCAGCCGGTCGGGACCTGTCGCATCGCCACGACGGCGAGGAGGATGCCGCTGACCAGCCGGCACGCGGCGTACGCGAGGACCACGTACGTGAGGAAGCGCGCCGTCCCCGCGCGGGTCGCCGGCGACGTCAGGGTCACGTCGCGGCCGCGCGGAAGCATCCCGCGAGGTGGTCGTCGACGAGCCCGCAGGCCTGCATGGCCGCATACGCCGTGGTTGGCCCGACGAAGCCGAAGCCGCGCTGTTTGAGCCCCTTGGCGAGCGCGACGGACTCGGGGCTCGTGGCGCGGAAGTCCGCCGGTGTGCGCGGCGGCTCGTGGTGCTCGGGGGCGAACGACCACACGTACGCGTCGAGACCGCCGTCCGCGCGCAGGTCGAGGACCGCCCGCGCGTTGGTGATCGCCGCGTCGACCTTGCGGGTGTTGCGGACGATGCCGGCGTCGGCCATCAGCCGGGCCCGGTCGGCGTCGTCGAATCCGGCGACGCGCTCGGGGTCGAACCCGGCGAACGCCTCGCGGAAGGCCGGCCGCTTGCGCAGGATCGTGATCCAGGAGAGCCCGGACTGGAAGGCCTCCAGGGTGATCCGCTCGTAGAGGGCCGACTCGCCGTGGACGGGAACGCCCCACTCGTCGTCGTGGTACGCGAGGTACTCGGGTGCCGAGCCGGCCCAGGAGCAGCGCGAGACACCGTCCGGGCCGACGAGCAGCCCGGCGGGGACGGCGTCCGTCATGTGGCCGGCGACCGCGCGGCCGCGGCCTCGAGCATCCGGTCCAGGGCCTGCGCGAACAGCCGCGCGGTGACCCGGTCGGAGGCCGGCGCCGCGAGCCGGCCGAGCGGCTCGGGACGGGGCACGATCTCCTCGCGCCACACCACCTCGGTGCCCCCGGTGTCGGTGGCGGTCAGCTCCACGTGGGCCCAGCCGCCGAGCACCCGCCCGGTCTTGCGCACCGCGAACCGGGCCTCGCCGTCGGCCGGCGGTTCCCAGCGGACCACGAGCATGGAGTCGAGGAAGCCCACCGGCCCCAGTCCGGTGAAGCCGCCGAACCCCCACCCCAGCCGGACCGGCGGTGGGTCGGTGCGCATCGAGGTCAGCGGGATCCAGCGCCCGTATGCGCCGAAGTCGGTCAGTGTGTCCCAGACCGCGCCGAGCGGGGTGGCTACGGTGCGACGCACCTCCACGGCGCCCACTCAGGCCCGCTCCGGCTCGCGCACGTCGTCGTTCGGCTCGGCCGGCTGGTCCGGTTCGTCAGGCGTGGTGACCGTTGCCGTGCCGAGTGCCGAGCTCGCCTCGCGGACCCGGGTGAGCTCCTCGTCGAGGTCGCCGATCTCGCGGCGCAGCCGGTCGATGACCGCGTCGACCTCGCTCATCCGGTAGCCGCGCAGCGCCGTGTCGAACCGCAGCTCGTCGATGTCGCCGGGCGTCAGCTGGTCCTCGGGAAGCGGGACGTGGCTCATCGTCGTCGTCGCGTCGGCGAGCGACCCGTCGACCCGGCCGAGGACGGCGGCGGCGGTGACGACCGCCACGACCACCGCGACGAACAGCGCCAACCAGATCACCGGACGATGGTGCCACGCCGACCCGGTCAGGACCGCACCGACCGGCAGGCTCGGCTACTCCGGGTCGGACGCCGGGCCGTCACCGTCGTACCGAACGACGTGCTCGACGGCCTCGTCGACGTCGTCGGTGAGCCGGAGACGGTGGAGGTCGACGGCGTTGATCGTGCCGTACGAGAGCGCCGTCGAGCCCAGCCAGTCGAGCAGCCCACCCCAGTAGTCCGTGCCCATGAGGACGATCGGGAACGTCGTCACCTTGCGTGTCTGCACCAGGGTCAGCGCCTCGAACAGCTCGTCCAGCGTGCCGAACCCACCGGGCAGGACGATGAACCCCTGCGCGTACTTGACGAACATCGTCTTGCGGGCGAAGAAGTAGCGGAAGTTGACGCCGAGGTCGACGTAGGGGTTGAGACCCGACTCGTAGGGCAGCTCGATCCCGAGGCCGACCGACGTCCCACCGGCCTCCTTGGCGCCCCGGTTGGCGGCCTCCATCGCCCCCGGGCCGCCGCCGGTGATGACCGCGTACCCCGCTTCGACGAGGGCGCGGCCGACGCGCACGCCGAGCGCGTAGTTGGGGTGGTCCGGGCGGGTCCGGGCGGACCCGAACACGCTGACGGCGGGTCCGAGCTCGGCGAGCGCCCCGAACCCCTCGACGAACTCGCTCTGGATGCGCAGCACCCGCCACGGGTCGTTGTGGAGCCAGTCGGCCCGCTGGCCCGGCGGTGGTGCGTCGAGAAGCCGCTGGTCCGCGGTCGTCGGCGGGACCTGGTCACCGCGGAGCGTGACCGGCCCCATCTGCCGGCTGCGCCGCTCCGGCGACGGCGCGGCCGCCTCGGGCGGTACCTCCGTCATGCGAGCCAGCGGAGCATCGCCTGCTCCGCGTCGCGGTACTGCTGGATCGGTGCGCGCTCGTTGTCGGTATGCGCGAGGTTCGGGTCGCCCGGGCCGAAGTTGACCGCGGGGATGCCCAGGGCCGAGAACCGGGCCACGTCGGTCCACCCCTCCTTGGGCCCTACGGGCAGGCCCAGCGCGTCCACGAAGGCCCGGGCCGCGGGCAGGGTGAGTCCGGGGCGCGCGCCTGGCGCGTTGTCGGGGACGACGATGTCGAAGCCGGCGAAGACCTCCCGCACGTGGGCCTCGGCATCCGGTCCGGACTTGTCCGGCGCATACCGGTAGTTGACCGTGACGAGACACCGGTCGGGGATGACGTTGCCGGCGATGCCACCCTGGATCCCGACGGCCTGCAGGGCCTCGTGGTAGTCCAGCCCGTCGACGGTCACGGTGCGCGCCTCGTACGCGGAGAGGCGCTGGAGGACCTCGCCGGCGTCGTGGATCGCGTTGTGGCCGTTCCACGGTCGGGCGGAGTGGGCTGCGATGCCCTTGGTGAGGATCTCGGCGCGCAGGGTGCCCTTGCAGCCGCCCTCGATCGCCCCGTTGGTGGGCTCGAGGAGCACGGCGAAGTCGGCCACGAGCTCCTCGGGCCGGTCCGCGGCCAGATGGGCCAGCCCGTTGAACTCGCCGTCGATCTCCTCGCCTTCGTAGAAGACGTAGGTGATGTCGCGGGACGGTTCCCGCACCTGGTGCGCGAGCTTGAGCTGGACCGCGACGCCGCCCTTCATGTCCACGGTCCCCCGACCCACCAGCTCGTCGCCGACCCGCTGCGTGGGCAGGTTCGGCGGGTCGGTGAGCGGCACGGTGTCGATGTGGCCGGCGAGGACGACCCGCTCGGCCCGACCGAGGTCGGTCCGGGCCACGACGGTGTTGCCGTGCCGCGTGACGGAGAGGTGCTCGAGGGGGCGCAGGACCGCGTCGATGGCGGTGGCCACGGCGTCCTCGTCGAGGCTCACCGAGGCGATGTCGCAGAGCGCCGCAGTGAGAGTGACGACGTCGGCGTCAAGGTCGAGCGCTGGTCGGGCAGCGACGGTCTCGGGATCGGCGGTCGGCATGCCTGGCAGGCTATCGGCCACGCGTTCCAGCCCGCCGAGCGGCCAACTTCGGCCGCTCTGACCCCACTCATACCGGCCGAACTTGGCCTCTCGGCCGGTGGGTTCGGGCGGTGATGGCCCGCCTGGCTAGGCTGCCGCCATGAGCAGCGACGGAGCCCGCCGCGCCTGGGGGGACGGCGTCGCCACCACCACGACCGAGGCCTCGCCCCGCCCGGGCGTCGTCCTCGACACCTGGTATCCCGCCCCCGCGCTCGGCGACCCGCCGGGCGACGACGCCGCTCCGGCCCTCGAGCTCGGGGCTCTCGTCGGCGAGGACGCCGCGCGGCACACCCGGCGAGACGTCGTGCGGACGGTCGTCGACCTGGACGTACCCCCGGACGGCGCTGCCGACGCATACCTGCGCCTGCACCTGCTGTCGTACCGGCTGGTCGAGCCCAACACCATCAACCTGGACGGGATCTTCGGGCAGCTCGCGAACGTTGTGTGGACGAACCGCGGACCCTGCCTCCCCGAGGGCTTCGAGGCCGTGCGCCTGTCGATGCTCGCCGACGGGCCGGTCGAGGTCCGCTCCGTCGACAAGTTCCCGAGGATGACCGACTATGTGCTGCCGACCGGCGTTCGTATCGCCGACGCCGACCGCGTGCGTCTCGGTGCTCACCTCGCCGAGGGCACCACGGTCATGCACGAGGGGTTCTGCAACTACAACGCGGGCACCCTCGGCACGTCCATGGTCGAGGGCCGCATCGTCCAGGGCGTGGTCGTCGACGACGGGTCCGACGTCGGCGGTGGCGCGTCGATCATGGGGACCCTCTCCGGTGGCGGCACCGAACGGGTCCGGGTCGGCAAGCGCTGCCTGCTCGGCGCCCAGTCGGGACTCGGGATCGCGCTCGGAGACGACTGTGTGGTCGAGGCCGGCCTCTACCTCACGGCGGGGACCAAGGTCACCCTTCCCGACGGCGCCGTCGTCAAGGCCCGCGAGCTCTCCGGCCGCGACAGCCTCCTGTTCCTGCGCAACTCGGTCACCGGCACCGTCGAGGCGCGCGACCGTTCCGGCTCGGGCATCAGGCTGAACGATGTCCTCCACGCCAACGTCTGACCGACGACCCCGAGACGTCGACGAGCGCACCCGCCACCGCGACGGCCGGCGCCGTCGCTGGGTCGCGCCGGTCACCATCCTCGTCGTCCTCGGGATCGTCGGGGGCTCGTTCTACGCCGTCTGGACCAAGCTGCAGAGCGAGCTGTTCTCGCCGAGCTGCACCGCGACCACGTCCGCCGGGTCGGTGACCTTCAGCCCGGAGCAGGTCGCGAACGCCGCCCTGATCGCGGCCATCTCCGACAAGCGCGGACTGCCGCCGCGGGCCGCGTCGATCGCCATCACGACGGCGATCCAGGAGTCCAAGCTGCGCAACCTCAACTACGGCGACCGCGACTCCGTCGGCCTGTTCCAGCAGCGCCCGAGCATGAAGGTCTGGGGCACCCGCGAGCAGATCCTCGACCCGGTGCACTCGGCCAACGTGTTCTACGACGCGCTGGTGAAGGTCGACGGGTACGAGTCGATGGTCATCACCGAGGTCGCCCAGAAGGTCCAGAAGAGCGCCTACCCCGACGCCTACGCCGACCACGAGCAGGAAGGGCGCACGCTCGCCTCGACCTTGCGGGGCCAGACCTCCGCCGGTTTCGTATGCCAGCTGCGGCCCGCCGAGACCGTGTCGCCGGCGGCGACGGTCGCCGCCGACCTCGACGCCCAGCTCGGGGTCACCGCGACGGTCAACGGGTCGACGCTGACCATCTCGGCGCCGTCGGACCAGCTGGCCTGGGCGGCCGGACAGTGGGGGGTGGCCCGAGCCGAGGCCTACGGCATCGACCGCGTCCAGGTCGGCGACCGCGCCTGGACGCGCGGCACCGGCGGCTCGGCCGAGACGTGGTCCACCGGCGAGAGCGCCCCCTCACCGACCACGGTGACGATCCAGCTGGCCTCCCCCACGACCTGACCGCCCCCCTGACCGGTTCGTGCTCTGAACCGCTCCTTTTTCCGGCTTCGAACCGCACGAACCATCCGTCACACGGGAATCGTCGCGCCCGCCGCGGACTTGACGCCCATATGACGATCTCCCCCCTCGACACCATCGACGTCGTCCGCCGCTCGCAGGACCGGTTCGCCGGGATCCTCGAGAACCTCCCTCCGGAGCAGGTCTCCGCGCCGTCCTACGACGACGAGTGGAGCATCGCCGACGTCGCCTCCCACCTCGGCAGCCAGGCCGAGATCTTCAACCTCTTCCTGGAGGCCGGCCTCGAGGGGTCCGACCCGCCCGACCACGACGCCTTCTTGCGCATCTGGGACCGCTGGAACGCCAAGCAGCCCGCCGACCAGGTGGCCGACAGCGTCGCCGCCAACGAGACGCTCGTCTCGCGGATCGAGGACATCCCGGCCGACGACCGCAGCGGGTTCGCGGTGGAGATGTTCGGCGGGACCCGTGACCTCGGCGGGCTGACGGCGATGCGGCTCAGCGAGCACGCCGTCCACACGTGGGACATCGCGGTGGCGCTGGACCCCACCGCCACGGTGGCGCAGGAAGCTGTCGACGTGCTCGTCGACCAGCTCCCGGGGACCGCGAGCCGGGGCAAGACGGTTCCGGGCGCCCAGCCCGTGGTCGTCGCCACCACCGAGCCGGCTCGCACGTACCGGGTGAGCTTCGAGCCGGACCTGTCCGTTCAGCTCGCCGACGGCGTCGCTGCTGCGGACCTGACCCTTCCGGCGGAGGCCTTCCTCCGGCTGGTCTACGGCCGACTCGACCCCGCGCATACCCCGTCCTCCGTCACCGGCGACACGGCACGGCTGGCCGACCTGCGGAAGGCCTTCCCCGGCTTCTGAGCCGCGGTCAGCGGTTGTTCAGGTCGACGTAGTCGCGCTCGGTCGCGCCGATGTAGACCTGGCGCGGCCGCCCGATCTTGGTCTCCGGGTCCTCGATCATCTCGCGCCACTGGGCGATCCAGCCCGGCAGCCGGCCGATGGCGAAGAGCACCGTGAACATCTTGTTCGGGAAGCCCATGGCCTTGTAGATCAGGCCGGTGTAGAAGTCGACGTTGGGGTAGAGCTTGCGCTCGATGAAGTAGTCGTCGGAGAGCGCGATGCCCTCGAGCTGCTTCGCGATGTCGAGCATCTCGTCGTCGCCGCCGAGCTTGTTGATGATCTCGTCGGCGGTCTCCTTGATGATCGCGGCGCGCGGGTCGTAGTTCTTGTAGACCCGGTGCCCGAACCCCATCAGCCGGACGCCGTCCTCCTTGTTCTTCACCTTCTTCATGAAGGTGTCCACGTCGTAGTCGGCGTTCTGGATCTTCTCGAGCATCTCCAGCACGGCCTGGTTGGCACCGCCGTGGAGCGGGCCGAAGAGGGCGTTGATGCCCGCCGAGACGCTCGCGAACATGTTGGCCTGAGCCGAGCCGACCAGGCGCACCGTCGACGTCGAGCAGTTCTGCTCGTGGTCGGCGTGGAGGATGAGGAGCAGGTCGAGCGCCTTGACGATGGTCGGGTCGATCTCGTATGGCTCGGCCGGGAAGCCGAACGTCATGCGCAGGAAGTTCTCGGTGAGCGACAGCGAGTTGTCGGGGTAGAGGAACGGCTGCCCCACGGACTTCTTGTGCGCGTATGCGGCGATGGTCGGCAGCTTCGCCAGCAGCCGGACCGTCGACAGCTCGACCTGCTCGCGGTTGAAGGGGTCGAGGCTGTCCTGGTAGAAGGTCGACAGCGCCGAGACGGCGGACGAGAGCACCGGCATCGGGTGGGCGTCGCGCGGGAACCCGGAGAAGAACGCCTTGAGGTCCTCGTGGAGCATCGTGTGCCGGCGGATGCGGTCCTCGAACTCCGCCAGCTGGGTCTGGCTCGGCAGCTCGCCGTAGATGAGCATGTACGACACCTCGACGAACGACGACTTCTTGGCCAGCTGCTCGATCGGGTACCCGCGGTACCGCAGGATCCCCGCGTCGCCGTCGATGTAGGTGATCGCGCTCTTGCACGACGCGGTGTTGACGAACCCGGCGTCGTAGGTGACGGTCCCCGTGTCCTTGAGCAGGGCCGAGATCCCCAACGCGTCGGCTCCGTCGGTCGCCGGGACACCCGGCAGAGTCAGGCTCTTGTCCTCGACGGTGAGCTTGGCCTCGGCTACGTGGCTGGTCATCGGTGGCATACCTCCGCTTCGCGGTCGCCGCTGGTTCGACGTCGCGCCCACGCTACCGCGCAGTAGCAGCCGGTCTGTATGCGGCGTCCGGGCAATGGTGAGAGCCTCACCAGCGGGAGGCCGCCGCCTTGATCCGCTCGTCGGTCGCCGTCAGGGCCACCCGGACGTGCTGGGCGCCGGCCGCGCCGTAGAACGTGCCGGGCGCCACGAGCACCCCGCGGTCGGCCAGCCACGCCACGCTGGTCCAGGCGTCTTCGCCACGCGTGGACCAGAGGTAGAGCCCCGCCTCGGACGCGTCGATCCGGAACCCGGCCCGCTCCAGCGTCTCGCGCAGCGAGGCGCGACGCGACGCATACCGCTGCCTCTGCTCGGCGACGTGGGCGTCGTCGCCGAGGGCGGCGACCATGGCCCGCTGGACCGGCCACGGAACGATCATCCCGGCGTGCTTGCGCACCTCGAGCAGCCGGCGCACCAGGGCGACGTCACCCGCCACGAACGCCGCTCGATACCCGGCGAGGTTGGACTGTTTGGAGAGCGAGTAGACCGCGAGGAGCCCCTCGTGGCTGCCGCCGCACACCGCGGGGTCGAGCAAGCTCGGCACCGGGGCGCCCGACCAGCCGAGCTCGGCGTAGCACTCGTCCGACGCCACCACGACGTCGTTGGCTCGGGCCCACGCCACGACCTTGGCCAGGTGCGCAGCGCCGAGGACCGCGCCCGTGGGGTTGCTCGGACTGTTCAGCCAGAGCAGCTTCGGCCGGGTGGCCGTGGTCTGGGGGCCGTAGGCCGCGAGACCGTCGACGACCACCGGGGTCGCGCGAGCGAGCCGGGCGCCGACGTCGTAGGTCGGGTAGGCGACCGCGGGGATGCCGACGACATCGTCGGCCCCCAGGCCGAGGAGCGTCGGCAGCCAGGCCACCAGCTCCTTGCTGCCCATGGTCGGCAGCACACCGTCCGGGTCCAGGCCAGGGACGCCGCGCCGGCGAGCGAACCAGCCGGCGACCGCCTCGCGCAGGTCGGGCGTACCCCACGTCTGCGGGTAGCCGGGCGCGTCCGCGGCGGCCGCCAGCGCCTCGCGCACGAGGGTGGGCGTCGGGTCCACCGGCGTACCCACGGACAGGTCGACGATCCCGTCAGGGTGGGCCTGCGCGACCTTCTTGAACGGCTCGAGCGTGTCCCAAGGGAAGTCGGGGAGCTCCACGGGGAGCTGGCGGCTCACTCGTCGTGTTCTTGCGGGGGCAGTGCCTCGATGATCGGGTGGTCCTTGGCGATGACGCCCATCTTCGCGGCGCCGCCGGGGCTGCCGAGGTCGTCGAAGAACTCGACGTTGGCCTTGTAGTACTCGGCCCACTGCTCCGGGACGTCGTCCTCGTAGTAGATCGCCTCGACGGGGCACACCGGCTCACAGGCGCCGCAGTCGACGCACTCGTCCGGGTGGATGTAGAGCGACCGTTCGCCCTCGTAGATGCAGTCGACCGGGCACTCCTCGATGCAGGCCTTGTCCTTCAGGTCTACACACGGCTGGGCGATGACGTACGTCATGGGACTGCAGTCCTCCTGCGGGGCGGATGTTCATTCCCTAGTATGCCGAGTCGGCACCCTTCGCGCGGTGCCGGGGTTCATGAGGCCGCCGTGCTTCGCGCCACACCGACGATCGAGAGCACGATGACCGCCTCCGACCACCCAGCCCACCTGGGGCGGCGCGTGGTCGTTCGGTACCGCCGGCCGGCCGGCTCGCACCCGCCCCTGACCGACGTCGTCGGCGTCGTGACGTCCGTGGACGACCACGCAGTCACCGTCGAGGCGTCGGCGGGACCGGTGACGGTGCGGCGCGCCGACGTCATCGTGATGAAGACCGTGCCCCCACCCCCGGTCCGGCGCGGTCGGCCGCATACCGCCGTCTCTACCCTCGACCTCGAGCGCCTCATGGCCGACGGCTGGCGGGCCGTCGAGGAGGAGTGGCTCGGCGACTGGATGCTGCGGGCCTCGTCCGGGTTCACTGGCCGCGGCAACTCCGTTCTCCCGCTTGGCGATCCGGGCTCCTCGATGGAGACGGCGGTCGGCCACGTAGAGGAGTGGTATACGGCCCGCGGGCTGCCCTCGCGGTTCCACCTCGACCTCCCACCGAGCGGGGACGCTGCCGACGAGCCGCTGGGGATGGTGCTCGTGGACCGCGGCTACCGCGTGGTGACGCCGACCGTGGTCATGACCGGGGCGTCCGCGGACATCGATCCCTTGCGCGACGGAGCGTCGCCGGTCCACGTGTCGGCGTCGCTGTCGGCGGAGTGGCTGGCGGCGTACGCCAAGCAGCGGCCGACGATCCCCGGGGTGACCGAGCAGCTGCTGACCGGCTCGCCGGGCCAGCTGTTCCTGTCGACGTCCGACCGGACCGGAGCAGTCACCGCGGTGGCCCGGATGTCCGTTCATCCGGGCTGGGCCGGGATGCAGGCACTGTGGGTCGAACCGGAGCTGCGGGGACGGGGTCTCGGGCGCACCGTCGTCCACGCGGCGGGGATGCTCGCCCGGCAGCGCCGGATGACCTCCGTCTACCTCCAGGTCGAGGCGGAGAACGAGGCGGCGATCGGGCTCTACGAGTCGGAGGGGTTCCGACCGCACCACACCTACGCCTACCTCGTGGCCGCGGCCCCGGCCGGCGACTGAGACGTCGCCGGGCCGGAGCCGCGGCTGGTGAGGTGCCGGGCGGTCAGGCCGCCGGGACCACCCCGAACTCGGCCAGCCAGTCCTGGACGACCGCGATGTCGACGCGCTGGAGACCGCCGAGGTACCGGCAGTTCGAGGTGTAGCCATAGCTCGTGACGGTCACGAGGTAGCCGTCCTTGAACGACGGACCGCCGGAGTCACCGAAGCAGGAGCCGCCGCCACCGCGGGGGTCCTTCTCGTTGCCGTTGGTCTGCAGGATCTGCGGCGTGAGCTTCTGGCCGACCTCGTCGGTGTAGCGGCGCACGATCGGGTAGCTCTGCGGGATCGGCTTCTGGCTGCCGGTCTCGTTCGGCCGGACCTCGGTGCCGTAGCCGACCAGCGTGACCAGCATCTTGTTCAGCCGGGGCTGGGCGAACTGGTCGAGGTAGTTCAGCGGCGCGATCTTCGCCGGGGTGATGCCGGTGATGGGCTGGTCCAGCACCACGACGCCGACGTCGTTCCAGTTGCGCAGGTCGGTGAAGCCGGAGTACTCCGGGTGCGTGTACGCGGTGCCGGTGTAGTACCCGGGGTACGTCCCGGTGTAGCCGGTCTCCGAGAGGCCGTCGCCCTCGTCGTCGGCCGCGCGCGGCAGGTTGGACGGGGCGGCGTCGTCGACGAACCACTCGAACGTGACGATGGTCTTGCCGATCGTGCCATCGGTGCAGTGGGCGGCAGTGAGCAGGACGGTGGGTGTGACCAGCGTTGCCGTGCACCGGTAGCGGCCGGTCTCGTCGTAGAACGCGATGAGTCCGACGTTGGAGTACTTGTTGGTCGAGTCGATGGTTCCGCCGGTGATCGCGGCCGCGGGGAGGGCGGTGGCGAAGACCGTGGCCAGAGCGGCCAGGGCGGCGACCAGGAGGACCTTGAGACTGCGGGGCATTCGGGCATCCTCGGGGATAGACGGCGTTCAGAACCTCGACAGTCTAGGTTCAGGAACCTCCCAGCGCCCCCGGAGGGCGGACCCGTCAGTTCTGGTGGTTGGGGTTCGTGCAGACGACGCGGTCCTCGGGCTGGTAGCTCGTCGAGTACTGCTCGCGCTTCAGCTCGGCGCCGCCCTGCTTGATGATGCGCGTCACCGTCACGTCGAACCCCGGCACGATCTCCGGCTGCGGCACGCAGGTGACCTTGTCGTCGCTCAGGGTCTTGCCGGGCCGGATGTTGGTCCGCGGGCCTTTGACCGCCTCGACGTCGTAGACCTTGGTGCTCCAGACCCGGCCGTGCACCTGGCTGTCGGCCACCCACATCTGGATCAGCATCGCGTGCGGGGTGCTGTTGGTGAACTTGTTGTCGACCGTGGGCCAGTAGACGGTCGCCTCGCGACCCTCCGGGTAGCGCGAGATGTAGAAGGTATGCGGGGTGTGCTCGACCAACGTCGCGCCGGAGAACCACGCGAGGTTGTAGACCACGGTCGAGACCTGCGAGATGCCACCGCCGACGCCCTTGACCAGGCGTCCGCTCTCGATGACGTACCCCTCCCGGTACCCCTTCGCCTCGGTGCGTTCGCCGAGGATCCCGTTGAGGCTGAAGGTCTCTCCCGGTTTGAGCAACGTCCCGTTGATGGTGTTGGACGCCGTGACGAGGTTCGCCGTGCGCGACGGGTTGTAGGGGAACCGCGAGTCGAACGACGCCACGAGCTCCTTCACGCCGAGCGCCTGCGCGGCGTCCGTAGTGAGCGCGGGCTTCGACGTGGTCGCCACCAGGCGGGCGGTTCGGTCCGGGGCGGTCAGCGCCGTCGTGACGACGTCGGCCGCCGCCGCCGGGTCGACGCCGATCCCGTCGACCGAGGGCACCACCTTCGGTGCGTCGTTCTCGATGACGATCCGCGCGTCCTGCGCCCGGGGCAGCACGCCGCCCAGCGCCTCGGCGACGAGCGCGCCCAGCTTGGCCTTGTCGACGACCGGGCTGAGCCCGCCCTCGGCGGCCGGCGCCATCGACAGCGCCGCGCCGAACCGGTCCGGCGCCAGGTTCGTCGTGGCGGTCCCGGCGACGAGGGTCACCGGTCCTGACATGGCCGGCCGGGCGAACGAGGTCAGCGCCGCCTCGAGCTCCTCCTGCGTGACACCGGGCGGCGTCAGCGTCACCTCGGCGGTCACGGCCGTCGCGCGCGGGTAGGCCACGGCCACCTGCCGGACCAGCGGGTCGACCGGCACGGCCACCCCGGTCACCGCCGCGACTCCCGTCGCCGTCCCGTCGGCGAACGAGACCGCGCCGTCCTTGGGCGCCACCTCGGCCTCGCGGGCGAGGGTGGTCACCGCGGCCGTGAGGCGGTCGTCGTCCACGGTCGTCAGCACCGGGCGCTCCACCGTGCCGGTCAGGTGCTGCCACACGCTCACCGGGTTGAGGGTGAACCCCGTGACCCCGTCGAGGGTGCCGGGGATGTCGAGCGAGAGACCCGCGTCCGCCGGGCGGATCGAGAACGTGCGCTCGGTGCTGCCCAGCGACACGACGATCGGCGCCGTCGCCCTCGCCGCGAGCTCCTGCTCCAGCCGGGCGACCGCCTCGTCGCGGGACAGCCCGCCGACGTCGACGCCCTCCACCGACGCGGCGGTCGGCACCTGACGGCCGACGACGAACGCCAGCAGCAGGTAGGCGACCGCGAGCACGGCGAGCCCGATCCCCGCCCACAGCGCTGCCCCGGCTCGGCCCCTCGGCACGCTCCGCCACTCCCTTCGACCGCCGACCATGGCCCCCACACGCGCCGGCTCCTGTTGTCAGGACCCTACGTGCCAGGGCGGACGGTCGGCCCTCCCGGTTCGACCCGCGGACCCTCCGACACCGAATCGTTGCCGAACGCCGCGGTATGCCCGGGTCGAGCCCCGAGGGCGGCCCGCCAGAGGTGCATGGTGGCGTACGAGCGGTAGGGCGACCATCGTCCGGCCTGGTCCAGGTCGGCGCGGAGTACCTCCGCGCCCTGCCGGACGACGAGATCGGTCGTCAGCAGGACGTCGGGGTCCCGAGCCAGCCGCATGACGACGTACGACGCGGTCCACGGCCCCACGCCCCGCAAGGCGAGCAGGTCGGACCGCAGCGCGGCCGGGTCCCGACCCGGAGACAGGTCCAACGCGCCGTCCGCGACCGCCGTCGCGGCCGCCAGCACCGCCTCCACCCGGGCGCGGGGCCCGGTCAGCACACCGCGCCCGTGTTCGGCCACGGTGGCGGCGGACGGCACCAGCCGCCAGCCGTCCACCCCCTCGACCGGCTCGCCCAACGCCGAAACCAGGCGGGCCAGGTGCGTGCGAGCGGCGGCGAGGGAGATCTGCTGACCCACCATGGTCCGCAGCAGCAGCTCCCATCCGTCCAAGGCACCGGGCACCCGGATCCCGGGTGCCGCCGCGACGGCCGCCGCCAGCCGCGGCTCCGCCGACAGGTGTGCCGTCACCGCCGCCCCGTCCGTATCGAGGTCGAGCAGCGCCCTGACGCGGCCCAGCAGCGCGGTCCCCGGTCGGCCGCGCGCGGACCCGATGACCACCTCGCCGGCGCGGGTCGCGAAGTCGAGCGACACGACGTCGGATCCCTCCGTCGTCCGCACGGCAGCCGCATACCGACCGGCGTCCCAGCGTTCGCAACCCGCCACCGCGTGCGCGGACAGGTACCACGTCATCCAGGGCAGGTCGTAGGGCGCGGGGAGCGCCAGGCGGACCCCGCTCACGTCAGGCCAGCGTGTCGTAGCGCCCGCGGTAGTACACGAGCGCGTCACCCGGCCGGTCGCTGATCTCCACGGAGAGCACCCGCCCGACCACGATCGTGTGGTCGCCGCCCGCATACGCCTCGGCGGTCTCGCACTCGAGGGTGGACAGCGACTCGTCGAGCAGGGCGACGCCGGTCTGGCCGCGGTGGATGGGGATGCGGTCCAGCTGCCCGTGCAGCGGCCGTCCGCGCGTGGCCAGCCAGTCGGCGATGGCGCGTGCGGTGGAGGGCAGGATGCTGACGCCCCAGAGCCCGCTCTCGATGATCGCGTCGTGGAACCGGGCCTCGCGCTCGACGCAGACGAGGACCAGCAGCGGTTCGAGAGATACCGACGCCAGCGCGTTGGCGGTCATCGCGTGGTCGAGCTCCCCGAGCCGGCTCGTCACGATGGTGACCCCGGTGGCCAGCCGCCCGACCGCCAGCCGGTAGACGTCCGACGACGGCTCCCGGTAGGTCTCGAGATGGGCGGCGCTCACGAGGCGGCCGCGACCTCGTCGCGGACCTGGGTGACCAACCGGTGCACGAAGGCCATCTTGTCGAGCACCCGCGGGGACAGCGCGAACGGGTACAGGTCGCGGTGCCCCATCGAGCGGTTCACCATGTTGAGCGCCCACGCCAGCGGGATCCAGAGCTCGACGAGCCGGGTGAACCCGCCCGGTCCGCTCATCGGGCTGGCCGCAGTCGACCCCGACGGCGCGAACCCGAAGGCCGCGGCGGTGTCGACGGTGTCGCGGATGTGCAGGTAATGGGCGAAGGTCTCGGCCCAGTCCTCGGCGGCGTGCATCGTCGCGTAGGACGATACGTAGTCCGTCTCCCATCCGGCGGGGACGCCCTGCGAGTAGTGCCGGTCCAGTGCCGCCTGGTAGTCCGCACCTGGGTCGCCGAACAGGATGCGGAACTCCTGCCGAGCCGCAGCGCTCTCGACGAGGACGGCGTAGTAGTAGTGCCCGATCTCGTGCCGGAAGTGGCCGAGTAGGGTGCGGTACGGCTCGTCCATGGAGATGCGCAGCTGCTCGCGGTGGACGTCGTCGCCCTCCGCGAGGTCAAGGGTGATGACTCCCGAGTCATGTCCGGTCGTCACCGCGACCTGGTGGCTCGACAGGAGGTCGAAGGCCAGCCCCTGCTCGGGGTCCTGGCGCCGGTCGCTGATGGGCAGAGCCAGCTCGACCAGCTCGACCACCACCCGCCGCTTCGCGCGCTCGGCGGCGACGAAGGCCGCCATCTCGGGGTCGCCGTCGGCCGGCCGGGTCCGGGTCAGCGAGCAGGAGCGGCACAGCATCCCCGGCACGGCGACCACCCAGTTGCAGCCGGCGGTGTCGAGGTTGGCGCACATGCCGCGGGCCGAGTCGCCCGCGACCGTGCCGTCGCGGTCGACCACGACGAAGTCGAGGACGTCGAGGTCGAACCCGACCCCGTTCGAGCACGACAGGCATACCGAGTTCTCGAACGCGAGCCGCTGGCCGCAATGGGGGCAGGCGAAGTCACGCACGACGCACGAGCCTAGCCCGGCGGCAGGAGGCCGCTCGCCACGACCCCGGTCGCGATCCGCTCCCCCGTGAGCGGGTCCACCCGCACGAACGCCTCTCGCCCGGCGAGGCGCGCGGCGGCGTGGTTGGTGAGGGCGTAGTACCCGCCCGGCCACACCCGTAGCTGGGTGCGGTGGGCGTCGAGCGCGGCGACCTGCTCGGGGAGATGGATGGGATCGACGACGACGTGCGTGACCAGGTCGTCGTCCACCGTCGAGGAGATCATCGGGTCGTCGTCGGCGGGGTAGGCGAGCGCGAGCTCCGGCGGTACGTGCTCTCGCAGCCAGCGCCGGTCGGCCTGCACCCAGGACCGGGGGGTGTACACGTGGAAGGTGTATGCGGGTCGCTCGCCGTCCGCGAGCTGGCGCAGCGCCGCCATCGTCACGCGGTGGGTCTGGACGTGGTCCGGGTGCTCGTAGCCGCCGGTCGGGTCGTACGTGACGACCGCATCCGGGCGCAGCGCTCTCACATGGTCCGCGACGAGCGCGCCGGTCGCCTCGACGTCGGCCGCGGCGAACGCACGGGGGTGCTCGGCCGACGGCATGCCCGCCATCCCGCTGTCCCGGAACCGGGACAGCCGGCCCGCGCCCTCGTCGGCGCCGAGGACCGCGTGGTGCACACCGAGTCGCCCCATCGCCTCGCGGACCTCGCCGAGCCGGAACGGGCCGAGCGGGTCGCCGTCCGCCCCCTCGAGGTGGGCCAGCTCTGGCGGTACGACCTCACCCTCCTCCCCCAGCGTGCAGGTGAGGACGTGCACCTCGTCGCCGAGGGCGACGTGGTGCGCCATGGTGATGCCGCAGGTCAGGGTCTCGTCGTCCGGGTGGGCATGGACGAACAGCAGCCGGCTCATGATCGATTCGCGGTCGGACGGATCACGCGAAGCGGCGAACGTTGTGGGGAGAACTTCGTGGGGTGATCAGATGATGTGGCGCTCCTCCGGGAAGTGACAGGCGACCCGGTGGCCGGGCGCCTTCTCCACCGGCAGCGGCACTTCGTCGGCGCACTTCTGCTGCGCCTTGGGGCATCGGGTCCGGAACACGCAGCCGCTCGGAGGGTTCTGCGGTGAGGGCAGGTCACCCGTGAGGAGGATGCGTTCCTTCTTCGCCTCCTTGTTCGGGTCCGGCGTGGGGACCGCGGAGAGGAGGGCATGGGTGTAGGGGTGCAGCGGGTGCTCGTAGAGCGTGTCGCGCGGCGCCTCCTCCATGACCTTGCCGAGGTACATGACGATCACGCGGTCGGAGATGTGTCGGACCACGGACAGGTCGTGGGCGATGAACACGTAGGCGAGGTTCTGCTCGTTCTGGATGTCCTCGAGCAGGTTGATGACCTGGGCCTGGATCGACACGTCGAGCGCCGACACCGGCTCGTCGCAGACGATGAGCTGGGGCCGCAGCGCAATGGCCCGCGCGACGCCGATGCGCTGGCGCTGACCGCCGGAGAACTCGTGCGGGTAGCGGTTGTAGTGCTCAGGGTTGAGTCCCACGCGCTCCATCAGGTTCTGGACGGTCTTGCGGACGCCGCCCTCGGGCTTGATCCCCTGGATCACGAACGGGGCCGCGATGATCGTGCCGATCGGCTGCCGCGGGTTGAGGGAGCCGTACGGGTCCTGGAAGACCATCTGCATCTGGCGGCGAAGCTTGCGCAGCTTGTCGCCGCCGACCGTGGTGATGTCCTGGCCGGCGAACTCGATGGTCCCGCCGGTCGGGTCCAGCAGGCGCAGCAGGGTGCGTCCGGCGGTGGACTTGCCGCAGCCGGACTCGCCGACGAGGCCGACCGTCTCCCCCGGCCACAGGCTCAGGTCGATGCCGTCGACCGCCTTGACCGGAGCATCCGCATGCTTCACCAGCGTCTGGCGGAACTGCGGGAAGTGCTTCTGCAGCCCGACGACCTTCAGCAGCGGCGGCCCGGTGAAGGCCGAGCTCTCGACGATCCTGCCGGTGTCGGCGTCACGGACGATGACCACGTCGTCGACGTCGACCGGGGCGGTGCCCTGGGACTCGTCGGGCGTGGTCGCCTCGGTGTACTCCTCGGTGGTCGCGTCGGCCGGCAGGCTGTGTGGCGCGTTGTCGGCGACCTCCTCGGAGACGCGAGCCGCCTCGAGCTCGGTGCTCGGCGCGACCCGCTCGTTGGGCTGCTCGGCCAGCCGGGCTCGCAGCTCCTCGGCCTGCTCGGGGGTGAGCTCGTTGTCGTCGGCGCCCTCCGGGGTCTCGTGCGGGAGGACACGGCGGTCCTTCTCGGCCTGCTCGGTGTCGTCCCAGGGACCAGGGGTGGCGCCGAGGATGTTCCCCTCGCGCCGATCCTCGCGCTGCTCCGGGTTGTCGCGCTCGCTGTCATACGTGCTCATGCGTCCTCCTCAGAGCCGCGGCTTGACTTCGGCCTCGTACAGCTCTCGCCGCCGTGGTGGGGGGATGTGGCACCGCACGAGGTGCTCGCCGCCGGCGTCGTCGAGGCCGGGGACTACGGTCTTGCAGTCGTCGCCCGGGACCTCCGCGCGGTAAGCGCACCGCGGGTGGAACGCACATCCGGAGGGGACGTTGATCAGCGACGGAGGGTTGCCCGGAACCGGGTCGAGTCGTTCCTTGCGCACGCGGTCGAGGCGGGGCATGGATGTCAGCAGACCCCAGGCGTACGGGTGCTCGGGCTTGTAGAAGACCTCGTTCACCGAGCCGTGCTCGACGCCCTTGCCGCCGTACATGACGAGGATCTCGTCGGCCATCTCGGCGACGACGCCGAGGTCGTGGGTGATCATGATGATCGCCGACCCGAACTCCTGCTGCAGGTCGCGCATGAGGTCGAGGATCTGCGCCTGGACGGTGACGTCGAGAGCGGTCGTCGGCTCGTCCGCGATGAGCAGCGAGGGGTCGTTGGACAAGGCCATCGCGATCATGGCGCGCTGCCGCATACCGCCCGAGAACTCGTGGGGGTACTGGTCGGCGCGCTTCTTGGGGTTGGGAATGCCGACCCGGTCGAGCAGGTCGATGCTGCGCGTCTTCGCCGCCGACTTGGACATGTCGGAGTGGTGCACCCGGATGCCCTCGACGATCTGCGTGCCGACCGTGTAGTACGGATGGAGCGCCGACAGCGGGTCCTGGAAGATCATCGCCATCTTGTTGCCGCGCAGCTTGCGGAGCCGCTCGGTGCTGACGGTCATGAGGTCCTCGCCGTCGAGGAAGATCGACCCCGACGTCATGGCCCGGCTGCGGCGGTGAAGGCCGAGGATGGCCTGGCTGGTCACGGACTTGCCCGAGCCGGACTCGCCGACGATCCCGATCGTCTGGCCGCGGTCCAGCGTGAAGCTCAGCCCGTCGACCGCCTTGACCACGCCGTCGTCGGTCGGGAAGTGCACCTTGAGGTCGCGCAGCTCGAGGTATCCCGCGGCGGTGCTGGCGGCGCCGGATGCGGGAGCGGGCGTGGTGGTCGCGTCGCGCAGTGCCATGGTTGTGCTCTCCTTCGACCCGGGGGTGTCGGCCGGCGGTGGGTGCAGGTGATGCGGTCCGTCAGGACAGTCTTACCCGTGGGTCGATCACACCGTAGAGCACATCGACGATCAGGTTGCAGATGACGATGAAGAACGACGCCACGACGACGACGGCCACGATGATCGGCAGGTCGGTGTTCTGAATCGCCTGGATCGAGTTCCATCCGAGCCCGGTGAAGTTGAAGACCTGCTCGGTGACGATGGCACCGCCCAGAAGCCCGCCGAGATCCAGTCCTGCCGCGGTGACGATCGGGGTCAGGGCGGCCCGCAGACCGTGCCGACGGATGACCGCCGTCTCCTTGAGCCCTTTGGCTCGGGCCGTACGGATGTAGTCCTCGGACATCGTCTCGAGCATGTAGGCGCGGGTCAGTCGGACGTAGCTGGCCGCGAAGACCGCGGCAAGGGCTAACGCGGGCAGCACGAGGCCCTGGGCCCAGGCGGCCGGGTTCTCGGTGAACGGCGTGTAGACCGGTAGTGGCCACAGCTGCCACTTGATCGACACGAAGGTGAGCAGAAGCACGCCGATGAAGAAGCTCGGCACCGAGTAGCCGATGAGCGCCAGACCGACGAGCAGGCGGTCCGGCCATCGACCTCGGTTGAGCGCGGCGATGATGCCGAACAGGACTCCGGTGATGATCCAGATGGTGAACGCCGCGACGGCGATGGAGGCGGTGATCGGCAGCGCCTCCTTGACGATGTCGGTCACGCACTTCGTCTTGACGTTGGAATAGCCGAGGGAGGGCGCGTCGCAGTGGGTGACCAGCTGCGGGTTGGTCGCCTTGATCGCCGGGTTGTCCGGGTAGTCGCGCCCGACGAAAAGGCCCTGGATGAACTTGAGGTACTGGACGGGGACCGGGTCGTTGAAGCCCATCTTGATCCGGTTGCCCTCGATCACGGCGGGCGTGCAGTTGCGCGCGCAGGTGAGAGTGGCGGGGTCGATCGGTGAGGCGAAGAAGATGAGGAACGTCGTCGCGCTGATGACCACGAGCATGACCACGACGGAGACCAACCGCCGGAGGATGTAGAAGAACATGGGGTCACTCACCTGCCTCTCAGGACGTTCCGTTTCGCCGCGATGCCGGGCGGGAGGGGGAGCCTCCCGCCCGGCACGGCGACGAAATTGTCAGTGGTGTCGTGCCGCGGACCCGTCCGGGTGGGCCGGAGCCCACCCGGACGGTCCTAGGTCACTTGACCGAGACGGTGGCGAGGTCGATGTAGCCGCCGAACTGGTTGTTCACCGCGGCGCCCTTGACCTGGGAGCCGTTGACGAAGGTGAACTTCTGGCTGACCAGCGGGATGACTCCGCCGTCCTTGCTGATCATCTTGTCGATGTCACCCCACGCCTTCTCACGGGCGGCCTGGTCAGGGATCAGGTACGCGGCGTCGATGGCCTTGTTGACCTCGTCGTTGTTGTACCAGCCGTAGTCCTGGTTGGAGCTGGACTCCGTCAGGTTCACGCGGCCGTCGAACAGCGGCGGGATGTCGGTCGAACCGGACGGCCAGTCAGCACCCCAGCTGGCGTAGAACGCGTCGCGGTTCTTCATTGCGACGCCCGCGATGGTGCGGTAGTACCGGTCGGTGATGCCCTCGAGCGTCACGTTGAATCCGGCCTGGTCCCACGTCTGCTTCAAAGCAGCGAACGAGGCGTCACGGGTCGCCGTCTTGCGGTAGACGACCGTGATGTTGAGCGGCAGCGTCTTGCCGGCATCCTGCAGGACCTTCTTCGCCGCCACCGGGTCACCCGCGGTGGGCGCGCCGAACGGGTTGAAGTCCTTGTCGTAGCACTGCAGAACCGGGTTGCAGATCATGTACGTCGGGGTCATGACCTGCTTGCCACCATTGGCCGTGACGTACGCGTCGCGGTTGGTCGCCATCGCGAAGGCCTGGCGGACCTTGGGGTCCTTCATGACCTCGCTGGTGACGTTCGGCTGCACGTAGTCGACGTAGGGAGCGTCGGTGTTGATCACGCGGCTGGCCGCGCTCGGGTTCGACGCGATCTGCGGGAGAACCGACGGCGGGGCCGTGGTCCAGGTGATCGCGGTCTTGTCCTCGCCACCGTCGGCCAGGAGCCGCTGGTAGATCTGCTCGGACTGGATGCCCTCGGTGTCGACGATCTTGTCGGGGTAGGCCTTGCGGACCTTGTCCGTGCTCTCGTCCCAGTTGGGGTTGCGGACCCACGTCCCACCCTTGTTCGGGTCGAACGTGCCCTCCTGCATGTACGGGCCGTTGCTGAAGACCTCGAACAGGGACTTGTCGCCCTTGTCCTTGTCCTTGCGGACCGGCGAGTACGCCGCCAGCGAGGCCGCCGCGTAGTTGAAGTCCGCCCACGGGGTGCTGAACCGGAGGGTCAGCGTGTTGCCCTCGCAGGTGACGGCCTTGTCGTAGAGCTCCTGGCCGGTGCCGCTGTAGGGGCCCTTGTAGGCAGAGGCGCCCTCGGCGTCCTTGGGGACGTCGAGGTACTGGAGGATGTACGTCGGGCCGTTGGAGATCACATCGGTCGCGAAGGTGCGCGAGATGCCGTACTTGACGTCCTCGCAGACAACCTTCTGGCCGTCCTGCCACTTGGCCGTGTCGACCAGAGTGAACTTCCAGACCTTGCCGCCGTCGGACATCTGCCCGGTGTCGGTGGCCAGATCCGGGACCAGCTTGGTGTCCGCGCCGACCGAGTAGGTGACCAGGCTGCGGGCGTACGCGCGGGCGGCGAACTGGAGGTCCGCGCCGACGTAGCTCTGCTGCGGGTCCAGGCCGTTGTGCGGCCCGAGGTTCATAACGTAGAGCGTGCCGCCCTTCTGCTGAGCGACAGCAGCGCTCGAGGTAGCGGCCCCGCCGCCGCCTCCCGAGCTACTGCACGCCGCCGCAGCGAGGGCAACGACCGCGCCAAGGGCGAGACCGGTCGCGCCCTTCTTGGTGCGCATCATGTGTTCTCCTTGTGTGCACTTTCCACCACGAACGGCGTGATGGACCTTCCCGAGACGATTGCCACGGGCTGAACATCGTGACCCGGGTCGGCCACGATGCGGATGGTGGACGGCGACACCGGGGCGTCACCGAGGGGGTGGGACGTCGTCACGAGCGTCCCGACTTGGGGTCGAGCGCGTCGCGCAGGCCGTCACCGAGCAGGTTGAACGACAGCACGACGATGAACACGGCGAGACCCGGGATGAGGAAGTACGCCGGGTCAGGCAGTGCGTAGTTGACGGACGCGTTGAGCATCGAGCCCAGCGACGACGCCGGAGGGTTCAGGCCGACGCCGAGGAAGCCCAGCGTCGCCTCGGCGGCGATGTTGGCCGGCATGACGAGCGTCGCGAAGACGAGGATCGGCGCCCAGAGGTGCGGCAGCAGCTCGGTGAAGTAGATCCGGCCGCGCTTGGCCCCGAGGGACTGGGCCGCCTCGATGAACTCGCGCTCGCGCAGCGACAGGACCTGGCCGCGGATGATGCGGGCGATCTGCGGGAATCCGAAGAAGCCGAGCACGATGATCATGAAGACGATCTTCGGCGCGGGCGCGCTGGCCGGCTGGCCCATCGCGTTGGCGATCATCTGGACGAGGATCAGCTGGAGCGAAAGCAGCATCAGCGTGCTGGGGAAGCTGAGCACGAGGTCCATGAACCGGCTGATCCACCAGTCGGTGCGACCCCGGGCGAATCCGGCGATGATGCCGAGAATGACACCGACGACGAGCGAGAAGACGGTCGCGAGAATGGCCACCGTCAGCGAGGTCGTGAGGCCGGTCAGGATGCGCGCGAAGATGTCGCGGCCGGTGCCGGGCTCGACGCCGAGCGGGTGAGCCCAGCTCATTCCGCCGCCGAAGCCCTCGGGCATTGAGCCGAGACCCGTGACCAGGTCGGGATGGTTCAGGTCGGGATTGATGATGTCGAAGCGGGCCAGGATGGGGGAGAGGATCGCGAGCAGGATCATGAGCGTCGACATGACCAGGGCGATCATGGAGACCTTGTCGCGCCGGAGGCGGCTCCAGACGATCTGCCAGGGTGAGCGGCCCTTGATCGCGACGGCGCCGTCGATGGCGGCGTTATCGGCCGCCTCGAGGAGCGCACCGGTGTCTTCTTGACCCGTACCCGGGGCAATCGTCATCCGTCGTCCTCACTGGTAGGGGGCCTGGTCCGCGTTCTGAGGCGGTCCCGCAGACACCTCCTGAACGTCGAAACCATAGTCCAGCGCGTCCACGGACTGAAACGGGAACGCAATACGTCGCCGGATCGTGACCGAACCATCCCGTCCCTGAGACGTTCCTGTGAAGACCGGCCTCGCCCGCGACCGATGGGACGGGAATGACCGGTGGGAAAGACGACTCAGCGGATGACGCTGATGCTGGCGAGGTCCGGGAGACCGCCGAGAAGGGCGTTCACGCGGTACGCCTGAACGCCGGTGCCCCGCAGCAGCACTCGCTGCCGTTCGGCCAGGGGCACGACGTCACCCGCCGCCGTCATGGTGGCGTCGAGATCACCCCAGGCCCGGTTCCGGCCCGACGCATCGGGGGTGGCCTCGGCCGCGGCCGCCGCCGCCGACAGGGCCGGGTCGCCGATCCGGTCGACCAGCTCCGGGATGACGGCGCCACCGCTCGGGTATGCGGCGGACCGCTGGGTCAGCTCGACGTCGACGGCCTCCGGCCCCGTCGTCCTTGGCACCAGCGTCACCGCGAAGCCGGCCTGCGCCCAGCCCGGTAGGAGTGCGGTCAGGGCCCGGGTCGCGGCCTCGGACGGCGCATACCCCAGGCG
The DNA here is from genome assembly GCA_963787725.1 of uncultured Actinomycetota bacterium. GTDB lineage: Bacteria > Actinomycetota > Actinomycetes > Actinomycetales > Dermatophilaceae > Lapillicoccus. The sequence goes on along the minus strand of CAWBEH010000002.1, from coordinate 25,400 downwards.
GAGCCGCACCGGCGTAGTCACCCCCGCCCCGGCGAGTACGCCCCGGGCTGCGACGGGGTCGCCCGTCGGCGAGATGCCGAGCGGATCGGCCACGGGCCGACCGGGGATGACCCGCGCGAGGACCGAGGTGGAGGGGGTCATCGGGGCTCCGTCGGCCTTCGCGTACGCCTGCCGGTCGGTGGCGACCGCGAAGGCCCGCCGCACCGCGGGGTTGCTCATGGCCGGGGTCGTGACGACGGGCAGCAGGACGTCGACGACACCGCTGTCCGGCCGCGCGACCCGCCCGGCGACGTCGGGCGCCTGGAGCTGGGAGTCCATCACGGTCGGCGCGTCCGACGGGGTGATGGCCATCGTGTCGTCGCCCTGGCTGTCGAGCAGCCGCTGCGCGACGGTCGTCGTGGGCAGCCCCTCCTCGACCTCGATGACGTCGGGCCACGCGTTTCGAATCGGGTCGTCGCGTGCGATCCACTTGCGGTTTCGGACGAACCGGCCGCCCTCGCCCGGTTTCCAGACGCCCTCGAGCATGTAGGGACCGGAGCCGAAGACCGACAACGGGTCTCGGTTGGTGCGGTCGGTGTCCTGGTCCTGCCGGGCCGGGGCGAACGCCGGGAGCGAGACGATCTCGTCGAAGTCGAAGCGGGGCGTGTTGAGATGGAAGGTGATCTCCTGCCCGTCGCAGGTGACCGCCTTGTCGTAGAGGTCCTGCCCGATCCGCGAGTACGGCCCTTGGTATGCAGACACGGTGCGGCCCTGCGCGTCGGTGGTCGACGGGATGTCGAGCAGCTCGAGGGCGTACTGCGACCCGCCGGTGATCCGGTCGGTCGCGAAGCTGCGGGACACCCCGTACTTGACGTCGGCGCAGCTGACGAACCGGCCGTCCTGCCACGGCGCGTCGCTCACCAGCGAGAAGATCCAGGTGCGGCCGCCGTCCTGGGTCACGCCGGTGGTCGTGGAGAGGTCGCCGACCAGCCCCGGGAGGAAGCCGGTCCCCGCCGGCGCCTGGGCGGTGAGGGTGCGCAGGAAGGTCCGCACGGCGAACGCCGACTCGGTCTGGGTGCCGATGCGCTGCGGGTCCCAGGCCTCGACGCGCGAGTCGAGGAGGACGTGAAGGGTCCCGCCGCGCTCGGTCGGGATGTCCGTGGCGTCGGCCTGTTTGGTCGTGCAGGCGCCGAGCAGCGCGCAGCCCACCACGAGGGTGGCCGCGAGTCCCCGACGCGCTGCCCGTGCCGTCACCGGCTCATGCTCTCGCGGCGGCCTCGGTCTTCAGCGCCGACCGGGCGCGAGCGGCGGTGCGTGCGCGCTCGGTCTGGTCGAGGACGACCTTGCGGATCCGGATGGCCTCGGGGGTCACCTCGACGCACTCGTCCTCCCGGCAGAACTCCAGCGACTGCTCCAGGCTGAGCGCGCGCGGGGGGACGATCTTCTCGAAGTTGTCCGAGGAGGCGGCCCGCACGTTCGTCAGCTTCTTCTCCTTGGTGATGTTGACGTCCATGTCGTCGGCGCGCGAGTTCTCGCCGACGATCATGCCCTCGTACACCTCCGTGGTCGGCTCGGTGAAGAGGCTCCCCCGCTCCTGGAGGTTGACCATCGCGTACGCGGTGACGACGCCCGTGCGGTCGGACACCAGGGAGCCGCTGGTCCGGGTGGTGATCCCGCCGAACCAGGGCTCGTAGTCCTCGAACACGTGGTGTGCGATGCCGGTGCCCCGGGTCTCGGTGAGGAACTCGGTACGGAACCCGATGAGCCCACGCGAGGGCACGAGGAACTCCATCCGGATCCACCCGGTGCCGTGGTTGGTCATCTGCTCCATCCGGCCCTTGCGGGCGGCCAGGAGCTGGGTGATCGTGCCGAGGAACTCCTCCGGCGTGTCGATGGTGAGCCGCTCGACCGGCTCGTGGAGCTTGCCGTCGATCTCGCGGGTGACCACCTGGGGCTTGCCGACGGTCAGCTCGTAGCCCTCGCGCCGCATCTGCTCCACGAGGATGGCCAGCGCGAGCTCGCCGCGGCCCTGGACCTCCCACGTGTCGGGACGCTCGGTCGGGAGGATCCGCAACGAGACGTTGCCGACCATCTCGCGGTCGAGCCGGTCGAGGACCATCCGGGCGGTGACCTTGGAGCCGCGCACCCGGCCGACCATCGGGCTGGTGTTGGTGCCGATGGTCATGGAGATGGCCGGCTCGTCGACGGTGATGAGCGGGAGCGGAATCGGGTTGTCCGGGTCGGCGAGGGTCTCGCCGATGGTGATCTCCGGTATTCCCGCCACGGCGATGATGTCGCCGGGGCCGGCGCTGTCGGCCGGCTTGCGCTCCAACGCCTCGGTCATGAGCAGCTCGGTGATCTTCACCCGCTGCTGGGTGCCGTCGTGGCGGCACCACATGACCGTCTGCCCCTTGGCGATGGTGCCGTTGTGCACGCGCAGCAGGGCGAGCCGGCCGAGGAAGTTCGACGAGTCGAGGTTCGTGACGTGCGCCTGGAGCGGTGCCTCGTCGTCGTAGACCGGGGCCGGGATCGTCGAGAGGATGGTGGCGAAGAGGGCCTCGAGGTCGGCGCCGTCGGGCTGGCTGCCGTTCTCGGGCACGGTCCTCGAGGCCCGCCCGGCCCGCGCCGACGCATACACGACCGGGAAGTCGAGCAGGTCGGCCGCGTCGGGGGTGTCGTCCTCGAGCAGGTCGAGGAACAGCTCGGAGGTCTCGTCGACGACCTCGGTGATCCGTGAGTCCGGCCGGTCGACCTTGTTGACGCAGAGGATCACCGGGAGTCGCGCGGCGAGCGCCTTGCGCAGGACGAACCGGGTCTGCGGCAGCGGCCCCTCGGACGCGTCCACGAGGAGGACGACGCCGTCGACCATGCTCAGGCCGCGCTCGACCTCGCCGCCGAAGTCCGCGTGGCCGGGGGTGTCGATGATGTTGACGGTCACACCGTCGGCCAGACCGGCGTCGGCAGCCGCCTTGCCGCGGTAGTGCACGGCGGTGTTCTTCGCGAGGATCGTGATGCCCTTCTCGCGCTCGAGGTCGCCGGAGTCCATCGCTCGCTCGTCGACGTGCTGGTGCTCACCGAACGCGCCCGACTGCCAGAGCATCTTGTCGACCAGCGTGGTCTTGCCGTGGTCGACGTGCGCGACGATGGCCACGTTCCTGATGTCGTCGCGGGTGCGGGGAGCCATGCCTCAATTGTCTCAGGGGTTCTGAGTGCTCCCGACCATCAGCCGTTCCAGTGCCCGCACGATGGGCCGGTCGGCGGGCAACCAACCGACCGCGAACAGGTTGGTACTGAGCAGCCACTGCAGCGCGTCGTGGTCCTCGATCGGCTGCGGCTCGCCCTCCGTGACGACGGCCAGCCAGACGTGCATCCGGTAGCGGTGACCGAGCGGCCACCGGCCGTCACCGTCGGGCGACGCGAGCCGGATGCCGGTGCGGATGGTCACGCCGAGCTCCTCGCGGATCTCGCGGTGGAGCGCCTCGAGCGGCGCCTCCCCCGGGTCGACCTTCCCGCCCGGGAACTCCCAACCGCCGGCGAGCGCGGGCGGCTCTGTGCGTCGGGCCGCGAGGAGGCGCGTGGGGTGGTCGAGGTCGTCGACGATCGCCGCCGCGACGACCTCGAGCGGTTCCACGCCGCCACGGTATGCCCGGGGCCATTCCGCCGAGAGGCCAACTTCGGCCGCTTTGGAGAGGTTCAGAGCGGCCGAAGTTGGCCTCTCAACGGCTGCGCCCGCTCCGACGCGACCGAACTCAGATGTTGCCCCGAAATCCGCGGTCCGACGCCCAGACCCGACAAACTTCTGAGTCCGGTTGGAGAGGTATGCCCGCCGCAATGCGCGGATCGCCGGCCTCGGTTTGGTGAGCCTGCCCTTGGATGACAACGCCGTGCCGGGCGGGAACCATGGACCCGTGGACACGACCGACCCCGAGGCGCTCCTCGCCGAGCACGAGGAGCCGCACGGCGAGCTCGGGTCGACCGGCGCCCGGCTGAACTGGCTGCGGGCCGGGGTACTCGGCGCCAACGACGGCATCGTGTCGACCGCCGGCGTCATCGCGGGTGTGGCAGGTGCGACCGCCGAACCGGGGCCGGTCCTCACTGCTGGCGTAGCCGCCCTGGTGGCCGGGGCGCTGAGCATGGGCGTCGGCGAGTACGTCTCGGTCAGTACGCAACGGGACACCGAGGCCGCCCTGCTGGCCAAAGAACGGCGAGAGCTGCACGAGGAGCCCGAGGCCGAGCTCGCGGAGCTGGCCCACCTTTACGAGGACAAGGGCCTGGACCCGGAGCTCGCCCAGCAGGTCGCGGTGCAGCTCACCGCCCACGACGCCCTCGCGGCGCACGCCGAGGTCGAGCTGCAGATCGACCCGGAGTCGCTCACCAGCCCATGGCACGCCGCGTTCGCCTCGATGGGCTCGTTCGTGGTCGGTGCGCTCCTCCCGTTGCTGGCCGTGGTCATCGCGCCGCATTCGGTCTGGGCCGCCGTCCTCGTGACCGCGGTCGTCGTGGCGCTCGTCGTCACCGGCGTGGTGAGCGCGCGCCTCGGCGGGATGTCGTCGACGCGTCAGGTGGCCCGGAACGTCGCCGGCGGTCTGCTGGCGATGGCGGTCACCTACGGCATCGGCGTCCTGGTCGGCCCGCACCTCTGACCGGTAGGCGGGCCAGGCGCCTCAGCCGCCCAGGGTCGCGACCAGCACGGCCTTGATGCTGTGCATCCGGTTCTCGGCCTGGTCGAAGACCACGGACGCCGGCCCCTCGAACACGTCGTCGGTGACTTCGAGGGCGGTGAGGCCGAACTCCGCGTGGATTTCCCGCCCCACCGCTGTGCCGAGGTCGTGGTACGCGGGGAGACAGTGCATGAACCGTGCCGCCGGGTTGCCGGTCCGCTCCATGAGGTGGGCGTTGACCTGGTACGGCGTGAGCATCTCGATGCGCTCCGCCCACACGTCCTTGGGTTCGCCCATCGACACCCAGACGTCGGTGTGGACGAAGTCGACGCCGTGCACCCCTGCGGTCGGGTCGTCGGTGACCGTGACCCGGGCGCCGGTGTCGGCGGCCACGGCTCGAGCGGCCTCGACGACATCCGCTGCGGGCTGCAGCGACGTCGGCGCCACGATGCGCACGTCCATCCCCATCAGGGCGCCGAGGACCAGCAGCGAGTTGCCCATGTTGAACCGGGCGTCACCGACGTACGCGAAGGCGATCTCCTCCGCCGGCTTGCCGGCATGTTCGAGCATGGTCACCCCGTCGCAGAGGGCCTGAGTCGGGTGCCACTCGTCGGTGAGGCCGTTCCAGACCGGCACCCCCGCATACCGGGCGAGCGTGTCGACGGTCTCCTGAGCGGCGCCGCGGTACTCGATCCCGTCGTAGAACCGGCCGAGTACCCGGGCCGTGTCGGCCACCGATTCCTTGTGGCCCATCTGGCTCGACACCGGGTCGAGGACGGTGACGTGGGCGCCCTGGTGGTACGCCGCCGCCTCGAACGCGCAGCGCGTCCGAGTCGACGTCTTCTCGAATACCAGCGCGATCGTGCGCCCGACCAGCCGTTGGATCTCCCGGCCCTCGAGGCGTTCGGCTTTGAGGGTCCGGGTGAGGTCGACCAGCGACCACCACTCGGCCGGCGTGAAGTCGAGCTCGCGAAGGAAGGACCGGCCGGTCAGCGAGGTCGTGCTGGTGTGGGACACCGGCCCATGCTAGGAGCCTGACCGGCTCACAGGTATGCGGCGATCGCGTCCGCCACGGCCCGTGGGTCCTCGAGCGGCGCCGCGTGGGCACAGCTCTCGAGGATGACGACCCGCACCTCGCCGCCGTTCGCCGCATACCCGTCGAGCACCGCCTGGATCTGCTGGTGCATCGGCTGGGGCGGCATGACGTCGGCGCCGGGCCAGCCGGGAACGGCGCCGAGCTGACCGAGGAAGGCGAAGTCGAAGGCCGAGGTGTCGGAGATGACCTGGTCCTCCATGGCGCGGACCCAGGTGATGGCCGGCTTGTCCTCGACGTCGGCCAACCCGGAAGTGTCGAAGTGCACCGGAGCCATCGCATTGAGGACGCCGCGGTCACCAGGTGCCACGCCCGGCCACGCGTCCGTGGTCGTCGTCGTGCCCGGGTAGTGGTCGTCGCCGACCGCGGTGCGCAGCGTCTCGTCCAGCAGGAAGTCCTCGTCGACGTTCGCGGCGTTCCCCCGCGGGCCGAAGAAGGTTCGCAGGACCACGCGTGGGCTGCCGTCGGTGTCGGAGCGGTCGCCGTCCTTCATGCGCTGGACGAAGTCGGGCGCCGCCGTGCCGCCGCCGCTGCCGGCGTGGTCGGGGCTGGCCGGCCGGCCGTCGGCCGTCGTGGTGCCGCCGAACCCGTAAGGGCTGATCGTCGCGACGAGCACGACCGCCCCGAGGTCGCCGGGGTGGTCGATGACGTACTGCTGGAGGATCCCGCCGCCCATCGACCAACCGGCGGCCACCAGGTCGCCACGACCGGTGAGCCCCAACGTCTCCAGCAGGCCATGGACGTCGTCGACCATGTCGCCGAGGCCGCGGGTGGCGTCGACCGGCTTGGCCTCGGTGCGCCCGAACGCGCGCATGTCGGGAGCGATGACGCGTACGTCGTCGGGGAGCAGGTCAGCGACGTAACGCCAGTAACCACCGGTGGTGATGTTGCCGTGAATCAGGAGAACCGGGCGTCCGTCCTCGGGGCCGCTGGTCCAGACGTTCATCGCCAGCCGCGGCGTCTGGACCATCTGGGGGGTGAACTCGGCCATCAGGGGGCTCCTTCGGACTATGCGGGTGGCGCCGTTCTAGCACCTGCGCCCGATGGCCCGTCGGCCGTTCGGTCACGATTCGGCGGCGACACGGCGTGTCTGGGCAATCCTTTCCCGCCGCGGTGACGTATCACCACAGACTTGTCGTACTCCTTCTGAACATGCGCTTGCGAGAGCGCGACACCGAAAACTTTGACGGTTGGCCCGTTGTGGTACGTGAACCGTCGCCTACGCCCGGTCCCGGTGGGGCCGGGCTTTTCGGTGTCCTCAGGGGTTCTCGGCGACCGCGGCGAGCCGGTCGATGGAGGCCTGCAGGCGCTCCGAGGTCGTCCACCGCGCGCGCTCGAACCGCTTCTCGTCGGTGAGCCCCGACCAGTCGTAGCTGTGAGTGACCCGCGTATGCGTGTCGTCCAGCGGCTCCAGCTCCCACCGCCAGAGGTGGCCGGGCGGGGGCTTTCCCGGTTCGGCCGGCAGCCAGGCCACCAGCCGGGCCTCCTGGAACTCGACGACGCGGTTCTCGCGGGTCGCTCCCGTGGTGGTCGTCATGACGAACACGTCGCCGAGCGCACGCACCCGTTGCCCCGCGGCGGCCTCGGCGAGGTTGTCGTTTCCGTCCCACCGCGGCTGTTGCGCCGGGTCGGCGATGAGCTCGAAGATCTCCGCGGCGCTCGCGGCGATCTCCCGGCTGGCGGTCGCGACGCGGGGTTCGTCGACGTCGGTGTCGGTGTCGGACATGTGGTCAGTATGCGTGGCACGCTGCCGCCATGTCCGACTCGTCGACGCCGCGCATCTGGTACGTCCTGCTCCACACCCGTGGCCCGGCCGTCACCGAGGGGCAGTCGGTGTTCGAGCACCCGGGGATCGCCGAGCACTACGCCTTTCTGCAGCGCCGGATGGCGGTCGGCGAGCTCGTCGCGGCCGGCCCGCTGCCCGACGAGCCCGGCAACGGGATGACCGTGCTCGCGCTGGCCGACCTCGACACGGCGACCCGCCTGGCGACCGAGGACGACCAGGCCGTGGTGAACGGAGTCCTGCAGGTGCAGGTCCGACCGTGGCAGGTCGTCATGGCCCGCGGCGACTGACCGCTCGACGGTGCCGTCCCGCAGCGGCGGCGAGTACCGAGTTGGCGGTATCGGTGAGGAGCAGGTTGTCGGTCCCTCGCCCCCACTCGACCGCGGCGGGCTGGGCGCGTGACGACCAGCGGCGACCGGCGAAGCGTCCGTTGGGCCGTCGAGCTTGCGCAACGAGGTCGAGTGCGTCGACCGCGCGTCGGTCACCCAGCCGGTCGACGGCCGCTAACACCCGCAGCCCTTGCAGCACGTCGTAGTGCCAGTACGGCGGATAGTGCAGCACCGTCCACGATGGGTGGATCGGCTCCCCCGTTTTCATGGACCGGAAGAGGCGATGCTCCAGCAGCAGCTCCGCGGTCTGCTCGGCAGCGCGCCGCGCTGCTCCATCGCCGGTCAGCTCCGCGTAGGTCGCCAGGCCCAGGGCCGGGATGGCCGACTCGTGAAAGGACGAGTGGTAGGCATCGGCGTGGCGGTCGCAGTTCCAGCCACCGTCGGGCCACTGCCAGTCGATGAGCGCTTCCACCAGCTGCTGTGTTCCCGGGTGTTCGGCAAATCCCAAGCGACACAGGGCGTACACCGCGTTGCCCTCGATCGACCCGTGCCGACGGGCACGACCGGCGATCCGGAGGACCCGGCTCGGATCCAGACCCGGCAGCAGCCAAGCCAGCTCGGTGCGGACAGCGACGTCGAGCCGATCATGTTCGACGGCGACAGCCGAGTCGGCGACTTCCACCAGCCGCCAATGGGTTCCTGTCCACTTGGTGTACGGGTGGACCTCGGGAAACGCCAGCAGCTGCTCGACCAGCTCCTCCTTGGCGTTCACCCGCCCCAGCCTGCAGATTCGGTGGGCTCCCGGCAACCAGTCACGCGTCTCCGGGGTGGGTCAGGGTCGACCCCCATGTCCGCCAGCCTCGGCCGTCGCTAGCGTCGAAGGGTCGGCCGGGACACACCGGCCCCGCACGCCAAAGGCAAGCCATGAAGGCGTTGGTGCAGGACATCTACGGCACGTCCGCCGTGCTCCGGCTGGACGAAGTCGACCGACCCGAGCCTGCGGCCGGACAGGTGCTGGTGAGGATCGTCGCGTCGTCGGTCAACGCCGCCGACTGGCACATCATGCGTGGCGAACCCAGGGTCGCCCGGCTGATGGACCGCAGCGTCTTCGGCCGCACCGGGCCGCGCGAGCGCATCCGAGGCCGCGACTTCGCCGGCACCATCGACGCCGTCGGGCCCGGCGTCACCGCCTGGCAGGTCGGGGACGACGTCCTGGGTGAGGACGAGGCGACCCTCGCGGAATATGCCGCCGTCGACCAGTCCTGCCTCGCGCGCAAGCCGGACGCGCTGTCCTTCGAGGAGGCCGCCGCCCTGCCATTGGCCGCCACCACCGCCGACCTCTGCCTTAGGCAGGGTGGGGTCGAGGCAGGGCAGCGGGTGCTGGTCATCGGCGCGTCTGGTGGCGTGGGCACGTTCGCCGTCCAGCTCGCCGCCGTCCGCGGCGCCACCGTCGCCGCGGTCTGCAGCACCCGAAACATCGACCTGGTGACCTCCCTCGGCGCCGCGGAGGTTATCGACTACACCCGCGAGGACTTCACCCAAGCCGGGCGGTCCTACGACCTCGTCCTCGACCTGGTCGGCAACCGGAACCTGCGGGACCTGCGCCGGGTCGTCGCCCCGGGCGGCCGGCTGGTGCTGTCGGGCGGTGGTAACCCCGGCCAGGGGACGTACGTCGGTCCGGTCGGGTTGATGGCGAAGGCCGGACTGTTCGGGCGGATCCTCGGACTACGCGTCCACATCCCGCGCGCCGCGCCGGACGCGGAACGGCTCACCGAGCTTGCGGAAATGGCCGCCCGCGGCGAGATTCGCCCGGTGATCGACCGGGTCTATCCACTCTCCGATGCCGTCGCGGCGATGCGGCACCTCGAGGTGGAGCACGCCCGCGGCAAGATCGTCGTAACGATCTGAGATGCGTCCGGCTGACCGGTCACCAATCGGAGCGGACAGTCGTGCCGCAGTCCCTGGCAATCCTGGTCTGCCTCTGTGTCGAGAGCATCACCATCCGACGCGCGCCTCTGCTGAACCCCTTCAGCCGGCGTCCTTCGCGCAAAGTGAGGGGCTCGATCTGCCGGCCTCAGCGAAGTTCCAAGGTGCTGCACTCCGCCCAGAGCGGGGGTAGTGACCTCGCCCGCTATCACTCATTCCGGCGGATGAGCGGACGGCTTTGAGCTCCCTGCACCGTAAGGGTGCGGAGGTCCCTCACGGGCCGGCTCCAGCACCAGTTCTAAGGCGCTTCGGCTCGCTGCGTTTGCCCTAGGTGGTGGATATGGCTTCCGATCAGCCTGCGGCTACATGTCGCCCGTGGGCTGAAGCTCGCTCAGCGGCTCCCGGGGGGTGGCGTGAGGTGGTAGCGGGCGATGACGTCCTCCAGCCAGGGTGCGTTGCCGAAGACGAGTCCGTGTTCGGCGGCGAGGGCGGCGATGCTGTCCGGGTCGGGTGGCCCTGACGAGGCGAGTTCGGTCACGCCCCAGAAGAAGTGCTCGAAGCCGGCCGGGCTGATGATCTCGATCATCCGCGCCCGTGTACGTCCGGCATTCCACATGGTGTGCGTCTCGCCTCGCGGCTTGGTGATGTACCCACCGGCGCCGAGAACGACTTCCCGGTCGCCGGACCGGAAGCCGATCTCTCCCTCGGTGACGATGGAGTACTCGTCCTCCCGGGTGTGCATGTGCGGGGGCACGCACGCTCCGACCGGGAACGGGTGTTCCACGACCGACACCTGCCCGTTTGTCTGCTCACCGAAGAGCTTGAACACCACGCCGATGGTCCCGAGGTCCCGCTCCTCCCCCTCCCCTGGACGTAGGACGGTCAGCGCAGGCGCCTCCACACGGCTCATCGCACACACTCTCCCCACCATTTTCGCAGTACACTGGTGTATCTCCAAATAGTCGACCTTGAAAGTGCCTGGTGTCAATGCCTTGAGCGAGCATCCGAGTCCAGCGCCGAAGCGGACCTACCGCAAGGCCAAGCGTGCGCAGGACGAAGGCCGCACCCGAAACCGGATTGTCGACGCCGCCGAGTACCTGCACGGCTCCCTCGGGCCGGCCCTCACGACGGTGTCCGCCGTCGCCGATCAGGCCGGTGTTACCCGCGCGACCGTCTACCGGCATTTCGCCGACGAGGAGTCGCTTTTCCTGGCCTGCTCGCAGCAGTGGATCTCGCGGCAGCAGCTTCCCGATCCCGCTGCTTGGGGCGTCATCGAGGATCCGATCGAGCGGCTAAGGGCAGGCCTGGTGGACATCTACGGGTTCTACCGCCGCGGTCAGCAGATGATCAGGAACATCCACCGCGACGTGGACGCCGTGCCGGCACTGGTCGTGGCGGCCCGACGCTCACGCGAGCAGCGATGGCTAGACACTCTCCTGGCCCCCCAGCCCGGCCACCGCCGCAAGATGGTGCGGGCTGCCGTCGCGCACGCCACGACCTTCACGACATGGCAGTCGCTCTGCGGTGCCCAGGGCCTGTCCGACCGGTCCGCCGCTGAGCTGATGGTCGGAATGGTGACAGGCATTTCCCGCTGACACGCCCTGTTGCCATCCGATCAGAAATGCGGGCGATTGCGCGCCGCGCACCCGGGGGACGACCGTCAACGGACTAGCGTCAACGAACAGACGTCCGGCAGCTCGACGACGTCAACCGGCACCCCTCGGACAGCAACAATCGGCCCATCGGATGAGAGGGTGCTGGTGGTCGCGTATCAGTGTGCCGGGACACTCGGCAGCCTGGAGCGGTCAGCGGGGGACCGTTCTCGGCGGAATCCCGGCGGGAATCGCGTGTTCGATGGTGCCGGACCTGGGTTCGTTCCGCCGCGGGGGACGTCGTCACGATGCCTGTGAGGCGGGGATATCGCCGCGGAAGTGGTGGCGATGATCCCCTGGGGTGGTGTTGAGCCGCCGGCGGAATGTCCGGTTCATGGTCTCGGGTGTTCCGAAGCCGCAGGTTTTGGCGATGTGCTCGATGGTTCGGTTGGTGGTCTCCAGGAGCCGGCAGGAGGATTCGAGGCGGACGGCTTCGACGTGGTCCGCCGCGGTGACACCCACCTGGGCCTTGAAGACTCGCGTGAACTGTCGTTCGGACAGGTTGACCTGACGGGCGAGCGCCGGCAGGGACAGATCTTCGGTGAGGTGGTCGCGCAGCCAGGACAGCAGGTCGCGCACTGGTTCGGTGTCGGCAGCCTGCCCGGCCAGGAGGGTGGAGTACTGCGTCTGACCGCCGGAGCGCTGTAGGTAGACGACGAGCTGGCGCGCGACGGTGGCCGCGGCCTGGCGTCCGTGGTCCTCACGCAGGATCCACGGATGTGCAGGTGATCGGCTTCAAGGAAGAGTATCGATGGGAATTGTGGGCACAGGAAACGGGCGAGGATCTACTAAGGTGAGCCGGTTCTGGCGAATTTATTAGCGCGGGCGAAAGCGTTAGGTAGCGGGGGTGTTCGGTCCTGGGGCGTCCGGACCAGGGGCGTCCGGACCAGGGGCGCCCGGTCCAGCGGCGTTGGGTCCGGGGGCGATGGCCGGCGTCTCATCGGCGTCACCCGGGCTCACGCCGTAGGCCTCGAGCTCGAGAGCGGCCAGCGCGCGGACGGTCGCCGGGTCTCCGCGGAAAAACCCGCTGACCACATCGGGACCGAGCGGCTCCAGCCGGTCCAGCGGCAGCGTGACCAGAGCCCGCAGGGCGAACATCTCGAGCGACCCGGCTCGGGTCAGCCACTCCTGGGCGTTGGTCGCCCGGCGCACGAACCGGTACCTGATCAGCGCCCACGGCCCGGCGACGAGAATGATGGGGACCAGGGCCACGAACAGGCCAGCCATGCGCGAGAACTCGTCGATCGTCATGCCCAGCGACGCGCCCGCATCGGCCAGGGTCTGGCCGGCGCCGGAGATCGCGTCGAAGGGGCCGCGCAGGGCGTCCCCAACACCGAACGGTATCGATCCGACACCGCTGGCGGCACTGGACATGTTGGTCCGGATGGAGTCCCCGGCCGAGGAAAGCTCGGTGGCCGCGGGTCGCACCTGCTGGATTCCGTTGTAGACGTTCCAGCCCGCCCAGATGCACAGCCCCACCCATATGAGGACCAGCACATCGGCGAGGATCTGGTTCTGCCGACGCGAGGACGAGTCGGCGTAGTACTTCATCGATCGGATCGAGCTCACTGACGTCGTCGAACTCATGGCTGGCTCCCTTGGTGGTCGTCCCCGTGCGGGAAACCCACGCTCCTCCGCCGAGGACCACGGCGGGGCAAAAAGGGCAAAAAGGGTGTCAACGCCAGAACGCGGCGAGCAGTTCGGCCAGGGCGCTGCCCTGCTCGAAGCCGGCTCGAGCGGCCGGCGCGCGCAGCGCCGGATCTATGGCGTTGACGCCGAAGAGGTTCTCGCGTAGTCGTTCGGGACGACGGTCTGGACGCGGCTGCCGCTCACGACGTCGCATCCGGCTAGACAAGAGAGCCAGCTCGGGCCCCAGTCCCCCTGAGGCCAGCGCGACAAGAGGCGCCCGGCCAAGCTCGTCGACCGCCCCAAGCGGGTCAGACCTCCTGGGACGGCTTCCGTTCGAAGGCCGCCGGCGGTGTCGGATCCAGCTGGGGAAGGTTCTCGATGGCCATCCGCAGATCGGTGATCAGGACACCCAGGTGGAGTGAGAGGGCGGTGTAGGCGTAGCTGTCGGCATTGAGAATGCGCTGCCTTCGGGTCAAGCCTGCGTAGTCGTCCTCATCCGTGTAGGCCTCGTCGTTCGTGCGGGCGAACTTGTGAGTTGCCTCATGGACGATGCCCATGGCCAGGAACGGCCGTGGATATCCTGCGGCATAAGAGAACTCGAAGTGGATGCTGCCGATCTTCAGACGCCGGTAAGTGACGTTGCTGAACACGTCGTCCCACTCACGCTCCAGCACATAGCCGCCGCGCGGGTAATCCGGGTTGTCGAAGCGGTAGCTCCCACCCAGCTCGATACGAGCCTCCTGCAACGTAACGCCGTCCAGGTACACCTCGTACAGGTCCCAGACGTACCGGTTGAGCGCATCGGACAGTTGGATGTGGCCGGCCAGTCCGTCAGCGGTCCGGCGCAGGACCGAGAAGATCCTTTTCTGGACGCTCGGCGGGCTGTCGACGTCAGCGCGGAAATGGAACTGAAGACACTGCCGTACCAGCTCGGCATGCGAGGGATGGGCGTCGCCGTTCAGCACCGCTTCGACCTGGCGAGCGGCGTCTCTCGACATCTCCCGGGCCAAGTCCAGCGACTCGGCGAGCTGGAAAACCATGTCGTCACAGGGTATGCGCGATCGGTGGTATCGCAGTGTCGCGTTGAACTCGGCAGGCAGATCCTCGTCCCGATCCAACGTGGCCATGGCGCTTTTCTCCGCTCGTCGTTTGCCCCGGATGACACCGAATGTTCCCAGGATGATGCGCTCCCGTCAGGGAGACAACGGCCGACGACGGCGGGTGCGCACGCCGACAATTGCGGGTTCCCGGGCCAGTCCATGGCGCGTAACCTGGAACGGCGCCCGAATTCACGAGGGTCAGCAGCGACAGCGGGAGAGGAGCGCGCCGTGGCCGACATTCCGATGTCCCGCATGGATGACGAAGGCGTCGAGCAGGACGACGAGCTGACCACCGCCATCACCAAGGCTGAGGGCCTTCTGAGGTCGGCAGAGAAGTCCCTGAAGAAGATGAAGGACAAGGGTCTCGCCGGGAAGGTCACGAAAGTGATGGGACTCGCGGCCACACTGCTCAAGCAGATCAACACCGCGCGCGGCAACCCGTACGGGATCACCGTGCTGGTCGAGGACTTTGAGGATCAGACCGCTGCGATCCAGGCGGAACTCCATCAAGCGCTCAACGGCGGCGACTTCACAGTGACCGCTGTGACATCGCTCCTGGCGCAGATCAGCGAGATCGGAAGCATCGCTCGCACCCTGTGACGTGAGGCGGGCTTCGATGCGTACGCCGCGGCGGCGGAGATCGTCTGCATCGTCGTCGGTGGCCTGCTGCTGCTCCTGCCGGCGCGAGGTCCGGCCTTCGCTGTCGACGCGGATCTGGCTGATCGCGGCGATGTGGATCATGTGGTTCATCCGACGGTTCTGGACAGGTTCATCCCACCATCGTGGATTAGGCGGCGTCCCGGCTAGCGCTGAGTCCGGCCTTTGCGAGATCGCGGAGAGTTGCGCTCGGCAAGTAGGCCGCGGTGAGCGCGAGTCCGATACGTGGCAGCGCCGACTCGTCGGAGTAGACCAGATACACCGGCTCGTGCCGGGGTCGGAACTTTTGCTTGAACCCGTCGAGCGACCGGAAGCCGTACAAGGGTTCCATCGCCTCACCGAGCTGATCGAGGAGTCGCTCGAGGACCGCCCGCTCCGCAGTGCCGTCGCCCGAGTGCGCGAGGGGCGCACCGGACAGCGAAACGAAGCTGAAACCGGACTCGCGGAAGGTGACACAGGCGCTGGCGATGAGGAACTCCGTGACCGGACGGAAACCGTCGGGGAGGCGGCGCATGACGTCGAGGGTCCAGCCGTGGACGGTGCCGCCCGGGCCGTAGACCGGTAGCCACGACGTCACGCCATGCACCGTCATGTCAGCGTCGACGGCCAGGCCCACCAGGGTGTCCGGGTCGAGGGCTTCGTCGACCCCGCCGAGCGTGAAACCCATTTCCGGCAGGCCCTTGTCGGAGACCCACAGCTCGGAGATGGCCCGGACCTGGGTCAACAGCCCGCGGGGCATCTCGGCGAGCCTCCCTTGTCGATAGACGATGCCGTCCTTGGCGGCGCGGTTGAGGGACGTGCGCACGCTCTGCCAGGACTTGCCCTTGAACTCCAGACCCTCCAGGTCGATGACGGCCTCCTGCGCTACCAGGACCGCGCGCTGACCTTGGGTGCGGCCCCAGTCCGCGACCTCCTCGGTGACGGAGAAGAAGCAGACTTGGAGACCACGCGTCTCCTGGTCGTCGACAAAGGCCGTCAACACCGTGGCCCGCGTAGCGGCGTCAGCGGCGACCGGGTCGCCGAGGGCGATGGCGACGCCCCGGTGCGATTGGAACGCGACGAAGCCATCGGGCACGCCGGAACTGTCGTGGTGGATGAACCAGAGGTTGTCCGGCCACGTCGCCATCCACGACATCGTGCTTCCGCCATGCTTCTTCAACAGCGCGATCGCGGTGTCACGGTCGCTCGATTCGGCCGCCAAGGCGGCTCGGCGCTTCCGTCGAGACCTGGCGCGGAAAGCGGAGCGACCCGCGATGAGGACCCATAGCTGCACGACAGACAGCAAGAGAGTGACCACGAGTTCGGGAGTCGACGAGCCGAGGCCACCCTCAGCCTCCAGCTCCTCGGCGGCCACGATGGCGACAACCACTAACAGGACGCCCGTGGCGACGACGAGCGAGGTCAGCACAATCGCGACGTACCACGCGCGCCGCGAGCCACGACGCAGGCTCCAGGCGATGAGCAGGGCGATCGCAGCGTTGATCAGGACGCTGACCGCGTCGGTGTCGGAGCTGGTGGCTCCGAGTGGTCCGTCCGATGGAACGAAGAACAGCAGGACGTTGACGACGGCGATGAGGACAAACGAGACCGAGGCGATGATCCGCCACTCGTGCCGGCTCAGCCGGATCGTTCCGAATCGGGGCCTTCGCCCGAGTAGCACAGGTCCCACGGCCAGGCCGAACAGGACGGCAAAGAAGTGCTCGAGATCCCACAGCAGGCCGATGTAGAGCAGGGCAATGGTCGCGAAGCCGACGAGCAGCAGCCGAATCCGGCCTCGCCACGGCGGGGAGACCGTCGCCGATGCCGCGGCGACCGCGCCGAGGGCCCCCGCGCTGAAACCGACGTCGAGCGTCTCGGCCAGCCGCTGCGCCCATTCCCAGCCCGTGCCACGAAAGGCGAGAAGGAAGAGCGAGGCACCCAGGACACCGACCAGCTGAGCGCTGACGGCGACGATCGCGACTCTGCGGGTACCCAGTCGCCATTCGGACCACCCGACAAGAAGCAAAGCCCCACCGGCGACGGGAAGGTACTGCGCCGGAATCAGCGCGAAGAAGGAGCCGGTGACTGGCGTCCACCAGCGGCCCGCTTCGAGCGACGGCAGCCCGTAAGCAACCACCTCGAACAGGGGGCGGTCCTGCAGAGGGCTCCACAGTGACCCGGTAGCCACCCCGAGCACCATCATCATGCCGACCACGCCGAGGGTGAACGGCACACGGCGAACGAAGCGGGCGGCCCGTTCGGTGTGGCCCGGCTTGCCGCCCAACCCACCGTCCGAGTGCTCAGTCGTGCCTGCCGGCTCGGCAGTCATGGTCAGTCCTTTCCGGACGTGGCTACCGTCGATTGCGGTGGCAATCGTAGCCATCGAGCCCCAAGTCGCTGGTCGGTTACCGCGCGGCCTACCGCCCGGAGCCCATCAGCTTCGACCTAACCCTCCACCCAGCCAGGGTGTTCTCAACTGGGCTGACCTGAATAGGACCGCCGAAAGAACCGGAAGCTCTCGTGACGCGGTGAGGTCGGTCGCCCGACCATGCCGCGATTGGGACGAGAGCATTCCTGTGCCGCCAAAGGGCTGGCGGATGGTTGCGGCTGGCAGGCTAGAGGCGTGTCCGCGGTGCCGATGCCAGCGCCGGTCGCCCTCGCGCGGCTGGTCGATACTCTGATCCCACCTGGAGCGAAAACGCCTATCTACCAACCCAAATGGGACGGGTACCGGGCTGTATTCGGCGGGGTGACTCTACTCGCGCAACGGCACTGACCTCACCGCGCTGTTCCCCGACCTCAACCCGATCAGGGTGCTGCACACCGCCCACTGTGACGCACCCCAGCCGGCCACCCCTCCGCCCGCGCCGAAAGTCAGATTCCCGTGCCATGTACCAAAACATCGTCTGAGAAGTACCGTGGAAATTCCTTACACCGAAGTGGACGATGCCTGCTCGGGCATTCGGATCCAGATCGTCGGGCACCGGACCTCTCCCGGCAGCGCCGCGAGCGTGTTGAGCGCGGGTCGGGGCAGTGGCTCACGTCGTCGCCCGGCGTCAGCCCTTGAGGTTTATATGGATGAGAATGCGAGAACCCGTCTCCGGTGTTGACCCTCGAACCGTGACTCGCAGCCAGTTCCCGAAGGTTGTGGCCGGGATTTCCGCGATCGCGTCTTCTTCGCCCATTTCGACCGGGCTGCCGCGGCGCATCCAGTTGATGCCGTCGGGCGATACCTCGACGGCGATCTCAAGTTTCGGGTGCTCCCCCTCCGTCTGGACGAAGAACACCGCCTCGGTCGCCCAGCCGGCCTCGTAGGGCAGCGTCGCGAAGTCGCCGTCGATGCGGATGCGACGAGCCAGAACGGAGGTGTGTGTCGTCAGCATGATGGCGCGCGTCCCTGGTCAGTGGAGAGTGGTCACGGGGACGGCTGCGTCGTCGAGATCAACGACCGCGCCCTGGTCGGTCAGTGTCGTGTGCAGCAGCGTCGTGTCGACCTCACCGATCGACCACCCGTGACGAACGCAGAGCGCGGCGGCCGTCCCTGCGCCCTGTCCCATCGCCATGCATGTCGCCATGACGCGGGCCGAGCCGAATCCGGGGCCGTCCGCGCTGAGGCTTCGGCCGGCGGTGACCACGTTCACGCTCCCCCTGGGGACCAAGCAGCGCAACGGGATGGCATAGGCGCGCTTGGGGTGGACAAACTGGCTCTGGTTGATGCCGTCCGGCTCATGGATGTCGATGACGTGCGCACCCTTCGCGACCGTGTCCGGGAACGGCTTCGCATCGACGATGTCGTCCTTCACGAGCTGGTACTCACCGACGATGTGATACGTCTCGCGAACACCCGTCTGGATGCCCGATTTCGCCAGCCAGCAGTCCCGGAACTCGGGGAACTCCCGCCGCAGCACGTCGATGAACTGATACAGCGCCTCTCGAAGGCTCACCTCGGTGCGGCTGAACCACTCGGGGTCGCTCGCATCAGTCGGCTCGCGAAGGAGGTTGATGCTCACCATGCCGTCGTGGAAGAACGAGTTGATCCATGGACCGCCGAAGATCGGAAGCTCGCCGTCGGAATACAGTGCGGTAAGCCGGTCGCGAATGGTCGCGGAGACCGGCAAGACACCGTCCACCGCATCGCCGAAGAGTGGCTGGAGTGCCGTGGTGTCGACGCCGCCGAGCTGGAACCACAACGTGGCGGGCTGCAGGACATCGCTCTTTACGACGGGCAGTCCGGCGGCGCGAACGACGTCAGCATCTCCGCTGCAGTCGACGACGACGATAGCCCGGTATGCGACACGGCCCGCCTTGTTCTGGACGATCACGTGCGTGACGCGACCGTCCTCGACGATGCAGTCCGAGAACCAGGAGTGGTACAGCAGTGTCACCCCTGCTTCGACGAGCAGGCGCTGCCCCGCGAGCTTGAGTATCTCGTCGTTCACCGGATAGTTGCCGCTGTCACGGTCGAGGTCTGCGCCACCCAGTTCTGCCGCGCGGCGCATCAGCTCGAGCGGGATGCCGCCGATGTGATAGCTGTCCCCGAGTCGGAACTCGCTGATCGGCGTGACCAGGGCGCTCGTCGACATACCGCCTACGAAGCCGTATCGCTCGATGAGTAGCGTCCGGGCTCCGTTGCGCGCCGCCGCGATCGCTGCGATGAGGCCGGAGGGCCCACCTCCGCAGACCACGACGTCGTAGCTTCCGACGACCGGCGTGTCTCTAGAGGGTTCGGTGACGAACATGGACGTTCCTGCTCTCTCGATCCGGAAGGTCACTCCGTCGAGTAGACGACGGAGTCGAGGAAGAGATGCACGGACCGGTCTGTGTCCGTCTCCACGAAGAAGACGGGGTTGATGAGGTTGTCGATCGACTTGTAGCCCGCAGTGAGCGTCGGTGAGATTCCTCGGAGATCGAAGACCTGGTCCATCGACTGAAGCTCGATGTACTCGCGCCGCTGCACATCCACGGTGAGGCGAAGATAGATCCAGTTGATCTTGTCGGGGCTCTCGTTGTACAGCAGGTCTTGTTCCCCATCAGGCACCCACTGGTACCCGTCGGCCGAGCCGTCCTCGAAGCGGCGACCGAACCACTGGTTGTCGACTCCCGGCACGCACCACCCGTCCCTGACACCGAAGTTCCAGTCCTCTGGGGTGACTCCTTCGGCCACCTTGTAGTACTGCCACCGCTTCACCAGGGTGCCCCCGAGGGAGTTCACATATCGCACGCCGGGCATGTAGCGGGATTCGGAGTCCTGCACGTCGAAGAAGAATCCGAAAGCGCGGATGTCCTTCTCGCCCAGACCGACTCGGTCTTGCGCAGGCGTGTAGGCGTACCACGTCTCGATCTGGATCTTCGTCGGGTTGCCGAAACGCGACAGACGCTTGATGGCGTGCCCCATGCTGCCCGGTCGCGGTGGTTCCGTGTGCGGGCCGCCAGTCGGCGCCGTGGTCAGCTTGAGGGAGTATGTGCCCTCCATCGAGCCGTGAGACGACGCGAACCGCATCGCCGCAGAGCTGAGCATTGTCGGTGCCCAGCTCGAGAGGTCGACGTACGACTCGAAGGACTCGTAGTCGTCATAGACGTAGTTCGGCGTGAGGTCCATCCAGCCGTTGAAGCCCTTGTCGAAGTCGTCGTACGTCATGACGCGAGCCAGCGGATTGAACCGCTCGAGACCGCGATCGTAGGTGAGGACTCTGTCCATGCCAGACCTTTCCGTCGTCCTCGATCCGGTGTGGGGACGGCGCCTCCGGCGCCGCCCCCACACCGACCTACTGGCGTCTCACTTGGTCAGATAGACGGTGCTGAAGTCGATGAACTCGTTCGGCGGGATGACCAACCCCTGCACGGCCTTGGTCGTGGCGGCGTTGACCTTGACCTCGAAGAGCGGGACGGCCGGAGTGTCTTTCGCCATGATGTCCGCGGCCTGCTGGTACAGCTTCAGTCGGGCATCCTGGTCGGTGATCTGCTGGGCCTGCGTGGTGATCTTGTCGAGATCGTTGTTGCAGTACCCGAGCCGGGCTGCCGCGCAGTTGTATAGCCGATAGATCGTGTAGTCCGCGTCCCCAGTGATGGTCTGGTTCGGCTGGATGTCCATGTTCCACCCGTGTGTGCCGTCAGGGTTTACGGTGCTGAACGTCTTCAGCCAGGTCGCCGGATCCAGCGCCTTCGGGGTCACGGTGATGCCGACCGCTTTCCAAGCCGAGATGAGCGCCTGCATCATGTTCGCGAACCCGGCGCCGTTCGCGATGCTGTAGATCACGTCGACGGTGAAGCCGCTCGCGTACCCGGCGTCGGCCAGCAGCTTCTTGGCACCAGCCTGGTCGTACTTCGGGAACCCAGCCGACGGAGGGACGCAGCCGAACGCAGCGACCGGACAGTATGCGGTCATGACCGAGGCCGTGTCGCCGAACAGCTGCTGCTGGATCGTCGGCAGGTCGAGCGCCTGCCACATCGCCTGTCGGACCCGCTGGTCCTTCAGGTACTGGTTCTTGTTGTCGAACCACAGGAAGTAGTAGTTGAGGCTGTCCTGTTGGGTAAACGTCACGTTCGACATGCCCTTCACCTGCGCGATCTGGTCGTAGGGCACGTCGCCCACGACCTGCGCCTCACCATTCGCCAGGGCGGTGATCTTGCCGTTGACGTCGGTGACCTGCTTCATCGTGAGGGTCTTCAGCTTCGCCTTCGTCCCCCAGTAGCTGTCGTTCCGGGTGAAGGTGAAGTGGTCGTTGGCCACGTAGTCGCTGATGATGAACGGGCCGGTGCCGATCGGCTTCGACCAGTACGTGTTGTCGGCGGCGATCTTCGTGTCGGAGTGGGAGAACTTCCCCTGACCGATGCGGACCAGGGAGAGGACGCCGAGCAGGGTGCCGGTCGGCGCCGAGGTCTTGATCGTGACCGTGAGATCATCGGTCGCCGTCACGCTCGTGATCGGAGCGAGCACCGTCCTCAACGCCGCGCCCCACCCGATGTACCGCTCGATCGAGCCTTTGACGTCGGCCGCAGTGAAGGGCTGGCCGTCGCTGAACTTGACGCCCGGGTGAAGCTTGAAGACGAGGGTTGTCGGATCCGTCCATGCCCACGAATCGGCCAGCTTCGGTTGGGGCTTGCTGTCCTTGTCCAGGGTGATCAGCGCTTCGAGGGTCTGCGAGATCGCCATGCTGATGCCGATCTCGAGCGGAGACTGCGAGATGTCTGAGCCCGCCCAGCCGTAGGACGGGATGTAGACCAGTTTTTGCTGGTCATCGGGCAGCGGCTCTGCGGTGGCGCCGCCGGTGGCGCCACCGCCGCTGGAGCAGCCTCCGAGAGCAAGGGCGGTGATCGTCGCCACCGCGGCGACCGAACGCAACCTCGCACGAAGCGATGTCATGGCAATCTCCTTTGATTGATGGAACTTGTGGTGCGGTTCGCCATCACGTCCCACCCAGGGCGAACGTCGACGCAACCGGATAGTGATCACTGGGCGCGATTCCGCGGTGGAAGTACTCGACGACCTCGGCGCTGCGTGAGCGCACCGGCCCGCGGAAGAAGATGTAGTCGATGGTCTTCTGGGGACTCGCGATCGGCGACTTGGGCGTGCCGACCGTTGAGGCGAACGGGTTCGGGATCACGGGATGCGTCGGCGGCGCCTGCCGGTTCAGCGCAGTGAACGAGTCGAGATAGCCTGCGTTCCCGATCACCCATATCGCGGTGGCGATGGCATTCGTGTCCGAGGCGAGAAACACCGGTTCGTTCGGCCTGCCCAGCCGGCTCAGTTCTTCGACCACGCGCCGGGCCTGCGGAGTGCGCTGGTTGACTCCGGTCTCGACCTCGACGGCGTTGCCGGAGTATGACAGGTGCGCTGTGGTCCAGAGCAGCGTCCTGGGGCCACCCTCGATCGACAGGCGAACCCAGAACAGGCGGGCGTGGCGGTCGTGGATCCCGACGTCCTCCGCGCCATGCTCGACCTCGCTGAACAGCTCACGGTTCCACCACAGGTTGCCTTGCTGCTCCCAGCCGGGGAAGTCGTCGTGAACGCGGTCGTGATCGGGCATCACCGCATCGAGCAGGTCGCGTGACCACGCTCGGGTCTCTTGAGTCGCGAGCAGATCCGGGGCTCGTCGCTCATACAGTCCCCTGAGCGCCTCCGCGCGCTCGACCGCGTGGTGATCGCCCCACAGGTTGTGGGTCTGGGCGATGACGTTGAGCGGCGCGGTCACGAGATCTCTCTCTGATCGGCCGGCGGGGCAGAGGTGAGGTCGTGGTTGTAGCGCAGCATTTCGCGGTGGCCGTCGCGCATCCGGAAGCTGGTGACCGAGCAGTTGTCCGGCGCGCCCAGAGGCGTATGTCCCGGACTCGGGATCCCGAGCACGTCCGCGGTCGCGAGCCGGATCGGGTTGCCGCTCGTGAAGACGACCACGACGCGGTCGACGCCGACGTCGGTGAGATGAGCGGTCACCCTCGAGAGCGCGCCGATCACGCGTTCCCGGGTGTCCGCGAACGTCTCACCGCCCACACCGCGGGCGAGATCCTCGCCAGCCGCCACCCGAGCGACGATCGACGGATGCGCGAGAGCCGCCTCCTCAAACGTCAGACCGGCCCAGTCGCCGACGCTCATCTCGCGGAGCGCGGGGTCGAGCCGGATCTCCGCACCGACGAGTTCCGCATACGTCTTCGCGGTGTCGACCACGCGCGGCAGATCGCTCGAGACGACCACATCGGGTGCTGGTACGGATACGGCGAAGGCTGCACCGAAGAGGTCTGCCTGCCGACGGCCTTCCTCGGTGAGTCCGGAGTCGGCTTGGCCCTGGTAGCGCCCCTCGACATTCCACCGGGACTCGCCGTGACGCACCAGGTGCATCGTGATCGCGTTGCTCACGGCGTCTCCGTCAGCCAGGGACGCACGACGGGCACGGCCGCCAGCAAGGCGCGGGTGTATTCGTCCTGGGGATGCTCGAACAGCTGCAGCGCGGTGCCTTCCTCGACCACCACACCCTTGTTCAGCACCAGCACGCGATCGCAGATGTGCTCGATCACCGAGAGGTCGTGGGAGATGAACAGGTACGACAGCCCGAGGTCGGCCTGCAGATCCTCGAGGAGGTTGAGGACCTGTGCCTGGACCGAGACGTCGAGCGCGCTCACCGCCTCGTCGCAGATGATGAGCTTGGGGCGCAGCGCGAGCGCGCGAGCGATGCCGATGCGCTGACGCTGTCCGCCGGAGAACTGGTGCGGGTAGCGGTCCGCATAGTCGGGGTTCAGGCCGACTCTCTCCATCAGATCCTTGGCCTCGACCGTCCACCGGGTACGTGGCACGACGCCACCATGCACGCGCCAGCCTTCGGCGATGACGTCGCGAACGGTCAGGCGCGGATTGAGCGAGGCGTACGGGTCCTGGAAGACCATCTGCATGTCGCGTCGCACGCTCTTCATCTGCCGCGGTGAGAGTCGCGTGACATCCTCTCCCTGGAACCAGATCTGCCCCGCGGTCGCGGCGACGAGGCCGATGATCGTGCGTGCGATCGTCGACTTGCCAGAGCCCGATTCCCCGACCAGGCCGACGGTCTCGCCGGCATGGAGGTCGAAGTTCACATCGGAGACCGCGACGTTCTCTCCGACGGTCCGCTGCAGGATCGACGAACGGATCGGGTAGGCGACTTTAAGATGCGAGACCCTCAGCAGGGGAGTCGAGTCGTCAGTCATGGGCCAGCACCTCCTCGGAGCGATGACATGCAGCGGAGTGCCCGGATGGCCACCCCGCAGGCTCGCGGAGCTGCGGAACGCTGGTCATGCACTGCTCGGTTGCGAATGGGCAACGGGGATGGAAGGCGCAGCCAGGCGGGAGGTCAAGCAGGTTCGGTGGCGAACCGACGATGGGGGTGAGCCGCTCGCCGATCAAGGTGTTGCTGGGGATCGAGCTGAGCAGACCCTTCGTGTACGGGTGGGCCGGATGGTCATAGACCTCGCGGGTGACACCGGCCTCGACGATGCGGCCCGCATACATGATCGCCGCCCGGTCGGCGACATCGGCGACAACGCCGAGATCGTGACTGATGAGGATCATTCCCATGCCGGTCTCGGCTTGAAGGTCCGCGAGAAGATTCATGACCTGCTTCTGCACGGTCACGTCCAGGGCAGTCGTCGGCTCATCGCCGATCAGCAGCTCGGGTTCGAGCGCGATCGCCATCGCGATCATGATTCGCTGACGCTGACCGCCGCTGAACTGATGCGGAAAGTCGCGAATCCGCGATTCGGAGTCCTGAATGCCGACACGCTTCAGCAGCTCGAGCGCCTTCGCCCACGCCTCCCGCTTGTGTGTGCCACGGCGACGACGGAACACCTCGGCGATCTGCCAGCCGACTCGGTAGACCGGATTCAGCGAGCTGAGCGGATCCTGGAAGACCATCGCGATCTCGGTCCCGCACAACTCGCGCACCCGGCTGACGGGCTCGGCGACGAGGTCCCTTCCGCGATAGAGGATCCGGCCACCGACGATCGAACCCGCAGGCTTCGGCAGCAGTGCCATGATCGCCTGGGCGGTCACAGACTTGCCGGAGCCGGACTCTCCGAGGATGGCAACCGTATGGCCTGCCCGCACATCGAAGCTCACGCCGTCGAGGGCGCGCACGACGCCCGCCGACGT
>CAWBEH010000001.1:0-124539 GCA_963787725.1 uncultured Actinomycetota bacterium | reverse complement strand
CGGGCCCAGCCGGCAGACCCGTGACTCGAGGGGACGGTTTTCTGGTCGCTTGACGTCCGCCCCACCGATCGGGAGCGTCTGGGCGGTCCAGATGAACCAGGTGCCCGGAGGCCGGCGCTGCGAATGGTGCGGATGTCCGAGTTCGTCGCCCCAATCCGCTCGGCCGAGGATGCGGGGTCCACGACTCCGCCGAGATAGGCACGGGCCGCGGCTATCGTGCTCACATGCTGGCCGCGGTCCGCACCCGGTACGGCCCCCCGGATGTGGTGCAGGTGATGGACGTGCCCCTGCCGACGGTGCGGGACGACGAGGTGCTCGTCCAGGTCCGCGCGACGACCGTGAATCGCACCGACTGCGGGTTCCGGGGCGGCACACCGTTCTTCGCCAGGGCGTTCACCGGGCTGACGCGCCCACGAGTGACCATCCTCGGCAACGAGTTCGCCGGAAAGGTCGAACGCGTCGGCTCCGCGGTGACGCGCTTCGGCGTCGGTGACCGGGTCTTCGGCTACGACGACGCCGCCTGCGGTGCGCACGCGCAGTACCTCAGCATCGGTGAGACCGCTTCGCTGGCCCGGATCCCCGAGTCCCTGACGTACGCGCAGGCCGCTCCCGCCACCGAAGGGTCGCACTACGCCCTCACCGCCATCCTCAAGGCCGACATCCGAGCCGGGCAGCGCGTTCTCGTCAACGGCGCGACGGGCGCCATCGGCTCGGCGGCGGTGCAGCTGCTGGCGTCCCGCGGAGTGCACGTGACCGGCGTCTGCGACAGCGCTCACCGCGACCTGGTGCTGTCGTTAGGAGCCGATCGAGTCATCGCGCGCGACGTCGAGGACTTCACCCAGGACGACCAGAGGTACGACGTGGTGTTCGACGCGGTCGGGAAGAGCTCGTTCGGCCGGTGCCGACGGCTGTTGACGCCGCGCGGCGTGTTCCTCTGGACCGACCTCGGCCCCGGTGGTCAGAACCCGCTCCTGGCCCTGGTCACCCCCTGGCTGCCAGGCCGCTCCGTGCTGTTCGGCTACCCCCGGCACGACCAGGCCATGGTCGACGGGTTCAAGGACCTGATGGAGGCCGGCCGCTTCCGCCCGGTCATCGACCGCAGCTACCCGCTGGCAGAGATCGTCGACGCATACCGCTTCGTCGAGACCGGACAGAAGATCGGCAACGTCGTCATCACCGTCGACCACTGACCGGTAGAGCGTCAGCTCGATCCGCAGCCCAGCGACTGGCTGACCGCCTGGGCGTCGGCAATGAGCCCGGCGGCCCCGGCCACGTCGATCTTCTTGCCGCTCTGCGCTGTGACGTGGCGGACGTAGGCGTCGAGGCTGTCGCACGTCTCAGTCCGGTCGCCGGCCTCGAGGGCTCGCCCGGCGGCATCGAGCTTGGCCAGCAGGCTGCGCTCGATGCCCTGCGGCAGCGCGAGCCGCTGGACGTCCGCCTGCAGGGGCTCGATCTCCATCGGCGGTGGCGGCGGCAGTGGGCCGGGGCTCGGGTTGACCAACCCGTCAACCGCCAACCCGGTGGGGTTGCCGAAGGAGCGGATGAAGTAGTTGTTGAGCCCCGTGCTCCCGCCTCCGACCGGCGCCCGCCCGATGGTCTCGTCGTAGTTGTTCACCCAGTACACGTAAGAGGCGTCCACCGCCATGCCGACCGAGGTGCCGGCGGGCGCGCCGCTGGGAGTGCTGATGCGGGCCCCGAGGATGAACCCCGGGTTGAGGACGCTCTTGCCGTCGAGGGTGACGCGCCCGATCTGGTTGGGGCCGTTGCCCCAGTAGATGTACGTGCTGTCGAGCGTGAGTCCCTGGGCGCCGAAGAGGCCACGGACGAATGTGCGGTTGGGACTGGTGCCGTCCAGGTTGGCCCGCCCGATCACGCCCTGACCCGCCCCGGGGTTGAGCGTCCAGTACAGAGAGCCGTTGACGCTGTCGACGGCCACCCCGGTCGGTGGGCCGAGCGTGTCGACGAGTGAGTTGTTGATCCCCGAGGTGCCCCCGCTGAGGGGGGCCCGGCCGATCGTGCCCGTGCGCGCGTTCGTCCAGTAGATGAACCCGTTCGTGCTGTCGACCGCCAGCGCTGTGGCGGTGAACGCGGCCACGATGAAGTTGCTGTCGACCGTCTTCCCGTCGAGCGTGGCCCGGCCGATCCCCTGCGGTCCGTTGGCCCAGTAGAGGTAGGTGCTGTCGATCGCGATCGCCTGGGCGCCGAACAGGTGCGTGAGGAAGGTGTAGTTCGGGCTGGTGCCGTCGGTGTTGGCCCGACTGACCAGGCCGTTGCCCGCGGACCCGAAGACCGTCCAGTAGACGAAGGCATCAGCGCGGGCGGCGGCGATCGGCAGCATGATCGAGAGGGCCGCCAGCGCGACCGCGATGCGTCGCCCGAACCTGAACATGGACCGTCCGGTCATCGCCCCTGCCCTCTCACCGCTGACCCGTGCAACTCCCCGGTGCACGGAGAGGATAGACCAGCGAAGTAGCCGGAGGTCGCGTTACCTCGCCGGGGTTGCCTCCGTGGCGGACCCGAGAGCACTAGCGTGGTCGGCGTGGCTCTCCGCCTGAGCGGGTATCCCGTTGACACCGCGGCGGGCTCGACGAGTGCGCGATCCGTGGCATGAGCCTGCTGCGGTCCGATCGCGCCGCCCCGCCGCGAACCCTGGTGGCGATCCTCCGCGAGACCGCGACGCGATGTCCCGACGACCCCGCGGTCGACAGCGGCGCGGACGTCCTGACCTACAACGAGATGCTCGAGGCCGCCGAATCCGTAGCGGCAGAGCTGAACCGCGCGGGCGTCGGCCCGGGGGAGCGGGTGGGTGTCCGCATACCGTCCGGGACCTCCGACCTGTACGTCGCCATCCTCGGGGTCCTCCTGGCGGGCGCGTCGTACGTCCCGGTGGACGCCGACGACCCGGACAGCCGGGCCCGGCTGGTGTTCGACGAGGCCGGTGTGGCCGCGTTGATCGGACCCGACCTGGTCATCGAGGTCCGCACGACGGGGACGCCGCCCGCCCCAACGGATCCGGGACCCGAGGACGACGCCTGGGTGATCTTCACGTCCGGGTCCACAGGCCGACCCAAGGGCGTGGCGGTGCAGCACCGCAGCGCCGCCGCCTTCGTCGACGCCGAGGCTCGGCTGTTCCTGCAGGATCGGCCGATCGGCCCGGGCGACCGGGTGATGGCCGGGCTGTCCGTCGCCTTCGACGCGTCCTGCGAGGAGATGTGGCTGGCGTGGGCTCACGGCGCCTGCCTCATCCCGGCCCCGCGGTCCCTGGTGCGCAGCGGCATGGACCTCGGACCGTGGATGGTCGCCAACGGGATCACGGTCGTGTCCACGGTTCCGACGCTGGTGGCTCTGTGGCCGTCCGCAGCGCTCGCCGGGGTGCGCCTGCTGATCCTCGGCGGTGAGGCGTGTCCACCCGAGCTGGCGGCTCGGCTGGCCGTCGGCGGACGAGAGGTGTGGAACACCTACGGTCCGACCGAGGCCACGGTGGTCGCGTGTGCGGCTCGCCTCGACGGGGTGCCGCCGGTGCGCATCGGGCTGCCGCTCGACGGGTGGGACCTCGCCGTTGTCGGCCCGGACCTGCAGCCAGTGGCTGACGGCGACGTGGGTGAGCTGATCATCGGTGGTGTCGGGCTGGCCCGTTACCTCGACCCCGTCAAGGACGCGGAGAAGTACGCGCCGATGCCGACCCTCGGCTGGCAGCGGGCCTACCGGAGCGGCGACCTGGTGCGGAACGAGTCCGCGGGGCTGCTGTTCGTCGGCCGCGCCGACGACCAGGTCAAGCTGGGCGGCCGCCGCATCGAGCTCGGTGAGGTGGACAGTGCCCTGCTCGCCGTGCCGGGCGTCACCGGGGCGGCCGCCGCGGTGCGCCGAACGGGTTCCGGTGGCACCGTGCTGGTCGGGTACGTCGCCGTGCAGGAGGGTTTCGCCCACGAGGCCGCCCTGGCCCACCTGCGGTCCACGCTGCCGGCGCCCTTGGTGCCGCGGCTGGCGGTCGTCGACGACCTGCCGACGCGGACATCAGGGAAGATCGACCGGGACGCCCTTCCCTGGCCGGTCCCGACGGGCATGACGACCGCGCTCGAACCGACGGCGCCGCTCGACGGGACCGCCGGCTGGCTCCAGTCGATCTGGGAGCAGCTCCTCGGCGTCGTCCCCGGACCGTCGGACGACTTCTTCGACTCCGGTGGCGGCAGCCTCACCGCTGCGCAGCTCGTGTCCGCGCTGCGCGAGCGGTTCCCCGACGTCACCGTCGCCCACGTGTACGCGACGCCGACCCTCCAGAGTCTGGCCGGCTTCGTCGACGAGATGGACGGCCCGGTCACCCCGACCAACCCCGCGGTCGACCCCGTCCATCGAGGCATGCAGGTGGTCCAGATGCTGGCGAGCATCCTGCTCCGGACGGTGTCGGGTCTGCGTTGGCTCACCTGGGTGGCGGCCGCCGCCGCACTGGCCGACATCTGGTCCACCGCGGAGTGGCTTCCTGCGGTGAGCTGGTGGTGGGTCCTGGCCGGCTGGCTGCTCCTGGTCAGCCCGGCCGGCCGAATCCTGTTGGCCGCCGGGGGCGCGCGGCTGGTGCTGAGGAACGTCCAGCCCGGAGACCACCCGCGCGGCGGGCGGGTTCACGCCCGAGTGTGGCTGGCGGAGCTCTGGGTCGGTGAGCTGGGGGCGGTGAACCTGTCCACCGCACCGTGGATGCGCCAGTACGCGCGCCTCCTCGGCGCCCAGGTCGGCCGGAACGTGGACCTCCACGCCATCCCGCCGGTCACCGGGATGCTCCGGCTCGACGACGGCTGCTCGATCGAAGCCGAGGTCGACCTGACCGGCTACTGGATCGACGGCGACGTGCTGCACCTGGGGCGAATCCGCGTCCGTGCCGACGCGCGGGTCGGCGCCCGCTCGACCCTCCTCCCTGGGGCGGACATCGGTACCGAGTCGGAGATCGCGCCCGGTTCGGCGGTCTTCGGTGAGGTTCCGGCCGGTGAGTGGTGGTCCGGATCGCCGGCCCGGCGGAACGGCAAGGCGCGAGGGCCGGTGCAGCAGTCCGGTCCCGAGGACCGGCCGTCCTGGCTGGCCGGGTACGCCGCGACGTCGCTGGCGGTGGCCGCACTGCCGGGCATCGCGACCATCGCGGCCGTGTTCGTCTTCGCGAGGCCACTGCTGTCGGCCGGGACGCTGGGCGAAGCCGTCCTGGTGGCCGTGTCGTGGACGGCCGTCGCGGCGACCGGGGTGATGGTCGTGCTCGCCCTGCTGGTGTGGGCCGCGGTCCGGGCCTGGAGTGCAGGCCTGGCCGCCGGCGCGTACCCGGTCTACAGCCGCCGGGCCTGGCAGGCGTGGTCCGTGCTGCGGGTCCTCGACGAAGCGCGGACGTGGCTGTTCCCGCTCTACTCGAGCGGTCTGACCCCGTCCTGGTTGAGAGCGCTCGGGGCGCACGTGGGCCGTGATGTCGAGGCATCGACCGTGCTGTTGATACCCAAGCTGACAACGGTCGGGGAGGGTGCGTTCCTCGCCGACGACACCCTCCTGGGCGGCTACGAGCTCGGCGGAGGGTGGATGCGGATCGGCGACGTGAAGGTCGGCAAGCACGCCTTCGTGGGGAACTCGGGGATGACCGCGCCGGGCCGGAAGGTACCGCGCCAGGGTCTGGTGGCCGTCCTGTCGGCGGCCCCGGCTCGCGCTCACGCCAAACGCGGAACGTCATGGCTCGGCAGTCCACCGGAGCCCTTGCGCCGCACGGGCGCTGAGGTCGACCAGAGTCGGACATTTCACCCTCCTCGGCGGCTCCGGTGGGCGCGGGGGGTCACCGAGCTGTGCCGGCTGGTCCCGGTCTGGCTCCACGCCGCGCTCGCCATCCTGGTCTGCGCCGCCCTGCTATGGCTGCTCGACCGCAGTGCCGGGCTGGCCATCGTGCTCTCGGGGGTCGTCCTCCTGGCGGCCGGCGCCGTCGCCGCCGGGCTGTCCTCGCTGGCCAAGTGGGCGCTGGTCGGACGGCTGCGTCCGTCGGAGCATCCGCTGTGGAGCTCGTTCGTCTGGCGGAACGAGCTCGCCGACACCTTCGTCGAGGTCCTGGCCGCCCCGTGGTTCGCCCGGGCGGCAGTGGGTACTCCTGCCCTCAACGTCTGGCTACGAAGCATGGGAGCGAAGGTGGGCCGTGGGGTGTGGTGCGGCACCTACTGGCTCCCCGAGATGGACCTGATCCGGCTGGAGGACGGTGCGACGGTCAACCCGGGTTGTGTCGTGCAGACCCACCTCTTCCACGACCGGATGCTCAGCATGGATACGGTGACGCTCCGGGCGGGGGCCACGTTGGGGCCCAACAGCATCGTCCTGCCGGCGGCCACCCTCGGGCGGCACAGCACCGTCGGTCCGGGTTCGTTGGTGATGAGAGGAGAGTCGGTGCCCGACCGCACCCGGTGGATCGGCAACCCGGTCGCGCCGTGGCGACCGGAGACGCCCTCCTCATGACGACCTCCGCCGCAGCCGTTCAGGGCGACGACCTCGTGCCCGGGCACGGGGACCGCTCGTATGGCGTCTCGCACTACGACCTCGACCTCACGTACCGCCACGTCGGGAACCACCTCAGCGGGACCGCAACGCTCGACATCGCGGTGCAGGCCCCCACCAACGTGCTCACATCTGGACCTGTACGCGCTGAGGGTGTCCGAGGTCCGCGTGGACGGCGCGCGGAGCTCTCGATGGCAGCACCGCCGCGGGCGCATCTCGGTGCGCTTCGACGAGGTCCTGCCGGTCGGGCGCCTGCTGTCACTGGTGGTCCGGTATGCGGGAACGCCCCGGATGGTGCCCGGCCCCGACGGCGAGGTGGGCTGGGAGGAGCTCAGCGACGGGGTGCTCGTCGCGGCTCAGCCCTACGGCGCCCCGTCCTGGTTCCCGTGCAACGACCGGCCGTCCGACAAGGCGACCTACCGGATCATGGTCCGGGCCTCGTCCGCATACGTCGTCGTCGCGAACGGGACGCTCACCGGGCGGACGTCCCGCGCCAGCACCACCACCTGGGTCTACGAGCTGCCCCAGCCGATGGCGTCGTACCTCGCCACCGTCCAGATCGGGCGCTACGTCACTACGCCGCTCCCCGGCACGGACCCGGCCATGGTGCCGATCACGGTCGTCCACCCTCCCGGACACCGGGCCGGGGTCGCACAGGCGTTCAGCCGTCAGGCCGAGATGCTGACCGCGTTCACCTCGCTCTTCGGGCCGTACCCCTTCGCCGGCTACACCGTCGTCGTCACCGACGACCCCCTGGAGATCCCGGTCGAGGCCCAGACGCTCTCGACGTTCGGTTCCAACTACCTGCGCACGGACTGGGGCGCCGAGCGCCTCATCGCCCACGAGCTGGCCCACCAGTGGTTCGGCAACAGCGTGACCGCCGCCCGCTGGCGGGACATCTGGCTGCACGAGGGTTTCGCGTGCTACGCCGAGTGGCTGTGGTCGGAGTGGCGCTGGTCGCGCGGCTCGGGAGGGTCCCCGGCGGCCACCCACGCCGTCGCCCACTGGAACCGGCTCCGCCGCCTGCCCCAGGACCTGGTCCTCGCCGACCCGGATGCCCGCACGATGTTCGACGACCGGGTTTACAAGCGGGGAGCGTTGTTCCTCCACGCGATCCGGACCACCGTGGGCGACCCGGCGTTCTTCGAGATGCTCCGGTCGTGGGTCACCGACAACACCGACGGGTCGGTCACCACGGAGGACTTCATCGTGCACGGCACCGACCGACTCGGGCCTCGCCTGCCGGGGCTGGCTGACGCGTGGTTGTACGAGGCCGAGCTTCCCGACCTGCCGGTCAGTCGACGACCAGTACCCGAGGAGGACTCGGGCTGACCGCGGCGACGGCCGCGGCATACCCCGACCCGACGTCGAGGTCGGTGACCCACACCTGCACCTCCTGGCGGCCGCTGCCCACCACCACGGGGAACGGTGAGGGGCGGTCCGGCGTCACGTTCACCCGGTCGGGGCCGTAGGTGACTCCCCAACCAGTGGCCTTGAGGACCGCCTCCTTGCGGACCCAGTGCACCGCCACGTCGGCGAGCGTGGCGGACTCCGGCTCGCCGGCGTGCCGGGCGACCGTCGCCACGCCGCTGAACCGGTCGGCGTCGACGCTCTCCAGGTCGACTCCGATCGGCCCCGTCGAGCCGGCTGCGACGGCCGTTCGACCCAGCGTTCGGGCGATGGACACGTGCACGCGGCGACCCTCCACCGCACGCACCAGCGGCCGACCGTGGTCCGTCGAGGCGCAGTGGGGACAGCGTCGACCGACGTGCACGTGGTCCACGCGAACCCCGAGGTAGGCGGCGACCAGGTCCGCCAGGGCGCGGTCGGACTCGGCCTTATCGCCGTCGAGGGGCAGGACCCGGACGACGACGTCGGCCGCGGACCAGTCCCGCCGTCTGGTGTCCGACACCGAGCGCTACGCCCTGAGCACGCCGCGGATCGCGTCCAGGGCTCGCCGCTCGACGTCACTGATCTCCTCGGTCTGCCCGACGTCGTACGCGGCCTCGGCGACCTGGGCCGCGATCCCGAGGATCCAGGCGCGCACCTGCTCCGCCGCGGCGGCCGGAAGCTGCCCCAGCACCGGAAGGACGCCGGCGACCTGCTCCAGGCCGAGGGCCCTCAGGGCGTCCTTGTCCCGCAGGTCGACGGCGGCCTCGCCCGTGTGCCGGTCGACGACCTCCTGGCCGGCCTCGCGCAACAGATCGGCCGCCGGACCTTCCGGCACGTCGGCGGCCGCGGCCCTGAGGGCGAGGCTCTCCCGGGTGGTCCCCCACAGGTCGGACGAGTTGTGCCCGATGACGTAGTACATCGCGCCGAGGCCGGCAGCGGCCACGGCTTCAGCCGGTTCACGGTTCTGCACGAGCGACATCCTTCCGGACGAACGGGGTCGGGGGAGGGCGGGGCAGAGGCTGGACCAGGGTCGGCTCGACGGGCGCCGCCACGCGAACGGCCGGGGCTTTGCCGATGAACTTCGGTCGTACGGCAGCGTCACTAGAATCGAGACCTATCCGGACGGAGACCCGAACGTGGCACAACCGGCAGGACTCGACGAGGCGGCGGCCGAACCCGCGCGTGGCGACGAGCGCCTCGAGCACGTCGAGCGGATGGCACAGGCCTACCTCGACATCCAGTACCACGCCCTCTTGGACGGAGAGCGAGAGCTGCGGGCGGGTCAGCTCGACGCCGTGCACCGGACCCGGGTCGCGACCCGGCGGTACCGCAGCGTGCTCCTCGAGATCCGCGACCTTCTCGACCCGAGTGCGGCCACCGTCCTCGACGAGGGGCTGCGGTGGTACGCCCGGGTGCTCGGCGACGTTCGTGACGTGCAGGTCCTCCAGGACTCACTCGCGGACGAGCTGGCCGCCCTGCCGGAGGAGCCGGTGACCCAGGCCGCGCTACGGCGCGTCGACGCGTACTGCGCCGACCGGCTGAACACCGCCTCGCGACGCCTCCAGGAGGGCCTGGCGAAGCGCCGGTACGAGCGGCTGGTCGACCTCGCGGGGGAGTGGCATCGCGGTATGCCGTTCCTGCCCGACCTGCATCCCCGCTCGCCGGAGGCACTGACCTTCCTGACGCGCGCCGAGCGGCGCTTCCAGCGGCGCCTCGATGCCGCCCTCGCCGCCGGACGTCCGGACCTGCTCATGCACGAGGCCCGCAAGTCGAGCAAGCGGGCCCGCTACGTCGCCGAGATGGCTGCGCCGACCCTGGGCGAACGCGCGGACCAGACGATCCGCCGGATGACCGAGTTCCAGAACGAGCTCGGCACCCGTCAGGACCGCGTAGTGACCGTCGAGGCTCTGACCGAGCTGGTTTCGGCGTCGTCCCGATCCGACGACGGGACGGCCGCTCTGTTCGAGGAGATGCGCGACCGGCTCGCGCCGGCGACGAGCCACGACCTCGATGCGTCGTCGCGTTCTCGAGTGGTGAGCGTTCACGAGCGTTAGTAGCGTCGAACGGCCAATGCGGCGGGGCGTCGACAGTCGGGTGCCAGCCGCCTACGGTGAGCGAGCGCTCGGGTCGTCCTCGAGGTTGACGAACCGGAACCGATGGCGACTCACGCTGAGCTGGGTCGCATCACGACCGACATCCCGGCCCGTTGGACCGGCTGCCCTGGGTCCGGTGGCACTGGCGATCGTGATCGGCCTGGGAACCGTGTGGATCCTGGACGGCCTCGAGGTGACCTGGTCGGCTCGCTGTCGGACGTGTTGAAGGACGAGCAGAACGGTCTGGGGCTGTCCAGCTCGCAGATCGGTCTGGCCGGCGCCATCTACGTCGCGGGGGTCCTGTCTGGGCGCCCTGTTCTTCGGGCAGCTCACGGACCGGTTCGGTCGCAAGAAGCTGTTCATGCTCACGCTGGGCATCTACCTACGGGCACGGTGCTGACAGCCTTCTCGATGAACCCCATCTGGTCTTCGCCTGCCGGTTCATCACGGCGCGGGCCTCGGTGGCGGTATCGGCGTCAACTCGGCGATCGACGACGTGCTGATCCCCACGCAGTACCGCGGCCGGGTCGACATCGCCATCAACGGCTCGTTCTGGGTCGGCGCAGCGGTCGGAGCCATGATCACCGTGCCGCTGACGAACGGCACGGTCGACGCCGCATACCGGTGGCGCGGCGCCTTCGCGTGGGCGCCGGGCTCGCCCTCGTGGTGCTCCTGGTGCGGCGCAACGTGCCGGAGACCCGCGCTGGTTGTTCATCACGGCCGGGAGGAGGAGAGCGAGAAGATCGTCCACGAGATCGAGGTGACGGTGAAGCAGGAGAGCTGTGAGCGGCTGCCGTCCCCGGGCGAGTCGATCACGATCGGCAGCGCCACACATCGGCTGCCGCTGATCGCCAGACCGTCTTACGACGTACCCGCGCCGCACGGTGCTGCGCTTCGCGCTGTTCATCGGACAGGCGTTCCTCTACATCGCCTTCTTCTTCACGTTCGGCGACGCCCTCAGCACGTTCTTCGGAGTGGAGTCGCTCGGCTGGGACATTGCCGCCTTCGCCGCGAGCAACTTCGTCGGAGCGCTGGCGTTGGCCCCGTTGTTCCACTCCATCTGCCGCGTCCGCATGATCGCCCCCACCTACATCATCTCCGGCGCCCTGCTGGCGGTCGCCGGGTTCTACCCCAGTCGTTCACCGCGGTCACCCTGACCGCGGCCGGATGGCGTCTTCTTCTTCCGTCGGCCTGCCAGCGCGGCCTACCTCACCGCGAGCGAGGTGTTCCCGATGGAGACCAGGGCGCTGTGCATCGCGTTCTTGTACGCGATCGGCACCGCCGCCGGCGGCATCGCCGGGCCGCTCTACTTCGGCGGGCTCATCGAGATGGCACGGCCGGGAGGACATCACCGGCCGCACCAGGCTCTACAAGGGGGCGTCCCTCATGACGCTGAACGGCTCTGGCGATGTTCCTCGGCGTACCGGCAGTCGTTAGAGCTCGCGGACCCCCTCACCGCCGGCGTCCCCGGCGGCCGGCAGGACGACGACAAGGCCAGCGCCAGGGTGTGAGGCCCGCGGCGGGGCCTGCAGCCGCTGGAGCGACCGGTCGATCACGTCGCGACCACGACCCGGCCTGGTCCGTGGTGACCATGGCATCGGGTTCGGCAGGGTCGGGGTCTCCACGGTGACCTTCTCGGCGGTGCTGAGCACACCGTCGAGGTAGCCGAGCATGCGGCTCGACCCGGCCTGCTGAGGGCGGCCAGAGGGCCAGCTCGGTCACGGCCTCGTCGTCGTCGACCACTGCGAGCGCCTCGACATGGTCGGGTCGGCCTCGGTCCCCGTCACGTCCTCGGTTTTTCACCCGGGGACGGGATGCAAGTCCGCAGGAGTTTCGTCAGGCAACCGTCAGCCGGAGTCGCCCAATACCGTCAGGCCACCTCGCTTCGCTCCGTAGAGTGCAAAACCCGTACGGGTCGCTACTGGGGGGTCGGGGCTGAGCCATGTCCACTTTTCTCTAACGCTCGGACATCGCATCGCCCGCCACCGGTGGAAGGTCCTCGTCACCTGGGTGCTACTGGCCGCGGGGGCCTTCGCCATCGCCGGTGTCGCCGGCGGCCAGCTCGTCAACGACTACAGCATCCCGGGGACCGAGTCGCAACGCGGCATCGACACCCTCGCCCAGCGGTTCCCGCAGGCCTCCGGCACCACCGGCCAGATCGTCTTCACGTCGACCTCAGGACCGATCGCCGACCACCAGGCGGCGGTCGAGGCGCAGATCCAGGCGATCGCCAAGGTCCAACACGTCACGTCCGTCGACGACCCGTTCGCCAGTGACGCGGTCGGCACGATCTCGCCGGACAAGCTCAACGCGCTGTCGTCGATCCAGTTCGACGTCGCCTCGAGCGACCTGCCACCGGAGGCGGTCACCGACGTCGAGAGGGCGGCGGCACCGCCGTCTGGTGCGGGCTTCACGGTCACTCTCGGTGGCGCGATGTACCCCCAGCCGACCCTGGGTATCGGCATCACCGAGGTGCTGGGTGTCCTGCTGGCGTTCGCGGTCCTGGCCATCACCTTCGCCTCGCTCCTCGCGGCCGGTCTGCCGCTGGTCACCGCCGCGGTCGGGGTGGCCATCACCCTGTCCGGCGTCCTCACGGTCGCGAGCTTCGCGACGATCTCGTCGACGACGCCCACCCTGGCGCTGATGATCGGGCTGGCGGTCGGGATCGACTACGGCCTGTTCATCGTGACGCGCCACCGCCGACAGCTGGCCACGGGGATCAGCGTGCCCGAGTCGATCGCGCAGGCCGCGGCCACCGCCGGGTCGGCGGTCGTCTTCGCCGGGACCACGGTCATCATCGCGCTGTGCGGGCTCGAGCACGACGACCCGCGCTGGCGGTCCGCGCTCGTCTGGACGATCTCGGGATGGCGCAAGCCGGACGGGGGAGTCCTCGGCGTCCTCGGGTGCGTACTGCCCGAGGAGAGCGGGTTCGTGCGGAAGAAGGTACGCGTGGTCCCGGCGTCCAGTCGCGACGAGGACGAGCTCACGGTCCGGCAGTACCTCCGCGGCGTCCTCGTGGCGCAGTCGAAGAGCCCGTGGTCGCCCGGCGACACGGTGGACCGGGCTCTCGACCAGGCGGAGGCCTGGCTGGCACCGATGGCCGAGGCCGAGTCGCGCAGCCAGGTGCGGCTCGAGGACCGCCAGCTGGGACATCTGAGCGCGATCGAGCGACAGCTCGTTGCGCTCAGCGCCGCGGCGTCCCAGCAGCCGGAGATGGTCGTCGTCCAGGACGCCGACGCCGGGCTCGGGACCGTGGAGATGTCGTGGTTCTCCGCTGTCTGCCACGAGATCGTCGACACGACCGACACCACCGTCGTGCTGGTCGGCCAGCGCGTCAACGTCGACGCCGACCAGCCCGGCCTCGAACCGCAGCCCGCGGTGGTCGGTGCCCCTGAGGTGGCGGCCGCGGACGAGAACGACGACTCGGGCGCCGAGGTCGACGCCCCCACCGGGGCCGCGCCGGAACCGGCGCCCGACGCCGGCCCGGATCCAGCAGTACGGGCCGAAGGGGGACGGGCATGAGTGAGATCGCGACCGGGCGGAAGCGAACCGGTTGGCGTCGCGCGGCGGTGCCGGTCGTCGCGGTACTCCTGGCCGGCCTGGCCGGCGGGGTTCTGCTGTGGACCATCAAGGGCCACCAGACGAGCCCGTCGGCGATCCCCGTCGCCATCGTCAACAACGACCAGCCGGTGACGACGGGCACGGGGAACGACGCGAAGACCGTCGCGGCGGGCCGCCTCCTGGCCGCCAACCTCAGCGAGCCGACCCCGGAGAACACCACCCCGTTGTCGTGGCAGCTGCTGGACGCCGACGATGCCGCCACCGGGTTGCAGAACGGCACCTACTACGGCGTGCTGACCATCCCGCAGGACTTCTCGGCGGCGATCACCTCGACGTCGGGCACCAGCCCCGTGCAGGCCAAGCTCCAGCTCGTCACCGACGACTCGGCGAGTGCGGCCGTCGCGGCCCTCGCCCAGCTGACCGTGAAGCAGGCCTCCCTGACGCTGGGCGACCAGGTGACCTCGTCGTACGTCGACCAGCTGCTGCAGAGCATGACCAGCATCCACAACTCGCTGTCCAGCTCGGCCGGCAGTGCCCAGACCCTGGCCAGCTCCAGCGACGAGCTCGCGTCCTCCACGGAACAGCTGGCCGACTCGACCGGCCAGGTCGCCAGCGGCGCCGACAACCTCGACCAGGGCAGCAACACCCTCGCCTCCGGTGCAGCCACCCTCGCGAACGGAGCCGCCCAGACCGCGACCGGCGCCGCGCAGGTGGCCCAGGGCACCACCAGCCTCGCCACCGCGGCCGGCCAGCTCGACCAGGGCGCCGAGTCCGCGGCGACCGGTGCGGCCACCCTCGCCACGACGGCCCAACGCGTCTCGACCGGCTCGGGCCTCCTGTCGAACCAGGCGGGCGAGCTCGAGACCGGGCTCGGCCGGGTCGACACCGAGGCCAGCCGTCATGCCGACACCTCCGGCGCCGTCGCGGACCGGGCTGCGGTCATCGCGACCGACTGCCCGGCCGCCCTCGACCGGGCATACTGCGACCGCGTCGCCGCCCTGGCGACCGAGAGCCGGCTCGAGTCGGACGGGGCTCGGGCCCTCCGCCTGACCGTCGGAGCGGAGTCGGAGCGCAGCAGGCTCGTCTCGCGCGGTGCCCACGGTCTCGCCGCGGCGAACTCCGGGCTCGCGGGTGGCGCCGGCGAGCTGTCCACCGGCGTGGCGCAGGTGAGCTCCGGAGCCGACGCCCTCAGCACGGCCGCAGGACGGCTCTCCACCGGAGCGTCCGGGGTCGCCACCGGCACCAGCCAGGTCGCGACCGGCGCGGCCCAGACGTCCGCCGGCGCGGAGTCTCTCGCGACCGGTGCGGACCAGCTCGCGAGCGGCAGCGCCCAGCTGGCCAGCGGGAGCACCCAGCTGGCCAGCGGCGCCGAGCAGCTGGCCGGCGGCAACGAGCAGCTGGCCACCGGCCTCGCCAACGGTGCGCAACAGGTCCCGAGCTATACCGACGACCAGCGCAACGCCCTCGTCACGGTGGTCACCACGCCCGTCGACGTGGGCGCCACCGCGGACAACCCGGCCACCGTGGCGGCCGCCCTGGTCCCGGTCGTCCTCGGCCTGGCCCTCTGGATCGGCACGCTGATGTTCTTCCTGACCGGCACCGCCGTCCCGGGCGGCTCGGCGTGGTCGCAGGCCTCGCCCGGCCGTCGGGTCCTCGTCCGGCTGGTGCCGGCGTTCCTGGTCGGCATCCTCCAGGCCGTGGTGATCATCGTGCTCGTCGCGGTCAGCGGCGTCTCGATCTCCTCACCGGTCGGTCTGGTGGGCATCTCGGTGCTCGGGGCGCTCGCCTTCGCGGCGACCAACCAGGCTCTCGTGAGCGTCTTCGGAGGTGTGGGCCGGATGGTCAGCCTCGCCTTCGTCGCCATCCAGGCGGCCGCGTTCGGTGGACTGGTGCCCATCGAGACGGCGCCGGCCGCGTTGCAGACGCTCAACGGGGTGCTCCCGTTGCCCCAGTTCGTCGCGGGGGCGGGCCGGTTCCTGCTGGGCGGCGGCGGCGATGTCGTCGGGCCGAGCCTGACCCTCGTGGGCTGGTCGGTCGCGGCGCTCCTCGTCTCGGTGGCGTTCGCCGCGCGGAGGCGTCCGGAGCTGGCCGATGCGGCGCGGCCAACGACCGCGCCCGGCACCTTGTCACTAGCGGGGGAGCGAGCGTAGAACTTCTTTCCCCATTCCACTGCCGTCGCGACCACGGGGGAGGAGGCTGGTGAGATGACGGGGCGACGGGCGAGTGTCGGCCTGCTTCTCCTTGCCCTCCTGTTGGTGGGCGGATGCTCCTCGCTCACGGGAGGTACCGCGGGCTCCGGGACGTCCAAGACCGAGACCCGTTCGGTCACCGGCTTCACGTCCATCGAGCTGGCCAGCAGCGGCGACGTCCAGGTCAAGCAGACCGGAACAGAGTCGTTGACCGTGACCGCCGAGGACAACCTCCTGCCGCTGCTGACCAGCGAGGTGGTCGACAAGGTGCTCAAGCTCGGCGTCAAGGACAACGCCAACCTGGACGCGAAGCAGCCGATCACCTACCAGGTGACGGTGCGCGACCTCACCGGCCTCGACGTGGCCGGCACCGGCAGCCAGACCGCGACGGACGTCAAGGCCACCAGCCTGCGGGTCCGCTTGGCCGGCTCCGGATCGGTGACCACGAGCGGCACCGCGGACGCGCAGGACATCCAGATCGCCGGTTCGGGCGCCTATCACGGATCGGCGCTCACCAGCCGGACCGCGACGGTCAACAGCGCCGGAAGCGGAGCCGCCGAGCTCGCCGTCACGGACCGGCTCGACGTCACGATCATCGGCAGCGGCAACGTCACCTACACCGGCTCGCCCACGGTCAAGCAGTCGATGGTGGGCAGCGGGACCCTGACGAAGAAGTAGCCGGTCGCCGCGCGTTCGAGCCGGCGGTCGATCTCAGCCCGACAGCGCCCCGGTCAGCCAGGCGTACCAGTCGTCGAGACCCGCGCCGGTCCGTGCGCTCATCCGGAGGATCTGCGTGCTCGGGTTGACCGCGCGGATGTTGCGCTCCAGGAGGTCCACGTCGAGGTCGAGGTGGGGGAGCAGGTCGGTCTTGTTGACGAGAACGGCGTCGACGGAGCGGAACATCACGGGGTACTTCAGAGGCTTGTCCTCGCCCTCGGTCACGGAGCAGACCATCACCCGACGGTGCGCGCCCACATCGAACTCGGCGGGGCAGACGAGGTTGCCCACGTTCTCGACGAGGACGACGTCGAGGTCGTCCAGGTCGAGCCGGTCCAACGCGCGCGCGACCATGGGCGCGTCGAGGTGGCACTCGCCGCCGAAGCCGTTTCCGGTGTTGAGCAACGAGATCTGGTGCGCCAGACCGCGTAGCCGGTCGGCGTCGATGCTGGTCTCGATGTCACCCTCGACGACGCCGGCGCGTATCCCTCGCTTGCGCAGGTGCGTGAGCGTCGCCGCCAGAACCGTCGTCTTTCCGGCCCCCGGGGACGACATCACGTTGACGCAGACGACGCCGGCCTCGGCGAAGGCCCGTCGGTTCGCCTCGGCGGCGCGGTCGTTCTCGGTGAAGATCCGCTCGAGGACGGTGACGCGCTCCGGCCCGGTGGCGTAGGCGGAGTGGTCGCCGACCGCGTGCTCGTGACCGTGGTCGGGAGCGTCGTCGTGGTCGTGGGTATGCGTCGTGCCGCCGTCGTGCCGGTGGAACCGTCCCATGACGCACTCAGCTCGCGACGGGAGACGTCGGTGCTGCGAGGTCGAGAGCGGTGACGACGAGCTCCTCGCCGTGGACGACGTCGACCTCCGCGCCCTCGCACTCGGCGCAGGCGATGAGGAACCGGTCCGCCAGGACCGTGGTGGCGCCGCAGGCTCGGCAGAGCAGCTCGCCGGGAACCGGTTCGACGTCGAGTACCGACCCCTCGAGGGGAGTCGTGTCGGTGACGACGCCCCAGCAGTACGTGAGCGTCTCGGGAACGACCTGCCGCAGGGCGCCCACCCTGAGGTGGACGGTGACCACGGGCCGTCGGTCGCGTGCCCGGTCGGCGATGCCGTAGATGCTCTGGCACAGCGACAGCTCGTGCACGACCGCCTCCCATGGCCGATGATCACATCCCGTCATCGTCGCACGTCCGGCATGCTGAGCGACCATGAAGTTCCTCGTGCTCTGGCAGATCGAACTGGCCCTCGTCTCGACGGAGACGGCTCGGGCGGTGGGACGGATGCCCGAGTACGGCGCCATGCTGGAGCAGCAGGGCAAGGTGCTCGCTCGCTACCACGTCGTCGGTGCGCACGGCGGTGCCTGGATCTATGACGTGGAGTCGAACGAGGAGCTCGAGCGACTCCTGGCGCGCGCGCCGGTGTACAACGTCGCCCGCTACACCGTGCACGCGCTGGCCGACATGGAGTCGCCGCCGCCCGGCTGAGCGCCGATCGAGAAAGTCGATCCACAAATTCTGTCCACAACTGTCCGATTTACGGGTTGACGGACTCCCGGAACCAGGCGGAACGTGGAAAGGCCCTTTTTGGAGGTCTTCCATGACGTTGACCAGCCCCTCGGACCTCGGTGCGACGCGCCATCTCGTGGTCAGCCAGCGCCTGCGGGAACGGCGCCGGACCCTCGGGCTCACCCAGAAGCAGGTCATCAGCCGGCTGGCCCGGCTCGGCGTGCTCAGCACCAACAAGGCGCTGAGCAGCCTCGAGCACGGTTCCGGCCTCGACGTCGCCAAGCTCCCCGAGCTGGCGTCCGCGCTGGACTGCTCGGTGACCTGGCTCCTCGGCCTGAACGACGACCCGCACTCCTGGGAGCCCACCGGCAGACGATCGACCGCGGGGCCGCGGAGCCGGACGTTCGACGCCGACGTGGCCACCCTGGAGGTCCCGTCACGACGGTCCCGACAGCCGCTCGACCCCTTCCGCGCATCCTCGGTCCGCTGTCCGGGTCGGAGTAGCACGTGCCGGGCAGCCGGGCCACGGGGGCCGGCGACCTGACCCGCAGAACCGTCCTCGGCGGCGCCGTCGCGGCCGGCGCGGTGCTGCTGGCCGGCTGCGCGTCCGGAGGTGGCGCGCCGCCGGTCGGGGACCCGGCCGATGCCACGACGGGCGCCGGTGGCGCCCAGTCGACCGGGCCGATCAGCCTCAGCGACCAGCGCGGCAGCGTGGTCACGCTGGAGCGGCCCGCTCGCCGGATCGTCACCATCCCGCAGCCGGCGGCGTCGATCCTCGTCGCGGTGGACCAGGGCGCCGAGCACCTCGTCGGCATGCAGAACGCGTCGTGGGTCGCGGTCCGCGACGGGATCCTGGGGACGATCTTCCCCGCAGCGAAGGAGGTCCGCCACGACGTCGCCGACGACACGTTCACCCCGAACGTCGAGGCCGTGCTCGCCCTGCAGCCCGACCTCGTCATCCAGTGGGGCGACCAGGGAAGCGGGATCATCGCGCCGCTGGAGAACGCCGGCCTCAAGGTGGTCGGCCTCAAGTACGGGACCCAGGACGACGTCGCGACCTGGATCTCGTTGTTCGCCAAGGCTCTTGGCCGGACCACGCGCGGCGACGAGCTG
Source organism: uncultured Actinomycetota bacterium (assembly GCA_963787725.1). Classification (GTDB taxonomy): domain Bacteria; phylum Actinomycetota; class Actinomycetes; order Actinomycetales; family Dermatophilaceae; genus Lapillicoccus. Next base: position 105,474 of record CAWBEH010000001.1, on the reverse strand, counting down.
AACGCCGCGACGCAGACCGCATACCGGCAGATGACCGCGGTGGGGAAGGCGAGCCCGACGTCGAAGCCGTCGATCCTCTACTTCAACCGTTTCGTGGGCGGCCTCAAGGTCGCCGGCACCGGTACGTACAACGACGGCTACATCGCCATGGTCGGCGGACAGAACCCCGCGAGCGGCCCGGGCGGGGCCACCGGCAAGGGCATGGTGGGCGTCGACCCCGAACAGGTCCTCGCGTGGGACCCCGACATCGTCCTGCTCGGGAACTTCGACGCGGCGCTGCCCAAGGACCTCTACGAGTCGGCGGTGTGGCGGGGCCTGACGGCGGTCAAGGAGAAGCGCGTGTACAAGGTGCCTCTCGGTGGCTACCGGTGGGACCCGCCCAGCCACGAGTCGCCGCTGATGTGGCGGTGGCTGAACATGGTCGCCTTCCCGAACCAGCCGAGGCACGACCTGCGAGCGGATGTCGTCTCGTCGTACCAGCGGTTCTACGCGTACCAGCCGACCGCCGCCCAGCTCGATGACATCCTGCGGATCGCGACCAATGACGGATCGGCCGACTACCAGCAGTTCCATGCTTGACCGCCGCCGCTCGGCGACCCACTCGCACCACGGGGTCCGTGCTCCGGGACCGGCCGTCGTCATTGCGGCGGGCGGGCTGCTCGTGGTCGGCGTCGTCGCGATGGCGCTCGGTCGCTACCCGGTCCCGGTCGGGCACGTCGTCGAGATCCTCGTCGGGCAGGTCACCGGACGGGCATACTCCGGACCGGTCACCGAGCACGACGTCGTGATGCTCGTCCGCCTGCCCCGGGTCCTGCTGGGCGTGCTGGTCGGCGGCGGGCTCGCGGTCAGCGGCGTCGCGCTGCAGGCGGCCTTCCGCAACCCGCTGGTCAGCCCCCAGGTGATCGGGGTGTCGTCGGGCGCCGCCTTCGGCGGGGCCCTGGCCCTGGTGCTCGGGTTCGGGACCGGATACCTCGTGGGGTCGGCGTTCGTCTTCGGGATGGCCGCCCTCGGCGTCGTCTTCCTCGTCACCGCCGGTCGCGGTGGCGCGTCGATGCTGATGATCGTCCTCGCTGGTGTCGTCACCGGGTCGTTCTTCAGCGCCCTGGTATCGCTGCTGACCTACCTCGCGGACCCCTACACGACGCTGCCCGCGATCGTGTTCTGGCTGCTCGGCAGCCTGGCCACGGCGACCTTCGGGAAGGTGCTCGTCGCCGCCGTCCCGGTGCTCGTGGGTACTGGGGTGCTGCTGGCCCTCCGGTGGCGCATCAACGTGCTGTCGCTGGGCGACGAGGACGCCGCCGCCGTGGGGATCCGGCCCCGGCCGGTCCGGTGGACGCTGCTGACCGCCGTGGCGCTGATCGTCGCCGGCACGGTCGCCGTGAGCGGCGTGATCGGCTGGGTGGGCCTGGTCATCCCGCACCTGGTGCGGATGTGGGTCGGCCCCGACCACCGCGTCCTGCTCCCCGTCTCCTTCCTCGTCGGCGCCGCGTTCCTCGTCACCGTGGACACGCTCGCGCGCACCCTGACGGCCGGCGAAATCCCCCTCGGCGTCCTCACCGCTCTCCTGGGCGCGCCGGCGTTCTTCGTCCTCCTCCGCCGGAACCGCGACCGGGTGTGGGACCGTGCTTGAGCTCCGCGACATCGGCTTCGCGTATGCGGCGGAGGACTGGGTGTTCCGCGGCGTGAGCGTGCGTCTCGAGCCGGGGTCGGTGACCGCCGTGCTGGGCCCCAACGGGCGCGGGAAGACGACGCTGGTGCGGTGCGCTGCCGGCCTGCTGACGCCGCAGCGGGGAGAGGTACGCCGGGACGCCCCGGTCGGGTTCGTGCCACAGGCCCGGGCGACCGCCTTCGCCTACCCGGTCCGGGAGATGGTCGTCATGGGGCGGGCATCGCACGTGGGGGTCTTCGCCGTGCCGGGCCGAAGCGACCGGGCAGCCGCCGACGCCGCCATGGAACGGGTGGGCATCGACGATCTCGCCGACCGTGCGTTCCCGACCTTGAGCGGCGGTGAGCAGCAGCTGGTCCTGGTCGCCCGCGCGGTCGCCTCGGGGCACCCGGTCATGGTGCTCGACGAGCCGGCCACCGGTCTGGACCTGCGCAACCAGGGAATTGTCCTGGCCCTCGTGCGATCCCTTGCCGACGACGGCCTGACCGTCCTCCTCACCACGCACCACCCCGACCACGCGCTGTTCGTCTCGAACTTCGCGGTCCTCATGCACGGCCCGTCGGACGTCCGGCACGGTCGCACCGAAACCCTGCTCACCGAGCCGGAGCTCAGCGCCCTCTACGGTGTCCCGGTCCACGAGGTCGACGTGCCGGGAGCCGAGCCCGGTCGGCGTGCCCTGGTGACCGGCTACGAGTCTCCGACCGGACGCATACCCCTCAGCTGAGGGCCAATGCCGCTCCGGAGTGCTCGACCCCGCCGTTCACCATCTGCAGATGGACTGACGTGTAGTGCTTCAGGGCGGCCAGGTGGCGGGCGTCCAGCCGGTCGCACACCCACTCCCAATGCATCGACACCCAGTCGCCGACGGCCAGGTCGGGGACCATGCCGACACCGTCGACCGCCCGGACCACGTTCTCCTGAGCCGGTTCCGCCAGCTCCAGCCGGCGGCCGTCCCAGGCCAGCGCGCGGGACTCGACGACCGCCTGGTCACCCTGCAGGGCCGTCACCCGACCCCATCGGATGCGGCACCGGTCGAGGACGGTCAGTGCGTGCTCGGCCTGACGGTTCTCGGTGAGGAGCCCGATCCACGGGTAGATGCAGAAGACGTGGAACGAGTGGTGCGGGAGCCCACCGGCCTGGACCCCCTCGGCCAGGCTGGCGAACCGCGGCCCGGTGCGGAACCGGAACCGGTCCTCCATGGAGTTGCCCATGTGCGTTACGCCGACGCCGTCGAGCAGCCGGTTCCCGACCCAGTACGCCTCGACCACCCGGCGGTCGAGCGGGTCGCCGATCCCGGTCGCGCCGGCGATGAGCTCCAGATAGGGCCACGCGCCGGCGAACGCCTGCGCCATCTGCCGGAATCCCGGGTCCACCGCGCCGGCGAGCCCGTAGCCAAGGAACCCGGCGCTGTCACCGGGCCCGCAGTACCCGTGGCTGTTCGGTGGGAACGCGTACCGGACGAAGAGGGTGGGCCCACCCGCCTGGTCAGCCATCGCCGGCCATCTCCTCCACGCCGGGACCGCCGAGCACGGCCATCGCGTCGTGCGCCTCCTCGGGGGTCATCCGCTCGAGCGCGAAGCCGCTGTGGATGAGAACCCACTCGCCCGGCTGGAGCGTTCCGTCGAGCAGCGCGACGTTGATCGGGCGCACGACCCCGGCGACCTCGACGTCCATGAGGTCGGGTTCGTCGGTCGGCCCGACCACCTGGCCGGCCAGCCCAAGGCACATCAGCGGCTCACATCCTCCGCATCTCGAGGTAGCGCTTGATGTCGGGAAACGCCGCTGCGATCGCCGCCGCCAGCAGGGCCAGCCCCAGGAACGACACCACCTTGCCCATCGTCATCTCCTTCGCGTCAGTCCAGTGTGGCCGCGCCGACCGCGGTCCGGAAGTCGTCTCCGCGACGTCGCACGGCGCCGGTGACCAGGTCGTCGACGATCCGGGCGGCCACCTCGACCTGCCCGGCGACGACCTCCGAGAGGCCCATCCCGTCCTCGGTCGACTCCGGTTCGCAGCCGACGACCGTGACCGGGGGCAGGGTCCCGCCGAGTGACGGGACGAGCGCGAGCACCGTCTCGGGGGCCAGGTCGTGCGCGTCGAGCGTAGGTACGGTACCCCCCTCCGCCGGGACCGTAGGTGGCTCGGCGTCGAGGACATAGACGGTTCCCGGGAGGCCGCCCGGTCGCTGCATCGCGTCGACGAGGATCAGCTCGTCGTACCCCTCGAGCAGGTCGTACGCGAGGTGGACGCCGCCGATCCCATAGTCGTGCAACCGAACCCACTCCGGCCAGCCATGGCGGGCCCGTTCGGCCAACCGGGCGACGACCGCCGTGGCGAATCCGTCGTCGCTCTTGAAGATGTTGCCGACGCCGGCGACCAGCACCCGCCCGGAGTCGGTCATCGGCCGACCCCGATCGGTTCGACCTCGTCGGGCGCGAAGTAGAGGAACCGGCCCTGCACGAGAGCCAGGTCCTGGCCCGGGTCGTCGTCGAGGAGCACCGCCAGATGGTCCCGACCGTCCACGTCGTGCACCACCTTGGCCACTGTGGCCGTGCGGCCCGCGACGAAGAGGTCCTGGGCGTCGGTCCTCCGCGCACCGGGGCGCAGCAGCACCCTGCTTCCCTCGCATACCGGTACCCCGTCGACGTCGACCGAGTCCGGTGGGAGGTCGCGGGCCTCGACCTTCGCGGTGCTCGAGAGGTAGCGGATCGCGCCGTGCAGGCGGTCCATCAGCTCCGGCGGCAGGTTCTCGACGCGGTCCAGCATCTCGGCGGCGCGCGGGTCGGTCCCGCGGACCGCGCGCTTCTCGGCGTCGGTGAGCGTCAGCGCCCGGAGGCTGAGCATCTCGTCCATCTCGGTGCCGTCGAAGAACTGCGTCGTGCTCTCCGGGGCGACCTGCGGCCGGTCGGGAAGGATGATCGGCGAGCAGAGAACCATGTCGGCGCGGCCGTCGGAGTCGGCCAGGACCGGCCACACCCCGTCGTTCTCGCACGCGGCGACGTATCCCGTCGCCCATTCCGGTGGGTCCGTGAGCGAGAGGAACCGGCCGCGGTCCGAGCGCACCAGGAGATGGGCGGCGACCAGGGAGCGGCGCAGCGCCTCCTCGCGACGCGGCGACGGCCCGGGCGCCCAGGGCGTCACGTTCGCGACGTCGACGCGCAGCCGGGTCACGCCGTAGGGGCCGGCCAGGGACTCGGCCGTGGCCGTCACCGCTGCGGTGAGGGGGAGGCGCTCACGACGTAACCGCCCGCCAGGCACCGGTTCGTGCCCCACTCCGCCCGGGACCACTCGCGTCTCGAGCACCGCCTCGACCGCCGCCGACGCGACGTCGACATCGAGGTCGAGCTCGTGCGACACCGCCTCGTCGAACGGCAGGTATGCGGTGTCACCGGCGTCCAGCCGGGCCACCTGCTGCTCGCCGGAGGCGGTGTCCTGGTGGACGGTGCGCCGCTGTACCTGAAGGAACCGGACCCGAAGGGACACCCGGCTGGGTCGGCCGTCCAGGAGCAGCTCGGCCCGCAGCGACGACCGCTCGGACGGGTCGGCCGCGACGTGGGCCGGGGGAGCCAGGACGCCGAACTGCCAGCGCACCCGGTTCTTCGTGTCGTCCGCGCGGTAGGGGTAGAGGACGTAGCCCTCGTAGAGCACCGTGTCGGCGATCGGCTGCACATCGTCGAAGGTGGTCACTCGCCGGCCTCCTTGAGCAGCCGGCTGACCGCCTCGTCCCACGAGACCATCGCGTTCTCCGCGCGGTACCGGTAGAGCGCGTCGAAGGTGTCCCGACCGAGCCGGAGCCACGCCGTGCCGGGGAAATGCTGGTCCATCGCGGCGCGCCAGGTCTCGACCGGAAGCCCCGCGGAGACCTCCCGGTCCCAGGGGATCGGGAGCACGGTCAACGCGCCCGCGGTGCCGCTGAACCACGTGCCGCTGAAGAGCAGCAGCAGCGGTGCGACGCCCTCGACGAGGGAGTAGAGGTACTTGTTGGCCGCCACGTCGAAGTCGTAGCTGCACGGCAGCGCCAGCGCCGTCTCGGTCGACCCGGTGAAGCTCGGGACGAGGTGGCTGACGAACGCCAGCTGGAGCGGCTTCAGGGTCTGCCCCCAGCGGCCCCGAGACCCGAAGAGGTCGACGAGCGCAGCCGCCTCCTCGTCGTCGTACCGACGCCGGTGGGGCTCGACCCGCACCTGCGTCCGCAGTGCGATCGCGTGCACCGGCTGGCCCGAGCTCTCCGTGACCCGCAGCCGGAGCAGCACCGTGGGGCTCGCGGCCGCCCGGTCGACGTCCGCGCCGAGGTACTCGAAGAAGAGGCTGCCGACGTCAGGCACCCGGCACCGCCCCTCCGGTCCGGTCCACGGCACGGGCCTCCCGGTCGAGCTCCGCGAAGAACGCCTCCACCCGCGCCCAGACGTCGGCGCCGCCGTGGAACCCGACCCACGACTGTCGGACGATCCCCACCAGCTCGTAGCACCGGTCGACCGGCACGAGATAGCAGGCATACCCGCCGGTGCTGCGCCGCAGGAGGATGGCCCGGATGTCGGGTTCCGCCTGCGCCAGAACGGGGTTCGAGTCGAGGACTTCGGCCCAGCTGGCGAGGTCGAGCAGCGACTCGGTGGCGCCCCCCGGTCCCGGGTAGTACGCACCGACGTTCTCCGCGCCGGTCTGCCGGAGGAAGAAGGCGAGGTCGACGGGGATCTGCAGCGCCGCCCACTGGCCCTCGCTGATCGCCACGTCGGCGACCTTGCGGACGTCCTCGGGGACTGCGAGGAAACGCCCCCCGCCGGCGCCGGAGCCGGTGAACAGGAGGAAGCACGCCCGGCACGTGCAGAGCAGCCGGTGCGCCTCGACGTCGGCCACATGACCATGCCGGTCGGCGATCTCGGTGCTGCACATCTCGCAGCGTTCTATGGCGTCCGCCTCGGTGACCGGCGGCTCGGGCGCCGGCCGGCTGAGCCGCCGCAGCCCGACCAGCGGGTCGGCGCGCGGAGTCACGCCGTCACGCGCCCGGGCAGCGCGACCGTCCAGCCCGCGCCGTCGGGGAGCATCGGCAGCGGTGACAGGTGACCGGTCCGCGGATCGAGCCCACGGCCGGCCAGCCGCACGTCGTACCCGGACCGGCAGGAGGGACACTCGACGACGTCGCCGTCGAGCCGGCCGCGCACGAGAGATCCCGAGCACCGCGGGCAGCTGTCGCGGTACGCGTAGCCCCCGCCCCCGAGGTTGACCACGAGCACGCGCTCGCCGCCGAGGCGTTCGCTGACCGTCGTGCCCGGTGCCGGGAGGCTGTCGAGGCGGGCCCACCCGCTCTCCTCGACCTCGCCGGCCGGTGCCGCAGTCTCCAGTCCGGGCCGCATCCCGATCTGCAACAGCGGTGACGAGGGTGCGTCCGCGACGACACCCACGACCTCCACCGCGGTGACCTCCGGGGCGGCCTCGAGGACGGCGCCCTCGACCGCCGTGGTCACGGTCACCGACGACGACGGGCAGCCGTGACAGCTGCCCTGCAGGGTCAGATGCGCGACGCCCTCCTGGTCGACGCCGAGGTAATCGATACCGCCGGCGTGCGACCCGAGGTAGGGGCGAACCCGGTCGAGCGCGGCCTGGATGCGGGTGTCGACGTCGTCCGGGTGCAGGTCGTGCAGGACCAGGAGGCTGCCCACCACCTCGTCGTCGGCGAGGGCCCGGACCAGCGCGGGGTCGCGCTCCTCGGCGACCTCGACGACCCGGGCGAGGCCCGACGCATACAGGCCCATGACGGAGCGCACCAGCCGTTCGGCGCGCTCCAGCGCCACCTCGTCGCCGGCCTGGGCGAACTCGTCGAGGACCTCCTCGACCTGCTGCGACTGGTTCTGGAGCTCTCGTCGGTTCATGGCGGCGGCCCCGTCAGTACGGCCGGACCGCCATGCCCGGCGAGTGCTGCTGCTGGACCACCCCGCCGCGGCTGGTGTACAGGTGGACGCCGCAGGGCAGGCAGGGGTCGAAACTGCGGACCGCGCGCATGATGTCGATGCCCTTGAAGTTCTCCGGCGAGTTCTCCTCGAAGATCGGCGTGTGCTGCACCGCGTCCTCGTAGGGACCGGGCGTCCCGTAGGTGTCGCGGACGCTGCCGTTCCACGGGGTCGGCGGATACGGGTGGTAGTTCGCGATCTTGCCCTCCCGGATCACCATGTGGTGCGACAGGACGCCGCGGACCGCCTCGGTGAAGCCGACGCTGACGGCCTCGTCGGGCACCTCGAACGGCGTCCACGTCTCGGTCCGACCGCCGCGGACCTCCTCGAGGGCCTTGTCGACGAAGTGCAGGGCCAAGGCGGCCATGTACGCCTGGAAGTAGGTTCGCGCGCGGTTCCGCTCCAGCGCGTTGCTCCACTGGGGGATCGTCCACTCGAACGCGGCCTCCGGCTTGAGCATCGTCCGGGGCAGGGTGATCTTGACGCTGTGTCCGGTGGCCTGGACGTAGTCGGTGTGGACCAGCCCCGAGAGCGCGGTCGACCACAGCCGGGCGATGGGACCGCCGCCGGTGTCGAGGGCGAGGTGGTCGGTGCCGTCGAACCACCGGGGCGCCATGGTCCAGCTGTAGGCGCCCTGCCAGTCACGCTTGGCCGGCTTGGGAAGGGTGTGCTGGTTCCACGGATGGCGGATGTCGACCGGGTTGCCCAGCGGGTCGCGCTCGACGAAGACCTCCTTGCCGGAGTCGGCCCAGTCGTCGTAGAACGAGTGGCCGAGCAGGATCCGCAGGCCCAGGTTGATGTCGACGAGGTTGTTCGTCACGAGCTTCCCGTCGACGACGATGCCCGGGGTGACAAACATCGCCTTGCCCCACTCGTTCATGCGGCGGTAGGTGAAGTCGCAGACGGCGGGGTCGTTGAGGCTGCCCCAGCAGCCGAGGAGTATGCGCCGCTCGCCGACGTGCTCGTACCCGGGCAGCGCCTCGTAGAAGAAGTCGAAGAGGTCGTCGTGCAGCGGCACGACCTTCTTCATGAACTCGACATAGCGCATCAGCCGGGTCAGGTAGTCGGTGAAGAGCTGGATCGTCGCGACCGTCCCGACACCGCCCGGGTAGAGCGTCGACGGATGGACGTGCCGGCCCTCCATGAGGCAGAACATCTCGCGCGTCATCCGGCTCATCTGGAGGGCCTCGCGGTAGAAGTCACCCTCGAGCGGGTTCAGCGACCGCATGATGTCGCCGATGGTGCGGTAGCCGTGCTCACGGGCGTGCGGGGACTCCGTGTGGTTCGCCTTCTCGAGGACCCCCGGGTTGGTCTCCTTGACCATCCGCTCGCAGTAGTCCACCCCGACCAGGTTCTCCTGGAAGATGTTGTGGTCGAACATGTACTCCGCAGCCTCGCCGAGGTTGATGATCCACTCACCGAGGTGCGGCGGCGCGACCCCGTAGGCCATGTTCTGCGCATACACCGAGCAGGTTGCGTGGTTGTCGCCACAGATCCCGCAGATCCGGCTGGTGATGAAGTGCGCGTCGCGCGGGTCCTTGCCCTTCATGAAGATGCTGTAGCCGCGGAAGATCGACGACGTGCTGTGGCACTCGCGAACCTCCTTGTTCTTGAAGTCGATCGAGGCGTAGATCCCGAGGCTGCCGACGATGCGGGTGATCGGGTCCCACGACATCTCCACGACGTCCTGGTCGACCGACTTCGAGCTGGTGCGCGGTGCGGTCATGGTCATGACGTCCTCGCCTCCTACCAGTTCCTGGTGTAGCCGGTGGTGAGCTGCGGGCCCTTCTGGCGCCACGACGGTTCCTTGTCGACGGTCCGCGCGGTGACGGCACGGAGCCGGCGGATCACGGTGCCGTAGGTCCGGCTGGTGTTCGACGAGAGCTTGCTGCCCGGCGGCTCGTCCATGAACGGCATGAACTTGTCCGGGAAGCCCGGCATCGTGCATCCGATGCAGATCCCGCCGACGTTGGGGCAACCGCCGACCCCGTTGATCCAGCCGCGCTTCGGGACGTTGCATCTGACCACCGGTCCCCAGCAGCCGAGCTTGACGATGCACTTGGGCGAGCCGTACTCCGTTGCGAAGTCGCCCTGTTCGTAGTACCCCGCCCGGTCGCACCCCTCGTGGACCGTCGAACCGAACAGCCACGTCGGCCGGAGCTGGTCGTCCAGCGGGATCATCGGGGCCTGGCCGGCGACCTGGTAGAGCAGATAGACGAGCGTCTCGCTGAGGTTGTCGCCGTGGGTCGGGCAGCCGGGAACACAGACGATCGGCAGGCCCGCCTTGGACTTCCACGACCAGCCCAGGTAGTCGGGGACCCCCATGGCGCCGGTCGGGTTGCCGGCCATCGCGTGGATGCCGCCGTAGGTCGCGCAGGTCCCGACGGCCACGATGGCCGTCGCCTTGCGCGCCAACCGGTCCAGCCACTCGGACGTCTTGATCGGCTGACCCGTCGCCGGGTCGGTACCGAATCCCGCCCAGTACCCCTCGGCCTTGATCGCCTCGTTCGGGATCGACCCCTCGACGACGAGGACGAACGGCTCGAGCTCACCGCGGTCGGCCTTGTGCCACCACTCGATGAACGAGTCGGCCCCCTGCTCCGGCCCGCACTCGAAGTCGATCAGTGGCCAGTGCACCTGGATCTTCGGCAGCCCCGGCAGGGCGCCCATGACGATCTCCTCGATGCTCGGCTGGGTCGCCCCCGTCAGGGCGACAGAGTCGCCGTCACACCCCAGCCCGCCGTTCATCCAGAGGATGTGGAGGGGAGCCGCCTCGGTCTCCGCCGCTGTCTGGGTCTCCGCCGTGGTCGTCATCGACCGTCCGCCCTTCTCTCGTCGCATGCCGCTGACAGAAAGGTGCGTGCGCGTCCCCGCTGAAAACCAGAGCCGACGATTCTCCGGGGTGGAGGCGCCCACCGCCCGCTGGACTTTCGAGCATATGGCGGCGTCGACGGCGGCCCAGGTTCGCGAACCGGGCGAAAACCGAGTGAGTCCGGGATTCGCGGACTCCACGACCCACCACGTCATCGAGCCACAGAAAGCCGCCGTAGCGTCGACGTGGTGACGTCCGCGCGACCGCTTCCCAGCCGCCGGACCCTCGTCGCCGGAGGCCTCGGCGCGTTGTTCTGCGCCGCCTGCACTTCACCCTCGGGAGGGACCGCGGTCGAGCCGAGCACCTCGAGTGGTGCGAGCACCAGCACCACACCGCCGACCACCTCGACGACCACCACCGCGCCGGCCACGTCCTCGGCGCCGACACCTTCGGCGGGACCGGCGCAGGGCTCGGTCACGGTCGGCCGCACCCTGGCGACCGGGATCCGGGTCCCGTGGGGCCTGGCCCGCCTGCCCGACGGGAGGGTCCTGGTCTCCGCGCGCGACAGCTACCAGATCCTGTCGGTGAACCTCGGGTCCGGCGCGACGATGCTCCTCGGCACCGTCGCGGGCGCCGTGTCCAACGTGTCGCAGGCCGGTGAGGGTGGTCTCCTCGGCATCGCGGTGTCGCCGACGTTCACGGACGACCGGCTCGTCTACGTGTACTTCTCGACCGCCTCGGACAACCGCGTCGCGACCGTCACCTACGACCCGAGCCGGCCCGAGGGACAGCAGCTCGGCGCGCCGCAGGTGCTCGTGTCCGGCATCCCGCACAACGTCCATCACAACGGCGGCCGGCTGGGCTTCGGGCCTGACGGCTTCCTGTATGCGACCACGGGCGAGGCCGAGAACCCCGCCCTCGCGCAGGACAAGGGCTCGCTCGGCGGCAAGATCCTACGGATGACGACGGCGGGGAAGCCCGCACCGGGCAACCCGTTCGGGACGCTGGTCTGGACCCTCGGCCACCGCAACGTCCAGGGCATCGCTTGGGACCCGGCCGGCCGGATGTGGGCGTCGGAGTTCGGCGACAAGCTGGCCGACGAGCTCAACCTCATCGAGCCGGGCCGGAACTACGGCTGGCCGGCGACCCAGGGCCGGACCTCGCAGGGCGGGTACACGAGCCCGGTCGCCCAGTGGGGCACCGACGAGGACTCGCCGAGCGGCATCGCGTATGCGGGTGGGTGCGTCTGGATGGCGGCTCTCAAGGGACAACGGTTGTGGCGGATCCCGTTGAACGGCACCGCATTGGTCGCTGACCCGCAGCCGTTCCTTGTGGGCGAGCTCGGGCGGCTGCGCAGCGTGCTGGCCGTCGACGACCGCACCCTGCTGGTGACGACGAGCAACCGGGACGGACGGACCGCGCCGCGTTCGGGCGACGACCGGTTGGTGCTCCTCAGCGTGACATAGCCGAGTCCCTCGACGGGGAGCGAAACCGGTGCTCGTACACCGAACTCGCTCTCCGATGAGCTGCGCGTCAGGGTGTGGTCAGGTTCCCGACCAGCTGGGTGAACCGGAAGAGCTGGTCGGAGCCGGTCTCCGCCGCGTACGCGTCGACGACGTCGGTCACGAACGCGGAGCCCTCATCGGCCGCCAGGCCATCCGTCCACCCGCCGAACCCGACCGCGCACCAGGCGGCGAACGCGTCGCGGGACCCGAAGTCCCACGACAGGTCGTCGACCCGCCGGTCGGTGACGTCCAGCCCCACCGACGCCGCATCCGCCTGCCACTGCTCGGGATCCGGGTGGACGAATGGTGCCGTGAACCCGACGAAGGACGGACTCCACCGCGGCGACGAGGCGACCGTCATCGCGACGTCCTCCAGGCTCGGCCGTTCCCCGTCGCAGACGAAGACCAGCACCGCCCGGCCGCCGGAGTGCAGGGCGGTCGCAATGCACGACAGCGCCTCGCGCTGGGCCCGAACCCAGTGCAGCGCGTTGAACGAGACGACGAGGTCGAACTCGTCGCGGAACGTCATGGTCTCCGCGGCGCCGACCTCGAACATCAGCCCCGGCGACGACGGCGCCACGGCGATCATCCCCGGCGACGGGTCGATGCCCACGCACCGGCCGCCGGGAATCTGCTCGGCGAGCGACTGCGTCACGCGCCCGTCGCCGCAGCCCACGTCGAGGAGGCTGGTGACCCCGTCAAGGTCGACGGTCTCCAGGGCCCGTCGGGCGAGCCACTGCTGCAGCGTATTGACGCGCCGGTAGCTCGCGCCGTCCCAGTCGGTCAGGGTGCCACCGACTGGCGGACCGTGAGCTCGGCCCACACGACCTTCCCGCCCGGAACCGCGTCGCAGCCCCAGCGGTCGGCCACGTCCGACACGATCACCAGGCCGCGTCCACGGACCTCCAACGGCGAGCCCGCGTGGGCCTCGGCCGCGCCGGGACCGTTGTCGGACACCGTGATTCGCACCACGCCCTCGGCACACGTCACGGCAACCTCGAACGCCGACTGCGCGTGGGTCACGGCGTTCGCGGCCATCTCGGAGGCGACCAGGCAGGCGTCCGCGACCAGCAGGTCGTCGGGTCGTTCGCCGCGAGTCGTCGACCAGTCGGCGATCGCTCCCGCGACCATGCGCCGGGCGGCCCCGACCGCCTCCGGCGCGGGGACGAAGACCTCGGTCGTCACGTGGCCCACCGAACCAGGGAGGGTCAGCCCCGACGCATACCCCTCCGGCGCCAGTACCTCGCTGTGGAGGGCGCAGAGCCGACCCACCTGGTCGAGGTCGCCGGTCTCGAGCACGGACGACGGGTAGGGGCACAGCAGGGTGAAGCCCAGCTCGTCGGCCAGCTCGTTCCACGCCGCCTCGAGGGCGAGGGCGCCCGCCACGTTGCCGTCGGCCCAGAGGAGGGCAACCATCTCGCCCGCGGTGCGGACCTGGCGCCCCCTGCTGACCAGCTCACCGACCAGCGCACCGACACCGGCCGCGAGGAGGGCCCGATCGGGGACTCCGTCGACGAGAAAGGTCCGCAGCGTCGACGCCGCATCGAGGAGGACCAGCCGGCCCTCGGGACGGGCCACGTCCGGCTCGACCCCGCGGACGCGCAAGGCGGTGCCGAGGGCGTCGGCGTGGGAGGGGGTGAGCACGGCGACGACCGCCTCGTCACGGGTCAGCCCCTCGGCGGCGTAGTCGGCCAGCCGGTCGACGGCGTGTGCAGGGTCGTCGTAGAACAGGACGGCATGGTCCTGTGACGGCGCTTCCCCTGACCGCGGCACCGCGCCAGGATATTGCCGAATTGTCCATCGGCTGACGGCTTGTTGAATGTTCACAGGAACGAAACGAACACGTCAGCAGGTCGACGCCGGGGGAGTGCCGGCCACGCCCGCCGCGAGGAACGCCATGACGTCGGGGAGGGCGGCGTCGGCGATGGTGCCGTGGGTCTCGGTGGGGTACTCACGGAACGTCATCCGTGCGCCGTCCTGGCAGGCGGAACCGACGTACGCCTGGGTCGCCGCGGGCACGACGAGAGTGTCGGCCCCGCCCTGGGCCACGAACACCGGCAACCCCGCCGGCGGTGGTCCTGGAGTGTTCTCGGCCAGCAGCGTGGACCACGGGGGCGTTGTGCTGGGGTCGCTGCGGACGTAGTCGCCGAGCAGCGGCCGGGCGATGCTGTGCAGCCGCAGGTTGTCACCGAAGAGGCAGAGGTTCGCCATCGTCGGCGTCGCCGCCGCCCCGGCGTCGGTGAGGATGCTGGTCAGCTGAAGGCCGGGGTACCGGGAGGCGTACGCCTGCTGGTACGCCGCGAAGGCGTACGACCCGATGGTGACCCCCGAGACGTCGCCGATGTCGTCGTCGAGAAGAGTTCCGAGATCGGCGGCCGGGGCGGCGACGGCCGCCGCACGGACGGTGAGCTCCGGCGCATACGCCGATGCCTCCTGCGCCGCGAAGAGAACAGCGTGACCGCCCTGCGAGTGTCCCCAGAGAACGGAGGTCGGGCCGGCGCCGGTCGGCAGCTGGCGGGCCACCCGCACGGCGTCGAGGAGGCTGTGCGCCTCGCTCGGCCCGATGAGGTACGAGCTCGGCGCGGTCACCCCGAGTCCGGGGTAGTCCGGGGCGACGACGACGTACCCGGCGGTAAGGAGCGCCGAGAGCCCCTCGATGACGAGGAAGGGGTCGAGACCGTTGGACGGCGCGCAGCCGGCGGCCGCTCCGGTGGTCGGGTGACCCCAGCCGACGACGACCCGGCCGGCGGGGCCCGGAGACTCCGGAGACTCCGGCGCCACGACGACACCGGAGACCACCGCGTCGCGGCCGTCGAGGTCGGTGGAGTGGTAGAGGACGCGCCAGGCCCGCGCGCCCTCGGGTGCGCTGAGCAGCTCCTCGGACCGGACCAGCGTTCCCGGAGCCGCTGCCGGAGTCGCCGCCGGCACCGCGTAGAACGACGGGTCCCCGGCCTCGAGAAGACCGGCCACGAGCCGCCGAGGGCTCGCCGGCGGGAGCAGCAGCATGGCTGCCGTGACGAGGGCGACCACCACGCACACGGCGACCAGCCCGCTGAGGCGCAGCCCACGCCGCAACGTCCCCCGACGGCTCATGGGCACGTGTGTAGCACCCGGCCCCTGTACGCCGTGCCGGTGTAGCCGTCACACTTCGGACAAGACACCCTGCGAGAAGGGCGATGACATGGACGGCAGCATCGAGAACACCGACTGGACCACCGTCTCGTCGTACCCGCCTATCGCCGAGTACGCGTTCCTGTCGGACTGCGAGGTGACCGCCCTCGTCGCCCCCAGCGGCAACGTCGAGTGGATGTGCCTGCCGCGCATGGACGGTCCGAGCATCTTCGGGGCGATCCTCGACCGTGACGCGGGCGGCTTCCGGTTCGGGCCGGCGGATGCCCGCGTCCCCGCCGCGCGCCGCTACCTGCCCGGCACGATGATCCTCGAGACCAGCTGGGGTACGCCGACCGGCTGGGTGATCGTCCGCGACTGCCTGCTGATCGGCCCGTGGCACCACGAGACCTCGCGCTCCAACAGCCACCGCCGGGCACCCACCGACTACGACTGCGAGCACGTGTTCCTGCGCGAGGTGCGCTGCGTCAACGGCGAGGTGCAGATGTCCCTCGACTGCAGCCCGATGTTCGACTACGGCCAGGAACCGGCGATCTGGACCTACGACGGCGACGGCTACCACGACGCCATCACGGAGCCCAGCGAGTATGCGCCGAGGCTGCGCCTCACGACCGACCTCCGCCTGGGTTCGAGGGACACCCGGGCGGTCGCGAGGACGCTGATGAAGGAGGGCCAGACCCACTTCGTCGCGCTCTCGTGGTCGCCAGTACGAGCCTCCGCACACCCACGAGGACGCCTACAAGCGGCTGGTCTGGACCGCCCACCACTGGCAGCACTGGCTGGCGCGCGGACGCTTCCCGGACCACCCGTGGCGGATCCACCTGGAGCGCAGTGCGTTGACCCTCAAGGGACTGACGTTCGCCCCGACCGGAGCGCTCGTCGCGGCCGCCACGACGTCCTTGCCGGAAACGCCTGGCGGAGAACGAAACTGGGACTACCGGTACACGTGGATCCGGGACTCGACGCTCACCCTCTGGGCCATGGCGCGGCTCGGGTTCGACTGGGAGGCCGACGACTTCTTCTCGTTCATCGCCGACGTGGCGGGAGTCGGCGACGACGTACAGATCATGTACGGCATCGGCGGCGAGCGGGAGCTGGAGGAGCGGATCCTCGACCACCTCGACGGGTACGAGAGCTCGCGTCCCGTCCGCATCGGCAACGGCGCCTTCGACCAGAAGCAGCACGACGTGTGGGGCGCCATCCTGGACTCGGTGTGGGTCCACAAGGGATCCCGCGACCGGGTGGACGACCGGCTCTGGACGATCCTCGCGCGGTTCGTCGACGCGGCGATCAAGAACTGGACCGAACCCGACCGGGGCATCTGGGAGGTCCGCGGCGAGCCGAAGCACTTCACCTCCTCGAAGGTCATGTGCTGGGTCGCGGCCGACCGCGGCGCGAAGCTCGCGCGGGTCGCGCGAGGAGACCGAACGGGCCGACGGAGTGGCAGGCGGCCGCCGACGAGATGAAGGCCGACATCCTCGCCAACGGGGTCGACGAGCGCGGCGTGTTCACCCAGTACTACGGGACGTCCGCCCTCGACGCGTCGACGCTGCTCATCCCGCTGGTGGGCTTCCTGCCGCTGGACGACGAGCGGATCCGCAACACCATTCACGCGATCGCCGAGGAGCTGACCGACGACGGCCTCGTGCTGCGGTACCGCGTGGAGCACACCGACGACGGGCTGAGCGGCGAGGAGGGGACCTTCACGATCTGCTCGTTCTGGCTCGTGTCCGCCTACGCGCTGATCGGCGAGGTCGAGGAGGCCCGGCGACTCTGCGAGAAGCTCTTCTCGATGGCCAGCCCGCTCGGGCTCTACGCCGAGGAGATCGACGCGGCGAGCGGCCGCCACCTCGGCAACTTCCCGCAGGCGTTCACCCACCTCGGGCTCATCAACGCCGTCCTGCACATCATGTCGGCCGAGGAGAAGCACAAGGGCGGCTGAGCCCGCTGCGCCCGGAGCAACCGCCGTAGGTACCGTGGCCAGGACGCTCCCTCGCGTCGAGGTCTACGGGAGGTATGCCTGCAGATGGCCCTGATCAAGCCGGCGCCGATGGACGACATCGACGAGTCACAGCTCGAGGTGACGCGCGCGAAGGACGCCTCCGCGGGCGTACCCGCCGTGGCCGTCTCGATGGACCGCGCCGTCCGGTCGATGGGCGTGCGCCGCGCGACCCGGAGCCTGCTGAAGCTCAACCAGGTCGAAGGGTTCGACTGCCCCGGATGCGCCTGGCCGGACCCGGACCCGGAGCACCGGCATACGGCCGAGTTCTGCGAGAACGGGGTGAAGGCGGTCGCCGAGGAGGGGACCGCGCTGCGGGTCGGCCCGGAGTTCTTCGCCGCCCACTCGCTGGACGACCTCGACTCGCACACCGACTACTGGCTCGGCCGGCAGGGCCGCCTCACGCACCCGATGGTGCGCCGCGAAGGGGCCACCCACTACACGCCGATCGACTGGGACGACGCCCTCCGGCTCGTCGGGTCGACGCTGCGGACCCTCGAGAGCCCGAACGAGGCGATCTTCTACACCTCCGGGCGCACGTCGAACGAGGCGGCGTTCCTCTACCAGCTGTTCGTGCGCGCCTTCGGCACGAACAACCTGCCGGACTGCTCGAACATGTGCCACGAGTCGACGTCCGTCGCGCTGGCCGAGGTGACCGGGATCGGTAAGGGCAGCGTGAGCCTCGACGACATCCACGAGGCCGAGCTCATCCTCGTCGTCGGCCAGAACCCGGGAAGCAACCACCCACGGATGCTCAGCGCGCTGGAGACCGCCAAGCAGCGCGGCGCGACGATCATCGCGGTCAACCCGCTGGCCGAGGCGGGGCTCGCCCGGTTCCGCAACCCGCAGACCCCGCGCGGCCTGTCCGGGGTGGGCACCGAGCTCGCCGACCTCCACCTGCCGATCCGGGTATGCGGCGACCTCGCGCTGTTCCAGGCGCTCGGTTCGCTGCTGGTCGCCAAGGAGGACGCCGCCCGGGCCGCCGGCCGGCCGGGCACGGTGCTCGACCTGGAGTTCATCCGCAAGCACACGACCGGGTTCGACGCGTGGGCCGACCACGTGCGCGCCCTCGACTGGAACGCCGTCGACGTCGCCACCGGCCTGGACCGCGCCCTCATCGAGCAGGCCGCTGACCTGCTGGCCATGTCGAGGCGCACCGTGACCTGCTGGGCCATGGGCATCACCCAGCATCGGAACGCCGTGGCGACGATCAAGGAGATCGTGAACCTCGCCTACGCGCAGGGCAACATCGGGAAGCCCGGCGCCGGGCTGTGCCCCGTGCGCGGTCACTCGAACGTCGCGGGCGACCGGACCATGGGCATCTGGGAGAAGGTCCCGGACCACTTCCTCGATGCGCTGCGCGACGAGTTCCACTTCGAACCGCCGCGTGAGCACGGGTTCGACACCGTCGACGCGGTGCGGGCGCTCCGCGACGGGAAGGCGCGGGTCTTCGTCGGCATGGGTGGCAACTTCGTCTCGGCCACCCCGGACACGGCCGTCGTCGAGGAGGGGATGCGCGGCGCCGAGCTGACCGTGCAGGTCTCGACCAAGCTGAACCGGTCGCACGTCGTGTGCGGGCGGACCGCGCTGATCCTCCCGGTGCTCGGGCGCAGCGAGCGAGACGTGACCGGCGGTCGCGAGCAGCGGGTGACCGTCGAGGACTCGATGGCCGCGGTCCACGCGTCACGCGGGCCGCTCGCGCCGGCCTCGCCGTTGTTGAGGTCGGAGGTGGACGTGGTCTGCGGCCTGGCCGAGGCCACCGTTCCCGGCGTCGGCCGCATCCCGTGGGCCGAGTTCCGGCGCGACTACGGGCGGGTTCGGCAGTCCATCGGCCGCGTGGTGCCCGGCTGCGCCGCATACGCCGAGAAGATCGAGCGACCAGGCGGTTTCGTGCTCCCACGGCCTCCACACGACACCCGGACCTTCCCGACTGCGGCCGGCAAGGGGGTCTTCACCGTCAGCCCGACCGACGTGCTGCACGTCCCGGAGGGCCGGCTCCTGCTGCAGTCACTGCGCAGCCACGACCAGTACAACACCACCATCTACGGCCTCGAGGACCGCTACCGCGGCATCCACGGCGGTCGTCGGGTCGTGTTCGTCAACCCGCTCGACATCGCCGACCTGGGCGTCGAGGAGGGCCAGCTGGTCGACCTCGTCAGCGAGTGGAAGGACGGCTCGGAACGGTCCGCGCCGCGGTTCCGTGTCGTGCCGTACGACACGCCGCGCGGGTGCGCCGCCGCGTACTACCCGGAGACGAACCCGTTGGTACCGCTGGACTCCACGGCGATCGGGAGCAACTGCCCGACGTCGAAGTCGGTGATCGTCCGACTGGTCACCCCACCCGGCAACGAGGCCGGAGGAGACGCGTCGGCCGGGGAAGCCGTCGGCTCCGACGCCGGCCACAAGTCCGACGTGGAGCCGTTCCACCTCAGCTGAGCGGTATGGCAGGGTCGGTGACGCTATGACCGAACTCCACACCCTGGCCCTGCGCACCGTGATGGCGTCCTTCGACGGAGGATCCCTGCCGGGTTGGGCCCGCGACCGGCTCGCCGACGGGATGGGCGGGATCTGCCTGTTCGGCGAGAACGTCCCCTCGCTCGACACCGTGCGCGACCTCTGCACCGCGATCCACGACGCCGCGCCCGACGCCATCGTGTCGCTCGACGAGGAGGGCGGCGACGTCACCCGGCTCTACTACGCGGTCGGCAGCCCGCACGCCGGGCATGCGGTCCTGGGCCAGGTCGACGATACCGCGCTGACCCGGGCCGTGGCCCGCGACATCGGCTCCGAGCTGCGCGAGATCGGGGTCGACCTCGACCTCGGACCGGTGGCCGACGTCAACTCCAACCCGCTCAACCCCGTCATCGGGGTGCGCAGCTTCGGCAGTGATCCGGACCTCGCCGCGCGGCACGTGGCCGCCTTCGTCGAGGGGCTGCAGGCGGCCGGGGTGGGCGCCTGCCTCAAGCACTTCCCGGGGCACGGCGACACCGTGGCCGACTCGCACGTCGCACTGCCCGTGGCCGAGGCGCCGGTCGAGGTGCTCCGGGCGCGGGAACTGGTCCCCTTCGAGGCGGGTGTCGCCGCGGACGCCGTCGCCGTGATGACCTCCCACGTCGTCGTCCGGGCCCTGGACCCGGACCGGCCGGCGACGTTCAGCGCGGCGGCGACGAGGGTGCTGCGCGCACCCGAGGCGGACGGGGGACTGGGCTTCGAGGGCCTCCTGGTGAGCGACGCCCTCGACATGCAGGGCGCCAGCGGTGAGATCGGGGTCCCGGCCGCGGCGGTGCAGGCGCTTGTGGCAGGCGTCGACCTGCTGTGCCTCGGGCCGAACTTCACCGGTGAGCAGGTCGAGGCCGTGGTCGACGGGATCGTGGCGGCCGTTCGGTCGGGCTCCCTTCACGAGGAGCGGCTCAGGGAGGCGGCGGGACGAGTCGCGGTGGCGTCGGCGCGGTTGCGCGCGCTCGAGGCGGCGGCCAGCTCCGCTCGCTCCGCCGACGGCAGCGCGAGCGCGTCGGCGGCACGGTCCGCCATCACGGTCGACGGTCACCTCGGTCCCGTGGCCGGCGCCCAGGTGCTGCGGTTCGTGTCCGGTGCCAACGTCGCGGCGGGACGCGTGCCGTGGGGGCTGCCGGTCGACGGGCGGCTGCTCTCGGGCTCCCCGGCCGTCGACGTCGTCGAGGGCGCGCCGTTGCCCGACCTGGACCCCGGGCGGCCCGTCGTCGCCCTGGTCCGCGGGGGCCACCGGTATGCGTGGGTGCTCGCCGGGCTCACCACGCTCGGGCGGCGCAGACCGGACCTGGTGGTCGTCGAGCTGGGCTGGCCCGGTCCCGACCGGCTTCCGGGCCGGACCCTCGTTCACACCTACGGCGCCTCCGCCGTCTCGGCTCAGGCTCTCGACGACCGACTCGCCGACGCGGCTCTGGCAGGATGACCGCCCGGTGACCCGAGCGCGGGCCGGAGAGGTGGGCTGACCGTGGAGGTCGTGGTTCTCGAGACCGAGCAGGAGCGCGCCGACCTCGTCGCCGACGCCGTCGTGGCACTGGTCAAGGCTCGGCCGACCGCGGTGTTGGGGCTGGCGACCGGGTCGAGCCCGTCACCGGTGTACGCGGAGCTGGTGCGCCGCTTCGAGGCGGGCGAGGTCTCCTTCGCCGCGGCGTCGGCGTTCACTCTGGACGAGTACCTCGGGCTGCCGCCGGGCCATCCGGAGGGGTACCGCCAGGTGATCGAGCGCGAGTTCGCCTCCCTCGTCGACCTGCCGGCCGACCACCTGCATACGCCCGACGGACAGACCCACGACGTCCCCGCCGCCTGCGCCGCATACGAGAGGGCCATGGCCGCCGCGGGAGGGGTCGACCTGCAGCTGCTGGGGATCGGCAGCGACGGCCATCTCGCCTTCAACGAGCCGGGCTCGTCGTTGGCGTCGCGGACGCGGGTGAAGACCTTGACCCCCCGGACCCGCGCCGACAACGCGCGGTTCTTCGACTCGCCGGACCAGGTCCCCCACCACGTGCTGACCCAGGGCCTCGGAACCATCCTTGAGGCCCGGCATCTCGTGATGCTGGCAACGGGGGAGGGCAAGGCCGAAGCGGTGCACACCGCGGTCGAGGGCCCCGTCACGGCCCGGTGCCCCGCGTCGGCGCTCCAGCTGCACCCCCACGTCACCGTGGTGCTCGACCCGGCCGCGGCCTCCCGCCTCGAGCTGCGCGAGTACTACGCCCAGGTCTGGGCCGACAAGCCGGACTGGCAGGGCATCTGAGTCCAGGAGAATGACCCGGTGCCCTCTGAACCCGGTCCGTCGCTGGGGAGGGCTCTCGAGCGGCTCACGTCCTTGCCCGACCCACCCGGACCGGACGACGTGTTCGGCGCGTTCGTCGACTGGACGGCGGAGCAGGGGATCACGCTCTACCCCGCGCAGGAGGAAGCGCTGATCGAGGTCGTCTCGGGCGCGAACGTCATCCTCGGCACCCCGACGGGCTCGGGCAAGAGCCTGGTGGCCCTCGGCGCTCATGTCTCGGCGCTCGCGGCAGGGGGCCGCACCTTCTACACGGCGCCGATCAAGGCACTCGTCTCCGAGAAGTTCTTCGCGCTGTGCGACGTCCTGGGCCCCGAACGGGTCGGGATGCTCACGGGCGACGCGTCCGTCAACTCCGAGGCCCGGCTCGTGTGCTGCACCGCGGAGGTGCTGGCGAACATCGCACTTCGTGAAGGCGGCGAGTCCGACATCGCCCAGGTCGTGATGGACGAGTTCCACTTCTACACCGAGCCGGACCGCGGCTGGGCGTGGCAGGTGCCGCTCCTCGAGCTGCCCCGGGCTCAGTTCCTCCTCATGTCGGCGACCCTCGGCGACACCGCCCGGTTCGAGGAGGATCTCGTCCGGCGCACCGGACGTCCGACGGTCACGATCGCCTCCGGTGAACGGCCGGTCCCGCTCTTCTACTCGTGGGCGATGACCCCGCTGCACGAGACGGTGACCGAGCTGCTGGAGACCCACCGCGCACCCGTCTACGTCGTCCACTTCACCCAGGCGGCCGCCCTGGAGCGCGCTCAGTCCTTGCTGTCCGTCCCGGTGGCCAGCCGCGAGCAGCGCGACCAGATCGCGACGCACATCGCCGGGTTCCGGTTCTCTCCCGGGTTCGGGCGAACGCTGAACCGACTGGTACGTCACGGGATCGGGGTCCACCACGCCGGGATGCTGCCGAAGTACCGACGCCTCGTCGAACAGCTCGCGCAGCGCGGCCTGCTGCAGGTGGTCTGCGGCACCGACACTCTCGGCGTCGGCATCAACGTGCCGATCCGGACCGTTCTCTTCACCGGCCTCACGAAGTTCGACGGCTCACGCCTGCGACGGCTGAAGGCCCGCGAGTTCCATCAGATCGCCGGCCG
This sequence comes from uncultured Actinomycetota bacterium, assembly GCA_963787725.1. Lineage (GTDB taxonomy): Bacteria > Actinomycetota > Actinomycetes > Actinomycetales > Dermatophilaceae > Lapillicoccus. Next base: position 82,537 of record CAWBEH010000001.1, on the reverse strand, counting down.
CGCCGGACGGGCGGGGTACGACACCGCCGGCTACGTCGTCGTCCAGGCGCCCGAGCACACCATCGAGAACGCGCGGAACCTGGCCAAGGCGGGCGACGACCCCAAGAAGCTGCGCAAGGTGCAGCGCAAGAAGCCGCCCGACGGATTCGTCGCCTGGTCCGAGGAGACCTTCGAGCGCCTGGTGGCGGCGCCGCCGGAACCGCTGGTGTCCCGGATGCGGGTCACGCACGCCATGGTCCTCAATGTCATGGCGCGCCAGGGGGATCCGTTCACCGCCATGCGAAAGCTTTTACGAGACAACCACGAGGACCCACGACGGCAGGTCCGGCACGTGCGACAGGCGGTGCAGATCTACCGCTCGCTCCTGGCCGCCGGCGTCGTCGAGCGGCTGGACCGCCCCGACGCCGACGGCCGGCTGAGCCGGCTGGTCGAGGACCTCCAGCTCGGCTTCGCCCTCAACCAGCCGCTCTCCGCGTTCGCCCTGGGCGCCATGGACGTGCTCGACCCGGACTCCCCGACGTACGCCTTGGACGTCGTCTCCGTGGTGGAGGCGACGTTGGAGGACCCGCGGCAAGTGTTGCTCGCCCAGCAGTTCAAGGCTCGCGGAGAGGCCGTTGCCGAGATGAAGGCGGACGGCCTCGAGTACGAGGAGCGGATGGAGCTGCTCGACGACGTGACGTGGCCGAAACCGCTGGGGGAGCTGCTGTCCACACTGCTCGCGACGTACCGCCAGACCCACCCGTGGGTCGCCGAGGAGGCGCTCTCACCGAAGTCGGTCGTCCGGGAGATGTGGGAGCGGGCGATGACCTTCTCGGAGTACGTCGCCTGGCTGGGACTGGGGCGATCCGAGGGACTGCTGCTGCGGTACCTCTCCGACGCATACCGGACCCTGCGGCAGACCGTCCCCGACTCCGCCCGAACCGAGGGGGTGGACGACATCGTCGAGTGGCTCGGGGCGGTCGTCCGGCAGACCGACTCGAGCCTGGTCGACGAGTGGGAGGCGCTGGTGTCCGGCGCCCCGGTCGCCGCCGAGCCGACGCCCGGAGGGGTCGCCGGGACCCGTAGCGTGACCGCCGACGCACGGGGGTTCCGGGTCATGGTGCGGAACGCGATGTTCCGGCGAGTCGACCTGCTGGCGCGCCGACGCTGGGAGGACCTCGCGGCGCTGGATGCGGGGCTGACCGCCGACCAGTGGCGGGCGGCGGGGGAGGCGTACGCGGTCGAGCACGGCGAGGTGGGGATCGGCCCGGACGCCCGAGGGCCGGGGATGTTCCTCCTCGGCGGCCCGGACGACGGCCGGATGACGGCCGCCCAGATCCTCGACGACCCGGACGGCGACCACGACTGGCGGATCACCGCGACCGTCGATCTCGACGCGTCCGACGAGGCCGGGGAGCCGGTCCTCACCACAGTCGCCCTGGCGCCGCTGGGCTGACGGCCGGTCCGCGAACCTGGGAGGACCCTGGGAATCCGGTCTCGTGATCGCCAAGGCGGCCCCAATTCTTCGCCGCGACGGTTGTCCCACCGGAGGGCCCCGGCTTGGGTGGACGAGTGGTGCAAGGCGAGGACCGGATGGGACGGCCCGACGGGTCTTGGGACGCGCCCAACGGGGTGGGCGCATTCTGAGCGCGCAACCCGCCTGACCTGCTCAGGCCCACCCGCGGCGGCGGGGCCGCCCACAGGGGAGCGGCCCCGCCGTCATGCGTCCGATGGTGACCAAACGCACCACGAACTGGTTTGAGTCCGCAACCGACATCTCCGTACGATGGACCTGCGGGTCGAGGGCGACTGCCTGGCCCGTCTGGCATACCGGGGCATGACTTCTGTCGCAGGCGCGCACACCCGCCGGTCCCGAAGTTCAGCCAGTTTCCAGAGAGTTCGCCTTGTCCCCCCACGCCCAGACGGCCCGCATCGCCGCGCCGTCCCCCCGTCGTGAGATCGCCCGCATCGCCGTCCCGGTGAGTGCGGAGTTCGTCCTCACCCTCCTCCTCAACGTCGTCAACCAGATCGTCGTCGGCACCCTCGGCGCCACCGCCATCGCGGCGGTCGGCTTCGCCAACAGCCTGACGATGATCCTCGTCCTGACCCTCGGGGCCATCGGCGCGTCGGTCAGCATCCTCGTCGCGCGCGCGTACGGCGGCGGCGACCAGTCCCGCCTCAACCAGACCGTGTCCGCCGCGCTGTTCCTCGCCGGCGGTGTGAGCGTCCTCGCGGCCGTCCCGATCCTCGTGTGGGGTCAGCCCCTGATGCGGCTGGTCGGCGCGTCCGAGACCGTCGCCGCCGCGGGCGGTGGCTACCTCAGCCTCGCGGGACTGGCCGTCGTCCCGACCGTCATCGGCGCGCTGTTCAGCGGCGTGCTCCGCTCGACCGGCCGTGCACGCAGCCCGATGGTCGCGACCATGGCCACCGTGGGCCTGAACGCCGCGCTCGCCTACTTGTTCGTCACCGGGACCGGGCCGTTCCCGGAGCTCGGCGTCCCGGGCGCCGGCCTGGCCACGCTGATCACGGCGTCGCTCAAGGCCGGGATCCTCGCGGTGCAGGTGTTCGGCATCCACCGGGTCGTCCGGTGGGAGCCGCCGACCGGGTACGCGTCGTGGTGGCGGGTCTCGCGGACCCTGGTGGTGCTCGCTCTGCCACTCGGCGTCACCGAGCTGTTCTGGACCTCGGGCACGTTCCTCTACAACGTCGTCTTCCAGCAGATCTCCGACGACGCGCTGGCCGCCGCGCAGATCGTCAACATGCTCGAGGGCCTGTTCCTCGTCGGCAGCATCGGCCTGATGGCCGCGACGACGGCGCTGGTCGGCCGGGAGGTCGGCCGCGGCGACGGCAGTGGCGCCGCCGCCTGGGTCCGCCGGATCAAGAAGGCCGGCACCGTGACGGGGATCGGGTTCGGCGTGCTCTACGGAGCCACCGCACTGGTCCTGCCGTTCCTCTTCCACGACACGACCGACGAGGTACGGACGATGGCGACGGCGGGGATCGCCCTGTATGCCATCTCCCAGGTCGTCAAGGTCCGCAACATGATCCTCGGCGCCGGGGTGCTGCCGAGCGCCGGCGACGTCCGCGGCGTCATCTTCGGCGACGTCGTGGGAGCGTTCGTCGTCGGCCTGCCGCTCGCGGTGGTCCTGGGCCTGCACACCCCGCTGGGCGTGGCCGGTGTCTTCGCCGCGCGAGTCATCGAGGAGCTGGCCAAGGTCGTCATCTTCTCGCGGCGCACGCGGCGGGTCCGCTGGGACGTGCTGGGCGAGGCTTCCGCCCCGACGGCGCCGCGCCGCCAGCCGGCCGTGGCCCGCGAGGTCGACGAGCTCGAGCAGCTCGCCTGACTTACTCGGGAGGGAATGACCGCAATGTCTGCGCAGACGCTGAGATCAGCGCGCAGACCGTGGACGGTCTGCGCAGCGACATCAGGGTGTGCGCAGACCTTCGTGTCACGGAACCAGCCGGTCCGTTGACGTCGGCCCGCGCAGGTGCGTGACGCTGCGCGCAGGGTGCAACCTGCGCGCTCAGTCACGAACCTGCGCGCACCGTCGACGACGAGGGGGCGTGGTGCGCACCCGCGGTCCGGTGGCAGGACAATCTCCGCGTTTGAGGCCGATGTGTCCGTTTTGCGGACCCGGGACCGGCAAGTAGTTGAACGTGCTGCCCGTTCGGAGGGTCCGGCTCGGGGCGCGGCGTGATTCCATGCGCTCATGGAGGGTGCCCTCGACGCCGGTCAACCGGCCGGGACGCCGCCGGTCGGCGTCTTGCTGGCCGCGGGTGAGGGCCGCCGGATGGGTCAGCCCAAGGCACTGGTCCGCGACCCTGACGGCACGTCCTGGCTGAACCGGGCCGTCGACGCCGTGGCCGCGGGCGGGTGCGACCCGGTCGTCGTCGTCCTCGGTGCGGACGCCGACCAGGCCGCCGGAATCCTCGCCGAACGCGCCTCCGATGCCTCGCCGGTCCGCTGGGTCGAGGCGACCGACTGGCCCGAGGGCATGAGCGCGTCACTGCGCCGGGGTCTCGCCGCGGCCCTCGACACCGACGCCTCCACCGCGGTCGTCACGCTCGTGGACCTTCCTGACGTCGGCCCGGACGTCCTCCACCGCGTCGTCGACGCAGTCGGCGGCGACCCCCGCGGCCTCGGCCGGGCCGCATACCGAGGCGTCCCCGGCCACCCCGTCGTCCTCGGACGTGAGCACTGGTCGGGCGTCGCCGCGGAGGCGTCCGGCGACCGGGGCGCGCGCGACTACCTCGCCGCGCACGACGTCCTCCTGGTCGAGTGTGGCGACCTCGCCAGCGGCATCGACCGGGACACACCCCCCGCCGTCCCGGGTTCGCCGGACCAGGGTGATGATCGAGGAGTGCAGCACAACGTGGAGTCCGCGGCGGACCTGTCCGAACGCCTCGGCCGCACGGGGTACCTCGTCGACGACGCGCTGGCCACCATCGGCTACCTCGCCCTCGCGCTGGGCCGCCCGTTGCTCCTCGAGGGCGAGCCGGGCACCGGCAAGACCGCCCTGGCCGAGGCGATCGCGGAGGCCCTGGACCTGCCGCTCATCCGCCTCCAGTGCTACGAGGGCATCGACGCCAGCCAGGCGCTCTACGACTGGGACTTCCCGCGGCAGATCCTCCACCTGCGAGCGGTCGAGGCCGCGGCGTCGGCCGGCGGCACCACTGCCGGGGACGTCAACGAGCTCGAGAAGTCGCTGTTCGACGAGCGGTTCCTCCTGGCCCGCCCGGTGCTCCGCGCTCTGCGCGAGGCGCCCGCGGTGCTGCTCGTCGACGAGATCGACCGGGCCGACGACGAGTTCGAGGCGTTCCTCTTGGAGGTGCTCTCGACGTACCAGGTGACCATCCCGGAGGTGGGAACGGTTCGCGCGGCCCAGCCGCCGATCGTCGTCCTCACGTCCAACCGGACCCGCGAGCTCCACGACGCGCTGAAGCGCCGCTGCCTCTACCACTGGATCGACCACCCCGGCCTCGAGCGGGAGCTGGCCATCGTCCGTAGCCGGGCCCCGCACGTGGCCCCCGCCCTCGCCGAGCAGGTCGTCCGGCTCACCCAGCGGCTGCGTCAGCGCGACGACCTCCTCAAGCCGCCCGGCGTCGCCGAGACGCTCGACTGGGCCCGAGCCCTGGAGGCGCTCGGCGCGGCGGACCTCGATATCGAGCTCGCCGCCGCCACGCTCGGCGTGGCGGTCAAGTACCGCGAGGACGCCGACCGTGTCCGCGCCAGCCTCGACCAGATGCTGCGGGCGTGACGCGATGACCAACGCCCCCGACGCCCTGCTCCTCGGCTTCGCGCGGGCCCTGCGCGCCGCCGGCCTGCCGGTCACCGCCGACCGCGAGGCGGGGTTCCTCAAGGCGGTCGCCGTGGTCGGCCTCGACGACGAGGTGGCGACCTACTGGGCGGGCCGCGCCACCCTCTGCGCCAGCCCGGACGACATCGCACGGTTCGACCAGATCTTCGCGAGCTGGTTCACCCACCGGCTGCCCGGTTCGCCCACGGTGACGCCGCAGGCCCCGCCGGTGGTCCAGTCCTCGCTCGACGAGCAGGAGGGAGAGGGCGACGGTGACCGTGACGCCGACGTGCTCCGCGCGGCGGCCAGCGCGACCGAGGTGCTGCGCCACCGCGACGTCGCCCAGATGTCGCCGGCCGAGAAGGCCGCGCTCCTGGCACTGTTCGGCTCCGTCCGGCGCCCCGACCCGCGCCGCCGGACGTCGCGCCGACGTGAGTGGCACCGCGGCGAGATCGACGCCCGCCGAACCCTGCGCCGCCAGCTCCAGCGGATGGGGGAGCCAGGTCGGCTGGAGTGGCGTCGCCGCGGCACCCATTCGCGACGGGTGGTCATGCTCATCGACGTGTCGGGGTCGATGAGCTCGTATGCGGACTCCCTGCTCCGTCTCGCCCACCGCTGGAGCGTGGGGCGGTCCAATGTCGAGGTGTTCACCATGGGCACCCGGCTCACCCACGTGACCCGAGCCATGCACCAACGCGACCCCGACCGGGCGCTGATCGCGGCCGGCGATGTGGTCCCCGACTGGTCCGGCGGCACCCGGCTGGGGGAGTCGCTCAAGGCGTTCCTCGACCGCTGGGGTCAGCGCGGCATGGCCCGCGGCGCCGTGGTCGTGATCTTCAGCGACGGCTGGGAGCGCGGTGGCATCGACCTCCTCGAGGAGCAGATGCGACGCCTCCGCTCCCTCGCGCATGGCGTCGTCTGGGTCAACCCGCACCGCGGCAAGGCGGGTTACCAGCCCATCCAGCAGGGCATCGTCGCCGCGCTGCCCTACTGCGACGACCTGGTCGCGGGCCACTCCCTGCGCACCTTCGAGGCCCTGGCGGAGGTGGTCGACCATGCGTGAGGTCCTGCCCGACCTGTTGCACTGGTGGCGCGAGGGCGCGTCCGTCGGCGTCGGCACGGTGGTCGCGACGTGGAAGTCCGCTCCGCGCCAGCCGGGCGCCTCGATGCTCGTCGGACCCGAGGGTGAGGCCGTCGGCTCGGTCTCCGGCGGCTGCGTCGAGGGCGCGGTCTACGAGCTGGCCCAGGAGGTCCTCGAGTCCGGCACCCCCGCGCTCCAGCGATACGGCGTCAGCGACGAGGACGCATACGCGGTCGGCCTGACCTGTGGCGGCATCCTCGACGTCTGGGTCGAGACCGTCTCCAGGGACACCTTCCCCGAGCTCGGCGACGTGGCGGCCGACATCGAGGCCGGCCGACCGGTCGCGGTGGCGACGGTGGTCGAGCACCCCGACCCGGCCCGGCTCGGCCGGCGGCTCATCGTCCGGGCGGAGGACGACCTCGACGACCGGATCGGCTCGCTCGGCAGCCTCCGGCTCGACGACGCCGTCGCCGACGACGCCCGCGGCCTGCTGGCGACCGGCCACAGTGAGACCCTCACCTACGGCCCCGACGGCGAGCGTCGCGGCGAGGGTATGCGGGTCTTCGTCGACGTCCACGCCCCCGCACCCCGGATGCTGGTCTTCGGTGCGATCGACTTCGCCGCGGCCTGCGCCCGGATCGGGAAGTTCCTCGGCTACACGGTGACGGTATGCGACGCGCGGCCGGTGTTCGCGACGGCCAGCCGCTTCCCCGACGCCGACGACGTCGTCGTCGACTGGCCGCACCGCTACCTCGAGGCCGAGGCGGAGGCCGGTCGGGTGGACGGCCGGACGGTGCTCTGCGTGCTCACCCATGACCCCAAGTTCGACGTGCCGCTCCTCGAGGTGGCCCTGCGTCTTCCGGAGGTCGCCTACATCGGGGCCATGGGCTCGCGGCGGACCCATGAGGACCGCCTCGACCGGCTTCGCGAGATCGGGATGACCGACGCCGAGATCAACCGGCTGTCCAGCCCGATCGGCCTGGACCTCGGCGCGCGCACCCCTGAGGAGACCGCGGTGAGCATCGCCGCGGAGATCATCGCGGTCCGCTGGGGCGGTCAGGGCGCCCGCCTCACCGACGTCGAGGGTCCGATCCACCACCCGACCGGGCGACACTCGGGACCTTTCGACCTGCCCGACTCGCCAGGTTCGGCCTCGGAAGCGCCGAAACCCCTGCAGGAAGCCCACCCAGCAAGCACGATCTGAAGACCCGCCCCACCGCAAGGAGTCAAGGATGACCCTCATCAACGTGACCGTCGACGGAGTGAAGTACCAGGACGAGGTGGAGCCCCGGATGCTCCTCGTCTACTACTTGAGAGAACGGCTGGGCAAGACGGGGACCGTCGTCGGCTGCGACACCAGCAACTGCGGTGCCTGCACGGTCCACCTCGACGGCCGCAGCGTGAAGTCCTGCAACGTCCTTGCCGTCCAGGCCGACGGCGGGGAGATCGGGACGATCGAGGGGCTGGCCCAGAACGGCGAGCTGCACCCGATGCAGAAGGCGTTCCACGAGAACCACGCGTTGCAGTGTGGCTACTGCACCCCCGGAATGATCATGCAGTCCATCGACCTGCTCAACGACAACCCGAACCCCACCGAGCGGGAGATCCGGGAGGGGCTGGAGGGAAACCTCTGTCGCTGTACCGGCTACCACAACATCGTCAAGGCCGTGCAGGCCGCCGCGGGAGGTGCCAAGTGACCATCACCGAGGATCGCACCGAGACTCCGGCCCCCGAGGTCGGCAAGGCCCGGGTTCGCAAGGAGGACGAGCGGCTGATCACCGGCCGGACGCGCTGGACCGACAACATCACGCCACCCGGACTGCTGCACATGGCCGTGGTGCGCAGCCCGTACGCGCACGCGAAGATCACCTCGATCGACACCACGGCGGCCAAGGCGGTCCGCGGGGTGTCCCTCGTCGCCACGGGTGAGGACCTCAAGGACGTCCAGGGGGTCCTCGCCAACGCCTGGCCGATCACCGCCGACCAGAAGACGCCGACCCACCTCCCGATCGCCATCGACCGGGTGGCCTGCGCCGGCGAGATCGTCGCCGTCGTCGTCGCCCGCTCGGCCGCCCGCGCGCGCGACGCCGCGGAGCTCATCGACGTCGACTACGAGGTACTGCCGGCGGCGCTCGACCTCAAGGAGGCCGCGGCCGACACGGTGCTCGCCCACCCCGACCTCGGCACCAACAAGAGCGCCTTCTGGAAGCTGGACTCCGCCGAGCAGGGCTCCGGCGGCAACGTGGACGAGGCCATCGCCAAGGCCCGGACCGACGGCATCGTTCTCGAGCGCGAGTACCGGCAGCAGCGCCTCATCCCGGCCTTCATGGAGCCCCGGTCGGTGGTCGTCGACCCGACCCAGGAGCAGATGACGGTCTGGTCGGCCACCCAGATTCCCCACATCCTTCGGTTCCTCATCTCCGCGACGATGGGCATCTCCGAGTCGAAGGTCCGGGTCATCGCGCCCGATGTCGGTGGCGGGTTCGGCGGCAAGCTGCAGACGACTCCCGAGGAGTACGTCGCCATCGCCGTGGCCCGTCGCCTCGGCAAGCCGGTCAAGTACACGGAGACCCGCTCCGAGTCGCTGCTCTCGGCCCACCACGGCCGGGACCAGTGGCAGAAGCTGACCCTCTCCGCGGAGAAGGACGGCACGGTCACGGGTCTCAAGGTCGAGCTCCTCGCCGACATGGGCGCCTACATCGCGCTCGTCGGCGGCGGCGTGCCGGTTCTCGGCGCATGGATGTTCAACTCGATCTACAAGTTCCCGTCCTACCAGTTCTCGGTCCAGACCGTCCTGACCAACAAGACCTGGGTCGACGCATACCGAGGCGCGGGCCGACCCGAGGCGACGTATGCCATCGAGCGGCTCATGGACGAGCTGGCCGTCGAGGTCGGGGTCGACCCGCTCGCGATCCGCGAGAAGAACTGGATCACCCATGACGAGTTCCCCTTCACCACCGTCTCGGGGATGACCTACGACTCGGGGAACTACGAGGCGGCTACGGCCAAGGCCAAGGAGCTGTTCGGCTACGACGAGCTGCGCGCGGAGCAGCAGCGGCGCCGCGACAGCAAGGACCCGGTCCAGCTCGGCATCGGCGTCTCGACCTTCACCGAGATGTGCGGTCTCGCCCCGTCGCGGGTGCTGGGTTCGCTCAGCTACGGCGCCGGCGGTTGGGAGTCGGCCACGATCCGGATGCTCCCCACCGGCAAGGTCGAGGTCGTCACCGGCACGTCACCTCACGGCCAGGGCCACGAGACGGCCTGGAGCCAGATCGTCGCCGACCGGCTCGGCGTGCCGTTCGAGGACGTCGAGGTACTACACGGCGACACCCAGATCGCCCACAAGGGCCTGGACTCCTACGGTTCCCGGTCCCTCGTGGTCGGCGGTGAGGCGTTGGTCCTGGCGGCCGACAAGGTCATCGAGAACGCCAAGCCGGCGGCTGCGCACCTGCTCGAGGCCGACATCGCCGACATCGAGTTCAGCGCGGGCAGGTACCACGTGAGGGGTACCGACAAGGGCGTCAGTCTGTCGGACATCGCTCTCAACGCCTGGACCGGCCACAACCTGCCCGACGAGATGGACCCCGACATCGACGGGAGCGCGACCTACGACCCGGTCAACTTCTCGTTCCCGCACGGGACCCACCTGTGCGCGATGGAGGTCGACACCGAGACCGGCCAGACGACGATGCGCAAGTACGTCTGCGTCGACGACATCGGGGTCATCGTCAACCCGATGATCGTCCAGGGCCAGGTCCACGGCGGTCTGGTCCAGGGCATCGCCCAGGCCCTCTGGGAGGGAGCGGAGTTCGACGAGAACGGCACCCTCGTCACCGGGTCCTTCGTCGACTACACCTTGCCGACCGCGGCCGACACGATCAGCTTCGTGACCGACCACACCGAGTCGCCGTCGACGACGAACACGTTGGGGACCAAGGGAGTCGGCGAGGCGGGCACGATCGCCTCGACGCCCGCCGTGGTCAACGCCATCGTCGACGCGCTGCGGCCGTTGGGAATCAACGACATCCTCATGCCCTGCACACCGGAGCGCGTCTGGAAGGCGATCCAGTCGGCCGGCGCCACGCCGGACGCCGAGACCACCGCCGACGCGCAGCCGCACTTCAGTGAAGGCGCTCTGAACCAGGACACTCCCAGCTCCGACACGGAAGGTGGCCAGCAGTGATCCCCGCCCTGTTCGACTACGTCGCACCGGACTCGCTCGAGGAGGCCCTCTCGGCTCTCGCCGAGGCCGGTGACGAGGCCAAGGTCCTCGCCGGTGGCCAGAGCCTCCTCCCCGTTCTGCGGATGCGGCTCAACGCGCCGGAGAAGGTCGTCGACCTACGGCGCATACCCGGCCTGACCGAGATCTCCGAGGACGGCGACGCGATCGTCATCGGGTCGATGGCGACGCACGCCGACGTCGTCGACAACGCCCTGGTCCGGGAGCACGCGCTGCTGCTGGCCAAGACGGTCGCCGAGGTCGCGGACCCGCAGATCCGTCACCGCGGCACGGTCGGCGGCGCCCTGGTCCACGCCGACCCGGCGGGCGACGTCGGGGCGGCGGCGCTCGCCCTCGATGCCGAGTTCGTCATCGTCGGGCCTGGCGGGGCGACGCGGACGGTCGGCGCGGCCGACTTCTTCGTCGACCTCTTCGAGACGGCGGTCGGCGAGGGCGAGCTGCTCACCCAGGTCCGGATCCCCAAGCACACCGGCTGGGGCGCCCACTACGAGAAGTTCGTCCGGGTGAGGCACCAGTGGTCGATCGTCGCGGTCGCGGCGACCGTCCGCGTGGACGGTGGCACCATCGCCGAGGCGCGGATCGGGTTGACGAACATGGGGTCCACGCCGTTGCGCGCCACGTCGGTCGAGCAGGCGCTCGTCGGCAAGGCGGCGACGGAGGACGCCGTCCGCGAGGCGGCAGCGTCGGCGGCGGAGGGCACCAACCCACCGTCGGACCTCAACGGCGACAGCGCCTACCGCAAGCACCTCGCCACCGTCCTCACGCGCCGGGCCGTCCTCGCGGCGGCGGGAGCCTGAGCCCGTGGAGCTGCAGCACCAGTTCACCGTGCCGGCCCCGGTGGGGACGACGTGGGACACGTTCATGGATCTCGCCGGGGTGGCCGCGTGCTTCCCCGGCGCGACCGTGACGTCGGTCGAGGGCGACCGGTTCGAGGGCACCTGCAAGGTCAAGCTCGGACCGATCGCCTTGATGTATACGGGTTCCGGCCAGTTCGTCACACGCGACGACGAGGCCCACCGCGCCACCATCGAGGCGACCGGCAAGGACAAGCGCGGCAACGGCACGGCCGGTGCGAAGGTGACCATCGCCCTCGACGAGACGGCCGACGCCTCGACGGCGGTGGAGGTCACCACCGACCTCAACATCACCGGCAAGCCGGCCCAGTTCGGTCGCGGCGTGATGCAGGACGTGTCCGACAAGCTGCTGCAGCAGTTCGTCGCCTGTCTGGAGCAACGGCTCACCGCTCCGGAGCCCGAGCCGGCCGTCGAGGCGACCGGACCGGTTCCCACCGAGGACGCCGAGCCGGCACGGGTGACGGGCTCCTCGAACGGGTCCGGCCCGGCCTCGGTCGAGGCGTCGGTCGGCTCCGAGGCCGCGGCCCCCGCGGCTGCCGCCGCGCCGCGGTCGAACGTCGACAAGCCGGCGTTCGTCCGCGCCAGCGCCGGCGGCGACAACGACGACGCCATCGACCTCGGGTCCACCGTCCTGCCGGTCATCCTGAAGTCGTACGCGCCCCACCTCGTCGCCGCGGCGGTCGGCCTGGTCGTCGGCATCCTCATCGGACGCGGCCTCCGCCGCTGACTTCCCGCTTCCAAACGCACGTTGTTGCCGGTTTCGCGGTCCGCCAGGACCCGAAACCGGCAACAACGGCCGTCCGGAAGTCAGGCGGCCACGAGGTGGCGGGCCAGGGCCTCGGGGATCGGCTGCTTGGTCTGACCGGAGAAGTATGTGTACGCCGGTGACGGGTTGACCTCGAAGCAGTAGACCTCGCCGTCGGGCGTGATCTTGAGGTCGATCCCGGCGAACTCGAGCCCGAGGTCGGCGGTCAGGGCCACGCACCGGTCCGCGACCTCCGCATCGAGCTCGTGCGGCTCGAGGTGCGCCGGCTCGTCGACCTGCGCCGTCGCATACCGGTAGTCCGTCGCCGTGGTCGAGATCGCCGTCGCGAAGACCTCGGAACCGACCACGTGGACGCGGACGTCGGTCCCCGGTACCCACGCCTGGAACTGCACGGGGCAGGCCCGAAGCGTTTCGAGCCGGTCGACGTCCGCCGGCCCCATGGTCTGGACGATCGACCGGGCGCCGCTGGCCGACTTGTAGACGACGCGGGACCGGGTGGCGTAGAAGTCCCGGGCCTCGTCGGCGTCGTTGGTCACGAGCGTCTCGGGGGTGAGCAGCCCGTGCCGGGCGATGAGCTGGGCCTGGTAGGGCTTGGAACCGTTGGACGCCATGGCGGACGAGCGGTTGACGACCCGGCCCGGGGCGACGTCCACCCAGGTCGTGAGGTCGTCGTGGAGCGATGCCCACCGGTCCCGTTCGGGGTCTCCCGGAGCGAGTCGCTCGTACTCGGGGACGTTCCGGTGGTCCATCAGCCGGGCGTAGACGGCGGTGACGTCACGCAGCGCGACGTGGCGGTGACCGACCCGCAGGACGCCGTCCACGACGCCCGACGAGTCCACGGCGAAGGCGAGGTCGATCTCCGCGCTGCGGCGCTGGCTGAGGACGAGGACGTCGGCGCGGAGGTCGCTCAGCGCGTCGAGCGCCTCCTGCAGCGGCGGCTCGGACGGGATCCCGACCACGAGGATCACGCGAACACCGCGTCTCTGGAGAGAAGGGCGGAGTGCAGCGCGTCGACCAGCGCTCCGCCGCCGGGGCGCAGGTCGGGCCACGGTGTGGCGCTCTCGAACGCCCACCCGAGGGACGTCACCGAGAAGTCCAGGCCGAGGAGTCCGCCGCCGTGCCGGGCCGCGAGGGCCAGGCAGCCGGCGGACACGACGTCCGGCACCTCGAGACCGTCCGGAGCGACGACCTGGCCGGCGATCACGAGCAGCGTCCGCGTGCCGGTCGGCTCGTCGGCGCCGCCCGACCGGTAGCCGACCCCGGTCAGACCGGCCCGGCCGGCGGCTACCATCCACTCGGCCGGCCGCCACCAGGCGCCGCAGAGCCCGCGCGGGTCAGCGCGTCCGACGACGGCGCCCGGGAGCGCGAAGAGCAGGCTGGTGAGGATCGCCTGCAGCTCGAACAGGACGTAGTCCCGGTCCGGCTCCGGGGTGGCGGCCAAATGTGCGCGGGGGATCCGGACGACCCGGTTGAGCGTGCCGCGGAGGTCGGGGCCGAGGACCGCCCCCTCGGCCAGCCGCACGGCGACGGACGTGCCGGTGCGAGTCACCGTATGCGTGAGGCTCGCGCTGTAGACCAGCTCCTCCGTGGTGACCAGCCGGACGGCGAGCCCGCGGCGGCCCAGCTCGCCGGCCGCCCACACGGCGGAGGCGTCCTCGGGACCGCAGAGCACCGCATACTCGACGGATCGGCCCGGCCCCCCGGAGGGAGCCGGGCCGGAGTCGGCGTCAGCCTTCGGCAAGGTTCTCCTTGCCGCCACCCTTGCCGTCCGAGACGTCCTTGTTCTGCTTCGCCGAGTCGGCCTGCCCGTAGATGTCCTGCTCGCGGGCGAGCGCCCCGGCCCCGAGGTCCGGCCGCAGGTCGGCGCCGATGAAGTGGGTCAGGGCCGCGACCGACTGCTCGACGGCGGCGAGCCGGGCCTCGAGTCCGGCCGCTGCCGGCGCCGGGTCGATGACCACGCCGCCGCTCCCCCGCCGCCCTCGACGAGGTTCTTGCGGCCCCCGCCGCCCTCGAGGACGAGGTTCTTGCCACCGCCGTCGACGAGGACGTTCTTGCCCTCGATGACCTCGATCTTCTCCTTGCGTTCCTTGATCTCGGCCTTCTCGTTCTTGAACTCCTTGTTCTCCCGCTTGTGCTCCTTGACCTCGATCTTCTCCTTGCGCTCCTTGACCTCGGCCTTCTCGTTCTTGAACTCCTTGTTCTCCAGCTTCACGTCCTTGGCGTCCTTGACCACGGCCTTGTCGATGGCGATGTTGCCCTTGACGTGAGCCTGGATCAGGGCCTTCAGGTCGGGCCGGTTGCCGATCCGCTGGGTGGCGGGCCGGCCGGGCTCGTCCTGTTGCGGTGAGCCGGTCGCCCGGAGCCAGGCGCGCGCCGTCGCGGGGGTCATCGGCGTCTTGCCGGCCGCGCGCAGCGCCCCCTGCAGTGCGCCGAGAACTCCGACGACGATCGGGGACGCGCTGGACGTCCCGGAGAACCGGTTGGTGTACCAGATCCGAGGGTCCCCCCCGCCCTGGAGGTCGCCGTAGCCCGTCGACGTGACCTCGCGGCCCCAGCCCTGCGCGTCGATGAGGGCGCCGTAGTTGGAGAAGTCCAGCCGGGAGCGGTCGGCGCCCCAGCTGACGCCGTGGGTCCCGGGCGGGGGAGCGCCGGCCCCGACGACGATGGCGCCCGAGTCGCGGTTCGCGCGGTTGAACGGGTTGGTCCACGAGGCCGGGAACCCGCCCGGACGGACGGAGTAGATCGCGTCGTCGAGGTTCTCCGCGCCGTTCCCGGCCGCTTCGACCACGATGATGCCGCGCGAGTTGGCGTAGCGGATCGCGTCGAAGTCGTCCGGCCACCACTCGACGGCGATATAGCCCAGCTGGTCGTCGCGACCCTGGAAGTTGTGCCGGGGACCGGCCCGGTGGATCTCCAGCAGGATGATGTCGCCGGCGCCGAGCCGGTCGGCCGCGCCGCGGATCGTCGCCGCCGTCGGGCCGGAGAACGCGGCGGCCCGGATGAAGGCGTCCGGGCAGATCCCGGTGATACCGAAGGCGTTCCGGTCGCCGCTGATCTCGCCGATGACGGCGGTGCCGTGGTTCGTGTCGGTGCTCCCCGTACCGACGACGACGCCACCCTGGCCGACAGTCAGGTCCTCGTGGTCGAACCGCCAGCCCCACTCGCAGTCGATGATGCTCACGCTCGCGCCACCGCCACCGGGCCAGGTCCACGCGTACCGCGCGTCGACGCCCCCTGGGGCGGGTTCGAGGTAGAGCTGTTTGGCGATGAAGTCCGGCGTCGACGGTGGCGCGTCCTCGGGGGCCGGTGCCATGTCGTTGAGCTCGGGCGGTTCGCTGGCCGGCTTCACGTATGCGGCCTGAACACCTTCGCTGCCGGCCAGCTCCTCGGCCAGGCCCGCGAGGTCTCCGGCGGGCGCCTCCACGTGGTAGTAGACCGAGAGGTCGGGGACCGGGCCGATGGCCGACGGAGCGAGCCGCCGAGCCTCGAGCCGGACCCGCTCCTCGGGACCGAACAGCGGTCGGAGGGTCACGGCGGCGCGCGACGCGACGCGGTTGAGGGCTCGGGTGTCGGCGCCGCCGCCCGACTCGACGCCTCCCGTGCCGATGCGCAGCGCGGCGGCGGGGTCGGCGATGACGATGAGCTCCGGCGCCCCGTAGGCGGACGGGGTGAGGGTGGCGGCACGACGCGCCCTGGGGGCGCTCTTCGCTGCCGCCTTCGCGGTGGACTTGGCGGTGTTCGTGGCGGACGTGCGCTTCCTGGGTGGCATCCGATCCTCCGTGGGGGGTGGTGGGCGACCGCTAGGGCGGTCCCTGGTCCGGTGTGACGTATGCGGCGGTCACCCCGGGAACCCGGAGCAGCTGCGCGTCGAGGTCGTCCGGGTGGTCGGCGTCGTCCGTCTCGATGACGAACCACACCGTTGACTCGGCTCCGCCGGCGTCGCCGGAGGCGTCGTCGGGTTCGGTGTCGGAGGTGTCGCCGGGTTCGGTGTCGAGCGAGTCGAGGGCGCGGACGGTCTGCGGTCGGAGCTCGACCCGAGCCTGCGCCGTGATGTCGCGCAGCCGCGTGGTGTCCCTGGTCCGTTCACCACGGGCGAGCGCGCGCGCCAACGCCGGGGTCAGTCCGACGATGAGCTGGGCCATGCTCGCCTCCGAGTCGAACACGCGTGGGTCGCCTTCGGGACGCCTCCGGTGTTGACCCGATTCGATGTTAGCGACGCGGCCACAGCCAGGTGACCGGAATGCCCGAACCCGCCGCCCGGGTCGGGACACCTATCATCGGCGGGTGGACGTGGCGCGGTTCGGTGATCGCGTGGCCACGACGCTCAGGGACGTCGTCACCGGCCCAGAAGCCCTCGAAGTACTTGACACACAAGGCTTTTGGGCTGTGGTCATGACGTTCGAGGGCGAGCTGACCGCGGTCCGTTTCGCGGACGTTCGGCGCGGCGAGCCCACCCCGCCCTCGGCCGGCTGGACCCCGTTGGACGCTGGCTGGCGTACCTCCCTCGACGCGGACGCCTACCGAGCCGGCGTCGCCGAGATCCGCGAGAGGATCGCCGCGGGCACGGTGTACCAGGCCAACCTCTGCCGGGTCCTCGAGCACGACCTCGACGACGCCGCCGACCTCGACGGACTGGACGCTCTTCTGCGCCAGGGAAACCCGGCTCCGTACGCCGGTCGTATCCGGGTCGACGCGGCCGGACTGGATGTCGTGTCGGCGTCACCGGAACGCTTCCTCACCCGGTCGGGGGAGCGGCTGGTCTCGTCGCCGATCAAGGGGACGGCGACCACGGCGGACCGGCTGCTGCCCAAGGACGTCGCGGAGAACGTGATGATCGTCGACCTGGTCCGCAACGACCTTTCCCGGGTCTGCCACGAGGGCACCGTCGACGTCGAGGCGCTGTGCGCGGTGGAACCGCACCCGGGTCTGGTCCACCTCGTGTCGACGGTGGCCGGCCGGCTGCGCCCGGGCGTGGGGTGGGCGGACATCCTCGACGCGACGTTCCCGCCGGGTTCGGTGTCGGGGGCGCCGAAGTCGAGCGCGCTCACCACGATCCGCGACCTCGAACCGGTTCCGCGCGGTCCCTACTGTGGAGCGATCGGATGGGTCGACGCCGACCGCGGCGAGGCGGAGCTGGCCGTCGGCATCCGGACGTTCTGGGCCGAGCGCGACGCCGACGGTCGGCGGCGGCTGCGGTTCGGGACCGGCGCCGGCATCACCTGGGGGTCGGACCCCGACGGCGAGTGGGCGGAGACCCAGCTCAAGGCCGCCCGGCTCGTGGGCCTCACGGCGTCGCGGCGAGACGGGCGCACGACCGGGCCTGCGCCCACGCCGCCTGCTGGCTCGCCGCCGCGGCGGCAGCCGGTGGCCGCGGCACCCCGTCGTCCCCGATGAGCAGCGGTGTCCACGACGCACCGGTGACGACGGTGGGGCCGGTTCCCTTCTGGGCCTTCGCTCGGACCGGGTCGATGGTCACCGTGAGGACCCCGCTGACCGCGTCGACGGGGCCGCGGGTGTTGAGCCAGACGAAGTTGCCCAGGCCGTAGTCGACGTAGGTCCGGCCGAGCCAGCCCGCCCCCTGGACCCGGTGCGCGTGTCCGCCCACGACCACGTCGGCGCCGGCGTTGGCCAGCGCAGCCGCTGTACTGGTCTGGGCGCCGTCGGGACACGTGGTGTAGTCGCTGCCCCAGTGCAGGTAGACGACCACGACGTCGGATACGGCGCGCGCGGCGCGGACGGCGGCCAGCAGCCGGGTGTTGTCGAGGTTGCCGGCGATCCCGGGCTTCGTGTCGGTCGCGGGGTAGGTGTGGACCGTGTAGTCGTTGATCTGGGTCGAGGCGATGACGGCCACCTTCGTGCCGCGTACGTCGAACACCGCGGGCGCGAAGGCCCGCTTCGCATCGGGGCCGATGCCGATCACGGGGATCGGGCTGGACGCCTGGGCGGCCAGCGTGTCGGTCAGCCCGTCCGGCCCGTAGTCCACGGCATGGTTGTTGGCCATGCTGACGGCGTCGACGCCCGCCTGCTGCAACGTGACGAGAGCCTGGGGCGTCGTGCGGAAGTGGTAGATCTTCGGTTGCTCCACACCTCGGTCGGTGATCGCCGTCTCGAGGTTGACGACGGCGACGTCGGCGCCGCCGAGGACCGGTCGCAGCGCGGCGAGCCCGTCGGTCGTGAGGAGGTTGGCCAGTCGTCCCTCGAAGTGGACGTCGCCGCCGAACGCGAGGGTCACGGGCGAGTCCGGGGTGAGCGGCGCCGACGACGACGGGGTCGGGCTGGGTGGAGCGGGCGTGGCGTCCCTTCTCGCCGCGGAAGCCGCGACGGTGGCCGAGGGCGTCGGAGCGGGGTCCTGGACCGGTTCCGGGTCGGCGCAGGCGGTCAGCCCGAGCGTCAGCAGCGCGGCCAGCGTGCCGGCCGCGCTGCTCCGACGCATACTCCTGCCCCTGTCGATGCCGGCATTCTGCTCCCGGCCGCGGCCGACGGCCGAATCCTCCCTCGGCGCGCCCCGGAACGGCGGTTCCCGGTCACGCGTTGGGGCGGATACCCGAGCGGAGGACGAGCGTCTGGGAAGGTGGGTCCGTGACGGTACGGGTCTGGGTGAACGGCCACCTGCGCGGCGACGAGGCGAGCCTCTCGGCGCTGGACCACGGGGTGACCGTGGGTGACGGGGCGTTCGAGACGCTGAAGATCGTGGACGGGCGGCCGTTCGCCATGACCCGGCACGCGCGGAGGTTGGACCGGTCGCTGACCGGCCTCGGCCTCCCGGGCGCCGACCACGACGTCATCGCGGCGGGCGCCGCCGCCGTCCTCGCTGCTGGTGAGCCGATCCCGTTCGGGCGGCTGCGCTACACGGTGACCGCCGGGGTCGGGCCACTCGGCTCCGACCGGCCAGCGACCGACTCGTCCGGCCTGACCTACGTCGTGACCGCGGGGGACCAGGCCCGGCCGCCCGAGTCCGGCGCGGTCGTCGTCGTGCCGTGGACCCGCAACGAGCGAGCGGCGACGGCCGGGCTCAAGACGACCTCGTACGCGGACAACGTCGTCGCCCTCGCGTGGGCCAAGGCGCGGGGAGCCTCCGAGGCGATCTTCGGCAACACCCGCGGCGAGCTGTGCGAGGGAACCGGCTCCAACGTGTTCGTCGTCGTGGACGGTGTCGTCCTCACGCCACCGGCGGACTCCGGTGCGCTGGAAGGGATCACCCGAGGGCTGGCCCTCGAGTGGTGCCGTGAGGACGGCATGGCCGTCGCCGAGCAGGCCCTCCCGCTCGACGTGCTGCGCACCGCCGACGAGGTGTTCATCACCAGCTCGACGCGCGATGTGCTCGCCGTCCACGCGGTCGACGACCGCGAGCTGGCGCCGGGACCGGTGACCGCCCGGGCGGCCAAGGTCTTCGCGGCCCGCGCAGCGGAGAACGAGGATCCGTGACCGAGCCGCCGCGCTACGCCAAGGGCGAGGCCCCGGAGGACCTCGACGACAACATCACCCTCGACGCCAACGACGACCGCTGGGAATGGCGCCGCCGGATCCGCGCGAAGCCGGCCTCGCACCGCGCCTACCGGACGGTCGTGGCCGTACTCGGGCTGGTGGTGGTCGTCGTGGGGATCATCGCCGTGCCGGCGCCCGGGCCGGGGTGGCTCATCGTGTTCATCGGGGTCTCGATCTGGGCATCGGAGTTCGAGTGGGCGCAACGGCTCCTCTACTGGGGCAAGGCGAGACTGCGCGACTGGGAGCGGTGGCTGCGGTCCAAGCCGTGGTGGGTGAGCGCGCTGGTCGCCCTCGGCACCGCGGCCATCGTGGCGTGTGTGTTCTGGGCGTACTTCGCCTGGGCCGGGTCGCCGAGCTGGTTGCCCGACCGGGTCGAGGAGCTGCTCGACCTTCTGCCGGGTGTCGCCTGACTTCTCGACCTGGACGGAAACCTGGTGGTCAGCGGACCACCTTCATCACCCGATCGGCCGTCGTGTGGCCGAGGTAGTAGCCGTCGTCCATGGCGTCCCGGAAGTGCAGGCCGCCCCAGATCCGGGCGTGGAACGCGTCGTGCTCGAGCGCGGTGAGCGTGGCGTAGGAACGCTCCAGGCCACCCGACTTCAGGACGAGCGCGGTGTCATCTCCGAGCGTCTTGCGCAGGACCTGCGCGAACGCCGACGTCGCCTGAGCATGGCCGCTGGGGTAGTCGGCGTATGCCGGGTTCGACACGAGCGGCGTCCACGGGTCGGGGTCGGGGTGCGGCAACGTCCCTGGGTTGTCGTCGGTGCCCGCAGCGGCAATGGCCTGGAAGGGTCGCCAGTAACCGAGCTCGAACTTCAAGCGCCAGGCCTCGATGAACGACATCGCCATCGCCGCGTCCACTCGGGCGAAGAACCTCGTCGTCGGGAGAAGTCCCATCGGCTCATCCTCGAGCAGGGTGCACACGGCGTCGCGGTAGACGGGCACCGGGTTGGCCGAGAAGAACCGCGCGATCGCCGTCTGCCCCGGGTTCCGGTTCTGCGGCTCGACCTCCCCGAGCATCCGGACCTCCTCATGGTCCTGGGCGAACGCCGCGCTCGTGATGGGGTCGGGGCCGTCGAGCACCACGGGGTCGATGTCGACCACCGGGTCGACGAAGCCCAACCAGGGCAAGGCCATCCCGGTGGGAGGCGGCTGCCAGATCCCCAGGGCCGGAGCCTTCGCGTAGACGATCGACGCGTCGTTGCGCCCGTCGCCGACCCGTGAGGCGATCATGAGGGCCGCTGCCTCAGCGCCGATCTGGGTGCCTGACGTCTCCTTCTTCCCGTTCGGAACCTTCGCGAGACTGGCGGCAAGGTCGCGGTCGAGTGCGGTCCCGGATGTCGGGAAGTAGTGGCGCAGAACGTGGTGGGCAGCCGTGGCGACCGCGGCCGCCGCCGCGTGCGTACCCTGCCGCTGAGCGTCGACCGCGGCGTCGTGAACGGCCATCGAGGTGAACGCGAGGTACAGGCCTCCGGCGGGAGGCGCGAGGCCCTGCTCGGTGTAGATCGTGCGGATCGCGGTCCGCTGCCACGCGACGGCGATCGACGACGCCAGCGGGCCGTCCGCAGCGACGGCTGTGGTGGCCGGACCCGCCAGCGTGACGACGAACAGGGGCGTGAGAACGGCGGAGGCCGCGGCCGCGACCACCTGACGACGTGTTGGCATGGCGAGCACCCTTCGTGACGGCGTTCGCCCCAGTGTCAGAGGGGGATGACCGGGCTGGCCATTCGCTTTCCGGCGTATCTCCGGGGCCGGGACAGGACTCAGAGTCACCGTCAATGACTATGTACCGCCGCCCGTCCTGGCTGGACACTCGTGGTGGGTAAGCCTCGGGGTGAGGGGAAACCATGCCGGCACTGGTCCTGTCCGAAGAGGAGCAGGTCGCCCTGCGTGCGGTGATCGCCTGTGAACCGGTGCCGGAGATCGCTCTGCACCACGAGGGCCCGCTGCGCCATCTCGCCCGGCTCATCGCGTCCGATGCGATGGGGATCGCCCTTCTCGACGCCACGGGCTGCGCCGTGGGCGAGATGGCGCTGCACGGCCGTCGCACGAGCGGCGACGCGCCGCCCTGGGATGACGAGTCGGCGACGGTCGGGATCCGACAGCGAAACCGTGGCCCCGCCCTGAACGGGTCAGCGCGTCGTGGCGGGGTGGCGGTCCTGTCCCTCGGGGTGCGCAGGGGGCCCGGTCACGTCGTGAAGCTGTGGCTGATCCGGCGCGAGACCGACTTCACACCGCGTGAACGGGCGGTGTTCGGCATCGTGGCTCCCGCGCTGGAGCGCGTGCTGCGCGAGCGGCCGAGGTCGGAGCTGCCGCCGTCGTTGACCGTCCAGGAGCGGCGGGTGCTGCACCATCTGGCCACGGGCCTGTCGAACGCGGAGATCGCCGGCCGGCTCTTCGTCACGCCGGCCACCGTGCGCAAACACCTCGAGAATGCCTACCGAAAGCTCGGGGTCTCGAACCGGCTGGCGGCGGTGACGGCGTTGGAGGGCGGACACCAACCCGGAGCCGATCGCTCGGACGACGGCGATGCGGTCGACTGACCAGGCTCGGTCGGGGCGGGCCGGTGGCGACGGGCGAGTTGCGTCAACGGCAGTCGCTGCGGATATCCTCGGGTCCGCCGTTTCGGGACGTGTAGCTCAGTTGGTTAGAGCGTTCGCTTCACACGCGAGAGGCCAGGGGTTCGAGTCCCTTCACGTCCACCACGACACCTGATCGGCGCCCGCGCTCGGGGATCCCTAGAGCAGGTGCACCTTCGGGCTCCGGGTATCGATGTCGATGACGACATCCCCGAACTTGACGTTCATCCGATCCGTGTTGAGCTGCACGACGCGGCCGAGCCCGTAGCGGTCGTGGATGACCCGGCTGTCGACCTCGAACGTCTCGTAGGTCGGGGCGGGGCGGTCACGGAACGGGCTCGTGCTGGGACGACGTCGGGCTTGGCCGGGTTCGGGGGGCATACCCCTAGTGTTGTCCTCTTTCGGCGGTAGCGGGCAACCGTCCTGGTCGGATTACCCCGGTGGGGTATGCAGTGGTCGGGGCACACGCTGGGAACCGGTAGACTTCCCGCAGCAGTGGCCCGCCCAGTTCTGCCTCGGGCCCGATGTGAAGTCGATGCGAAGCTCTTGCGCCGCGCCCGTGACGGTCGCGCCGGGCGGAACGTATCCGACCATCTTTGGAGTCACCTACCTGTGTCTACTGACACGCCCTTCACCGACCTCGGTGTGCCTCGTTCGCTCGCCGACGTCCTCGCAACCCTCGGCATCACCACCCCGACCCCGATCCAGGCGGCCACGCTGCCGGACTCGCTCAGCGGCCGGGACGTCCTCGGCCGCGGCCGCACCGGGTCGGGCAAGACGTATGCCTTCCTCCTCCCGCTCGTCGCACGCCTCGCCCAGAGCCGGACACCGCGCCGGCCCGGCCGGCCCCGAGCCCTCATCCTCGCCCCCACCCGTGAGCTGGTCACCCAGATCGACGAGGCGCTGGCGCCCCTCGCGACAGCGGCCGGTCTGACCCGGGTCACCGTCTTCGGTGGGGTGAGCCAGAACCGCCAGGTCACCAGCCTGCGCCGTGGCGTCGACGTCGTCGTCGCCTGCCCCGGTCGCCTCGAGGACCTCATGGGCCAAGGTCACGTCGACCTGCGCTCGGTCGAGATCACCATCCTCGACGAGGCCGACCACATGGCCGACCTCGGCTTCCTGCCTGGGGTCCGCCGGATCATGGACACCACGCCCCGCGACGGTCAGCGCATGCTCTTCTCCGCGACCCTCGACGCCGGCGTGGACGTCCTCGTCAAGCGCTTCCTCTCCCGCCCCGCCACGCACCAGGCCGACTCGGCGCAGAGCCCCATCTCCACGATGACCCACCACGTGCTGCACGTCAGCCCCGAAGGGCGGGTGCCGGTGCTCGTGAACCTCACCGCCGCCCCCGGACGGAGCGTGGTCTTCACCCGGACCAAGCACGGCGCCAAGAAGCTGGCGAAGCTCCTCAACGCCTCGGGGGTGTCAGCGGTCGAGCTGCACGGCAACCTCAGCCAGAACGCCCGGACCCGCAACATGGAGCGCTTCCACCGGGGCGACGCCACGACCCTCGTGGCGACCGACATCGCCGCTCGCGGCATCCACGTCGACGACGTCGGGATCGTCATCCACGCCGACCCGCCGGTCGAGCACAAGGCCTACCTGCACCGCTCCGGACGTACCGCCCGCGCCGGTGCCGACGGTGTGGTCGTCACGCTGATGACCGACGACCAGGTCAGAGACGTCCGCGACCTGACGCGGCTGGCCGGAGTGCATCCCACGACCACGCAGGTCGACTCCCAGCATCCCATCCTGGCCGAGCTCGCTCCCGGCCCTCGCGTTCCGACCAGGCCGGTGACGGCGAGCCAGGCCGCTGCAGCCGGCTCACGCAGCCAGGGCTCCCGGGGCGGTTCGTCTCGTACGGCCGAGCGCTCGACCCCTCGCCGGCCCGCTGCCGGGTCGCCGCGTGGCGCCCGACGCGACGGCCGCGACGGCCGCGACGGCCGCGACGGAGGCTCCTCCACGGGCGGGACGGGCCGGCCACGCCGGTCCGGCCGTCCGGGCCGCAGCACCGGCTCCACTCACACGAGGTCCTCGTCCGGCTCCGGCGGGGCGGCGGCCTTCTCGGCCGGCTCCAGGGTCGGCACCCGCCAGCGCTGACCCGGACCGTTCCGCGACCCGGCGGGGGCCCAGCGGCCGTTGAGGTCGAGAGCGTGCCCGCCGGCCGCCTTGGTCGCGAGGTACCGAGCGTTGGCCGGGCTGAGATGGACGGCGGTCGGGACCTCCTCCACGACGGTGACGCCGTTGCGGGTGAGCTGGCCGGCCTTGTCGGGGTTGTTGCTGAGCAGCCGCACGGTCGGCAGCCCGAGGGCCAGCAGCATCTGCGCCGCCGCGGTGTAGTCGCGCTCGTCGGCGGCGTACCCGAGGGCGAGGTTCGCCGCATACGTGTCGAGCCCGTCGCTCTGCAGCTGGTAGGCGTCGAGCTTGGAGTAGAGGCCGATGCCGCGGCCCTCCTGGCGGAGGTAGAGCAGGTACCCGCCGGCCCGGTCGAGCCGGCCGACCGCCTCGCGCAGCTGTGGCCCGCAGTCACAGCGTTCCGAGCCCAGGACGTCGCCGGTGAGGCACTCGCTGTGCAGCCGGACGAGGGTCGGCCGGCGACCGTCGTGCCGCAGCGGACTGCGGGCGCTGGAGCCGAACCCCAGCGCGAGGTGCTCGCGCCTGTCGACCAGCCCCTCGAAGGTGAAGGCCCGGGCCGTCGTCGCGTACCCGTCGCCCATCCGCAGCGGGATGGTCACCTGGGTCCGGATGGTCGCGCGGGGCAGCGTGGTCGGCACGGTCAGGACTCCTCGGACGGGATCGGGGTTCGGTCGGTGAGGGCGTAGCGCAGCAGGGCGACGTCGCCCACCTGGCGGACCTCGGTGAGCCGGGCTCGACGGGGTGCGCGGAACGGGTACACACCGGGGTCGACGAACCGCGGTGCCTCCACGTCACCGACGAACACCGGCGCCACGACCAGCTGGAGCTCGTCGGCGAGGCCGACGGCCAGCAGCTGGCTGAGGACCCGCCGGCCGCCCTCGACCATGAGCCGCCGGACGCCCCGGGTGTGCAGGTCACCGAGGACCCAGGCCAGGTCGACCGCGGGTCCGGCGTCGACGACTGTCGCAGCGTCGCCGAGCCGCTGCGCGAGCCCGGTGGCGGCGGACTCCTCCGTGTAGACCACCGTCCCCGTACCCGGCGCGGTGAAGATCCGCGCACCCGGGTCGAGGTCGCCCGACCGGGTCACCGTGACCCGCAGCGGCGTCAGGGACTGTCCTCGGGCGAGCCGTTCGGCACGGCACTCATCGGAGCGGACCAGCAGCCGCGGGTCGTCGCGACGAACCGTCTCGGCACCGACGAGGATCGCGTCGCAGCCGGCCCGTTCGGTGTCGACGCGGTCGAGGTCGGCCGCGGAGGAGAGGACGAGCCGCTCCGGACCGGCGTCGTCGAGGTAGCCGTCGAGGGACGCGCAGCAGCTGATCAGCGTGTAGGGCCGGTCAGGCATCGGCCGTCGCCCGCTCGGGTCGGGCCGGCGCCGGGCGCCGTCCCCGGACCAGCTGCACGACGAGCACGACCGCTCCGGGGAGGGCCGCCACGAGCACGAGCGCTCCGTATGCCGCGGCCGCGGTGACGCCTGCGCTCGCTCCCAGCCCGGCGGCCGCGAACGCCCACGCCGCGACCCCCTCCCGAGGTCCCCAGCCGGCGACGTTGGCCGGCACCGCCGACCCGGCCAGGACGACCAGCGCCAGCGGAACCAGCGTGCTCGGCGCGACGTCGACACCGGTTGCGCGAGCGGCCACGACGACGACGGTGGCGTGACCCGCCACGACGACCGCGGACGCCAGCAGGACGCGGGGGAGCGCGCGCCGGGAGAGCAGGCCGACGCGCAGGTCGGTGGCCGCTACGCGAAGCGCCTGGGAGAGCCGGCCATGGCCGAACCGCGTCGCCGCGGCACCGGCCAGCCCGAGCGCGACCGCCAGGACGACGAGCGTCGCCGCACCCCACTCGGCCACCATCCGGAACGCCGACGGAACCGCGAGAAGCACGACCGCCGTGAGCGCCAGCTGGACCGCCTGGCCGCCGAACCGCTCCCAGCCCACCGACCGCACCGAGGCGGCCAGCTCACCACTGCCGCGCCCGTGCCGGACGGCCCGCTCGACGTCTCCGACGACGCCGCCGGGAACCGTGACGTTCACCAGCTGCGAGCGGTAGTACGCCGCGACGGCTGGGCGCAGGGGCACGACCAGACCGATCCCGCGGGCGACGACGGTCCAGCGCCAGGCCGCCGCCACGGTGGTGACGACTCCCAGGCCCAGGGCAACGGCCACGGCCGAGGCGTCCAGCCGCCGCACGCCGTCGAGGAAGGCGTCGGCTCCGAACCGCCAGACCAACAGTGCGAGGACCAGGGCGCCGACGGCCGGTCCAGCCCAGCGCCGGAGGCGCGCCCCGGTCATGACACCGCTCCAGCGAGCGACGCGCTCGACAGGGCGTCGTCGATGACCGCAACCGTGGCGTCCCACGTCGGCAGCTCCTCGCGGCGCGCCACGGCCGCCCCGCGCAGGTGTCGACGGAGCATGTCGTCGGTGAGCCACCGGCGCAGCGCGGCGGCCAGCGCGCCGGCGTCGTCGGGTGGCACCAGCAGCCCGGGCCGACCGAGCCCCTCGGCCGTGCCGAGCGCCTCGCGGGTCCCGCCGACGTCCGTCGCCACTACGGGGATCCCGCGGGCGAGGGCCTCGGTGACGACCATCCCGTACGTCTCGGCGCGGGAGGGGTGGACGAGCAGGTCGGCGGACGCATACGCGGTCTCGAGGTGTGGTCCGGCGAGAGGGCCGACCATGTGCGCCCGACGGCCGACCGCCCAGCGCTCGACGTCAGCGGCCGTGTCCGGGTCGACGGTGAGTGACCCGACTCCTTCGAACCGCCAGTCGAGGTCGCCGAGCTGATCGAGCGCGGCGACCAGCACGTCGTGGCCCTTGGCCCGCGAGACCGGGCCGACCGTGAGCAGCCGCCCGCCCGCCGCCGACCCGGAGGACAGCGGTGCGTCGTCGGCCCCGGGCGTGGCCACCCGCACCCGGCGCGGGTCGAGCCGGTATGCGTCGACCAGCCAGTCACGGGTCCACTCGCTGGTCACGACGACGAGGTCGGCCGCGACCAGGACGTGTCGCTCGCGCTCGGCGACCTCGGGGGCGGACGGCCCGTTGCCGAGCGGCATGTGGACGAGCACCCCCACGCACAGACGCTCCGCGGCCCGCTGGACCACCTCGGGGGCGGTCGACCCGACCAGCCCGTCGAGCAGGAGCACGTCGCCGTCGGGAACGGACCGCACGACCGCGGCCAGCCGAGCGAGATCCGCCGGTTCGGGGTCGGGCCAGGCACCCGGGACCTCGTGCTCCAGGACCGGCCGTCCACGATGAACCAGCCCGGCGCATACCCGGACGTCGTAGCCGTTGCCGCCGCTCGGGCGCGCCGGGTCGCGGACGCCGGCGGGCATGACGACGTGCACCGGCCGGGTCACGGGGCACGCTCGTAGGAGGCCCAGGCGAGTGGGTTCTCACGGAGGGTGACCGCGATGGCGGTGATGCCGCCGGCGTGGCGACCGAGCGACCCGTCGGTGACGCGGCGGGCGAGCTCGTCCGCCACGTGCCGGGCGAGCACCTCGGTGGTCGTGTTGACCCCCCCGAACGTCGGCTCGTCGTCGAGGTTCCGGTAGGTCAGAGCGCCCACGACGTCGTGCAGCGCGGCCGCCGCGAGACCGATGTCGACGACGATCCCGTCGGGGTCGAGGTCGTCGCGCCGGAAGGTCGCCTCGACGACGTACGTCGCGCCGTGCAGCGCCTGAGCCGGGCCGAACGCCTCGCCGCGCAGGCTGTGGGCCACCATCATGTGGTCCGCGACGGTCACGGAGTACATCGCTCAGTCCTCCCCGTAGGTCACGGTATGGCAGATGGTCGTGCGGTCGCCGTCCGCGAGCCGGGCCATGACCTCGGGCAGCTCGGCGAGGGTCGACGAGCCGGTCAGCAGGGCGTCGAACGCCGGGTCCCCGAGCAGGTCGAGCGCGAGCCGCAGCCGGTCGGCATACGTCCGGCGGCCCGCCCGCGACGGAGACACGGTCCCGACCTGGCTGGCCCGGATGCCCAGCCGGTCGGAGTGGAACCGGGCCCCCAGGGACAGCCGCACCTCGCGGTCGCCGTACCAGCTGAGGTCGAGCACGGACGTCTCGGGCGCGAGCAGGGCGAGGCTGGTCTGCAGTCCGGCGGACGTGGCGGTGGTGTGGACCACGAGGTCCTGGTCGCCCGCGGCCTCGTCCGGGCCGGCGAACGCGACCCCCAGCGCCGCCGCGACGGCCGCGCGAGACGGGTCGATGTCGACGAGGGTCACCCGAACCCCCGGTATGCCCGTCGCCACCCGCGCCACACAGCAGCCGACCATGCCGGCCCCCACGACGGTCACCCGGTCACCGACCAGCGGCGGCGCGTCCCAGAGGGCGTTGACCGCGGTCTCGACGGTCCCGGCCAGGACCGCCCGGTCGGGCGGCACGCCGTCCGGGACCGGGACCACGGCAGACGCCGGCACGACGTAGTGCGACTGATGGGGGTAGAGGCTGAAGACGGTCCGTCCCGCCAGCGCGGCCGGACCCTGCTCGACGACGCCGACACTGAGGTACCCGTACTTCACCGGGCCCGGGAAGTCGCCCTCCTGGAACGGAGCCCGCATCTGCGCGTACTGGTCCGCCGGGACCTCGCCGCGGAACACCAGAGACTCCGTCCCCCGGCTCACGCCTGAGCGCAGGGCGCGGACGAGCACCTCGCCGTCGCCCGGTTCGGGAACCGTCGCCGTCCGCAGCTCCCCGACGCCGGGAGCCCGGACCCAGAACGCGACCGCCTCAGGCGTCACGCGTGACCTCGCCCTCCCCGGATGTGTGATGACCCCTCGACCTTGCCGTACCCCTCCGGTGAACCGTCAACCCCTGCGCGGCGTCCTTGTGGGTGAGGGCTCGGGGAGAGTCAGGGGCCCGGTGCAATCCTGTCTACTGGTCTAAGACGGAGGTCTCGTGCGCACGGTTCAGCGAGCACCGGTCACGGGGGTCGTCCTGCTGGTCGCCCTCCTGACCCTGGTCCAGGCGACCGTCGGCCTCGGCGCGGTCGGCTGGACCGTCGGCCTGCTCGCGTCGGCGACCGCGGCGGGGCTGCTGGCGGTCGCGCTCCACCGCGCCGGGACGACCCGGTTCGGTCCGGCCAACGTCGTCACGCTTGTCCGCGTCACGCTCGGCCAGGCGGTGGCCGCGCTGGTGGCCGCCTCGTTCGTGGGCGTGGACCACCGGGCCCTCCTCCTCGGGCTGACCGCCCTGGCCTTGGCTCTCGACGCCGTCGACGGCCACGTGGCCCGCCGTACCCATTCCGTCACGCCACTGGGCGCGAGGTTCGACATGGAGGCCGACGCCTTCCTCATCCTCGTCCTCAGCGTCGCTGTCGCGCCGGTGGTCGGCTGGTGGGTCCTGGCGATCGGGTTCGCCCGGTACGCCCTGCTGCTCGCCGAGCGGGTCTGGCCGTGGCTTCGGGTGCCGGTCCCGCCCCGCTACTGGCGCAAGGTCGTCGCCGCGGTCCAGGGCGTCACGCTGGCCGTCGTCTTCACCGGCCTGGTTCCGACGGTGGAGGCGGTCGCGTTCCTCCTGGTGGCGCTCGGGCTGCTGGCCGAGTCGTTCGGACGCGACGTCGCCTGGCTCGCTCACCGACAGGCCGTGCGGACCCGCGGACCCATTGCTCCCATCCCGTCGGTAGCGGTCCCGGCGGCCGTCCGGCTGGCCCGGACCAGCGGTGGCTGACACCGAAACCCTGGCGCGAGAGGCGCACCCCCCGGCCCCGCCGTCTGCCCGGCGCGGCCGACGCGTCCTCGGCGTGGTCGGGACCGTGCTCGCGGTGGCCGTCCTCTGGGTGGCACTGAGCCTGCCGAACCGGCCGGAGCAGGTGTCGCCGGCGGCGCTGGCTCGCATACCCCTCGAGCTCCTGCTGCTCGTCGCCCTGGCCCTCGTGCTGCCCCGGCGAGCGCGAACCGCTGTCGCCGTGGTCGTGGGTCTGGCCGCGGCGCTGGTCGTCCTCCTCGCCGGGCTCGACATCGGCATGCTGGTCGGCTTCTACCGCATCTTCGACCCCCTGTCGGACCCGTCGTACCTGGGGTCCGGATACGGCGTGCTGCGGGACAGCGTCGGCGGCCTCCGGGCGGTCCTCGTCACCATCGGGATCGGCCTGGCGGCCCTGGCGGTCCTGGTGCTGCTGCCGGTCGCCGCGGTCCGGGTCACCCGGGTCGCCGCCCGCCACCGGCGCCCCGCGACCGTCCTCGTGGCGGTGCTCGGCGCCACCTGGGCCCTTCTCGCCGTCCTCGGCACCACGGTCGGGCCTGAGCTGCGCGTCGCCTCCACCCAGACCTCCGCGGTCGCCGTCGAGCACGTCCGCAACCTCCAGCAGGGGATCGCCGACCGGGCGGAGTTCGAGCGGCTCTCCGCCAGCGACCCGTTCGCGACCGTCCCGGCGCAGGACCTGCTCTCCGGGCTCCAGGGCAAGGACGTCCTGGTCGTGTTCGTCGAGAGCTACGGCCGGGTGGCGCTGGAGAGTCCGCGGCTGGCGCCGACGGTGACCGCGGCCGTGGACCGCGCGGCCTCCCGGCTCGGCGCCGCCGGCTACTCCGGCCGGAGCGCGTACCTCACCTCACCGACCTTCGGCGGCCTCAGCTGGCTGGCCCACTCGACGCTGCAGACCGGGTTGCCGATCACCGACCAGGTGCGGTACAACGCGGTCGTCGCCAGCCAGCGGCTCACCCTCGCCTCGGCGTTCCGGGCGGCCGGCTGGCGCACCGCGCTCGTGAGCCCGGCCGACGAGTCCGACATCTCGCCGGTGACCTCGTTCTACCGCTACGACGCCCTGTACGACGGTCCCAGCCTCGGCTACCGAGGACCGAAGTTCGGGTATGCGCCGGTGCCGGACCAGTTCACCCTCGCCACCCTCGCCCGTCGTGAGCTCACCCCCGGACCGCGACAGCCGCTGATGGCCGAGGTCGACCTCGTGTCGAGCCACACTCCGTGGGCGCCGCTGCCGCGGATGCTGGAGCCCACCGCGCTGGGCGACGGGTCCGCATACCAGCCGGTCTTCGACCAGGCGGCCTCGGCCGACGCGGTCTGGGCGGACCCCGCGCGCGTCCAACAGGCGTACGCCGACTCCGTGGCCTACAGCCTGGACTCGCTGGTCTCCTTCATCGAGAACGCGCGCGACGACAACCTCGTGCTCGTGGTCCTCGGCGACCACCAGCCGGCGGCGGTCGTCTCCGGCGAGGGCGCCAGCCACGACGTCCCGGTCTCCGTGGTGGCCAAGGACCCGGCGGTCCTCGACCGGATCGGCGGGTGGGGCTGGCAGGCGGGACTGCGGCCGGGAGCCACGGCACCGGTCTGGCCGATGGACGCGTTCCGGGACCGGTTCTTCACCGCGTTCGGGACCGGTCAGGTCGGGAAGGGCTCGTAGCAGTCGTAGCTGCTCTGCCGCACGATCCGGCCGTCGTCCGCGAACTCGTAGAAGGCTCCGACGTGGGCGACCAGGTCGCCACCGGCCGGGATCCTCCCCATCGGCACCGCGAGGGTGGCCCGCCAGGTGAGCTGGACCGCGGCGGCGGACCCCTGCTCGAGGTAGGAGACGATCTCGAACGACTGGGCCGACAGAAGACCGGCGCCCCGCTCCGAGGCGTCGAGCATGTCGGCGAGCGCACGGCGCGAGCCCGTCGGCCGGACGGCGCTGGGGTACTCGACCTGTTCCGCGTCGGGGGAGAAGAACGGGGCCAGCCCGTCGCCGGTGACACCGTCGGAGAGGGCCTGGTAGAGGTCGCGGACGAGTGCTTCGTGGGACATCGGACCATGGTGGCGCAGCGCAGCGGACGATCCCCGAAACGGACCGGCGCGACGAAGTAGCGTTGGGGCCATGGCGCGCGTCTCCAGCATCCTCATCTACCCCGACCGCGACCAACCGGGCCAGACGCTGGAGTCCTCGTACGTCTCGCCCGAGGGCCTGGACGGCGACCGGCGCAAGCGCTCACCGGTCCACCTCGTCGCCGTGGGCGACTTCATCGACCTGCACCCGCGCGCGAACCTCGTCGTCGACATCAGCTCCGGGGAGCTGCACCGCCTGGTCGGGCGGCGACTGCGGATCGGGTCCGTGGAGCTCGAGGTGTCCGCCCTCGCTGGGGACTGCGCCGGCGTGTATGCGCGGGTGCCGGTCCCCGGGGACGTCTCGGTGGGCGACGAGGTCCTCGTCGGCACCCCCTCGGAGTGACGCGCGCCTCGTCGGACTGACATCGGCCGCCTGGTTACCGGCTGGTAACCTACGGGTCATGCCCGCCTCGACGACGCGTCGTGCGACGCGCCCCCGCACCACCGCTTCCGCACCCTCCGCCGGTCCGCGCCGTGCCGCGATCCTCGGCGGGAACCGCATCCCGTTCGCCCGAGCCAACGGCACGTACGCGCGCGCCTCCAACCAGGACATGCTGACGACGGCCCTCGAGGGTCTGGTCGCCCGGTTCGGGCTGGCCGGAGAGCGGGTCGGGGAGGTGGCGGCCGGCGCCGTCATCAAGCACAGCCGCGACTTCAACCTCACCCGCGAGGCCGTCCTCGGCTCGTCGCTGGCCGCGACGACGCCCGCCTACGACGTCCAGCAGGCCTGCGGGACGAGCCTCGAGACGACCATCCTCGTGGCCAACAAGATCGCCCTCGGGCAGGTCGAGTCCGGCATCGCCGCCGGCGTCGACTCCGCCTCGGACGCCCCGATCGCGGTCAGCGAAGGGCTGCGCAAGGCCCTGCTGCGGGCCAACGCCGCCCGCACTCCCGTGGACCGGGCCAAGGCCTTCGCCGCGATCCGTCCGGGCCACCTGGTCCCGTCGGCGCCGCGAAACGTCGAGCCGCGCACCGGCCTGTCGATGGGCGACCACATGGCGATCACCGCCAAGGAGTGGGGCATCACCCGCGAGGCCCAGGACGAGCTGACCCTGCGGTCGCACCAACGTCTGGCCGCCGCCTACGACAGCGGGTTCTTCGACGACCTCGTCACGCCGTACCTGGGGGTCTCCCGCGACACCAACCTCCGCCCGGACACCTCCCTGGAGAAGCTCGCGTCGCTGACGCCGGTGTTCGGCAAGGGTGAGGGCGCGACGATGACCGCCGGGAACTCGACGCCGCTCACCGACGGCGCCTCGGCCGTGCTGCTGGGCAGCGACGCCTGGGCGGGGGAGCACGGGCTGACGCCGCTGGCCTACTTCGTCGACGCGGAGACGGCGGCGGTCGACTACGTCCACGGGGGAGAGGGTCTGCTGATGGCGCCCTCGTACGCCGTGCCCCGGCTGCTCGCGCGAGTCGGGATGAAGCTGCAGGACTTCGAGCTCGTCGAGATCCACGAGGCCTTCGCCTCGACGGTGCTGACGACCGAGGCCGCGTGGCAGGACGAGGCGTTCTGCCGGGACCGACTGGGGTTGGACGCGCCCCTGGGCGTCCTCGACCAGG
Organism: uncultured Actinomycetota bacterium; assembly: GCA_963787725.1. Taxonomy (GTDB): domain Bacteria; phylum Actinomycetota; class Actinomycetes; order Actinomycetales; family Dermatophilaceae; genus Lapillicoccus. Next base: position 48,750 of record CAWBEH010000001.1, on the reverse strand, counting down.
ACCGGCTCAACGTCACCGGTTCGTCGCTGGCGACCGGCCACCCGTTCGCTGCGACCGGCGGACGTATCGTCGCGACCTTGGCAAAACTGTTGCACGAGAAGGGTTCTGGAGCCCGAGGGCTGATCTCGATCTGCGCGGCCGGTGGCCAGGGTGTCGTGGCCGTCATCGAGGCGGCCTGACCGATGGCCGACACCTACAGCGACCTCGTCAACAGCAAGGTCGGCAAGCAGGTCGCGTCGCGGCTCGGGCTGCCTCGGCCGGTGCGACTGCGCCGGTATGCACCGGACCGGCCCCTCGTCCCGGGTCCGGTCCTCGTGGCCGGCGTGGGCGAGGCGCCGCTCGCGGCCCGGGCCGTCGCCATGCTGCGCGGCGAGGCGATCGACATCATCCCCGTCGTGGCCGAGGGGCAGCGGGTCGGCGCCGTCGTCCTGGACCTGTCCAGCGCGAAGGACCTGAGCGACCTCGACGCCTTCCGGACCATCCTCGGACCGGCCCTGAAGAAGCTGGCGCCCAGCGGCCGGGTCGTCGTGTTCGGGGGCTCGGTGGCCTCGGCTGGAGCTGACCCGATGCTGCGCGCCACCCGCCGCGCCCTCGAGGGCGTGGTCCGCTCGATCGGCAAGGAGCTGCGCGCCGGCGCCACGGCCAATCTCGTCACCGTCGTCGAGGGCGAAGAGGTCAACGCCGACGCGGCGCTGCGCTTCTTCCTCTCCGGTCGCTCGGCCTACGTCGACGGCCAGGTGGTCACCGTCGGCGCCGCGTTCGGTGGGCCGGCCCTGGCACCGGACGACTGGCATACCCCCGTGGCCGGCAAGGTCGCCGTCGTCACCGGCGCCGCACGGGGGATCGGCGCCTCCATCGCGGAGGTGCTCGCGCGCGACGGGGCGACCGTCGTCTGCGTCGACATCCCGGCGGCGGGGGAGAGCCTGGCCCGCAACGCGAACCGGCTCGGCGGCACCGCGCTCCAGCTCGACGTCACGGCACCCGATGCGGGCCGGCGGATCGTCGAGCACGCGCGGGGCCGGCACGGTTCGCTCGACGTGATGGTCCACAACGCCGGCATCACGCGCGACAAGCTGCTGGCCAACATGGACGAGTCGCGCTGGGCGTCGGTCGTGGACGTCAACCTCGGCTCGGTGATCCGGATGAACGAGGCGATCCTGGCGCCGGACGGCATCGCCGACGGTGGCCACGTCGTCTGCGTGTCGTCGATCGCCGGCATCGCGGGGAACCGCGGCCAGACCAACTACGCCGCCTCCAAGGCCGGCGTGATCGGGCTGGTCGCCGCGCTCGGCGGGTCTCCGGACCTCTACGCCCGACGGGTCACGGTGAACGCCGTGGCTCCCGGGTTCATCGAGACCGAGATGACGGCCAAGATCCCGCTGGCCACCCGCGAGCTCGGCCGCCGGCTGAGCTCACTGCAGCAGGGCGGGCTGCCGCTGGACGTCGCCGAGACGGTGGCCTGGTTCAGCCAGGACGCCAACGCGGGCGTCACCGGCAACGTGGTCCGGGTCTGCGGCCAAAGCCTGCTGGGCGCCTGACGTGGTCGAGACACTGCGGTTCGAGACCGCACCGGACCTCAAGCGCCTCTTCGCCGCCGCGGCGGCCAACGGGCGCTTCACCGGGTCCGCCGTGCCCTCGGTGGTGGCCGAGCGACGGGTCGTTGTGGTGGATCCCGCGGCGGTGGCCGACTACGCGCACCTGTGCGGGTTCGGGCTCGGCGCGCACCCGCCGGTGACCTGGCCGCACCTGCTCGGGTTCCCGCTGCAGGCGGCGGTGATGTCGCGCCGGGACTTCCCGGTGACGATGGTGGGCCTGGTCCACGTGGAGAACCGCATCACGTGGACGCGGCCGCTGGAGTACGGCGAGTCCCTCGACGTCCGCGTCCATGCCGCCGATCTGCGCCCGCACCGGCGCGGCCGGCTGGTCGACCTCGTGGCCGAGGTGACGTCGGGCGACGAGGTGGTGTGGCGCGGGGTGAGCACCTACCTCGCCCGGGGTCACGGCGACGAGTCGTTGGCGTCGGACGGTCCACCGGACGTCGACGGTCTCGCGTCGCGGGCCGTGGTTCGGCTGCGGTTCGCGGAGGACGCCGGCCGGCGGTACGCGTCGGTGTCGGGCGACGTGAACCCGATCCATCTCCACGCGCTGTCGGCCCGGGCGTTCGGGTTCGACCGGGCGATCGCGCACGGGATGTTCTCGTATGCGCGGGTGCTCGCCTCGCTCGGCGCTCGGGTCCCCGCGGCGGGGTCGTCGACGGTGTGGTTCCGCAAGCCGGTGAAGCTGCCGAGCACCACGATGCTGGCCGTCTCGGACGACTCGCGGCTCGCGGTTCTCGTCCCGGCGAAGGGCAGCGGGCAGCACCTCGTCGCAACGGTGGCCGACCGCTAGGAGGTCACGGGAGGTCGCGGAGCCATTCGGCCACCGCCGTCCCGATCTCGTCGGGGGAGTCTTCGGGCACGAGGTGGCTCCCGGACACCGTGAGGTGCTCCTGGTGCGGCCACGACCGGGCCACCGCCCGGTGCTCCGCGAACATCACCCCGGGCACCGCCTCGATGAACAGCTTCGGCACGTCGGCGGTCGCGAGCCATCCGGCGTAGCCGGTGATGGCGTCGTGGACGTCGGCCGGCTCACCCGCCACCGGCACCTCGCGCGGAAAGGTGAGCGTGGGACGCCGAGACTCGCCCGGTTCGAGGTACGGGCGGCGGTAGACCGCCAGCTCCTCGTCCGACAGGTCGCGCAGCACCTCGGTGGGCAGCACCTCCTCGACGAAGAAGTTCCGCTCGAGGACCATCTCCTCGCCCGCCTCGGACCGGATCGCCTGGAACAGCGCAACCGCCTCCTCGGGCCAGTCGTCCCAGGACCCGACCGGGGCGACGAACGCCTCCATGTAGGCGATGCCGCGGACGGCTCCGGGATGCCGGTACGCCCAGTCGAACCCCAGCGCGGAGCCCCAGTCGTGCAGGACGAGGATGACCCGCTCACGAACGCCGACGGCCTCCAGGAAGGCCTCGAGGTACGCCCGGTGCTCGACGAACCGGTACGCGCCGGGTCCGCTGTGCGGCAGCTTGTCCGAGTCGCCCATCCCGATCAGGTCCGGGGCGATGCAGCGGCCGAGGTCGGTGAGATACGGGATGACGTTGCGCCACTCGTACGAGGAGGACGGGTTGCCGTGCAGCAGCACGACCGGGTCGCCCTGCCCCTCGTCGACGTACGCCATCTCAAGACCGAGCACCTCGATCCGCTGCTTGGGATACCGCTCCGCCGCCGAGATCACGGGGCCGAGTGTTCCGCACCCTCCCCGCTTCCAGACGCCCGTTGTTGCGAGTTTGGGGCGCTCCCCGGCCCCGAAACTGCGAACAACGGGCGTCTGGAAGCGGGCAGCGGGCGGATCGGGGCGGCGACGGCCACCCGCCACCGGCCGTCGGCCATGAGTCCCCACGTCGCGGTCCCGCCGAGCGCCGCCATCCGCTCCCGGATGCCCTCGAGACCGCGCCCCGTCCCACTGCCGGAGAGCGGTGCCGGTCCGACGGCCGGCTCGTTGACGACGGTCATCGCGAACGAGCTCCGGCAGCGGACGTCGATCTCCACGTCGCCGCCCGGAGCGTGCCGGAACGCGTTGGTCAGCCCCTCCTGGACGGCGCGGTGGGCGGCGACCGCGAGCTCGGGGCTCAGCCGGTCGAGGTCGCCGTCGACGACCAGCGAGACCCGGATCCCCGTCGAGACCGACCGGCGCACCAGGTCGTCCAGCAGGGTGCGGGTCAGTGGCCGGGGTTGCTGCGGGTTGACCAGCTCGACGAGCGCCGCGATGTCCTGCTCGGCCTGCAGCGCCGAGGCCGAGATCGCCTCCAGCGCCTCGGCGGCGCCGTCCGGGTCGCGGGCCAGCAGCTGCTGACCCGCGCGGGCCTGGATGACGATGACCGTCATGCAGTGCGCGACGACGTCGTGCAGCTCGCGGGCGATCACCGCTCGTTCGAGGCGAACCGCCTCCAGCGCATACCGTTCCTGCTCCTCGGCGAGCTCCTCGACGCGCGCGCGCAGTCGGGCCTCGACGTTGGCCCGGGACCGAAGGATGACGCCGACGACGTACCAGCCGACGAGGAGCAGCAGGATCGGGACGTCGTCGCTCCCGAGTCGCCACAGGCTCGCCACGGCCAGCACCGCCAGCCACGCCGCCGACCGCACGAGTGGAACCCGGCTGCCGAGGATGCAGGTCACCCAGCACACACCGAGGTAGACGGTCAGGGCGCCGGCCATCGCCAGGGCCGAGTCCGACGAGCCGACGTGGAGCACCGCGCCCACGGTCGTGATCATGCCGACCGCCAGCACCGCGGCACCCAGCTCCGGGTTGACCCGGGTCAGGACGACCGCGATCCCGAGGGTGAGGGGACCGAGGAAGGCCTCCCAGCCGATCTCGGTGCCCTGAGCCGCAATGAGCAACAGCGTCACGGTGGGCGGGACGACGACCACGAAGGCCACCGCCAGAGTGACACGCCAGGAGAGCGGGGCGAGCGCGAGACCGGCCAGGCGCGCCGTGAGGGCCCGGCCGTCGCGCCGACCGGCCGAACCCCCCGTCATCGGACAGCGCTCGGGACCGGCAGGACGACGTCGATGTTGCGCCAGCCGCGCGGGCTGGACGCGACCAGCTCGCCGCCGACCACGGCCGCCCGCGCCCGGGCGGCGTCCAGAGCCGCGACGACGACGGCCTCCCGCTCGGGCGTACCCATCTCCGCCGGCGGACCACCCATGGTGATCCGGAGCGCGCCGTCGTCGAAGCGGACCACCACGTCGACCTGCGCACGAGGCAGGTCGCTCAACGTGACGAGCAGCTGTTCGACGATCCGGTATGCGCACAGCTCCACGTGCGGTCCGAGGACCCGGGACTCGCCCTCGACAGTCAGCCGCGCGTCGGCCTCGGTCGCCCCGCGCAGCAGGGCGTCGAGGTCGCTGAGGCCCGGGAGGGGCGTGGTCGGGGCGTCGCGCATCGTCCCGACGACCTCGCGCATCGTCGTTAGCGTCTCCCGGCCTTCGAGCTCGACGTGCTCGAGGGCCGCGAGCGTGGCCTCGGGCCAGCCCTCAAGGACCGTCCCGCGCCCGATGCTGGCCGCTGCCGAGATGGTCCGGATCCGCGAGCTGATCGCGGTCTCGAGGTCGGTGCCGATGCGGGCGCGGTCGGCCGCGACAGCCAGCTCGGCGGTGCGGTCGCGCTGTCGCGACAGCTCCACGGTGCGGCGGCGCAGGACCTCCAGGGCCGCGGCGCGTGACCGCAGCAGGAATCCAGCGAACGCGAAACTGCCGAGCACGCCCGCGAGGAACACCGCGGCCGTCGCACCGAGAACCGGGTCGAGCGTCAACTCCACCGTGCCCGTCGCGACGACTCCGACCGCTCCGAGGAGCAGCTCGCGGCCGGACGAGCGCGCCGCGAGCTGGAAGGTCATCGCGCACATGACCGGCACCATGACCCCACAGGTCACGAGCGGCCCGGTGAAAAGCTGGGTCGCCAGGGTGAGGACGGCGGCCGCGAGCGCCGCGGCCGCCGGAGCGCGGCGGAACGCCAGCAGGGTGGCGACGGCCAGCGACACGAGGACCGCAGCCCAGAGACCGCCGAAGTTGGTCGGGTCGAGGACGAGCATCACGCCGGCGGGGAGCAGGACGAGGGTCAGGACGAGGTTGCCCGCGCCGATGGCGGCCAGCCAGCGAGGCTGGCGGGCCGCGACCGACCGGACCAGGTGTCGTGGCGTCGGCCGGGAGGAGCCGGCGGGCGGCGGCGGCGCGACCGAGTGGCGAGTCATGCTCATGTCTCCTTCGTTGAGGCGATTGTCGACCCAACGGGCCGGCGCCGCACCGAATCGGTGTGGCACCGTCCCGCGGGTCCGGTGACGTCAGCGACGGCCGCGACGGGCCATCAGCGCGTCCCACCCGGTCCCGACCCCCCAGGCCAGAACGACGATCGGGGGGCCGAACGCGAGGAACTCGGCACCGGTGTGCAGCGCCGGGTCCCAGCGGTACTGCGCCATGACGGCGCCCAGCGCGAGGGCCAGCCCGAGGATCGACGGGGTCCACGCGCGGCTCCGACCCCGGCTCCAGGCTCCGACGGCGAACGCCGCGTACGCCACGGCGGGAAACGCGCCGGCGCAGCGGATGAAGTCGCCGAACAGCAGCCCGTTGGCGACGGCTGCCGCCGCGAGCAGGGCCACGGCGAGGACCGGACGCCGACGGGCGATCACGAGCGGGGCGGTCATGGCGAGGGCGCCGATGGTGGCGGCCACGCCGGCCGAGTTCTCGGGCTCCCGCATGACCCACCACTCGACGGCCGTCAGCAACGCGGCTACGGCGATGGTGGTCGGGCCGAGCGCGGCCAGTCGCCCGGTCAGCGACGGGCCGGTCGTGGTGACGGCGTGGGTGGTTTCGGCCGCCGCGGTGGCCGGGATGCTCTGGGTCATGGTGTCCTCCTGGACGGCTCTTGTGGTGCGGGTCGGCTCCGGCCGGTCGGTGGAGCGCTGACCCGAGTGTGTGAGCCGCCCGCCCGCCGTCGCGTCGCCGCCGGGGTGGATGTTCGGAGCCCCCGTCCTCCCGTGGGATGACGGCCTGACCTCCCTCAGGACGATGTTCGGACGCGTTCGCCTCACCCTGGGCAGCCGCCGCATACGCTCCACGGGAGCAGCGGACCGACCGCAGGGAGGAGTGCGCCCGTGGGCGACGAGCCGGTGGTGCGGGTGGTCGTCGCCGACGACCAGCGACTGGTGCGGACCGGGTTCCGGGTGATCCTCGGTGACGCCGACGGCATCGAGGTCGTCGGTGAGGCGGCCGACGGCGTCGAGGCGGTCGAGCAGGCGGTCGCGCTCAGCCCGGACGTGGTCCTCATGGACATCCGGATGCCACGCCTGGACGGCATCAGCGCGACGCGGTCGGTGGTGGCGCGCACCTCCAGCCGCGTCCTCGTCCTCACGACCTTCGACTCCGACGAGTACGTGTACGAGGCGCTCACCTGCGGTGCGAGTGGGTTCCTCCTCAAGGACGTGCCGGCCGAGCACCTGGTGACGGCGATCCGGTCGGTCGCACGCGGTGACGCGCTCATCGACCCGTCCGTGACCAGGCGCCTGATCGGCCGGTTCACCCGGGCCATCCGCCCGGAGCGGGAGGCCGCCACTGGCATCCCGGCCCGACTGAGCGTCCTCACCGCCCGGGAGCTCGACGTCCTGCGGCTGATGGCGACCGGTCTGACCAACACGGAGATCGCCCAGCGGCTGGTGGTCGAGGAGAGCACGGTCAAGACCCACGTGGGGCGCGTACTCGGCAAGCTGGAGCTGCGGGACCGCGTGCAAGCCGTCGTGCTCGCCTACGAGACGGGGTTGGTGTCCCCGCAGGGCGACACACCCGACCCCTGACCCCGGTTTCCCCGCGTGCGGAACTGCGTCGCGACGTCCGACACCGCCTCGATAGCCTTGCCGACGGCCGCGAACCGCGCGGCGCCGACTGCCCGTCGTTGACGAGAGTGAGTACTGCCGTGTCTGCCCAGATCAGCGTGACCGTCGCCGGAGACGAGCGATCGGTGGCGGAGGGCACGACCGCGGCGGACCTCTTCGCCGACGACCGCACCGTGGTCGTCGCCCGGGTCGGCGACCAGCTGGTCGACCTGGCCCACGTCCTCCACGACGGGGACGCCGTCGAACCGGTCACCGTCGACAGCCCCGACGGCCTCGACGTGCTGCGGCACTCCACCGCCCACGTCCTCGCGCAGGCCGTCCAGCAGGTGAACCCCAAGGCCCGCCTCGGGATCGGTCCGCCGATCCGCGACGGCTTCTACTACGACTTCGACGTCGAGGTCCCGTTCACCCCGGACGACCTCAAGGAGCTCGAGCGGGTGATGCAGCGGATCATCAACGAGGGCCAGACCTTCTCGCGCCGTGTCACCACCGACGAGGACGCCCGCCAGGAGCTGCAGGAGGAGCCCTACAAGCTCGAGCTGATCGGCCTCAAGGGCAGTCAGGGCGACTCGGTCGGGGACGCCGCGGAGGGGGCGGAAGCGGGGGCCCACGGCGGCGCCCTCGACGCAGTCGAGGGCGCCGCCGGGGAAGTCGGCGGCGGCGAGCTGACCATCTATGACAACCATCGCCGCGACGGCGCGCTGGCGTGGAAGGACCTCTGCCGCGGGCCGCACCTGCCCACCACCAAGCTGATCGGCAACGCCTTCAAGCTGACCCGCAGCTCCGCCGCATACTGGCGCGGCTCCGAGAATAACCCGCAGCTGCAGCGGGTCTACGGCACCGCCTGGCCGTCCAAGGAGGACCTCAAGGCCCACCTGGATCGGCTGGCCGAGGCCGAGAAGCGCGACCACCGCAGGCTCGGCGCCGAGCTGGACCTCTACTCCTTCCCCGACGAGCTGGGCTCGGGCCTGGCCGTCTACCACCCCAAGGGCGGCGTCATCAAGCGGGAGATGGAGGACTACGTCCGCCGGCGGCACATCGAAGAGGGCTTCGACTACGTCGGGACCCCGCACATCTCCAAGGACGGGCTGTTCTACACCTCGGGCCACCTGCCGTACTTCGCCGACGGCATGTTCCCGCCCATCCACCTGGAGGGGGCGGAGTACCGCCTCAAGGCGATGAACTGCCCGATGCACAACCTCATCTACCGGTCCCGCGGCCGTTCGTACCGCGACCTGCCGCTGCGGCTGTTCGAGTTCGGGTCGGTGTACCGCTTCGAGAAGTCCGGTGTCGTGCACGGCCTGAGCCGGGTGCGCGGCATGACCCAGGACGACTCGCACTCGTACGTCACCGTCGAGGGAGCCGAGGCGGAGGTCAAGCACCTGCTGAACTTCGTGCTCAGCCTGCTGCGCGACTTCGGCCTGGACGACTACTACCTCGAGCTGTCGACCAAGGACGACAGCAAGGACAAGTTCATCGGCACCGACGAGCAGTGGGAGGTCGCCACCGCCGTCCTCGAGCAGGCCGCTCGCGAGACCGGGCTCGAGCTGGTCCCCGACCCCGGTGGGGCCGCCTTCTACGGGCCCAAGATCTCGGTCCAGGCCCGCGACGCGATCGGCCGGACCTGGCAGATGTCGACCGTCCAGTACGACTTCAACCAGCCCGAAGGGTTCCAGCTCGAGTACCAGGCGGCCGACGGGTCACGACAGCGCCCGGTGATGATCCACTCGGCCAAGTTCGGCTCGATCGAGCGGTTCATGGCCGTCCTGGTGGAGCACTACGCCGGGGCGTTCCCGGTGTGGCTCTCGCCGGTCCAGGTCACCGGCATCCCGGTCGCCGAGGAGTTCGCGCCCTACCTCCAGGACGTGCTGAACCAGCTGCGGGAGAAGGGAGTTCGCGTCGAGCTGGACGAGTCGGACGACCGGTTCCCCAAGAAGATCCGCAACGCCAGCAAGTCCAAGGTGCCCTACGTGCTCATCGCGGGGGAGGACGACCGTGCGGCCGGCGCGGTCTCGTTCCGGTACCGCGACGGCAGCCAGCGCAACGGCATACCGGTGGACCAGGCTGTCGCCGAGATCATCGCCGCCATCGCCGCACGGGAGCAGGTCACCACCGCACCGACGGCGTGACTCGGTGCGCGCTCTCCTGCTCGGCCGCCTGGCTCAGGCGCGAAGGACGCCTTCGACCGCGTCGAGGAGGTCCTCGAGGAAGACCGGCGGGTCCAGCGGAGGGATCGGCGGGTCCTCGGCGTCGGTGAGGCGGGCCTGCAGGGCCAGCGAGTAGAGCAGCATGCCGATGGTGTTCTGCACCCGCAAGCAGGCGCCGGTCCTCGTCGAGGTGCTCGACCAGCGGCACGATGTGCTCGGCGGCCCGGAGCAGGCTCGCGGCGAACGTCACGTTGACCTCGCAGAAGTAGGCCGGATGGCTGGCCAGCTGGTTGACCAGGCGCAGGTACCGCCGACCGTCGAGATCCGACAGCTGCGCCACCAGCGGAGAGAGGGCCGCCTCCAGTGCCACCCGCGGGGTCATCGGACCGGCCGCCTCCGCCGCGTCCAGCGCGGCGTGGCGAAGCCGGTCGACCTCGGCCGCCTTGGCCGACAGGACGGCCAGGAGCAGCTCGCGACGGTCGCCGAAGTGGTAGCTGACCGCTGCCACGTTGCGGTGCCCCGCCTCCTGGGCGATGGCCCGGGCCGACACGTTGTCGACGCCGCGCTCGTCGAACAGCCGCAGCGCCGTGTCGAGGAGCCGGCGGCGCCCCGGTCCCGTGATCGGGAACGCGGCGCGGTCACGCGACGCGCGCGTTCTCGCCGTCGACTCGCCCTCCCGCTCGTCCTGGGCGCCCATCGGGGATGACGGTACCGCCTGTCACTCCTGACCCAGCCCGTCGCCAACGGGAGGCGCCCACCCGGGCCGGGGGATCAGGCAGAAGGGGTGACCGGACGGGTCGGCCCAGACCGAGCCGTCCGGAGACGTCAACCTCCGAGCGCCCAACGCGGCCACCTCGCGCTCGGCCGTCACCACGTCGTCGACCATCACGTCGTGGTGCACCTGCTGCGGCCGGTCCGGCTCGCCCCACACAGGAGGTCGATGGTCGGGTGCCCGCTGGAACGCCATCCCGGAGTGCCGGTCGTTCGGGGCGACGACGACCCAGTCCGCCGACGCATACGTGACCGGCATCCCCAGCACTGCCGACCAGAACCGCGCGAGCCCCATCGGGTCGGGGGTGTCGTAGACGACGTGGTGCAGTCGGCCGATCGCGGTCATGACCGCATCCTCCCGCCGGCGTCGCTCCACGACCTGACCGGCATCGCCGTCCCTCTGGCAGGGTGACCCCATGAGCGAGGTCACCCAGCACGCTCCCGGGCAGATCATCGTCGTGACCCGCAACGCGATCGCCGAGGCCATCGCGACGATCGCGGAGGTCGCGGGCCACGTGGTTGTGGTGCTCGGGAACGACGACCCGGACGGCACACCCCGAGAGCGGCTCGCGGCCGACCCGCCGACCCCGCGTGACGCCGTGGTGATCACCGACCACGACGCGCCCGAGGCGTACGACGTGCTCCGGGACACCCTCCGCAGCCCTGCCGGCTACGTCGCGATGATGGCCAGCCGGCACCGGACCGCCGCCGTCCTCGAGATGCTCCGCGACGAGGACGTCGACCCGGCCACCCTCGAACGGCTGCACCTGCCCGCCGGCCTGAACCTCGGCGGCAAGCGGCCCGGCGAGATCGCCCTGTCCGTCGTCGCGGAGATCGCCGCCTGGAGCAACGGCCGCTCCGGCCGTCCGATGCGTGAGGGCGAGTCCGCATAACCACTGCCCGCGTGGCGGCTGCATAGGATCGGGACCATGGGCAGCGGGGCGGACGACGTCGAGGTCGAGACGCCCACCACCTTCGCCGGTGAGCCGGACGGGTTCGACCGTCTCTGGACCCCGCACCGGATGGTCTACATCGGCGGGGAGAAGCCGAGCGACGAGGCCGGCGAGAGCTGCCCGTTCTGCTCGGCGCCCGACCGGAGCGACGCCGAGGGCCTCATCGTCCACCGAGGCGAGCTCTGCTACGTCGTGCTGAACCTCTTCCCGTACAACCCCGGACACGTGCTCGTGTGCCCCTACCGCCACGTGAGCCTGTACGTCGACCTCACCGACGAGGAGACCGCCGAGTTCACCGCGCTGACCAAGCAGGCCATCCACGCCCTCGACAAGGCCAGCGCCCCCATGGGCTACAACCTCGGTATGAACCAGGGCGGGGTCGCCGGGGCCGGGGTGGCCGCCCACCTGCACCAGCACGTCGTCCCGCGCTGGGGCGGCGACTCCAACTTCCTGCCCATCGTGGCACGGACCAAGGCGCTCCCGATGCTCCTCGAAGACGTCCGCACACGGCTTGTGGAGGCCTGGCCGGAGGGCTGACGGCCTTCGGGCGGATAGGCTGGACGGCACCATGCTCAACCGACTTCTGCGTGAGACCTGGACGAAGGTCATGACGCCGATCGCGAAGCTCTTCCTTCGCCTGGGCATCAGCCCCGACGTGGTGACCATCGTCGGCACGGTGGGGGTATGCGTCGGCGCGCTCGCCTTCTTCCCACGAGGCCAGCTCCTCGTCGGCACGCTGGTCGTCACGCTGTTCATCTTCAGCGACAACGTCGACGGGGTCATGGCGCGGATGTCGGGGAGGGAGGGGCCCTGGGGCGCCTACCTCGACTCGACCCTCGACCGAGTCGGCGACGCCGCCATCTTCGGCGGCCTGGTCCTCTACTTCGCCGGGACGCACCAGAACGTCCTCGGCGCCGGCTTCGCCCTCGCCTGCCTCATCCTCGGGTTCGTCGTGAGCTACTCCAAGGCGCGCGCCGAGGGTCTCGGCATGACCGCCAACGTCGGCATCGCCGAGCGGGCCGACCGCCTCCTGGCGGCCCTGGTGGCCACCTTCCTCGTCGGCCTGGGCGTCCCGGTCGTCGTCCTCGTCGTGGTCCTGGGACTGCTGTCCGTCGCCAGCCTCGTCACCATCGTCCAGCGGATGGTCGCGGTCCGGCGGCAGGCGCTGCCCCGCGCGCCGCACGGGACGCCGGACCAGCACAGCCCGGGCGTGTCGACGCCGTGAGCCCGGAGTGACGACCTCGCGAACGGCGAGCCTGCGTGCGTGGCTGCCCAGCGGCCTGCTCGGGTTCGTCGACGACACGTCGAGCCGGGTGGCCTCGACCGGCCAGACCCTGGGGCTGCGGACGGGGTTCGCCGCCGTACGCGCGTTGCCGGCGTCCACCGCATACCGGCTCTTCGACCTCATCGCCGACGTGTCGGTACGACGCGGCGGCAAGGGGGTCGACCGGCTCCGTGCCAACTACGCCCGGGTGCGGCCGGAGCTGGGCGACCGCGAGCTGGACGCCCTGGTCCGGGCCGGGATGCGCTCCTACATGCGGTACTACTGCGACTCCTTCCGCCTCGTCGACCGCACCCAGGACGAGCTGGCGGAAGCCGTGCGGATGATCGGTGCCGAACCGGTTCGCGCCGCGCTCGCCTCCGGGTCGGGGTGCGTCGTCTTCCTCGGGCACATGGGCAACTGGGACTCCGCCGGCGCCTGGTCCTCCGGGCACCTCGCGCCGGTCACCACGGTGGTCGAGCGCCTGGAGCCGGAGGCGGTGTTCCGCGACTTCCTCGAGTTCCGGGAGTCGCTCGGGATGACGATCATCCCGCTCACCGGCGCCGGCGACCCCTTCCTCGCCCTGAAGCAGGCGATCGGGCGGGGAGCGTTCGTCGCGCTCCTCGCCGACCGCGACCTCACCCGCAACGGCGTGGAGGTCGACCTCTGCGGTCATCGGGCCCGGATGGCCAAGGGTCCGGCGGTGCTCGCCGTGATGACCAAGGCCCCCCTGTTCACCGCGACGGTCTGGTACGAGGACGCGCCCGAGCTGCCGTCGGGGAAGCGGGTCGTCATCCAGATGATCCCGGTGCCGACCCCGGCCGAGGGCACCACCCGGGACAAGGTGCAGGTGATGGTGCAGGCGTGCGCCGACCTCCTCGGTGACGCGATCACGCGGCATACCGAGGACTGGCACATGCTGCAGCGGATCTTCGTGGCCGACCTCGCCGACCGCGCAGGCCCCGACGACCGGCGCCGCCCGGAGGCGTCCACCTCGGCGGTGTCGTCGTGAGGATCGGGATCGTCTGCCCCTACTCGTTCGACATGCCCGGGGGAGTGCAGTACCACGTCCGCGATCTCGCCGAGGTCTTCCTCGCGCAGGGCCACGACGTCAGCGTCCTCGCTCCGGCGAACGACCGCACGCCGCTCCCGCCCTACGTCGTCTCGGCCGGGCGGGCGATTCCGGTGAAGTACAACGGATCCACGGCCCGCCTCAACATCGGCCCGATGGCGGCGGCGCGAGTGGGCCGGTGGGTGGAGAACGGGGACTTCGACCTCGTCCACCTGCACGAGCCGATCACCCCGAGCGTCTCCGTCCTGGCCCTGTGGGCGGCGGAAGGACCGATCGTCGCGACGTTCCACACCTCGATGCTGCGGTCGCGGTACTACCAGGCCGCCTATCCGCTGGTCCGCCCCAGCCTCGAGAAGATCACCGCCCGGATCGCCGTGTCCGAGGACGCGCGTCGCACCGTCACCACGCATCTCGGCGGCGAACCGATCGTCATCCCTAACGGCGTCTTCGTGCACCGGTTCGACCGCGCCGAGCCTCGGGCCGAGTGGATGGGTACCCCGGAGCGTCCGACCATCGCCTTCCTGGGCCGGATGGAGGAACCGCGGAAGGGTATGCCGGTGCTCGCCGCGGCGCTGCCGGAGGTCCTGCGTGCGATCCCCGGGCTACGGGTGCTCGTCGCGGGTCCTGGCGACCCTCGCGAGGTCAGCGAGGGACTTCCCCCCGAGGTGGTCGGCGCGTGCGAGTTCCTCGGCCCGGTCAGCGACGAGGACAAGGCCCGGCTGCTCAAGTCGGTCGACCTCTACGTGGCCCCCAACACCGGCGGGGAGAGCTTCGGGATCATCCTCATCGAGGCGATGAGCGCCGGCGCGCCGGTGCTGGCCAGCGACCTGCCGGCGTTCGTCCGGGTGCTCGACGGTGGCTCGGCCGGGGCGACGTTCGTGAACGAGGACCCGCGCGACCTGGCCCGCCGGCTGCTCGAGCTGCTCGGCGACGGCCCCGGACGGCAGGCCCTGGCGGCTCGGGGTCGCAAGCGCGCCGACGTCTTCGACTGGTCCGTGGTCGCGGCCGACGTCATGGCGGTCTACGAGACGGTCTCCGACGGCGCCGCACGGGTCCGGCCGAGTGCCGACAGCACCTCGCGGTGGACCCGGCTGCTGCGCTCCGGCCGCGCGCCGCTCGGATGACGGCCACGTTTCGGTGAGCACGCTCGAGTGGGTGACGATCCTCGTCGTCATCGTCCTGATCCTGGGCTGGTACCTGTCCTACAGCGCCGCACGGCTGGACCGGCTGCACACCCGGGTCGAGTCGACGTCGGCCGCGCTGGACGCACAGCTGGTCCGCCGGGCAGAAGCCACGCTCGAGCTGGCCAACACCGGGCAGCTGGATGCGGCCTCCGGGCTCATCCTCGCGTCGGCCGCGGCGGAGTCGCTGGCCACGGTCGAGGGCGACCCCGACCGGGAGGCCGTCGAGTCCGACCTCACCGACGCGCTGCACGCCGCCCTGAGCCCGATCACCATCGACGCGCTGCGCGCCATGGACGAGCCGACCGCCGAGTCGCTGTCCCGCATCGCCGACGCGGGGGTCCGCGTCCAGATGGCCCGCCGGTTCCACAACGACGCGGTCATCGACGTGCGGCGGGTCCGGCGCAAGACCGTGGTCCGGGTGTTCCGCCTCGCCGGCTATGCCGAGCTGCCGTCGACCATCGAGTTCGACGACGAGCTCCCGGCCGGCCTCCGCGGCTGAGCTCCCGTCGCGACCACCCCCCTCCGCCGAGCGGGGACCACCCACCGTGGCGTTCGGCACGTCTGGGGCTCACTACGATGGAGGGGTGAGCGAGGCAGACATGCAGACCCAGTCCGGAACCGTGACCGGGACCAGCCGGGTCAAGCGGGGCATGGCCGAGATGCTGAAGGGCGGCGTCATCATGGACGTCGTCACGGCCGACCAGGCGAAGATCGCCGAGGACGCCGGAGCGGTGGCCGTCATGGCCCTCGAGCGCGTCCCTGCCGACATCCGCGCGCAGGGCGGGGTGTCTCGGATGAGCGACCCCGACATGATCGACGGGATCATCGCGGCGGTGTCCATCCCGGTCATGGCCAAGGCCCGGATCGGTCACTTCGTCGAGGCGCAGGTCCTCCAGAGCCTCGGCGTCGACTACGTCGACGAGTCCGAGGTCCTCACCCCGGCCGACTACGCGAACCACATCGACAAGTGGGCCTTCGACGTCCCGTTCGTCTGCGGCGCGACGAACCTCGGTGAGGCGCTGCGTCGCATCACCGAGGGTGCGGCGATGATCCGCTCCAAGGGCGAGGCGGGCACCGGCGACGTCTCCAACGCGACGACCCACATGCGCCAGATCCGCGGCGAGATCCGCCGGCTCACGAGCCTGTCCGAGGACGAGCTCTACGTCGCGGCCAAGGAGCTCCAGGCGCCGTACGAGCTGGTCAAGGAGGTCGCCGGGCTCGGCAAGCTCCCGGTCGTCCTCTTCACCGCCGGCGGCATCGCGACCCCCGCCGACGCGGCGATGATGATGCAGCTCGGGGCCGAGGGCGTGTTCGTGGGCTCGGGGATCTTCAAGTCCGGCAACCCCGCCCAGCGCGCCGAGGCGATCGTCAAGGCCACGACGTTCTTCGACGACCCCGACATGGTCGCCAAGGTGTCCCGCGGGCTCGGCGAGGCGATGGTCGGCATCAACGTCGAGGAGATCCCGCAGCCGCACCGGCTGGCCGAGCGCGGCTGGTGACCTGACCTGACCTGACCGCTCAGGTCACCTCGACGAGCTCCACGTCGCGCAGGCCCCCCGCCGACACCTGAAGCACCGCGAGCGTCCCGTGCGGCTGACGGCGCCGGTCGGTCGGCGACCCCGGGTTGAGTATGCGGAACCCGTCCTCGGCGACGTCCATCGGGATGTGGGAGTGCCCGAACACGACGAGGTCACACTCCGGGAACCTCGTCCGCAGCCGGCGTACCCGACCTGTCGCCGGTCCGCTGTCGTGGACCATCCCCACCCGGAGGCCCCCGACCTCCAGCTCCAGGGTCTCCGGCGCGCCCCACGCCGCGACGTCCGGACCGTCGTTGTTGCCGAGCACGGCGTGCACCGGGGCGTATGCGGCGAGCTCCTCGAGCACGCCCGCCGTGCAGACGTCGCCGGCGTGCAGGACGAGGTCGGCGCCGCGCAGCTGCTCGGCCACCGCCGCCGGGCACCTCTTCCACCGCCTCGGGGCGTGCGTGTCGGAGAGGACCACGACCCGCAGCGAGTCGGCCGCCTCAGCCGTGCGCTCGGGCATGGTGCTCGGCGAGCACGTCGGTGCCCCAGTCCCGGTGCAGGTCGCGCCACACCGTATGCGCGTGGTTCGCGCCGTCCTGGGTGTTGTCGTACTCCAGGAGGAACGTCTCGCCCTTCACGGCGTAGTAGTGCGGGGCACCCGGAGTCGTGGGACCCGCCCACGCGAACGTCACCTCACCCAGACCGGCGTCGGCCACGGCCCGCCACGCCTGCTCGGCCACCTCCTCGGGCGCCCGCCCGAGGTACCACCGCACCAGCGCCTCGAGCCGCTGCGCCTGCGACCGGTCCAACGCGTCGTACCGCAGGCCGGCCGGCACCACGTCGGGGTCAGCCACGGGGTCGTGCCTGGTGGCGATGTCCTCGGGCGCCGTGGCCGACACCACGGCCACCGCCCGCTGGTCCCGGCTCAGCTCGGCGAGAAGGTCCCGGGCGAGGGACTCCTCCTCGCGCAGCACCTGGAGTCCGGCCATCGGGCCGGAACGCACCACGGCCGGGTTGGCCCCGAGGAAGCAGGGCGTCACAGCGAGGGTGTCGCCCACGACCGTCGCGTGGACCGCGACGTGGTGGCCGCCCAGGTGCCAGGCCCACACGTCGTCCTCCGGCTCACCGAGGACCCGCACCCAGTACTTCTCGGAGCTGCGGCGCTCCCACCCGGACCGGCCGGCCGACCGCTCCACGTCGCGGAGCACGTCGTCGAGGTTCATCACCTCACGGGTCCGGTCGGCTCCCATCGCGCTCAGCGTCAGACCGAGCAGGTCGTCCAGCCCGCCCCGCGCGGCGTCGCTGAGGTCGCCCACCGCGACCCCGGGGCGTGGACCCGGGAGATAGGTCCAGACCTTCCGGTCGTCGACGGCGAACGGCGCGACCGCCGCGTCGTGACCAGCCTGGTCCAGGGCGTCGAGGAACTGCCGTGCCGTCGTGCGAAGGGCCTCCGTTGGCTCGCTCACTCGCCGACCGTAGCCGCCCTGAGGTCGAGCTCGCGACCGAGGAACCCCGCATACTCCTGCGCCGCCACGACGACCCGCGCGTCGTCCCACGGCAGGTCGAACATCGAGACCTCGATCGTCACGGCGTCCGGGCGCACCGTGCGGAGCCACGAGCCGGCGATGACGCCGTCGATGACCACGAACCGGTTCCACGGTGGCGACCAGTACTCGTGGTCGGGGTGCGCCAGTGCGCTGCGGTCCTTGTAGGCCATCCCGTACTCGTCGTAGTCCGGCATGAGGAAGCTCCTCGTGCCGGCCGGCGGTACCGAGTCCCCGACGAGGAGGTATGCGCGGCCGTCCTGGTCGACGGTCGTCACCTGGTCGCCGAGGAGGGTGACGGCCTTCTTCGCCTGCGTCACGGTGAGGCCGCTCCACGTCGTGAGGTCGGGGATCGTCGCCGGGCCGCGCGACCGCAGGTACCGCACCACGAACTCGGCCAGAGCTTCGTCGTCGGACCGCTCCGGCGCCGGCGGAACCCGCTCGTCGACGAGCGCATAGGTGTACTGGTTGCCGCGACGTTCTCCGCTGACGACGACACCCTCGAGCTCCGCGTACATCATCAGGTAGGCCATCTGGAAGCCCTTCTCCTCGGCCCATCCCGACGGGAGCGCCGCGCGGATCTCGTTGCGCGTCAGATGGTTTCCGCCGCCCAGCAGCTCCCGGACGAACGCCGCGAACCGGCCGAGCCGAGCCGGGTCGAGCTCGAGGCTCCGGTACATGAACGCGTTGGCCTGGTGGACCCGCTTCGCCGTCACCTGCAGGACCAGCCGGAGGTCCTCGGCGGCGACGAAGTGCCACGTCGGACGGAGGAGGTGCAGCCGCAGGATGCGGCCGTCGTCGCAGGCCGTCTCGACCGCGTCGTCCGAGCCGCCGTCGGCCAGCCGCAGCCCGATCGCCCACTTGGCCATCGCATACTCCTGCGCCTGCATGGCGACGAGGCCCGACACGACCGCTGCCGGGTCGGTCAGCGTCGACCCGACCAGCATCTGGTGTGCGAGCCGTAGCCGGCGGACGGCCTCCGGGTCGAGCCGCGGGCTCATGTCACCGTCGCTCGCGCGCGGAACTCGTCGCGCGCGTACTCCTCGTCGTCGACCACCTCGGCGAAGGCGACGGCGGCCCGCGCGACGTCGTCGTGGGACACGTAGAGCGGCGCGAAGCCCAGCCGCACGAGGTCCGGTTCGCGGAAGTCGCCGACGATGCCGCGAGCCATCAGGGCCTGGACCACGGCGTAGGCCTCGCGGTGCCGGACGGCGACCTGCGAGCCGCGCCGCTCGTCCTCGCGGGGAGTCACGACCGCCGACGCATACCCCAGCGCGTCGAGACACTCGACGAAGAACCCGGTCAGCGACAGCGACCGCGCGCGGAGGTCGGCGACCAGGAGGCCGTCGTACGCCGACAGCGCGGCCTCCAGCGCCAGGATGCTGAGCATCGGGCCGGTACCGACCCGAGCCCGGGTGATCCCGCCGGCCGGGTCGAACTCGCCCTCCATGGCGAAGGGTCGGGCGTGACCGTGCCAGCCGGTGATGGGGCTCTCGAAAGCGGCCTGGTGCTCACGCCGGACGTAGACGAAGGCGGGCGCGCCCGGCCCGCCGTTGAGGTACTTGTACCCGCAGCCCACGGCGAGGTCGGCGCCGTCGTCGTCCAGCCGGACGTCGAGAACGCCGGCGGAGTGGCAGAGGTCCCAGGAGGCGAGGGCACCCACGTCATGCGCCGCGCGGGTGATCGCGGGCAGGTCCCACAGCTCGCCGGTGCGGTAGTCGACGGACGAGTACGACGCGAGGGCGACGTCCTCGCCGGTCTCGCGCAGCCGCGCGACGGCCTGGTTCGGGGGCACCCGCTCGACGGTCAGCCCGGCCAGCCGCGCGGCGCCGTCGAGGACGTAGAGGTCGGTGGGAAAGGAGTCCGGGTCGGTGAGGACCACGGTCCGGTCCGGCCGCATCCGCGCCGCCCCGACGAAGGTCTTGAACAGGTTCACCGACGTCGAGTCGGTGACGACCACCTGCCCGGGCGCGGCCCCCACCAGTCGGCCGATCCGGTCGCCGACCCGCTCCGGGGCGCCCCACCAGTCGGACTCGTTCCACGACCGGATGAGCCGCTCGCCCCACTGCCGTTCGGCCACGTCCGCGAGGACGGCCGGGACGGCCCGGGGGAGAGCGCCCAGCGAGTTGCCGTCGAGGTACGTCACGCCGACCGGCAGCGAGAAGAGCTCCGGCCGGTACGCGTCGGCGTACTCGGCGTGCAGCGACGCCGCGCGCGCGGTCAGGTCGGCCGGCAGGTCCACGGCGCGACCGTACCGGACGCCCGAGTAGCGTCTCCGGCCGTGAGCACCGGGAACCTGACCATCGGCGTGCTCGCTGTCCAGGGGGACGTCCGCGAGCACGTGCGGGTCCTGACCACCCTCGGCACCCGGGCATACGGAGTGCGTCGCCCGACCGAGCTGGCCGAGCTCGACGGCCTGGTCATCCCGGGCGGGGAGTCGACGACGATGGACAAGCTGGTCCGCGCGTTCGACCTCTACGAGCCGCTGCGGGACCTCATCGCGAACGGCCTCCCGGTCTACGGGTCCTGCGCCGGCATGATCATGCTGGCCGACCGCATCGCGGAGCCCCGGCCCGGCCAGCAGACGCTCGGCGGGCTCGACATCACGGTCCGCCGGAACGCCTTCGGCCGGCAGGTGGACTCGTTCGAGGAGGACATCGCGTTCGCGGGGCTGGCCGGCCCGCCGATCCGCGCCGTCTTCATCCGCGCACCGTGGGTCGACGAGGTCGGTGAAGGCGTCGAGGTGTTAGGTCGAGTGGAATGGAGCCACGGTTGGACCTCGCGTAGCGAGGGGCAAGCGAAGGAGGGACCGGCCGCCGGTAAGATCGTCGCCGTTCGTCAGGGTGCCCTGCTCGCCACCTCCTTCCACCCGGAGGTCACCGGCGACACGAGGGTCCACGAGCTCTTCGTCGACATGTGTCGAGGGCTTCGAGAAGGAATGCAGAGGGACGTGCCATGAGCGGCCACTCCAAGTGGGCGACCACGAAACACCAGAAGGCGGCCAAGGACGCCAAGCGCAGCAAGGTGTTCGCCAAGCTGATCAAGAACATCGAGGTCGCGGCCCGCACCGGCGGGGGTGACGTCACCGGCAACCCGACGCTCTACGACGCCGTCCAGAAGGCCAAGAAGACGTCGGTCCCGAACGACAACATCGACCGCGCGATCAAGCGCGGCTCGGGGGCCGAGGCCGGGGCGTCGGACTGGCAGAACATCACCTACGAGGGGTATGCGCCGGGCGGGGTCGCCGTGCTCATCGAGTGCCTCACCGACAACCGCAACCGGGCCGCTGCCGAGGTACGCACCGCGCTGACCCGCAACGGGGGCCAGCTGGCCGACCCCGGCAGCGTCGCGTACGTGTTCGACCGCCGCGGCGTCGTCATCGTGCCGAAGTCCGACGGCCTCACCGAGGACGACCTGCTCGAGGTCGTGCTCGACGCGGGCGCCGAGGAGGTCAACGACAACGGCGAGAGCTTCGAGATCGTCTCGGACGCCTCCGACTTCGTCGCGATCCGCACGGCCGTCCAGGCCGCGGGCATCGACTACGAGTCGGCGGAGGCGTCCTGGGTGCCCAACCTGCAGGTCCCGCTCGACGTCGACGGCGCCCGCAGGATGATCCGGGTCATCGACGCGCTCGAGGACAGCGACGACGTCCAGAACGTCTACGCCAACGGCGACATCTCCGACGACGTCCTCGCGGAGCTCGACGAGGACGAGTGACGACCGTCGCCTCGGCGCGTTGCTCCGGGGTTCGGGGCATCGCCGCCGGTAGCCTCGACACCGAACAGGTGTTCGGTCGGCCGAGGCGAACGGAGGGTATGCGGTGGTGCGCGTGCTCG
Source organism: uncultured Actinomycetota bacterium (assembly GCA_963787725.1). Taxonomy (GTDB): domain Bacteria; phylum Actinomycetota; class Actinomycetes; order Actinomycetales; family Dermatophilaceae; genus Lapillicoccus. Next base: position 27,035 of record CAWBEH010000001.1, on the reverse strand, counting down.
GGATCGACCCCGGTCTGACCCGCTGCGGGATCGGCGTCGTCGACGGCGCCCCGGGGCGACAGCTGCGGATGGTCGACGTCGACGTGTTCCGGACGCCGACGTCCCTCCCGACGCCGGAGCGGCTGCTGTCGCTCCAGGCCGACATCGACAGCTGGGTCCGCCGCTACCACCCCGACGCCGTCGCCATCGAGCGCGTCTTCGCCGACGTCAACGTCTCCAGCGTCATGGGCACGGCCCAGGCCTCGGCGGTGGCGATGCTCGCCGCCGCCTCCCGCGGCATACCGGTGCACCTGCATACCCCGACCGAGGTCAAGGCCGCCGTGACGGGCAGTGGGCGCGCCGAGAAGGCCCAGGTCACCGCGATGGTCACCCGCCTGCTCCGGCTCACCGAGGCCCCCAAGCCGGCCGACGCCGCCGACGCGCTGGCGCTGGCCATCTGCCACATCTGGCGCGGGGGAGCGCAGGCCCGGCTCGACGCCGCGGTCGCGGCCCAGGCGAGCACCCGGTGATCGCGTCCGTCCGCGGGACCGTGCTGCGCGCCGGTCTCGACTCGGTGGTCGTCGAGGTCGGTGGTGTGGGAATGCTCGTTCACACCACTCCACGAACAGCAGCCGGCATGCGCAACGGCCAGACCGCGTCGCTGGCCACGTCGCTCGTGGTCCGGGAGGAGTCGCTGACGCTCTACGGCTTCGCCGACGAGGACGAGCGGCAGGTCTTCGAGACCGTCCAGACCGTGTCGGGGTTCGGACCTCGGCTGGCCCTGGCCATGCTCGCCGTGCACAGTCCCGACGCCGTGCGCGGGGCGATCACGACCGGTGACCTCGTGGCGCTGACCAAGGTGCCCGGGATCGGCCGCAAGGGGGCGGAGCGGATCGTCCTCGAGCTGCGCGACAAGATCGGCGTGCCCTCGGCATCGGTGTCGGTCGGCGACCGTCCCGCTTCGGCGGCCTGGCAGGGCCAGGTCCGCGAGGCCCTCGTCGGGCTGGGCTGGACACCTCGGCAGGCCGACGACGCGGTCGAGGCGGTCACCCCGATGGCCACCGACGGCGCGACGGTGTCGGCGCTGCTCAAGGCGGCGCTGCAGGAGCTCGGCCGATGAGCGAGGACTGGGAGGACCACGAGAGGGAGGACGGCTCGTTCGAGGCGACCGCCCGTGTGGTCGACGCACGGCCCGACGAGCGCGACCGCCAGGTGGAGGTGGCCCTGCGACCGCGGCGGCTGGCCGACTTCCCGGGCCAGACCCGGGTCCGCGAGCAGCTGTCACTGGTCCTCGAAGCGGCTCGCCGCCGGGGGACGCCGCCGGACCACGTCCTGCTCTCAGGACCACCCGGGCTGGGCAAGACGACGCTGGCGATGATCGTCGCCACCGAGCTGGAGCAGCCGATCCGCGTCACGTCGGGTCCGGCGATCCAGCACGCCGGCGACCTCGCCTCCATCCTCTCCTCACTTGCCGAGGGCGAGGTGCTGTTCCTCGACGAGATCCACCGGATGTCACGGCCGGCCGAGGAGATGCTCTACCTCGCCATGGAGGACTTCCGGGTCGACGTCGTCGTCGGCAAGGGCCCGGGCGCCACGGCCATCCCGCTGGAGCTGCCGCCGTTCACGGTGGTGGGCGCCACGACACGGGCCGGTCTGCTGCCGGCGCCGCTGCGCGACCGGTTCGGGTTCACCGGGCATCTCGACTTCTACTCGACCGACGAGCTCGCCGTCATCCTGCGGCGCAGCGCGCGGCTGCTCGAGGTGGAGGCCGACGAGGCCGGCATCGCCGAGATCTCGACGCGGTCCCGCGGCACGCCGCGGATCGCCAACCGGTTGCTGCGGCGGGTCCGCGACTGGGCCCAGGTGCACGGCCAGAGCGTCGTCGACCTGGACGCCGCCCGCGTGGCGCTGGCGATGTTCGACGTCGACGAGCGCGGCCTCGACCGGCTCGACCGGGCCGTCCTCGAGTCGCTGTGCCGCCGGTTCGGCGGGGGACCCGTGGGACTCAGCACGCTGGCGGTGGCCGTGGGGGAGGAGGCCGACACCGTGGAGACGGTGGCCGAGCCGTTCCTGGTGCGGGAGGGGTTCATGGTGCGCACCCCGCGCGGCCGGGCCGCCACCCCGCTGGCCTGGGAGCACCTCGGCCTGGCGCCGCCGCGGACCGCCCCGAGCCTCGGCGCGGGCGTCTCCGGGCGGTTGGGGACCCAGGACACCCTCCTGCCGCTGGACGAGCCCGGCCGCTTCGGCGGCTGACCTCCGGCTTTCCCGCTTCCAACCCGAGGTAGTCCCCGGTTTTCGGCGCCCGGGTAGGCCCAAGACTGGGCACTGGCTCGGGTTGGAAGCGGGAAAGTGGGTGGTGCGGGGGGACCGCCGCGACGCGCGCGCATACTGGAGACTTTGGTGGCCCCCGGTCTCCTCACCTAGACTCTCGCGGGCGCCTGTGGTCCGTTGATCTCGAACCACCCGCGCCCACGCGGCACTCCCGCCGCCCCGGAGACGTTCTGGGGGACGGCGACCGCCACGCAGGATCCCTCCTGAACAGGGACCACCCGAACGACACGAAGGACGATGCTGCATGAGTGAAGGGCTGGCAACGCTGTTGCTGCCGGCGATGGTCATCGTTCTCATCGCGTTCATGTTCTGGAGCCAGCGGCGCCGGCAGAACGCGGTAGCACAGCTGCAGGAGAGCCTGAACGTCGGCGATGACGTCTGCACGACCTCCGGGATGTTCGGGCGGATCACCGCGCTCGACGAGGTGATGGCCACGCTGGAGGTCGCTCCGGGGACGGTGGTCCGGTTCGACCGGCGCGCCATCGCGACCAAGGTCGACGTGACCGGCCGACCGGTCGCCGAGGGTCAGACGCCGGCCGACTCGCCCCAGACCGACCCCGAGAAGTAGCCCGTGGCCCTCAACCCCCGTACGCGCGGCCCGCGCCGCACCATCGCGGCCCTCGCGGTCGTGATGATCGTCCTCTTCGGCGGCATCGCGGCAGCGGCGACCTGGGCCTCGGCCCAGTGGACCCCCAAGCTGGGTCTGGACCTCGAGGGCGGCACCGAGATGACCCTCGAGCCGGTCCTCGCCGACCCCAGCCAGCAGGTGAACCAGGGCCAGCTCGACAAGGCGCGCGACATCATCTCCCAGCGCGTCGACTCCTACGGCGTGGCCGAGGCCGAGGTGACCACCCAGGGCGGCCGCAACATCGTCGTCTCGATCCCGGGTACGCCCGACGCCGCCACGCTCGATGCCATCCGCAAGCCCTCGCAGCTGCGGTTCCGTGCGGTCCTCGCCGCCGACGCCGGCTCGCCGCAGTCGGCCGCGACCGGCACCGCCACGGGCACCGAGACCACCGGTACCGGCACCCCGACGTCCACCGCCACGACCCCGCCTCCCGCCTTCACGCCGGACACGCCCGCCACCGGCGCGGCGACCTCGGCGAACCGGGCGATCCCGCAGGCGCTGCTCGCCGACCCGACGCCCGCGCCGACCGACACCGCAACGGGCACCGCGACGCCGACCGCGACCCCCACCGACGCCAGCGATCCGGCCTGGGTGACCCCCGAGGTCCTCGATGAGTTCACCGCCCTCGACTGCTCGAAGCCCGAGTCGGTCAACGCCGTCGTCGACGACCCGGCCAAGCCGCTCGTCACGTGCTCGGAGGACAAGCAGGCGAAGTACATCCTCGGTCCGGTCGAGGTCGACGGCACCGACATCGCCGACGCGTCGGCCGGCTACCAGACGTCCCAGAACGGGCAGCCGACGAACGTCGTCGAGGTCCAGCTGAAGTTCACCGGCGACGGCGCGAAGAAGTTCGGCGACGTCACCACCCGGCTGATCGGCCTGCAGGGCGTCCGGAACCAGTTCGCCATCGTCCTCGACAAGCAGGTCATCTCGGCGCCGACCACGCAGGCCGCGATCACCAACGGACAGGCCAGCATCACCGGCAACTTCACCATCGAGTCCGCTCGCGCCCTCGCGAACCAGCTGAAGTTCGGCGCCCTCCCGATGTCGTTCACCCTGCAGACGCAGGACGACATCAGCCCGACCCTCGGCAGCGAGCAGCTCAAGCTCGGCCTGCTCGCTGGCCTCATCGGCATGCTGCTCGTCGTCATCTACTCGCTGTTGCAGTACCGCCTGCTCGGCCTCGTGACCGTCGCGTCCCTCGTGGTCGCCGCCGTCCTCACCTACGGCGTGCTGACCTTCCTCGGCTGGGCCTACAACTTCCGGCTCACCATGGCCGGCGTGACCGGCGTGATCGTCGCCATCGGTGTCACCGCGGACTCGTTCATCGTCTACTTCGAACGGATCCGCGACGAGGTCCGCGACGGCCGGCCGCTGGTCGCCGCGGTCGAGGCCGGCTGGTCTCGCGCGCGGCGAACCATTCTGGCCGCCGACGCGGTCAACTTCCTGGCCGCCGCCGTGCTCTACTTCCTGGCCGCCAGCAACGTGCGAGGGTTTGCGTTCACGCTCGGCGTGACGACCCTCATCGACCTCGCCGTGGTCTTCCTCTTCACCCACCCAATGGTGGCGATGCTCGCGCACACCAAGTTCTTCGGCAGTGGCCACAAGTGGTCCGGCCTCGACCCGGAGCGGCTCGGCGCCAAGACCCGCTACGTCGGCCGAGGACGCTTCGTCCGCCCCACCCCCAGCGCCAAGACCCCGGCCACCGTGTCGCGGACGGTGCACCCGAAGGCGACCGCTCAGCAGGGGAAGGTCTGACATGCCCAACCTGGCCCAGTTCGGCAACGACCTCTACACCGGGAAGCGGTCGATCGACTTCGTCGGCCGGCAGAAGACCTGGTATGCGCTGTCAGCCGTCCTCATCGTCCTCGCCCTCGTCGGCATCTTCGCCCGCGGGCTGAACTTCGGCATCGAGTTCCGGGGCGGGTCCGAGTACCGCATCTCCGGCGTCTCGGACACCAGCAGCTACGAGGACCGCGCCCAGACGGCGGTCTCCCAGGCCGGCATCTCCGGCAACATCGTCTCGACGGTCATCGGCGGCAACACCGTACGGGTCCAGACCGAGGCGGCCGGCGACAAGAACGACGCCGCGAAGGCCCAGCTGGCGCAGGCGTTCGGGGTCGGCGCGAACAACGTCAGCGCCTCGCTCATCGGCCCGTCGTGGGGCCAGTCCGTCAGCACCAAGGCGATCCAGGCGCTGATCGTGTTCCTCATCCTCGTGGCGGTCGTCATGGCGGTGTACTTCCGAACGTGGAAGATGGCCGTCGCCGGCCTCGTCGCCCTGCTCCACGACCTCGTCATCACGGTGGGGATCTACTCCCTGTTCGGGTTCGAGATCACGCCGTCGTCGATGATCGGGTTCCTCACGATCCTCGGGTACTCGCTCTACGACACCGTTGTCGTCTTCGACAAGGTCCGCGAGAACACCGCGGAGGCGTTCCTCACGCGGCGGATGACCTACACCCAGGCCGCGAACCTCGCCGTCAACCAGACCCTGGTCCGGTCCATCAACACGACCGTCGTCGCGCTGCTGCCGATCGCCGCCATCCTCGTCGTGGGCTTCACGCTCCTCGGCCCGGGCACGCTGCTCGACCTCAGCCTGGCGCTGTTCGTCGGTATCGCCGTCGGCGCCTACTCGTCGATCTTCATCGCGACACCCCTCCTGGTGGACCTGCGCCGTGGCGAGGCAGCGGTCAAGGAGCTCGACAAGGCGGCGCTGCGCTACCAGGCCCGCGAGTCGGCCCACGTCGGGGTGACCGGCCGGGAGACCACGACCGTCCTCGTCGACGAGCCGGAGGACGCTCCCGCGGACTCGAGCACCGGCGCGAGCCCGAACGGTGCCGCTGACGGCGACACCGGGAGCGACTCGGCCTCCTCCCGTGAGGTGCACAAGTGGGCCAGCAGCGGCCCGCGCAACCAGCCGCGCCGCACGCCCAAGTCGAAGCGCTGAGCATGCCGGACGGGTCGATCCGGGAGCTGGTCCTCAGCCGGATCCGCGACATCCCGGACTTCCCGCAGGCCGGCGTCCAGTTCAAGGACTTCACCCCGCTGCTCGCCGACGGCGATGCGTTCGGCGCGGTGGTCGAGGACATCGCCGGCCGGTATGCCGGTGCCGTCGACGTCGTCGTCGGGATCGAGGCGCGGGGGTTCATCCTCGGGGCGGCCGTCGCCTACCACCTCGGCAGCGGGTTCGTCCCGGTGCGCAAGTCCGGCAAGCTGCCCGGGCCGTCGCTGCGCGAGGAGTACACCCTCGAGTACGGCAGCGCCGTCCTGGAGGTGCACGAGGGCGCGTTGCGACCTGATCAACGGGTCCTCGTCGTCGACGACGTCCTCGCGACGGGCGGCACCGTCGCCGCTACCTGCCGGCTCGTCGAACGGGCGGGCGCCACGGTCACCGGCATCGACGTGGTCCTCGAGCTGACTTTCCTGAACGGCCGCGACACGGTCGGTGACCGACCGCTGTACGCCATCGCGCCGCTCTGAGTCTCACTCCAATAGGTAGGCAGGGTCCGGTAATCCGGACGCCCCGCACTTATTAGGGCGAAAGGCGACATCCAGCCGCCCGACTAGACTTCCTTCATGAGCGAGGAAGTCCGCTCGGACGCCACGGCGAGCGCGTCGGCGACGTCGCCGCTGGCGACGCCGGCGCGGATGCGCGCCCGATTCGCTCGCTTCGGTGGACCTCGGACCGGCAACCCCGTTCTCGAACCCATCCTCCAGACCGTGCGCACGACCCACCCCAAGGCCGACCTCGCCGTCATCGAGAAGGCCTACGCCGTCGCCGAGGAGCACCACCGGGGGCAGCTGCGAAAGTCCGGCGACGCGTACATCACGCATCCACTCGCCGTCACGACGATCCTCGCCGAGCTGGGCATGACCCCGGCCACGCTCGCCGCGGCGCTGCTCCACGACACCGTCGAGGACACCACCTACACGATGCCGCAGCTGCGCCGCGACTTCGGCGAGGAGATCGCCGGCCTGGTCGACGGCGTGACGAAGCTGGACCGGCTGACCTACGGCGAGGCCGCGCAGGCCGAGACGGTCCGCAAGATGATCGTCGCGATGGCCCGCGACATCCGGGTCCTCGTCATCAAGCTGGCCGACCGGCTCCACAACGCGCGCACCTGGCGGTACGTCTCCAAGGAGTCGGCGCAGCGCAAGGCCCACGAGACCCTCGAGATCTATGCGCCGCTGGCCCACCGGCTCGGCATGAACACCATCAAGTGGGAGCTCGAGGACCTCTCGTTCGCGACGCTCTACCCCAAGGTCTACGACGAGATCGTCCGGCTGGTGGCCGAGCGGGCCCCAGCGCGTGAGGAGTACCTCGCCGGCGTGCGGACCCAGGTCGGCGACGACCTGCGTGCCGCCAAGCTCAAGGCCACGGTCACCGGCCGCCCGAAGCACTACTACTCCGTCTACCAGAAGATGATCGTCCGCGGCCGCGACTTCGAGGACATCTACGACCTCGTCGCGGTCCGCGTCCTCGTCGAGACGGTGCGTGACTGCTACGCGGCGCTCGGTGCGCTACACGCGCGGTGGAACCCGGTGCCCGGCCGGTTCAAGGACTACATCGCGATGCCGAAGTTCAACATGTACCAGTCGCTGCATACGACGGTGATCGGCCCGGAGGGCAAGGCCGTCGAGATCCAGATCCGCACGCATACGATGCACCGCCGGGCGGAGTACGGCGTCGCCGCGCACTGGAAGTACAAGGAGGACACCAAGAGCGCGCCACCGCTCAAGGCGAGCGAGGGCGGCGGCGAGATGGTGTGGCTGCGCCAGCTCGTCGACTGGCAGCGCGAGACCGAGGACCCGAGCGAGTTCCTCGACTCGCTGCGGTTCGAGATGAACGTCGGCGAGGTCTACGTCTTCACACCCAAGGGCGAGGTCGTGTCCCTGCCGGCCGGGTCCACGCCCGTCGACTTCGCCTATGCGGTCCACACCGAGGTTGGCCACCACACCATCGGCGGCCGGGTCAACGGCCGCCTGGTGCCGCTCGAGTCGACCCTCGAGAACGGCGACGTCGTCGAGGTGCTGACCTCCAAGGCCGACGGCGCCGGGCCGTCGCGCGACTGGCTGCAGTTCGTCAAGAGCGCCCGGGCGCGCAACAAGATCCGGCAGTGGTTCTCCAAGGAGCGGCGCGAGGAGGCCATCGAGCGGGGCAAGGAGTCCATCGCCAAGGCGATGCGTCAGCAGAAGCTCCCGCTCCAGCGGCTCATGTCGGCCGAGAGCCTCACCGCGGTCGCGGGCGAGCTCCGGTACGTCGACATCGACGGCCTGTACGCGGCGGTGGGAGAGGGCCACGTCTCCGCGGGCCACGTGGTGAACCGGGTCGTCGCCTCCTTCGGCGGCGAGGAGGGCGCCAGCGAGGACCTCGCCGAGGCCACGGTCCCCACCCGCACCCGGACGCGGCGGGCCGGAGACCCCGGTGTCGTCGTCGTCGGCGCAGACGACGTGCTGGTCAAGCTGGCCAAGTGCTGCACCCCGGTTCCGGGCGACCCCATCCTGGGCTTCGTCACCCGCGGCAACGGCGTCTCGGTGCACCGGCGCGACTGTACGAACGCCGAGTCCCTGATGCGGCAGAACGACCGGCTCATCGACGTGGAATGGGCACCGAGCGCGTCGAGCGTGTTCCTGGTGCAGCTCCAGGTCGAGGCCCTGGACCGCAACCGGCTGCTCAGCGACGTCACCCGGGTCCTCTCGGACCAGCACGTCAACATCCTCTCGGCGTCCGTGCAGACCTCGCGCGACCGGCTGGCCCTGTCCCGGTTCACGTTCGAGATGGGGGAGCCGTCGCACCTCGACCACGTGATCCGCGCGGTCCGCAGGATCGACGGCGTCTACGACGTCTACCGGATCACCGGCGGCCGGACCCAGCACGCGCCAGTCTGACCGCGGTCAGCTCGTCGTCGAGGCTTCCACGGCGCGCTGGTAGCGCGCGGCGACTCCCCGCAGGGCCTCGACGAGCTCCGGCGCGTCGACGACCTCGAAGTCGGCGTCGAGGAACCCGAGGTAGAGCGCGAGCATGGCGGGGGAGTCCGAGCCGGGCTCGAACTGGCACCGGTCCTCGGCGAGGGCCTCGACGCGTACCGGCATCGGCATCCGGCGGCGCACGTAGTCGGCGGAGGCGTGGACGACGACCTTCGCGCGGAACCGCCAGTGCGCCTCCTTCACCCCACGGTCGACGTATGCGGCGATGTCGGCGTCCGGGGGCAGTGACCGCGGTGCGAACCGCGGTCCGGTCGGGCTCCGCGGCGAGACCCGGTCCACCCGGAAGATCCGCCAGTCGGCGCGGTCGAGGTCCCAGGCGAAGAGGTACCAGCGGCCTCGGTCGTTGACGAGCCGGTACGGCTCCACGTTCCGGCGCGCGGTCTCACCGGCGTGGGTCCGGTAGTCGAAGCGCAGCCGCTCGTGGTCGCGGCTCGCCAGTGACACCGCCGTGAGGACGTCCGGGTCCACGCGCGCGCCCCGGAACGGGACGGGGACGGTCGTCGACTCCACGGCGGCGACCCGGTACCGCAGCCGCGACGGCAGCACCTGGTGCAGCTTGGCCAGGGCGCGCAGCGAGGTCTCCTCGATGCCCGCCACCGAGCTGGATGCGGCGGTGCGCAGTCCCACGGCGATGGCGACAGCCTCGTCGTCGTCGAGCAGGAGGGGCGGCAGCGCGCCCTCCGACCCCAGGCGGTACCCGCCCGCGACCCCGGGCCGGGCCTCCAGCGGGTACCCCAGCTCGCGCAGCCGGGTCACGTCGTTGCGGATCGTCCGGGTGGTGACGCCGAGGCGTTCGGCGAGCTCTCCACTCGTCCAGTCACGGCGCGCCTGGAGCAGCGACAACAGGCGAAGCAGTCGCGCCGGGGTGGTCGTCGTCATGGGTGTGACTCTCTGGTCAATCGCGGAACGAAACGTTCCTCTATTGTCCCTAGCCTGTCTCTCATCACCAAGGCCCCACGGGCCCGCAGACGAGGAGAAGAGCGATGAGCGAGGACATCAGGCCGTTCCGGATCGACATCCCCCAGTCCGCCATCGACGACCTGCACGCCCGGCTGGCCGCCGCGCGCTGGCCGGACGAGCTGCCCGGGGTCGGCCGTACCCGAGGCATCCCGTCGGGCGAGCTGCGCGAGCTCGCGGACTACTGGCGTACCGGGTTCGACTGGCGAGCCCAGGAGGCTGGGCTCAACGCGTACCCGCAGTTCACGACGGAGATCGACGGGCAGACGATCCACTTCATCCATGTCCGCTCGGGACAGCCGGACGCCCTCACGCTGGTGCTCACGCACGGCTTCCCCAGCTCGGTCGCGGAGTTCACCGGGCTCATCGACCGGCTCACCCGCCCGGAGAGCGGACCGGCGTTCGACGTCGTCGTGCCGTCGCTCCCGGGGTATGCGTTCTCGACGCCGCTCTCAGCGACCGGCTGGACGATGGCCCGGACCGCTCGGGCGTGGGTCGAGCTGATGCGGCGACTCGGGATCGAGCGGTACGGGGTGCACGGCGGCGACATCGGTGGGGGCGTGTCCGGCAACGTCGCGAGCGTCGACCCGGAGCACGTCGTCGGCGTTCACGTGGTGACGGACCCGTTGACCGCCGCCAACGTGGCGACCTTCATGCCCGGCCTCGCCGACCGGCTCAGCGACGAGGACGAGGTCGACCGCCTCATCAAGGAGCGAATGGCCGCGTTCCAGAACGACGGGTCCGGCTACCTCGCGATCCAGAACACCCGCCCGCAGACGATCGGGTACGGCCTGGTCGACTCACCGGTCCTCCAGCTGGCGTGGATCGCCGAGAAGGTGCACGACTGGACCGACCTGCCGGTCGACCGCGACCAGCTGCTCACGACGGTCAGCCTGTACTGGTTCACCCGGTCGGGGGCCAGCGCGGCGCACACGCTGTACGAGCAGGCGCACTCGACGGACTGGGGTGGCCCGATCACCGTTCCTCAGGGGTTCGCCGTGTTCGGCGCGGACGCGACGGTACGCAAGCTGGTCCCGGTTCCCGAGGGGACCTACTGGGCCGAGTTCGAGCGCGGCCTGCACTTCCCGGCCATGGAGGCGCCGGCCGACCTGGCGGCCGACCTGCAGACCTTCTTCGGTCCGCTCGCCTGACCAGATCGCGACGCCACCTTCACGCCGCCACCTTCACGCCGCCACTTTCACGCCGCCACCTTCACGCCGCCGAGAGGCCAACTTCGGTCGTTCTGGCTACCTCCAGAGCGACCAAAGTTGGCCTCTCGCCGCCGGCCCCCAGCGCGACGATCAGAGTGCGGGTCAGAGTGCGTTGGGTGCTGCATGGACGACACCAACGGCACTCTGACGCGCACTCTGACCCAGGCTCACACGCGCAGGGTTACCTGGATGCGCCCGTCTCCCGCCGAGCCCGTGTGGGTCCGGCGGGCGCGGGTCAGGAGCCGAACTCGTCCAGGCCGCGCCGGGCCTGGGCGAGGAGTGCCTCGCGGGCCTCGAGCGCCTCGCGCGCCCGGGCGACCCGCTTGGCATCCCCGGACGCCTCCGCCTTGGCGAGGTCGTCGCGCAGCCGCTGCATCGCCGTCTCGAGCTGGTCGGCGAGACTCTGGGCCCGGGCCGCGGCCTCCGGGTTGCTCGACGCCCAGCGCTTTTCCTCGGCGTCGCGGACGGCCTGCTCGATCCGGCGCATGGACTTCTCGGTGCGCTCGAGGTCGGCGCGCGGCACCTTGCCGGCCCGGTCCCACCGGTCCTGGATGCTCCGCAGCGCGGCCTTCGCCGAATCGAGGTCGGTCACCGGCAGGATCTGCTCGGCCTCGGCGAGGAGCCGCTCCTTGACGGCGAGGTTGCCGCGGAACTCCTCCTCCTCCTTGGCGACGACGGCGTCCTTGGCGGCGAAGAAGGCGTCCTGTGCGGCCTTGAACCGCTCCCAGAGCGCGTCGTCGTCCTGCCGCCCGGCTCGCCCCGCCCGGCGCCACTCGTCCATGAGGCGCTTGAACGCCCCCGCGGTCGGCGTCCAGTCCTTGCTCGTGGAGAGCCGCTCGGCCTCGGCGACAAGATGCTCCTTGGCCACCTTGGCCGCCCCCTGCTGGCTGTCGAGCTGGGCGAAGTGGATCCGGCGCGCCCGGTCGAACCCGTTGCGCGCGGCCGAGAACCGTTGCCACAGCGCGGATTCGGTGGCCCGGTCGAGGCGCGGGCCAGAGCGCTGGTGTGCCTTCCACTCGTCGAGCAGCTCGCGCATCCGGGCGCCGCTGTTCTTCCACTGGATCGACGCCTCGGGCTGGGCCGCGATGCGTTCGGCCTCAACGACGAGGGTCTCGCGGTATGCGCGGCCTTCCTCGCGCGCGGCGGCGCGCTGTTCGGCGTCCGCGGCCCGGCGGGAGTCGACGGTGGCCGCGATCTCGGCGACCTTGGCGCGCAGCGCCGCGAGGTCACCGACCGCGTTGGGCTCCTGGCACTGCTCGGCGAGCCGGGCGTACCCCTCCTGCGCGTCCTTGGCGGAGATGTCGGTCTGGGTGACCCGCTGGAGTAGCAGGTCGGCCGCCGCGTCCAGCTCGTCGTACTTGCGGCCGAAGTAGGTGAGGGCCTCCGACGGAGACGCGCCGGGGTAGGAGCCGACCGGGCGTTCGGTATCCCCGTCCTTGACGTAGACGACCCCGTCCTCGGCCACCCGCCCGAATCCCACGTGGCGGTCCGGCTCGACGTGCCGGTTCGCGAAGATTGCAGGCGACGGCACCGGCGGTCCGGCCGGACCAGGGGTCGGCGTAGGCGTGGGCGTCGGCTCGGGGAGCGGGCGTCTCGGACTCCTCGGCCGCCGCCTCGGGTGGCACCTCGGCTACAGCCTCCGGTGACTCCGTCGGAGTCTCGGGCTGCTCGGCCGAGGCCGCCGGCACCTCGGACGCCTCGGTCTCCGCCACAGCGGGAGGCGCTGGCGCCTCCTCGGCGGGTGCCCCTGGTGCCGACACCGGGACCCCAGGTGTCTCATCGGCGGGGGCCTCGGGTGCCTCCGCCGGAATCTCGGGTGGCACCTCGGCTGCCGCCTCCGGTGACTCCACCGGAGTCTCGGGCTGCTCGGCCGAAGCCGCCGGTACCTCGGACGCCTCGGTCTCCGCCACAGCGGGAGGCGCTGACGCCTCCTCGACTGGGGCCTCGGGTGCCTCCGCCGGAATCTCGGGTGGTACCTCGGCTGCCGACTCCGGTGACTCCACCGGAATCTCGGGTGGTACCTCGGCTGCCGCCTCCGGTGACTCCACCGGAATCTCGGGCTGCTCGGCCGAAGCCGCCGGAACCTCGGACGCCTCGGTCTCCGCCACAGCGGGAGGCGCTGACGCCTCCTCGGCTGGCGCCTCGGGTGCCTCCACCGGAATCTCGGGCTGCTCGGCCGAAGCCGCCGGCACCTCCGACGCCTCGGTCTCCGCCACAGCGGGAGGCGCTGGCGTCTCGGGTGCCACTACCGGGACTTCAGGGGTCTCCCCGGCTGCCGCCTCGGGTGTCTCCGCCAGAGTCTCGGGCCGCTCGGCCGAAGCCGCCGCTACCTCGGGCGTCTCCGGAGTGGCGTCGGGTGCCTCTGCCGCAACCTCGGGCACGTGCGCCTCGACCTCCGAGGTGTGCTCCGAGGCGTCTGGCGGCGGGGACGGAGTCAGCGGCGAGGGCGCCGCGGGCTCGCGAGGCGAAGTCTCGTCGGTCATCGGCATCAGGCCTTCGGCTGGACGTCGACGCTGACAACGCTGATCGGGGCCAGGGGCGAGGTCTGGTCGTTGGGGTTGATCCCGGCCGCCGCGATCTTGTCGACGATGTCCATGCCCTGGGTCACCGTGCCGAACACCGTGTAGCCGCTGCCGTCGCCGCTCTTCGGCAGCGTCGTGTCCTTGTAGACGATGAAGAACTGGTCGCGGTTGCTGTTCGGGTCACCGGACTGCCGGGCCAGGGCCACCGTGCCACGCGGGTAGACGTCGTCCGCGGGAACGTTCTCGACACCGAAGTGGTAACCCGGGCCGGCTCCGCTGCCGGTACCGGTCGGGTCGCCGCACTGCAGCACCCAGATGCCCTGCGCGTCACCGGTGAGCCGGTGACATGGGCTGTCGTTGTAGTAGTTCTGCTTGGCGAGGAACGAGAACGACGACACCGCCTGCGGTGCCGCGGTGCCGTTGAGGTCCATGGTGATGTCGCCGCAGGTGGTCTTCATCGTCGCGACGAACGTCTTGCCCTGCGCCGCGGCCAGATCCGGCTGACCGGTCACCGTCTTCGCGCCGGGCGCGGCGGGAGGCTGCGTGCAGCCCGCGAGGATCGTGGGCGAGACCGTCGGCGTCGCGGAGGTCGTCGCCTCCGACGTCGGCTCCGCGGTGGCGGTGGCGGACGTGTCCGGAGTGGCCGGGGTGTCAGTCCGGTTCGTCAGGAAGTTGGCCAACCAGACGAACCCGCCGACGACGACGAGGACGCCCAGGACGGCCAGAACGGCCTGCCTATCGCGCACGGACTGTGCCCTTCTCTCGGCGAGCTTCTTCTCGCGCTTCTCCCAGCGCCGACGCTCCCGGGCCCGGTCCTGCTCCTTCGTCAACAGCACCCTCCAGGTCGTCGGTCACTCCCAGAGCAGACCGGCGTCGGCATGAACAGTGGGTCAGTCTAGGCAACCCTCCAGGTCACCATGTGCGGGTCGGGTCACGATGCCGTGACGATGGAGCCTCCGCGGCTCCGGATACGCTCGCCCAGTGCTGACCATCGGCTTCCCCGCGGCGGCCTTCGCGACGAACTGCTACGTCCTCGCGACCGGTCCCGGGCAGGAGTGCCTGGTCGTCGACCCCGGGATCGGCGTCGAGGAACGCGTGGCCGAGGTATGCCGGGAGAACGGTCTCCGCCCGGCCGCCGTCCTGCTCACCCATGGCCACCTCGACCACGTGTATGCGGTGACACCGGTCTGCGGGGGAGACACCGCCGCGAGCCTGCCCGCATACATCCACGGCGACGACCGGTACCGCCTGAAGGACCCGCTCGCGTCGATGGACGGCGGCCTGCTGGCCATGCTGGAGCAGGAGTTCGGAGCCCGGGCGACCTGGACCGAGCCATCGAACATCGTCGAGCTGGACGGCGGGTCGAGCGTGACCGTCGCCGGACTGAAGGTCGCGGTGGCCCACGCCCCCGGGCATACCGAAGGGTCCGTGATGTTCACCGTCCCGGACCTGCCGTCGCAGCTGGGCGCGTCGTCCGGGCTGTCCGCGACCTGCCTGAGCGGCGACGTCCTGTTCGCCGGCTCGATCGGGCGGACCGACCTGGCCGGCGGGTCCGGCGAGGCCATGACCCGCTCACTGCGAGACGTGGTCCTGCCGATGGCCGACGACACCCTGGTGCTGCCGGGGCACGGCCCCTCGACGACGATCGGGCGGGAGCGGGACACGAACCCGTATTTGCAAGGATTGACGGCGTGAGCGCTCCCACCGAGCGGGTGACCCCGATCAGCGGGTTCCCGGAGTACCTGCCGGCCGACCGCATCGTCGAGCAGCGGTTCCTCGACGTGATCCGGGAGACGTTCGAGCTGCACGGGTTCTCGTCGATCGAGACGCGGTCGATCGAGCCGGTCGAGCGGCTCAGTGCGCAGGGCGAGGACGCCGACAAGGAGATCTACGGCGTGTCGCGGCTGGGTGGGTCGCCCGACGACGACGACGCCCGCTGGGGGCTGCACTTCGACCTGACGGTGCCGTTCGCGCGGTACGTGGTGGAGAACGCGGGACGGCTGACGTTCCCCTTCCGGCGCTACCAGATCCAGAAGGCGTGGCGGGGGGAGCGGCCGCAGGAGGGCCGGTACCGCGAGTTCACCCAGGCCGACATCGACGTCGTGGACGCAGGTTCGCTGGCGCCGCACTTCGAGGCAGAGATGCCGCTGGTCGTGGCCGATGTGTTCTCACGGTTCCCGGTCGGCGACTTCGTCATCCAGGTGAACAACCGGAAGATCCCCGAGGGTTTCTACCTCGCGATCGGGCTGACCGACGTGGTCGGCACCCTGCGGATCGTCGACAAGCTCGACAAGGTCGGGCCGGAGAAGGTCGCGGCGATGCTCGAGGAGGCCGGGGCCACGTCGGAGCAGGCGGCCGCCTGCCTGGCGCTGGCGTCGATCCGGTCGTCGGACCTGGGCTTCGTGTCGGCCGTCCGCGACCTGGGCGTGTCGCACGCGATTCTCGACGAGGGGCTCGAGGCGCTGTCGGCGGTGATGCGGACGGCGGCCGAGTATGCGCCGGGCCGGGTCGTGGCGGACCTCCGGATCGCGCGGGGTCTCGACTACTACACGGGGACCGTCTACGAGACGGCGCTCGTGGGGTACGAGTCGTGGGGCGCGGTGTGCTCGGGCGGCCGCTACGACGCGCTGGCGTCGGATGGTCGGACCACCTATCCCGGTGTCGGGATATCGATCGGTGTCTCGCGGATCCTCGGACTGCTGCTCGGCAAGGGCCTCGTGCGGGCCTCGCGATCGACGCCGGCCGCCGTGCTCGTGGCGGTGACCTCGGAGGAGTCTCGGGCGCGGTCGGTGGCCGTCGCCGGTTCGCTGCGGTCGCGGGGGATCGCCTGCGAGGTCGCGCCGCGGGCCGACAAGTTCGGCAAGCAGATCCGTTATGCCGAGCGGCGCGGGATCCCGTACGTCTGGTTCCCCGGAGCGTCCCGGGAGACCGACGGCGACGAGGTCAAGGACATCCGCTCAGGGGACCAGGTCCCGGCCGAACCGACGACGTGGCAGTGCCCTCCGGAGGACCTCCACCCGACCGTCGAACGCGTCGGCTGACGTTCCTGCCCGCGACTTCTCGACGCAACGTCCGCGCAATTGCGCTGATGTAGTGACCGATCCCGGCTATCGGCCGCCAGACGCGCGCAATTGCGCTGATGTGGTGGCCGATCCCGGCTATCGGCCGCCAGACGCGCGCAATTGCGCTGATGTGGTGGCCGATCGGGCCGGCCACCGCCGGCCGGCGACCGGACTCAGGCGAGGCGGGGCACCCGGCGGGACGTCTCGCCGCCGTCGAGTGTCACGCCGCACGAGTGAAGCTCCAACGCGGCCAGCTGGCGAACCACCACCGGATCTCCATCCCGGAACCGACCGGCCAGATCCGGGCCCAACGGCGTGAGCCGCCGCAACGGCTGCCGGGTCAGCGCCCGCAGCGCGAACAGCTCCAGCGACCCCGCCGTCCCGACCAACCGGGACGCCGCCGTCGCCCGCCGCACGAACCGGATCCGGAAGAACGCCCACACCAGCAGCGCGAGCAGGATCGGCGCCACGGCCACCACGATCCCGAGGGTCCGGGCCACGGTGTCCACGGTGGCGGCCGCCGACGTCCCGACGTCGGCGAGACGTTGCCCGGACCCCGACAGCGCCTCGAACGGCGTCTTCAGCCCGTCACCCACCAAAGGGATGCTCCCCACGGAGTCCGCCGCCCCCGACATGTTGTCGCGGAACGAGTCCCCCGCCGACGTCAGCCCCTCCGCCGGGGCGCGCAGCGTGGAGACCCCGTCGTGGACCTCCTTGCCGAGCCACGCGGATAACGCGACGAAGCACAGCAGGAAGACGTCGGCGACGATCTGGAACGTCCGGCGGCCGGAGGAGTCCGCGTACCACTTCATGGCGTCACCGTATTGCCGCGTCCTACCCAGCGCCGTCTCACCTGGTGGACTACCCTCGGCCGGGTGAAGGTCGGCATCCCCCGCGAGGTCAAGAACAACGAGTACCGGGTGGCGATCACCCCGGCTGGCGTGCACGAGCTGGTGCGTCACGACCACGACGTCTACGTCGAGCACGAGGCGGGAGTCGGGTCGAGCATCAGCGACGACGACTACGTCGCGGCCGGCGCGAAGATCCTCGAGACCGCCGACGACGTCTGGGCCGAGGGCGACCTCATCCTCAAGGTGAAGGAGCCGATCGAGCCGGAGTACCACCGGATGCGCGAGGACCAGGTGCTCTTCACCTACCTGCACCTCGCCGCGGACCCGGCCCTCACCACCGAGCTGACCTCTCGCAAGGTCACCGGCATCGCCTACGAGACCGTCGAGCTGTCCGACCACTCGCTGCCCCTGCTCGCCCCGATGTCCGAGGTCGCCGGCCGGCTCGCGCCCCAGGTCGGCGCGCACACCCTCATGCGCGCACAGGGCGGTCGCGGCGTGCTGATGGGCGGGGTCAGCGGCGTGTATGCGGCCAAGGTGGTGGTCATCGGGGCCGGAGTCTCCGGCATGAACGCCGCCGCCATCGCCCTGGGCATGCAGGCCGAGGTGCTGCTGCTCGACAAGGACATCAGCAAGCTCCGTCACGCCGACGCGATCTACCAGGGCCACTGCCAGACCGTCGCCTCGAACGCCTACGAGGTGGAGCGCGCGGTCATCGACGCCGACCTGGTCATCGGCGCCGTGCTCGTGCCCGGGGCCAAGGCCCCGACGCTGGTCACCAACGAGCAGGTGTCGCGGATGAAGCCCGGGTCGGTCCTCGTCGACATCTCGATCGACCAGGGCGGCTGCTTCGAGGACTCCCGCCCGACGACGCACGCCGACCCGACCTACCGGATCCACGACTCGGTCTTCTACTGCGTCGCCAACATGCCCGGCGCCGTGCCGCACACGAGCACGTACGCCCTTACCAACGTGACCCTCCCGTATGCGGTCGAGCTCGCCGACCTGGGGTGGCGCGACTCGCTTCGCCGGGACCACCCGTTGGCCCTCGGTCTCAACACCTATGGCGGCGCGGTGACCTACGGGCCGGTCGCGCAGGCGCACGGGCTCGACGCCGTGGCCCTCGAAGAGGTTCTCCGCTGAGCGCGGAGGACACGGCGCGGACCCGGCCGCCGAACCGGCTGGACCGCAGCGTCCAGGGCTGGCTGGACCATCTTCAGGTCGAACGCGGCGCGTCGGCCAACACCCTCAGCTCGTACCGGCGCGACCTCGCTCGCTACCGTGCGTTCCTCGAGACCCGCGACATCAGGGATGCCGGGGCCGTCACCGAGCGCGACGTCTCCGACTTCCTCGCCTCGCTCCGCGAAGGGGGTCCCGAGCGCCCACCCCTGGCCGCGTCGTCGGCCGCCCGCACCCTGGTGGCGGTCCGCGGTTTCCACCGGTTCCTCGTGCTCGAGGGAGACGTGACCGCCGACCCGGCGAACGGCGTCCCGCCGCCCAGGCCCCCGAGCCGGCTCCCCAAGGCGATCCCCGTCGAGAGTGTCGAACGGCTCCTCGAGGCGGCGTCCGTCGGCGACACGCCGGTGTCGCTGCGCGACCGCGCCCTCTTCGAGGTGCTCTACGGCGCGGGTGCCCGCATCTCCGAGGCGGTCGGCCTCGACGTCGACGACCTCGACCTCGGCGGCGTGGGCGACACTGACGAGCCGGCGTCGGTCCGTCTCCTCGGCAAGGGGGACAAGCAGCGGGTCGTCCCGCTCGGCCGGTACGCGGTGGCCGCCCTCGACGCGTACCTCGTCCGCGCGCGGCCCGTCCTCGCCACCGCCGGCCGTGGTACGCCCGCCCTGTTCCTCAACCAGCGCGGCGCGCGACTCTCCCGGCAGAGCGCCTGGGGGGCGCTGCAGCAGTCGGCCGCGCGGGCCGATCTCGGCGGCCACGTCTCCCCGCATACCCTCCGGCACTCGTTCGCCACGCACCTGCTCGACGGCGGGGCCGACGTGCGGGTCGTGCAGGAGCTGCTGGGGCACGCGTCGGTGACCACGACGCAGATCTACACGCTGGTCAGCCCGCAACGCCTACGAGAGGTCTATGCCGGGGCTCACCCGAGGGCTCGCTGATAGGGTCCCCCAAGCGTTTTCAGCACGAATCTGGGCTTCATACAGGGGAGAGGGCACCGGTGACCGCAGAGGCGAACCCGCAGGTGTCGTCGTCTCCGACCACTGAGACGCACCCTCACGAGGACCCGTTGCCCGGCACCGAGAAGGCCGGTGTCGGCGCGCTCGGACCGACCGGCCGTCCGATGCCGGAGTTCCCGGAGCCGCCGCCGCTGAGCAGCCACGGGCCGGCCCGGATCATCGCGATGTGCAACCAGAAGGGCGGAGTCGGCAAGACCACCACGACGATCAACCTCGGAGCCGCGCTGGCCGAGGTCGGCCGCAAGGTGCTCCTCGTCGACTTCGACCCCCAGGGAGCGCTGTCGGTCGGGCTCGGCATCCGCACCAACGAGCTCGACGTGACGATCTACAACCTGCTCGTCGAACGCGGCCACGACATCCGCGAGATCATCCAGACCACGAGTACCGAGAACCTCGACGTGGTCCCCGCCAACATCGACCTCTCTGCGGCCGAGGTCCAGCTGGTCGGCGAGGTCGCCCGCGAGCAGATCCTGGCCCGGGCGCTGCGGCCGATCGTCGACGACTACGACGTCGTCCTCATCGACTGCCAGCCGTCGCTCGGGCTCCTCACGGTCAACGCGCTGACCGCGGCGCACGGCGTGGTCATTCCGCTCGAGTGCGAGTTCTTCGCGATGCGCGGCGTCGCCCTTCTCGTCGAGACGATCGACAAGATCACCGACCGCCTCAACCCGCGACTACAGGTCGACGGCATCCTCGCGACGATGTACGACAGCCGGACCCTCCACAGCCGCGAGGTGGTCCGCTCCGTCGTCGACCACTTCGGCGACCAGGTGTTCCACACGGTCATCAGCCGCACCGTGAAGTTCCCGGACGCGACTCTCGCGGCCGAGCCGATCACGACGTATGCGACGCAGCACGGCGCCGCCGCCGCCTACCGCCAGCTCGCCCGTGAGCTGATCGCCCGCGGTGGGGCAGCCTGACGCCGGCGTGAGCACAACCGACCGTGATTGACCAGCGGCCCCCCGGTGACGTCACCCCGGGCGGGGTGCTGACGCGCCGCGGCGCGACGACCCCCTTCGAGGTGCACCTCGACGTGTTCGAGGGACCCTTCGACCTGCTGCTCGGGCTCATCTCGAAGCACAAGCTCGACATCACCGAGATCGCCCTCGCCTCGGTGACCGACGAGTTCATCGCCCACATCCGGCGCGCGCAGGAGGCCGACACCGAGTGGGACCTCGGGCAGGCGTCGGAGTTCCTCCTCGTCGCGGCCACCCTGCTGGACCTCAAGGCCTCGCGGCTGCTCCCTCAGAGCTCGCCCACCGACGACGACGACTTCGCGCTCATCGAGGCGCGCGACCTGCTCTTCGCGCGGCTGCTGCAGTACCGCGCGTTCAAGGACATCGCCAAGGCGTTCGCGGAGCGGATGGCGACCGCCAGCCGGATGACCGCGCGGCAGGCCGGTCTGGAACCCCAGTTCGCCGCCCTGTTACCAGAGCTGGTCATCGGGATCACGCCCGAGCAGCTGGCCGTGGTGGCCGCGCGAGCACTCACCCCCAAGGCACCGCCGACCGTCGGCCTGGACCATCTGCACGTACCCCAGGTCAGCGTCCGGGAGCAGGCCGCCCTGATGGTCGACCGTCTCCGCCGCGACCGGACCGCGACGTTCCGCGACCTCGTGGCCGACGCCGACGAGACCATCGTCATCGTCGCCCGGTTCCTGGCCCTGCTCGAGCTGTTCAAGGAGGACGCCATCGCCTTCGACCAGCGGGAGGCGCTGGGGGCGCTCAGCGTGCGCTGGACGGGGGCCGACGCGGGCGACGTGGACGTGAGCGAAGAGTTCGACGAGACAGAGGACGACCGTGAGCCTGGAGACGACGACCGTGAGTGACCTCGAAACCGCGGAGGAGGACGGCCCGGACCTCGACGTGGCGGCGCTCCCCGGCGGGACGAAGTCGGCCATCGAGGCGGTGCTGATGGTCGTCGACGAGCCGGTGTCGGCCGTCTCGCTCGCCTCCGCCATGGAGGTCACCGTCGACGAGGTCACCGCCGCCCTGACCGAGCTCGAGCAGGAGTATGCGGCGGCGCACCGAGGGTTCACCCTGCGCAGCATCGGGGGTGGCTGGCGCGTCTACAGCCGGCCCGACTACGCCCCGGTGGTCGAGAAGTTCCTCCTCGACGGGCAGCAGGCCCGGCTCACGCATGCCGCCCTCGAGACGCTCGCCGTCATCGCCTACCGCCAACCGGTCAGCCGCGGCCGGGTCAGCGCGGTACGGGGCGTCAACGTGGACGGCGTGATCCGCACGTTGCTGACCCGAGGGCTCATCGAGGAGCTCGACGAGGCGGGGGAGGGCGGCTCGATCCTCTACGGCACCACGTCCTACTTCCTCGAGCGGATGGGCCTCGGCTCGCTCGACGACCTGCCGGCGATCGCGCCGTTCCTGCCCGAGGTCGACGCCCTGGACGAGCTCGCCGAGCGGGGACGCGGATGACGCCGCCGTCCGGCCGCAAACCCGGCGGCCAGGGGTCGAGCTCCGGCAAGGGGTCCGGTTCCGGGTCGCGGGGAAACCGACGCGCGAAGGGGACCGGCCCGACCAAGGGGAGCGGCCCTCGCTTCGCCGGCTCGACCAAGCCGAGCCAGCCGACCCGGCTCCCGCGCCAGCAGGACCGCCCGGCCGTCGACGTCCACGACCCGGACGGAGTGCGGCTGCAGAAGCTGCTCGCCGGGGCCGGCGTCGGGTCCCGGCGCACCTGCGAGGCGCTCATCGCCGCCGGCCGGGTCGAGGTCGACGGCCAGGTCGTCACCGAGCTCGGCGTCCGCATCGACCCCGCCCGCCAGGTCGTCCATGTCGACGGCGTCCGCGTCAACCTCGACGAGTCCCGGGTCTACCTCGCCTTCAACAAGCCGCTCGGCGTCGTCTCGACGATGAACGACGACCTGGGGCGGATCAGCCTCGCGGACTACGTCGGCAACCGGAACGAGCGCCTCTTCCACGTCGGTCGGCTCGACGCCGACACCGAGGGTCTGTTGCTGCTCACGAACGACGGCGACCTCGCCAACCGTCTGCAGCACCCCTCGCACGGGGTGGCCAAGGTCTACATCGCGCGCATCGCCGGCCCGGTGCCCCGCGACCTCGGCCGGCGGCTGCGGGACGGAGTCGAGCTCGACGACGGCCCGGCCAAGGTCGACTCCTTCAAGGTGGTCGACAGCCAGCCCGGCAAGGCGATGGTCGAGGTCGTCATCCACGAGGGTCGCAAGCACATCGTGCGCCGCATGCTCGACGCCGTCGGGCACCCGGTCGAGACGCTGGTCCGCGTTCAGGTCGGGCCGATCCGGCTGGGGGATCTCAAGTCCGGCCGGACCCGCCGCCTCACTTCGGACGAGGTCGGCCAGCTCTACCAGTCGGCCGGGATGTGACCTCTCCGTGAGCGCTCACGTCCGGGTCGTCGGGACCGGGCTCATCGGGACGAGCCTGGGCATCGCGTTGCGCCGGGCCGGGTTCCGGGTGACCCTGTCCGACCCGTCCCCGACCGCGGCGCGGCTGGCCCGGGACCTCGAGGCCGGCGAGATCGCCGCGTCCGACTCCGCCGACGCCCCCGACCTCATCGTCGTGGCCGCGCCTCCGGACGTGGCTGCCCAGGTGGTCCTCGAGTCGCTCGCGGCGTGGCCCGACGCCGTCGTGACCGACGTCGCGTCGGTGAAGGGCTCGGTGGCCCAGGCGGTCCGTGACGGCGGGGGAGACCTCACCCGGTACGTCGGGTCGCACCCCATGGCTGGGCGGGAGCGCTCCGGGGCCGGCGCCGCCCGCGCGGACCTCTTCGACGGCCGAGCCTGGGTCGTCGTCCCGACCGAGAAGAGCCGGCCCGAAGCCGTCGACCTGGTTCGCCAGGTGGCCGTCGCGGTGGGGTCGGCGGTGACCGTCATGGGCGCGGCGGAGCACGACTCGGCCGTGGCCGTCGTGTCGCACGTGCCCCAGCTCGCCGCCAGCCTCGTCGCGGGCCGGCTGCGCGACGTCTCCGACCCCGCCGTCGCCCTGGCCGGGCAGGGGCTGCGCGACGTCACGCGTATCGCGGCCAGCGACCCGCGGCTCTGGACGCAGATCCTCGCCGGCAACGCCGCGGCCGTCCGCGACGTCCTGACCGCTTTCCGCGCGGACCTCGACGAGGTGATCGGCGCCCTCGACCAGCTCGCGGAGGGCGACAGCCGGGGGGCGCTGGAGGTGGTGAACCGCGCCGTCGGGCACGGGAACGTCGGCGTCGCGCGCATACCGGGCAAGCACGGGGCCGCCCCCACCGCCTATAAGACCGTCGTCGTCGTCGTCCCCGACACGCCCGGCGCGCTGGGCCGGCTGCTCACCGACATGGGCGAGGCCGAGGTCAACCTCGAGGAGATCCACCTCGACCACGGCCTGGGTCAGCCCTTCGGGCTGGCCGAGGTGGCCGTACTGCCGGGCGCGGTCGAGCGGCTGCTCACCGCGCTCGACGAACGCGGTTGGCGCGTCCACGACTGACGCGGTCGGTACAGTGAGCTCTCGATGACCACACCCGCGGACGCCTGCGGCGACATCGTCGTCGCCATCGACGGACCGTCGGGTTCGGGCAAGTCGACGGTGGCTCGAGCGGTGGCGACCGACCTCGGCGTGGGCTACCTCGACACCGGCGCGATGTACCGCGCCCTCACCTGGTGGTGCCTCCACGAGGGCGTCGACCTCGCCGACCGAGCCGCGGTCGCGGACGCCATGGCCACCCTCCCGCTCGAGGTCGGAACCGACCCGGAGGCGCCGACGGTGCGGGTGGACGGCCACGACGTCTCCGACGCCATCCGTGAGACCCGGATCTCCTCGGTGGTGTCGCTCGTCGCGACGAACCTCGACGTCCGGGCGAGTATGCGGCTGCGCCAGCGGGCACTCATCGCCGAGTCCGTCGAGCGGACCGGCGGGTGCGTGGCCGAGGGCCGCGACATCACGACCGTCGTGGCGCCGGACGCCGACGTCCGCGTCCTGCTCACGGCCGACGAGGACGCCCGGCTGGCCCGGCGGACGCTGGAGATCCACGGCGGGACGGACCCCGACAGCCTGGCGGCGACCCGCGACCAGATCGTCCGGCGCGACCGGGACGACTCGACGGTGTCCCAGTTCGTGACCGCCGCCGACGGCGTGGTGACCGTCGACACCTCGGCGTTGGACCTTCACGAGGCGATCGCGGCCGTCCTGGCCGTGGTTCGGGAGCACGCTCCGGCCTGAAACAATGGTGGGTCCGCCCATCCGCACCACAGGCATACCGATCGAGGCTTCACGTGTCCAACCCAGGGACCGACCCCACCACTCCCGACGTCGCTGACCTGGAGCAGGACGAGGGCATGGAGCGCGTGCTGCGCGCCGGGCTGGAGGACTTCGACCTCAGCGAGGCGGACCGCGCCCTCCTCGAGGTGTCCGGTGAGGACGGCCTCGTCCCGCTCGGCGAGGGACCGCAGCCGGTGGTCGCCGTCGTGGGCCGCCCGAACGTGGGCAAGTCCACGCTGGTCAACCGGATCCTCGGCCGCCGCGAGGCCGTCGTCGAGGACACGCCCGGTGTCACCCGCGACCGCGTGGCCTACGACGCGGAGTGGTCCGGTCGCCGGTTCACCCTGGTCGACACGGGCGGATGGGAGGTCGGCGCGACCGGCATCCACCTGCGCGTCGCGGAACAGGCCGAGGTCGCGGTCGATCTCGCGGACGTCGTCGTCTTCGTCGTCGACGCGATGGTCGGCGCGACCGACACCGACGAGGCCGTCGTCCGGCTGCTGCGCCGGGCAGGCAAGCCGGTCGTCCTCGTGGCCAACAAGGTGGACGACCAGCGGTTCGAGGCGGACGCCACGAGTCTGTGGAACCTCGGGCTCGGGCAGCCGTGGCCGGTGTCCTCCCTGCACGGACGGGGGAGCGGCGACCTGCTGGACGCGATCCTCGAGGTCCTGCCGGAGGTGTCGGCGGTCGGCGGAGCATACGAGCGAGGCGGCCCCCGGCGCGTGGCACTCCTCGGCCGACCGAACGTCGGCAAGTCGTCGCTGCTCAACAAGCTGGCCGGCTCCGAGCGCGTCGTCGTCGACCCGGTCGCCGGCACGACGCGCGACCCGGTCGACGAGATGGTCGAGCTGGGCGGCAAGACCTGGCGGTTCGTCGACACCGCGGGGATCCGGCGGCGCGTGCACCAGGCCCGCGGCGCCGACTTCTACGCCTCGCTGCGCACCCAGACCGCCCTGGAGAAGGCCGAGGTGGCGGTCGTCCTCATCGACGCCGAGGAGGCCATCGCCGAGCAGGACATCCGCGTCATCCAGCAGGTCGTCGACACCGGCCGGGCGCTGGTCGTCGCCTACAACAAGTGGGACCTGCTCGACGAGGAGCGCCGCTACTACCTCGAGCGCGAGATCGAGCGGGAGCTCGTGCAGATCCAGTGGGCCCCCCGGGTGAACCTCTCGGCGCGCACCGGCCGGCACCTCGACCGGCTCGTGCCAGCGCTGGAGCTGGCGTTGGAGTCGTGGGAGACCCGCGTCCCGACCGGCCGGCTCAACGCCTTCCTCGGCGAGATCGTCGCGGGCCACCCACATCCCGTCCGCGGCGGCAAGCAGCCGCGCATCCTCTTCGCGACGCAGGCGGCGACCCAGCCACCGCGGTTCGTCGTCTTCGCGTCGGGGTTCATCGAGGCGGGGTACCGGCGCTTCCTCGAGCGGCGGCTCCGCGAGGAGTTCGGCTTCGAGGGGACGCCGATCGAGCTGTCGGTGCGGGTGCGGGAGAAGCGGCGCCGCTGAGCGTGTCGGGGCACCTACGGGGGGCTACGTGCCGCTGACCCGGTAGTGGTGGCCCATCTGGATCTCCTCGACGACCGCCTCGACCCAGTGCGGGGGCTGCGGCCAGTGACCGCGCGAGGTCAGCTCGATGCGAAGCCGCTCGGTGATCGCCGCGTGGTCCGTGCCGAGACCGGCGGCCAGCACGGTGTCGCACGCCTCCTGGATCTCGTGTGAGACGTCGCGGTGGTGTTCAAAGGTCTCGCGGTCGGCGTCGGCATCCGCGTCGTCGGTCATGGCAGCCTCCTCGTCGCTCCGGGTCTCAGCGTCCTCCTGAGCGGTCGGGCGCGCCACTGCCACGTGTCGCCCGACCGACAGGCAGGAGCCCCGATCTGGGCCGCAGTCGGGAGGTTCGGGGCGTTCGTGCCTGTCGCTCGGGCGCGGATGGCCGCCTGGGAGCGCGATTTCGGGCGCTCGTATGCGGTGCGCTAGCCTTTCGTTCGCTCTCCGGCGGGGAGCCACGGCCACTCGAGGGCCGGCCACGGGCTGTGGCGCAGCTTGGTAGCGCACTTGACTGGGGGTCAAGGGGTCGCAGGTTCAAATCCTGTCAGCCCGAC